>NZ_JPRF03000075.1 GCF_001188955.3 Kitasatospora aureofaciens | reverse complement strand
CAGCTCGGCGCGCCGCCCGGCGAACAGCGCGGGCCCGGCCGGCAGCCGGTCGAGCCCCGGAACGGCGCTCGCGGGCGCGTCGGGGCCGGAGTCCATCGTCGCCGTCTTCCTCGCCACCCGTGCCCACTCCCGACGTCATCCCGCGCTCAGCGCCCCGGCGCGAAAAAGCGGGCGGCCCGGGACGGGCGCCCTGTCCGGGAAGCGTAGTTCGACCGTCCGGCTGATCAGAGGTGACATCCGGTCGTACGAACCGGCAAATCATCCCAAGGCATCAAGCCGGGTCGTTCGCCGACGTCCCCCGGGGCGCCCGCTGCCCGGTGGGGCTCACGCCTCGGACGGGCTCACGCCTCGAACGGCCGGGCCGGCCACGGGGCGTCCGGGCGGCGCAGCGCGTCCAGGCCGTCCGGGGAGGTCAGCGCGGCGTGCAGGGCGAGGGTGCCGGTGATCAGGGTCGGGTTGTGCAGCTGACCGGCGTGGATCAGCCGGATCAGCTCGGGCACCGGCACCCAGGCGACCTCGATCTCCTGCTCCTCGCCCTCGGCCGCGTAGCGCTCGCCCTCGGCGTCCGACAGGTCGGTCGCCAGGAACATCCGCAGCGCCTCGTCGGTGCCGCCCGGGGAGGTGTAGTAGTCGGCCAGGATCCGCCAGGTGTCGGCCTTGCAGTGGGCCTCCTCGTACAGCTCGCGCTGGGCGGCGTGCCACGGGTTCTCGCCCGGCACGTCGAGCAGGCCGGCCGGCAGCTCCCACAGCCGCTGGCGGACCGGGTGGCGGTACTGGCGCAGCACCAGCACCCGCTCCTTGTCGTCCAGGGCGAGTACGGAGACCGAGCCGGGGTGGGTCTGGTAGTCGCGCCGGGCCCAGCTGCCGTCGGGCATCCGGACCTCCTCGCTGCGCACGCCGGTGACCTTGCCCTGGAACGGCGTGGTGCTGCCCCGGACCTCCCACTCCTCGGCCGTGTCGGCGATCACCAGGTCGCGCTGCTCGTCCATCGCTCTCCCCTTTTCGTCAGTACGACACAATCTAACGCCGGACGGCGGCTCCACGGGAATCGCGGAGCCGCCGTCCGGTGAACGACCGAGGAGGAGACGACTACTCGGCGGGCGCGGTCTTGATGTCGATGGCGGCCTTGACCAGGCCCGCGAACAGCGGGTGCGGGCGGGTCGGGCGGGACTTCAGCTCCGGGTGGGCCTGGGTGGCCACCAGGTACGGGTGCACCTCGCGCGGGTACTCCACGTACTCGACCAGATCGCCCTTGGGCGACAGGCCCGAGAACTGCAGGCCGGTCTTCTCCAGGTCCGCACGGTAGGCGTTGTTCACCTCGTAGCGGTGACGGTGGCGCTCCTCGACGTACTGCTCACCGCCGTACACCTCACGCACGATCGAGCCCTCCGCCAGCTTGGCCGGGTACAGGCCCAGACGCATCGTGCCGCCCAGATCGCCCTTGCCGTCCACGATGGCCAGCTGCTCCGCCATCGTGGAGATCACCGGGTGCCTGGCCGCGGCGTCGAACTCCGTCGAGTTCGCCTCCGGCAGACCCGCAAGGTTGCGCGCGGCCTCGATCACCACGCACTGCAGACCCAGGCACAGCCCCAGCAGCGGGACCTTGTTCTCCCGCGCGTAGGTGATGGCACCCACCTTGCCGTTGACGCCCCGGTCCCCGAACCCGCCGGGAACGCAGATCGCGTCCACGTCACCCAGCTGCTCCCGCGCGCCCTCCGGGCTCTCGCAGTCGTCCGAGGTCACCCACTTGATCTCGACCCGGGCGTTGTTGGCGAAACCACCGGCGCGCAGCGCCTCGGTCACCGACAGGTAGGCGTCCGGCAGGTCGATGTACTTGCCGACCAGGGCGACCTTGACGATGTGCTGCGGCTCGTGGACGCGGCGCAGCAGGTCGTCCCAGGTGGTCCAGTCGACGTCGCGGAAGGGCAGGTCCAGGCGGCGTACGACGTAGGCGTCCAGGCCTTCGCCGTGGAGGACCTTGGGGATGTCGTAGATCGACTTGGCGTCGATGGCCGCGACCACCGCTTCCTCGTCGACGTCGCACATCAGGGAGATCTTGCGCTTGATGGCCTGGGGGACCTCGCGGTCGGCGCGCAGCACGACGGCGTCGGGCTGGATGCCGATGTTGCGCAGCGCGGCGACGGAGTGCTGGGTGGGCTTGGTCTTGAGCTCGCCCGAGGGGCCGATGTAGGGCAGCAGGGAGACGTGCACGAAGAACACGTTGTCGCGGCCGACCTCGTGGCGGACCTGGCGCACGGCCTCCAGGAACGGCAGCGACTCGATGTCGCCGACCGTGCCGCCGACCTCGGTGATCACCACGTCGACGTCCTCGGTCGCCATCCGGCGGATCCGGGACTTGATCTCGTTGGTGATGTGCGGGATGACCTGGACGGTGTCGCCCAGGTACTCCCCGCGGCGCTCCTTGGCGATGACCGTCGAGTACACCTGCCCGGTGGTCACGTTCGCCGAGCCGTGCAGGTTGGTGTCCAGGAAGCGCTCGTAGTGACCGATGTCCAGGTCGGTCTCGGCGCCGTCGTCGGTGACGAAGACCTCACCGTGCTGGAACGGGTTCATCGTCCCGGGGTCCACGTTGAGGTACGGGTCCAGCTTCTGCATCGTCACGCGCAGGCCGCGGGCCTTGAGCAGCGCGCCCAGGCTGGAGGCGGTCAGCCCCTTGCCGAGCGAAGAGGCGACACCCCCGGTGACGAAGAGGTGCTTGGTCGTCACGGCGCGGCCGTTCGCTGCCTTGCCGGAATGGGGCTGTGCCAAGAGGGGGCTCCCGTGGGTCGCGTGTCGAAGGTGACGTGGGCGGGAGGCTCGCGGCTCGCCGGGCGACGGAGGCCGCGAGTGCTCGGCGCTCGTAGGGTCGTCGGTTCGGCTGGTCCGGGGCGTTTGACCCCGCCGGTCCACGGGATACCAGGGTATCAGTGACCTGACCGGGACGCCTTTCGGCCCGCGCGCGGCACTCGGGGAGCGTACGCCGGGCGCACCACCCGGCGCATCATGCGCCGCACGAGTCACACCGGTCGCACCACCCACCGGACCGGGCCAGCCGGAGCGCACCGTCCGGGCCATTCCGGCTCCTCCGTTACGGCCACCCGGAGCTGATCCTTCCGGACCATCCTGCGCCGCGCCCCCGCGATGCACGGCATTTCCGCCGAATTGCGGCGCCACACGAGGCTGCGCCCGCGTGCTTCGCCCCTTTCGTCCGTCGTAAGCTGCACGGACGCATCGCGACAGCACGAGCACGCGGAGGGCGTGGGAGCGTCAGGACACTCCCGGTCCCCGATGCGCGACCGGACCTCCCCGTAATCCAGCTCCTTCCCACCCACCCCCAGGGGCTCGACCGAGCCCCGCGCGGACACTCCAGCAAGGCCCGCCACCACCCCCCGGCGGGCCGGACGTCCCGGGGTGAACCCCCGGCCCCGCAGACCGCTCGCTCCCTGGTTCGTTCGCCGATGCCCTGACCACATTGCGAACTGGAGATCCACGTGGCCGGCCGTATCGAGGACTACGCACTCATCGGGGACATGCAGACCGCTGCCCTGGTCAGCAGGGACGGGGCGGTGGACTGGCTCTGCCTGCCCCGCTTCGACTCGCCGGCCGTGTTCGCCGGCCTGCTCGGCACCGATGAACACGGCTTCTGGCGGATCGGTCCGGCCGAGGCCGTCGTGACCGAGCTCCCCGCCCCGGCCGCCACGACCCCCGCCGCCGTCGGCCGGGTCCGCATCGCCACCCCCGGCGACCTGCGCGTGCCCCCGCCCACCGCCGCCGCCCCCGCCCTGCCCGCCGACCGGCGCCGCTACCGGGGCGACTCGCTGATCCTGGAGCAGGAGTGGGACACCCAGGGCGGCACCGTCCGGGTGATCGACTTCATGCCGCCCCGCCCGCTGGCCGGCCGGGACGCCGTCCCCCAGGTGATCCGGATCGTCGAGGGCGTGGCCGGCGCCGTCCGGATGCGCTCGGCGCTGCGGATGCGCTTCTCGTACGGCCGGATCGTCCCCTGGGTGCACCGGGTCGAGCAGGCCGACGGCGGCCACCGCACCGTCGCCATGGCCGGCCCCGACTCGGTCTGGCTGGACGGCGAGGCCGAGACCTACGGCCGAGACCTGACGACGTACGCCGACTTCACCGTCCGGGCCGGCGATCGGATCGCCTTCGCCCTCACCTGGCAGGCCTCCCACCTGGAGCCCCCGGACGTCCCGGACGCCGAGGCGATGCTCGACGCCACCGCCGACTTCTGGCACGACTGGGCCGACCAGTGCACCTACCAGGGCCCCTACCGCGAGGCCGTGGTCCGATCGCTGATCACCCTCAAGGGCCTCACCTACGCCCCCACCGGCGGCATCGTCGCCGCGCCCACCACCTCCCTGCCGGAGGACATCGGCGGCGAACGCAACTGGGACTACCGCTACACCTGGCTGCGCGACGCCGCGATCACCCTGTCCTCGTTGCTGCGCACCGGCTACCGCGAGGAGGCCAAGGCCTGGCGGGAGTGGCTGCTGCGGGCCGTCGCCGGGGACCCGGAGAACCTGCAGATCATGTACGGCATCGCCGGCGAGCGCGAGCTCAACGAGACCTCGCTGGAGTGGCTGCCCGGCTACGAGGGCTCCCAGCCCGTCCGGGTCGGCAACGGCGCCGCCGGGCAGCTCCAGCTCGACGTCTACGGCGAGGTGGTGGAGGCCCTGCACCTGGCCCACATGACCGGCCTGGTCCGCAACGACCACGCCCACCACCTCCAGCTCCGCCTGATCGAGTACCTGGAGGACCACTGGCAGAACCCGGACGAGGGCATCTGGGAGGTCCGCGGCCCGCGCCGACACTTCGTCCACTCCAAGGTGATGGCCTGGGTCGCGGTCGACCGCACCATCAAGCTGCTGGAGCAGACCCCCGACGACGCCCCCGCCGACGGCCACCTGGAGCGCTGGCGCGAACTGCGCGACACCATCCACCGGGACGTCTGCGAGAAGGGCTACGACCCGGAGCGCAACACCTTCACCCAGTACTACGGCGGCCAGGAGCTCGACGCCTCGCTGCTGCTCATCCCCCAGGTCGGCTTCCTGCCGCCGGACGACAAGCGGGTGATCGGCACCATCGAGGCGATCCAGCGCGAACTGTCCACCGAGGACGGCTTCGTGCTGCGCTACCCGACCCACGACGAGACGGGCAACAACGTCGACGGGCTGTCCGGCCACGAGGGCGCCTTCCTGGCCTGCTCCTTCTGGCTGGCCGACGACCTCGCCATGATCGGGCGGGTCCAGGAGGCCCGCGAGCTGTTCGACCGGCTGCTGTCGCTGCGCAACGACCTCGGACTGCTCGCCGAGGAGTGGGACCCGCGGCTCAAGCGCCAGGTCGGCAACTTCCCGCAGGCCTTCAGCCACGTCCCGCTGATCGACACCGCCCTGCGGCTGACCGCCTGCGGCGCCGCCTACCTGTCGGCCCAGCCGGACGGCCCGGCCGCCGACCGGATCGAGCAGGCGACGGTCTAGGTCAGGCGCGCTGGACCAACTCGTCGTAGGTGCTGAGCACCTGGGCGACGGTGGCGGCCTCGTCCGGCCAGGTCTCGGCCTGCTGCCGGCCGGCCGCCACCAACCGCTCGCGGCGGGCCGGGTCGGCCAGCAGCTCGCGCACCGCCCGGCCGAGCGCCGCCGGATCGCCGGGCGCCACCAGCACGGCGGCGTCGCCGACCAGTTCGGGGATGCCGCCGACGGCGGTGGCGACCACCGGCACACCGGCCCGCATCGCCTCCTGGACCACCAGCGAACGGGCCTCCCAGCGGCTGGAGACCACCACCACGTCGGCGGCGGCCAGCAGGTCGGGCACGTCGGTGCGGTAGCCGAGCAGTCGCACCGGCAGCTTCTCGGCGGTCACCCGCTCGCGCAGCGGGACCGCCTCCGGGCCGTCCCCGGCGAGCAGCAGCAGCGGCTCCGGGTCCAGCGCGGACAGCTCGCCGGTGGCGTCCAGCAGCAGCCCGAAGGCCTTCTGCGGGACGAGCCGGCCGACCGCAAGCACCAGCGGGCGGTCCGGTCCGTCGCCGAGCAGTGCGGCCCGCGCCTCGGCCCGGCCGATCCGGCCCTCGGGCATCGGCGGGGCGGCCACCGGGCCCAGCCGGGCGTCGGTGGCGCCCAGCTCGCGGGCCCGGGCGACCAGGTCGGAGGAGGCGCCGAGGACCAGGTCGGCGGCGCGCGCCACCCGGCGCTCCATCAGCCGCTGCAGGCGCCGCTCCATGCCGGTGGCCAGCAGCGCGTGGTGCGAGGTGACCACCAGCGGAGTCTCCGGGCGCAGGCCCGGGAACCGGCCGGCGGTGCGCAGCGCGAGGTCGGACAGCAGCCCGGCGCGCAGCCCGTGGGCGTGCACCACGTCGGCGCCGGTGAAGGCCCGGCGCAGTTCGCCGATCGCGGTGGCGTCGCTGCGGGCGCCCGCTGTGGGGGTGATGTCGACCGTGTGGAACCGCGCGCCCGTGCGGGAGAAGCCGAACAGCGCGTCCGTACCGGCCGGTGCGCAGACCGTCACGATCACCCCGTGCGCCACCAGGCCCTGGGCCAGGGAGCGCACGTGCGCACCGATGCCGCCGGTGCTGGCGGCCAGGACGAGTACCACGTGCAGCTGCCCCGGTTCGGGGGCGGCCGCGGTGGCCCGGGCAGCGGAATGGTCCACGTCGTCTCGCATCCGACTCGATCAGGTTCGCGCGCCGCTTCGCGAGGGTTGCCCGCCGGGCGGCGCTCGGGACTGGAAAGCCAGTGTCCAGCCGCCACCATGCCAGGTCGGCGGCCCTCTTGGACAGTCGGCGCCACGGGAGGCGCGCCGTCGTCCCGCGGTGAGGGCCGCCGCCCGGGACTACCGGTGGCGGGGGGCGCGGGCAGCGGCCAGCAGCTCTTCGGCGTGGGCGCGGCCCAGCTCCGAGTCCTCCAGGCCGGCCAGCATCCGGGAGAGTTCGCGCACCCGCTCCTCGTCGTTCAACACCTTGACGCCGGAACGGGTCACGGTCCCGTCGTTGGTCTTCTCCACCACCAGGTGCCGGTCCGCGAAGGCGGCGACCTGCGGGAGGTGGGTGACCACCACGACCTGGGCGGTTTCGGCCAGTTTGGCCAGCCGGCGGCCGATCTCGACCGCGGCCTTGCCGCCGACGCCCGCGTCCACCTCGTCGAACAGGTAGGTGGGAACGGGGTCGGCGCCCGCGAAGACCACCTCGACGGCGAGCATCACCCGGGACAGCTCACCGCCCGAGGCGCCCTTGGCGATCGGACGGGGCTGGGCGCCGGGGTGCGGGGCGAGCAGCACCTCGACCTCGTCCACGCCGTGCGGCCCGTACGCGACGCTTCGGCCGTCCACCTCGATCCCGGCCAGGTCGTCGACCCGGGTGATCGAGAAGGTCACCCGGGCGTGCGGCATGGCCAGTTCGGCGAGCTCGGCGGAGACGGCCTCGGCGAAGCGCCCGGCGGCGGCCTGCCGGGCGGCCGACACCTCGGCCGCCAGCTCGGCCAACTCGGCCCTCAGCTCGGTCTCCTGGGCGCCGAGCTGGTCGATCCGCTCGTCGTCGCCGTCGAGTTCGGCGAGCCGGGCGGAGCCGGCCTCGGCCCAGGCGATCACCTCGGCGAGGGTGTTCTCCTCGCCGCCGTACTTGCGCAGCAGCTGGGCCAGCACGGCCCGGCGGTCCTCGACCGCGGCCAGCCGCACCGGGTCGGCGTCCAGGTCGTCGGCGTAGCCGGCCAGGTCACCGGCGACGTCGGCCAGCAGGTAGCCGACCTCGTTCAGCCGGTCGGCCAGGGCGGCGAGGCGCTCGTCGTGGTGGCGCACCGCGTCCAGGGCGCGCCGGGACTGGGCGAGCAGGGTGCCCGCGTCCAGCGCCTCCGGGTCGGCCGGGTCGCCGGCCAGGGCGGCGTGGGCGAGGGTCGCCGCGGAGGACAGCGCGTCGGCGTGGCCGAGCCGCTCGGCCTCGGCGGCCAGCTCGACGTCCTCGCCGGCCACCGGCTCGGCGGCGGCGATCTCGTCCAGGCCGAAGCGGAGCAGGTCGGCCTCCTGGGCGCGCTCGCGGGCCCGGGTGGTCAGCTCCTCCAGGGTGGCCGAGACCTCGCGCAGGGCGCGGTAGGTCTCCCGGTAGCGGGCCAGCGGCTCGGCCACCGACTCGCCCGCGTAGCGGTCCAGCGCGCCGCGCTGGCGGGCCGGGCGCAGCAGCCGCTGCTGGTCGGTCTGGCCGTGCACGGCGATCAGGTCCTCGCCGAGCTCGGTGAGCAGCCCGACCGGGACGGCCCGCCCGCCGACGTACGCCCTGGAGCGCCCCTCGGCGGAGACGGTGCGGCTGACCAGCAGGGCGCCGTCGTCCAGTTCCGCCCCGGCCTCGACGGCGCGCGCCGCCACCGGGGAGTCGGCGGGCAGTTCCAGCCTGCCCTCCACCACGGCGCGCCCGGCGCCGTGCCGCACCAGGCCGGGGTCGGCGCGTCCGCCGAGCAGCAGGCCGAGGCTGGTCACGACCATGGTCTTGCCGGCGCCGGTCTCACCGGTCACGGCGGTGAAGCCGGGGGCCAGCTCGACCACCGCGTCGTCGATGACCCCAAGATCCCGTATCCGCATCTCGTCCAACACGGAGACGACCTTACGAGGTTCCGCCCCCGGAGCGCGACGAGCGGCAACGGCGCGCGGCAACTCGTTGCCGCCGAGTTCACCCCTTCCGGGAGGTTTGGGCGGCGGTGGGCACCGTGCACCACGGCAGGAAGAGCTGCACGAGCGGGCCGATCAGCAGCGCGTACACGACGGTGCCGACCCCGGCCGTGCCGCCGAGCAGCAGTCCGGCGGCCAGCACGGTCAGCTCGATGCCGGTGCGGATCAGCCGCAGCGAACGCCCGGTGCGCCGGTGCAGGCCGGTCATCAGGCCGTCGCGCGGGCCGGGGCCCAGGCGCGCGCCGATGTAGAGGCCCGAGGCCACGCCGTTGAGCACCACTGCGGCGGCCATCAGCGCCACCCGGCCGGGCAGGCCGTGCGGACCGCCGACCAGGCCCAGTGTGAGGTCCATCGCCGCGCCGATCATCAGCACGTTGGCGACGGTGCCCACCCCCGGGCGCTGGCGCAGCGGGATCCACAGCAGCAGGACCAGGGCCCCGCAGATCGTCACCCAGGCGCCCACGGTGAGGCCGAGCACCCGTTGCAGTCCCTGGTGGAAGACGTCCCAGGGATCCAGGCCGAGGCCGGAGCGGAGCATCAGCGCCATGCTCACCCCGTACAGGGTGAGGCCGACGGCCAGCTGCGGAAGGCGCCGGCCGAGCGCGTGGGTGTCGCCGAGGACCTGGACGGCGAGGCTCTGTCGAGCCGTTGCGGACGCGGGCGGGGCGCTCGGGGACGTCGTGGTGGTCGTGGCGGTCGTGGTGGTCGTGGCGGTCGTGGCGGCCAATGGTGCTCCTGCGGGTGGTGCCGCACCCCGGGGAGCGCCCCCGGTGGTGGCGGCTCGATGGCCGCCCTGCCATGATGGCCAGGCCAATGTGGCCCTCGACAGGGCCAATCCCGAGCAAGTGGACTGATGCGCCATGGCCGACTGGCACACCACCGTCACCCCGCCCGCGCTGGCCCGGCTGCTCGCCACCGCGCGGCTCCCCGAACCGGCCACCGCCCGCCGCCCCGCCTATCGCACCCTCGCCGGGCAGATCCGGCTGCTGGTCACCGAGGGCCGGCTGCCGGTCGGCGCCCGGCTGCCCGCCGAACGCGAGCTCGCCTCCGCCCTGGACCTCAGCCGCACCACCGTCGCCACCGCGTACGAGACCCTGCGCGGCGACGGCTACCTGCGCAGCCGGCGCGGCGCCGGCAGCTGGACCTCCCTGCCCGAGGGCGCCCCGCCGCCCAGCGACGCCCTGCACCCCGTCCCGCCGGACGAGCAGGGCCGGATCCTGGACCTCGGCGTCGCCGCCCTGCCCGCCCCGCAGCCCTGGCTCGGCCTGGCCGCCGCCCGGGCCGTCGAACTGCTGCCGCACTACGCCGCCGGACACGGCCACTACCCCACCGGCGTCCCGGTGCTGCGCGAGGCCGTCGCCCGCCGCTACACCGAGCGCGGACTGCCCACCACTCCCGACCAGATCCTGGTCACCACCGGCGCGATGGGCGGCCTGCACCTGATCCAGCGGGTCCTGGTCGGCCGCGGCGACCGGGTCGCCGTCGAGGCCCCCAGTTACGCCCACACCCTCCAGGCCCTGCGCCTCACCGGGGCCCGCCTGGTGCCGGTCCCGTACGCCGCCTCCTGGCACGGGCGAGCGGGCGGGGCACAGCCCCACTGGGACCTGGAGGAGTGGCAGCGGGTGCTGCGCGGGGCCGCCCCCAAGGTCTCGTACGTCATTCCGGACTTCCACAACCCGACCGGCGCGCTGGTCGACGAGGAGCAGCGCCGCCGACTGCTGGCCGCCGCCCGGGCGGCCGGGAGCGTCGTGCTGGTCGACGAGACCACCGCCGAACTCGGCTGGGGCGTCCCGGAGTCCACCCCGCTGCCGCGTCCGATGGCGGCGCTGGACCGCTCCGCCCAGGTGGTCTCCGTCGGCTCGGCCGGCAAGCTGCTCTGGGGCGGCCTGCGGATCGGCTGGGTCCGGGCCGCGCCCGCGCTCGTCCGGCGGCTGGCCTCCGAGCGGGTCTACAGCGACGTCGGCACCCCGGTGCTCGACCAGCTGATCGCCGCCGAGCTGCTGGGCGAGCCGCTCCCCGCCGTCCGCGCCCACCAGCTGGACCGGATGCGGGCCACCGCCCACGCCTTCGCCGCCGCGCTGTCCGAGCAGCTCCCGGACTGGAGTTTCGCGCTGCCGCCCGGCGGCCTCTCGCTCTGGGTCTCCACCGGCGGCCTGTCCGGCGCGGCGCTGGCCCGGGCCGGGGAGCCCGCCGGGGTGCGGATCGCGGCCGGCAACCGGTTCGGCTCGGACGGCGCCTTCGAGCACCACATCCGGATCCCGCTCACCGTGCCCGCCGCGGCCGTCCCCGCCGCCGTCGAGCGGCTGGCCGAGGTGGCCGCCCGCGCGACGGCGGGCGGCCGGTTCGGCCCGGCCGACGAGGGCCAGGCACTGGCGGTCTGACGCCGCGCCAGGCGCTTCGGGTCAGCAGGAGTGGTTCGACCGTCCGCGCCAACCCGTCACCGGGAGCGCGAACTTGGCCACCAGCCGGTCGGTGAACGGCGCCCGGTGCAGCCGGGCCAGCCGCACCGGCGTCTGCCCCCGGCGCACCTCCACCCGTGCCCCGGCGGGCAGTTCGACCGAACGCCGCCCGTCGCACCAGAGCACCCCGTGCGGGGTCTTGGGCTGCACCTCGACGGCCAGCACCGAGTCCGGCGAGGTCACCAGCGGCCGGGCGAACAGCGCGTGCGCGGAGATCGGCACCATCAGCAGCGCCTCCACCTCCGGCCACACCACCGGCCCGCCGCCCGAGAACGCGTACGCGGTCGAGCCGGTCGGCGTCGCGCAGACCACCCCGTCGCAGCCGAAGTTGGAGACCGGGCGGCCGTCCACCTCGGTCACCACCTCCAACATCCTTTCCCGGGACGCCTTCTCGATCGACGCCTCGTTCAACGCCCAGTCCTGGTGCACCACATCGCCGTTGGTCCGGACGATGACGTCGATCGTCATCCGCTCCTCGACCTCGTAGTCGGCCTCGACCACGCGCTCGACCACCACGGCCAGGTCGTCCCGCTCGGCCTCGGCCAGGAAGCCGACCCGGCCGAGGTTGATGCCCAGCATCGGCAGCCCGTGCGAACGCGCCAACTCCGCGCCGCGCAGCAGCGTCCCGTCGCCCCCGGCGACCAGGATCAGCTCGCAGCCGTCCGCCGCGCCCGGCCCCTCCGCGACCTCCTCGACCCCCTCCGGCAGGTCGAGGTCCACCGCCTCGGCCTCCAGCAGTCTGATCCGGAGCCCCGCCTTCAGCAGCCCGTGCACCAGGCCCTCGACGCTGCGCAGCGCCGCCTCCCGGCCGGTGTGCGCGATCAGGAAGACCGTACGTTCTTCATCGCTCATGCCGCTGCCCTCTCCCTACGTCAGCCGGGTCGCCCTTGGCCCGGTGCGGCCGCGCCTTACAGCATGACGGGCCGGACGCTCGCAGAGCACCCTATCGGGGCCCTTCCGCGACGGCCCGGTCCGCCTCCGCGGGGTCCAGCTGCGGGGCGTCGCGGCGCATCCAGAGGAAGTACTCGACGTTTCCGGACGGCCCGGGCAGAGGGCTGGCGGTGACGGCGCGCACCCCCAGCCCCAGCTGCCACGCCTGTCCGGCCACCTGGCGGACCATCTCGGCGCGCAGCTCCGGGCTGCGCACCACCCCGCCGCTGCCGAGCCGCTCCTTGCCGATCTCGAACTGCGGCTTGACCATCAGCACCAGGTCCGCGTCCTCGGCCGCGCAGCCGGCCAGCGCCGGCAGCACCAGGCCCAGCGAGATGAAGGACAGGTCACCGACCACCAGGTCGACGGGGGTGCCGCCGATCATCTCCCGGGTCAGTTCCCGGACGTTGGTGCGGTCCATCACCGTCACCCGCTCGTCGCTCTGCAGCGACCAGGCGAGCTGCCCGTAGCCGACGTCCACCGCCAGCACGTGGGCGGCCCCGGCCCGCAGCAGCACGTCGGTGAACCCTCCGGTGGAGGCGCCCGCGTCCAGCGCCCGGCGGCCCTCGACCACCAGGCCCTGCGGCACGAAGGCCGCGAACGCCCCGGCGAGCTTGTGCCCGCCGCGCGAGACGTAGTCGGGGTCGTTCTCGTCCTTGGCCACCACGACCGCCGCCGAGGTCTCCACCTGGGTGGCCGGCTTGGTCGCGGTGGTGCCGCCGACGGTCACCCGCCCGGCCGCGATCAGCTCGGACGCGTGCTCACGCGATCGGGCCAGCTTGCGGCGGACCAGCTCCGCGTCGAGTCGGCGTCGTGCCACTGCCACTGGTGCTTCAGCTCCTACGGGTCCTGCGGATCATTCCTGGTCGAGCGCGGCCAGCGTGTCGGCGAGCCGCTGGTGAACATCTTCGTACACCGCGACGTGTGCCTCGGCCGGGACCCCGTCCAGAGCATCCAGCCGGGCCAGCCCCGCGTCCACGCCGGGGTGCCCGGTGGGCAGCAGTTCGACGCCGAGCGGCTCGACCGTCTCCGCCCGGGCGCCGCCCTCACTCGTCCCGGACATCCGGCTTCTTCGCGCTGGTGGCCTTGCGGACGGTGGTCTTCTTCGTCGCCGTGCGCTTGGCCGCCGCCTTGGGCTCGGCGCCGTTGCGCTCCGGCTGCTTCCGCCGCGCGGCGGCGCTCTTCTTGACGGTCGCCTTCTTCGCGACGGCGGTCTTGCGCGCGGCTGCCTTCTTCGCGGCGGGCGCCCCCTCCGTCCCGCTGACGGGCGCCTCCTCCGTTCCGGTGACGGGCGCCCCCTTCTTCCCGGCGGCGGGGTCCTCGGCCACCTCGGCCACCGCCTCCCGCAGGGCGGCCTCCGTCTTCGGGGACAACGGCGGATCCACCTCGACCGGCTCGTCCACCTCCACCCGCTCGGCCACCGGCGGCTCCGTCGCCACCCGCTCGTCCTCGAACTCCCAGCCGCGCCCGAACAGGTCGTCCGCCCGGGGCGCCGGCGCCGGCGCGTCCTCCGGGTACGGCGCCACGTACGGGTTCGGGGCCGGCTTCGTCGCGGCCGGCTCCTCCTCGACCTCGCGCAGCTTGCTCTCCAGGTACGCCAGCACCACGCCGACCTTGGTCACCTGGTCGCCGACCTTCTCGAAGGCCTTCTCCACCTCGCTGCGCGCCACCCCGACGGCCAGGTCCACCCCGGCCCGCCCGGCGGTGACCGCCTCCTCCGCCAGGGTCTGCAGCGCCTTCGCCGACGGCGGGAACTGCCCGCCCAGCTTGCGCTCGACCTCCGACACGTCGACGCCGGTCTTCTCCAGGACCGCGGCCGCCGTGTCGGCGACCCGCTTGCCCACCTCCTCCACCACCACGGCGGCAGCCGCCACCGCTCCCCGCACCGTCCTCGGCAGCATCCGGGTGCCTCCTCCGCGCCTGCGCGCGCCTCGCTCCGTCGCCCATGGCGCCCGGGTGTTTCCGGGCACCCCACTGACGACGCTACCGCCAAAACCCTCCTGAGGTACCGTGGCCCGGCAGTCCGCACCACAGCGACCTGGGGATGGAGCGACCGCCATGGCGAACGCCGAGGAGTGCCGGGAAGCACTGGAACAGCTCAGCCGGAACATCGCGAACTCCACCGGCGACGTCCGCACGGCCGCCGCCCTCGACCGCTCGCTCAGCTGCCGGATCACCGACCTCGACCTGACCTTCACCGGGCAGCTGCGCGACGGCCGCATCCAGGACGTCGTCACCACACCCGGGCGGCCCACCGAGAAGGCCGCCATCCGGCTCACCATGGCCAGCGACGACCTGGTCGCCCTGGTCGGCGGCGACCTCAACTTCGCCGCCGCCTGGGCGAGCGGCCGGGTCAAGCTGGAAGCCGGGCTGCGCGACCTGCTGCGGCTGCGAAAACTGCTCTGAGGCGTGCGCCGAACGGTCAGAAGCCGAGCTCGGCCAGCGCCTTCCGCCCGTCCACCGGCCCGCCGTCCACCGCGTCCAGCGCCGTCCAGGCCGCCGCGCACAGCGCCCGAAGGCCGTCCCAGCGGTCCCCGGAGCCGGCCAGCCGCAGCGCGTCGCCCCCCGCCGTCGCGGTCCAGCCGCCGCAGGAGAAACCGCCGTCCGCGGCCTCCACCGCCGGCTGGGGGACCAGCAGGCCTCGCAGGTCGGCCGCCAGGTAGGTCGGCCGGTGCTCGACCGGGGCCGCCAGCAGCTGCCCCGGGGTGGTCACTCCGGTGAACACCAACAGGCTGTCCACCCCGCCATTGAACGCCCCCTCGATGTCCGTGTCCAGCCGGTCACCGACCACCAGCGGCCGCCGGGCGCCGGTCCGCAGCACGGTCTCCCGGTGCATCGGCGGCAGCGGCTTGCCCGCCACCTCCGGCTCCACCCCGGTCGCCGCCCGCACCGCCGCCACCAGCGTCCCGTTGCCGGGCGCGATGCCGCGCGCGGTCGGCACCGTCATGTCGGTGTTGGAGGCGACCCACGGCAGCCCGCTGCCCACGGCGTACGCGGCCTCCGCCAGCTGCGGCCAGCCCACCGACGGGTCGAAGCCCTGGACCACCGCGAGCGGCTCCTCCGCCATCGAGCGGACGGCCACCAGCCCGCGCTCGGCCAGCGCCTCCTCCAGCCCCAGGCCACCCACCACCAGCACCTTCGCCCCGGCGGGCACCTTCTCGGCCACCACCCGGGCGGCCGCCTGGGCCGAGTTGATGACGTCGGCCGGCTCGGCGGGCACGCCCAGCTCGGTCAGGTGCTCGGCGACCACCCGGGGCGGGCGGGAGGCGTTGTTGGTCACGTACGCGAGCCGCATCCCGGCCGTACGGGCGGCCGCCAGCGAGTCCACCGCGTGCTCGATCGCGTGCGGGCCGGCGTAGACCACGCCGTCCAGGTCCAGCAGCGCCGTGTCGTACGCCTCGGTCAGCGGGCGGTCGCTGCCGCCGGGGGCGGTCCGTCGCGCGGTGGTGGCCGTCTCGGTCATGCCCTGCCCAATCTCGTCCACCGCAGCGTCGTGGTGCACTGCGGTCCGTCTGCTCGTCACTGCCCGCCCGGTCGGGCGTCGTCGTCGACGCCCTCAGGCTCTCCCCCGGCCTGCCGCGGCAGGTCCGGTTCCGGCCCCTGGCTCTCGCGGTAGCCGGGTGCGCCGGGCAACAGCGGGCCGAACGCTCCGGCGCGGGCCGCCAGCGTCGCCCTGGTCTGCCGCAGCGCCGACCGGTAGTGGTCGGTCTCCGGGCGCATGGCCACGGCCAGCGCCAGGTGCTCGGCCGAGGTCTCGAAGTCGCCCAGCCGGGCCGCCGCCACGCCCCACCCGAACTGAGCGTAGTCGTCCGAGGGATCGGCCAGCGCCACGGCCCGGAAGTTCTCCAGTGCCGCCGCGTAGGAACCGGCGTCGAACTGCGCCCGGGCCAGTGCCTCCCGGATGCTGCGCGAGTGCGGCTCGGCCTCCGCCGCCCGGGCCAGCAGTTGCTCGGCCGCCGCCGGATGGCCCTGGGCCAGCAGCTTCGCGCCCCGGCGGAACCAGTCGTAGACGTCCCCCACGGGCTCCCCGGGCCGCCCCTGGGCCGGGACGCCCCCCGTCGGCGACTGCCCGTCCGGCACTCCGCCGTCCACCCGCTCCTGCCCGTCCTCCATGCCGTACCTCGCCCTCGGTCGTACACCCGCCCGACCGTTCGGGACGGGCGTTCCGATCTCTCAACAACGCGTACCCGGTTACGATGCCCAGAATGAGCACACCCAGTGCAGAAGACGGAGTCGAGACTCCCGTGGGCGGCCCCGGTGACCCCGGGCACGTCGCCACCGCAGGCCTGTCCCTGTCCCCCTTCCGTGGCCTGCGCTACGTCCCCGACCGGGTCGGCGCGCTGGCCGCGGTGATGTCCCCGCCGTACGACGTCGTCGACCCGGGGCGCCGGCTGGACCTGGAGACGGCCGACCCGCACAACGTGGTCCGGCTGATCCTGCCCCGGCCCGAGCCCGAGGACGCCGGCGACCGCCCCGACCGGGACACCAAGTACCGGCACGCGGCCCGGCTGCTCGCCGGCTGGCAGCGCGAGGGCATCCTCGCCGCCGACCCGGAACCGGCGATCTACGTCTACGAGCAACGGGTCCCCGGCACCGACGACACCCCCGAGCTGCTCCAGCGCGGCCTGATCGGCGCCCTCGCGGTGAGCGGCCCCGAGGTCGGCGTCGTCCTGCCCCACGAGGACGTCATGCCCCGGCCGGTCGCCGACCGGGTCGGACTGATGCGCACCACCCGGGCCAACCTCGAACCGCTGCTGCTCACCTACCGCGGCAACGGCGGCGCCTCCGGCGTCATCGAGCGGACGGTCGAGGGCGCGCCGCTGCTGTCCACCACGACCAGCGACGGCACCCACCACCGCCTGTGGGCCGTCACCGAGCCCGCCATGCTCGGCGAGATCAGCCGCGACCTGGCCACCTGCCGGGCGCTGATCGCCGACGGCCACCACCGCTGGGCGATGTACCTGCGGCTCCAGCGCGAGCACCGCCACCTGCCGCGCAGCCCGTGGGACCGCGGCATGGTGCTGCTGGTGGACACCGCCCGCTACCCGCTGCGGGTCCGCGCCATCCACCGCGTGCTGTACCGGCTGCCGGTGGCCGAGGCGATGGAGAAGCTCGGCGACCAGTGGAAGGTCAAGGAGGTGCCCGGCCCGCTGCCCGCCGCCCTCCAGGCGCTCGCCGAGCAGAAGCGGCACGGCGGCAACGGCTTCGTGCTGACCGGCGGCGACGGCGTCTTCTGGCTGCTCAGCGAGCCCGAGGAAGCCCTGATCGACGCGACCGTGCCGCACGACCGGCCCGAGGAGTGGCGCCACCTGGACGCCACCGTGCTGCACGAAACCCTGCTCGACCACACCTGGCACGTCCCCGACGGCCCCGACGACATCGGCTACCTGCACACCGCCGCGGCCGCCGAGCGCGAGGCGGCCCGCGCGGGCGGGACGGCCGTCCTGCTCCACCCGGTTCGCGAGAGCGTGGTGCGGCGACTGGCCGAGCAGGGCGTCACCATGCCTCGCAAGTCCACCTCGTTCGGGCCCAAGCCTGCCACCGGACTGGTGCTGCGCAGTCTTCCGCTGGGCTAGCGGGGCCCGGACGCCGTGAGGCCCTGCCGTTCCTCGGGGGAACGGCAGGGCCTCACGGTGTTTCAGGGCGCTCAGGCCTGGGCGTCGCCCTTGGCCTCGTCCTTGTCGGCCTTCTCGGCCTCGCCGGCCTCGTCCGCCTTGGCGTCCTCGGCACGCTCGGGCACCACGCCGTCGAAGTCCTCGTCGATCTCGAGGTCGTCCTCGTCGTAGTACTCCTCGACGTCCTCCTCGTCCTCGAAGATCACGCGGTCGTCGGCGTTGTCGCCGCCGCGCTTCTTCGCAGCCGGGGCGTCGGCCTGCTCGGCGTCGTCCTCGTCCAGCTCCGGGTCGAGCGCGTCGGTGAACTCCACGCCGTCGATCTCGGCCAGGCGCTCCGAGGCGTTGGTCGAACCGTCGGTGTCGGCCTCGGCGGCCTTGGCGAACCAGTCACGGGCCTCGTCGCCACGGCCGGCCGCGATCAGCGCCTCGGCGTAGGCGTACCGCAGGCGCGCGGTCCACGGGTGCACGGCGCTGGAGGCCAGCTCCGGGCTCTGCAGGGTCACGACGGCGGCGTCGAACTGCTCCATGTCGCTGCGGGCACCGGCCGCCACCAGGCGCATCTCGACCTGGCCGGCCTTGTCCAGCTGCTTCACCTCGGGCTCACCGGCCATCGCCAGCGCCCGCTCCGGACGGCCCAGACCGCGCTCGCAGTCGGCCATCACGGGCCACAGGTCGGCACGGCCGGTCATCCGACGGGCGGCGCGGAACTCGGTCAGCGCCTCGGAGTACCGCTGCGTCATGTACGAGGCGAACCCGGCAGCTTCGCGGACGGCGGCCACGCGGGAGGCCAGCCGCAGCGCGACGCGGGAGTACTGGTAGGCCTCCTCCGGCTCACCGTCGAGCAGACGCGCCACCATCACCAGGTTGCGGGCGACGTCGTCGGCGAGGGTCTTGGGCAGGCTCTTGAGCTCCTGGCGCACGTCCGCGTCCAGCTCGAAGCCGGTGACGTCCTCCGGGATCGGCAGGCGCTTGACCGGCTCGTAGTTGCCGCGGCGGTCGTCGTAGTCCCGACGGTCCCGGTCGCCGCCACGGTCGTCCCGGCGGTCGCCGCCACGGAAGCCGCCCTGGCGGTCGTCACGGCGGAACCCGCCACGGTCGCCACCTCGGTCGTCACGACGGAACCCGCCGCCACCGGACGGACGGTCGTCACGACGGTAGCCGCCACGGTCGTCACGGTCACGGTTGAAACCACCCTGCGGGCGGTCATCGCGGCGGAAACCACCACGGTCGCCGGACGGACGGTCGTCGCGACGGAAACCACCGCGGTCGCCGCCACGGTCGTCACGGTCGCGGTAGGACGGACGCTCGTCACGACGCGGACGGTCGTCACGCTCGTCACGACGGAAGCCACCCGGGCGGTCGTCACGACGGAACCCGCCACGGTCGCCGGACGGACGGTCGTCACGACGGAAGCCGCCACGGTCGTCACGGTCACGGTTGAAACCACCCTGCGGGCGGTCATCGCGGCGGAAGCCACCACCCTGCGGACGGTCGTCGCGACGGAAACCACCGCGGTCGCCACCGCGGTCGTCACGGTCGCGGTAGGACGGACGCTCGTCACGACGCGGACGGTCGTCACGCTCGTCACGACGGTTGCCGCCACGGTCGTTGGACCAGCCCCCACGCGACCGGGGCTCATAGCCTCGGCCGTCGTCCGATCGACGCTCGGGACGGCCCTCGGGCTGGTTCGACATCCTGGTGACTCCTTCTGCTGCTTCAGCTCCACCGCGGACTGTGCAACATCAGTGCCGTCACGCGGTATCGGCGCCGGCCTCCTGGCCGTGCACCATCTCCATTGTCCGGCATCCCGGAAGCCTCCGCGCCTGGGCGAAAGTCCCGGCCTGCCGGCCTCGTGCAAGTTCGCAAAACAAAAAAGGCCGCGGCCCCAGCGAGTCGCTGGGGCCGCGGCCTTGAATAATTGTTCGGCGGCGTCCTACTCTCCCACAGGGTCCCCCCTGCAGTACCATCGGCGCTGTGAGGCTTAGCTTCCGGGTTCGGAATGTAACCGGGCGTTTCCCTCACGCTATGACCACCGAAACCCTATCGGGTATTCAGCGAAACACACTTTTCAGTTGAATAAGTGTTTCTTGTTCGCCGGCGATAGCTGTTCGCTACCCGGGAACCACACAGTGAACGCGAGCGTCTGAGGACAAGCCCTCGGCCTATTAGTACCGGTCAACTCCACCCCTCACAGGGCTTCCATATCCGGCCTATCAACCCAGTCGTCTACTGGGAGCCTTACCCTCTCAAGGAGGTGGGAGTGCTCATCT
>NZ_JPRF03000074.1 GCF_001188955.3 Kitasatospora aureofaciens | reverse complement strand
CGGCCGTCTCGGCCTGCCGGGCGGTGCCGGCGGCGACCAGCGCGGCCCGGGTCTCCTCGTGCTGCGCGGCCAGTTCCTCGGCCAGTCGGCGGGAGCGCTCGGCGCCGCTCGCGGCGAGGCCCACCGCGATCAGCCAGAGCACCGCCACGGCGGCCACGGCGACGGCGGTGAGCGGCTGGTGCGCGTCCAGGGCCCGTCCGATGCCGACCGGTGCGGCGACCAGCGCCAGCAGGACGGCGGCCACGGTCAGGGCGGCGGTGCGTGGCGCCGGCCGGCGGCGCGGCCGACCGTCGGGGCTGGTGGCTTCTCTCATCGGTGCGGTCCTCGGCAACGTCGGCGGGCGGCGGCGCGGGCGGCGGGTCGGCGACGGTTGCGGCCGCCGACAGCTGGTCGGGCGCATACCAGACCGCCCGGTGGCGTGGTGAAACGCCTCCGGGCGGCTGATCGGTTCACGCTTTCGGCCGATCATATCGATTCAGACATTGGCCTCAACCCGCTAGTTGACGGCCAATCTCGTTCATTCCCGTCGGGCGGAGCCGCTCGGGGACAGTTTGGCCTCCACCGCCCGCCGTACGGCCGCCGGGTCCAGCCCGTGGTCGGCCACCACCCGCAGCCCGGGGCCGTCCTCCACCCGGAGCACCCCCAGCAGCAGGTGGCCCACCCCGATCTCCCCCGACTTCAGCCGCAGGGACTCGCGCAGCGAGAGCTCCAGCGCCTTCTTCGCCCCCTGGCCGAACGGACTGCGAGCCGGCTTCGACCCCCCGGACCGGAACCAGCCCCGCCGCCTGGGCCCCTCGTCCACCGGCGGGTCCAGCGCACCCGCCCCGAAGGCCGACTCCACCGCGGCCCGGACCGCGTCCAGGTCCACGCCGATCGAGGCCAGCACCTCGGCGTCGTCCCCCGGCCCGAGCAGCCGGACCACCGCGCGGCGCGCCGCCTCGTGGTCCAGGCCCATCCCGATCAGAACCTCGGCCGCCGGGTCGTCCGGCCCGGCCAGGATCGCCAGCAGCAGGTGCTCCGTCCCGACGTGCCCGTGCCGCAGCCCCCTCGCCTCCTCCTGCGCGCCGACCACGACCTGCCGCGCCGCTGCGGTGAAACGCTCGAACATCGCTCAGCCCCCGTCCTCGCCCTTGCCGGGCGTCCGCCGTGCGTACTTCTTGTGCACCGCCTGCCTGGTGACCCCGAGGCAGACCGCGATGTCCTGCCAGGACCAGCCCTGTGACCGGGCGTTCTCCACCTGCAGGGACTCCAGGCGGTCCGCCAGATCACGTAGGGCGCGGACCGCCCGGAGCCCCACGGCGGGGTCACGACTGCTCGCGGCGGCCGCGAGCTCTCCGCTCTCGCTCATGCCGTCAACTTTGGTTGACATCCGGGAAGATGTCAACCCTGGTTGACAGTCGCGGAAACCTCGGCTGCGGAGCTCACCGGAACCGCCGCGCCAGCGCCTCCTCGAAGGTCCCCCGGCCCACCGCCCGCTCCGGTGCCGTGAGTCCGCCCGCCCGCAGGGAACGGCCCAAGGCGCCCGGGATCCGCAGCGGCAGCAGCAACCGCCGCCGGCCCGACGCCCGCAGGTACGCCTCGGCCAGCTCCCGGTACGACCGCACCCGCGGCCCGCCCACCTCCGGCGCGAACCCGGCCGGCTCCCGCCCCACCAGCTCCGCGACGTGCTCCGCCACCTCCCGGACCTCGACCGGCTGGATCAGCGCGCCGCTCACCACCGGGAACACCGGCAGCTTCGCGCTCAGGTCGAAGGCCTTCAGCAGCAGGTCGTGGAACTGGGTCGCCCGCAGCACCGTCCACCCCAGTCCCGACTCCTCCAGCACCCGCTCGCAGCCGAGCTTCGCCCGGTAGTACGCGACCGGCACCCGGTCGATCCCCACGATCGACACGTACACCAGGTGCCGCGCCCCGGCCTCCCGGGCCTGTGCCACCAGCCGCCCGAGCGCCGCCACGTCCTTCTTCCCCTGGGTGGTCGCGCAGTCCACCACCGTCTCCACGCCGGCCACGGCCGCCGCGATGCCCTCCCCGGTGACCAGGTCCCCGACCACCCACTCGACCCCCGCGCCCGCCGCCCGCGCCCGCCGGCTCAACCCCCGCACCGCCACCCCGCGCGCCACCAGCAACCGCACCACCTCCCGGCCCAACGTCCCCGTCGCGCCGGTCACCAGCACCGTCCCCATCACCACACCACTCCTCTCCGAACACGCCGTCACCCCCTACGGACCGGACACCGCCCGCATTCGTGACATCGGCGCCTCCGGGCGCGAAAAAGAGGCGGGGCAAGGACGTGGAGTCCTCGCCCCGCCTCAGCGGTGGCTCACCCGCGCGGGGTCAGTCCGGCGGTCAGCTGCAGCCGCTGGTGGAGCCGCAGCCCTCGCACAGGTAGCAGCTGCCGGCGCGGCGCATCTTGGTGCCGCAGGAGAAGCAGAGCGGCGCGTCGGCGTTGAGGCCGAGCTGGATCTCCATCAGCTCCGTGGAGTTGTGAGCCTGCTTCGGGGCCGGGACGGCCTTGGGCGACTCGACGGCCGGGGCCGGCTTGACGGGGGCCACCGGGGCCGACTGGGCGAGGGACTCGGTGTCGAGCTCCTCGGCCTCCAGCGGCTCGTAGGAGCCGGTCTCCAGGTGCCGGGTGCGCTCCTCGACGGAGTGGATGCCGAGCGCCGAGCGGGTCTCGAACGGCAGGAAGTCCAGCGCCAGGCGGCGGAAGATGTAGTCGACGATCGACTGGGCCATCCGCACGTCCGGGTCGTCGGTCAGACCGGCCGGCTCGAAGCGCATGTTGGTGAACTTCGAGACGTAGGTCTCCAGCGGCACGCCGTACTGCAGGCCGACCGAGACGGCGATGGAGAAGGCGTCCATCATGCCCGCGAGGGTCGAGCCCTGCTTGGACATCTTCAGGAAGACCTCGCCGAGGCCGTCGTCCGGGTAGGAGTTGGCGGTCATGTAGCCCTCGGCGCCACCGACCGTGAAGGAGGTGGTGATGCCCGGGCGGCCCTTGGGCAGGCGCTTGCGGACCGGGCGGTACTCGACGACCTTCTCGACGGCGGCCGGGGCCTCCTCGGCCTTGGCCTCGGAGTCCTTCTTCTTGGCCGAGAGCGGCTGGCCGACCTTCGAGTTCTCGCGGTAGATGGCGAGCGCCTTGACGCCCATCTTCCACGCCTCGAAGTAGATCTCCTCGACGTCCTCGACGGTGGCGCTGGCCGGCATGTTGACCGTCTTGGAGATGGCGCCGGAGATCCACGGCTGGATCGCCGACATCATCCGCACGTGCCCCATCGGGGAGATGGAGCGCTCACCCATCGCGCAGTCGAACACCTCGTAGTGCTCGGTCTTCAGGCCGGGCGCGTCCACCACGTTGCCGTGCTCGGCGATGTGGGCGACGATCGCCTCGATCTGCTCGTCCTGGTAGCCGAGGCGCTTGAGGGCGCGCGGGACGGTGCCGTTGACGATCTGCATCGAACCGCCGCCGACCAGCTTCTTGAACTTGACCAGGGCGAGGTCGGGCTCGACGCCGGTGGTGTCGCAGTCCATCATCAGGCCGATGGTGCCGGTCGGGGCGAGCACCGAGGCCTGGGCGTTGCGGAACCCGTTCTCCGCGCCGATGCGCAGCACGTCCTGCCAGGACCTGTTGGCCGCGAGCCAGACCGGGGCGTCCAGGTCGTCGAAGGACACCGCGTCCAGGGAGGCGTCGGCGTGCTGCTTCATGACCTGCTGGTGCGCGGTCGCGTTGCGGGCGTAGCCGTCGTACGGGCCGACCACGCCGGCGAGTTCGGCGCCGCGGCGGTAGGCGGTGCCGGTCATCAGCGAGGTGATGGCGCCGGCCAGGGCGCGGCCGCCCTCGCTGTCGTAGGCGTGGCCGGTGGCCATCAGCAGGGCGCCGAGGTTGGCGTAGCCGATGCCCAGCTGGCGGAAGGCGCGGGTGGTCTCGCCGATCTTCTCGGTCGGGAAGTCGGCGAAGCAGATGGAGATGTCCATCGCGGTGATGACCAGCTCGACGACCTTGGCGAAGGTCGCGGCGTCGAACGAGTCGTCGTCGCGCAGGAACTTCATCAGGTTCAGCGAGGCGAGGTTGCAGCTGGAGTTGTCCAGGTGCATGTACTCGGAGCAGGGGTTGGACGCGTTGATGCGGCCGGACTCCGGGCAGGTGTGCCAGTGGTTGATGGTGGAGTCGTACTGGATTCCGGGGTCGGCGCAGGCCCAGGCGGCCTCGGCCATCTTGCGGAACAGCTTCTTGGCGTCGACGGTCTCGATGACCTCGCCGGTCATCCGGGCGCGCAGGCCGAATTCGGTGCCGTTCTCGACGGCGGTCATGAATTCGTCGTTGACGCGGACCGAGTTGTTGGCGTTCTGGTACTGGACGGAAGCGATGTCGTCGCCGCCGAGGTCCATGTCGAAGCCCGCGTCGCGCAGGGCGCGGATCTTCTCCTCCTCCTTCACCTTGGTCTCGATGAAGGCCTCGACGTCCGGGTGGTCGACGTCGAGCACGACCATCTTGGCCGCCCGGCGGGTGGCGCCACCGGACTTGATGGTGCCGGCCGAGGCGTCGGCGCCGCGCATGAAGGAGACCGGGCCGGAGGCGTTGCCGCCGGAGGACAGCAGTTCCTTGGAGGAGCGGATGCGGGAGAGGTTGAGGCCGGCGCCGGAGCCGCCCTTGAAGATCATGCCCTCTTCCTTGTACCAGTCGAGGATCGACTCCATGGAGTCGTCGACGGACAGGATGAAGCAGGCGCTGACCTGCTGGGGCTGCTTGGTGCCGACGTTGAACCAGACCGGCGAGTTGAAGCTGAACACCTGGTGGAGGAGGGCGTGGGTCAGCTCGTGCTCGAAGATCTCGGCGTCGTCCTTGGTGGCGAAGTAGCCGTGCTTCTCGCCGGCGGCGCGGTAGGTGAGCACCACGCGGTCGATGATCTGCTTGAGGCTCCACTCGCGCTGCGGGGTGCCGACGGCGCCGCGGAAGTACTTGGACGTCACGATGTTGACGGCGTTGACCGACCAGAAGTCCGGGAACTCCACGCCGCGCTGCTCGAAGTTGATCGAGCCGTCGCGCCAGTTGGTCATGACGACGTCGCGCCGCTCCCAGCGGACCTCGTCGTACGGGTGCACGCCAGGGGTGGTGTAGATGCGCTCCATCCGGAGACCGCCCTTCGGGGCCTTGGCGCCCTTGGCCGCGGCCTTCTCGGACTTCGACCCGCGTGCGGAACCGCTCGTGGTGTCTGTCACTTCTCGCTCCTCCTCCTGGGCAAACGCCCGAAGTGCCCCGAAAAATCCGGGCACTGCTGGTTCGTTCCTCCGGTGTGCGGGCAGGCGGAACCCGACCGCTCACGCACCGTTTGTAGTGTTCCGTGCCCCGTTTTCGGGCACGCATGGGCCCACGCGGGGCCTGTGGTGCTGCCGGCCCGCTGGGGGCCTGCGTCATGTTGGCTGTGGGGGGCCGCTCGGGCCCGGCGCGCCTCCTAGGGCGCGGCGGCGGGAACGGGCGCGCAGGTGCCGTCCGCCTCGGTGGCGGGCCGCTCGGCGCGGAGTTCCGCGATGGCGGCCTCGAAGTCCTCGAGTCCGTCGTACGCCTGGTACACGCTGGCGAAGCGCAGGTACGCCACCAGGTCGAGTTCCTTCAGCGGGCCGAGTATGGCCAGCCCGACGTCGTGGGTGGTCAGCTCGGCGTTGCCGCTGGCGCGCACGCACTCCTCGACCCGCTGCCCGAGCTGGGCGAGGGCGTCCTCGGTGACCGGGCGGCCCTGGCAGGCCTTGCGGACTCCGGTGATCACCTTCTGCCGGGAGAAGGGTTCGGTGACGCCGCTGCGCTTGACGACCATGAGCGCGGCCGTCTCCACGGTGGTGAAACGGCGGCCGCAGTCCGGGCACTGTCGACGACGGCGAATGCAGCTGCCGTCCTCGGTGGTCCGGCTGTCGACAACGCGGCTGTCGGAGTGCCGGCAGAAGGGGCAGTGCACCTGGGGATCCCTCCCTGGCAGGACGTGCGGACCGGTTGAGTCTATGCGATGCGCCCCCGGCCTCGGCAAGCTGATCATGCGACGCGACCACTAGTACTGGGCACGGAGAGGACTCTAGCCACTACATCTAGGTCTTCGGGGGATGCGGCACCCGTGGCGTGTCGGCGCCGATTAGACTTCCGGAGTCGACATCCGGTCGAACAATTGCTCGATGTACAACAAAGCCTTGATCGAGTCAGCCAACTCCCGAATAATTCACTCGAACGTGTGTTTGGCGCAACCTTTCGATAGGAGGTGCGTTGGGCTGGAAAAGGGAGAGGACAGCCGTCGAGAGGGGCCGCCGTGAACACCATCGAAAGCAACACCATCCCGGTGCAGGAACACTCCCAGTTCAAGGTGGGGCAGCGCACCACGAATGAGCAGAGCGTGGACATCAGCATGGACCGTAGCGAAGACCACCGCCTCTCCGGCCCGGCCGTTTCCACCACCGGCCGCGTCCCCGACCAGCCGATCGAACACTCCCCCGCCATGGACGACGCCCAGCCCTCTCCGGCCCGCGCAATGCCCGGCCGCCCCCCCGGCATCCGCACCGACGAGGCCGGCCTCACCGAGCGCCAGCGCCGGGTGATCGAGGTCATCCGCGACTCCGTCCAGCGCCGCGGCTACCCGCCGTCCATGCGCGAGATCGGCCAGGCCGTGGGCCTGTCCAGCACCTCCTCGGTCGCCCACCAGCTGATGGCCCTGGAGCGCAAGGGCTTCCTCCGCCGCGACCCGCACCGCCCGCGCGCCTACGAGGTCCGCGGCGTCGAGGTGGCCCGCCCCAACACCGCCGAGACGGCCGGGCGCCCCTCCACCTCCTACGTCCCGCTGGTCGGCCGGATCGCCGCCGGCGGTCCGATCCTGGCCGAGCAGACCGTCGAGGACGTCTTCCCGCTGCCCCGCCAGCTGGTCGGCGAGGGCGAGCTCTTCGCGCTCACCGTGCGCGGCGACTCGATGATCGAGGCGGCCATCTGCGACGGCGACTGGGTCACCGTGCGCCGCCAGCCGGTCGCCGAGAACGGCGACATCGTGGCCGCGATGATCGACGGCGAGGCCACCGTCAAGCGGCTCAAGCGCGAGGACGGCCGGATCTGGCTGATGCCGCA
Organism: Kitasatospora aureofaciens; assembly: GCF_001188955.3. Taxonomy (GTDB): domain Bacteria; phylum Actinomycetota; class Actinomycetes; order Streptomycetales; family Streptomycetaceae; genus Kitasatospora; species Kitasatospora aureofaciens. Next base: position 12,913 of record NZ_JPRF03000074.1, on the reverse strand, counting down.
CAACCCGGCGTACGAGCCGATCAACGGCGACAACGCCACCATCCTGGGCAAGGTCGTCGCGGTCCTGCGCCGCCTCTGACGGCGCCGCGCCACCCACCCATACCGGCACACCGGAGAGGGGCTCCACCGCCACGGCGGGGAGCCCCTCCGGCGTTCCCGGGCCGGGCCGCAAGGGCCCTCAGCCCCTCGGAGCCGCAAGTTCTCGGGGCCCCTAGAGCCCTCAGCCCCGCTTCGCCACCGGCCGCACCGGCGCCGCCGAGGCGTCGATCGCCGCCAGCGAGCGGCGCACCTGGTTGCGGTCCGTGGTGTACCAGAACTCCGGCATCGAGGACCGGAAGAAACCGCCGTACCGTTTGGTCTCCACCCGCGGGTCGAGCACCGCCACCACGCCCCGGTCGTCCGCCGCGCGCACCAGCCGGCCCGCGCCCTGCGCCATCAGCAGCGCCGCGTGGGTCGCCGCGACGGCCATGAAGCCGTTCCCGCCGTGCTGTTCGACGTCCTTCTGACGGGCGCTCATCAGCGGGTCGTCCGGCCGCGGGAAGGGGATGCGGTCCATCACGACCAGCTGGCAGGCCGAGCCGGGCACGTCCACGCCCTGCCACAACGAGAGCGTTCCGAACAGGCAGGTGGTCGCGTCCGAGGCGAACTCCCGGATCAACTCGCCCAGGGTGTCCTCGCCCTGGAGCAGGATCCGGTGGTCCAGCCGTTCCCGCATCGCCTCGGCGGCCGCCTGGGCGCCCCGCATCGAGGAGAACAGGCCCAGCGTCCGACCGCCGGCCGCCCCGATCAGCTCCTCCAACTCATCCAGCATGTCCGGCCGTTCGGGATCGCGCCCGGGGTCGGCGAGGTGCTTGGCGACGTACAGGATGCCCTGCTTGGGGTACTTGAACGGCGAGCCGACGTCGATCCCCCGCCAGTACGGAACGGCGTCCTCCCCGAAGCCGGGCTCCGGGTTGTCGCCGGGCGTGCGCTGGTCGGGCAGCCGGGTCTCCTTGGGCAGGCCGAGCGAGCCGGCCACTCCGTTGAAGTCCCCGCCCAGCTTGAGGGTGGCCGAGGTGAGCACGACCGAGCGCTCCTTGTAGAGCCCCTCGCGCAGCAGTCCGGACACGCTCAGCGGCGCGACCCGCAGCGAGGCGGTGCCCAGCCCGTAGCGGTCGCTGCGCTCGATCCAGATGACGTCGTACTCGGAGTCCTCCAGCAGCCGCTCGGCGGTCTCGTGCACGGTCTCGGCAGAGGCCATCGCCTGCTTGCGGACCGCGTCCTCGTCGCTGAGCCCCTTGTCCCTGGTCTCGCCGAGTGAGGTGATCACCTGCCGGGCGGCGTCCCGGATCGCGGTGACCGCGTACGCCAGGTACTCGGGCAGTTCCTCGACCCGGCCGGGCTGGGCGGTCTCCATCAGGCCGTGGTAGTTCTCGGCGGCGGCCTGCAGCAGGTCCACGGCCTTCTCGTTGGCCAGTCGGGCCGCCCGCTTCACCGCCCGGTTGACGGCGCCGACGGTCAGCTCGGCGGTGGCCGCGCCGGTGACCCGGTTGACCAGCTCGTGCGCCTCGTCCACGATCAGCAGCCCGTGCTCGGGCAGCACCGGCGCGCCCTCGATCGCGTCGATCGCGAGCATCGCGTGGTTGGTGACCACCACGTCCGCCAGCTTGGCGCGCTCCCGGGCCTTCTCCGCGAAGCACTCCTGCCCGTACGCGCAGCGGGTCGCGCCCAGGCACTCCTTGGAGGTGACCGACAGCTGCGCCCAGGCCTTGTCCGAGACGCCGGGGCTCATGTCGTCCCGGTCCCCGGTCTCGGTCTCGTCCGCCCAGTCGCGCAGCCGCAGCACCTCCTGGCCGAGCTTGCCGGCCGGGCCGCCGAGCGCGTCCACCGGGTCGAACAGGCCCTCGCCCTCGTCGCTCGGGGTGCCCTCGTTGGCCCGGTGGAGGCACAGGTAGTTGGACCGGCCCTTGAGCATCGCGAACAGCGGGCGGCGGCGCAGCACCGGGTGCAGCGCCTCGACCGTGCGCGGCAAGTCCCGTTCCACCAGCTGGCGTTGCAGTGCCAGGGTGGCGGTGGCGACCACCACGCGGTCGCCGTGGGCGAGGGCCGGCACCAGGTAGGCGAGGGACTTGCCGGTGCCGGTGCCCGCCTGGACGAGCAGGTGCTCGGCGTGGTCGACGGCGTCGGCGACGGCCTCGGCCATCCGCACCTGGCCGGGGCGCTCGACGCCGCCGACGGACTCGACCGCGGCGTGCAGCAGCTCAGGGATCCGCGAGCGCGGGACGGCTACGGCGTCCTCGGCCTCGTCGCCGAGGTCCGTCGCCCCCTGGGATTCAAAGTCGTGGGATTCGGAGTCGTTCGTCATGACCCTTCCACCCTACGGGGCGGGGGTGACAATCCGGTGCCGTCGTACCGGAAGCCGCACCTCCACGGTGACCAGGGCGTTCGGCACCGTCCCGTGCCGGACCGCGTGCGGGCGGTGCGGGCGGTCCTGGTAGCCGTCCATGACCAGCCGGTTGCGGTTGAGGCAGAGCCGGTCGATCCGGGGCCGGAACAGGTCGAACAGCTCGAAGCGCGCGCCCAGCTCGGGGAAGCGGTCCTGGTAGCGGTGGATGTCGGCCCGCAGCAGGGCCCAGAACTCGGTCTCGGGCAGTCCGGTCTGCGCCTCGAGCATCGGGGCGAGGTAGCGGAAGACGCCGATGAACAGCCCGGAGTGGATGAACTGGCAGAGGCCCTGGGGGTCGTCCCGCAGCAGCACGTCGGCGACCCCGTCGGGCAGGTCGCGCAGTTCGGGCAGGTCCTGGTCGCTGAGGTTGACGTCGTCGACGAAGTCCTTGACCGCGAGCCGGGTCGGGGTGTCGCGGTCGTCGAAGACCACGATCGCGTTCTCGCCGTGCGGAGAGAAGACCAGCCCGTAGCGGTAGAGGAAGTGCAGCAGCGGCGGCAGCGTCGCCGCGAACAGCCGACCGGTCCACTCGGCGGGGGTGAGGCCGGAGCGGGTGATCAGTTCGGCGGCGAGCGCGCGCCCGTCGGAGCCGGTCTGCAGCAGGGCGGCGAGGGTGCGGGCGCGTTCGTCCGGGGCGAGGAAGGGACCGAGCGGTTCGCGCCAGATCGCGCCGAGGAGTTCCTTGTACTGGTACGGCGATTCGGGCATCTCCCGGTAGACGGGGTGGTCGACGGTGACGGAGGCGATCTCGCCGAGCAGGATCACCCGGCACTCGTCCCGCAGGTACGGGTCGGCGTCGCGCAGCCGGTGCAGCCAGGCGGTGACGGCGGGCGCGGCGAGGGTCCGTTCGACCGGCAGCCCGCGCCAGACCAGGGTGTTGAGGATGGACAGCGGCAGCTTGACGGTGCAGCGCTCCGGATGGGCGGTGTTGAAGAAGGAGCGGATGGACTGCTGGGGCAGCCGTGGGTCGCCGTCGGAGGGCAGCGGGACGATCTCGCCGGAGGCGATCCAAGGCGCGAACAGCGGTAGGACCGTCTCGTCCCACTGCCAGGGGTGGACGGGCAGCAGCAGGTAGTCGTCGGCGTCGGCACCGAGCGGGGCGCGCAGCGCGTCGACGTCGTCCAGCTCGCGGGCGTACAGCTGCTCGGGGTGGTCCAGGCCGGGCACGCCGCGGTACTGGGCGAGCCGGCGGTGGACGGCGATCCAGGGCAGCGGGCGGGCGCTGCGGGCTTCCGGGGTCCAGCGGGCGGCGTCGGTGCCGGAGAAGCCGATCCTGCCCTTGCTGGGGACGATCCACGGGTGGCCGGTCTGCCGCCCCTCCAGCGCCGGGTGGTCGAGGTCGGCGAGTTCGGCGGCGGTGAGCGCGGTGGCGAGTTGGCGGGTGTCGGCGGTCAGGGTGGCGGAGAGCTCGCGGATCAGGTGGGCGGTGGTCTCGGCGCGCATCCCGAGGGCCTCCCGGGCGTACGGCAGGAAGCGCAGCGGGTCCAGGCCGTCCGGCTGGGAGCAGCGGATCGTCTCCGGGTCGACCTGCCAGCCGTCGTAGGCGCCGCGCCGGGCGGCGAAGCGGTACTCGGCCTCGGGCAGTTTCAGCAGGTACTCGCCGTCGAGGGCGCCCGGGACGGGCCTGAGCAGCTCCTCGTAGGCGAACTCGCCGAGCATCTTGGCCAGCAGGGCACGGCCGGCCCGCTGCCAGTTCCCGGCGGTGAGGTGCGGGGGCAGGTAGAGCGGCGGTTCAGCGGCCGGCGGTTGCGGCACGGGTCAGCTCCTGGGGGCGGGGGAGGACGGGGGTGGGGGGTTCGGGCAGGACAGTGGCGCCGGCCGGGGCGGTGGGAACGGCCGGGCCGGCGGGGGCGGCAGCGCCGGTCGGGCCGGTGGGGACGGGCGGCGCGAAGCCGGTCCAGGCGGTGCGGGCGGGCAGCCGGTGGACGGTCCGCCCGGCGACGGCGTTCAGGATGACGGCGGCCCGGTGGGCGCCGAGGCCGAGGTCGGGGGTGCCGACGCCGTGGGTGTGCAGTTCGGCGTTCTGGACGTAGATGCCCCCGGCGAGCCCGGGCCGGGTGGCGACCCGGTGGTCGAGGTCGACCCGGTAGCGCCCGGACTCGTCCCAGTCGATCAGGTGGGCGAGCGGTTCGAGGGCGGCCGGGCGGGCGGCGCGGTAGCCGGTGGCGAGCACCACGGCGTCGGTGCGCAGCAGGTGCTCGGCGCCGGAGTCGGTGTGCCGGCAGTGGAGTTCGAGGCCGCCGCAGGGGCCGGGTCGGGCGTCGGTGACGGCGGTGCCGGGGGTGATCTCGACCGGGGCGGTGTCGATCGGACGGCCGATGGTGCGCTCGTAGAGGTGGTCGTGGATCTCGGCGAGGGTCTCGGCGCTGGCGGCCTTGTGCAGCTGCCACTGGGCGGTGACCAGGGCGTCCCGGACGGGGCCGGGCAGGCCGTGGAAGTAGCGGGTGTAGTCGGGGGTGAAGTGCTCCAGGCCGAGCTTGGAGTACTCCATGGGGGCGAGCGCCCTGGTCCGGGTGAGCCAGCGCAGCCGGACGCCGTCGCCCTCGTGGCGGCGGAGCAGGTCGAGGAAGACCTCGGCGCCGGACTGGCCGCTGCCGACCACGGTGATGTCCCGGGCACCGGCCAGGTCGGCCCGGCGGTCCAGGTACTCGGCGGAGTGGAAGGCCCGCGGGTGGTTCGCCAGGGCGGTGAAGGCCTCGGGCAGCACGGGTCGGGTGCCGACGCCGAGCGCGAGGTTGCGGGCCCTGGCCTCGCTGCGCCGACCGGTCGCGGTGTCCGTCAACTCGACCCGGAACAGCGTGCCTTCCCGGTGCAGGGCGGTGACCTCGGTGCCGAAGCGGCAGTTGGGCAGCCGCTCGGCGGCCCAGCGGCAGTAGTGGTCGTACTCCCGGCGGGGCAGTTGGAAGCGTTCGGCGAAGTAGAACGGGAAGAGCCGGTCCTGGGCGCGCAGGTAGTTGAGGAAGGACCACGGGTTGGTCGGGTCCACCAGCGAGACCAGGTCGGCGAGGAAGGGCACCTGCATCCTGGCGCCGTCCACCAGCATGCCGTGGTGCCAGCGGAACTCCGGGCGCTGGTCGCAGAAGAGCGTGCGCAGGCCGGGCACGGGCTCGGCGAGGGCGGCGAGCGAGAGGTTGAACGGGCCGATGCCGACGCCGAGCAGGTCGTACGGGGGGTCGTGCGGGGGGAGGGTGTCCACTGGCGTTTCCTAGGCGGGGAGTCGGGCCTGCAGGACAGGCCCTGCGTCTCGGTCGCGGATCATCAGGGCGGCGCGCTTGTCGGGCAGGTCGAGTTCGGCGACGGCTCGGAACCCGGCCCGTTCGAAGGCCCGGACCGAGCGCCGGTTGCGGACGTCCGGTTCGGCCACCACCCGTTCGCAGGCGGGCACTCGGCGGAGAATCATTTCTGCCAGCGCGGCCAGCAGCTGGGCCCCCAGCCCCCGGCCCCGGCTGGCGGCGGGGCCGAGCAGCAGGTGCACGCCGGTGTCGTGCGGCCGGGCCGGGTAGTGCTCGGCGAGCGGATCGAGGTCGGCCCGGTAGACCTCCCAGTAGCTCATCGGCGCGCCGTCGAGCAGGCCGAGGCAGGGCACGCTGCCCCCGTCGCCGTCGAGTTGGGCCCGGAGGTGCCGTTCGGTGACGGCCGGCGGTCCGGCGAGTGCCCAGAACTCGTCGACCTCGGGGTCGTTCATCCAGCCGGCGAGCAGTTCCAGGTCGGCGGGCAGCCGGACCGGGCCGAGCCGGAACCGGCCGACCGGGGTGGGGACTTCACCCCACCCGGGCAGGTCGTCCAGCATCAGCCACCCGCCACCGGGTTGGGGATGTCCACGTACACGGACTGGGTGGCGACCGGTCCGACCAGCTCGTCCAGTCCGTTGATCCGGGTGAGCAGGTTCGCCTTGCAGGGCAGGGTGGGCGCGTCCAGCAGCAGGGCGGGCAGCGCCGAGCCGGTGGCGGCCGCCCGCGGCCCGGCCAGGAACCGGCGCAGCCCGGCCAGCAGCACCGTCTCGTCGGCGAGCCCCTGGGAGCCGAGGGCGCCGACCAGCCCGAGCACGTGGTTGATGCCGAGGTAGTAGGCGAAGTGGTGGTCGATGACGGCGTCGGGCAGGAAGGTGTCGCTCTGCGCGCCGAGTCCGGGCAGTCGGGCGGTGAGCCGCTCGGCGGCGCTCTCCCGGTAGTAGTAGCCCTGGTTGTCGCGGTAGCGGCCGCCGCTGGGCCAGCCGTCGGCGTCCAGCAGGACGATGCTGTTCTGCTGGTGCGCCTCCAGTGCGACGCCGCCCCGGCCGTCCATCCAGAGGACGGGCAGCACGACGGCCTCCAGGTAGCGCAGGAACCATTCGGCGGCGACGGTGGACAGCGGACGGCCGGTGCGGGCGGCGAGCGAGCGCAGGGTGTCGCCCAGCCGGGACGGCACGGTGGCGCCGTTGCCGCGCGGCTGTTCGGCGACCAGCCCGGCCACGCACAGCGCGCGCTCGGTGGGCGCGAAGGGCTGGGCCCGCAGCACGGTGTCCAGGCCGCCGGGGTCGCCGAGGTCGGGGTGGTCGACGCCGATCCAGGCCGGGTCGCGGACGATGTCGAAGCCCGGGTGGGCGGCCCGCCACTCGGCGGCGAGCCCGCTCTCCAGCAGCCGGTGCACCTCCACGCCGCGGTGGAGTTCCTTGCGCAGGTTCTCCCGGCGGGAGTTGGTGATCCGCAGGCCGAGCGAGAGCTTGAGCATCCACGGCGTGCCGGGCCGGTAGACGGTGCGCACCGAGGAGGTGGGGTACCAGGGTTCCCCGGCCGGGCCGAGGTCGTGCAGCAGCCCGTCCGCGAGCAGGGCGGCGACGGCCGGGCGGTGGGCGAGTTCGCGGGCCTGCCAGGGGTGCAGCGGCAGGGCGGCGGTGCCCGGCGGCAGGGCGGTGCCGCCGCCGAGCAGGGCCGCGGTGAGCCGGTCGGCGCTCCGGGCGACGGCCGAGCCGGCGGCGAGCAGTGCGCGGTCCACGGCGTACCAGTGCAGCTGGAAGGACCCGTGGAGTTCGGGCGAGTAGGCGGCGCTCTGGGCCGGGCCGAGGCCGTCGCGGCTCTTCGGGGTGGGGTGCAGCGGGTGGCCGAGCAGCAGGGACTGTTCGGCGGCGAGGAAGTGGGAGCGCTCCGGGCCGCCGGGTTCGGCGCCGGTGCGGCGGTGGGCGAGGATCTCGGCGGTGCGCGTCACGGAGTCGGCGACCCGGGCAGCGAGGTCGGCGACCTGTCCGGGGTCGGGCCGTTCGGCGGCCGCGGCGGCGAGCAGTGCCGCGGCGGTGACGGCGTCCACCGGGGCCTCGGCGGTCCCCTCCCCGGCGGAGAGGGTGGCCGGGCCGAAGCGGTGCCAGCCGCCGGGCGACCAGTAACGGACCGGGGCGGTGAGCCGGGCGGCGCCGCCGAGGACGTCGATCCGCAGTCGGCCGTCCGCTCCGGGGCGGGCTCCGGTCTCCCGCGTCCAGCACCTCAACAGGGCTTCCACCGCTGCCTGTTCGGCGGCGACAGCGGGATCGGGGTGCAGCAGCGGGTCGGGCGAGGCGGCCCGGTCCGCCGTCGGCGGCGGTACGGGCGGGGCTCCGGTGAGGGCGGTGCTCAAGGCTGCTCCTTGGTGCGCGTGGGGGTGCGGACGCGCGCTGGTGGTGGAGGGGCGGGCGGGCGCTCGCACCGTCGCGTCAGGTAAGGGTTACCTATCCCTGACGGGTGATCACAAGGATGGATCACTCGTCCGGGTGAAGACCGGGGATAGTGCACCACCGCGCGGGGCGGCCCTGCTGTGCCAACGAGACGAACGGTTCCGCGTCACGGACGGGTGACGACCGGTCAGCTCCGGAACCCGGGGGGCGGCCGCCGCCGTCCTCGCCGGCGATGGAAGACTCCAGGGCGGCGAGCCGCCGCACCGAAGTCCGACCGAGCACAGGGGGAAGCGCACAGATGCCATCGATCCACCGGTCAGCCCTGGCCGCCGCCCTGGTCACCGGAACGCTGCTGGCCGCGACCGCCTGCGGGCCGGACGGCCCGGGCGGCGTCGACCGGACCGCCGCACCGCCACCCGCCGCGGACGCGAGCGCCTCGGCGAGCCCGGGCGGCGGCGTCATCGGCGGGATCACCCTGCCGTCCGGCCTGCCGAGCAGCCTGCTGGAGGGCCTGCCGAAGAGCTGGGACGACCTGAAGAAGTGGAAGTTCGACGACTGGGACAAGTGGGCGTCCAAGCACGTCTTCAACAACCCGGTGGTCAAGGACTTCTGGAACCCGGACAAGATGGGCGACGCCAAGCCCGCCGACCCGGCCCCGCCGACCGCCTCGCCGGCCGCCGCCGACGGAGTGACCGACCCGGAGCCGCCGGTGGTCAAGGCCGTCCAGGTGCCCCGCCCGTACCTCAAGCAGCCCTCCGGGAAGGTGTTCTTCTCCGCCCAGGGCGGCCGCGGCAACTGCTCGGCGACGGTGATCGCCGACCCGCAGCACCCGGGCCGGAGCAACCTGGTCTGGACGGCCGCCCACTGCGTCCACGAGGGCAAGGGCGGCGACTTCTACAAGGACCTGGTCTTCGTGCCCGCGTACAACAACTCCGGCGCCTCCAGCGGCGGCAGGAAGGCCCCGCTGTCCGAACTGGCCCCGCTCGGCACCTGGTGGGCCGACCAGGTCGTCACCTCCCCGCAGTGGATGGTCGAGGGCGGCCCGACCGGTGACGCCGCCAACCAGTACGACTTCGCCGTGATGCGCGTGCACAACCAGAACGACACCGGCAAGTCCCTGGAGGAGACGGTCGGTTCGGCCGCCCCGGTGTGGTTCGACGCGCCCCGCGACCAGCTCAGGGTGTCGACCGTCGGCTACCCGCTGGTCAAGCCGTTCGACGGCCAGGAGCTGTACAAGTGCGACGGCGGCAAGCCCACCCGGCTGTCCTTCGACGCCAAGCGCCCGTCCATGCTGACCATCGGCTGCAACATGACCCAGGGCGCCAGCGGCGGCGGCTGGTTCGCCACCATGCCGGACGGCCGGACCGCCCTGGTGAGCAACACCTCGATCGGCACCCAGGAGCACACCTCGCTGAGCGGCCCGTACCTGGAGACGGTCGCCAAACAGGCCCTGGACTGGATCTCCAGGAAGCAGTGACCGGCACCACCACGGGGGTCTCCTCAGCTTGCGCACCATCCGCACCGTTCGCACTACCGGGGGCACCGGCACCACGAGCACCACGGCCCGGCGGGCCGCCACCGCCGGCGCCGCGCTGCTCGCCGCCCTGACGCTCACCGCGGCCGCCTGCGGGCCGGACGGCCCCACCGCCCCGGCCGCCCCGCCCGCGGCACTGCCCAAGGCCGCTCCGACCAGCCTGGGCGACCTCAGCGGCTGGAAACTGGAGGACTGGGCCCGGTACGTCGCCGACAGCGGCTTCACCAACCAGGTGGCCCCCGGCTACTGGACCACCGCCCGGGCGGAGGCCGCCAGGGCCAGGCCCACCCCCGAGTACTCGCTCACCGCCGCCTCCCCGGCCGCCGTCCAGCGCGACGCCCCGCCGGCCGCCGTCCAGGCCCGGCCGCAGCCGCACCCGTACGGCCCGGACTCCGCCGTGGTCGGCAAGCTGCTGATGACCACCTCCCAGGGCGACAGTGTCTGCTCCGGCACGGTGGTCTCCGACCCGCTCAACCCGGGCCGCAGCAACCTGGTCTACACCGCCGCCCACTGCCTGCACGACGGCCGGGGCGGCGGCTGGGTGAAGAACCTGGTCTTCGTCCCCGCCTTCAACCGGGACGGCCGGGCGGCCCGCGGCAAGCCGTACGGCGACCAGCAGGCCGCCCCGTACGGCCGCTGGACGGCGGTGCGCGCGCTGGTCTCGCCGACCTGGCTCCAGGAGAGCGGCGTCGGCGCCCACGACCAGTACGACTACGGGATCGTCCGGGTGCGCGGCGAGTCCGACTCCGGCCGCTCCCTGGAGGAGACCGTGGGCGGCTCCGTCCCGGTCTGGTTCAACGCCCCCCGCGAGCAGATCACCTCGGCCGCCGCCTTCGGCTACCCCGTCGAGCGGCCCTCCGACGGCATGGAACTGCAGCGCTGCGACTCCGCCGCGGCGCCGGGCGGGCTGTCCTTCGACCGGGCCCGCCCGCCGATGTACGTGATCGGCTGCACCATGTCCGGCGGCGCGGGCGGCGGTGGCTGGTTCGTCACCAGGGACGGCAAGCCCAATCTGGTCAGCGTCAGCTCGGTCGGCAGCCGCAACCCGGTCGGCTACCTGGCCGGGCCGTCCCTCCAGGAGCAGGCGAAGCAGGCCTTCGACTACTTTGCCAAGAACGTGAAGTAGCCCCCGGACGGACTCCGTCCAGGGGCTACTGCAGCGGGCCGGTCAGCCCTGCAGGGCGACCGTGAAGTGCTCCAGCTCGGCGGCCAGCTCGGCCGGCACCTTGGCGTGCAGCAGGGTGCCCTGACCGGTGTGCTCGGTGGCGAGCAGCTCGCCCTCCTTGTGCACCCGGGAGACCAGCGCGCCCTGGGTGTAGGGCACCAGGGCCCGCACCTCGACGGCCGGACGCGGCAGCTCGTCGTCGATGAGCTTCAGCAGCTCCTCGATGCCCGCGCCGCTGCGGGCCGACACCACGATGGCGTGCGGCTCGCGGCGCAGCAGGCGCTGCAGCACGTGCGGGTCGGCGGCGTCCGCCTTGTTGATCACCACGATCTCGGGGACGTTCTGCGCGTCGACCGAGACGATGACCTCGCGGACGGCGGCCAGCTGCGTCGCCGGCTCGGGGTGCGAGCCGTCCACCACGTGCAGGATGAGGTCCGCGTCGGCGACCTCCTCCATGGTCGAGCGGAAGGCCTCGACCAGGTGGTGCGGCAGGTGCCGGACGAAGCCGACGGTGTCGGCCAGGGTGTACAGCCGCCCGCTCGGGGTCTGGGCCCGGCGCACGGTCGGGTCCAGGGTGGCGAACAGCGCGTTCTCCACCAGCACGCCCGCGCCGGTGAGCCGGTTGAGCAGGGAGGACTTGCCGGCGTTGGTGTACCCGGCGATGGCCACGGACGGCACCTGGTGGCGCTTGCGCTCCTGGCGCTTGGTGTCGCGGCCCTTCTTCATGTCGGCGATCTCCTTGCGGAGCTTCGCCATCTTCTCGCGGATCCGGCGCCGGTCGGTCTCGATCTTGGTCTCACCGGGACCGCGGGTGGCCATGCCGCCGCCCGAGGAGCCGGAGCCACCGCCACCCATCTGCCGGGAGAGCGACTGACCCCAGCCGCGCAGGCGCGGGAGCATGTACTGCATCTGCGCGAGCGAGACCTGCGCCTTGCCCTCCCGGGACTTGGCGTGCTGGGCGAAGATGTCCAGGATCAGGGCCGTCCGGTCGACGACCTTGACCTTGACCACGTCCTCCAGGTGGATCAGCTGGCCGGGGGTGAGCTCACCGTCGCAGACCACGGTGTCGGCGCCGCTGGAGGCGACGATGTCACGCAGCTCCTGCGCCTTGCCGGAGCCGATGTAGGTGGCCGCGTCGGGCTTGTCGCGGCGCTGGATGACGCCGTCCAGGACCTCGGAGCCGGCCGTCTCGGCGAGCGCGGCGAGCTCGGCCATCGAGTTCTCCGCCTCCTCCAGGGTGCCGTCGGTCCAGACGCCGACGAGCACCACACGCTCCAGACGGAGCTGGCGGTACTCGACTTCGGTGATGTCTTCGAGTTCGGTGGAGAGGCCGGCGACCCGGCGCAGGGCTGCGCGCTCGCTGCGGTCGTACTGGTCGCCGTCGTAGTTGTGGCCGAGGTCCTCGTCGATGGCCGCGAGGTCCTCGTCCATGAGGGCTTCCGCCCGCAGACCGTCGAGGCGGCGCGGGGCGTCGGCGTGGTCGCGGGTGTCGAACGTGGAGGTCATTCTGTCCTTTGGTCGCTGGAATGCTGCGGCGGAGGCCCTTGAGTCCCGCCAGAGCCCCTGTGCTCTGGGAACGCCGTGGACCGGCCGTGAATTCCCCATGATGGTCCCATGTCCGGCCCGGGGCGGTCACCCCCATTTCCGCCGGAGTGCCGGGTCTGGGTTCCCTCGGGGGCGTGCGGACGGCTGACGTCGTACACCCCGGAGACCCTGAGCATCGCCCGCATCAGGGCGGGCAGGGCGCCCGGCTCGGGCAGCTCCACGGTGTAGGTGTGCCGGACCCGCAGTTCCTGCGGCGGCTCGACCTCGGCGGAGACGATGCCGACGCCCTCGGCGGAGATCGCCGCGGTGAGGTCGGCGAGCAGCCGGGGCCGGTTCAGCGCCTCGGCCCGCAGGGTGGCCCGCAGCAGGACCGCCCGGTGGCCGGCCGCGGGGGCGTCCTCGGGCTGCCAGCGGACCTCCAGCTCGGCGCGCCCGTCCGCGCGCAGCCGCTGTCCGGCGGGACAGCCGGTGCGGTGCACGGCCACCGCGCCGCCGCGGATCGGGTAGCCGGCCACCTCGTCCGGGGGGACGGGTGTGCAGCAACGGGCCAGCCGCACCGTCGCCCCGGGCCGGCCGGCCACCGCGACCGGGGCGGAGCGGCGCTCGCCCGCCGGGTGGGCG
>NZ_JPRF03000073.1 GCF_001188955.3 Kitasatospora aureofaciens | reverse complement strand
CGGCGGGCAATGCCTGTCTGGACGCGTTGGCGGTGCACCGGCGTGCGCTGGGTCTGCCGGGGGTGTCGCTGGCGTGGGGTCCGTGGTCCGGGGTGGCGGGCATGACCGGCACCCTCACCGAAGCCGAACGGGTGCGGATGACCCGCGCGGGAGTGCCGCCGTTCGACCCGGAGCACGGGCTGGCGCTGTTCGACGCGGCAGTCGGCGCGGCGGAAGCGGCCGTCCTGCCCGTCCGGCTCGACCTGGCCGCGGTCCGGGACCGGGGCGAGGTCCCCGCCCTGCTGCGCGGCCTGGTCCGGACACCGGTGCGTCGGGCGGCCTCGGCCCCCGCCGCGATCGACCTGACCCGGCGGCTCTCGGGCCTGGGCGCGGAGGACCGGCACGAAGCCGTCCTCGACCTGGTGCGTGACCAGATCGCGCTGGTGCTGGACCACCGGAGCCGGGCGACGGTCGACCCCTCCCGGGCGTTCCAGGACCTCGGCTTCGACTCGCTGACGGCGGTGGAGCTGCGGAACCGGCTGCGGTCGGTCACCGGGCTCCAGCTCCCGGCGACCGTCGTTTTCGACTACCCGACCGCCCGTGCCCTGGCCGGCTTCCTGCTGGACGGCCTGCTCGGCACCGAGCGGACGACGGAACTCCCGGCGGTGGTGACCACGCCGTCCGACGACCCGATCGTGATCGTCGGCATGGCCTGCCGCTACCCCGGAGGCGTCGCCTCACCGGAGGACCTGTGGCGGCTGGTCGCCGACGGGGTGGACGCGGTGTCGGACTTCCCGGCGGACCGCGGCTGGGACGTCGAGTCGCTGTACCACCCGGACCCGGACCACACCGGCACCTCCTACACCCGCACCGGCGGGTTCCTGCGCGAGGCGGCCGCGTTCGACGCGGGCTTCTTCGGGATGAGTCCGCGGGAGGCGTTGGCGACGGACGCGCAGCAGCGGTTGCTGCTGGAGACGTCCTGGGAGGCGTTCGAGCGGGCGGGTATCGACCCGGTGTCGTTGCGGGGCAGTCGTACCGGTGTGTTCGCGGGCGTGATGTACGCCGACTATGCCGGCCTGCTCGGCGGTGGTGAGTTCGAGGGTTACCAGGGCAGTGGCAGTGCGGGGAGCGTGGCCTCGGGCCGGGTCTCCTACACGCTCGGTCTGGAAGGCCCGGCGGTGACGGTCGATACCGCCTGCTCCTCCTCGCTGGTGGCCATGCACCTGGCCGCCCAGGCCCTGCGCAGCGGTGAGTGCTCGTTGGCGCTGGCCGGCGGTGTGACGGTGATGTCCACCCCGGCGACGTTCGTCGAGTTCTCCCGGCAGCGCGGTCTGGCCGCCGACGGCCGCAGCAAGGCCTTCGCGGAGGCGGCGGACGGGGTCGGCTGGGGCGAAGGCGTGGGCATGGTCGTGCTGGAGCGTCTTTCGGATGCCCGGCGCAACGGACACGGCGTACTCGCTGTGCTGCGGGGCAGTGCGGTGAACCAGGACGGTGCGTCCAATGGTCTGACGGCGCCGAACGGTCCGTCGCAGCAGCGGGTGATCCGGCAGGCGCTGGCGAGCGCGGGTCTCGCACCCGCCGAGGTCGACGCAGTGGAGGCGCACGGGACCGGCACCACGCTGGGTGACCCGATCGAGGCACAGGCGTTGCTGGCGACGTACGGGCAGGACCGTGAACTGCCGCTGCTGCTCGGTTCGATCAAGTCGAACATCGGGCACGCCCAGGCGGCGGCCGGTGTCGCTGGTGTGATCAAGATGGTGCTGGCCATGCAGCACGGCACGCTGCCGAAGTCACTGCACATCGACCAGCCCTCCTCGCACGTGGACTGGACAGCGGGCGCGGTGGAACTGCTGGCCGAGCGCACGGAGTGGCCGGCCACCGGTCACCCGCGCCGGGCAGGCGTGTCCTCCTTCGGGATCAGCGGCACCAACGCCCACCTGATCCTGGAACAGCCCGATCCGGTGGCGGACCCGGAGGCCACCGAGGCCGGTGGCCTGGTGCCGTGGGTGGTGTCCGCCAAGTCGGAGGCGGCGCTGGACCTCCAGGTGGCCCGGTGTGCCGGAGCAGCCGGACTCCCGCTCACGGATGTGGCGTTCACTCTGGCGGGCCGGTCGCGGTTCGGGCACCGGGCGGTGCTGGTGGACGGCGTGGAGGTGGCCCGGGGGGTGGCTTCGGAGGGCAAGCACGCCTTCCTGTTCTCCGGGCAGGGCTCGCAGCGGCTTGGTATGGGCCGGGAGTTGTACGAGCGCTTCCCGGTGTTCGCGGAGGCTTTCGACGCGGTCTGTGCGGAGCTGGACCTGCCGTTGCGGGAGGTCGTCTGGGGTGCGGACGCGGAGCTGCTGAACCGGACGGACTTCGCCCAGGCGGGGTTGTTCGCGGTGGAGGTGGCGCTCTTCCGGCTGGTGGAGTCGCTGGGGGTGCGGCCGGAGTTCGTGGCCGGGCACTCGATCGGTGAGGTGGCCGCCGCGCACGTGGCGGGGGTGTTCTCGCTGGCCGACGCCTGCACCCTGGTGGCCGCCCGTGGCCGGCTGATGCAGGCACTGCCCTCCGGTGGCGCGATGCTGGCCGTGCAGGCGACGGAGGAGGAGGTCCGGCCGCTGCTGAACGGCGAGGTGTCGACAGCCGCCGTGAACGGGCCGTCCTCGGTGGTGGTGTCGGGCACGGAGGAAGCGGTCGCGGCGGTCGAGGCGCACTTCGCCGACCGGAGGACCAGCCGACTGCGGGTCTCGCACGCCTTCCACTCCCCGCTGATGGACCCGATGCTGGAGGACTTCCGGCAGGTCCTCGACGGCCTGACCTACCACGCGCCGTCGACCCCGCTGGTCTCCAACCTCACCGGGGAGCTGGTCACCGGCACGACCGACGCGCACTACTGGATGCGCCACGTCCGCGAGGCCGTCCGCTTCGCCGACGGCCTCCGCACCCTCCACGACCAGGGCGTCCGCCGGTACCTCGAACTGGGCCCCGACGCCGTCCTCACCGCCCTCACCGCGAACACGCTGCCCGAGGCCGACGACACCGTCACCACCCCGGCCCTGCGCCGCAACCGCCCCGAGGAAGCGACCTTCGTGGAAGCCCTCGCCCGACTCCACGTCCACGGCACCGACGTCGACTGGCGCGCCCTGCTCGCCGGAGCCGGTCGGCACCTCGCGGAGCTCCCGACCTACGCCTTCGAGCACCGGGACTACTGGCCGACCGGGCTGCCCGTCGGCCGGGGCGTCGAGTCCGCCGGCCTCAGGACCGCCGAGCACCCGCTGCTCACCGGTTCGCTGGAGCTGGCCGACAGCGACGGCGTCCTGTTCACCGGCCGTCTGTCGACCCGCTCGCACCCCTGGGCCGGGGACCACGTCGTCCTGGGCTCCGTCCTGGTGCCGGGGACGGCGCTGGTGGAGCTGGCCGTCCGGGCGGGTGACGAGGTCGGCTGCGACCGGGTCGAGGAACTGACCCTCGCAGCGCCGCTGGTTCTTCCGGGGACGGGCGCCGTACAGCTCCAGCTCGCCGTCGGCGCGCCGGACGACGCGGGCCGACGGCCCGTGACCGTGCACTCCCGTCCGGGCTCGGGCGGCCTGCAGCCCTGGACCCTGCACGCGAGCGGCATCCTGGGGACGGGTGCGGCGCCGGTGGAGTTCGACACCTCGGTGTGGCCGCCGGCCGGTGCCGAGCAGATGGATCTGAGCGGTCTTTACGAGGGGCTGGCCGAGGCCGGCTTCGATTACGGACCGGCGTTCCGGGGCCTGCGGGCGGCCTGGCGGCGCGGTGACGAGGTGTTCGCCGAGGTCGCCCTGCCCGAGGGCATCGAGGGTGCGGGCTTCGGCCTTCACCCGGCGCTGTTCGACGCCTGCCTGCACACGCTCGCCGCGGGTGGCGGGCAGGGCGAGGGCGGGGCCGGGGTGCCGTTCGCCTGGGAGGACGTCGCGTTGCACGCCTCCGGTGCGTCGGCGCTCCGGGTCCGGCTGGCGCCGTCGGCATCCGGCGGACTGGCGTTGGCCGCCGTCGACGCCGACGGGCGCCCGGTGACGTCGGTGGGCTCGCTCACGGTCCGGCCGGTCACCGCCGAGCAGCTGGGCGCCGTCGACCGCCCGGCCGGTCATGACGCGCTGTTCCGCGTCGACTGGGTGCCGGTGCCACTGCCGGCCGACGCAACCGGCACCGCCGCCGCAACCGGTTTCACCGGTGCGGCCGCCACCTCGGACCGGACCGACCCGGACACCCCCTTCCTCTCGGTCGAGCCGACCGCAGAGGCGTTGGCCGCGCTCGCCGGGCACCCCGAGTTGCCCGCCGTGGTGTTCACCGAACTCCCCGCCGGCGGCGCCGAGTCGGTGCACGACCGGGCGGCCGAGGTCCTGGACCTGGTGCGGACCTGGCTCGCGCACGAGGAGTTCGCCGCCGCGCGGCTGGTCTTCGTGACGCGCGGCGCGGTGTCCGGTGACGACCTCGCCGCCGCCACCGCCTGGGGCCTGGTGCGATCGGCGGCCTCGGAGGAGCCGGGCCGGTTCGGCCTGCTCGACCTGGCCCCCGGCGAGACCGGCTTCCGGCCCGCCGTCGCAGCCATCGACGAGCCGCAACTCCGGCTGAGTGGAGGCGAGTTGTTCGCCGCCAGGCTGGTCCGGGAGGAGCTCGCGAGCACGCCGCCGAGCTGGCCCACCGAGGGCACCGTGCTGATCACCGGCGGCACCGGTGGCCTGGGCCGTCTGCTGGCCAGGCACCTCGCCGCCGAGCACGGCGTGCGCGGCCTGCTCCTGGTCAGCCGCAGCGGCGCCGCCGCCGACGGCGTGCCCGAGCTGGTCGCCGAGCTGGCCGAAATGGGCGCCGAAGCGGTGGTGGAGGCCTGCGACGTGGCCGACGAGGCCGCCGTCACCGGCCTGTTCGCCAGGCACGACATCCGTGCGGTGGTGCACACCGCGGGCGTCCTGGACGACGGGACGATCGGCTCGCTCACGCCCGAGCGGATCTCCGGAGTCCTGCGCCCGAAGGCGGACGCCGCGTGGCACCTGCACCGCGCCACCGAGGGCCTGGACCTCACCGCCTTCGTCCTGTTCTCGTCGGCGGCCGGGACGCTCGGCAACCCGGGCCAGGCCAACTACGCCGCGGCCAACGCGTTCCTGGACGCGCTCGCCCGGCACCGGCGCTCCCTCGGCCTGCCCGCGGTCTCGCTGGCCTGGGGCCCATGGACCGGTGGCGACGGCATGACCGGCGCGCTCACCGGGGCCGAGGCCGAACGCCTGGCCCGGGCCGGCCTGCCGCCGCTCACCCCGGACCTGGGACTGGCGCTCTTCGACGCCACCACGGCAGGCCCGGAGCCCGTCGTCCTGCCGCTGCGACTGGACCCGGCCGCCCTGCGGCAGCGCGGCGAGCTCCCGCCCCTGCTGCGCGGACTGGTCCGGATGCCGGTGCGGCGCGGTGCGGCCGCGGGTGCGGACGGTGTGCCGGGCGGCGGCGCCGCGTTCGTCCGACAGCTGTCCGAACTGCCGGGCACCGAGCGGGGCGAGGCGCTGCTGGAGGCGGTCCGCCGACAGGTGGCCGCCGTCCTCGGGCACACCGATCCGTCCGGGGTGGACCCGCAGCGGGCCTTCCAGGACCTCGGCCTGGACTCGCTGACGGCCGTCGAGCTGCGCAACCGCCTGGGCTCGCTGGTGGGCCTGCGACTGCCCGCCACCCTGGTCTTCGACCACCCGACGGTCGCGGACCTGGCCGAGCATCTGTTCGACCGGCTCGGCCTGGCACCCGAACCGACCGCCGGGCCGGCCGCGATCCTGGCCGAACTCGACCGGCTGGAGAAGGCGTTCGGCGCGGGCGAGGCCGAGGGAGCGGACCAGGAGCTGTTCGACCAGGTGGCCGCCCGCCTGGACGTGCTGCGCTCGAAGTGGCTCGCCGCCGGGAGCGCCGCCGCGGCCGGGCCCGCAGGCCCGGGGGCCTTCGACTTCGACACGGCCTCGGACGACGAGATGTTCGAGCTGCTGGACAACGAACTGGGCCTGTCCGACTGACCGGTCCGCCGCCCTTCCCGTCGCGGGAGCCCACTCGGTGGGCTCCCGCGATCTCCGTTGCGCCCACGGCGGCCGACCGTCGGTCGGCGGTGAGCGGCACCGCATCGTGCCCCCGCCCGTCCGGACGCCAGTTCTGGGAGCTCACCTAGCGCCACCGGCCGCACAGTGGGCGGCATCGTGCGGCGGCGGACGTCGCTCCACACGGCCGGGAGGCAACGATGGGACCGATGGTGCTCGGGGACCTGCTCGACGAGGCGGAGCCGGCCCTGCGGGGTGTGGCGCGGTCGGCGGCCCGGCGGGAGGTGGTGGAGCTGGCCGCGCGGGTGCTCGGGGCGGAGCCGGACGGGCTGGATCCGGCACGGCCGCTGGACGGCCGGGCGGTGCGCCGGCTGCGCGAGCTGGTGCGCCGCAGAGCCGACGGTGTCCCGCTCGGCCATCTGACCGGGCGAGTGGTCTTCGCCGGCCTCGAACTCGCCGTCGGACCGGGGGTGTTCGTGCCCCGGGTACACAGTGAGCTGGTGCTGGCGGCCGGTCGGAAGGCCGTCGAGGGCATCGCCGGGCCGACGGTGGTGGACCTGTGCGCCGGTTCCGGCGCGATCGGGCTGGCACTCGCCCACGCGCGGCCGGACGCCCGGGTGCACGCGGTCGAGTTCGATCCCGTCGCCGTGGACTTCACCCGCCGCAACGCGGCCCGGCGGGCCGCGCTCGGGGACGCCGAGGTCACCGTCCACGAGGGGGAGGCGGCCCGGGCGGGAGCCCTCACCGGGCTGGCGGCCGGGGCCGACCTGGTGCTCGCCAACCCGCCGTTCATGCCGGACGCGGCAGAGGTGCCGGACGAGTTCGGCCGCTACCAGCCCCGGCAGGCGGTGTTCGGCGGTGCCGACGGCCTGCGGGTGGTCCGGCAGGTGGTGGAGGCGGCGGCCGGTCTGCTGCGGCCGGGCGGTGTGCTGGTGGTCGAGCACGGCCACCTGCACGGCGCGACGGTCCCGGGGCTGTTGCGGGAGTCCGGCCGCTTCGCCGACGTGTCCTGCCGCCCCGACCACGACGGCTGGCCGCTCTACTCGTCCGCGGTGCGGACGGCCTCCTGACCCGGGCCGGCGCCGGGGGCCGCGGAGCCGTCAGGAGGCCGCGCCGTGGTGCCGGTCGGGGCGCCGGACGCCGGGCCCCGCCGCAGGCGCCCCCGGCCCCGCCGCAAGCGCCCCGGGGTACGGTTCAGAGCCGCAGGAGGCCGGCGGCGGTCGGCCGGAAGCCGCACTCGCCGTAGAAGGACTCCAGGTGCGGCTCGTAGTCGACGTGCAGCCACTCCGCGCCGCACGCCCTGGCCTCGTCGGCGGCCGCCCGCACCAGGCGCACCCCGAGCCCCCGCCGGCGCTCGTCCGGGTGCACGGTGGTGGACAGGACGAAGGCGTGCGCGCCGCCGTCACCGACGAGGTTGACGTATCCGATCAGCCGGCCGGCCCGTCGTGCCGCGATCCAGGTCAGGCTGCGGGACAGCACCGGGGCGAAGGAGGTCGGCCGGTGATCCGGCCAGGCCGCTCCGAACAGCTCGTTGAGCTCGGCGTCCGTCAGACCGGGACGGACCGTCAGAACCTCACCGGCGGTCGGCGACGCATCGTTGATCACCATGCGGGGCAGCCTGCCATGACCTCGCGGCCGCGGTCGCCCGGTTTCCGTCCCCCGGTGCCCACGCACCCGCGCACGGGAAGTCGGCCGGTCCGACTTCCCGTGCGCGAGCGCGGGCGGGGTGCCGTCAGCGCGGTGTGAGCGGCCGGCGGAAGCCACGCGCCGCCAGCCAGGCACCGAGCCCGGCCACGGCGGCGCCGAGCAGCAGGGCCGGCCCGGCGGAGCCGGTGCCGGGCAGTCCGAGGGCCAGGGCGCGGGTGGTGTCGATCGCGTAGGTGAGCGGGTTGACGTGGGCGACCGCGGCCAGCCAGCCGGGGAGGTCGGCGGTGGGGACGTAGGCGCTGGAGGCGAACATCAGCGGGAGCACCGCGATGATCGCCAGGTTCTGGATGGGTTCGGCCCGGCGCAGCCAGGCGGCCGCGGCGATGAAGAGCCAGCCGAGCGCCCAGCTCATGAAGAGGGTCAGCCCGATCGAGGCGGCGACGGCACCCGCCCCGCCGCGCGGGTGGTAGCCGAGCAGGAGCGTGCCCAGCAGCAGGATGATCACGGCCTGCACCGCGGCGCGCACCAGGGTGGTGAGGCTGCGCGCGAGCAGGAGGGAGCCCGGGGCGACGGGCAGGCAGCGCAGCCGGGCGACGATGCCGTTCTGGAGGTCCTCGACGAGCCCGACCCCGGACTGGACGGCGGACTGCACCGCGTTGTCCACGAGGACGGCGGGCAGGACGAAGTCGAGATACGTGACGTCGGGCGGGAAGTGCGGGGGCAGGCCCATCCGGCTGAACACCTGGGAGAGCACCACCAGAGTGATGACGGGTTGGAGCAGGCCGAACAGCAGCACGGCCGGGTCCGTGACGAGTGCGCGCAGCGACCGCCCGGTGAGGATACGAACCTGGGTCGGCCGCGAACTGCCCCGCCAGGCCGGGGCGGTGGGCATCGGGGTGCGGGGCGGGCGGCCGGTGTCGAGGCTGCTGGCCGGGGTGGTCGGGGTGGTCACCGGGCGGGTCCTTCCGAGCGGTCGGGGCGGTGGGCCAGGGCGAGGTAGACGTCCTCCAGGCCGGGCTCGCCGAAGGTCAGTTCGGCGGCCTCGACCCCCACCCCGTCGAGCGCCCGGACCACCGCCGCGACCTCGCGGGTGGCCTCGATGGGGACGACCAGTGCGGTGCCCTTCCCCCCGGTGGCGGGCGCGAAGCCGGCCTCGCGCAGGGCCCGGACGGCGCGGTCCGGGTCGTCGGAGGGCTCCAGGACGAGGGTGACGGTGCGCCGCCCGACCCGGGCCTTGAGCTCGGCCGGGGTGCCGTCGGCGACGACGGTGCCGCCGGAGAGCACGGTGATGGAGTCGGCGAGCCGGTCGGCCTCGTCCAGGTACTGGGTGGTGAGCAGCACGGTGGTGCCCTCGGCGACCAGGCCCTCGACGATCTCCCACAGGCCGAGCCGGCTGACCGGGTCCAGCCCGGTGGTCGGCTCGTCGAGGAACACCACCTCGGGCCGCCCGACCAGGCTCGCGGCCAGGTCGAGGCGGCGGCGCAGCCCGCCCGAGTAGCCGCGGGCGGGCCGGTCGGCGACGTGTCCGAGGTCGAACAGGCCGAGCAGTTCGTCGGCCCGGGCCCGGCCGGCGCGGCGTCCGGCCCCGAGCAGCCCGGCGAGCAGCAGCAGGTTGTCGCGGCCGCTCAGCCGTCCGTCGACGGTGGCGTACTGGCCGGTGAGGCCGATCCGCCGGCGGACCTCGGCCGGCCGGTCGCGGACGTCGTACCCGGCGACGCTGGCCCGGCCGGTGGTGGGTGGCAGGGCGGTGGTGAGGACGTTGACCAGGGTGGTCTTGCCGGCCCCATTGTGGCCGAGCAGGGCCAGCACGCTGCCCCGGGGGACGGTGAGGCTGACCGAGTCGAGGGCGCGGACGTCGCCGAAGGTCATGCCGACGTCGACCGCCTCGATCACGGGGTCGTCGGCGCCCGGGGGCGTGGGGGTCATGGCCGGTTCTCCGTAGGGCGGTGGTGGTCGGACAGGTCGGGTGAGCCGCTCGTGACGGGTGTCAGTCGAGGGCGTCCATGAGGCGGAACAGCTCGTCGTCGGTGGCCGTGCCGAGGTCGGTGCCGAGGCCCGTACCGGCGCCGGAGCCGGAGCCGGCGTCCGGGCGCGCGGCCCCGCCGGCCGCCGCGCCGCGGCGGGCGAGCTCGCGCAGCCGGGTGGCGTCGGCCGGTTCGAGGCTCGCGCCGCTGGTGAGCAACTCGGCCAGCAGATCCACCAGTTCACCCGTGGTGTGCGGCCGCCCGGGGCCTCCGTCGAGGTGGGCTCCGACGGCGCGGACCACGGCGTCCGGGGACGGGTGGTCGAAGACCAGGGTGGCCGGGAGCACGGTGCCGGTGGCCGCGGCGATCCGCTCGCGCAGTTCGATCGCCTTGACGGAGGTGACGCCGAGGGCGGCGAAGGGCTGAGCGGGGTCCAGTTCGGCGGGGGACCGGCCGAGCACGCCCGCGGTCTCGGCGAGGACGAGCCGGCGCAGCACGGCGTCGCGCTCGGCCGGGCCGCCCGCCGCCAGCCGCCCGGGAGCGCGGCCGACGGACCGTCCGGCGCGGGCACCACGACGGGCAGCGCCGACGGCGAGGGCGCTGCGGCCGCCAGCCAGTACGTCTGCCGCTGGAACGGGTACGTCGGCAGCGGCACCGGCCGGGCGCCGGGCAGCACGGCGTCCCAGTCCACCGGAACGCCGTGCAGGTGGAGCCGGCCGACGGCGGCCAGCAGCGAGCGGGTCTCGTCGGCCTGGTCCGCCGGCGCGGTCGTCAGTACGGCGGCGCCCGCGTCCCCGGTCGACCGCCCCGCGCCCCCGGCGGCCAGGCACTCGCCGACCATCGGCGCCAGCGCGGCGCCCGCGGCGAGTTCGAGGTAGGCGTCGACACGTTCGGTGCGCAGCCGTTCGACGGCGTCCCGGAACCGGACGGGTCGGCGGGCCTGGCTGACCCAGTGGCCGGGATCCAGGGCCTGCTCCCGGGTCAGCGGCTGTCCGGTGACCCCGGAGACCAGCGGCACGGCGGGAGCGGCGAAGGCCAATCCCTCGACCACGGCCCGGAACTCGGCCAGCATCGGTTCCAGCAGCGCGGAGTGGAAGGCGTGCGACACGCGCAGCCGGGTGGTCCTCCGGTCGGCGAACCGGGCCTCGATCGCCGCGACCGCGTCCTCGGTGCCCGAGACGACCACCGAGGACGGCCCGTTCACCGCCGCGAGCGAGACCGACTCGCCGAGCAGCGGCCGGACTTCGTCCTCGGTGGCCCGGACGGCGAGCATCGCGCCGCCGGCCGGGAGGGCCTGCATCAGCCGCCCGCGCGCGGCGACCAGCGCACAGGCGTCCGGCAGCGACAGCACCCCGGCCACGTGCGCGGCGGCGATCTCGCCGACCGAGTGCCCGGCCAGCAGGTCGGGCCGGACGCCCCAGGAGTCCAGCAGCCGGTACAGCGCGACCTCGTGGGTGAACAGCGCGGGCTGGGCGAACTCCGTGCGGTCGAGCGCCTCCGGCTCCTCCCACAGCACCGGGCGCAGCGGCCGGGCCAGCAGCGGGTCGAGCAGGGCGCACACCTCGTCCAGCGCGGCCGCGAACCGGGGGTGGTCGGCCGACAGCTGCCGCCCCATGCCGGGCCGCTGGCTGCCCTGGCCGGCGAACACGAAGGCGAGCCGACCGCCGCCGTCCCGCCGGCCCGTCGCCGGTGCCACCGGACCGGGCTCGGCGGCGGCGAACCTCTCCAGTGCGTCGACGAGTTCGGACCGGTCGGCGCCGACCAGCAGGGCCCGGTCCCGGTGCACGGCACGGGTGGTGGCCAGCGCGTGGGCGAGGTCCGGCAGGGCGAGCCCGGGGTGGGCGGCGAGGTGCGCGGCCAGCCGCCCGGCCTGCTCCCGCAGGGCCCGCTCGCCGCGTGCGGAGAGCGTCAACGGCACCGGTCGGCTCGCGGAGTCCGGTTCGGCCCGGTCGTCGGACGCGGCCGGCACCGGGCCGCCGTCGGCCGCCGGCCCGGTGCGGTCCGGCCCGGGCGGCGCCTCCTCCAGCACCACGTGGGCGTTGGTCCCGCTGATCCCGAACGAGGACACCCCGGCCCGCCGCACCCGGCCGCCCTCCCGGGGCCAGGGCCGGTCCTCGGTCAGCAGCCGGACCGCGCCCGAGGACCAGTCCACCCGGGTGGTCGGCTCGGTGACGTGCAGCGTCCTCGGCAGCAGGCCGTGCCGCAGTGCCTGCACCGTCTTGATCACCCCGGTCACCCCGGCCGCGGCCTGGGTGTGCCCGAGGTTGGACTTGACGGACCCCAGCCACAGCGGCCGGTCCGCCGGGCGCGCGCCGTCGTGGACGGCGAGCAGCGCCTGGGCCTCGATCGGGTCGCCCAGGGCCGTCCCGGTGCCGTGCGCCTCGACGGCGTCCAGGTCGCCCGGCCCGAGCCCGGCATCGGCGAGCGCGCGCCGGAGCACCCGTTGCTGCGCGGGGCCGTTGGGTGCGGTGATGCCGTTCGAGGCGCCGTCCTGGTTCACCGCGGAGCCGCGCACCAGGGCGAGCACCGGGTGTCCGTTGCGCCGGGCGTCGCTCAGCCGTTCCAGCACGAGCAGGCCGACGCCCTCGGCCCAGGCGGCGCCGTCCGCGTCGTCCGAGAAGGACTTGCAGCGGCCGTCGGGGGAGAGCCCGCGCAGCCGGGAGAACTCGGTGAACGGGGCCGGGGTGGCCATCACCGCGACGCCGCCGGCCAGCGCGAGCGAGGACTCGCCGGAGCGCAGCGAGCGGCAGGCGAGGTGGAGCGCGACGAGCGAGGAGGAGCACGCGGTGTCGACGGTGAGCGCCGGGCCCTCCAGACCGAAGGAGTACGAGATCCGGCCGGCCAGCGCGCTGCCGGCGGTGCCGATCCCGAGCAGCCCCTCCAGCTCGGCCGGGGCGCCGGCGCCGTAGTCGTGGTACATCGCGCCGGTGAACACCCCGGTGCGGCTGCCGCGCAGTCCGGTCGGGTCGATGCCGGCGTGCTCCAGCGCCTCCCAGGCCGTCTCCAGCAGCAGCCGCTGCTGAGGATCGGCGGCGACCGCCTCGCGCGGGGAGAAGCCGAAGAAGGGGGCGTCGAACCGTCCGGCGCCGTCCAGGAATCCGCCCCGGCGGACGTAGGAGGTGCCGGGGTGCTCCGGGTCGTCGTGGAACAGGCCGTCGAGGTCCCAGCCGCGGTCGGCGGGGAACGCCGAGTCGGTGTGGGCGCCCTCGGCGAGGAGCGCCCACAAGTCGTCCGGGGAGGCGATGCCGCCGGGCAGCCGGCAGGCCATCCCGACGATCGCCACCGGCTCCTCGGAGGCCGCCCAGGGCTCATCCTCCGCCCGCTCGGGGGCGGAGCCCGAGAGCAGCAGGGCGACGGCTGCCGGGGTGGGGTGGTCGAAGCCCAGGCTGACCGGCAGCGCCCGGCCGGTGGCCTCCACCAGCAGGTTGCGCAGCCGGATGGTGCGCACGGAGTCGAGTCCGTACGCGCGGAACGCGGTGTCCGGGCCGATCGGCGGGTCCGCCGGTCCACGGCCCGTCACCTCGGCGGCGAAGCCGCGGACGAGGTCGAGTGCCGCACCGTAGCCGAGCGGCGGCGCGCCCTCCGGCACGGCCCCGGCGGACGGCCGCGCCCCGGGCCCGGGCGCCCCGGAGCCGGGCGCCACGGGTTCCTCCGGCGCCACCAGCTGCTCCAGCCCGCGCCGGTGGACCTTCCCGGCCGGGGTGCGCGGCAGCTCGTCGACGGTCACCAGCTCCAGCGGGATCTTGTAGTCGGCGACCCCGCGCCCCTGCAGGTAGGCGGTCACGGCCCGCAGGCCGATCCCCGGGGCGGCCCGCCGGGTGAGCACCAGGCAGGGGATCTCGCCGAGCCGTTCGTCCGGCCGGGCGACGACGGCCAGCGGACCGATGCCCGGCAGGGCGGCCAGCAGCTCCTGGACCTCGGTGGCGTCGAACTTCCGGCCGCCCACGTTGATCAGCTCCGCCGACCGGCCGTGGAAGGAGAGCCGGCCGTCCGGGCCGAGGCTCGCCCGGTCGCCGGTGCGCAGCCAGCCGTCCGCCGTGATCGCGGCGCGGGTCAGCTCGGGCTCCCGGTGGTAGCCGCGGAACATGCTCGGGCTGTGGTACTGCAGTTCACCGGCCTCCCCGGCCGGCAGTTCCGAGCCGTCCTCGCCGACGACCCGGAGCCGCGCGCCGGGGGTCGGCCGGCCGACCCCGCGCGCCGTGGCCGGGTCGCCCGGCGCGGTGCGGGTGCCGGTGCCCAGTTCGGACATGCCCCAGACCACCACCAGCTCGCCGCCGAGCGCCGACCGGACGTCGGCGGCCAGCGCGGCCGGGATCGCCGCCCCGGCGGTGCGCACCTGCTGCGGCCGGAAGCCGGCCGGCCGCCCACCGCGGGCCAGCGCGGCGACGACGTCGTACAGCTGCGCCGGGACGGCGAAGACCGCGCTCGGCGCGGTGCGCCGGGCCAGGGCGAGAAAGCGCTCGGGGTCCCAGGAGCGCAGCAGCACCTGCCGGCAGGCCCGGAACAGCGCGGTGTGCAGCGACTGCAGGCCGAACAGGTGGGTGAGCGGACAGGCCGTCAGGATCGCCCCGGCGAAGGCCTCACCGCCCTCCTCGGCGACGGGGGCGGTGTTGGAGAGCAGCCCGTCGTGGCTGTGCAGGCAGATCTTGGGCCGGGCCGAGGTGGTGCCGGAGGAGGGCAGCACGACCAGTGGCTGGTCCGGCCGGACCTCGACCGGGTGCGGCTCCCGCCCGGCCCGTTCGGCCATCGCCCGGGCCAGCGAGCGCACCCCGGGCGGCAGCGCCGCCGGGCGCCCCGCCACCTCTCCCGCGCGGTCCGCCGTGCCCGTTCCCGTTCGGTCCTCCGCGACGTCCCCCGCGACCAGCACCGCCCGCAGCGAGGGTACGGCGGCCGCCAGCGCCTCGGCGGTGTCCGCGGCCTCCGGCGCGAGCAGGACGGCGGTCGGGTCCACCCGGCCAAGCAGCGCCCGTACGTCGGCGGCCCCGTAGCCGGCGTGCACCGGCAGCATGACCGCGCCGATCGTGGCCACGGCCAGGTGCGCGGTCGGGTACTCCCAGCAGTTGGGCAGCTGGACCGCGACCACGTCGCCCGGGCCGGTGCCCAGGTCCTGGAGCGCCCGGGCCAGCGCGGCGACCTCGGAACGCCACTGACGCCACGTCAGTTCGCGTTCGCCGTCCACCAGCGCGACGGCGTCGGGAGCGCGCCGTACGGCCGCGGCGAAGACCCCGGGCAGGGTGTGCCCGCCCAGGGCCCCGGGAGCCCCGGCAGCCGGATCGATCGCGTAGTCATCGCTGTGGACGGACACCTTCACTCCCGGGTTCGGTGGCGGCTGCGCCTGTCATCCTCGGCCGGTCGCCGCCGGGAAAGCCCTAGAGCCTTCCTGGGCAGCGGCAGCGGCAGCGGCCGCGGAGTCGGCGCCGGAGCCGGGCCAGGCCCCCGTCGCCGCCTCGGAGCGGGCGGACCCGGCGGACCCGGACACGGCGCCGTGCTGCGCCCGCGGGGACGTGGCCGGCTGCTCCCCGGGGAACGGGGCGCCCAGCAGCGACAGCAGCGGCCGGGCCTTCACCACCGTCTCCTCGAACTCGGCCTCGGCGTCGGACAGCGCGATGATCGCGCCGCCGACCCCGTAGCGCAGTCGCCCGCCGCTCAGCACGACGGTGCGGATCACGATGCTCAGGTCGGCGGCACCGGTCAGCGAGACGTAGCCGATCGCGCCGGAGTAGATCCCGCGCGGGCCGTTCTCCAGCCGGTCGATGATCTGCATGGTGCGGATCTTCGGGGTGCCGGTCATGGAGCCGCCGGGGAAAGCGGCGCGGATCCCGTCGACCGCGCTGCGCCCGGAGCGCAGCCGGGCCCGGACGGTGCTGACCAGCTGGTGGACGGTGGCGTAGGTCTCGACGTCGAACAGCGGCTCGGCGACCACGGATCCGGTCTCGGCACAGCTGCCGAGGTCGTGCCGGACCAGGTCGACCACCATCAGGTTCTCGGCGCGGTCCTTCTCGCTGGCCGCCAGGTCGGCGATCAGCACGGCGTCCTCGCCCACGGTGGCGCCGCGCGGCCGGGTGCCCTTGATCGGCTTGGACTCCATCGTCCCGTCGGGGCCGATCCGCAGGAAGCGTTCGGGGGACGAGCTGAGCACGGACAGCCCGTCGAAGTCGAGGAAGGCGGCGAAGGGGGCGGGGCTGATCCTGCGCAGGGACCGGTAGGCCTGCCAGGGGTCGAGGGCGGCGGGGCCGTCGATCATGTTGGTGAGGCAGACCTCGTAGGTCTCGCCCGCGCTGATCTGGTCCTGGCAGGCGTCGATGAGGTCGAGGTAGGCGTGGCGGCGGTGGCGCAGCCGCAGCGGGGCGGCCTCGCCGGGGCGGACCGGGGCCGGGTCGGCGAGGACGGGTGCGGGCCCGGCCAGGGTGGCGGCGGTCGCGGCCAGCCAGGTGTCGGCCGGTCCCGTGCGGCCGTCCTCGGCGAGGGCGAGCAGGTGGACGGTGCCGGTGTCGTGGTCGAGCACCACCGCCCGGTCGGCGAACACCATGACCGCGTCCGGGTCGGGCGAGCGGTGGGCGCGGTCGCCGCCGCACTCGGCCTTGAGCTCGTAGCCCAGGCAGCCCACCCAGCCCAGCGCGAAGTGGAAGGGCAGCTCGGGCAGTTCGGTACGCAGCGTGCGCAGGTCCGCGTCGAGCCAGTCCAGGAAGGCGCCGTGCACCACCTCGGCGGTGTCCCCGGAGCGCACCGTCACGGTGCCGCGGAAGACGTCGGCGGTGGCCACCCGGGCGAGCGGGCCGGAGGCGTCGCCCAGCACGGAGATCCGGCCGAGCCGGCCGCCGGGGAGGCTGCTGTCGAGCCAGTACGGGTGGCTTCCGGTACGGAAGAGCCGGTCGAAGACGGTCTCCGCGTCCCACCGGGTGTCGACCGTGCGGCTCAGCACGGTCAGCCGCCGGGTGACCGGTGCGGCCGGGGCGTCCGCCGGCACGCGGCGCGCGGCGGGGACGTGCCGGGGGCCGGGCCGGTGCGTCCGGTTGAACTCCTCGGCGAGGTCCCGGAAGTTCGCGAGCAGGTGGTGCCCGGCCTCGGTGCCGATCGACTCGGGGTGGAACTGCACGCCCCACAGCGGGAGTTCGTGGTGCTGGAGGGCCATCACCACTCCGTCGTCGGTGGCCCAGGCGATCGGCTCCAGTCCGGGGGCGAGCGCGGTGACGGCCAGTGAGTGGTAGCGGACGACCTCCAGCGGGTTGGGCAGCCGGCGGAAGAGGCCGGTGCCGGTGTGCCGCACGGCGGAGGTCCGGCCGTGCCGGGGCGCGGGCGCCCGGCCGACGGAGGCGCCGTGGGCCAGGGCCAGGCCCTGGTGCCCGAGGCAGACGCCGAGCACCGGCAGGCGTCCCTCGCGGGCGATCTCCGCGCAGTGGCCGAAGTCGGCGGGGTTGTGCGGGGTGCCGGGGCCGGGGGAGAGGACGACGGCGTCGAAGCCGTCGAGCAGTCCGGGCCGCCAGGACGGGTCGTCGTTGCGGATCACCTCCGGCTCCCTGCCGTTGACCTCGGCGAGGTAGTGGAAGAGGTTGTAGGTGAAGGAGTCGTAGTTGTCGACCAGGAGAGTGCGCATCAGGGATCCTTGTCCTGCCGGTGCCGCCTGCGGGGCGTGGGTCGGCGGGCGGTTGGTCAGCGGAGCTCGGCGAGCTCGGTGGTGATCTCCCGCAGGACCGCCGCCTGCTGTTCGGCGAGGAAGAAGTGGCCGCCGGGGAGCACCCGGAGGCGGAAGCCGCCGTTGGTGTGCTCCTGCCAGGCCTCGGCCTCGGCGACGGTGGTGCGCGGGTCGGCGTCGC
Organism: Kitasatospora aureofaciens; assembly: GCF_001188955.3. GTDB lineage: Bacteria > Actinomycetota > Actinomycetes > Streptomycetales > Streptomycetaceae > Kitasatospora > Kitasatospora aureofaciens. Next base: position 3,286 of record NZ_JPRF03000073.1, on the reverse strand, counting down.
CGGTGAGGGCGGTGATCGGGCACCGCAGCACCCGGCCGGGCTCGCAGGTGTAGCGTTCGACGGCGCGGTAGTCGGCGCGGATCGCGGGCATCGACATCCGCAGGATCTCCTCGTTCTCCAGGGCCCGGGTGTTGGTGCCGTCGAGCAGTCGGAGTTCGGCCAGGACGCCCGCGTCGTCGCGCTGGTGGACGGTTTCGGCCCGGCGGGTGGAGGGCGCCCGGCGGCCGGAGGCGATGATGCCGCGGGGGGCGGGGCCGCCCTTCTGCTCCAGTCGCCAGGCGGTCTCGAAGGCGAGGACGGCGCCCATGCTGTGGCCGAAGTACAGGGTCGGCCGGTCCTCGAGGGTCAGCAGTTCGTCGGTGATCCGGTCGGCCAGGGCGTCGATGGAGTCGAGGCAGGGTTCGGTGCGGCGGTCCTGGCGGCCGGGGTACTGCAGCGCGATCACCTCGGTGTCGGCGGACAGGGCCGCGGAGACCGGGTGGTAGTAGCTGGCGGAGCCGCCGGCGTGCGGGAAGCAGACGAGGCGTACCGGCCGGCCGGCCGCCGGATGGAAGCGGCGCAGCCACAGGGTGCTGGGACTGGTCATGGGGTCGGTCCTCTCGAGGGCGCGAGTCAGTCCCGGTGGACGGTGATCGCGGCGGACGGGCAGAGCGTGGCGGCCAGGGCGACGGCTTCCGGGTCGGCCGCGGCGGCCGCGGGGTCGTGGACCTCGACCACGCCGTCGTGGTCCTGGTCGAACACCGCGGGGGCGTTCAGCACGCACTGGCCCGCGCCGACGCAGCGGCCGGTGTCGACGGTGATGCGCATGATCGGTTCTCCTGGGGCGTGGTCGGGAGCGTGGGTGGTGGCGTGCCGGGGGCGTGCCCGTCACGGTCCGGCGGCGGCTGCCGCGGTCACCAGCGGACCGGCAGCGCGTGCAGCCCGCACAGCACACCGTCGTACTTGTACGGGAGTTCCTCGGCCGGCACCGCCAGGCGCAGGCCCGGGATGCGTTCGAAGAGCCTGCGGTAGGCGATCTCCATCTCGACCCGGACGAGGTTCTGGCCCAGGCACTGGTGGACGCCGTAGCCGAAGGCCACGTGGTGGCGTTCGGTGCGGGCAGGGTCGAAGGCGTGCGGGCAGGCGAAGGCCCGCTCGTCGTGGTTGGCTGCGGCGACCAGGGCCACGATGCCCTCGCCGGCCCGGACCTGCTGGCCGGCGATCTCGACGTCCTCGACGGCGACCCGCAGCGAGACCAGGTCCGCCACCGAGTGGAAGCGCAGGGTCTCCTCGACCACCCGGGGGTCGCCGATCCACTCCGGGTGGGCGAGCAGCGTCACCACACCGAGCGCGATGTTGTTGGCGGTGGTCTCGTGGCCGGCGATGAGCAGCAGCATCAGCACCCCGGACATCTCCCGGGGGTCGATCGCGCCGGTCGCCAGCAGCCGGCTGATCAGGTCGTCGCCCGGCCACTTCTGCTTGATGGCGACCAGGCGGTTGATGTAGCGCAGCAGTTCGCGCGAGGCGGTGTCGCGCTGCTGGTCGGTGGAGGAGCGGATGGCGACCAGCGTGCGGGTGCGGGACTCGAAGAAGTCCCGGTCCGCCGGGGGGACGCCGAGCAGCGCGGAGATCACCAGGGAGGGGACGGGCAGGGCGAAGTCGGCGACCAGGTCGGCCTCGGTGCCCGCGGCCAGCAGGCCGTCGATGCACCGGTCCACGGTCTGCTCGACCGCGGGCCGCAACTCGCGGACCCGGCGGACGGTGAACTCGGGGATCAGCGCCTTGCGGAAGCGGTCGTGCTCGGGCGAGTCCAGGCCGACGAACCAGCCGGGGATCTGCTCCTGGCGGGGCACGCCCATGGTCTGGCTGATGTTGGGGAATCCCGGGTGGTCGGGGTTGGAGCTGATCCGGCGGTCGGTCAGGACGGCCCGGACGTCCTCGTGCCGGGTGACCAGCCAGACCCGGTTGCCGTTGGGCAGGTGGCACACCACCAGGCCGCGCTCGCCGCGGTAGTCCTGGTAGTGGGGCGGTGGAAAGGCCTCGCCGGGCCGGCGCAGCGGGAAGTCGACCACCCGCGGTCCGGTGCTCGTCATGTCGTCGGGTCTCCCTCGGGGGCGGTGCGGGTCCGGTGGCCCCGTGCGGGGGCCGGGGCGTACGGGTCAGGACGCGCCGTGGAAGGCGCGGACCCGGTCGATGACCCGGTCCTGGTCGGTCGGGGTCAGCGCGGTGTAGGTGGGCAGGTAGAGGCCGTCGGCGGCGAACCGGGTGGCGTTGAGGCCGGGCCAGGCCGGGTCGAGGTAACCGGGCTGGCGGCTCATCGGCTGGAAGAACAGCCGGGTCTCGATGCCTTCGGCGGCGAGGAACTCGCGCAGCCCGGCGCGGCGTTCGGTACGCAGGTCGTACATCCACAGCACGTCCCGGGGCGGCATCAGGGTGAGGCCGGGGACGTCCTTGAGGCCCTGGTCGTAGCGGCGCTCGATCTCCCGGCGGGCCGCGAGGATCTCGTCCAGCCGCTCGGTCTGGGCGAGCGCGACGGCGGCCTGCATGGCCGTCATCCGGAAGTTGTAGGCGAGCTTCTTGTGCAGGAAGCTGTGGTCGGTGGTGAACGCCATGGCCCGCAGGTGGGCCAGTTGACCGGCCAGGCGGGGGTCGTCGGTGAGGCAGATGCCGCCCTCCCCGGCCGTGATGATCTTGTTGGCGAACAGCGAGAAGCAGGCGATGTCGCCGGTCGGGCGGACGCCGTGGGCCTCGGCGGAGTCCTCGACCACCCGCAGGTTGTACTGGTGGGCGAGGTCCATGACCGCGGCCATGTCGCAGCGGCGGCCGTAGACGTGCACCGGCATGATCACCTTGGTGCGCGGGGTGATCCGCTCCTCGATCCGGGCGACGTCGATGTTCAGGTCGTCCGCGCAGTCGACGAAGACCGGGGTGGCGCCGGTGTAGGTGACCGCCCAGGCGGAGGCGATCATGGTGAACTCCGGCACGATCACCTCGTCCCCGGGGCCCACGCCGAGCGCGCGCAGCGCCAGGGTGAGCGCGGCCGTGCCCGAGGAGCAGGCGACGCCGTGGGCGGACCCGTTGTACTCGGCGAAGGCCTCCTCGAAGCGGCGGACGTACGGGCCCTGGGACGAGATCCAGCCGTCGCCGATCGTGCGGGTGACGTACTCCAGTTCCCGCCCGTCGAGGCTGGGGCGGGACACGGGGATGGTGAAGGGCATGGGTCCTCACTCTGGGACGTGACGTGACGTGGCGGGCCCCCGGCGTCGTTCGCGGCCGGGGGCGGGCCGGGGGCGGGCCGGGGGCGCCG
>NZ_JPRF03000072.1 GCF_001188955.3 Kitasatospora aureofaciens | reverse complement strand
GCGCGGCTGCGGGTGCGGCTGTGGGCACGGGCGCAGGCGTACGGCAGGCAGGGGCGGCGGGCGCCGCGGTGGGCGAGGTGGCGACGCCTGGTGCGGCGAGGCCTGGTGCGCCGGTGCCAGGATCGGGTCAGCCTGAGCGCTGGACGTCCGATGTGCCGGTCCCCGCCGCACCGGAGGCAGGTACGCAGGCGCCGTCCGGGACTGCGACGCCGGATGCGACAGCGGCGTCCCCACGTCCGGTGCGGCCGCGTCCCGTCGGCGGACCGCTGACCGTGGCGCGGCGCCCGCGGGTGTTGCCCGTACGTCCGGTGGCGGCGGTCCCGGCGTCGGGCAGGGCGCACGAGGTCGTCACCGAACCACCGAGCGCGGACGTCGACCCGGCCCTGCCGGTAGCCGGGACGGCTGGACCTGCCGGCACGCCTGGCCCGTTCTCGAACGGCGAGTCCGCCGTGCCCACGCAGGCCGGGACGGTGGAAGGGGCGGTCCAGCGTGCCGCCGCGACCGGCGCCGACGCTCCTGCCCGTCCGGTGCTCGGCGCGCCTCTGACCGCGCTGCCCGCGAGCGCCTCGCCCGTGGCCGCCCCCGATCCCCGGACCGCTGAGCGTGACCCGGGTGCGCCGGCCATGCCCGTCGTCCGTGCTGCTACGGAATCCGCCGCTCCCGAGGCGAGCGGGCCTGACAGCGCACGGCAGCCAGGGGCACGCTCCGAGCGGCGGCCCGTCGGCGGCCTCCCTGTTCAGCGCACGTCGTCCGAACAGCCCGCCGGTACCGCCCCGGGTACCGCGCCCTCGCCTGCCTCTGCCCGCACGCGCGGGGGCCTGGGCGCTCCGCTCGACGCCCTGCCGCCGTCGGCGGCAGCGCCGGGCGGCCCTGCTCCGACGCTCGGTGGGCGTCGACCGGTCCGGCGGGTCACGGGCCCGGCGGCGGGTGGCGCCGGGGACCGAAGCGTCGGGGGCTCGGCGGCGGGTGGCGCCCGAGACCGAAGCGTCGGGGGTTCGGCGGAGCGGAGTGCGCCGCCGGTCGGCGAAGGGCCACGCGTGCAGCGTTCCACCGCGCGGGCCGGCAGCAGTGCGACGGGCTCAACTCCGCTTCCCCCGGCGGAGAATGCCGAGCAAGCTGCGAGGCGAAGCGGCCTTGCCGAGCCGCAGGCCACCGGCGGCCCGGGGCGTGAGGGCGCCCCGGTGAAGGCCGTGACTGTTCCCGTGCGTCCGGCCGTTGGCGGCTTGGGTGTGCAGCGAGCCGTCGAACTCGTCGGCAGGAGGCGCGGGTTGATCGGCACGCGCCCGATCCCGGCTGCCCTCGCCACTCCGGCGGCACCCTTCGCGGGCACCGCCGCACCCACGGGTTCCCGTACGGCATCGCCGCCCCGGCCGCCCGTGGTCCCCGCAGTCTGGCCCAACGCGCTCGCGTCCCGCACGGACGACGACGGTCCGGCTGGGGGTCCGTCGCCGACCGCCGGCGGCGGCTCGGGAGAAGGGATCGCCGCTGCTCCGCAGCGCTCGGGGGCACGCCGTACGTCGAGCGCGGGGGAGAGCCGGGCCGTGGCCGGGCAGTCGGCGGCAGGAGCGGCGGGCGGTTCATCCGGTTCGTCCGGTTCATCGGGTTCAGGCGTGGTGCGCGGGGTCGTGAGTGCTGTGCAACGCGCGCGTTCCTCCCGTGCGGTCGAAGGTGAGAGCGGCCGGACGGCTGCCGATCGACCCACGGCGCAGAGGAGTTCGGCGTCGAACGGTGCGCCGGGTGCCACCGAGGCGGTGGATCGGCCGTCCGGCCCGGGCGGAGTGCGCGGGGTCGTGGCTGCCGTGCAACGGTCACGTTCCCGGCGTGCGTCGGAGCGTGGGGGCGGCCGGAGGGCGGCCGATCCTCCTGTGCATCAAGGGAGTTCGTCCCTTCCCGTCGCGCCGGGCGGCGCGACGGCGGCAGGTGTGACCGGGGCTGTGGCTGGTGGGCAGCGTCCGCGCTCCCGGCGAGCGAAGGGCAATCGTTCTTCCTCGCAGGGGAGTTCGGCTTCGCCCGCCGCCTCACCGATGGCGAGCCCGCCGAGCAGCCGGCCCCGACGTCCCGGTGCGGCGGTGCCGCCCACGCACGTGGTCCGGCTCGCGCCCTCGTCGGTTCAGCGGGTGCCGTCACCGGAGTTGGCGACAGGGCCTTCGCCGGTGGTACCACGAGCTCTGCCGCCCGGGCACGCCGCGAGCACTCCGCCCGCGCCCGTGGTGCGGCCCGCACCCCCGGCGGGCCATTCGCTTCAGCGGTTGCCGACCGTGTCCCGGCCGCTGCCGTCACCGCCGACACCGACACCGGCAGCGCCTTCGCCGGTCGTGTCCCGAGCCCTGGCGCCCGCGCGCCCCGTGAGCACCCCGCCCGCAGGTCCCGCCAGTAACCCGCCCGCACCGCACGCACCCGGTACGGCGCAGTTGCTGCAGCGGGTGGCCGAGCAGGCGGGCCTGACCGGTGTGCCGTTGACCGCCGTCCCGGCACGTCGGCCGAGCACCGTACAGGCCGCCCCGCCCAAGGCGTCCCCAGCAAAGGCGTCCCCCGCGAAGGCCTCCCCGCCCGCCGAGTCCGCCACGGCTCCCGGCGGCGCCGGGCCCGGTGACCTGGACGAGCTGGCCCGGCGCCTGGTCGAACCGGTGGGGCGGCTGCTGCGCACCGAGCTGCGCCGGGGCCGGGAACGGGCCGGGAGGCCGTACGACCTGCGCCGCTGAGCGCTGCGGGCGACCCGACGACGTGACCGGCGAACACCAGAAGCAAAGAGCAAGCAGCACAGCAGGAAACAGCGAGCGGCAAGCGGCACAGCAGGAAACGGGGACCGATGACCGACAACATCTTCGCGAGCAGTGTGTTCTTCAGCCTGACCATCGGCGGCAACGACCTGGGGGAGTTCACCACCTGTTCCGGCCTCGGCGCCCAGGTCGAGATCGAGCAGTACGCGGAGGGCGGCAACAACGGCTTCTCCTGGCAGCTGCCGGGCCGCATCACCTGGTCGAACATCACGCTGACCCGCGCCGTCACCGCGGACAGCGCCAAGATCGCGCGGTGGCTGGGCGAGATCGTCCGGAAGGTCGAGCCGAAGGACGGCGAGATCGTGGCGCTGCGGCCGGACCTGAGCCGGATCATCGGCTGGCAGGTGCTGGGGATCGTCCCGGTGCGCTGGGAGGGCCCGTCCTTCGATCCCGCCAGCTCCCAGGCGGCGGTGGAGAGTCTGGAGATCGCCCACGCGGGCCTGCGCCCGTCCTGATCCCCGTTTCGCACCGAACTCCGCCCCACCCCACGTAAGGAGCAGCAGGATGTCCTCGGCGGCCCCCGCGAGTGTCACCCGGGCCCAACTGACCATCATGGAGCCCCCGTCCACGGTCGGCGCCCAGCCCGGCGGTGCGATCGCGCGGCTTCCGCTGCAGTTCAACCCGGCGACCCTGGTGCTGAGCAAGACCACCGAGTGGCGGCGCACGCCGTCGCGGATGGCGGGCCAGTCGGCCCTGCCGGAGTTCGTCGGCAGCGGTCCGCGCTCGCTGTCGCTCGACGTGTTCCTGGACTCGACCGCGACCCACGACAACTCGGTGGAGCGGGCGGTGGAGCAGTTGATGAAGGCCTGTGTGCCGACCCCGACGAGTCTGGCGCGCAAGACGCCGGCCAGCCCGTGGATCCGGCTGGACTGGGGCACCCTGACGACGACCTCGTTCAACGGGGTGCTGACCGGTCTCTCGGTCACCTACACGCTCTTCGACGTGGACGGCAATCCGCTGCGCGCGGTGTGCTCCCTCTCGATCGACGAGGCCAGCGTCGACCCGGCCGGGCAGAACCCGACCTCCGGTTCGCCGGAGGCCCGCAGCACCCACCGGGTGATCGCGGGCGACAGCCTGCCACTGCTCGCCTGGCGCGCGTACGGGGACGCGACGGCCTGGCGCACCATCGCGGAGGCCAACGACATCGACGATCCGCTGGCCCTGGTCCCCGGTGCGGAGCTGATCGTGCCGGGGATCGACGAGCTCACCCGGGGCGGCCGGCGATGACCACTCCCGAGGCCCGGGGCGGCCGGCCGTTCGCCGCGGACCCCGTCGTCGAGGCGCCGGGGCCGCTGCCGCCGGCCTGGGCGGCCCAGCTGGTGTCCTGCGACATCGAGGAGAGCGTGGGACTGCCCGACACGGCGGTGCTGAGCTTCCGGGACGCGGACCACACCTTCCTGTCCGCGACGGGCATCACCATCGGCACCGAGCTGCGGGTGTCCGTGGTCACCGTGCAGGGGCACACCCAGGTACGGCTGTTCACCGGCGAGGTGACGGCGCTGGAGCTGGAGGTGGACACCACGGGCTCGTACACCGTGGTGCGGGCCGCGGCGGTGACCCATCGGCTGATGCGCGGACGCCGGGTGAAGGCCTTCCGCAACATGACGACCGCCGACATCGTCCGGGAGGTCGCCGCGGGAGCGGGTCTCGCCTGCGGGCGGGTCGACTCCTTCCCGGTCGTGCACCAGCAGCTCTCCCAGGCGAACGTCCCGGACTGGGAGTTCCTCCAGTTCCTGGCGGCGGAGAGCGGCGCGCAGGTGCGGGTGGACGACGACGGGAAGCTGGAGTTCGTCCGGCCGCAGCCCGCGTCCGGGGCGCCGGCGCCGAACACGCCCGCGCCGCAGAACCCGCTGGTGCTGGAGTACGGCCGCAACCTGCTGGAGCTGCGCGGTGTGCTGACCGGGGCGGCCGGCGCGGACACGGTCGAGGCGCGCGGCTGGAACGTCACCACCAAGAGCGCCCTGGTGGCCACCGAGCCGTCGGTGACCTCGCCGGGGGTGCTGCCGGGGATGAGCCCCTCGGTGGTGGCCTCCGCCTTCCCCGGCCAGGCGCGGCTGACCGTCGCCGACACCCCGTACCGCACCCAGGCGGAGACCACCGCCGTGGCGCGGTCGCTGGCCGCCTCGGTGGCCGCGGGCTTCGGCGAGCTGGAGGCGGTCGTCGAGGGCAATCCGCGGTTGCGGGCGGGCACCGCGGTCGCGCTGGGGAACGTCGGCGCGGCCTTCTCCGGCCGCTACACGGCCACCGGGGTGCGCCACCTGCTGGAGCCTTTCCGCGGTTACCGGACCACCGTGGTGGTCAGCGCGGCGCCGGACCGCTCGCTGGCCGGGCTGGCGACCGGGGGCAACGCGCCGCCGCGCGGACCGCGGATGCCGGGCCTGGCCGTCGCCGTGGTCACCGACCTCCGGGAGCCGGGGGACGGGCAGCGTGGCTGGGTGAAGCTGAAGTTCCCTTGGCTGGACGACACTTACGTCTCCGACTGGGTGCGCACCGTGCAGTGGGGCGGCCACGGGGGCGGCGGGGTGGTCAGCCCCGAGGTCAACGACGAGGTGCTGGTCGGCTTCGAGCAGGGCGACCTGGACAGCCCGTACGTGCTGGGCGGCCTCTACAACGGCGTGGACCGGCCCTCGCCGCACGACGTGCCGCTGGTCGACGCGACCGCGGGTCGGGTCAACCGCCGTTCCGTGGTGTCCCGTTCGGGCCACCGGCTGGAGCTGCTGGACGTGCCGGGCGGCAGCTCGGGCGTCCGACTGGCCAGCGGCGACGGGAAGTTGGAGGTCCGACTGGACCAGCGGCAGGGGGAGATCGTGCTGACCGTGCACGGCGCGGTCGGCGCGGGCACCAGCACCGTCCGCCTGTCGCCCTCCGGCATCACCCTCGACGCGGGCACCGGCGCGGTCGACGTGCGCGGCGGATCGGTGACGATCCGGGGCACGACGGAGGTCGTCGTGGACGGCGGCGCCCAGACGGTGATCAAAGGGGCGTTCGTGCACATCAACTGACGGAACGTCAACCATCGAGCAGCAGCAGAAGGAACGGAGACCGTACATGCCCCCCGCAGCCCGGAGCGGCGACCCCACCGATCACGGCGGCGCCCTCACCACCCCGCCCCCGGGCGCCCTCGCGGTGGAGACCGTGCTGATCGGCGGCCGGCCCGCCGCGGTGGTCGGCAGCCTGCACGCCTGCGTCCCGCACGTGGAGATGGGCCCCGCCAACCTGGTGGAGCCCGAACTCGGCACCGTGACCAGGGGGGTGACGCTGATCGGCGGCTTCCCCGCGGCCCGGATGGGCGACAAGACCACCTGCGGCGCCGCCATCCTCGGTGGCGCCTTCAACGTGCTGATCGGGGGACCGGCGTGACCAGCAACTTCATCGGCCGGGGCTGGGCCTTCCCACTGCGGGTGAACGCCACCGGCGGCATCGGCATGGTGGAGCGGGACCGGGAGATCGCGGAGGCCATCCGGCTGATCCTCGGCACCGCCCCCGGCGAGCGGCCGATGCGCCCGGAGTTCGGCTGCGGCATCCACGAGTACGTCTTCGCTCCCGGCGACAGCACCACGGCCGGGCGGATCGCCCGTGAGGTGCGGATCGCGCTGGAACGCTGGGAGCCGCGCATCGGGGTCGACGAGGTGGTGATCGCCTTCGACCGGGTCGACGAGGGCACCCTCTACATCGACGTCCACTACACCGTGCGGGCCACCAACGACCGCCGCAACCTGGTCTTCCCCTTCTACACCATCCCGGAGTCGCCGACGGCGGAGACCGCGGCGCCGGACTTCCCGGCGGCGCAGTTCCCGGCGGCGCAGTTCCCGGCAACGGTGGACGGGGGCGGGCGCTGATGGCACTGCCCTCCCCGAACCTGGACGACCGCCGCTTCCAGCAACTCGTCGACGAGGCCAAGCGCTACGTCCAGCAGCGCGCGCCGGAGTGGACCGACCACAACGTCTCCGACCCGGGCGTCACCCTCATCGAGACCTTCGCCTACCTGGTGGACCAGCTGCTCTACCGGCTGAACCGGGTGCCGGAGAAGAACTACGCCGCCTTCCTCGACCTGCTGGGCATCCGGCTCTTCCCGCCCGCCGCGGCCCGGGCCGAGGTCGACTTCTGGCTCTCCGCCCCACAGTCCGAGACGGTCCTGCTGCGGGCCGGCACCGAGGTCTCCACCCTGCGCACCGAGACCGACGACGCGGTGGTCTTCGCCACCGCCGAGGACCTCCCGATCGTTCCCAGCTCGCTGGACCGGCTGGTCACCGTCTCCGCCGCGGGCGAGCAGTCCGACGCCACCGCCCGGCTGGCCGAGGGCGCGGACGTGCCCTGCTTCCAGCCCCGCCCGGCGGCCGGCGACGCCATGCTGTTCGCCCTGCCCGCCGTGGTGCCGGGCTGCATCCTGGCCGTGCGGCTGGACAGCCGGGTGGAGGGCGTCGGCGTCGACCCGCGCCAGCCGCCGCTGGCCTGGGAGGTGTGGGACGGCGCGCGCTGGATCGGCTGCGAGACCGGCGGCGACACCACCGGCGGCCTCAACCGGCCCGGCGAGGTCGTGGTGTTCGTGCCCGCCGGGCACACCGCGTCGGTGATCGCGGGTCGCCGGGCCGGCTGGCTGCGGTGCCGGGTCACCGAGCCGCGCCCGGGCCAGCCGTTCTACTCCGAGTCCCCGACCGTCCGCCGGGCCGAGGTGTTCACCGTCGGCGGCACCACGACCGCCGTCCACGCCCAGACCGTCACCGACGCGCCGCTGGGCACCTCCGAGGGCGTCGCGGGCCAGCGCTTCCGGCTCGCCAGGCCGCCGGTCCTGCTGGACGGCGGGGCGCCGGTGGTCGAGGTCGCCGCCGGGGACGGCTGGCAGCCGTGGACGGTCGTCGAGCACTTCGGCGACTCCTCGCCCACCGACCGGCACGTGGTGCTCGACGCGACCACCGGCGAGTTCCAGTTCCCGCCCGCCGTCCGGGAGCCCGACGGCAGCCTGCGCGCCTTCGGTGCGGTGCCGCCCAAGGGAGCGCGGCTGCGCGTGCCGCAGTACCGCACCGGCGGCGGGACGGCGGGCAACGTCGCCCGCAACACCGTCACGGTGCTGCGCAGCTCCGTCCCGTACATCGCCCGGGTGGACAACCGCGAGGCGGCCCGGGGCGGGGTCGACGGCGAGACCGTGGAGAACGCCAAGCTGCGCGCCCCGCACCAGCTGCGGCTGCAGGAACGCGCCGTCACCGCCGGGGACTTCGAGCTGATCGCCCGGCAGGCCGCGCCCTCGGCCGCCCGGGTCAGCTGCGTGCCCGCCGGCGACGGCGTGGCCGGGGCGGTGCGGGTGCTGGTGGTCCCCGACGCGGTCGCGGACGAGGGCGAGCGGCTGCGGTTCGAGCAACTCATCCCCGACGAGCAGGTGTTGGCCGCGGTGGCGACCGCCCTGGACGAGCGGCGGCTGATCGGCACCCGGATCCTCGTCCAGCCGCCCACCTACCAGGGCGTCACGGTGGTCGCCCGGCTCACCACCCGCGCCGCGGACCCCGACCGGGTCCGCGAGGCGACCCTCGACGCCCTCTACCGCTACCTCAACCCGCTGCGCGGGGGCGCCGACGGCAGGGGCTGGCCGTTCGGCCGGGCGGTGCAGTACGGGGAGGTGTTCGCCGTACTGCAACGGGTGGCCGCCGTCGCGGGGGTCGAGGACCTGCGGCTCTTCCCGGCCGACCCGATCACCGGCCGCCGGGGCGCGCCCGCCGAGCGGGTCGACGTCCCCCCGGACGCCCTGGTCTTCTCGCACCAGCACCAGATCGTGGTCACCACGGCCGACCGGGACGGGGTGTCATGACCAGAGCCGCCGTTCCCGGGCTGGCCAGCCCGCACCCGATCGGCGAACTGCTGCCCGCGCTGTTCGCCGACGACGACCTCGCCCAGCGCTTCACGGCCGGCCTGGACACCGTCCTCGCCCCCGTCTTCGCCACCCTGGACAACCTGCCCGCCTACTTCCGGCCCCGCCTCGCGCCGACCGACTTCCTGGACTGGCTGGCCTCCTGGCTCGCGGTGGACGTCGACCCGGCCTGGCCGGAGGAGGTGCGCCGCGCGGTGGTCGGGCGCGCCGTCGAACTGCACCGGTGGCGCGGCACCCGGCGCGGACTCGCCGAGCGGCTGCGCCTGGTGCTCGACGCCGGTGCCGAGATCACGGACGGTGGGGGGGTCTCCTGGACGACCGCCCCCGGCGCCGCCCCGCTGCCCGGGCCGGGCGGCGAGGTGCTGATCCGGGTCTGGCCGCTGCACGGCGCGGGGCTGGACGAGGACCAGGTGCTGGCCGTCGTCCGGGCGGGCTGCCCGGTCCACCTGAACTGCCGGGTCGAGATCCTGCCCGGTCCACCCGGACGAGCGGAGGGCTGACGGATGCCGGTGTGCCCCGACTGCGGGACGGCCAACGGGGAAGGGGACGACTTCTGCGGCAACTGCGGTGCGTACCTGGGGTGGTCGCGGACAGCCGCTGCGGCGCCCGCGTCCGCCGCGCCCGCGCGGAGCGAACCTGCGCCTGCGCCGACGGCTGCCGTGGCCGAGACCGCGCCCACGGCTCCGGCCGCGCCCGCTGCTCCGGCCGACCCTGCTGCTCAGGCCGAGCCCGCTGCGCCCGAGACCGCGCGCACCGAGTCCACCTGGCGAAACGTTTCCCGACGGGTCACCGCGCGCAGCAGGCGGAACCAGCCGCCTGCCCCGGACCCGGACCCCGCACCGCCGGCCGACCCCGTCGAGGAGGCCTCGGCCCAGCAGGCCCCCGAACCGACCCCGGCCCGGCCCCCGGCCCCGGAACCGGTGCCCCCGTCGACCCCGGCCCCCGACCCGCAGGCCGACCCGGTGGCCGTCCAGCCCGCCAAACCCGTCGCGCCGCGCCCCGTCGTCCGGGCGTCCGCGGCCGACGAGGTCCAGGACGGCCCGCCCTGCCCCCGGTGCGGCACCCCCAACCTGCCCGCGCGCCGGTTCTGCCGCCGCTGCGCCGCGCCGCTGGCCGTCACCGCACCACCGCCGAAACTGCCCTGGTGGCGCACCCGTTGGCCGTTCCGCCGCCGGGTTCGGATCGGCGGCTCGGGCAACGCGCTGCGCCGCACCATCGCGCTGGTCGTGCTGGCCGCACTGGTGGTGGCGGGGATCCTGCTCTACCCGGTCGGCGTGAGCGCCTTCCAGGACGTGCTGGACAAGGTCCGCAGCACCGCCCCGATCACCCCGTCGCTGACCTCGGCGAGCGCCGCCGTCGAGGGCCATCCGGCGACCGCGGCCGCCGACGGCCTCAGCAACACCTACTGGGGGGCGCCCGCGGTCGGGGACTCCGTCAGCTTCACCTTCCGCACCCCGTTCCGGCTGGTCGACCTGATCGTCCACACCGGTGCCTCCGCGGACCCGGAGCACTTCCGGCAGCAGGCCCGACCGCTGGTCCTGTCCCTGGAGGTCACGGCCTCGGACGGGGAGCTGCACCGCAAGGAGATCACCCTCAACGACCAGCCGGGCCCGCAGACCGTGGCGACCGGGATCAGCGACGTCGTCCAGGTGAAGCTCACCGTCCGCGAGGCGGCCGGGACCGGCCCCGGCCGCACCATCGCCCTGGCCGAGGTGGAGTTCTTCAAGCGCACCTGAACTCGCGGGAGCGGCGGCGTCAGAGGAAGTGGAGGCGGTTCAGCGAGATCTCCTCGGCGGGGTCGTAGTGCAGCGGGGCGCCGTCGAGGGTCACCAGGCTCCGCTGCCCGTCGACGGGGGTGTCAGCCGGCGGGCTGGTCGTGGGTGGAGCAGTGGATGCCGCCGCCGCCGGAGGCGATGGTGTCGATCTGCAGGGGGACGATCTCGCGGTCCGGGAACTGGTCCTCGAACACCTCCTGGGCGTGTCCATCGGCCCGGGAGTCGCCGAACTTGGGCAGGTAGACGCCCTTGTTTCCGATGTAGAAGTTCATGTACGAGGAGACGAAGGCGTCGCCGCGGCCGGTGATGCGGTCCGGGTCGGGCTGGCTGATCTCGATCACCTTGAGCTTCTTGCCGCTCGCGTCGGTCATGTCCGCCAGCACGGCCCGGGCCTGGTCGGCGGAGCGGGACCAGACGTCCGCCGGAGTGCCGGGGAAGGCCCGGTCCAGGAGGACGACGCCGGGGGCGGCGAAGCGGGCCAGGCAGTCGACGTGGGCGTCGGTGATGTCCTTGCCCTTGACGCCGGCCAGCCAGATCACCTTGGTGACGCCCAGCGCCTGCTTGAGCTCCGCCTCGATCTGGTCGCGGTCGCGGCCCGGATTGCGGTTGGCGTTGACCACCGAGCTCTCGGTGACCATCAGCGTGCCCTGGCCGTCGCTCTCGAAGGAGCCGCCCTCGGTGACGATCGGGGTCGCGACCCGCTCGATCCCGTACCTGTCGAGGACGGCACGGGCGATCCGGGCGTCGTTGTCGTGCTGCTGCTTACCGCCCCAGCCGCTGAAGTTGAAGTCGACGCCCTTGACCTTTCCGCCTTCCTCGACGAACACCGGCACGGTGTCGCGGGCCCACAGGTCGTCCACCGGGACGGACAGCAACTCGACGTCCTGGCCGCAGGCGTTGCGGACCGAGTCCTCCTGGCCGGGGCGGACCAGCAGGACCACCGGTTCGCGGCTGCCGATGGCTCGGGCCACCGAGGCGATGTCCTTGCGGACGGCGTCGAGCTGGTCGCCCCAGACCTTCTCGGAGGCGGGCCAGGCCATGAAGGTCCGCTGGTGCCTCTCCTACTCGCTGCCGAGCCGGCGCCCGCGCCCCGGGCCGGGCGCGGAGGGTGCGCCGGGGGCGTTCCCGGACGGCTGGTCGGCGGTGCTGGAGGTGGACGGGGCCGCGGACTCCCTCGGGGAGTCGTCAGTGGCCGCGCAGGCGCCGGCACCCACGGCGATCAGGCCGGCACCGGCCAGGGAACGCAGCATCGTGCGGCGCGCGAGGGAGGGGTGGGACACGGTGGACTCCGGTGGGCTGAGAGTGGGGCCGAAGGTGGATCGCTCCGGCGCGGTGGGCGGGCTCCGAGGAACGCTGGGGCGTGGGTCGACGGCGGGCGCAGGCGCCCGGCATCGCCGGCACAGAGCTCTTGCACTGACCGAAAAGTCAGTTAACGGCGGGTCGGTCGTCGGCCGCGCAGGTGGTTACGGCAGCGGCTCGTGCATGGTCGAGCAGTGGATGCCGCCGCCCCCGGCCATCAGCCGGTCGACGTCGAGCTGCACCACCGTGCGGCCGGGGAAGGCCGCGGCGAGGGTGTCCCGAGCGGCGGTGTCCTTGTACGGGTCGCCGAACTGGGCGGTGATGACGCCGCCGTTGACGAGGTGGAAGTTGAGGTAGGAGTCCACGAACTCGGAGCTGCGGGAGCGGACGGAGTCCGGGCCGTGCACCACGATGACGTGCAGCCGGCGGCCCCGGGCGTCGGTCGCGGCGGACAGGACGGCGAACTGCTCGCGGGCGTCCCGCGCCCAGGCGTCGTTCCGGTCGGCGGGCGGCAGCTGCACCATCACCACGCCGGGCCGGACGAACCGGGAGGTGACGTCGACGTGGTCGTCGGTGATGTCCTTGCCCTCGATCCCGGGCAGCCAGATCATCCGGTCCGCGCCGTAGGCCGCCAGGACGGCGTCCTCGATCTCGTCCCGGCTCATGCCGCGGTTGCGGTTCCTGTTGACCAGGCTGCTCTCGGTGGCCATCACGGTGCCGTCGCCGTCGGTTTCTATCGCGCCGCCCTCGCCGGTGAAGTCGGCGAAGGAGTGGCGCAGGCCCCGGTGGGCGGCGAGGCGTTCGGCGACCCGGGCGTCGTCGTGGTGGACCTGCTTGTTGCCCCAGCCGTTGAAGTTGAGGACGACGGCCTCCAGACCGCCGTAGCCGTCCCGGCGGAACACCGGCGCGATGTCGCGCATCCACAGGTCGTCGGTGGGGATGGCGGTGATCACCTCCACCGCGGGGCCGCAGCGCGCCCGGGCCTTGTCCGCCGTCCAGTCGTCGGGGGCACACATGACCACCGGCTCGAACTGGGCGATGGTGCGGGCGATCAGGGCGATGTCCTCCTGGACGCCGCCCAGGCGCAGCCCCCAGACGCCCCGGCGGGAGGGCCAGGACATCCAGGTCCGCGCGTGCGGGACGTCGTCCGCGGGCACCCGGGGGTGCGCCTCGGCGGAACGGCGGTGGTGGCTCATGAGGTCCTCCAGATCGTGCGGCGGCGCCGAGGAGGGTGCGCGGGGCCGCCAGGTCCACTCTTCGCGCCGCGGCGCACCGGCGCACCACGGGGGAGGGGCGGCGGCCGCACCCGCCTGAGGGGATCAGGCTGACACTGACTGAAAAATCAGTCAAACCCGAAGCGATGCCATGATCCCTCCGCTGTCGGATGCGTGCGCAGTGTGACGGCCGGGCCGGGCAGCAGGGCGCTGGGCCCCTGTGGCTCAGGAGCCGAGCCGCGTCACCTCGGCGTCGATCGCGTCGGCCATCAGCGTGCGGGCGTGCGCCAGTGGCAGGCTGCCGCTGAGCCAGCGCGTGCTCAGCCCCTCCAGCAGCGCGGTCAGCCGCTCCGCCGCGCCGGCCAGCGCGACCGCCGAGGACATCGGCCGTACGGCGCCGAGCAGCCCGGCGATCTCTTGCACCCACACCCGGGTGGCCCGCGCCAGGTCCTCCCGCAGGGTCTCGTCGAACACCGCGCTCGCCCGCAGCTCGCCCCAGGCGGTGCTGTTCTCCCGGACCTCGACGGTCTCCTGGAGCTCCAGCAGCAGCGTCTGCTCCAGCTCCTCGCGGGCCGTCAGCGGCGGAGCGTCCGCGGCGCGCTCGGTCGTGTAGCGCTCGGCCCGGTCGTTGATGAACTCCAGGGTCTGCCGGAGGATCCCGGTGCGGTCCTTGAAGTGGTAGTAGATCAGTGCGGTGGACACGCCCGCCTCGGCGGCGAGCTCCTCCACCCGCAGCCCGCGCACTCCGCGCCGCGCGATCACCCGCGCCGCTGCTTCCATGATCGATGTTTTCCGACTTGCCACGGTCTGCCACCTTACCCGGAGCCCGGCGCAAGATCGCTGCGTGTGCTGAAAGTCCCGTCAGGTGGAATACCGGGGGCGGGACGGGTCGCCTCTTTCCGCGCCCGCCTCCGTCAGCCGGGTCGGCTTTCGGACAAGGTGGCCGCCGGGGGCGGAATTCTTGGATCCTCCGCTGAACTTTCACGCCGCCATCACCTAGGGTGACTCTCGTTTCGCCGCCGGGGCAGCCGGTTCGGCGGGACTCCGACTGTCCCCAACACCACTGGAGAACAACGGACATGATCCTTCGTCAACTGTGGAAGCGCGCTACGGCACTGGTGGTCGGCCGGGGAGCCGGGGCCGTCGCGGCGGCGGTCGCCCTGGTCGCGGCCGTAGCCCTGGGCGGCACGGTATCCGGCATGTCCGTGGCGGAGGCCAAGCCCGCGTGGGGCTTCGCGGGCAGGTGGGCCTGCTCCGGGCAGCCCGTCGACGCCGGGAACGTGATAACGGACCACGACAGCGCCGGCTGCGGCGGTTACGGCTCCTGGTACCAGCAGCCGGCCAAGGACGGGATCTGGACCTGCTCCGGCTCCCCGGTGGTGGCCGGCTACGTGATCACCGACCACCTGACCTCCGGCTGTCGGGGAATGGGCGCATGGCGCCACAGCCTCGCCCACGACGGCATCTGGACCTGTTCCGGCTCGCCCGTCGTGCCCGGCTACGTCATCAGCAACCACCTGCGGGCCGGCTGCGGCGGCATCGGCTCCTGGCAGCACACCCACCCCCATGACGGGATCTGGACCTGCTCCGGCTCCCCGGTGGTGGCCGGCTACGTGATCACCGGGCACATGACGACCGCCTGCGACGGCGCCGGGGCCTGGCGCCACAACACCGCGCGCGTGGGCCTGTGGACCTGCCCGGGCTCGCCCGTCCCGTCCGGCTTCCGGTCCACCAGCTACGCCGCCTGGGCCTGCGACGGCCTCGGCGGCTGGGTGCTCGCCCGCGCCTGAGGACCGTGCCTGACGACCGCGCCTGATGCCTGATGCCTGATGCCTGCGCCTGAGGGCCGCGCCCGTCCGGGCCGTCCCGGCACCTCGACCGGTGCCGGGACGGCCCCTCGTCAGCGGCCCGGGTCCGCCAGGACGGCCTGCGCCGCGTTGTGCCCCGGGATGCCGCTGACGCCGCCGCCGCGGACGGCCCCCGCCCCGCACAGCAGGACGTTCGGGTGGGCCGTGGCCACGCCCCAGCGGGCGGCGGCGTCCGCCGGCTCCTCGTCGGTGAAGGGGAAGGCGAGGTCCCGGTGGAAGATGTGGCCGCCCGGCAGCCCGATCTCCCGCTCCAGCTCCGGCGGCGTCCGGGCCTCGATGCAGGGCCGTCCGTCGGCGTCCGTGGCCAGGCAGTCGGCGATCGGCTCGGCCAGCACCGCGTCCAGTTGCGCCAGGCTCGCGGCCAGGGCGCGCCCCTTGGCCGTCGGGTCGCCGAACAGCCGGGCGGGCATGTGCAGGCCGAACAGGGTCAACGTCTGCAGCCCCTGCCGGGCGGACTCCGGGCCCAGGATCGACGGGTCCGTCAGCGTGTGGCAGTAGATCTCGGACGGCGGCGCCGAGGGCAGCCGGCCGGCCAGCGCCTCGGTGTACGCGGTCTCCAAGTCGCGGTAGCCCTCGGCGATGTGGAAGGTGCCGGCGAAGGCCTCGCGCGGGTCGGCGGCGGCGTCCCGCAGCCGCGGCAGGCGGCGCAGCACCATGTTGACCTTCAGCTGGGAGCCCTCCGGCGCGGGCCCCGGCTCCTCGCCCAGCAGCCGGGCCAGGGCGGCGGGCGCGGCGTTCACCAGGACCTTGGGCGCCGCCACCGTCGCCTCGCCGTCCCGGTGCCGGTACGTCACCTCGGCGTCGCCGCGGCCGTCGGTGGCCACGGCGGTGACCTCGCAGCCGGTCCGGATCTCCGCGCCGGCCGCCAGCGCCGCCTCGGACAGCGCGTCGGTCACCGCGCCCATCCCGCCGACCGGGACGTCCCAGTCGCCGGTTCCGTTGCCGATCACGTGGTACAGGAAGCAGCGGTTC
Organism: Kitasatospora aureofaciens; assembly: GCF_001188955.3. GTDB lineage: Bacteria > Actinomycetota > Actinomycetes > Streptomycetales > Streptomycetaceae > Kitasatospora > Kitasatospora aureofaciens. The sequence continues at coordinate 5,113 of NZ_JPRF03000072.1, read as the reverse complement.
TGCAGGAGTGCGGGGTCGTGCGCGTGGGTGAAGGTGCCGATCAGCGCGTCGGTCAGGACCACCCCGCGCACCAGGTCGTCGGTGAAGGCCCGCTCGACGGTCTCGCCGAGCGGCCGCTCGAACAGGGCCGTCCAGGCGGCCCCGTCGTCGACCCGTCGGCGCAGCTCGGCGCGGGAGGGCAGTGGTTCGGTGAGCGTCGGGAACACCCGCCGGGCGACTTCCCCGGTCGTCCCGTAGAAGCGCTGCCAGGCCTGCCACTCCCGGTCGCCGCCGGTCAGCGCCCGGAACGACTCCCGGGTGCGGTCGGGGTCGGCCGCGTCCACCAGCAGTCCGGTGGGCTTCCCGTCCCGCTCGGTGGGGGTGTAGGAGGCGATCCGGCGCCGCCGCAGCTCCAGCCGCAGCCCGAGGTCCCGGACCACCTTCCGCGGCAGCAGGCTGACCAGGTAGGAGTAGCGCGACAGCCGGGCGTCCACGCCCGGGAACGCCCGGGTGGAGACGGCGGCCCCGCCGACCCGGGCGAGCCGTTCCAGGACCAGCACCCGTCGGCCGGCCCGAGCCAGGTAGGCCGCGGCCACCAGTCCGTTGTGCCCGCCGCCGACGATCACGGCGTCGTACCGGGAAGACACGATCGTGGTCATCCGGTCACGGTACGGCACCCGGGCGGGCCGGGGAACAGGGTGCGCACCGCAGACCGGTCCGAGGCCGCGGGCCCGTCCCGCACGGCGTGCTGTCGGTGTCGGTGGCTAGGGTCTGCGGCATGGCGACAGTGATCTTCGTCGACGAGACGACATCGGGGGTGCGGCGGGACGCGTGGCGGCTCGCTGTCGCGGAGGAGCGGCTGACGCTGCGCGAGCTGATCCGCCGCCGGGTGCACCGGGAGGTGGCCGAACACGACGCAGGCCGCTCCGGGGCGTTCCACGGCCCGGTGCAGCCGACCGCGGCCGAGCGGACCCTGAACGGGGACCACCGGCGGCCGGAGGATCGCGCGGTCGACCCCGAGCGGCAGTTCCTCGACGCCGTCGAGGCGTTCGGCCGCAACGGCTTCCTGGTGCTCGTCGGTGACCGGCAGATCGAGGACCTCGACGCCGAGCTGGACCTGCGCGCCGACACCGAGGTGTGCTTCCTGAAACTCGTTCCGCTAGTGGGTGGCTGATGATGACGACGACGACCGATCCCTTCGACTCCGCGGCGGCCCGGCTGCTCGACGCGCTCGACACCGGCCACGTGGACGGGATCGTGGGGGCGCTGTCGGAGGTCGACGCCGCGATAGGCGGCGACTGGTCCGACGAGCGAGTGCAGCCCGTCCGCGAGCGGCTGCTCGAACTGCACCGGAACACCCGGGCCGCGCTGGTGGCGGGCCTGGTGCAGTGGACGCTGATGTTGTGGCGGCCCGTGGAGACCGAGAGGATCAGGCGGGAACGCACCGCGCTGATCCACCTGGCCGCCACCGTGTCCAGGGGCTTCCCGCCGGGGCCGGCCCGTGAGCTCCGCGAGGACCGCCTGCACCTGATGGGCCGCCAGTGGCTCATCACCGACCTCCACGAGGCGGAGGCGCTGATCGGCGAGGAGATCGCCGCGGGCCGGCCGGTCGACGCCGCGGTGGTCGCCGGCGTCCGTCGCAGCGCCCTGTCGATCCGGCCCCACCACAGCGCCGTCGTCGACCTCGCGGCGGCTCTCACCGAGCCGCTGCTCAGCCCCGGCGAGGCCTGGGCCGACCGGGCCCTCGCCGACGTCGCCGCACTCGACGCCGAGCTTCTTGACGCCCGGCTCGGTTCGCGGCGCGATCCGGCCGGAGGAGCGGGCGGCCCCTGGGCGGCTCTGCTCAAGCATGCCTTCGAGGTCAAGTCCGCCAAGCCGACAGCCCGTTGGGAGCGGACTGGCCGGGCGCTGATCGACGCCGTCGGTCCGGAACGGGCCCGCGAGCGGATCACCGAGTGGCTCTCGCTGGTCGGCCGCCCGCGCACCCTCGAACTGGTCGCGGACCCGGACGGCGCGGGCGCCGGCCAGCTCGACCCGTACAACCTGGACGCGCTGCGCGGAATCGCCCTGCTGCTGCCCCTGGCCCCGGCCCGTCCCGACAGCGCCCGGGTGCTCGGGCGACTGGTGGAGTCCGCGCTGCGCAAGGTGCCCGGCATCGGCCCCCAGGCGCCCAAGGTGGCCAATGCCGCCGTGCACGGCCTCGCCCGCCTGGACGGCGAGGAGGGGCTCGCCCAACTGGCCGTCCTCACCACCCGGGTGACCTACAAGGGCACCGTCAAGGAACTCGACAAGGCGCTCCGGGACCGGGCCGCGGCCCTCGGCCTCGGCCGGGCCGAGATCGAGGAACTCGCCGTCCCCAGCTACGGAATGACCGAGCCGGGCCGACGCGTCGAGCACTTCGGCGACGCCCGGGTGGAGCTGCTGGTGGAAGGCACCCGGGTGCGGCAGACCTGGTACAACGAGGCCGGCCGTCCGGTGAAGTCCCCGCCGGCCTCGGTGCGCCGCGAACACGCCGACGGGCTGAAGGAGTTCAAGGCAGAGGTCAAGGACCTGGAGAAGATGCTGACGGCCCAGTCCGAGCGGCTGGACCGGCAGTTCCTGGCCCGGCGCAGCTGGCGGTACGGCGCCTGGCGGGCGCGCATCCTGGACCACCCGCTGGTCGGCACCGTGGCCCGTCGGCTGATCTGGACCGTCGACGGCACGGCCTGCGCCTGGCTGGACGGCGCGCTGCGCACCCTGACCGGCGACGAGCCCGCGCCCGCCGCCGACGCGGTGGTCGAGCTGTGGCACCCGGTCGGCCACCCGACCGAGGAGGTGCTCGCCTGGCGCGCCCTGCTGGAACGCCACCGAGTCGTCCAGCCCTTCAAGCAGGCGCACCGGGAGGTGTACCTGCTCACCCCGGCGGAGGAGCACACCCGGGTCTACTCCAACCGCTTCGCCGCACACGTGCTGCGCCAGCACCGGTTCCACGCGCTGGCGGGCGCACGGGGCTGGCACAGCCAGCTGCAGTTGGCGGTGGACAACTCCGTCGCCGCTCCGAAGCGCCTGCTGCCCGAGTGGGGCCTGCGCGCCGAGTTCTGGGTGAACGGCACGGACGCGGACTGGGGAGAGACCTTCGATCACCTGGGCACCGACCAGGTGCGCTTCTACCCGATCGACGCGCCGGAGAACCTCACCCACGCGGGCAGCGGCCAGTTCAGCCCGCTCATGATTCCGGGTGTCGAGACACCCGAGCCGGTGCCGCTCACGGAGGTGCCTCCACTGGTGCTGAGCGAGGTGCTGCGCGACGTGGACCTGTTCGTGGGCGTGTGCAGCGTCGGCAACGATCCGACCTGGTCGGACGGCGGTCCGGAGGGGCGCTACCGCGACTACTGGCGGGAGTACGGCTTCGGCGAGTTGTCGCAGAGCGCCCGCGAGCGTGGCGAGCTGCTGGCCAGGCTGCTGCCCCGGCTGGCGGTCGGGGCGCGCTGCACGGTGGAGGGGCGCTTCCTGGAGGTGCGCGGCGAGCTGCACACGTACCGCATCCACCTGGGCTCGGGCAACGTCCTGATGACGCCCGACGACCGCTACCTGTGCATCGTGCCGGCCTCGCAGGACCCGTCCGACGGGCGGGCGGGTTCGCCGGGCCCGTATCTGCCGTACCTGCCGTTCGAGGGCGACCGGATGCTGGCGGTCATCCTCAGCAAGGCGGTCATGCTGGCCGATGACACGGCGATCACCGATCCGGCCATCACCGCCCAACTGGGGCAGCGCTGACTGCCCGCGGGGCAGAGCTCGGTCGCCATCACGCCCCGTGATCGATCTCCCGTCAACTGGCCTGCCATGACGAAAGCCCGAGAGAAAGCGCCCATCTTCCGTTCGAGGACGTACAGTTGGTGAGATCGGTCATGTTCACTTCAGAACACTGGCGAGAAGGAGTGCTTCTCTTGACCACTCACCTCAAGAACGGCGTGCGGGTGCTGCCGGCCCTGGCTGCGGCGCTGTGCGGGATCGTCGGCGGCACGACGCTGGGGACCTCCCCGGCCGCGGCCGCCGACCAGCGCCACCCGATCTACGCCATCGCGCACCGGGTCGACACCCTGGACGGTGTGGACGCCGCGCTCAAGCACGGCGCCAACGGCATCGAGATCGACGTCTGCTCGTGGTGGAACCCGAACGAGTGGCGCGCCTACCACGACTGTTCCTCCGCCGGTGACAACCGGCGGGGGCCCGGCTTCGACAGCATGATCGACCGGATCCTCTCCAACGCCAACGCGGGACGCAGGCTGTCGCTGGTCTGGCTGGACATCAAGGACCCCAACTACTGCGGGGAGGAGCCCAACCGCACCTGCAGCGTCGCCGGCCTGCACGACAAGGCGCAGCGGCTGACCGCCGCCGGGATCCAGGTGATCTACGGCTTCTTCGAGTACCACGGCGGCAACACCCCCGACGTCGGCGGCCGGGGCTGGAAGAGCCTGGAGGGCAAGCTCGGCCGGCTGGAGGGCATGACCACCACCGGCACCCGCGACCAGGTCCAGAACGCCTTCACCCGGTCCGGCTCCGGCATCCCCGCCGGCCACCGGGCGATGGACTACGGCGACAGCGACATCACCAAGGGGTTCGGCAACTGCACCGAAGCCACCTGGAACACCTGCACCGAGCTGAAGAAGGGGGCGGCGGACCGGGCCTCCGGCCAGCTCGCAGCCACGCTGTCCTGGACGACCACCTACAACGACCCCTGGTACGTCGACAAGCTCCTGGGCGATGCCAGGGTGGACGGCATCATCGCGGGCTACGGCGCCTTCACCGGCGTGCGGGAGTACGACGACAGCTGGCAGTGCGCCAATGCCGTCACCCTGGTCCGCGACTGGGTGAACCGCCACAGCAGCACCCACCGCATGGCCAACAGCGGCGACCGCCTCTTCCACTAGGCACGCCGTCGCGCCCGGGGCCGCCCCCTTCCTCCCGTGGCGGCCCCGGGCAGGGCATTTGTATCGAGCGCCGAGTAGGGGTACTGTCTCCCAGTCGCTCGGCAGGGAGCACCGGACACGCAGGTTCTGCGCGGACGGTCCCGGAGTGGCCAATCCACGAGAAACACCGCTTGCCGATTCGGCGTGCCTGTTTATCGGGATTTCGGCCGGATTCGCTTTTCGGA
>NZ_JPRF03000071.1 GCF_001188955.3 Kitasatospora aureofaciens | reverse complement strand
GTTCGACTTGCATGTGTTAAGCACGCCGCCAGCGTTCGTCCTGAGCCAGGATCAAACTCTCCGTGAATGTTTACCCGTAATCGGGTCGACACCCGCGTTGAGCGGCACGGCAACCACCGGAATAGGGTGATCCCGCGCACTGCGTCCTCGCTAGTGTTTGTTTCAAAAGGAATCTCCAACCCCGATCAGACGATCGAGGCCGGGGATGTCAACATATCTGGCGTTGACTTTTGGCACGCTGTTGAGTTCTCAAGGAACGGACGCTTCCTTCGGACCGCCTTCCAGCGGGCCCTCCGGGCGCTTCGTTCGTGTTTCCAGCTTACCAGATGTTTTCCGCTCCGTTTACCGGGGCTTTCTGCATCCGAAATCTGGTGTTAACCGCCGACTCGCGGCGACTCGACCAACCATAGCGGCTCGGCCGTCGGAGTGCGAATCGGGGCGCGCGCCGGTTCACCCGGACGGCGCATGATTTGTTGCTCTCGCGAGCATATACAGCAATGGTCCCGATTCGCCAAGATGCCTGTAGAGTGCGGCGCATCGGCCAAGAGGACTAGACCAGTCGCGAGCCGATGTGACGCCGGTCGGCAGGCGGGCGGGGGCGTGGGTCTTCGCCCGAGAATGTCAGCAGATGTCCTAAGTTGACATGATTTAGGCTCAGATGATCGTGTGCCGCACCTCGCGGCCGCTCGCTGTATTGCGCACTTGGGAGGCACAACCATGACCACTGTGACGTCGCCGCTGACCGGCCAGCTCGTCGGGCTCGCCGGCGTGCCGGACCCGGTGTTCTCGGGCGCGATGGTCGGCCCGGGCACCGCGATCGACCCGGTTCGCGAGCCCACCGAGGCGGTCGCTCCGGTGGACGGCGTCGTGGTCTCCATGCACCCCCACGCCTTCGTCGTGGTGGACGCCGACGGGCACGGTGTGCTGACTCACCTCGGGATCGACACCGTTCAGCTGAACGGCGAGGGCTTCGAGCTGCTCGTCAACAAGGGCGACACGGTGACCCGCGGTCAGGCCGTGATCCGGTGGGACCCGGCCGCCGTCGAGGCCGCGGGCAAGTCGCCGATCTCGCCGATCGTGGCGCTCGAGGCCGCTACCGACTCGCTGGTCGACGTCCGCGAGAACGGCGACGTGCTGGCGGGCGACAAGCTGTTCAGCTGGAGCTGACCCCTCAACCACAGACACACCCGCCCCGCAGGAGTTGACGGGGCGACCCGGCACTCAGCGGTTCCCGGCGGAACCGCCCCTCTCAGCGGAGATACAGGTACATGGAGAAGACACTGCGCGGCGTGGGTGTCAGCCACGGGGTCGCGATCGGCCAGGTGCGGCACATGGGCACGGCGGTACTGGAGCCCCCGACCACCCAGATCCCGACCGAGGACGCCCCGCGGGAGCAGGCGCGCGCCCAGGCCGCGGTCGAGGCGGTCGCCGCTGACCTGACCGCGCGCGGCAACCTGGCCGGCGGCGAGGCGCAGGCGGTGCTGGAGGCCCAGGCGCTGATGGCGCAGGACCCGGAGCTGATGGCCGACGTGTCCCGCCGGATCGCCGTCGGCAGCAGCGCCGAGCGCGGTGTGTACGACGCCTTCGCCGCCTACCGGGCGCTGCTGGCCTCCGCCGGGGAGTACCTGGCCGGGCGGGTCGCCGACCTGGACGACGTGCGCAACCGCATCGTGGCCCGGCTGCTGGGCGTGCCGATGCCGGGTGTGCCGGACAGTGACGAGCCGTACGTGCTGTTCGCGCGGGACCTGGCGCCGGCCGACACCGCGCTGCTGGACCCGACGCTGGTGCTCGGCTTCGTGACCGAGGAGGGCGGGCCGACCAGCCACAGCGCCATCCTGGCACGGGCGCTGGGCGTGCCGGCCGTGGTCGCGCTGCCGGGGGCGACGGACGTCGCCGAGGGCACCGTCGTCGCCGTGGACGGCAGCTCGGGCGATGTCCTGCTCGGCCCCTCGCAGGAGAAGCAGGAGGAGCTGCGGGCGGTCGCCGCCGAGCGCAAGGCCGCGCTGGCCGCCTCCTCCGGTCCGGGCCAGACCTCGGACGGGCACCGGGTGCCGTTGCTGGCCAACGTCGGTGGCCCGGCGGACGTGCCGGCCGCGCTGGAGAACGGTGCGGAGGGCGTGGGCCTGTTCCGTACCGAGTTCCTCTTCCTGGACGACTCGGCGCAGGCTCCGAGCGAGGAGAAGCAGGTCGAGGCGTACCGCAAGGTGCTGGAGGCGTTCCCGGAGGGTCGGGTCGTGGTCCGGGTACTGGACGCGGGCGCGGACAAGCCGCTGGACTTCCTGACCCCGGTCGACGAGCCGAACCCGGCGCTGGGCGTGCGCGGTCTGCGCACCCTGCTCGAGCACCCCGAGGTGCTCGCCACCCAGCTGCGGGCGCTGGCCCGGGCCGCCGCGGGCCTGCCGGTGCACCTCGAGGTGATGGCCCCGATGGTGGCCGACCGCAAGGACGCCGGGGACTTCGCGGCCGCCTGCCGCAAGGCCGGGCTGCAGGCCAAGTTCGGCGCCATGGTGGAGATCCCGTCGGCCGCGCTGCGGGCCCGGGCGATCCTGCAGGAGGTCGAGTTCCTGTCGCTGGGCACCAACGACCTGGCGCAGTACACCTTCGCGGCCGACCGTCAGGTCGGTGCGCTGGCCCGGCTGCAGGACCCGTGGCAGCCGGCGCTGCTGGACCTGATCGCCTCGGCCGCCGAGGCGGCGCAGGTGACCGGCAAGAGCTGCGGTGTCTGCGGTGAGGCGGCCTCGGACCCGCTGCTGGCCGTGGTGCTGGCCGGTCTGGGCGTCACCAGCCTCTCCATGGGCTCGGCCTCGATCCCGTACGTGCGGAGCATGCTGGCCAAGTACACGCTGGCGCAGTGCCGTCGGGCGGCCGAGGCGGCCCGGGCCGCGGACAGTGCCGACGAGGCGCGGGCCGCGGCGCAGCAGGTGCTCTCCGGCGAGTAGGACGTGACAAGGCGTAGGAGTAGCGGAAGGGGCGCCCCCACCCATGGCGGTGGGGGCGCCCCTTCGGCGTTGCGCGGGGAGGGTCAGCTGCCGGTCAGGCCTGGCGGTCGACCCGGAGCTGCTCGAAGAAGCGCAGGTGGTCGAGGTTGTCGACGGAGCCGGGGTTGACGGCCTGCTCCAGCGGGGTGCCGGAGAGGATGCGCTTGACCGGGACCTCGATGCGCTTGCCGGTGAGGGTGTGCGGCAGGCCGCGGACGGCGATCACCTCGTCGGGGACGTGGCGCGGGGAGAGTTCGGTGCGCAGCGAGGTGCGGATGCGGCCGATGAGGTCCTGGTCGAGTTCGGCGCCGGGGGCGAGGACGACGAACAGCGGCATCCAGTAGCCGCCGTCGGGCTCCTCCAGGCCGATGACCAGGGATTCGGCGATCTCGGGGAGTCGCTCGACCACCTCGTAGATGTCCGAGGAGCCCATCCGCACGCCCTGGCGGTTGAGGGTGGAGTCGGAGCGGCCGTGGATGACGACGGTGCCGCGGGAGGTGACGGTGATCCAGTCGCCGTGGCGCCAGATGCCGGGGTAGGTGTCGAAGTAGCTGTCGTGGTACCGGGTGCCCTCGGGGTCGTTCCAGAAGCCGGTGGGCATGGACGGGATGGGCTTGGTGACGACGAGTTCGCCGACGGTGTCGGTGTGCGGGTGGCCCTGGACGTCCCAGGACTCGACGGCGGCGCCGAGGCAGGGGGCCTGGATCTCGCCGAGGTGCACCGGCAGGGTGGGGACGCCGCCCACGAAGCAGGAGCAGACGTCGGTGCCGCCGCTGACCGAGGCGAGCCAGACGTCCTGCTTGACCTCGTCGTAGATCCAGCGGAAGCCGTCGGGCGGGAGCGGGGAGCCGGTGGTGCCGATGCAGCGGACCGCGGAGAGGTCGAGGTCGCGGCCGGGGTGCAGTTCGGCCTTGCGGCTGGCGATGACATAGGCGGCGGAGGTGCCGAGGACGGTGGCGCGGGTGCGGGCGGCGACCGACCACAGGGCTCCGGTGTCCGGGTGGCCGGGGCTGCCGTCGTAGGTGACGATCGTGGCTCCGACGAGGAGGCCGGCCAGCAGGAAGTTCCACATCATCCAGCCGGTGGAGGTGTACCAGAGGAAGCGGTCCTGGGGGCCGAGGTCGAGGTGGAGGCCGGCCTGCTTGAGGTGTTCGAGCAGGATGCCGCCCTGGCTCTGGACGATGGCCTTGGGCAGGCCGGTGGTGCCGGAGGAGTAGAGGACCCAGAGCGGGTGGTCGAAGGGGACGGGCTCGAAGACCGGGGTCGCGTCGTCGGCGACGAGGTCGTCCCACTGGAGGGCGCCCTCGGGGGCGGGGGCGCCGAGCAGCGGGACGTGCACGACGGTGTGCAGACTGGGGAGTTCGCGGCGCAGCTCGGCGACGACCTCGGTGCGGTCGTGGTCCTTGCCGCCGTAGTGGTAGCCGTCGATGGCGAACAGGACGGCGGGTTCGATCTGCTGGAGGCGGTCGAGGACGCTGCGGGCGCCGAAGTCGGGGGCGCAGCTGGTCCAGATGGCGCCGACGGCGGCGGTGGCGAGGAGGGCGACGGCGGCCTGCGGAATGTTGGGAAGGTAGGCGCTGACCCGGTCGCCGGGGCCGATGCCGCGGGCGCGCAGGGCGGCGGCGAGCGAGCCGACCTGGCGGCGGAGTTCGGACCAGGTCAGGGCGGCCGGCTGCTCGGTGGTCTCGTCGAGGTGGAGGATCGCCGGGCGGTCGGCGTTCGCCGGGTCGTCGGCGGCGCGAAGGGCGTGCTCGGCGTAGTTGAGGCGGGCGCCGGGGAACCAGCGGGCGCCGGGCATGGCCGGGTCGGCGAGGACTGCCTCGGGGGCCTCGGTGAAGCGGACGTCGAACCACTGGGTGACGGCCGTCCAGAAGCGGTCGAGGTCGGCGGTGGACCAGGCGTGCAGGTCGGCGTAGCGCTGGGCGGCCTGCTGGTCGTCGGCGGCCGGGGCCAGCGGGGCGGCCGGGGCGCCGTGGTGTTCGGCTGCCCAGGCCTGGAAGGCCACCAGGCTGGTGGCAGCTGCGCGAGCGGGGTTGGGGCGCCAGAGCGGCTGGTCCTGGGGTGGGGTGCTCACGGTGGTGGTCTCCCGGCCGTTGGTGGGGACGGGTGAGCTCGTGGCCAACCCGTCCGGTTGGGCTGTCGGTGCAGACCATGCCATGTGAGCGCCCGCTGCGCCAGGGTTGGCCGGTGGCTTCGCCGCTGCTCAGCTCGGGTCGAACTCGCCGCCGAACCAGCGGCGCAGGATGCCGTTGTGGAAGTCCCACACGAGCGGGGTGTCGGCGGTGGCGAGGAGCCAGCCCTCGGTCTCGTCGGTGGGGCGCGAGGGCGGGAGTTCGGCGAGCGGCCGGGCGGGGAGGAGTCCGCAGAGCATCACGAAGCGGCCGTTGGGGTCGGAGGCCATGTGGATCAGGCGGATGTCGGCGGCGTCGGCCAGGATGCCGGTCTCCTCGGCGAGTTCGCGTACGCAGGCCTGCTGCCAGCTCTCGCCGTAGTCCATGTAGCCGCCGGGGAAGGCGAGTTGGCCGTAACCGGGCTCGATGGTGCGGCGGATGACGACCAGGGCGGGGTCCGCGTCGGGCCGGGTGACGGGCAGGACGGTGACCGCGACGGGCAGCGGGTTGCGGTAGCTGATCTCGGCGCAGCCGGGGCAGGTACGCGGCCAGGCCTGGGTGCCGGGCGGGTACGGGGTGCCGCAGAAGTGGCAGTGGGAGAACGGCCGGTGGATCGCTTGCATCGCTTCGTCGGTGGTCATGGCCGGATGGTAGTCCTCCCTCTCAGTGGGCCCGCTCTGCGGCCGGGGCCCTCCCGGTGGATCCGGGCCCGGCGGGTTCGGGCCCGGCGGGTTCGGTCCCGGCGGGCTCCTCGCGGCCGGGGCGCAGGAGGGCGGGGTGGAGGAGGCGGGCGTCGCCGGCGTGGTAGGTGCGGGCACGGGGCCCGCCTCGGGCGCCGCCGCGCTCGGTGGTGGTGCCGGTGCTCTCGACGAAGCCGGGGACGGAGAGCACCTTGCGGTGGAAGTTGCCGGGGTGGAGCTTCTCGTCCCAGACGGCCTCGTAGACGGCGCGAAGGTCGGGGATGGTGAAGTCGTAGGGCAGGAAGGCGGTGGCGAGCGGACTGTACTCCAGCTTGGCGCGCACCCGGTCGAGCCCGTCGGCGACGATCCGGGCGTGGTCGAAGGCCAGCGGGATCGGGCGGGGTGTGCTCCGGCTGGGACCGGTGTGCCCGTCGACGCCACCCCCGTGGGTGTCGACGGGCACACCGGTGGCTCGGGCGCGGTCGGTGGACCGCGGGGCCAGGTCGAGGTCGGCGACCGGGTGCCAGGCGGCGGCCGCCGCGTCCGTCCCGGCCTGCGGGTCGGGCAGGTCGGGGGCGAAGGCCAGGTAGGCGACGGAGACGACGTGCATCCGCGGGTCCCGCTCGGGGGCTCCGTAGGTGCCGAGCTGTTCCAGGTGCAGGCGGCAGAGGGCGGCCTCGGCCTCGGAGGCGCCCTGCAGGCCCGTCTCCTCGGCGAGCTCGCGGGCGGCGGCCTCGTCCAGCCCCTCCTCCCCCGCCCGCAGGAAGCCGCCGGGCAGCGCCCAGCAGCCCTGGAACGGCGGGGCACCGCGTTCGACCAGCAGCACGTGCAGGCGGCCGGCCCGCAGCGTGAGGGCGACGACGTCGACGGTGACGGCGATCGGGGCGTAGGCGCGCGGGTCGTACGCGGCGAGCCATTCCTGCTCGGCCGTGGGCCCGGCGGCGGGCTGGGGGGACGGTTCGTCCACTGCCATCGCCGGCTCCTCTCCGCGCCCGCCGGGGCACCTGTTGCGTCGTTCTCGGAATGAGCACAACGTAACGACTTCGTTCCCCGGCGGCAAACGGTTTTCCGGGTCCGCGGGGGCCTCCGGCTTCTAGGCTGTGACCAGGAACGACCGTGCCGAGGAGACTGCCATGCCCACTGCTCCCCCGCCGGACTTCGCCGCGGCGCTGGCGGCCGGTCCGCTCGTGCTGGACGGCGGGATGTCCAACCAGCTGGCGGCCGCGGGGCACGACCTGTCGGACGCCCTGTGGTCGGCGCGGCTGCTCGCGGACGACCCGGAGGCCGTGGTCGCGGCGCACCGGGCGTACTTCGCGGCCGGGGCCGAGGTCGCCATCACGGCGAGCTACCAGGCGAGCTTCGAGGGCTTCGCCCGGCGCGGAGTGGGTCATGCGGCGGCCGCGCGGCTGTTGGCGAGCAGCGTGGAGCTGGCCCGGGAGGCGGTGCGGGCCGAGCCGGGCGGGCGGCGTCGCTGGGTGGCGGCGTCGGTGGGCCCGTACGGGGCGGTGCTGGCGGACGGTTCGGAGTACCGGGGCCGGTACGGGCTGAGCCACGCGGAACTGGTGGCCTTCCACCGGCCGCGGCTGGAGGTGCTGGCGGTGGCCCGGCCGGACGTGCTGGCGCTGGAGACGGTCCCGGACGCGGACGAGGCGCGGGCGCTGCTGGAGCTGGTGCGCGGGATCGGCGTGCCGGCCTGGCTGTCCTACAGCGTGGCGGACGGCCGGACCAGGGCCGGGCAGCCGCTGGCGGAGGCGTTCGCGCTGGCCGCGGAGGTGGACGAGGTGCTGGCGGTGGGCGTCAACTGCTGCACGCCGAGGGACGCGGACCTGGCGGTGGCGGTGGCCGCCGAGGTGACCGGGAAGCCGGTGGTGGTGTACCCGAACAGCGGGGAGCGGTGGGACGCGGACCGCCGGGACTGGCGCGGGGAGCCGACCTTCCGCTCGGCCCGGGTGGGCGGCTGGCTGGCGGACGGCGCCCGGCTGGTCGGCGGCTGCTGCCGGATCGGTACGGACGGGATCGCCGCGCTGGCGGCCGAGGTGGCGGTGCGGCGCGGCGTGCTCAGCGGTGTGGACGGGTAGCTCCGGCCGAGGGGCGCGGAAACCGAAGGCGCGGGAACCGGGGGCGGGGAAGCCGAGGGCGCAGAAGGTTAACACCCGGCCGAGACCGGGTTACCGAGGGGGAAGGTGCACGGACGGACGGCGGCCTGGCAGACTCGTCCCGTCACCACTGCGGTCGACAATGTCGACCGCCTGTCAGCGCGGAGGTACCCCATGCCCGGCCCGATCCAGTCGCTCTCCCGGGCCGCCGCGATCATGCGCCTGCTGGCCGGCGGTGAGCGCCGCCTGGGCCTTTCCGAGGTGGCGACCGCCCTGGACCTGGCCAAGGGCACCGCGCACGGCATCCTGCGCACGCTGCAGCAGGAGGGGTTCGTCGAACAGGACCCGGAGAGCGGCAAGTACCAGCTGGGCGCCGAGCTGTTGCGGCTCGGGCAGAGCTACCTGGACGTGCACGAGCTGCGGGCGCGGGCGCTGGTGTGGGCGGACGACCTGGCCAGGGCGGCCGGCGAGACCGTGTACCTGGGTGTGCTGCACCAGCAGGGCGTGCTGATCGTGCACCACGTCTTCCGGCCCGACGACACCCGGCAGGTGCTGGAGGTCGGTTCGATGCAGCCGCTGCACAGCACCGCGATCGGCAAGGTGCTGGTGGCCTACGACCCGGTCGCGCGGGGCGAGTTGGGTGACGGGCCGTACGAGTCGTACACCCTGCGGACGTTGACCGGGGCGGGCGAGCTGGACGCCGAGTGCGCGCTGATCCGGGAGCGCGGCTGGGCCGACTCGGTCGAGGAGACCTGGGAGGGCGTGGCCTCGATCGCCGCGCTGATCCAGGACCGCCGGCGCAACCCGGTGGGCGCGGTGTGCATCAACGGCCCGGTGGAACGGGTCTGCGAGGACGGCTTCGTGAAGCCCTCGCTGGTGGCCTCGGTGCGCAGCGCGGCGCGGGCGATCTCCCGCGACCTGGGCGCCGGGCGGTTCTGAGCACGGCGGTCGATTCGTCACGCTGAGGCGCGGACAGGCGGTGAGCCTGTCCGCGCCTTGGCGTTTTGTCCCAGTTCGGGGCGCTCCGCTGGGTAACTTCGGAGGGTCGACCGAGGGAAGGGTCACAGCTGCGTAACCCCGCCTTGACGCGGAGCCGACCTGGGGAGGAAGCTTCCGCATGACGGTCGACATTGTCGAACGATGGCCGGGAAGATCACTCCCACAGCGCGCTCACCCGCACAGGGTTCCACCGGCCACCTGCCCCCACCCGCACCTCCGGGCATTGACAAGGGAGTCTTTGTGTCCGCGTTCTCCAACGGCGACGTCTTCGTCGGCGAAACCCTCGGCACCGCCGCCCTGATACTCCTCGGCGGTGGCGTCTGCGCCGCCGTGACCCTCAAGAAGTCGAAGGCCATGAACGCCGGTTGGCTGGCGATCACCTTCGGCTGGGGCTTCGCGGTCCTGATCGCCGCCTACATGACCGGCGCCAAGTCCGGCGCCCACCTCAACCCGGCCGTCACCATCGCGCTCGCGGTCAAGAGCGGCGACTGGAGCCAGGTGCCGCTCTACATCGGCTCCCAGCTGCTCGGCGCGATCATCGGCGCCGTGCTGGTCTGGCTCACCTACCTCGGCCAGTTCCAGGCCAACAAGGAACCCACCCTCGGCATCTTCTCGACCGGGCCCGAGATCCGGAACCCGATCCAGAACGTGATCACCGAGGTCATCGGCACCTTCGTGCTCTGCATGGCGATCCTGACCCTCGGCACCACCAAGGGCCTGGACAGCAGCGGCATGGGCACCCTGATCGTCGCCCTCACCGTCGTCGGCATCGGCCTCTCGCTCGGCGGCCCGACCGGCTACGCCATCAACCCGGCCCGTGACCTCGGCCCGCGCATCGTGCACGCGCTGCTGCCGATCCCGAACAAGGGCAGCTCCGACTGGTCCTACGCCTGGGTCCCGGTCGTCGGGCCGATCCTGGGCGGACTGGCGGCCGGCGGCGTCTACAACGCCCTCTTCTAAAGGACCCCCGGCAAGGGCACAGTCGAACCCGCCGAGCACGGGGACTGACCGGACGGGCGTCCACCGAACGTCCGTGTCAGGCCCACCCACCCCGTAACCCCCGAACTTGAGCCGAGGACCCTCCACATGACCTCCACTGGCAACTACATCGCCGCGATCGACCAGGGCACCACCTCCAGCCGCTGCATCATCTTCGGCGCCGACGGCCGGATCGTCGCCGTCGACCAGCAGGAGCACCGGCAGATCTTCCCCCAGCCCGGCTACGTCGAGCACGACGCCGCCGAGATCTGGACCCGGGTGCAGTCGGTCGTCCGCGGCGCGCTGGAGAAGGCCGGCCTGACCAAGGACGACATCCGCGCGATCGGCATCACCAACCAGCGCGAGACCACCGTCCTGTGGGACAAGAACACCGGCGAGCCGGTGCACAACGCCCTGGTGTGGCAGGACACCCGCACCGAGGCGCTCTGCCGCGAGCTGGGCCGCAACGTCGGCCAGGACCGCTTCCGCCGCGAGACCGGCCTCCCGCTGGCCAGCTACTTCGCCGGCCCGAAGATCCGCTGGCTGCTGGACAACGTCGAGGGCCTGCGCGAGCGCGCCGAGGCCGGCGACATCCTGTTCGGCACCATGGACACCTGGGTGATCTGGAACCTCACCGGCGGTGTCGACGGCGGCAAGCACGTCACCGACGTGACCAACGCCAGCCGCACCATGCTGATGAACCTGAAGACCCTGGCCTGGGACGAGAGCATCGCCGAGTCGATGGGCGTGCCGATGGCCGTCCTGCCGGAGATCCGCTCCTCCGCCGAGGTGTACGGCGAGGCCGTCGGCGACCTGGCCGGTGTCCCGGTCGCGTCCGCGCTCGGCGACCAGCAGGCCGCGCTGTTCGGCCAGACCTGCTTCGCGGAGGGCGAGGCCAAGTCCACCTACGGCACCGGCACCTTCCTGCTGCTGAACACCGGCGAGAAGATCGTCAACTCGTACCACGGCCTGCTGACCACGGTCGGCTACCGGATCGGCGACCAGGCCCCGGTGTACGCGCTGGAGGGCTCGATCGCCGTCACCGGCTCGCTCGTCCAGTGGCTGCGCGACCAGCTCGGCATCATCTCCACCGCCGCCGAGATCGAGACCCTCGCCAACACCGTCGAGGACAACGGCGGCGCCTACTTCGTCCCGGCCTTCTCCGGCCTGTTCGCCCCGTACTGGCGCTCCGACGCCCGCGGTGTGATCGCCGGTCTGACCCGGTACGTCACCAAGGGCCACCTGGCCCGGGCCGTCCTGGAGGCCACCGCCTGGCAGACCCGCGAGGTCGTCGACGCCATGCAGAAGGACTCCGGGGTCGAGCTCACCGCCCTCAAGGTCGACGGCGGCATGACCAGCAACAACCTGCTCATGCAGAACATCGCCGACGTCCTGGACGCCCCGGTCGAGCGCCCGTACGTGGCCGAGACCACCGCCCTCGGCGCGGCCTACGCGGCCGGACTCGCCGTCGGCTTCTGGAACGACCTCGACACCCTGCGGGCCAACTGGCACCGCGCCGCCGAGTGGACCCCGCGCATGGACGAGGCCACCCGGGAGCGTGAGTACAAGAAGTGGCTCAAGGCCGTGGAGCGCACCATGGGCTGGGTGGAGGAGGAAGAGAACAACTGACCGACAAGCCGGTCGGGGCCCCTTGCCCCGACCGGCCGGTTCCGCTCAACCGGCCCGCCGCACCGGGCCGACCGGCCCCTCCCGCAGGGGCCGCACCGCACACGAGAGGAGTAACGGCGCCGCCCGACCAGCGCGCCGTACACAACCACCATGGCAACCATCCCGACCCTGGGCGCCGAGCGCACCGCCGGCCGCACCGCCTCCCGCGCCGAGACCCGTGAGCTGCTCGGCAAGGCCACCTACGACCTGCTGGTGATCGGGGGCGGCATCCTCGGCACGGCCGTCGCCTGGACCGCGTCCCAGGCCGGCCTGAAGGTCGCCATGGTCGACGCCGGCGACTTCGCCGGTGCCACCTCCAGCGCCTCCTCCAAGCTCGTCCACGGCGGTCTGCGCTACCTGCAGACCGGCGCGGTCAAGCTGGTCGCGGAGAACCACAAGGAGCGCCGCGCGCTCTCCACCGACGTGGCCCCGCACCTGGTCAACCCGCTGACCTTCTTCGTGCCGGTCTACAAGGGCGGCCCGCACGGCGCGGCCAAGCTCGGCGCCGGCGTGTTCCTGTACTCGGCGCTGTCCGCCTTCCGCGACGGCATGGGCCGGGTCTCCACCGCCGCCCACGCCGCCCAGCAGGTGCCCGCACTGCGTACCGAGGGCCTGCGCTCGGTGGCCGTCTACGGCGACCACCAGATGAACGACTCGCGCGTCGCGGTGATGACCGTGCGCGCCGCCGTCGACGCCGGCGCCGTGGTGCTCAACCACGCCGAGGTCACCGGCCTGCGCTTCACCGGCGGCCGGGTCACCGGCGCCGAGCTGCGCGACCGCCTGGACGGCAGCGAGTTCGGCGTGAACGCCCGCCTGGTGCTCAACGCCACCGGCCCGTGGGTGGACCACCTGCGCAAGATGGAGGACGCCGGCGCCGCGCCGTCGATCCGCCTCTCCAAGGGCGCCCACGTCGTCGTCAAGCGCCGCTCGCCGTGGCGCGCCGCGCTGACCATCCCGATCGACAAGTACCGCGTCTCCTTCGCCATCCCGTGGGAGGACCACGTCCTGCTCGGGACCACCGACGAGGAGTACACCGGCGACCCGAAGGACGTCCGGGCCACCGACGCCGACATCGACCAGATCATGGGCGAGGCCGCGCACGCGATCCGCGACGAGCACCTCGACCGCGACCTGATCACCTACTCCTTCGCCGGCCTGCGGGTGCTGCCCGGCGGCCCGGGCGACACCGCCGCCGCCAAGCGCGAGACCGTCGTCACCGAGGGCCGCGGCGGCATGCTGTCGGTCTCCGGCGGCAAGTGGACCACCTACCGGCACATCGGCCGCACCGTGCTGGAGAAGCTGGCCCACGTCCCCGGCACCAGCCTCGGCGAGGACATGTCCCCGATCGCCCCGACCGTCCCGCTGCCGGGCGTCGGCGCGCCGAACGCGGTGGCGCACCGCCTGCTGATCGACCGCGAGCCGGGCTCGCGGATGGAGCCGCTGGTGGCCAAGCACCTGGCCAGCCACTACGGCACGCTCTCCTTCGAGATCGCCCGCATGATCGACGAGAACCCGGAGCTCGGCCGGCCGATCCACGAGGACGGTCCGGACGTCTGGGCGCAGGTCGCCTACGCGGCCGAGAACGAGTGGGCGTACACCGCGGACGACGTGCTGCGGCGCCGCACCACCATGACGGTGCGCGGGCTGGACACCCCGGAGATCCGGGGCGAGGTCGAGGCCTTCCTGGCGAAGCGCTCCAAGTAACCGGCGTACGGCGGACGGGCGTTCGGGGTTCCCCCCGGACGCCCGTCCGGCGTTCCCGTCAGACCGGCGTACCGGCCTTGACCACGTACCGCAGGTGCTCCTCCGGGCGGGTCAGCACGGCGAGGTCGGCCAGCGGGTCGCCGTCCACCACCAGCAGGTCGGCGTGCGCGCCCGGGGCGAGGGTGCCGATCTCCCCCTCCATCCCGAGCAGGCGGGCCGCCGTGGTGGTCGCCGAGCGGAGCACGTCGGCGACCGGCTGGACCTGGGCGCGCAGGGTGAACTCCTCCAGCTGGGCCGGGTGCAGCGGGCCGAGCAGGTCGCTTCCGTAGACCAGGTTCACGCCCGCGCGGTGGGCGCGCTCCAGCGCCTCCAGGCCCCGGTCGCGGACCTCCGCGAGCTTGCCGACGGAGGCCGGCGGCAGGCCCGAGGCAGCGCCGAGCCGGGCCGTCTGCTCGTAGGCGACCAGGGTGGGGACCAGGAAGGCGTCCTTCTCCAGCAGCAGCGCGACCGTGGTGTCGTCCAGCAGGTTGCCGTGCTCGACGCAGCGCACCCCGGCCCGCAGGGCGCGGTCGATCGCCCGCGGGTGGTAGGCGTGCACGGTGACGTAGCGGTTGTGGTTCTCCGCCTCCTCGACGGCCGCCCGGATCTCCTCCTCGCTGTACTGGACGGCGGCGATCTCGTCGTGCGGGGAGGCGACGCCGCCGGACAGCAACACCTTGAGGTGCCGGGCGCCCTTGCGGAACTCGTCCCGAGCGGCGGCGCGCACCGCGTCCACGCCGTCGGCGATCCGGCCGAAGTTCGGGCGGGCCTCGCAGCAGGGCAGGGCGTCCTCGCCGAGCGGGCGCAGGTCGCCGTGGCCGCCCGTCTGGGAGAGCGCCTTGCCGCCGTGCAGCAGGCGCGGGCCGGGCACCAGGCCCTCGGCCAGGGCGCGGGCCATGCCGTGGTCGGCACCGCCGACGTCGCGCACGGTGGTGAAGCCGCGGCGCAGCATGCGCTCGGCCTCGGCGAGGGCGCGGACGGTGGCGTAGCCGGGCGTCCAGTTCGCGAAATCGCGCAGGTCGAGCGAGGTGACCAGCAGGTGGACGTGGGCGTCGATCAGGCCGGGCAGGACGGTGCCGCCCTGCGCGTCGACGACCCGGACGCCGTCGGTGGCGGCGGGCGGGCGGCCGGTGCCGGTGGCGGTGATCCGGCCGTCGGCGGCCTCCAGCCAGCCCGGATCGGTGCGGGTGCCGTCCTCGGGGTGGAGCAGATGGGCGTTGGTGATCAGCAGGCGGTTCATGCGCCCGCCTCGCTGCGCTCGGCGGGGGCGTTCACCCGTGCGCGCCTCCTGGTGGTTCGCTCGCTTCGCTCGCTCATGCGGTGGTCCCCTCCGGTTTCAGTACGGGCCGTATTGAATACGACCTGTACTGAATACACCATGTATCGTGCTCCTGTGAACCCACCCCCCACCGACCCCGCCGCTCCCCGGCCGCCCCGTCGTCGGATCCACACCCGGGCCCGGCTGCTCGCCTCGGCGAGCGAGCTGTTCCTCACCGCCGGCTTCGCGCGGACGAGCATCGAGGACGTCTGCGCCGCGGCCGGGTACACCCGCGGCGCCTTCTACTCGAACTTCGGCAGCAAGGAGGGCCTGCTGCTGGCGCTCTTCGACGACCGGGCCGCCGAGCGGATGGCCGAGCTGGAGCGGCTCGCCGCCGGCTGCGAGGGGTTGGCGCCACGGGAGCGGGCCCGGCTGCTGGTCGAGGCGCTGCTGCGGGTCGAGCCAGCGGAGACCGGGTGGATCCTGCTGTTCCTGGAGTTCCGGCTGGTCGCGGCCCGGTCGGCGGCACTGGCCGAGCAGGTCGCCGCGCACGACCGGACCCTGGCGCGGGCTGCGGCGGACGTCCTGGAACGGGCCCTGCCCGAGCTGGTGCCCGCGGGGGCGGACGCCCGTCAGGCGGCGGCGGTGATCCTGGCGGCACGCGAGGGACTGCTGGCCCGTACGGCGGCGGGCGGCGCGGTGGCCGAGGAACTGATGGCGGCGACGGCGGCGGTGCTTTCGGGCCTGTTGGTGCACTGACGCGAACGCCGGGGGGCGGCACCCGTACCCGTCCGGGTGCCGCCCCTGGGCGGCGGTGTGCGCGGGGCGCGCGCTAGACCAGCAGGCTCAGCGGCAGGATCAGGGCTATGGCGACGACCGAGATGATCGTCTCCATCACCGACCAGGACTTCAGCGTCTGGCCGACGCTCATCCCGAAGTACTCCTTCACCAGCCAGAAGCCGGCGTCGTTGACGTGCGAGAGGAACAGTGAACCGGCTCCGACCGCGAGCACCAGCAGGGCCGAGTGGGTCGAGGACATGTTCGCCGCGAGCGGGGAGACGATGCCGGCCGCGGTGATGGTGGCGACCGTCGCCGAACCGGTGGCCAGGCGGATCAGCACCGCGATCAGCCAGCCCAGCAGCAGCGCCGAGATGTGCCACTGGCCGGCCCAGTGGCTGACCATGTCGCCGACGCCCACGTCGATCAGGGTCTGCTTGAAGCCGCCGCCCGCGCCGACGATGAACACGATGCCCGCGATCGGGCCGAGCGCCTTGCCGACGGTGTCGGAGATCCGCGCCCTGTCGAAGCCGGCGGCCCTGCCGAGGGTCAGCATGCCGAGCAGCGTCGCCGCCAGCAGGGCGATCAGCGGGGAGCCGACGAAGTCGAGCACCCGCTGGACCATCGCCTTCGGGTCGTCGATCACGACGTCCGCCAGGGCCTTGCCGAGCATCAGCAGGACCGGCAGCAGGATGGTCGCCAGCACCGCGCCGAAGGACGGAGTGTGCTCGCGCTTGACCGGCTCCTCGGGGGTGACGGCGGTCGGGGACTCCAGCGGGCCGACCCAGCGCTCGGCCACCCGGGAGAACAGCGGACCGGCGATGACCAGGGTCGGGATCGCGACCAGCAGGCCCAGCGCCAGGGTGATGCCGAGATCGGCCTTCAGCGCGTCGATCGCGACCAGCGGGCCCGGGTGCGGGGGCACCAGGCCGTGCAGCACCGACAGGCCGGCCAGGGCCGGGATGCCGACCCGCATCAGCGGCACGTTGCCGCGCCGGGCGACCAGCAGCACGATCGGGATCAGCAGGACGACGCCGACCTCGAAGAACAGCGGCAGGCCGAGCAGGGCGGCGATCAGCGCCATCGCCCAGGGCAGCGCCTTGCTGCCGGTCCGGGCCAGCACGGTGTCCGCGATGATGTTGGCGCCGCCGGAGTCGGCGAGCAGCTTGCCGAGCATCGCGCCCAGGCCGATCAGCAGGCCGACGCTGGCCACGGTGGATCCGAAGCCCGTGGAGAAGCTGTTCAGCAGCTTGTCGAAGGGGGCGCCCGCGACGACGGCCAGCAGTCCGGAGCCGAGCGTGAGGGCGAGGAAGGGGTGCAGCTTCAGCCGGGTGATCAGCAGGATGATCGCACCGATGCTGAGCAGTACCGCGACCAGCAGCTGGGTGTTGTCGCTGGTGTGCGGCAGGGCCGGTGGGGCGGCCGCCAGCAGAGTAGTGGGGGCAATGCTCACGCGAGGTCTCCATTGACGGGCCGCAGCAGCGCCACGGCCATCTCGACGAGTTCTTCGGGGGACGGGCCCACGTCCAGCACGGCGCCGTTCTCGTCCGCACCCAGGGGCTCCAAAGTGGCGTACTGGGAGTCGAGCAGCGACGTCGGCATGAAGTGGCCGGTGCGGTGCGAGAGCCGGTCTCCGACCAGCTCGTGGCCACCGCTGAGGTGCAGGAAGAAAGCGTCCGGGGCGTCCGCGCGCAGGATGTCGCGGTAGCTGTGCTTCAACGCCGAGCAGGTGACCACGCCGCCGGTGCCTGCCTCGGTGTGCGCCTTGAGCCAGGCGCCGATGGCGCGCAGCCAGGGCTCACGGTCCTGGTCGTCCAGCGGGATGCCGGCGGACATCTTGGCGATGTTGGCCGGCGGGTGGAACTCGTCCGCCTCGGCGAAGGGGAGATCGAGGCGGTCGGCCAGGAGGCGGGCCAGCGTGGTCTTGCCGACACCGGAGACGCCCATCACCACGACGGTGCGGGGGGCGTCCGGGAGGGCGCGGTTCTCGACGTTGAGAGCCATGGGTGGTGCTCCTTCGTTGCAGGCCGCCACTATCGCTTCAAAGATATGACGTATTCAAGTGCCGGAAACCAAATCGTCATACTTTTACTTCCCCCGGGAGCGGGGGTGCAGGCGGGGTGGGGTCGGTGAGTGCGCGGGCGCGAGTGAGGCGGGGGCGGGGCGGGCGGAGCCGGGGGGCGTGGGCGGAGGGTGACGTGGGGATTCCGGCGCGTGGCGTCTACGCTGGGCGGATGGAGATCCAGGGGCTGCCCGGTCGGGTGCTTGACGAGCTCGGGCCGGCGATCGCGTCGGGGGAGATCCCCGAGGGCGCGGTGCTGCGCGGGGAGGAGCTGGAGCAGCGGTTCGGGGTGTCCCGGACGGTCGTCCGGGAGGCGGTGCGCGTCCTGGAAGGGATGCGCCTGGTGGCGTCCCGGCGGCGGGTCGGGATCACCGTCCAGCCGAAGTCGCTCTGGGACGTCTTCGACCCCATGGTGATCCGCTGGCGCCTGGCCGGCGCCGACCGGCCCGCCCAGCTACGCTCGCTCGGCTCGCTGCGGGTGGCCGTCGAACCGGCCGCGGCCGCACTCGCCGCCACCCACGCCACCGACGACGACCGGCGCGAACTCAGCTCGCTGGCCGTGGAGTTGACGGTCGCCGCGCGGGAGGCCGACCTCACCACCTTCCTCGGGCACGACATCGCCTTCCACGCGCTGGTGCTCCGCGCCTCCGGGAACGAGATGTTCGCCCACCTCGGGGACACCGTGGGAGCGGTACTCACCGGCCGGACCGAGTACCATCTGATGCCCCATCAGCCGGAACCGTACGCGATCAGGCTGCACCGGGAGGTCGCCGACGCGATCTGCGGGGGCGATGCCGCCCACGCGGAACGGGCGATGCGGACGATCGTCACGGGCGCCCTGGGCGAGCTCAACCTGCAGCTGGGCTGAGCTCCGGCCGCCGCCTGCCCCGGATCACACGGTTTGGCGGCAGTTCGGTGGATTCGGACGCATGGTCCGGGTTCGGCGGGGGCAGAGTGAGGCGAGGGGGCGCGTTTCGCGTGCGCCCGTTCCGTGTCCGCCACCGGATTCGCGCCTGGGGGTCTCCCGATGTCCCTGCCACGCCGCCGTCGCCGCCTGCCCGACGAGGTGCGCCACGCCGCGGTCCGGGCCGTGCTCTGCCTCGCCTTCACCCTGGTCGGCGTGGTGGTCGCCACCCTGGCCTCGTACGCGGGCAGCTGGTTGATGACGCCCGCGCTGCTGGCGATGGGGCTCGGGGTGTTCGGCACGATGTGGTGCCTGCTGGAGATCCTGATCTCCCGCCAGGTCGCCGCCCAGCGGATGCGCGGCCCGAACTCCGCGTACCCGATGGCGGGCAGTCGGGCCGCTCCCGAGCCGCTGGCCGCCCGGCCACTCCCCCGGCCCGTCGGCGCACCGCAACAGCCGTACCAGCAGCGCCAGTCGTACCGTCCCGGGCCGCCCCAGCGCGGAGTGCCGACGCGCTAGCCGCCCGGCTCCCACGGCCGCACGGGCGGCGGGGTCGACCGTCGGCGCGCTCCCCTAGAGTCGGGATCATGAAGTTCTTCCGTGCCAAGGAAAAGCCCCAGTACGACCCCGACCTCACCAACCTGACGGTCGACCAGGCTGAGCACCTGCGCCAGTTGGTGCGCCGGTACCACGCGGACATCGGCGTACAGGTGACGGTCTCCGGGCAGACCCTCCGGCGGGCCGAGGGCACCAACAACCTGTACAACCTCGCCGAGTTCTGCCGCCGCACCGATCCGAGTGACTGGCCCGGGATCGTCGCACGGCACTTCGGCTCCCTCACGGGCGCCGCCCGGACGGTGCCCGGCGGTGCCGACGAGACCCTGAGCCGCGTCTACCTCCGGCTCGTCGCCGACGACGCGTTCCCGGCCGAGATCGCCTCCGCGTTCAGCTACACCCGGCCGGTCGCGACCGGTCTGCTGGAGGCGCTCTCGGTCGACCTGCCCGACACCGTACGGACCTTGGACGACAAGGCCGTCGCCGAGGTCGGGCTGCAGCGGCTGCGGGCCGCCGGCCGGGCCAACCTGATCGCCGACCCGGTCGAGTACGACGTCCTCCAGGGCCCCACCGAGGGCTCGACCCTGTACGCCGTGCACGGCGACTCGATGTTCGTGGCCAGCAAGGCGCTGGTGCTGGACGACCTGGCCCGCGCGGTGACCGGGCGCGAACTCCCCGAGGAGGGCGCTCTGTTCGCCGCGCCCAGCCGGGAATACCTGTTCTTCCACCCGCTCGCCGAGGCCGGGGTCGCGGGCGCGGTCAACGATCTGGCGTCGATGGCGCTGCGCGTCCACCAGGAGAACCCGGGGCCGCTGTCGCCCCGGCTCTACTGGTGGCACAAGGGCGAGGTGACCAACCTGACGCGGATCGACGAGGCCGAGCGCTCGTTCTCCATCGAGCCGCCCGACGAACTCATGGCGGTCCTGCGCCGGTTGGCGGGGAGCTAATCGGTGACCACCCGGTAGTGGGTGGTGAGCCGGCCGCCGTCCAGGACGTGGAAGGCGAGCATCGGCGGGTGGTCGAAGAGGATGCCCTTCCCGCCCTCGCAGGGCAGCGTGATGGTGGAGACCACCCCCGGCGCGACCAGTACCGGCAAGCCCGCGAAGGTGGTCGCGGCGGACGTGTGGGCGTGGCCGCAGAGCAGCGCGGCCACCCGGGGGTGGCGGTGCAGCACCTGCGCCAGCCGTTCCTCGCCGAACTGGCGGATCCCGTCGACGAACGGGACGTGCAGTTCGACCGGCGGGTGGTGGAAGGCCACCAGAGCGGGCAACTCCTGGCGGCCGGAACCCAGTTGGGCGTCCAGCCAGTCCAGGGTGGCGTCGTCCAGCAGGCCGTCGTGCTGGTCGGGTATCGAGGAGTCGAGCATCAGCACGTCGGTGCCGGGCAGTTGGTGCAGCCGGTTGACCGGGTCGGTCGTGGGCTCCTCGCCGAGCAGCACCTGCCGGTACGGCGCCCGGCTGTCGTGGTTGCCGGGGCAGGTGAGCACCGGATGCCGCGAGGCCAGCACCTCGGCGGCCTGCCGGTACTCCTCGGGCAGGCCGTGGTCGGCGAGGTCGCCGGTGACCAGCACCGCGTCCAGCGGGCCGGGCAGGGCGTCCAGGTAGGCCATCACCTGCTCGGCCCGCCGCCGGGCCCGCTTGCCCGCGTCCCGGCGGTGGACCTGGCCGAGGTGGATGTCACTGAGGTGCGCGATCGTCAGCATGTGATCACGCTAGTGACTTCACGTCTGCGCGGGAACCTCCGCGGGGCGCTTGAACATCCGGGTGGCGGTGATCTCGCCGTGGATGGTCGGGCCGTCCGGGTCCTGCGGGGCGGGCAGGCCGGGGCGCAGGTGCTCCTCCACCGAGATGTACTTGAGGCCGGCCCGCAGGTCGGCGTCGTTGCGCAGCCGGATCACCAGTGGGAACTCGGCGAGCGCGGTGGTGTCGAACAGGCCGGTGGTGTAGATGAGCTGGACGCCGAGGGCGTCCGCCACCGCGCGCTGGAGTTCCAGCAGGTAGGTGGCGTTGGCGCGGCCGATCGGGTTGTCGAGGAACAGTGTGCCCGCGTGCCGCAGTTGGGACTGGCCGCGGTCGTTGGCGCGCAGCGCGGCCATCGTGCAGTAGAGCGCGATGGCCGCGGTGAGCAGCTGGCCGCCGGAGAAGACGTCGGACATCTGGCCGACGCCGACCCGCTCGGCGCGCAGCACCGCGTCCGGCTTGAGGATCTCGACGCTGACGCCCTTGGGTCCGATCGCGGCGGCGACGCCGCGCAGCAGCAGGGACATGCCGTCGCGGCGCAGGTCGCTGTTCTTCCGGACGGCGGCGCGGGTGGCCTCGTCGATGACCTCGCCGAGGCGTTCGACCAGGGTGGCGGGGTCCGGGTCCTCGAAGCGGATCCGCAGGAACTCCTGGCCGGACCACTCCCCCAGGCCCTCGGGCAGCCGGGACAGCCGCTGGGCGGCGCGCAGGGTGGTGAGCGAGGACTCGACCAGGCCGCGCAGCCGGTCGACGATCGAGCCGCGGTTGCGCTCCAGCTGGGCGAGCTCGTCGGTGAGCACCCGCAGCCGGGGCGCGAAGGCGGCGGCCCAGGCGGCGGCGTGCTCGGGCAGCGCGGAGGCGGGCAGTTCGCGGATCTGCTGGCGGGCCGGGGTGCGGACGGCCTCGTAGCGGGCGGCGTTGGCATGCCGGACCAGCGCGTCGGAGGCGTCACGGACGGCGAGTTCGGCGGAGGACAGCTCGCCGGCGGCCGTCCGCAGGGCGCGGCGGGCGTCGGTGCAGGCGTTGCGGGCCTCGGGCAGCGA
Source organism: Kitasatospora aureofaciens (assembly GCF_001188955.3). Lineage (GTDB taxonomy): Bacteria > Actinomycetota > Actinomycetes > Streptomycetales > Streptomycetaceae > Kitasatospora > Kitasatospora aureofaciens. Next base: position 726 of record NZ_JPRF03000071.1, on the reverse strand, counting down.
GCCGAGGTAGGGCTCGACCGGCTGGCCGTCCTCCTCCTGCTGCTCGCGCAGGCCGTCGCGCAGCTGGCCGGCCAGCTCGTCGAAGTCGGCGGCGGCGGACTGGGCGGTGTCGAAGGTGCGCTGGAGGTCGGCGTGCGCGGTGCGGGCGGCGTCCACGGCCTCCCGGCACTCGGCGAGCCGGCTGGTGGCGGTGCGCAGCAGGGTCTGGGCGTGCTCGGGGTCGGTGGGGACGAGTTCCTCGGGCAGCTCGGTGTGCGCCTCGCCGTCGGCGGGGGCGGAGCGCTCGGCCTCGCCGCGCAGGCGGCCGAGCTGCTCGCTGGCGGTGGCGGAGCGGGCCTCGATGGTGGCGACCAGTTCCTCGGCGCGGGCGGCGGCGGCCTGGCGGGCCGGGCCGTCGGCGCCGTCGGGGCTGCCGAGGAGTTCCTCGGCGCGGGTGCGGACCTTGTTCGTGAGGCGGTCGAGTTCGGCCGCGGCGGCGGCCTCGTCGCCCTCGGCGCGGGCCTGTTCGGCGCGCAGGTCGGCGCCGACGCCGACCTTCTCGTACAGCTGGGAGGCGGACCGGTAGGCCTCGCGCAGGGCGGGCAGCGCGGCGGGGGCGATCTGCTCGGCGGGCTCGTCGGTCTGCTCGGCGGCGGGGATCTCGGCGCGTTCGGCGCGCAGGGCGCGTACCGTGCGGCGGGCGTCGTCGGCGGCGCGCTGGGCGGCCCGGCGGTCCTCGTCGCAGGT
>NZ_JPRF03000070.1 GCF_001188955.3 Kitasatospora aureofaciens | reverse complement strand
TTCATAGTGTTTCGGTGGTCATAGCGTGAGGGAAACGCCCGGTTACATTCCGAACCCGGAAGCTAAGCCTCACAGCGCCGATGGTACTGCAGGGGGGACCCTGTGGGAGAGTAGGACGCCGCCGAACGATCATTCAGAAGAACCCCCATCCGGATTCCGGATGGGGGTTCTTCGCGTTTCCGGGACGGGAGTTGGCCGAAAGATCACGCTGTGTTCGCCGACGGACTGTGTACGTCCCGCGTGCGGCACCTATGTTCGTGCTCCAGCGGAACCCGTGCATTCACCGACCGGGAAGGACCCCACGTGGCCTCCATCGACAGGCGCCGATTCATCCAGCTGGGGGGTGCGTCCGTGGCCGCCGCCGGCCTCGGCGCGTTTCCGCCCGCGGTCAGCAAGGCGCTGGCCCTGCCCGCGATCGGCAGGACGCGCTCCATCAAGGACGTCGAACACGTCGTCATCCTGATGCAGGAGAACCGTTCCTTCGACCACTACTTCGGCACGCTCCGAGGTGTTCGAGGCTTCGGTGACCCGCGCCCCACCCTGCTGCCCGGCGGCCGGCCCAACTGGCACCAGCCGGCCGCCGCGGTGAGGACCGGCCGTTACCACGACCGTGGTCTGCCGGCCTCCGAGAAGGAGGTGCTGCCCTGGTACATCGACCCGGGGAACACCACCGAGTACCAGGCCGGCACGGACCACGGCTGGAGCAGCGGACACCTCGCCTGGAACGAAGGGCGCCACGACCAGTGGGTGAACCAGAAGCAGGACGTCATGACGATGGGTCATCTCAAGCGTCAGGACCTGCAGTACCACTTCGCACTGGCCGACGCCTTCACAGTCTGCGACTCGTACTTCTGCTCCGTCCACGCGGACACCGCTCCCAACCGGATCTACCTGTGGACCGGCACCAGCGACCCGCGCAACGTCTACGGCCGCAAGCCCAACGGGCCCGGCCTGGAGGAGCGCAACGGCAGGAACGGCTACACCTGGACCACCTACCCGGAGCGGCTGGAGGACTCCGGGGTCAGCTGGAAGCTGTACCAGGGCGGTTCCGGTGAGCCGGGCACCCCGACCGACAACTACACCGACAACTCGCTGATGTTCTTCGAGCGGTACCAGGTCGCCGAGGGCGCGTCCGGTCCGCTGGTGGAGAAGGGGGCGACGGACCACACGCTCAAGGAGTTCCGCGCCGACGTCGAGCAGGGCCGGTTGCCCCAGGTGTCCTGGATCGTCCCGCCGTACAACTACAGCGAGCACCCCTCCGCCACGCCCACCGACGGCGCGTACTACATCAATCTGGTGCTGGACGCGCTCACCTCCAACCCCGAGGTGTGGGGCCGGACCGTCTTCCTCATCAACTACGACGAGAACGACGGCCTGTTCGACCACGTCGTCCCGCCGATGCCGCCGGTGGTCAGCCGTCCGGGCGGTCAGGGAGTGGTCTCCTCCGACCTGGAGGCGAGCCTCGGCGACGAGCTGCTCGACCTCGCCAAGTACCCGGGGGAGATGAGCCCGCTGGTCCCCGGTGCGGACCGCGGCGGACTGCAGCCGATCGGCCTCGGCCCGCGTGTGCCGCTGCTGGTCATCTCCCCTTGGTCACGCGGTGGTTGGGTCTGTTCGGAGACCTTCGACCACACCTCCGTGCTCCGCTTCCTGGAGGCCCGGTTCGGCATCGAGGAGCCCAACATCAGCGCCTGGCGCCGCGCGGTCTGCGGTGACCTCACCTCGGCGCTCGACTTCTCCGGCGCCGACCCCCAGCGGGTCTCGATCCCGGTGCCGGCGCCGATCGCCTCGCGGGGCAAGCCGTACCAGGTGCCGCTGCCCCAGCGGATGCCCACCCAGGAGCAGGGCACCCGTCCGGCCCGCGCGCTCCCGTACGACCTGCGGGTCAACGAGGACGAGACCTACGACACGACGGTGTTCCAGCTCAACCTGGACAACAAGGGCAAGGCCGGTGCCTGGCTCTACGTCTACGACCGGACGGCGCCGGCGGCGGCGCCCCGCCGCTACACCGTCTCGGCCGGCGACAGTTTCGAGGACCACTGGCCGCTGGTCGACGACGGTTACCACCTCGTCGCGCACGGGCCGAACGGCTCGGTGCAGGAGTTCGAAGGCAGGACGGTCGGTGGCCTGGTCGCCCGCTTCGAGCCCGCGAGGAACAAGGTGCGGGTGACGGTGTCCAACCACGGGGAGACCCCCCGGACGGTGACCGCCGAGGAGGCGTACACCAAGGGTGCCAAGCAGGGCCGTACCCTGCGCCCCGGGGACGACGCCCGGTTCACCTTCGACCTGCCCGCCGAGAGCCGCTGGTACGACGTCACCGTCGCGGCGGCCGACGGGCCGGCGTTCCGCCGCCGCTGGGCCGGACACCTGGAGAACGGTCGGCCCGGCACCAGCGACCCCGGGCCGCGTTGACCGGTCCCTCCACAGGTGGGGCCGCGGGCCCGGCAGCGCCACCGGGCCCGCGGCCCCGCGTCAGTCGACCGGCTGCCCGGGCCGTCCCGGCACCCAGAGCGGGACGGGGCCGCCGCGCGGCATGGCGCGTGCCGCGTCCTGCTCCAACCACTCGTCCACGCGCTGCGGATCGCCCTCGCTGAGCTCCACCAGCGCCGCCGCGGCGATCCGGGCGCAGCACAGCACGAGCGCGAGCGTGTCCTGGCGCCGGTGCCGCTCCCGCAGGTAGGCCTCGCCCCGTTCCTCGATGCGGCGACGGTGGCCCGGCCCGTCCGCGGCGGTCAGTGCCTGGACGCCGTGCCACACCAGGGCGAGCGCGCAGGGTTCGGCCGGGTGGGTCAGGCCCTCCCGGTCGGCCCGCTCGTGGGCCTCGGCCGAGTGCAGCCCGAGCCACTCCAGTGCCGTCGGCGCGTCCTCCCCGCAGGAGCGCAGGAGCAGTTCGGCGGCCAGTTCCGCGACCGTCGGCAGCACCGCGGACGCGGGCATCCGCAGCCCGGGCGCGGGGGTGTCGCCGAACGACAGCCACGCGTCCGCGAAGGAGGCCGCGTGCAGCCCGCCCGTCCAGCCCGGGGCCCCGTGAGGTGCCCCGTTCGGTGTCCCGTCCGTTGCTCCGAGCCTGTCCCGAGCCCCCAGCCGGACCATTCCCACCGCGGCCAGACGCGCCGCGTCCTCGTCCAGTGCCAGCAGCCGTCCACTCCGCACCACGTACCCCCACCCGCGTTCGTGACCCCGTTGACCACATCCCATCACGGAGGACGCGAACGAACTAGACAGGGTCACGTCACAAATCGGAACCGATGGCGGAGGAGGAGGGAGGCCCCGTCCCGCCCGGCGAGGACGACCCGGGCGGGACGGAGCCGTGTGGGGGCGGGTGGGGTCAGTGGCCGCCGTGGATCAGGTGGAGGGAGAAGTCCTCGTCGGTGGGCACGGGCGCGGTCTTGACGTGGGTCACGCCCGTGGCCCCGTCGAAGTACCAGCCGGAGGCGGCGGAGTCGAGCGCGGCGGCCGAGTCCAGTCGGGGCAGCGGGCCGCCCTGGGTGACGACCATCCGAGGGACGGACCGGCCGTGCACGGTGAAGCGGTACGAGCGGGCGTCCGGCTTGCCGCTGTAGCTGCCCTCGCTGGCGCCGACCTCGACTGTGGTGACCGGGCCGTGTGCGTGGACGTCCACCTGCTGGGTAGCCGAGGAGCCCGCCGCGTACCGGCGGGTGACGCCGTCGTCCTCGTAGAGGGTGTAGGAGGAGTCGCCCTGGGGGTAGAGGTCGTAGTCGAGTTCACCGCGGTCGCGGTTCTCCCAGGACAGCGTGCCCCGGGGCCACATCGGCACGATCGCGCCGCCCTTGACGAACAGCGGCAGGGTGTCGAGCGGGGCGGAGTAGCCGTTGATCGTGGTGGGTCCCTGGTAGGTGCGTCCGGTCCAGTAGTCGGTCCAGGTGCCCTCGGGCAGGTAGATGCCGTCGCGCACCGTGGTGGCGGAGTAGACCGGGGCGACCAGGAAGTCCGGCCCGGCCAGGAACTCGTACTTCGCGTTCGGCCCGAGGGCCGCCGGGTCGTCCGGGTACTCCAGGGCGAGCGGGCGCACCGCGCCGATGCCGGTGCGGGTGGCCTCGGCGGACAGGGTGTACATGTACGGCAGCAGCCGCTCCTTGAGCTGCAGGTACTTGCGGTTGATCGAGGTGTAGGGTTCGCCGTCCAGCCAGGGCTGCTGGTCGCGCTGCTGCTTGCCGGACATGTCCCTGGCCCAGCCGTCCATCGTCATGATGGTCGGCAGGAAGGCCTTCCACTGGAGGTCGCGGGTGTACATCTCGGGGTCGCGGCGGAAGATCGAGCCGACGTCGCCGGTGTTGTAGGCGATGCCGGACATGGTGGCGCCGGCGTAGGTGGGGATCTGCCAGCGGATGTAGTCCCAGGACAGGCTCTGGTCGCCGCTCCACAGCACGCCGCAGCGCTGGGCGCCGGCCCAGGAGACGGGCAGCCAGACGAAGCCGCGGGCGTCGCTGTTGTCCTCGATGCCGGCCTTGGCCCGGTCGCAGGCGTCGAGGGCGAAGCCGTAGCCGTTGCCGACCCAGGCGACGTCGAGCTTGCGCACCCGGACCCCGGCCTTGACCTCCTCGGCCTGGTTGGGCAGGCCGTTCTGGGTCCAGAGGCCGAGCTGGGTGTGGTCCTTGCGCAGGCCCTCGCCGGTCTGGGGCAGGTTCTCGTAGCCGCAGCCGTAGCCGTCGTTGACCAGCATCCAGCCGAGCGGCATCTGGTTCCGGACGTAGCCGTCGGCGACCTTGAGGGCGTCGGTGGTGTGGCGTTCGCCGCGGTTGGCGTTGTGCAGGTAGCAGTCGGAGTCGCCGGGCTCCAGGCCGTAGACCGGTGGCATGAAGGGCTTGCCGACCAGCGCGGTGTACTCGCCGATGACGGACTTGACGTCGCCGGTGAAGTAGTAGGCGTCCAGGCGGCGTTCCTGCTGCCCGGTGCGCACCGGGGAGCCGAAGTCGTAGATGCCGGGGGCGAAGGTGTTGCGGAAGACGCCGTAGCCGGCGGTGGAGACGTAGAACGGCTGGGAGTTGTTGTAGCCGCCCTCGTTCCAGTTGGTGCTGTTGGCGACATGGACGGTCCGGTCACGGTGGGAGAAGCTGCCGTTCTGCTCGCCGCCGCCGAAGAACTGCTCGTCGGCGCCGCGGACCAGGCTCTGCCGCAGGCCGCCGGTGGACCAGCGCAGCGGGGCGTCCTCCTGCCAGATGGCGGTGCGGTCGTCCGCCCGGTAGAGGCCGAACCGCAGGGGGTGCTTGTAGACCCGCAGCACCAGGTGGCCGGAGCGGATGCCGTAGTAGTCGCCGGCGTCGAAGGTGGAGGTGCGGGTCTGGAGTTGGGGCTGCTGCCGGATGACGGCGCCGCCCACCGGGTCGCTGATGTCGCCGTCCGGGGCGGCGCGCAGGCGCAGTTGGTCGTCGGCGAGGAAGTCGACCTTGGCCTTGAGGGTGCCTGCGGAGATGTCGTAGCTGCCCTGGCCGCCGCTGAAGGAGGTGAGGTCGCCCGCGTCGGTGGTGCGGGGGAGGTAGGCGCGGCCGGTGAAGGAGCCGCCGTGCACGTCGTACGGGACGACCAGGACGTGGTAGGTGCCGGAGGCCTTGGGGATGACGGTGGCCTCGGGGTCGGCGGTGCCGGCGCTCTCGGCGACCTCCTTGCCGTTGGCGTCGTAGACGTACAGGTCGAAGTCGTCGGTGGGGTTCTGCCACTGGATCGAGACGGGGACGCCGCCCTCCGGGTTGTCGTCCCAGTAGCCGGAGGGGACGTCGACCGTGAGGTCGAAGCGGCCGCAGACCGTGCCGTCCGGGTCCTGGGCGGCGGTGGGGCAGGAGGTGGCGCCGCCGAGGGTGCCCTTGGCGTACGTGGAGCTCTGCCAGGTGGCGTCCTGGTGGCTGCCGTCCAGGACGGCGGCGGGCGGGCCGGCGGCATGGGCCGGTACGACGGGGCCGGCGACGGCGGCGATGCTGGTGAGGGCCGCCGCGAGGGCGGCCCTTCGCAGATGGGGTCGGAGCAGGCGCACGGGGGGTTCTCCTGTCGACTCTTCGGTTCGATCTGCTGGTTCGGCGGGCTACTTGACCGATCCGGCGGTCAGTCCCGAGACCACGTGCCGCTCGATCAGGGCGAACAGCACCGCCACCGGCACGATCGCGACTCGTTCCAGGCGGAGATGAAGGTGAAGATCACCGCGGTGACCACGCCCGGCAGGGCCGGTGGCAGCACCACCCGGCGCAGCGCCCCGAGCCAGCCGAGGCCGTCGAGCATCGCGGCCTCCTCCGGCTCCACCGGGACCGAGGAGATGTACGCCGTGAGGATCCAGACGGCGAAGGCCAGGTTGAAGGCGGCGTTGCAGAGGATCAGCGTCCAGACCGAGTTGAGCATGTCCAGCTGGTAGAACTCGCGGTAGAGGCCCACCAGCAGGGAGGTCGGCTGGAACGTCTGGGTGACCAGGACCAGAAGCAGGAACAGCCGGCGGCCCCGGTAGCGGACCCGGGCGGTGTAGTAGGCGGTGGGCACCGTCCGGGTCCGGCGCACGCCGAGACGAGGGCCAGCACACGTTTGTCCACCGCAGTTACCGCCTTCGTGCGTGCTTGATCAGGTGATCCAAGATGCTTGAAGAACGTGGTTTCGAGCAGTTTCGAAAGAGCAGCTTGGCGCTTCGGGCGGTTCATGTCAATCGTGGGCGCAGTATTGCGCAAGAACGCGACACCGTCTCGGCCCACCGGGAGGCGCTCTGCGCAGAAACGCTCAAGGCCTGGAGCCCTCTGCGGTACGACAACCGCCTGGGACTTGCTCGGCCGCAGGTGGGAACATGCGGCCCGGCCCGGCCCGGCCCGGCCCGGCGCCGGACGTCGAGCCGAGTCGGGGGGCCGCGGGTGCGCGGCACCGGCCGCCGCCGACGACCCGGCCCGGGGCCCGGGGCGGCAGCGCCTCAGGGGCGGACGGCGAAGACCCAGCGGTTGGCGGCGAGGGCGTCGTCCGGCTCGGGGAGTGGCCCGCGGCCGTAGTGGCGGGTGAACTCGTAGGGCGTGTGGACGGTGGTGGACCAGCCGCGTGCGGTGAGGTCGGCCGGGGTGTCCGGGCGGGGTTCGGCGTCGAGGAGGGCGGGCAGGTCGATGCCGGTCCGCTCGCGGGTCGCGGTGTGGACGGGGTGGTCGCGGACCGCCGCGGCCTCGGGGCCGAGCCTGGCCTCGTAGGCCAGGGTGGAGCTAGGGGCGCTCAACCGGTCGACGGCGGCGAAGAGTTCGCGTTCCGCCGTACCGGGAAGGTGGAGCAGCAGGCCTTCGGCGAGCCAGGCGGTCGGGTGGTCCGGGTGGAACCCGGCGGCGGTCAGCGCCCCGGCCCAGTCGGTGCGGAAGTCGGTCTTGACGGCCACCCGGTGGGCGGTGGGCCGGTCGGTCGCTGCGGCTTCGAGCCCGTCCAGTACCCGCTCCTTGAAGGCGAACACCTCGGGCCGGTCGACCTCGTAGAGGGTGCAGTCGCCGGGCCAGTCCAGCCGGTACGCCCGCGCGTCGAGTCCGGCCCCGAGCAGGACGACCTGCCGGGCGCCGAGTTGGACGGCCCGCAGCAGCTGGTCGTCGAACGCCCTCGTCCGCAGCGCGAAGTAGCGGCCGAGTCGCCCCCACAGCGGGTCGGCCTCGCCGTCGGGGACGTCGCGGGGGTGGACGGGCCAGTGCGTGGCGGCGGGGGCGGCGCGCACGAAGTGCTCGGCGTAGTGGTCCCGGGCCAGGGCGTCGGGGCGGTGGGTTTCGATCGCCCGGGCGGCGGCGACCAGCAGGGTGGTGAGCTCCACGTCCCCGGCCACGCCCTCGGCCCCACCACCAGCTACACCCTCGGCCACGCCTCCGGTCCCGCCTTCGGTCACGCCGTGGTTCTCCGTCACGCCGACACTCATGCGCGCTCCTGCTGCTGGGGGAAGGGCGGTCCGTGCCCGATCGGTCCCCCACTATCCGTCACCGTGCGGAGCAGAGCGCGTCATGATCGCCGGAGTTCACCTGATCCGGTGAACTCGGCGTGGCGGTAGCAAAGTTGGTGCGGCGGATCAGTATGCGGCGGTCGGCTGCCGGCCAGCCGGCTGCCAGTCGGCCGGCCCGGAGGGCGGCAGATGGCCGGGCAGTCCGGACGTCCAGCGCTTGGACCCGTCCGGCAGCACGGCGAGCGCCTCCACCCCCGGCTGCCGAGCCGCCCAGGCCAGCGCGCGGTCGGGGCCCATCGCGAAGGCGGCGGTCGCCCAGGCGTCGGTGCGGGCGATGCCGGTGCCGGGGGCACCGACCAGGGTGAGCGAGGCCAGTCCGTCGGCCGGGCGGCCGGTGCGGGGGTCGAGGATGTGGGCGCCGCGCTCGGCGGTGCCGGAGGTGGCGACGGCGAGGTCGCTTCCGGCCAGTACGGCGGCGAGCATGCCCGGTCTTGCGGGATGGGCGACGCCGAGCCGCCACGGACCGCCGGAGGTCTGTACGTCCCCGCCGCCGTTGACGCAGAACTGCCGGGCACCGGAGGCACGCAGCAGCCGGGCGGCCTCCTCGATCGCCCAGCCCTTGACCCAGCCGCTGGGGTCGAGCCGTCCGCCGGGCCGCTCGGTGAAGTAGCCGTCGGTCTCGGCCGCCACCTCGCGGCAGGCGGCGAGCACCGTGGGCACGTCGGGGTCGCAGTCGTCCGGGGCGAGTTCGCCGCGCCCGAGCCGGCTGATGTCGCTGTCGGGCCGGTAGGTGGAGAACACCGCGTCGATCCGGTGCAGCCGTTCGGCGATCCGCCGTACCGCCTCGGGGGTGTCCGGCCGGGGGTCGCGGACGGCGATCGAGAAGACGGTGCCCATCACGGGCTCGGCGTGCCGCAGCACCGGGGCCTCAGCCCTTCGCCCGGTCGAGGGCGCTCTGCAGCGAGCGGATGTAGCCGTCACTGGTGTAGGTGGCGCCGCTGACCGCGTCGATCTGGGCGTTCTGCGCGGAGATCGCCTCCTGGTTGAGCACGGGCAGGGCGTCGGCGTTGATCTCGCGGTCCCGGCGGTCCTGGGTCGGGTACTTGACCACGTCGACGGTGGTGATCCGGCTGCCGGCGAGGGTGACCTGCACCTGCACCGGGCCGTACCGGGTGTTGACGGTGTCCCCGCTGACCTTCCGGGTGGCGCCGCCACCGGTGGTGGGTGCGGGGGAGGCGGACCGGCCCGGAGTGGTGTCGGCGGCGCCAGTGGTCCCGGAGCCGGAGCCGGACCCCGACGCCGAGCCGGACCCCGACCCCGACCCCGAGCTGATCACCGGCGCGGACCCGGTCGCCTCGTGCGGTTTGAGCGAGAGCAGCAGCACCACCCCGGCAGCGGTGGCGGCACTGGTGACGACGGCTCGACGCATGGCAGGACAACTCCTCCGGAACGGCTACTCGAACGTGTGAGTGAAGGCGAGGGGGCGACGTGTTCAGAAGACGAAGGACTCGCGGTGGATGCGCCCAGCCCGCACCCCGGCCGCCCGCAGTGCGCGCACGGCCTCCTCGGCGACGGCCTCCGGTCCGCACAGGTACACGTCGTGCTCGGCCAGGCCCGGCACCAGCCGCGCGAGCGCGGCGCCCAGGTCCCCGACCTGCTCCCGCGAGCCGAGCAACTCGTGCACCACCGCACCGCGCCGCCGGGCGACCTCGGCCAGCTCGGCCCGGAACAGCACGTCCTCCGCGCGCCGCGCCCGCTGCACCAGCGTGACCTCGCCCGGCAGGGTCTCGAACAGCGCCCGCAGCGGCGTGATCCCCACCCCGACCCCGAGCAGCAGCACCCGGTGCTGCCGCTGCTGCCGCCCGGTGAACGCCCCGTACGGCCCCTCGGCCCGCACCCGGGTGCCCGGCCGCAGCGCGGCGACGGCGGCGCTGTGCCCGCCGAGGTCCTTGACGGTGAAGCGGAGGAAGTCCGGGCGCGGCGGCGCGGACAGCGAGTACGGGTTGGCGGCCCAGCGCAGCCCGGGCGCCTGGAACTGCAGGCGGAAGAACTGGCCCGGCTCGGCGCGGAGTTCCTCCAGCCGCCGGCCGGACAGGAACAGCGACACCACGCCGGGGCCCTCCGGCCGCACCTCGGCCACCCGCAGGCCGTGCCGCCGGTCGAGCAGCCACGGGCGCAGCAGCCGGAACCAGCCGAGGAGCGCCGCCGTGCCGAAGTAGAGCGCGTACCAGCCGGCCTGGCCGGGCCCGCCGCCGAGGTCGGCGCCGGTGGCCAGCTGGTGGGCGAAGGCGAGCGCCACCGCGAGGTAGGTCGCCAGGTGGAGGTAGTACCAGGTCTCGTAGGAGAGCCGGCGGCGTGCGGCCCGGGCGGAGACCAGGCCGGTGCCGAGCATCAGCAGGGTGCCCAGGGAGGCCTTGACCATCTCGGGGTAGTGGAAGACGATCTCCACGCCCTCGCCGACCAGCCCGCGCCCGTCGGTGAGCGCGTAGCCCCAGACGACGGTCAGTACGTGCACCGAGACCAGGGCCACCAGCCAGCGGCCGCCGTACGCGTGCCAGCGGGCCAGCCGGTCGGCGCCGACCCCGCGCTCCACCGGCGGCAGCCGGGCCATCAGCAGGAGCAGCACCGGTGCGGCGTACCCGGCGAGCAGCCCGGTGATCCGCCCGGCGCCGGTCAGCCACCCGGCCGCGCCGACCACGGAGGCGGTGTTCACCCACCACAGCCCGAGCACGCCGAGCGCCCCGGCGGCGATCAGCCCGAGCGCCGCGTTCGGGGGCAGGGCGAGCGGCGGGTGGGCCGCCGCCCGGTGGCGCGGGCCGGCGGACGCCGGCCGGGACTTCGGCGCGGTGGCAGTGGTCATCGGGAACCTCCTCAACTCCCGGCGGTGGCGCTGCCCCGCCGGGCGGTCCACGATCGCACCGCAAGCTCTGAGTCACCTCTGAACAAGGCCCGTTCCAGCGGCCGCCTGGGGTGGCATCGGCGCAGTTCAGCGGCCATATGAGGGTTCACGAACCAGTTGCGGCGATCTCACGGGTTTCTCATCGCGGCAGGCCAGAATGAACGCCGGCCACTCCAGCCGTCCACCGCCGAACCGAGGGAGCACCATGGACGACACCGACGGCTGCTCGGACCGGCAACCCGACCGGCACCCCGACGCCCGCCCCGACTGGCGAGTCCTGGTCGTCGACGACGAACCGGACCTGGTGGAGGTGGTCTGCGGCGCCGTCCGCTACGAGGGCTGGCAGGCCCGCGGCGCGACCACCGGCCTGGAGGCCGTCCGGGAGGCGGCGCAGTGGCGCCCGCACGCCGTCGTGCTGGACGTCATGCTGCCCGACCTCGACGGCCTGGAGGTGCTGCGCCGGGTGCACGCCGAGCAGCCCGAGGTGCGGGTGCTCTTCCTCACCGCCCGGGACGCCGTCGAGGAGCGGATCGCGGGCATCGCGGCGGGCGGCGACGACTACGTGACCAAGCCGTTCAGCCTGGCCGAGGTGGTGGTCCGGCTGCGCGGGCTGCTGCGCCGGGCCGCCCCGGCGACCGGTCCGGCCCGGCCGCCCGCGCACGCCCTGGTGCTCGGCGACCTCGTCCTCGACGACCGGGCCCGCGAGGTGACCCGCGACGGCGAGACCATCGAGCTCAGCCCGACCGAGTACGCGCTGCTCGCCCACCTGATGCGCCACCCCCGACAGGTGCTCAGCAAGGCGCAGATCCTGGAAGCGGTCTGGTCGTACGACTTCGGCGGGCAGGCGCACATCGTGGAGCTGTACATCAGCTACCTGCGCAAGAAGCTGGACGCCGGCCGCAGCCCGATGATCCACACCGTGCGCGGCGCGGGCTACCTGATCAAGGCCGCGCCGTGAGCCGGACCGCGAACCTCCTGCGGAGGCTGCTGCCCCGCACCCTGCGCGCCCGGCTGATCGCCGGCCTGCTGGTGCTGCTGGTGGTCACCTGCGCCGCCGTCGGCTTCGCCACCGCCGCGGCCCTGCGCCACTTCCTGGTCGACCGGCTCGACCAGCAGCTCGCCGAGGCCGGCGGCCGCTACGCCGCCAGCCTGGAGCACACCGGCTCCGGCGTCGGCCCGGACACCCGGGCCCAGACCCCCGGCACTCTGGGCGTGCGGCTGGTGGACGGCCGGGCGACCGCCGCCGGGGTGGTCGACGGCGACGCCGACGACGTGGACACCCCCGGCGACGAGGACGACCGGGTCTCCTTCCCGCCCGACCGGCAGCGCGCCCTGGCCGCCCTGCCGGTCGGCGGACCGGCCCGCACCCTCGACCTCGGCGGCCCGCTCGGCCACTACCGGGTCCGGGCGGTGTCAGGTCGGGACGGCGACGTGCTGGTCAGCGGGCTGCCGGTGAAGTCCGCCGAGGACACCGTGGAGCGGTTGGAGACCCTGGAGCTGACCGTCTTCGCGATCGCCGCCACCGCGGCCGGCGCCGCCGGGGCGGTCTGGGTCGGCTTCTCGCTGCGCCCGCTGCGGCGGGTGGTGGGCATGGCCGAGCGGGTGAGCGCGCTGCCGCTGGCCAGCGGCGAGGTGATGCTCGCCGAGCGGGTGCCGGACGACGACCCGCGCACCGAGGTGGGCCGGGTCGGCGCGGCGCTCAACCGGATGCTCGGCCACGTCGGCGACGCGCTGGCCCGCCGCCACGCGGTGGAGGAGCGGCTGCGCGGGTTCGCCGCCGACGCCAGCCACGAGCTGCGCACCCCGGTCGCGGCCGTCCGCGGCCACGCCGAGCTTGCGCTGCGCCACCCCGGCGAGGTGCCGGGCGAGGTGCGGCACTCGCTGGAGCGGATCGACGCCGAGGCGCTGCGGATGGGCGCGATTGTCGAGGACCTGCTGCTGCTCGCCCGGCTGGACGCCGGGCGTCCGTTGGCCGAGGACGAGGTGGACCTCACCCGGATCGTGCTGGGCGCCGTGGCCGACGCCCGGGCGGCCGGCCCGGACCACCGCTGGCGCCTGGTGCTGCCGGAGGAGCCGGTGCTGGTGCGTGGGGACGAGCACCGGCTGAGCCAGGTGGTGGCCAACCTGCTGGCCAACGCCCGCACCCACACCCCGGCCGGTACGGCGGTCGAGCTGCGACTCGAACTCACCGTCGAAGGCGTGGAGTTGAGCGTCACCGACGAAGGGCCCGGGATTTCGGCGGAGCTGCTGGAGCGGGTCTTCGAGCGCTTCGTCCGCGGCGACCGCGCCCGCTCCCGGGCCACCGGCTCGACCGGGCTGGGCCTGGCCATCGTCCGGGCCGTGGTCCAGGCGCACGGCGGCACGGTCGAGGCGGCCAGCCGGCCCGGCCGTACCTCGTTCACCGTTCGGCTGGCGGGGGCGTGACGCCGCAGGTCGTTCACCGTTCGGCAGCCGGCGGGGGCGTGACGTCGTGGGCGCTCAGCGTCCGGCCGGCGGGGGCGTGGACGTGCGGAAGCGCCGGCGGTAGTCCGTCGGCGTGGTGTCCAGGCGGCGGCGGAAGGCGCGCACCATGGTGTCCGTCGTGCCGAACCCGCAGGCGGTGGCGATGCGTTCGAGGGTGTCGTCGCCCGACTCCAGCCGGTGCCGGGCGAGTTCGACCCGGGCCGACTCGACGTAGGCACTCGGGGTGGTACCCAGTTCGGCCTTGAAGATCCGCACCAACTGCCGTTCGCTGACGTGGGCGTGGGCCGCGAGGTCCGGCACGGTGAGCCGGTCGGAGAGGTTGCGCAGGATGTGGTGGCGCAGCTCCTCGATCCGCCGGGTGGTGGAGACGGGCTCCAGCGGGACGCTGAACTGGCTCTGGCCGCTGGGACGTTTGAGGTACATCACCAACTGGCGGGCGACCCGCAGGGCGAGTTCCTCGCCGAAGTCCTCGGCGACCAGAGCGAGCGAGAGGTCCAGGCAGGCGCTGATGCCCGCACCCGTCCACACCTCGCCCTCGCGGATGAAGATCGGGTCGGCGTCCACCTCGATCTGCGGGTACTCGGCGGCGAGTTGGCCCGCGGTCGACCAGTGGGTGGTGGCCCGCTTGCCGTCCAGCAGCCCGGCGGCCGCCAGCAGGTGGGCGCCGACGCAGACCGAGGCGACCCGGCGGGCCCGGGCGGCCAGGGTGCGGACGTGGTCGACCACCGCCGGGTCGGTGAGCGCCCGGACCCGTCCGCCGTCGGCCTCCACGGCCCCGGGCACCAGCAGGGTGTCGATGCCGCCCGCGGCGGCCGCCTGATCGAAGGTCAGATCGGGCAGGATCCGCACCCCGGCGGCCGTGGTGACCGGATCGGTGGTCGCGGCGGCCAGCACCACCCGGTAGCCGGCCGCGTCGGCGGTCTCCCGCCGGACCAGCGAGAACACCTCCGGCGGTCCGGTGACGTCCAGCAGGTCGACGCCCTCGAACAGGACGACGACGATCAGCCGCTTCTCCACTCGCTGCTCCCTCGATGTCGGATTCTGCATGTTAGACGGCATTGCCGCCATGCCGAGTCCGCCCGTAGCGTTCCATGGGCAGGCCGCACCCGGCGTGACCTGCGAAGAACCCCTCCAGGCGACGAAAGCGGTACAGCCATGCCCACCACCACCCTGCGCACCCTCAACGGCCTCGACGACAAGCCCGCCGTGCTCGGCGCCGCGACCCTCGTCCTGATCGACTACCAGAGTGCGAGCTGATAAGCCGCTCGTGCCAGCGGGGAGCGCTGTGAGGATGGTGCTCCCTCCAGCCAAGTGACCAAAATGGCTGGTCCCCTAGGGCACATGCTCGCCGGGTAACTAGCGGGTGTGAAGCTGCCTGACAAGAAGCCCCAAGGGCCGACGGGTCGTCGTTGGCCACAGGGTAAGGGGAAGACCTGAAGGGCGAACGCAAGTGAACTCCTGATGAGGCTTCGTCATCGAAAACCGCGGCAACGACTAGCAATCGGCGGTAAGGGTCGTCGGGTGAAATACCCGAGGTGGCTGACCGGACTTTGGAACGGGCAGCGTGGTCACCATTGACCCCGGAGTATAGGGAGCGCCCCACCCAGGTCGCATCTGGTGCGTGTGGAACAGCGAAAACCCGTATGGGTCCGGTGCGAGCCGGTAGGCCGGAGGTAACGAAGGCACAAATCCCATGCGGGAATAGGATGTCCCGAGAAGCGAAGGCCGCTAAGGCGAAAGCCTAGGGGAAAAGGCAGAGATACGGCTCCTTGGCCGCTGTCCATAACCTGGCGGATACCGCGCACATGCGCGGACTCGAAAGAGGGCTGACGCGGGACAGGTGGGCCTTTGAAGAGGCCGAAGCAATGACGACAGAACCAGGAACTGGACGTAGACGCGGAGGTGGACAAGATGACCGGAACAACGGCCGACGCGGCCACCCGAGTGACGAAAAGCCTGGGCGATGCCAAAGCGTGGCGCAGCGTGAACTGGGCCGAGGCAGAGGCGGACGTACGTCGACTGAGGCAGAGGATCTTCAAGGCTGCGCAAGATGGGGACGCCAAGCGTCTCCGCAACCTGCAAAAGCTGATGCTGCGGTCTCGTCACAACACGGTGGTATCCATCCGCCGGGTGACGCAGCTCAGTCAAGGACGCCGTACTCCCGGTGTGGATGGGAAAGTGGCTCTGTCGGATCAGGACCGTGGACAGCTCCTTCGGGAGCTGGAGGCGGCGCCGCGATGCCGGCCGGTGCCCGTACGGCGCGTGCACATCCCGAAGGCGAACGGAAAGCTGCGGCCACTCGGAATCCCGACGATTCGGGACCGCGTAGAGCAGGCCAGGGTGAAGAACGCCCTGGAGCCGGAGTGGGAGGCACTCTTCGAGGAGCGGAGCTACGGTTTCCGACCTGGGAGAAGTTGCCACGATGCGGTAGGGCGCATTCACACGACGATGTCGCGCAAGGACGCGAAGCGGACCTGGGTCCTCGACGCTGACTTGACGAGTGCGTTCGACCGGGTCAACCACGATCGCTTGCTGGATGCCATCGGAGACTTCCCGGCTCGCCGGGAGATCCAAGGATGGCTAACAGCCGGGGTGATGGAGCAGGGGCGCTTCGCGCCCACGGAAGGGGGCACGCCGCAGGGCGGGGTCATCAGTCCGTTGCTGCTAAACATCACGCTGCACGGCATGGGGAACGCCGCAGGGGACATAGACCGACAGCCGATCTGGCAGAAGACGGCCCATGTGACCCCGACCTTTGTTCGGTACGCCGACGACTTCGTGGCGATGTGCGCCACGGAAGAACAGGCATACACGGTAAAGCAGAGGCTCGCCGAATGGCTGGAGCCGAGAGGGTTGGCTTTCAACGATGAAAAGACCCGCGTGGTCCACATCGACGAAGGCTTCGACTTCCTCGGTTTCCACGTCCGCCGGTTCGATGGGAAGCTGCTAACCAAACCGAGCAGAGAAGCGGTGAAGCGATTCAAGGAAAAGGTCACGGCAATCTCCATGGAGATGGCCACGGCCAAGACGGCAGATGTCATACGCCGTCTCAATCCCTTGATCAAGGGGTGGTCCACCTATTACCGAGGTGCGGCAGCGAGCAAGGTCTTCGGAGACCTTGGTCACTGGATGTACATAAGGATGTTCAGGTGGGCCAAGCGAAGGCATCCGAAAAAGTCGACCGCGTGGATTCAGGACAACTACTTCGGGGCCTTCCACCCGCATCGCAAAGACAACTGGGTCTTCGGTGACAAGGAGACCGGTGCATATCTGGTGAAGCCCAGCTGGACACACATCGTTCGCCACACCGTGGTGACGGGGGCGGCATCTCCGGATGATCCGTCATTGGTGGACTACTGGGCCGGGCGGCGCAATAAGCGCAAGCTTCCAGAGGCTCACGGCCGGAAGGTTGTGGGAATGGCAGCCCGACAAAAGGGTCTGTGCCCGCTGTGTGGCACTGATCTCATTGCCGGGGTCGGGTATGAGCCCGAATCGGTACGCGAATGGGCGAACTGGTTCAGTGCGAATTTCCGGCATCTGCACAAGCATCATCTGATATACCGCTCGCGCGGTGGATCGGATCAGGTCAATAACCTCGTGCTCATTCACTCCGACTGCCACAGGAAGCACCACGCTTCCGACCACAAGGAGCTGCAGGAAATTGCGTAGTCATTTGGGCCTGCTTGAGCCGGGTGCGGTGAAAGTCGCACGCCCGGTTCTGAGGGGGGACTCTGCGCCGAGAGGTCAGGGCCCTACCCGACACACCTACACCCGCGGCGTCATGGAGCTGACCGGCTGGCGTGAGGCCCTCGACGCGGCCGCCGCGCTGCTCGCCCGCGCCCGGTCGGCCGGCGCCACCGTCATCCACGTCATCAACGACGGCGGCCCGGGCACCCCGTACGACGTCCGCGCCGAGATCGGGCAGATCCACCCGGACGTCGCCCCCGTCGAGGGCGAGCGGGTGGTCGTCAAGCAGGCCCCGGACGCCTTCGTCGGCACCGACCTGGGCGCGCTGGTGGACGTGGCCGGCCACCAGGACGTCGTCATCGCCGGGTTCATGACCCACATGTGCGTCGCCTTCACCACCGCCGGCGCCTTCCTGCGCGGCAACCGCCCCACCGTCGTCGCCGACGCCTGCGCCACCCGGCCGCTGCGGTCCGGCGCCACGGAGCTCACCGCCGCCCAGATCCACCGGGGCGCGCTCGCCACGGTCGGGGACCTCTACGGCGTGGTGGCGGAGTCGGCCGCCGACCTCGGCTGAACCCGCCGCCGGGCCCGCCCTCGGCGGCGGGTCCGGTCCGTCACCCGGACCCGCCGCCGGTCCGACGAGTCTCACCGCGCCCGGCCCGCTCCGCCATGGATTCGGTTCTCGCCGAAGAGTTTGCGGACCGGGCGCCCGCGGGTGACGATCGCGTCCGTGCTGCGAATCCACTTCGGTACGGACGACCTGGACCGCGTCCGGGTCGCCGAGCGCCCCGACATGTCGATGGAGTTGTCCCTCAGCGTCCACGCCCTGGTCAGTGGCCGCTGCGATCCGCGCTTCCAGGTCTGGCGCAACCGGCTGCGGGCGTCCTGGAACCCGCGCACCGCACTGCTCTTCGACCTCTACACCCGCTCGGCGATCCCGGAGTTCCTCACCGTCCGCCGGGACCCGGGTGCCATTGAGAGCGCCACCGCCGGGACACCCGAGGAACCGCTCCGCGACCACCTGCTATCCGTCGGCGGGGAACGGGAGTTGAGCGCCTTCGCGCGCGGCGTGGCAGCGGGCGACCAGCGGGCCAGGAAGCTCCTCGGCAACGTCACCGCGGACTACCAGACCCGCGCCATCGACCCCTACCGGCGACAGATCGAGACCATCGTCACCACCGAGCACGGCCGCCGCCGCCGGATCGCCGAACCGGACCAGGTCCTCGGCTCGCTGCACCCCGCCCTGGCCTGGCGCCGCCCGGTGCTCAGCTTCCCGCTCTCGAGCGGGTGCCGGCGCGACGTCCGGCTGGACGGCCGCGGACTCCTGCTCCAGCCCTGCGTGTTCGGCCCCCGCCGCCCTGTCATCGCCCGCTTCGAGGACCCGCACCAGCAGCCCGTCCTCCTCTACCCGGCGAGGATCAGCGGTCCCTTGCAGCCCGAGACCGAACCCACCCCCAGCCGTACCCTCACCGCCCTGCTCGGCCAGACCCGCGCCGCCGCCCTGGAGGCCATCGCCACCCACGGCCCCTGCTCCACCAAGGACCTGGCCACCCACGTCGACATCTCCACGGCCTCCGCCAGCGAACACGCCACCGTCCTCGCCGACTCCGGCCTCACCACCAAGGACCGCACCGGCCGCACCGTCACCCACCGCCCCACCCCCCTCGGCCAAGCCCTCCTCGCCGGCCACCTCCCCACCCCACCCGCCGAATGACAGACCCGGCGCGCCTGCGGCGACCGCTCCGGACTGTCCGGGTGGGGCGGGTTGGCCGAGGTGGGGGTGCGTCTGCGGCGACCGCGCCGGTACCGGCCTTGCGCTGGGGCGTCAGGCGGGTGCGGCGAGGGTGGGGCGGGGTTGACGGGGGAGGGGGAGGGTGAGGGCTTCGGGGGAGGTGGGTGGGAGGGCGAGGGCGGAGGCGGCTTCGGCGGGGAGGGGGTGGAGGCCGAGGAGGGCGGCGGTGAGGCGGGTGGTGGCGCGGTGCCAGTCGGGGATGCGCTGGAGCATGGCGTGGCCGCTGCCGGTGACGGTGTATCCGCAGACGCGGGCGCCGGCGGCGCGGCTGCGGGCGGCGAAGGCGCGGGTGTCGGCGGGGGGGGTGACGGTGTCGCGGTCGCCGTGCAGGAGCAGGACGTCGCGTCCGGCGAGGTGGTCGCAGGGGTCCTCGGCGGGGCACCAGGGGGCGAGGGCGACCAGGCCGGTGACGGCCGGGTGGCCGCCGGCCCGCAGGGCGGCGCGGCCGCCCATGGAGTGGCCGACCAGCACGGTGGGCACCGGGCCGAGGTTCGCGGCGAGTTCGTCGAGTGCGGTGAGGGCGTCCTGGGCGGCGTCGGCACGGGCGCCGTTCCAGCCGCGGTGGCGGTAGCGGACGGTTCCGAGGGCGATGTCGGTGCCCGCCGTCGCCCTGGTCAGCGCGCGCAGGAAGCCGTGCATGCGCAGCAGCGGGAGGTTGAGCGGGCGGGGCCGGGCGAGGTTGTGCTCCTCGCCGCCGTGGAGGACGAGGACGGCGGCCCGGACCGCCGAGGGACGTACCCGCCAGCGCAGTGCGTGGTGGGCGGGCGCGCCCGTACTGCTTCCGATCACCTCTCCACCGTCCAGCTCCATCACTCGCAACCCCGTCCCACGAGACCTGCAACCCGCAACCGGCGACCCGCAACCGGCCACCCCGCGGCGAACCCCGGCCCGGACCGCCACTGTACGCGGGCGTACGGCCGGGGTCTTCACCCGAGGGAACCATCCGGCCGACCGGGCGCGCGCGGGCGGGGCGGGGTGCTGCTATCCACGAAGGGTGGGGGGTCGACCGCGCCGTTCCGGCGCCGTGTCACCGAGTGGAGGACTCCGTGGCTCAGCAGCTCGCCCTCTCCGTCGACTTCGGGTCGGGTTTCACCCAGGCCTGGTCCAAGATCGCCAAGGTGATTCCGCAGTTCATAGCCTTCCTGGTGATCCTGGCCATCGGCTGGATCGTGGCCAAGGCGATCGCCGGGGTCCTGGACCGGGTGCTGCGCCGGCTCGGGTCCGAGCGGGTCGCCGAGCGGGCCGGGATGGCCCGTTACCTGAGCGGCTCGAAGTACGACATGACCGGCATCATCTGCAAGATCGTCTACTACACGATCCGGCCCTGCTCGCGCACCAGCCAGCAGATCGCGGTCAGCCGGGTGACGGCGTAGTCGTAGCCGACCGGCTCCCGCCAGCCGATCTCGGTGAGCGCGTCCAGGAAGCCCAGCGCGTAGTCCGACAGTTCCTCGCGGTCCAGGGGCCGGGGCGCCAGCTCCGGCCCCTGCGCGTACAGCAGTTCGCGCAGCATCGCCGCGTGCTGGTCGACCGCCGCGACGAAACCGGGCTCGAAGGCGAACTCGGCCAGCCGGGGTGTGAAGGCAGCCACGATGCCGGGCAGCGGGCAGCCGGCCGGCTCGGCTCGTCGGGGGAGGGCCGGTAGGACTCGTCGGGGGTCGCGAACATCCGTCCACGGTAGGCGAGCCGCCGAGCGGGCAGGCCGGGCCGTGACGGTTCCGTGCTGAGACCTTGGCCACCTTCGGGACGTTCCGTGGCATGGCCGGTTCCCTGCGTTCCCGATCGGGTGGTCTGTACCAGAATGGTCCCCATGGATCTTCGCATCTTCACCGAGCCCCAGCAGGGCGCGAGCTACGACACCCTCCTGCGGGTCGCCCGCACCGCCGAGGAGCTCGGCGTCTTCAGCGCCTTCTTCCGTTCCGACCACTACCTGAAGATGGGTGACGTCGACGGCCTGCCCGGCCCCACCGACGCCTGGATCACCCTGGCCGGGCTCGCCCGCGACACCAGCACCATCCGCCTCGGCACCCTGATGACCGCCGGCACCTTCCGGCTGCCGGGCGTCACCGCGATCCAGGTCGCCCAGGTCGACGCGATGAGCGGCGGACGGGTCGAGTTCGGGCTCGGGGCCGGCTGGTACGAGGCCGAGCACACCGCCTACGGCATCCCCTTCCCCAAGGAGAAGTTCGGGCGGTTGGAGGAGCAGCTGGAGATCATCACCGGGCTGTGGCGGACCAAGCTCGGCGACACCTTCGACTTCGCCGGGAAGTACTACACGCTCACCGATTCGCCCGCGCTGCCCAAGCCCGTCCAGGAGCGCATCCCGGTGCTGGTCGGCGGTCTGGGGCCGAAGCGCACCCCGGCGCTGGCCGCCCGCTTCGCCGACGAGTTCAACCTGCCGTTCGCCTCGCTGGACGACACCGTCGCCCAGTTCGCCCGGGTCCGGGCCGCCGTCGAGCAGGCCGGCCGATCGGCCGACGACCTGGTGTACTCCAACGCCCTGGTGCTCTGCGTCGGCCGGGACGACGCCGAGGTGGCCCGCCGGGCCGCCGCGATCGGCCGTGAGGTGGACGAGCTGAAGGAGAACGGCCTGGCCGGCACCCCGGACGAGGTCGTGGAGAAGATCGGCCGGTACGCGGCGGCGGGCAGCCAGCGGGTCTACCTCCAGGTGCTGGACCTGGGCGATCTCGACCACCTGGAGCTGGTCGCCTCCCGGGTCGCCCCGCAGCTGGGCTAGCGAGCCCGGGGTTCCGTGCACCCGCCCTGACCACGGGCCTTTACTCGTTCTTGGGAATGCGCCATGCTCCAGGGACGGGAACAGCGGGGAGGGGTCGGTGACGGGCGTACGAACATCGCGGGCGGCGGTGCCACTGGTGCCGCCGCCCCGCACCGTCGACAGCCGGACCGTCGACGGCCGCGGTACCGGCGCCCGGGTGGTCCGCGGCGGCGTGCACGAGCTGAGCGGCCCCGGCCCGGCCGCCCTGCACTACCCCGCCAGGGACCTGCTGGTCGTCACCGGCCTGCCCGGCAGCGGCAAGAGCACCCTGATGCGCCGCTGCGTCCGCGCCCCGCTGGTCGACTCCCAGCTTGTCCGCCAGGAGTACGCGGCCCGGCTGCCCGGCCGGCTCCCGTACGCGCTCTACCGCCCGCTGGTCCGGCTCGCCCACTACCGGCGGCTGCGCCGGGCCGTGCTGGACGGCGGTCCGCTCGCGGTGCACGACTGCGGCACGCTGCCCTTCGTCCGGGCCTGGCTCACCCGGGCCGCCGAGCGGCAGGGCCGCCGGGTGCACCTGCTGCTGCTGGACGCCGACCCGGCCGAGGCCATGGCAGGGCAGCGGCGGCGCGGGCGGCGGGTCTCGCGCTACGCCTTCGCCCGGCACCGGCGCGCGGTCGCCCGGCTGCGGCTGCTGCTGCTCGGGGCCGGGCGGGCGCCGGCCGGCTGTGCGTCGGCCGTGGTACTCGACCGGGGTGCCGCGCGCGCCCTGCGGGAGATCGACTTCTCCGCGTCGTAGTCTCGTGCGGGTCCGCGCCGGGCCCCGGGCACCGGTCGCCGGTGGGCGGCTGGCGGGCCCGATGAGCGGTCGAAGCCCCGTCAACTCCCCCTCAGGAGCGCTGATGCGCCGTACTGCCCGGGTGCGCTCGCGTGCCCCCCGCCTTTTCCCCTGCGCCGCCGCGCTGGTCGCCGCCGCCGGTCTGAGCCAGTTCGCGGCGCCGGCCCCGCACCGCGCGGTGGCGGCGGCCGTCTGCGG
>NZ_JPRF03000069.1 GCF_001188955.3 Kitasatospora aureofaciens | reverse complement strand
GGTAACGCCAGAGGCCGGAGGTCCGGTGGTCGTGCTCCGAGAACGCGTCAAGCGGTCCGACCCGCTCGTACGCCTCCTCGGTCCGCGGGTGGTCGCGGCGGGGGCGGGGGCGGCAACCGGCTCGGCGGCGGCCGGAGCCTCGGCGGCGGCCTCGACGGCCTCCTCCTCGACGGCGGGCTCCTCGGTGGTCACCGGCTCCTCGACCGGGGCCTCGACCACCGGCGCGGCCTCGACCACGCGACGGCGGCGGGTGCGGCGGGCCGGGGCGGCCGGGGCCTCCTCGGCCACCGGCTCGGCGGCGGCGGGGGCTTCGACGGGAGCGGCGGCCTCGACCGCGGGCTCCTCGACCGGGGCCTCGGCCTTCTTGCGGGCCCGGCGGGCCCGAGCGGGCTTCTCCGCCTTCTCCTCGGCCTGCGGTGCCTCCGTCTTCGACACCTCGGCCTTCGGCTCCTCGGCCTCCGGCCCGGTGACCACGATGGCGCTCTCCTCGGGAGCACCGGCCGGGGCCTCGGCACGCTTGCGGGTCCGGCGGGCCCGGACCGGCTTCTCGGCGGCCGGGGCGGTCTCGGCGGGCGCCTCGGCCGGAACGACCGTCGTCTCGACCGGGACGACCGTCTCGGCCGCCTCGGCGGCCGCACCCTGCGGGGTGCCCGCCGGGCGGGAAACCGCGCGGCGACGACGGCGCGGCGGCGCGGCGGACGCGCCCTCGCCACCGGTCCCGGCGGTTCCGTTCTGTTCCGTGGCCGCAGGCTGCTGCGGATCGGTGTTATCGAGCATGCGGGTGGATCTCCCGTCAGGCCCCCGGGCTCCGCATCCGGGCACGGCGCGGCACCAGTGGGCGGCCGGCATCGCGAGGATGCTCGGGCCGGACCCTTTGACGGTGCCGCCGTGCGGACGCGAGGCCGCACAGGGGCTCGTAGTCTCGCTCGGCGCCCCGCGTTCCGCGGGGTGTCGAAAAGTCTTCTGGTCTGACCAGTCTTCTGAGGTTTTCCCAAGCTGAGCCGTCCCCCAACCCCGGGTGGCTCCCGGAGGGGGTCCCGGGCCCACCGACCGTCCTGGCCGGCGGGCCCCGAGAGGCCGGCCTGTGCTGCGACGACGCTCGCTCCCCTGGGGAGCCGCGGGAACCCTGGAGGACCGTCGGGTCCAGTGAGGCACTGAACCCGGCCTCCGCCCCCTAGGCGGACGCGTAGCGCGCGGCCCGGCGGCCGTTTCTCAGCCGGCCGGGGCCGCGGCGCGGTCGAGCGCCAGCGGGTCGGTCACCGTGCCCGACTCCTCGTCGAGCGGCCCCTGCGCCAGCCTGGTCACCTCTGCGGGGACCGGCGGCGCCAGGTCGGCCGTCGCACGGAGACCGGACAATACGTCGTCGGGTCGTACGGCGGGTGTGGCGTGTCGTACTACCAGGCGCAGTATCGCACAGGGACGGCCGGTCCGAACATCGCGGTCGGTTCCGGCGGCCGTGTCCGTACCACCGTCGACCTGCGGCTCGACGGCTTCGAGCGCCGCCACCGCACCGCGCGCGTCGAAGACCCGCACGCCGTTCTTGGTCCGGCGCTCGACCTCGACCTTCTCCTCGGCGAGGAACGTGCGGACCGCCTTGGCCGCCTGGTCCGGCTCGACGCCGTCCAGGCGCACCAGCCACTCGGAGGCCTCCAGCCGCTCCACGAAGTTCGGCGTCCGGACCTCGACCGCGTCGATCACGTCCAGGCCGGCGGGCAGCGACTCGTCCAGCTGCGCCCGCAGCTGCTCGGGGTCGCGCACGGCGGCCAGGCCGATCTCCAGGTACTCCGCCTCACTCGCCACCCCGGTCGGGGCGGCGTTGGCGTAGGACACCTTCGGGTGCGGGGTGAAGCCGGCCGAGTAGGCCATCGGAACGGCGGACCGGCGCAGGGCGCGCTCGAAGGCGCGCTGGAAGTCACGGTGGCTGGTGAAGCGGAGCCGGCCGCGCTTGGTGTAGCGGAGACGGATCCGCTGCACCGTCGGCGCGGGCGGCGGACCATCGGGCGTACGGCGTGCCAGGGTCGCTCAGTCCTTTAGTCAATTGTCCCCGTCCGGCGCGGCGCTTTCCCGCCACTGTCCGGACTCTGTCACCTCAAAGGGTACGCGCCCCGCCACCCCCCTCGCTCCGCCCCTGGTCAGCCCCCACCGGAACCCCCAGCGCCGCCTCCCCACCCCCGACACGGAAGCCCTCCCCGACAACGCCGGGAAGGGCTCCGCACCGACCCCGAGTCCCCCGGGGCCGTGAACTACGTCACACAGTTCGCCTACTTGTTCACGACCGTCAGCGGCAGCAGCTTCTTGCCCGTCGGGCCGATTTGTATGGCCGTGTCCATCTGGGGGCACACGCCGCAGTCGAAGCACGGCGTCCAGCGGCAGTCGTCGACCTCGACCTCCTCCAGGGCGTCCTGCCAGTCCTCCCACAGCCAGTCCTTGTCGAGGCCGCTGTCCAGGTGGTCCCAGGGCAGCACCTCCTCGTAGGAGCGCTCGCGGGTGGTGTACCAGTCGACGTCGACGCCGGTGCCGGCCAGGCCCTTCTCGGCGGAGGCCATCCAGCGGTCGTACGAGAAGTACTCGCGCCAGCCGTCGAAGCGGCCGCCGTCCTCGTAGACCGCGCGGATGACCGCGCCGACGCGGCGGTCACCGCGGGAGAGCAGGCCCTCGACGATGCCGGGCTTGCCGTCGTGGTAGCGGTAGCCGATGTTCTTGCCGTACTTGCGGTCGCCGCGGATCGAGTCGCGCAGCTTGGCCAGGCGGGCGTCGGTGGCCTCGGCGGACAGCTGCGGGGCCCACTGGAACGGGGTGTGCGGCTTGGGCACGAACCCGCCGATGGAGACGGTGCAGCGGATGTCGTTCTGGCCGGTGACCTCGCGGCCCTTCTGGATGACGTTCTTCGCCATCTCGCCGATCTGGAGCACGTCCTCGTCGGTCTCGGTGGGCAGGCCGCACATGAAGTACAGCTTCACCTGGCGCCAGCCGTTGCCGTACGCGGTGGCGACGGTGCGGATCAGGTCCTCCTCCGACACCATCTTGTTGATCACCTTGCGCATGCGCTCGCTGCCGCCCTCGGGGGCGAAGGTGAGGCCCGAGCGGCGCCCGTTGCGGGACAGCTCGTTGGCGAGGTCGATGTTGAAGGCGTCGACGCGGGTGGACGGCAGCGACAGGCCGATCTTGTCCTCGGTGTAGCGGTCGGCCAGACCCTTGGCGATGTCGCCGATCTCGGTGTGGTCGGCGCTGGACAGCGACAGCAGGCCGACCTCCTCGAAGCCGGTCGCCTTGAGCCCGCGCTCGACCATCTCGCCGATGCCGGTGATGCTTCGCTCCCGCACGGGGCGCGTGATCATGCCGGCCTGGCAGAAGCGGCAGCCGCGGGTGCAGCCGCGGAAGATCTCCACGGACATCCGCTCGTGCACCGTCTCGGCGAGCGGGACGAGCGGCTGCTTCGGGTACGGCCACTCGTCGAGGTCCATCACGGTGTGCTTGGACACCCGCCACGGCACGCCCGGGGCGTTCGGCACGACGCGGCCGATCCGACCGTCGGCCAGGTACTCCACGTCGTAGAACTTGGGCACGTACACCCCGCCGGTGCGGGCCAGGCGCAGCAGCAGCTCGTCACGGCCGCCCGGACGGCCCTCGGCCTTCCAGGCGCGGATGATCTCCGTGATGTCGAGGACGGCCTGCTCGCCGTCGCCGATCACGGCGCAGTCCAGGAAGTCCGCGATCGGCTCCGGGTTGAAGGCCGCGTGGCCGCCGGCGAGGACGATCGGGTCCTCGTCGGTGCGGTCCTTGGCCTCCAGCGGGATGCCGGCCAGGTCGAGCGCGGTCAGCATGTTGGTGTAGCCGAGCTCGGTGGAGAAGGACAGCCCGAACACGTCGAAGGCCTTCACCGGCCGGTGGGCGTCCACCGTGAACTGCGGGACGCGGTGCTCGCGCATGAGCGCCTCGAGGTCCGGCCAGACGCTGTAGGTGCGCTCGGCCAGCACGCCCTCGCGCTCGTTCAGCACCTCGTAGAGGATCATGACGCCCTGGTTGGGCAGCCCGACCTCGTAGGCGTCGGGGTACATCAGCGCCCAGCGGACGTCGCAGGCGTCCCAGTCCTTGACGGTCGAGTTGAGCTCGCCGCCGACGTACTGGATCGGCTTCTGGACGTGCGGGAGGAGTGCCTCCAGGCGTGGGAAGACCGATTCGACAGTCATGTACTAGGAACCCTTACGACGTGATTCGGTGCCGCGAGCCGGCACGGGAGGGGTGACCCTCAAGGGTAGCCCAATCCGGGGATCGACCCGTCTGCGCCGGAGCCGGCCCCCGCACGCTCCGGCGCGATCCGCACCCGCCGGTGACCGCCCCGGCACGCGCGGTGCGCGCCCGCCGCCCGGCGCCGTCCGCCGTTGACACCCCCGGACGGCCCGTGCGCTACTGACAGGGCCCTGCCCAAGGCCTGTACCCCTTCCCGAGACGGGAGTTGGGTCGTACGCTCGGCCAACGCCGACTCCCCCGGCGGCCCGCTCGCCCCAGCACGCCCTCCCCATCCCCCCGCGAGGCCCCCTCCCCCCGGCCCCGCAGAGCCCGTCCCCGGCCCGCCGGCCGCGGCCGGCGGCGCAGCACGCCCGCGCCCCGGCGGCCGTACGACCGGTCGCAAGGAGAACCATGACCGACACCGGTCGGCGGGTCCGGCCCCTGTCCCCGCGGACCCTCGACGCCCGGCCGGCCCGCTACCCCACCCCGGCCCAGGCCGAGTGCGCCGCCCGGCGGCTCGCCCTGCGCCACCCGGACCGCTGCCGACTGCGCGAAGTGGGCCGCTCGCGGGCCGGTCGCCCGCTGCTGCTGCTCTCGGTGGACCGCGGACCGCGCGCCGTGCTGGTGGTCGGCGGCCCGCACCCGAACGAGCCGATCGGCACCGCCGCCGCCGTCCGGCTGGCCGAGGTGCTGCTGGAGCGCCCGGCCCGGCCCGGCCTGTCCTGGCACCTGCTGCTGTGCCTGGACCCGGACGGCGCCGCGCTCAACGCCGGCTGGCTGGACGGACCGCTCACCATGCGCCGCCACTACGAGCACTTCTTCCGCCCCTCCTTCGAGGAGCAGCCCGAGCTGCTGCCCGCCCCCGGCTCCGGCCGCCCGCCGATGCCGGAGAGCGTGGCGCTGACCGGACTGATCGACGAGCTGCGCCCGTTCCTCCAGTGCTCGCTGCACGGGGTGGACTTCGGCGGCGCCTTCGTCCAGCTGACCGGCCCGGTCGGCGGCCTGGCCGAGCGCTTCGCCCGCTCCGCGGACCGGGCCGGCCTCCCGCTCGACGTGGACTCCTACGACGCCGTCGGCTGGACCAGCCCGGCCCCCGGCACCTATCTGATGCCGGCGCCCGGCAGCCCGGGCACCTCCCGGGCGCTGCCGGACGAGCCCGAGCTGTCCACCTGGTCCTACGCGGCCCGCCGCGGCGCGGTGACCGCCGTCCTGGAGGTGCCGATGTGGGCGGTGGACGCGGTCGGCGACGCCCGTACCCACCCGGCCGGGCCGCTGGCCGTCGGCGAGGCCGCGCGCGACCTCACCACCCGCTCCGAGGAGCTCACCGCCCTGCTGGCCCGCGTCCCGGCGCAGGCCCGTGAGGCGTACGGACCGCTGGCGCGCACCGCTGAGTTCAACCTGGCGGTGGCCCCGCGGGTGGCCGCCGAGTGGCTGGAGCTGTGGTGTCCGGGGCCGCTGAGCGCCGCCCGGGCGACCACCGCCGGGCTGGTCGCGGCCCGGCTGCCGCTGCGGGTCGCCTCGATCCTGCTGCGGCTGCTCGCCGACTCCCGCGGCCCGGCCGCCGAGGCCGCCCGGGAGCGCGCCCGGGCCGTCGTGGCGGACAGCCTGGACCGGCTGCGCAACCGCTTCGGCGCCCGCTGGGTCCCGGTCCAGGAGCAGCTGGCCCACCAGACCCGGGCGATCCTCAGCACCGCCGACTGCCTGTTGCTACCGATCTGACGTCTCGTCAACCTGACTCCACCGCAAGGAAAAGGGCCGGTCCGGGGGGACTCCCCGGACCGGCCCTGACCGCCGAACCCTCAGGCCGCTACCGGCCGTTGGCTGCGCACCGCCTGGAGCAGACCGATGCCGATCCAGACCGCGAACATCGAGGATCCGCCGTAGGAGACGAAGGGCAGCGGGATGCCGGCGACCGGCATGATGCCCAGGCACATCCCTATGTTCTCGAAGGCCTGGAAGGAGAACCAGGCGATGATCCCGGCCGCCACGATCGTCCCGTACAGGTCGGTCGCCTGGCGGGCGATCCGGCAGGCGCGCCACAGGATCACGCCGACCAGCGCGATTATCGCGAGCGCCCCGACGAAGCCGAGTTCCTCGCCGGCGACGGTGAACACGAAGTCGGTCTGCTGCTCCGGCACGAACTGCCCGACGGTCTGGGTGCCGTGGAACAGCCCCTTGCCGGTCAGCCCGCCCGAGCCGATCGCGATCCGGGCCTGCGCGGTGTTGTAGCCGACGCCGTTGGGGTCGAGCTGGGGGTTGGCGAAGGCCGCGAAGCGGTCGATCTGGTACTGGCTCAGCAGTCCGAGCTTCCAGATCGCGATGCTGCCGCCGACGCCGAGCGCGAGGATGCCGAGTACCCAGCGGTTGGCGGCGCCGGAGCCCAGCAGGATGCCCAGCACGACGGCGGACATCACCATGACCGACCCGGCGTCCGGCATCAGCAGGACCAGGCCCATCGGCAGGCAGGCCCAGAACAGGCCCCGGAACACCGCCCGGTGCGAGGGGACCTCCCGCTCCCCCGCGTCGACCTGGTCCGACAGCACGACGGCCATCGCCAGCAGGATGGCGATCTTCGCGAACTCGGCCGGCTGGACGGAGAAGCCGCCGCCGAGCTGGATCCACGAGTGGGCGCCGTTGACGGTCGAGCCGACCGGGCTGAGCGTCGCCAGCAGCAGCACGATCACGCCGACGTAGACGAAGGGCACCAGGGTGCGGACCCGCCGTGCTCCTATCCCTATCACCACGGCGCACAGCACCAGGCCGATGACGAAGTTCGTCAGGTGGCGGTAGAGGAAGTACTGCGGGTCCCCGTGGGTGAGGTTGTCGCGCCCGCGGGTGGCCGACCACACCAGCATCGAGCTGCCGGCCGACAGGGCCAGCCCGGCCAGCAGCAGTATCCAGTCCAGCCGCCAGAGCGGGGAGTCCTTGGCCAGGGCCTTGGAGACCCCGCTGCGCTGGGGGGTCAGCCGCAGCTGCCGGTACGAGCCGTAGGAGCTCATGCCCGTCCCCTTCCCTGGCGGTTGGTCGGTTCGAGCGCGGTGTCGACCGCGGTGTAGGGGGCCGGGCTGCCGGCCGGCGGTGCCGGGTCGAGGAAGGTCGCCGAGGCGTCCCAGGCCACCGCCGCGGCGGCGTCCGACGGAGCCGGGGCCGCGGCCGGGGCCAACGCCGGAACCGGGGTCAACGCCGGGGCCGGAGCGAACGCCGGAGCCGCGGCCGGCGCCGGAGCCTGAGCGACGGAGCCCTGCGCCGGGTCGACGGTGTAGGCGGCCGGCTTGATGATCGCGGTGCCGTCGGGGTTGAACTTCGGCAGGTCGGCCTGCGGCGCCGGCAGCAGCGCCTTGCCGTTGTCGATGTTGCCCTTGTCGTCCACGCCGTACAGCGCCTGGTAGATCCGGCGGATGGCGTCGCCGGAGCCGCCGGAGCCGGTGCCGCCCTGGCTGATCGTCATGACGACCGCGTAGTCCTTGCTGTACGTGTCCAGCCAGGAGGTGGTCTGCTTGCCCTCGACCTCGGCGGTGCCGGTCTTGGCGTGCAGCGCGATCTTGTCCTGCGGCCAGCCGTTGAACTTCCAGGCGGCGGTACCGCTGGTGATGACCCCGGCGGTGGCCTGGTCGATGTAGCTGAGGAGCTTCTGGTCGCCGGGGAACTTGGCGTCCGCGTGCGGGGCGATCTCGCGGACGAGGTCCCCGCTCGGGCTTATCACGGCCTTGGCGATGGTCGGCCGGTAGAAGGTGCCGCCGTTGGCCAGCGCCGAGTAGATCCGGGCCATCTGGACCGGGGTGACGAGGGTGTCGCCCTGGCCGATCGCGTAGTTGACCGCGTCACCGGCGCGCATCTGGTAGCCGTCGACGCAGTTCTCCTTGGCGATCTGGTCGGAGAAGCTGTTGCCGCCCTTCTGCGCCTGCGCGCACCAGGCGTCCTTGTTGTTGTCGTAGAAGGACTGCTTCCACTGCCGGTCCGGCACCCGGCCGGGCACCTCGGAGGGCAGGTCGATGCCGGTCTTGGCGCCGAGGCCGAACTCGTGGGCGGTCTTGAAGAACCAGTCGGCCGCGTCCTTCTTCGGCTTGATGCCGCCGTCCTTCATCCACTGGTCGTACGCCAGGCCGTAGAAGACGGTGTCGCAGGAGACCTCCAGCGCCTTCTCCAGGGAGATGGAACCGAAGCTCTCGCTCTCGAAGTTCTTGAACTCACGGCCGCCGATGGTCATGGCCTTCGGGCACGGGTAGGTGCCGTCCAGCGAGTAGCCGGCCTGCACGGCGGCGGTGGTGGAGACGACCTTGAAGGTCGAGCCGGGGGCGGACTGACCCTGTATGGCCCTGTTCAGCAGCGGGAAGTTGGAGTCCTTGCTGGTCAGCGACTGGTAGTCCTTGCCGCTGATGCCGCCCACCCACAGGTTGGGGTCGTAGGTCGGGGCGCTGGCCATCGCGATGATCCGGCCGGTGTGCACGTCCATCACGACGGCGGCGCCGGAGTCGGCCTCGTAGTTGCGGTTGGTGACCTTGTCGAAGGTGTTCCGGGCGTTGCTCATGGCCTGCGCCAGGTTGTCCTCGACGACCTTCTGCACCCGGGCGTCGATGCTGGTGACCAGGTTGTTGCCGGTCTGAGGGGCGACGGTGCCGGCGTTGCCGATCACCCGGCCGAGGTTGTCCACCTCCAGCTTGGTGATGCCGGCCGTGCCGCGCAGGTCGCGGTCGTAGACCGACTCCAGGCCGGCCCGGCCGATCTGGTCGGCCGGCAGGTAGCGGTCCAGGCCGGTCTTGTCGGCGGTCTTGCTGACCTCGTCGTCGGTGACCGGCGAGAGGTAGCCGAGCACCTGGGCCATGTTGGCGCCCTCGGCGCCGGTGTAGCGGCGCACGGCGGTGGGCTGCGCGGTGATCCCGGGGAAGTCCTCGCGGCGCTCCATTATCTGCATCGCCTGCTGGGTGGTCGCTTCCTTGGTGACCGGGATCGGCTGGTACGGCGAACCGTTCCAGCACGGCTGCGGCGTCTTGGCGTCGCAGAGCCGGACCTTCTCCTGCACGTCCTTGGCGGGCATCCCGAGCACCTCGGCCAGCCGGCCCAGCACCGCCTTGCCGCCGTCCTTCTGCTGGAGCAGCGAGGTGCGGCTGACGGAGACCACCAGCCGGGTCTCGTTGCCGGCCAGGATCCGCCCGGAGGCGTCCAGGATCTCGCCGCGGACGGCCGGTTCGACCACCTCGCGGATGTGGTTGCCGGTCGCCTTGGCGGTGTACTCCTTGGCGTTGCGGATCTGCAGGTACCACAGCCGTCCGCCGAGGGTGGCGAGCAGCGACAGCACCAGGATCTGCAGCACCACCAGACGGATCGTCACCCGCCGGGTACGGCCGGTCTCGGGGATGTTGCTCACGTCTCGTGCGCTCCAGGGATGCGGGAGGGTCAGGAGGTCAGGTGCCTCGACGGGTCGTTACGGGCGCCGCGCGAAGCCGGGGATGCGCCGCTTCTTGTAGGACGGGCCGGCCGAGACCTCACGAGTGGTGCGGTAGCGGGCCAGCGTGCCCAGTCCCGGGCCGTTCTGGTCGTCGTCGCTGGCGGCCACCGGGTCGCGCCCGAAGCGGCGGCCGAGCAGCATCACCAGCGGCACCACGAACGGGGCCAGCAGCAGGTCGTACAGCAGGGCGCTGATCACCAGGCCGCTGAGGCCGACGTGCCGGGCCGCGGTGTCGCCGACCAGGGCGCCGACCACCGCGTACAGCAGGGTGGAGGCGATCGCCGCGGCGCCGACCACCAGCAGCGCGCTGGAGACGGAGCGCTGGCGGCCGTGCTCGGGGCGCAGCAGCCCGGCGGCGTAGCCCATCAGGCAGAGCACCAGGGCGTAGCGGCCGATCGCGTGGTCGGAGGGCGGTGCGAGGTCGGCCAGCAGTCCGCCCGCGAAGCCGACCAGGCAGCCGCCGGCCGGCCCGTACACCATGGCCAGGCCGACCACGATGAGCAGCAGTATGTCCGGGGTGGCTCCCGGGAGCTGGAGCCGGCCGAAGACGCTGACCTGGAGGATCAGGCCGAGCAGGATCAGCGCGGCGGAGACGGGGATGCGGGCGAGGCGCATGGCTCAGTTCCCCCCATTGGGCTTGGCGGGCGGGGCGGCGGGCGCGGTGGCCGACGGCTGGGCGGACGTGGCCGGGGTCTGGCTCTGCCCCGGGGTGGGGGCGGGCGGCAGCACGGCGTCGCGCGGGTCGGTGCGCGGCGGCACGACGACCACGCCGACCAGGTCGAGCCGGGTGAACTGGACGAAGGGCTCGACCAGGACGGTCTTGGTCAGCTGGCCGGCGTTGGCCTGGACCTCGACGACCTTGCCGACCGGGACGCCGGGCACGAAGGGGCGGCCGCTCTGCGAGCCGAAGGTGACCAGCCGGTCGCCGTTCTTCACCTGCGCCTTGCCGTTGAGCAGGGAGACCTTCATCGGGCTGTCTCCGCCGCCGGAGGCGAAGCCGATCTCGCCGCTGCCCTCCAGCCGGGTGCCGGCCGAGAAGCCGGGGTCGGAGGCGAGCAGCACGGTGGCGGTGGTCGGGGCGACGGTGGTGACCCGGCCGACCAGGCCCTGGCCGTTGACGACCGTCATGTCGCGGGTGAGACCGTCGTCGCTGCCGGCGTCGATGGTGATGGTCCAGGAGAAGCCCTGGGCCGGGCCGATCGCGATGACCTGGGCGGCCTTGACGGTGTATCCGCCGGCGCCGGCGGTGCGCAGCAGGTCGTCCAGCTGCTTGGTGCGCCCGGCGGCCATGTCGGAGGAGGCCAGCTTCTGCCGCAGTTCGGTGTTCTCGCGGGCGAGCTGGTCGGTGCGGCCGCTGTTGGTGGCGGTGTCGCGGAAGGCGCGGACGGTGTTGGCGACCGGGTTGACGACGCTGGCGGCGCCGCGCTCGACCGGTCCGAGGACGTCGGCGGCCGCGTGCCGGGCCGGGCCGAGCGGGGAGTCCTCACCGCCCTTGATGTCCACGGTGATCAGTGCGAAGGCGACGGCCACCAGCAGGATGAGCAGCAGCCGGCTCTCTCGTGTGTCCCTCACGGTGCTGGTACTGCCCCTTCGTACCCGGCGGCCGCCCGGGGCCGTGGGGCCCGGGCGGCGGCCCGTTCAGTTGAGTGTCGGAATCTTCGCTGTGCTGGTGCTAACGGCGCGGGGAGGCGTCCAGTACCTGCTGGAGCGCCTCGAACTCCTCGACGCACTTGCCGGAGCCGAGTGCGACGGAGTCGAGCGGGTTCTCGGCGATGTGGATCGGCATGCCGGTCTCGCGGCGCAGCCGCTCGTCCAGGCCGCGCAGCAGGGCTCCGCCGCCGGTGAGCACGATGCCGCGGTCCATGACGTCGCCGGCCAGCTCGGGCGGGCACTGGTCCAGGGTGGTCTTGACGGCGTCGATGATCGAGTTGACCGGCTCGTCGATGGCGGCGCGGACCTCGGCGGCGGAGATGACCACGGTCTTGGGCAGACCGCTGACCAGGTCGCGGCCGCGGATCTCGGCGTGCTCGTCCTTCTCGCCCTCGAGGCCGTAGGCGCTGCCGATGCTCATCTTGATCTGTTCGGCGCTGCGCTCACCGAGGAGGAGGGAGTACTCCTTCTTGATGTGCTGGACGATGGCGTTGTCCAGCTCGTCGCCGGCCACCCGGATGGACTGGGCGGTGACGATGCCGCCGAGGGAGATGACGGCGACCTCGGTGGTGCCGCCGCCGATGTCGACGACCATGTTGCCGGTGGCCTCGTGGACGGGCAGTCCGGCGCCGATCGCGGCGGCCATCGGTTCCTCGATGATGTGCACCTGGCGGGCGCCGGCCTGCGAGGAGGCCTCGATGACGGCGCGGCGCTCGACCCCGGTGATGCCGGAGGGCACGCAGACCACCACGCGCGGGCGGGCGAGGTAGCGGCGCCGGTGGATCTTGAGGATGAAGTAGCGCAGCATCCGCTCGGTGATCTCGAAGTCGGCGATCACGCCGTCCTTGAGCGGGCGGATGGCGACGATGTTGCCGGGGGTTCGGCCGATCATCTTCTTGGCCTCGGCGCCGACCGCCAGGATGCCGCCGGTGTTGGTGTTGACCGCCACCACTGACGGCTCGTTGAGGACGATCCCCTTGCCCCTGACGTACACCAGCGTGTTGGCTGTTCCGAGGTCGATCGCCAAGTCGCGGCCGATGAACGACAGGTTGCTCGCCATGGGGTGTGGGTGCCTTCCCGGGCTCGGAGTTCATGGGGGTGGACGGATGCGTGCGCCCACGCTTGGGCGGAGACCAGCTGAGCTGCCTTACCGGGCCCTTGAGTCGCGTCCATCGTAGTCACGCCGTGCGGTACGGACGTTGACGTGGGGGCATGACGTCCATTGTCCGGAGCGTGATCGCTTCTCCCAGGATTGGGACGCCGTGTCGGCCTCCCCAGTTCCCTATTTCACGATAAGAATGCCCCGGCCGGGTCAATGGTCCCGACCGGGGCGGCACGAACGTCCTGCCGGGCGCGGCGCCCGCCGGGGTCAGGCGTGCGCGGGGAAGAAGATCTTGATCTCGCGCTCGGCGGACTCCGGGGAGTCGGAAGCGTGGATCAGGTTCTCACGGGTGATGGTCGCGTAGTCGCCGCGGATGGTGCCGGAGCCGGCCTCCAGCGGGTTGGTGGCGCCGGCCAGCATGCGGATGCCCTTCACGACCTCCTCGCCCTCGACGATCATCGCGATCGACGGGCCGGAGGTCATGAACTCCAGCAGCGGCTCGTAGAACGGGCGGCCGACGTGCTCGGCGTAGTGGTGCTCCAGGGTCTCCCGGTCGAAGGTGCGCAGCTCGACGGCGGTCAGCTGCCAGCCGGCCTTGCGCTCGATGCGGCTGATGATCTCGCCCGCCAGGCCGCGGCGGACGGCGTCGGGCTTGAGCAGGACGAGAGTGCGCTGGGACACGGTGCGTCTCCTGGGGATTTGGTGCGGCATGCGGTACGGGGCAGAGGTTACCTTGCGTGAACGACCGGTCGGTTCCGCCCGTCCCGGCGGGCGGCCGGCCGAGCCGTCAGGCGGCCTGGGCCTCGGCCGCCGCACGGGCGGCCTTGAACTCGTCGACCTTGCGGCCGTAGTGCACCGAGCACCACCACAGGCCGGCGAAGACCACGCCGAGGCCGAACATGGTCGGCAGGACGAAGCCGCTGGCGATCAGGCCGATCTGCAGCGCCCAGCCGATCTGCACCGCGCCGGGGCGGTTGATCATGCCGCAGAGCGCGACGCACAGCGCCATCGCGATGCCGCTGACGATCCACACCGTGGCCGTCGAGACGCTGGAGAGCTGCATCGCGACCAGCGCCGCGAACATGATCAGCAGCGCCTCGCCGATCAGCGTCGACGAACAGAGCGTCCTCATGTCACTTCCTCCCGAGCAGCAGGCGGGCCTCGCCCACCGTGATGACCGAACCGGTGACCAGCACCCCGGCGCCGCCGAGGTCGCCCTCCTCCTCGGCCAGGGTGACCGCGGCGGCGATGGCGTCGTCGAGCCGCGGCTCGACCTGGACCCGGTCCTCGCCGAAGACCTCGACGGCCAGGGCCGCGAGCGCGTCCACGTCCATCGCGCGGTGGGTGGAGTTCCGGGTCACGACGACCTCGGCCAGGATCGGCTCGAAGGCCTCCAGCACGCCGGCCACGTCCTTGTCCCCCGAGGTGCCGATCACGCCGACCAGGCGGGTGAAGCCGAAGGACTCGGAGATCGCGGCGACGGTGGCCCGGGCGCCGTGCGGGTTGTGCGCGGCGTCCAGGATGATCGTGGGACTGCGGCGGACGACCTCGAGGCGGCCGGGCGAGGAGACGCCGGAGAAGCCCTGGCGGACC
This sequence comes from Kitasatospora aureofaciens, assembly GCF_001188955.3. Classification (GTDB taxonomy): domain Bacteria; phylum Actinomycetota; class Actinomycetes; order Streptomycetales; family Streptomycetaceae; genus Kitasatospora; species Kitasatospora aureofaciens. The sequence continues at coordinate 8,541 of NZ_JPRF03000069.1, read as the reverse complement.
TTGTCGGCGTCCAGCTGGCCGCCGCGGGCGCCGCCGACGCCGAAGAAGGCCTCGACCGCGGCCAGCGCCAGCGCCGCGTTGTGCGCCTGGTGCTCGCCGTGCAGCGGGATGAAGACGTCCTCGTACTCCTCGCCGCCGAGTCCGCGCAGCGTCACCAGCTGGCCGCCGACGGCGAGCTCACGGCGGATCACGCCGAACTCCATGCCCTCGCGGGCCACGGTGGCGTCCACCTCGACGGCCCGGCGCAGGATGGTCTCGGCGGCGTCCAGCTGCTGCTGGGCGACCACGGCGACGGCGCCGGACTTGATGATCCCGGACTTCTCGACCGCGATGGCGCCGGTGGTCTCGCCGAGCTTGTCGGTGTGGTCCAGCCCGATCGGGGTGATCACGGCGACGGCGGCGTCGATGACGTTGGTGGCGTCCCAGGAGCCGCCCATGCCGACCTCGACCACCGCGACGTCCACCGGCGCGTCGGCGAAGGCCGCGTAGGCCATGCCGGTGAGCACCTCGAAGAAGGACATCGGCACCGGCTGGGCGGCGTCGACCATCTGCACGTAGGGCTCGATGTCGCGGTAGACCTCGACGAAGCGCTCGGGGCTGATCGGGGCGCCGTCCAGGCTGATCCGCTCGGTGACGGTCTCCACGTGCGGGCTGGTGTAGCGGCCGGTGCGCAGCTCGAAGGTGTTGAGCAGCTGCTCGATCATCCGGGCGGTGGAGGTCTTGCCGTTGGTGCCGGTGATGTGGATGGACGGGAAGGCCCGCTGGGGCTGGCCCAGGATGTCCATCAGCGCCTCGATCCGGTCGAGCGAGGGCTCCAGCTTGTTCTCCGGCCAGCGCTTGGAGAGTTCGAGTTCGACGTCGCGCAGGGCGTCGCCGGTGTCGCCCTCGGCGGGGCGGAGAGTGTACGGGTTCGGGTCGGCCTTGTCGCTCACGACCACAGTCTACGGAGCGGTGGCGGCCCGGCCTCACAGGGTGAGTGTCATGGCGCGAACACGACGGTCGCCAGGGTGAGAACGGCCACTTTGCCCCGGCTTTGCCTCAAGGTCCAGTTTGCTCCCTTTACTATTGATTTAGCGAGTTTGGACGGCAATGAAGCATCGATTCGCAAATTTCAGGAGCTGACAGCCTTTGATCATGAGGCCCAGTTAACGAGGAGAGCTGCGCGATGCCCGACGCCCTGCACGACCGGATCGTGCTTCACCAGGACGCCGTCGTCTGGTTCGCCGGACTGATCTCCCTGGCGCTCGTCGGCTACATGGCCTTCGTCTTCGGACGCTTCCTCGTGTACTGGGCCGGCTCCCGCCACGCCTTCCGGCACAACCGGCCTGCCGAGCCCGGCGACCCGTCCGCCTTCCAGTGGCACCTGGTCATCCCCTGCCGCGACGAGGAGGCCGTGGTCACCCAGACCCTGGACGGCCTGCGGGCCGCCGCGCCCGAGGCCCACCTGTGGGTGATCGACGACGACAGCGAGGACGCCACCCGCGAACTCGTCCTCGCCGCCGCGGCCCGCGACCCGCGCGTCCACCTCGTCCAGCGCCGCCGCCCGCACGCCCGGATCGGCAAGGGCGCCCCGCTCAACGCCGCCTACCGCGAGATCTCCGCCCGGCTGCCCGGGTCCACCGACCGCTCCCGCGTGGTGATCGGCGTCGTCGACGCCGACGGACAGCTCGACCCCGGCACCCTCGGCCAGGTCTGCAACCCCAAGGCCCTCGGCCGCCCCGACACCGGCGCCGTCCAGATCGGCGTACGGATGCGCAAGGCCGACGACGAACGCCCGCTGCCCGGCCGCGGCCGCACCGCCAACGCCCTCGCCCGCGCCCTCGTCCGGATGCAGGACGTCGAGTTCCAGGCCAACAACGCCGGCATGCAACTGCTGCGCCGCCGCACCGGCAGCGTCGGCCTCGGCGGCAACGGCCAGTTCGTGCGGCTCACCGCCCTCGACTCGCTCACCGCCGAGGAGGGCCGGGCCGGCCGCCCCTGGCCCGAACGCGCCCTGCTGGAGGACTACGAGTCCGGCCTCGACCTGCGCCTGGCCGGCTGGCGGCTCACCCACGTCACCGAGGCCCAGGTCTCCCAGGAGGGCCTCATCTCGCTGCGCCGCTTCCTCACCCAGCGCACCCGCTGGGCCCAGGGCAACATGCAGTGCCTGCGCTACACCGGCCGGGTGCTGCGCTCCCCGCACTACACCGTGTCCGGCAAGGCCGAGGTGCTGTACACCTTCCTCCAGCCCGTGGTCTGCGTGCTGCTGGTGCTGCTCTTCCCGCTCTCGCTCGCCATCACCACCGCCGGACTGGTGCTCTTCCCCGCCGCGACCGCCGAGTTCCAGCTCCGGTTCGGCCCGTGGATGCTGCTCGTCCTCGTGCTCGCCACGCTGCCGATGGTGCTCTGGGGCCTGGCCTACCGCAGGACCGTCCACCCGGACCGGCGACGGCTCACCGGCCTGCTCTGGGGCGTCCTGGTCTGGCTCTACGCCTACCACCTCTTCGTGGTCGCCTCCCGGGCCGCCGTCCGGATGCTGCTCGGCCGCAACGGCTGGGCCAAGACCCGGCGCAACGCCGAGAAGGTCGCCGTCGGCGCCCCCACCGCGCTCGAATCCTGAGCCGCCCCCACCGCGCCCCTCCCCCACGCCCCACCGGAGCTCCCATGCGCACGTGCCTGTCCCCCAACAGCGTCGCCGTCGTCCTCGGCACCCGCCCCGAGCTGGTCAAGCTCGCCCCGCTGATCCACGAGCTCGGCGACGCCACCCGGCTGGTGCACACCGGCCAGCACTGGGACGAGGCGATGTCCGGCCGCTTCCTGCGCGACCTCGACCTGCCCCGGCCGGAACTGCTCACCGGCGTCGGCGGCCGCCCCCGGGCCGGGCAGATCGCCCAGTCCCTCGGCCAGCTGGACGCCGCCTTCGCCGAGGACCGCCCCGCCGCCGTGGTCGTCCAGGGCGACACCAACGCCACCCTCGCCGGGGCGCTGGCCGCCAACGCCCGGGAGATCCCGCTGGTGCACGTCGAGGCGGGGCTGCGCAGCTACGACCGGGCGATGCCCGAGGAGCACAACCGGGTGATGGTCGACCACGTCTCCGACCTGCTCTGCGCCGCCACCGAGGACAACGTCGCCAACCTGCGCGCCGAGTCCCTGGACCGGGGGCGGATCGAGCTCACCGGCAACACCGTCGTGGAGGTGGTCCGCCGTCAACTGCCGGACCGGGCCGCGCGCGCCGCGCTGCTCGCCGCGCACGGGCTGCGCCCGGACGGGTACGTGCTGGCCACCGTCCACCGCCCGGAGAACACCGACACCGCCGAGGCGCTCGGGGCCGTGCTCGCCGAGCTGGACCGGATCGCCCGGGCCGGCACCCCGGTGCTGTTCCCGATGCACCCGCGCACCCGGGCCGCCGTCGAGCGGTTCGGGCTGGCCGGCCTGCTGGAGCGCCTGGCCGTCACCGAACCGGTCGGCTACGGCGACTTCCTGGGCCTGGCGAACCACGCCGCGCTGCTGGTCTCCGACTCCGGCGGGGTGCAGGAGGAGTGCACCGTGCTCGGCCGTCCGCTGCTGGTGGTGCGCCGCTCCACCGAGCGCCCGGAGGCCATGGAGGCCGGCTTCGCCGCCCTGGTGCAGCCCGGCGAGGAGCTGGGCGGGCTGGCCCGCGCCTGGCTGTCCGACACCCCCGAACGACTGGCCCGGCTGGCCGCCACCCCGAGCCCGTACGGCGACGGCCTGGCCTCGGCCCGGATCGCCGCGCTGACCGCCGCACTGGCCGGGCGCGGCGCGGAGCCCGTGGTGCCGCTGGCCGCGTAGGCCGTTCGGGCGGCCGGGCGTGGGGGTCAGACCCCGGCCCGGGCCTCCGGGACGTGCGCGGTGCCGCCGTGCCGGCGGCGCAACTCCGCGGTGATCTCGGCCAGTTCGCCCTCGGGCAGCAGCGGCAGCATCATCGCGACGCCCTGCAGCAGACCGCCGAGCAGGTAGGTGGTGTCCGCCGTCGCGGCGACCAGGCCGCGGACCTCGTTCACCCGGCCACCCGCGACCGCCTCGATCAGCTGAGCGGCGTTCGCGGTCTCCTCGTCCACCTGGACCGCCGCGCTGTCCTGCGGGGCCCGCCGGGCCATCGCCCGCAGCACCCGGTCGCCGACCTCCGGCGCGTAGGCCTTGCGGACGGCCTCGGCGGCGATCCAGGTGAGCAGGGTGGTCACCTCCCGCTCGACGTTCTCCGCCAGCAGCAGGTCCAGCTCGTGGTCGAAAGCGAGCTGGTTCCCGTGCCGGAAGGCGAGCAGCAGTGTCGCCGCCCTGGCCTTGGCCTCCTCGACCGCCTCGGCAGGCAGTTCCTGGGCCAACTCCTCGGTCACCACCACGCCATGCCCTCCCGTCCGCCGCTCAGCGAGAACGCTCAGCGGAAATGCCTTCGGAAACTCCGTACACACCGTACACATCCGACCTGGAAACTTCTGCGAACGCGCGCGGGCAAGACCGGAATCAATTCGCTCGGAATAAGACCACACCCGGTCCAGGATGAATATTCGCCGGAAGGGAGCAATGTTGCTGCTCTATTAGGCGTAGCAGCTTCCCTATTAGTCGCAGGAAGAGGACACCGAAGAGCACACACCCGGCGCGCGCGCCGGAAAACCCGAAGGGCCGCACCCCTCGCGTCGCGGGGTGCGGCCCTTCCTCGGCCTACGGGCGGCTCAGCCCTGCGGCAGGGCCGCGAGCTGGGCGGTGATCCGGGCGATGTCGGCCTCGGCGGCCTCCTGGCGGGTCCGGATCTTGGCGACCACCTCGTCCGGTGCCTTGGCCAGGAAGGCCTCGTTGCCGAGCTTGGCGGTGGTCTGGGCCTTCTCCTTCTCGGCGGCCGCAAGGTCCTTGGCGAGGCGCTTGCGCTCCGCCGCGACGTCGATGGTCCCGGAGAGGTCCAGCGCGACCGTGGCACCGGCGACCGGCAGCGAGGCGGTGGCCGCGAAGCCCTCCTCGGGGACGGTCAGCCGCAGCAGCGAGCGGATCGCGTCCTCGTGGACGGCCAGCACGGTGCCGGCCAGCTCCAGCTGGGCCGGGACGCGCTGCGCGGGCTGCAGGCCCTGGTCCGAACGGAACCGGCGGACCTCGGTGACCACCTGCTGCAGCGTGGCGATCTCGGCCTCGGCGGCCGCGTCACGGTAGCCGCTGTCCTTCGGCCACTCGGCGACGACCAGCGACTCGGCGCCGGTGAGCGCCGTCCACAGGGCCTCGGTGACGAACGGGACGATCGGGTGCAGCATCCGCAGGGTGACGTCCAGGACCTCGCCCAGCACCCGGCGCGAGGCGTCCGCCTGCGGGCCGCCCTTGCCCAGGGTGGTCTTGGAGAGCTCGACGTACCAGTCGAAGACCTCGTCCCAGGCGAAGTGGTACAGCGCGTCCGAGACCTTGGCGAACTGGAAGTCGTCGTACAGCGCGTCCGCCTTGGCGACGGTGGTGTTCAGCCGCGACAGGATCCAGCGGTCGACCGCGGTCATCTCCTCCGGCGCGGGCAGCGGGCCCTCGACGGTGGCGCCGTTCATCAGCGCGAAGCGGGTCGCGTTCCAGATCTTGTTGCAGAAGTTGCGCGAGCCCTTGACCCAGTCCTCGCCGATCGGCACGTCGGCGCCCGGGTTGGCGCCGCCGGCCAGGGTGAAGCGGACGGCGTCGGCGCCGTAGGCGTCCATCCAGTCCAGCGGGTCCACGGCGGTGCCGGAGGACTTCGACATCTTCTTGCCGAACTCGTCGCGCACCAGACCGGTCAGGGCGACGGTCTTGAAAGGCGCCTGGCCGTCCATCGCGTACAGACTGAACATCATCATCCGGGCGACCCAGAAGAAGATGATGTCGTGGCCCGTCAGCAGGACGTCGGTCGGATAGAACTTCTCCAGGTCGGCGGTCTGCTCCGGCCAGCCGAGCGTGGAGAACGGCCACAGGCCGGAGGAGAACCAGGTGTCCAGGACGTCCGGGTCCTGGTGCCAGCCCTCGCCCGTCGGCGGCTGCTCGTCCGGTCCGACGCAGACGACCTCGCCCTCGGGGCCGTACCAGACCGGGATCCGGTGGCCCCACCAGAGCTGGCGCGAGATGCACCAGTCGTACATGTTGTCGACCCAGTCGAAGTAGCGGCGCTCCAGCTCCTTCGGGTGGATCTCCACCTTGCCGTCGCGGACGGCGTCGCCGGCGGCCTTGGCCAGCGGCTCGACCTTGACCCACCACTGCAACGACAGCCGCGGCTCGACCACGGTGTGGCAGCGCGAGCAGTGGCCGACGGCGTGCATGTACGGGCGCTTCTCGGCGACGATCCGGCCCTGCTCGCGCAGCGCGCCGACGACGGCCGAGCGGGCCTCCAGCCGGTCCATGCCGAGGAAGGGGCCGTGCACGGTGATCGCGCCGTGGTCGTCCATCACCGTCAGGTTCGGCAGGTTGTGGCGCTGGCCGATGGCGAAGTCGTTCGGGTCGTGCGCGGGCGTCACCTTGACGGCGCCGGTGCCGAACTCCGGGTCGACGTGCTCGTCCGCGACGACCGGGATCTCCCGGTCCGTCAGCGGCAGCTTGATGGTCCGACCGACCAGGTGCTTGTACCGCTCGTCGTCCGGGTGGACGGCCACGGCGGTGTCGCCCAGCATCGTCTCGGCCCGGGTGGTGGCGACGACGATGGAGTCCTCGCCCTCGCCGTAGCGGATCGAGACCAGCTCGCCGGGCACGTCCTCGTGCTCCACCTCGATGTCGGAGAGCGCGGTGAGGCAGCGCGGGCACCAGTTGATGATGCGCTCGGCGCGGTAGATCAGGCCGTCGTCGAACAGGCGCTTGAAGATGGTCTGGACGGCCTGGGACAGGCCCTCGTCCATGGTGAAGCGCTCGCGCGACCAGTCCACGCCGTCACCGAGGCGGCGCATCTGGCCGAGGATGCGGCCGCCGTAGCTCTTCTTCCACTCCCAGACCTTCTCGACGAAGGCCTCGCGGCCCAGGTCGTGCCGGGACAGGCCGGCCTCGGCGAGCTGCTGCTCGACCTTGTTCTGGGTCGCGATGCCGGCGTGGTCCATGCCGGGCAGCCAGAGCGTCTCGAAGCCCTGCATGCGCTTGCGGCGGGTCAGCGCGTCCATCAGCGTGTGCTGGAAGGCGTGGCCCAGGTGCAGGACGCCGGTGACGTTCGGCGGGGGGATGACGATCGTGTACGCGGGCTTGTCGCTCTTCGCGTCCGCGGTGAAGTACCCACGCTCCACCCAGCGCTCGTACAGCTCGCCCTCTACGTCCGCGGGGGTGTAGGTCGTCGGGAGGGTTGCCGCATCGTCCCCGGTGGTGCTCACGGGGCGCTGGTTCGTCGTGTCGGTCACGACGCACAGTTTACGTAACCGGGGGCGCTGGTTACGAACCGCTTTCGGTCCGCTGACTCCCCCGCCCGGACACCGCCGGGGCGGGCGCCGTGCGGTAGCGTGCCCGGGCACTCGTCCGGGTGACCGGACGTGCACGGAACTACCACCACCAGATCGGCCGCGGGCGCGGCGGGGGGAGCACGAGGACTGATGTACGGCCAGGGACAGCAGCAATATCCGCAACAGGGACAGCCCTACGGGGGGCAGCCGTACGGCGCACCGCCGCCGCAGCAGCCGTACGGCGCCCCGCAGCCCCAGTACGGCTACCCGCCCCAGCAGCCCTACGGCGCCCCGCAGCCCCAGTACGGCGTGCCCCCGCAGGGCCCGTACGGCCAGCCGGGCTACCCGGCGCCGCCGCGCAAGGGCAAGGGCGGTCTGGTGATCGGCCTGGTCATCGGCGCCCTGGTGCTCGGCGGCGGCGGTTTCGCCGCGTGGAAGTTCCTCGGCGCTGGCAGCGACTCGGGCGGCAGCTACAAGATCTCCACGCCGCAGACCCTCCCCGACGGCTACACCCAGAAGACGGCCAAGGAGGAGGCGGTCGACACCTCCAAGCCGGAGGCCAAGGACGCCGACAAGTACGGCAGCAACCTCACCGTCGTGGTCGCCACCTACTCCAAGGCCGGCGACGTGACGGCCGGCCTCTCCGTGGCCGGCTTCTACGGGACGATCAACAGCCCCGACCAGATCATCGAGGACTCCAAGAAGGGCGGGAGCGGCCTCACCTGGTCCACCCCGCTGGCCGACTTCCCGGCCCAGGACAGCCACAGCTCCTCGGGCCGGCTCAGCTGCGGCGTCTTCTCGCTGCTCGCCGGCAAGGCCCAGTCCACCGTGTGCATCTGGGCGGACAAGTCCACCTACGCCCGTGTGACCTTCACCAACGCGAGCCTCACCGGGGGCGGCGGCACCGCCCTCACCCCCGCCCAGGCCGCGGACAAGACCCGCGCCGTCCGCGACGCCATGAAGGTCGCCAAGTAACCCGGGCCCGCACCCGGGGCATGCCGCAGCACCACCGCACCGCCGGAGCTTCCGGCGGCATCCACGCGTGACGTCCCAGAAAGGGCCTCGCATGTCCGATCAGAATCCGTACGGGCCCCCGCCGCAGCCCGGCTACCCGGCGACGCCGCCGCCGGCCGCCCCCGGCTACGGCGCCGTCCCGCCGCAGGCCCCCCGGGTGGCCAGTGCCAACCCGGGGGCG
>NZ_JPRF03000068.1 GCF_001188955.3 Kitasatospora aureofaciens | reverse complement strand
ACCTCCGCGAAGATCGTCATCGCGGGCGGCTTCGGTGTCGGCAAGACCACGCTCGTCGGCGCCGTCTCCGAGATCAACCCCCTGCGCACCGAAGCCGTCATGACCTCGGCCTCCGCCGGCATCGACGACCTCAGCCACGTCTCCGGCAAGACGACCACCACCGTCGCCATGGACTTCGGCCGCATCACCCTCGACGAAGACCTCATCCTCTACCTCTTCGGCACCCCCGGACAGGACCGCTTCTGGTTCATGTGGGACGACCTCGTCCGAGGCGCCATCGGAGCCGTCGTCCTCGTCGACACCCGACGCCTCGCCGACTGCTTCCCCGCCCTCGACTACTTCGAGAACAGCGGCCTGCCCTTCGTCGTCGCCCTCAACGGCTTCGACGGCCACCAGCCGCACACCGCCGAAGAAGTCCGCGAAGCCCTCCAGCTCGGCGCCGAAACCCCCGTCATCACCCTCGACGCCCGCCGCCGGGACAGCGCCAAGAGCGCCCTGATCACCCTCGTCGAACACGCCCTGCTCGCCCGCCTGCGATAACCGAACACACCAACGGCCACCGCGAACACACAAGCGCGCGAGTGCGCGAGCACCGCGCCGAGCCGAAGGGGCGCGCCGGTGCCGAAAGGGAGAAGGGCCGAGCCGCCGACGGAGGAGGTGGCACAGTGCCCGCCGACCGTCGGCACCGGGTCCGAGCGCCCCGGAGGCGAGTGCGCGAGCAACGGAACCGTCCGGCCCCGGCGAGCCGTCACACTGACGGGTCGCCGGGGCGGCGGCGCTTACCGGCCGGTGTCCTCCGGGAGCCGCGCGCAAGACCCGTGTATAAGCAGCGGATAACAGTTCGGTAGGCATTTTGTGATCAACAATGACGCAGCGTGGCGAATCAGCGTCACTCAGCGCCAGATGACCACGGATTTGCTCCGCCATGTCACTGATTGTCCGGATTGCGACAACGCGGGAGTCATACGGCAGCTGTTTGTCCCCCATCCCTGCACGTGCTGAAATTCCAGCTACCCCTGAACATCCCGCGCCGGCCGTCCGGGCGGCGGGCCAGGGCCCCGGGGGTAGCGCTGGATTGATCCATGGCCGGCAAGTCGGCCGAGAGGTAGTAGTCGAGTGAGGCGTAAGCAGCAACCCGCCCCGCAGCGGCGCTCCGAGCCCCGCCAGAGCGAGCCGAAGGGCGCCGCCGCGGAACAGGCCGGATTCTCCGCGTTCACTCCCACCGAGGAGCGCACCCCGACCACCCCGGCCCCGAAGCCTCCGACCGCGGCCAACGAGCCGCGCCCGGGCGCCGGTCAGGCGGGCGACGGCGCCAGCCGGTACGACTTCCTCCGTCCGCGCAACTGGCGCGTGCCGACCCGTCTGATCGCGATCCTGCTGATCCCCGTGATCATCAGTCTGGTCTTCGGCGGTCTGCGAGTGAACACCTCGGTCGACGGCTACATCAAGGCGTCCCGCGCCGAGAAGACCGCCGAGCTGGCCAAGGCGGCGACCGAACTCGCCGAAGCGCTCGAGAACGAGCGCGACAAGACGCTGATACCCCTGATGACCGGGCAGGACCCGAACAACGAGGTCACCAAGCGCCGCGCCGACACCGACGCCGCGCTGAAGGCCTACGAGGCCGCGTACGCGGCCTCCGACAAGTCCGGCGAGCTGCCGCGCCGCCACGAGGCCTTCGAGACCCTCGTGGTCGACCTGCCGCACCTGCGCCAGGTCGCGTACAGCAAGGAGCTGTTCGCCAGCGCCACCGCGAGCGCCTACTCGACGATGTTCGCCCCGCTGCTGGCCTACGACAACTCGGTCGGCAACGGCTCCGCCAACGCCACCAGCAAGGGCCGCGCGATCTACGCGATGTCGCTGGCCAAGGCGTCCGCCTCGACCCAGCGCTCGCTGATGCTCAGCCTGCTGGTCGGCGCCGCGACGGGCGCGACCACGCGGTACGAGAACCAGGACATGACCCAGCAGATCCTGGTCTCCGAGAAGCTGGAACAGGTCTCGATCAGCGAGTTCACCACCGGTAGCGACCCCGTGGACGCCAAGAAGTACGCGGACGCGCAGGTCGCCCTGGCCAGCGCCCAGGACCGCTCGGCCTACAAGATGCCCAACGGCACCGTGCCCACCATGCAGGGCCTGCTGGCGCTCGCGGCCAACTACGCCGAGGCCGCCGCCATCGGGCAGCAGAAGGGCAAGGCCGCCGCCGACGCCGCGTACGCCGAGGCCAAGAACGCCGGTCTGACCCCGGACAACTGGAACCAGGCCGCCGGCAACCACATCCAGGCCCTGCGGAACACCGAAGTCGCGCTGCTGGACGACGTCCTCACCGACTCCCGCAACCTCAAGGACAACGCGCTCTACGACGCCATCCTCAACACGGTCATCGTCGTCGCCGCACTGATCCTGGCCGGCCTGCTCACCGGCTACGTCGCCCGCTCGATGATCCTCGGCATGCGCACCCTGCGCAGCGCCGCCCTGGAGATCGCCGACCACCGCCTGCCGGACCTGGTCGAGAAGCTCTCCAAGACCGACCCCGACCGGGTCGACACCTCGGTGACCGCGATCCCGCTGCACGGCAAGGACGAGATCGGCGAAGTCGCCCGGGCCTTCGACCAGGTCCACCAGCAGGCCGTGGCGCTCGCCGCCGAGCAGGCGCTGCTGCGAGGGAACGTCAACGCGATGTTCACCAACCTCTCGCGCCGCAGCCAGGGCCTGATCCAGCGCCAGCTGGCGCTGATCACCGACCTGGAGAACAACGAGGCCGACCCGGACCAGCTGGCCAACCTGTTCAAGCTGGACCACCTCGCGACCCGCATGCGCCGCAACGGTGAGAACCTCCTCGTCCTCGCCGGCGAGGAGGCCGGTCGCCGCTGGAACACCCCGGTCCCGCTGGTCGACGTGCTGCGCGCCGCCGCCTCCGAGGTGGAGCAGTACGAGCGCATCGAGCTGTCCGGCATCCCCGAGGTCGAGGTCGTCGGCGCCGCCGTGACCGACCTCGTCCACCTGCTCGCCGAGCTGCTGGAGAACGCCACCTCCTTCTCCAGCCCGCAGACCCGGGTGCTGGTCAACGCGACCCGCCTGCCGGACGGCCGGGTGCTGGTCGAGATCCACGACAAGGGCATCGGCCTCACCGCCGACGACTTCGCGGAGATCAACGAGAAGCTGTCCGAGCCGCCCACGGTCGACGCCACCATCTCCCGCCGCATGGGCCTCTTCGTGGTCGGCCGGCTCTCCCAGCGGCACGACATCCGCGTCCAGCTGCGCCCGTCCGGCGAGTCGGCGGGCACCACCTCGCTGGTCATGCTCCCGCCGTTCGTCACCCAGTCCGCGGTGGCGCCGGAGCCGGAGGAGCAGTTCACCGTCTCCCGGATCTTCGCCGACCAGGAGCCGACCTCCGAGTGGGCCCCCGACGGCCGCGACCGCAGCGCCGCGGAGCTGGGCTTCGACGACCACCTCACCGGCATCGGCAACGCCGGCTCCTCCGGCTTCAGCCCGGCCCTGGAGGCCGTCCAGCGCTCGCAGCGCCTCGACCAGGTCCGCCGCGCGGCCCTGGAGGGCGGCCCGCAGCCGCCGGTGGTGGACGCCGAGGTCGAGGAGGACTACCAGCAGGGCTACGACCAGTACGCCCCGCAGCAGGGCTACGACCAGGGCTACGCCGAGGGCCAGTACGCCGACGACCAGTACGGCTACGACCAGGGCGGCTACCAGCAGGAGGAGTACGCCCAGGACGGCTACGGCCAGTACCCGCAGCAGGGTTACGACCAGGGCGGCTACACCGACGGCCAGTACGCCGACGACCAGTACGGCTACCAGCAGGACGGCTACGCCCAGGACGGCTACGGCCGCCGGGCCGAGGAGGCCCCGGCCGGCCACCCGTACACCCCGGAGCCGCCCGCGCTGCCCGCCGCCGAGCCCGCCGCCACCCTGCCGTCCGGGCTGCCCCAGCGCCGCCCCGGCCAGCAGCTGGCGGGCGGGAGCCTGGGCAGCGCCCCGGACGCCGGCAGCCCCTCCGGGGAGACCCCGAACTGGTTCGCGGGCGCCAAGGACAACTCCTCGCCCATCGAGACCCGCGGCCACGACGTGTCCGCCCTCGGCGGATACGGCCCGACCGGCCCGACCGCCAGTGCCAGCTGGCAGTCGCCGAACGACGGCGACTGGCAGCGCGCCGAGCAGCTGCGCGAGCCCTCGTCCGCCGGCACCACCGGCGCCGGACTGCCCCGGCGCGTTCCCAAGCAGAACCTGGTGCCCGGCAACGCCAAGCCCACCCCGCAGGAAGGGCCGCAGGTCTCCCGCAGCCCCGAGGAGGTCCGCGGCCGCCTGACCAACCTGCGCCGCGGTGTGGAGCAGGGCCGCAGCGCCGGCAACACCGGAAGCTTCCGGATCGACCCCGATCAGGTAGACCAGTCCGGCAACGGACAGAACCGGAGCACCGATCTCTTCGGCGGCTCGAACCACCAGGAGCGTTGAGTTGAACCAGATGAGCCAGGCCGCACAGAACCTGAACTGGCTGATCACCAATTTCGTGGACAACACCCCCGGGGTGTCCCACACCGTGGTGGTCTCCGCGGACGGCCTCCTGCTGTGCATGTCGGAAGGCTTCCCGCGTGACCGCGCCGACCAGCTCGCCGCCGTCGCCTCCGGCCTCACCTCCCTCACCTCCGGCGCCAGCCGGATCTTCGAAGGCGGCGAGGTCAACCAGACCGTCGTCGAGATGGAACGCGGCTTCCTGTTCCTGATGGCCATCAGCGACGGCTCCGCCCTCGCGGTCCTCGCCGCACCCGACTCCGACATCGGCCTCGTCGGCTACGAGATGGCCCTGCTCGTCGACCGAGCCGGCGCCGTCCTCACCCCCGCACTCCGCGCGGAACTCCAGGGCAGTCTCCTGCACTGACGGAACCCGCGCGGATCTTCCACCGTCCCACCCGCACCGGGTCCGACCCGACCGGACCCGGCGCCCCACCCTCAGCTACCCTCAGGCAGCTGATCCCGCCTCAGCTGGCACCGCCCCAGCTGGAACCGGCTGCCCAAGGCTGCAGCACTAGGAGGACCCATGACCCCGCCCTCGACACCCGCCGGCCCGTACGGCAACGGGTACGGCAGCGGCTACGGCGGGCAGCAGTCCGACGGCTACGAGCAGCAGCCGCTGGTCCGCCCGTACGCGATGACCGGCGGCCGGACCCGGCCCCGGTACCAGCTCGCGATCGAGGCCCTGATCTCGACCACGGGCTCGGCCGAGCGCACCACCGGGCTGCTGCCCGAGCACGCCCGGATCGTGAACCTCTGCCGTGAGGTCAAGTCCATCGCGGAGATCTCCGCACTGGCCGGCGTGCCGCTCGGTGTGGCCCGCATCCTCGTGGCCGACCTGGCCGAGGCCGGTCTCGTCGCCATCCACCAGCCCGCCGCCGCGGGCGAGTCGGGCGGAACGCCCGATGTCACGCTGCTCGAAAGGGTCCTCAGTGGACTTCGCAAGCTCTAACGGACCCGCCCGCGCCACGACCTCCGCGAAGATCGTCATCGCGGGCGGCTTCGGTGTCGGCAAGACCACGCTCGTCGGCGCCGTCTCCGAGATCAACCCCCTGCGCACCGAAGCCGTCATGACCTCGGCCTCCGCCGGCATCGACGACCTCAGCCACGTCTCCGGCAAGACGACCACCACCGTCGCCATGGACTTCGGCCGCATCACCCTCGACGAAGACCTCATCCTCTACCTCTTCGGCACCCCCGGACAGGACCGCTTCTGGTTCATGTGGGACGACCTCGTCCGAGGCGCCATCGGAGCCGTCGTCCTCGTCGACACCCGACGCCTCGCCGACTGCTTCCCCGCCCTCGACTACTTCGAGAACAGCGGCCTGCCCTTCGTCGTCGCCCTCAACGGCTTCGACGGCCACCAGCCGCACACCGCCGAAGAAGTCCGCGAAGCCCTCCAGCTCGGCGCCGAAACCCCCGTCATCACCCTCGACGCCCGCCGCCGGGACAGCGCCAAGAGCGCCCTGATCACCCTCGTCGAACACGCCCTGCTCGCCCGCCTGCGATAACCGAACACACCAACGGCCACCGCGAACACACAAGCGCGCGAGTGCGCGAGCACCGCGCCGAGCCGAAGGGGCGCGCCGGTGCCGAAAGGGAGAAGGGCCGAGCCGCCGACGGAGGAGGTGGCACAGTGCCCGCCGACCGTCGGCACCGGGTCCGAGCGCCCCGGAGGCGAGTGCGCGAGCAACGGAACCGTCCGGCCCCGGCGAGCCGTCACACTGACGGGTCGCCGGGGCGGCGGCGCTTACCGGCCGGTGTCCTCCGGGAGCCGCGCGCAAGACCCGTGTATAAGCAGCGGATAACAGTTCGGTAGGCATTTTGTGATCAACAATGACGCAGCGTGGCGAATCAGCGTCACTCAGCGCCAGATGACCACGGATTTGCTCCGCCATGTCACTGATTGTCCGGATTGCGACAACGCGGGAGTCATACGGCAGCTGTTTGTCCCCCATCCCTGCACGTGCTGAAATTCCAGCTACCCCTGAACATCCCGCGCCGGCCGTCCGGGCGGCGGGCCAGGGCCCCGGGGGTAGCGCTGGATTGATCCATGGCCGGCAAGTCGGCCGAGAGGTAGTAGTCGAGTGAGGCGTAAGCAGCAACCCGCCCCGCAGCGGCGCTCCGAGCCCCGCCAGAGCGAGCCGAAGGGCGCCGCCGCGGAACAGGCCGGATTCTCCGCGTTCACTCCCACCGAGGAGCGCACCCCGACCACCCCGGCCCCGAAGCCTCCGACCGCGGCCAACGAGCCGCGCCCGGGCGCCGGTCAGGCGGGCGACGGCGCCAGCCGGTACGACTTCCTCCGTCCGCGCAACTGGCGCGTGCCGACCCGTCTGATCGCGATCCTGCTGATCCCCGTGATCATCAGTCTGGTCTTCGGCGGTCTGCGAGTGAACACCTCGGTCGACGGCTACATCAAGGCGTCCCGCGCCGAGAAGACCGCCGAGCTGGCCAAGGCGGCGACCGAACTCGCCGAAGCGCTCGAGAACGAGCGCGACAAGACGCTGATACCCCTGATGACCGGGCAGGACCCGAACAACGAGGTCACCAAGCGCCGCGCCGACACCGACGCCGCGCTGAAGGCCTACGAGGCCGCGTACGCGGCCTCCGACAAGTCCGGCGAGCTGCCGCGCCGCCACGAGGCCTTCGAGACCCTCGTGGTCGACCTGCCGCACCTGCGCCAGGTCGCGTACAGCAAGGAGCTGTTCGCCAGCGCCACCGCGAGCGCCTACTCGACGATGTTCGCCCCGCTGCTGGCCTACGACAACTCGGTCGGCAACGGCTCCGCCAACGCCACCAGCAAGGGCCGCGCGATCTACGCGATGTCGCTGGCCAAGGCGTCCGCCTCGACCCAGCGCTCGCTGATGCTCAGCCTGCTGGTCGGCGCCGCGACGGGCGCGACCACGCGGTACGAGAACCAGGACATGACCCAGCAGATCCTGGTCTCCGAGAAGCTGGAACAGGTCTCGATCAGCGAGTTCACCACCGGTAGCGACCCCGTGGACGCCAAGAAGTACGCGGACGCGCAGGTCGCCCTGGCCAGCGCCCAGGACCGCTCGGCCTACAAGATGCCCAACGGCACCGTGCCCACCATGCAGGGCCTGCTGGCGCTCGCGGCCAACTACGCCGAGGCCGCCGCCATCGGGCAGCAGAAGGGCAAGGCCGCCGCCGACGCCGCGTACGCCGAGGCCAAGAACGCCGGTCTGACCCCGGACAACTGGAACCAGGCCGCCGGCAACCACATCCAGGCCCTGCGGAACACCGAAGTCGCGCTGCTGGACGACGTCCTCACCGACTCCCGCAACCTCAAGGACAACGCGCTCTACGACGCCATCCTCAACACGGTCATCGTCGTCGCCGCACTGATCCTGGCCGGCCTGCTCACCGGCTACGTCGCCCGCTCGATGATCCTCGGCATGCGCACCCTGCGCAGCGCCGCCCTGGAGATCGCCGACCACCGCCTGCCGGACCTGGTCGAGAAGCTCTCCAAGACCGACCCCGACCGGGTCGACACCTCGGTGACCGCGATCCCGCTGCACGGCAAGGACGAGATCGGCGAAGTCGCCCGGGCCTTCGACCAGGTCCACCAGCAGGCCGTGGCGCTCGCCGCCGAGCAGGCGCTGCTGCGAGGGAACGTCAACGCGATCTTCACCAACCTGTCGCGCCGCAGCCAGGGCCTGATCCAGCGCCAGCTGGCGCTGATCACCGACCTGGAGAACAACGAGGCCGACCCGGACCAGCTGGAGAACCTCTTCAAGCTGGACCACCTCGCGACCCGCATGCGCCGCAACGGTGAGAACCTGCTCGTCCTCGCGGGCGAGGAGGCCGGTCGCCGCTGGAACACCCCGGTCCCGCTGGTCGACGTGCTGCGCGCCGCCGCCTCCGAGGTGGAGCAGTACGAGCGCGTCGAGCTGTCCGGCATCCCCGAGGTCGAGGTCGTCGGCGCCGCCGTGACCGACCTCGTCCACCTGCTCGCCGAGCTGCTGGAGAACGCCACCTCGTTCTCCAGCCCGCAGACCCGGGTGCTGGTCAACGCGACCCGCCTGCCGGACGGCCGGGTGCTGGTCGAGATCCACGACAAGGGCATCGGCCTCACCGCCGACGACTTCGCGGAGATCAACGAGAAGCTGTCCGAGCCGCCCACGGTCGACGCCACCATCTCCCGCCGCATGGGCCTCTTCGTGGTCGGCCGGCTCTCCCAGCGGCACGACATCCGCGTCCAGCTGCGCCCGTCCGGCGAGTCGGCGGGCACCACCTCGCTGGTCATGCTCCCGCCGTTCGTCACCCAGTCCGCGGTGGCGCCGGAGCCGGAGGAGCAGTTCACCGTCTCCCGGATCTTCGCCGACCAGGAGCCGACCTCCGAGTGGGCCCCCGACGGCCGCGACCGCAGCGCCGCGGAGCTGGGCTTCGACGACCACCTCACCGGCATCGGCAACGCCGGCTCCTCCGGCTTCAGCCCGGCCCTGGAGGCCGTCCAGCGCTCGCAGCGCCTCGACCAGGTCCGCCGCGCGGCCCTGGAGGGCGGCCCGCAGCCGCCGGTGGTGGACGCCGAGGTCGAGGAGGACTACCAGCAGGGCTACGACCAGTACGCCCCGCAGCAGGGCTACGACCAGGGCTACGCCGAGGGCCAGTACGCCGACGACCAGTACGGCTACGACCAGGGCGGCTACCAGCAGGAGGAGTACGCCCAGGACGGCTACGGCCAGTACCCGCAGCAGGGTTACGACCAGGGCGGCTACACCGACGGCCAGTACGCCGACGACCAGTACGGCTACCAGCAGGACGGCTACGCCCAGGACGGCTACGGCCGCCGGGCCGAGGAGGCCCCGGCCGGCCACCCGTACACCCCGGAGCCGCCCGCGCTGCCCGCCGCCGAGCCCGCCGCCACCCTGCCGTCCGGGCTGCCCCAGCGCCGCCCCGGCCAGCAGCTGGCGGGCGGGAGCCTGGGCAGCGCCCCGGACGCCGGCAGCCCCTCCGGGGAGACCCCGAACTGGTTCGCGGGCGCCAAGGACAACTCCTCGCCCATCGAGACCCGCGGCCACGACGTGTCCGCCCTCGGCGGATACGGCCCGACCGGCCCGACCGCCAGTGCCAGCTGGCAGTCGCCGAACGACGGCGACTGGCAGCGCGCCGAGCAGCTGCGCGAGCCCTCGTCCGCCGGCACCACCGGCGCCGGACTGCCCCGGCGCGTTCCCAAGCAGAACCTGGTGCCCGGCAACGCCAAGCCCACCCCGCAGGAAGGGCCGCAGGTCTCCCGCAGCCCCGAGGAGGTCCGTGGCCGCCTCACCAACCTGCGCCGCGGTGTGGAGCAGGGCCGCAGCGCCGGCAACACCGGAAGCTTCCGGATCGACCCCGATCAGGTAGACCAGTCCGGCAACGGACAGAACCGGAGCACCGATCTCTTCGGCGGCTCGAACCACCAGGAGCGTTGAGTTGACTCAGATGAGCCAGGCCGCACAGAACCTGAACTGGCTGATCACCAATTTCGTGGACAACACCCCCGGGGTGTCCCACACCGTGGTGGTCTCCGCGGACGGCCTCCTGCTGTGCATGTCGGAAGGCTTCCCGCGTGACCGCGCCGACCAGCTCGCCGCCGTCGCCTCCGGCCTCACCTCCCTCACCTCCGGCGCCAGCCGGATCTTCGAAGGCGGCGAGGTCAACCAGACCGTCGTCGAGATGGAACGCGGCTTCCTGTTCCTGATGGCCATCAGCGACGGCTCCGCCCTCGCGGTCCTCGCCGCACCCGACTCCGACATCGGCCTCGTCGGCTACGAGATGGCCCTGCTCGTCGACCGAGCCGGCGCCGTCCTCACCCCCGCACTCCGCGCGGAACTCCAGGGCAGTCTCCTGCACTGACGGTTCGTCGGATACCGTCCAGGTATTCGAAGTACCTCCGCGTCCTTCCCGGGCCCGCTTCGGCGGGCTCGGGTTCGGACGTCGTACGGCCTTCGCACCACCGGCTCCGGACTCGTACCGAAGCTCGCACCGCACCGCCGCACCTTGTGAGGAGAGGAACCGTGACACCGCCCGACGACCGCAGCGGCCAGTACGGCGTTCCGTACCCTGGCACAGGCCATGACGCCTTCGGAGCACCCGGCGCCGGCCACGGTCAGCCGTACGGTCGGCCGCAGTACGGACAGCCCCAGCAGGACCCGTACGCCCGGCCCGAGCAGCAGTACGGCCAGTACGGCCAGCCCGACCCGTACTCCCGGCCGCAGCCCGCCTTCGACGCCCCGCCGGCCGGCTACCCGGCTTCGGCGCCCGGCCCGGCTCCCGCCCCGGCCCCCGGCTACCAGCCGGCCCAGGAGCCCGGGCACGTCGAGGAGTTCGAGGACGAACCGGACTCCGGCCCGCTGATCCGACCGTTCGCCATGACCGGCGGTCGCACCCGGCCCCGCTACGAGCTCGCGCTGGAGGCCCTGGTCTCCGCCGACGTCGACCCGCAGCGCCTGGCCACCCTCCTCCCGGAGCACCAGCGGATCTGCACCCTGTGCAGAGAGGTGAAATCCGTCGCCGAGGTCTCGGCGCTGCTCTCCCTTCCCCTGGGAGTGGCCCGCATCCTCGTGGCCGACCTGGCCGAAGCCGGCCTGGTCGCCATCCACCAGCCCGCTTCCGGCGGCGAATCCGGAAACCAGCCCGACGTCACGCTGCTCGAAAGGGTCCTCAGTGGACTTCGCAAGCTCTAACGCGGCCGCCCCCACCCGCGCCACCACCTCCGCGAAGATCGTCATCGCGGGCGGCTTCGGTGTCGGCAAGACCACGCTCGTCGGCGCCGTCTCCGAGATCAACCCCCTGCGCACCGAAGCCGTCATGACCTCGGCCTCCGCCGGCATCGACGACCTCAGCCACGTCTCCGGCAAGACGACCACCACCGTCGCCATGGACTTCGGCCGCATCACCCTCGACGAAGACCTCATCCTCTACCTCTTCGGCACCCCCGGACAGGACCGCTTCTGGTTCATGTGGGACGACCTCGTCCGAGGCGCCATCGGAGCCGTCGTCCTCGTCGACACCCGACGCCTCGCCGACTGCTTCCCCGCCCTCGACTACTTCGAGAACAGCGGCCTGCCCTTCGTCGTCGCCCTCAACGGCTTCGACGGCCACCAGCCGCACACCGCCGAAGAAGTCCGCGAAGCCCTCCAGCTCGGCGCCGAAACCCCCGTCATCACCCTCGACGCCCGCCGCCGGGACAGCGCCAAGAGCGCCCTGATCACCCTCGTCGAACACGCCCTGCTCGCCCGCCTGCGATAACCGAACACACCAACGGCCACCGCGAACACACAAGCGCGCGAGTGCGCGAGCACCAGCTGTGGCCCACGGGAACCGGTCAAGTCCCGCGGGCCACAGAGGGTTTCGGTGCGCCTACTCGGTCGGCTCCAGCCCGGAGCGGATCAGGCCGTAGGTGTACGCGTCCTCAAGTGCCAGCCAGGAGGCGGCGATCACGTTGTCGGCCACGCCGACCGTGGACCAGGTGGCGGTGCCGTCGGTGGACTCGATCAGCACCCGGGTCTTGGAGCCGGTGCCGTGCTGCCCCTCCAGGATGCGGACCTTGTAGTCCACCAACTCGAAGGTGGCCAGCGGCGGGTAGATGCCCTCCAGGGCCGTCCGCAGCGCCTGGTCCAGCGCGTTGACCGGGCCGTTGCCCTCGCCGATGGCGATCCGGCGCTCGCCCTTGGCCCACAGCTTGACGGTCGCCTCGTTGCCGGAAACCCCGTGCGGGCCCTGTTCGCTGATGGTCCGCCAGGACTCCAGCCGGTAGAAGCGCTCCCGGCTGCCGCGCACCTCGTCGCGCAGCAGCAGCTCGAAGGAGGCGTCGGCGGACTCGTAGGTGTAGCCGAGGTTCTCCTGCTGCTTCACCTTGGCCACCACCCGGCCGGCCAGGTCCCGGTCGGTGGACAGGTCGTAACCCAGCTCCTTGCCCTTGAGCTCCACCGAGGCCCGGCCCGCCATGTCGGAGACCAGCATCCGCATGGTGTTGCCGACCAGCTCGGGGTCGGTGTGCTGGTACAGGTCCGGGTCGACCTTGATCGCGGAGGCGTGCAGGCCCGCCTTGTGGGCGAAGGCCGAGAAGCCGACGTACGGCTGGTGGGTGGAGGGGGCCAGGTTGACCAGCTCGGCGATCGCGTGCGAGATCCGGGTCATCTCGGCCAGCCGGCCCTCGGGCAGCACCCGGCGGTCGTACTTCAGCTCCAGCGCGCCGACCACCGGGAACAGGTTGGCGTTGCCGACCCGCTCGCCGTAGCCGTTCGCGGTGCACTGCACGTGGGTGGCGCCTGCGTCCACCGCGGCCAGCGTGTTGGCCACCGCGCAGCCGGTGTCGTCCTGGGCGTGGATGCCGATCCGGGCCCCGGTCGCCGCGATCACGTCCGCGACGGTGTCCCGGACGCCGGCGGGCAGCATGCCGCCGTTGGTGTCGCACAGCACCACCACGTCCGCCCCGGCCCGGTGCGCGGTGCGGACCACCGCGAGGGCGTACTCCCGGTTCGCCCGGTAGCCGTCGAAGAAGTGCTCGCAGTCCAGGAACACCCGACGGCCCTGGGCGCGCAGGAACTCGACGCTGTCCCGGACCATCTCCAGGTTCTCGTCCAGCGTGGTGCGCAGCGCCAGCTCGACGTGCCGGTCGTGGGACTTGGCGACCAGGGTGACCACGGGCGCGCCGGAGGCGACCAGCGCGGCCAGCTGCGGGTCCTCGGCCGCCTTGCCGCCGGCCCGGCGGGTGGCGCCGAAGGCGACCAGCTGGGCGGTGCGCAGCTCCAGTTCGGCGGCGGCCCGGGCGAAGAACTCGGTGTCCCGGGGGTTGGCACCGGGCCAGCCGCCTTCGATGAAGCCGACCCCGAACTCGTCCAGGTGCCGGGCGATGGCCAGCTTGTCCGCCACCGTCAGGTTGATGCCCTCCCGCTGCGCGCCGTCGCGCAGGGTGGTGTCGAACACGTGGAAGCTGTCGTCGGTACGGCTGACCTCGGTCATGACCCCTGGTTCTCCGTTCGGGGAGGTTGGTACTGCTCTGCCGGATTCTCGTCCCGGCTCCACTGTCCAGGATCCCGCGCGCGGCTCCGGTGTCCCCGGGCCCCTCGTGGGGGCCGTCGGCCGGTCCGGGCTGTGCTTTCAACGGGGCGGTGCCCGGAAAGCGAAAAGACCCCTCGCGGGTGCGAGAGGTCTGCGCGCGGGTCTGGACGCTCGTGGTCGCTCCGCATCGGGTCCTGCGGAAGCGGTCACTGCGGACCGGCGCGCCTGCTGCCAATAATCAGCGAAAGCGAGGACACGCTCGCAGTCTGGCACAGCCTCCGGGATCCGGCCCGCCCGTCTCGCGATGCGAAACGGGGCAGGCCGGAGCGGGTTCCGGTGTCCGGATGATCAGACGATCTTGTGCAGCCAGTTGTGGGTGTCCGGCTGCTGGCCGCCCTGGATGGCCAGCAGCGCGCGGCGCAGCTCCATGGTGATCGGGCCGGGCTCGCCGTTGCCGACGGTCCAGTCGGCGGCCGCGGACTTCACCGAGCCGACCGGCGTGATGACGGCGGCGGTGCCGCAGGCGAAGACCTCGGTGAGGGTGCCGTCGGCGTTCGCCTGCTGCCACTCGTCGGTGGAGATCTTCCGCTCCTCGACCGCGTAGCCCAGGTCGGCGGCGAGCTGCAGCAGCGAGTCACGGGTGATGCCGGGCAGCAGCGCGCCGGACAGCTCGGGGGTGACGATCCTGGCGTCCTTGCCCTCGCCGAAGACGAAGTAGAGGTTCATGCCGCCCATCTCCTCGACCCACCGGTGCTCGGCGGCGTCGAGCCAGACCACCTGGTCGCAGCCCTTCTCGGCGGCCTGGGCCTGGGCGACCAGCGAGGCCGCGTAGTTGCCCGCGCACTTGGCGGCGCCGGTGCCACCGGGCGCGGCGCGGACGTACTCCTTGGACAGCCAGACCGAGACCGGCTTGATGCCGCCCTGGAAGTAGGCGCCGGCCGGAGAGGCGATGATCATGAAGAGGTAGGAGTTCGCCGGGCGGACACCCAGGCCGACCTCGGTGGCGAACATGAACGGCCGCAGGTAGAGGCTCTGTTCCGGCTCGCTCGGAACCCAGCCCTGCTCCTGCTGGACCAGCAGCTCGACGGCCTCGACGAAGGTCTCCACCGGCAGCTCCGGCATCGCCAGGCGGCGGGCCGAGGCCTGGAAGCGCAGGGCGTTGGCCTCCGGGCGGAAGGTCGCGATCGAACCGTCGGCCTGGCGGTAGGCCTTCAGGCCCTCGAAGATCGCCTGGCCGTAGTGAAGGGTCATGTTCGCCGGGTCCATCTCCACCGGCGCGTACGGAACCAGCTGGGCGTCGTGCCAACCGCGGCCCTCCGTCCAGCGGATGGTGACCATGTGGTCGGTGAAGACGCGGCCGAAGCCGGGGTTGGTCAGCCGGGCCTCGCGCTCCGCTGCGGGAAGCGGGTGGGCGGAGGGCTTGAGGTCGAACGTGATGGGCGCCTGGGTGGGCGTACTCATGGCTGTTTCCTTCACCGTGGGGTTCGTTCGGGCCGCCCCACCGGAGGAACGTCACGGCGATCCAGCGCCGGAACGCACGCCAACGGCACGGCCCACTGTCGATACTCGCATCCAGAGGGCCGTGCCGAACAGCTGCCCGCTCCTTGGGGAGCTGCAAGCCGCGGTTATGTGGTCCGGCCCTCTCAGCCGGACCCCGCTCCCGGTTCCGGCCCGCTAGCCGGATACTCGGCCGGCGAGCGCGTCGCCGACCTGGGAGGTGGAACGGGTGCCGGTGCGCTCGGCGAGGTCCGCCGCGACGGCGGCCTCGACGCGGGCGGCCTCGGCCGCGTAGCCGAGGTGCTCCAGCAGCATGGCGACCGACAGCACGGTGGCGGTCGGGTCGGCCTTGCCCTGGCCGGCGATGTCCGGGGCCGAGCCGTGCACCGGCTCGAACATGGACGGGAACTCGCCGCTCGGGTTGATGTTGCCGCTCGCGGCCAGGCCGATGCCACCGGTGACGGCGGCGGCCAGGTCGGTCAGGATGTCGCCGAACAGGTTGTCGGTGACGATGACGTCGAAGCGCTCCGGCTGGGTGACGAAGAAGATCGTGGCCGCGTCGACGTGCAGGTAGTCGGTGGCGACCTCGGGAAACTCCGCGCCGACCTCGGCGAAGATCCGCGACCACAGGTGCCCGGCGTGCACCAGCACGTTGTTCTTGTGCACCAGGGTGAGCTTCTTGCGCGGCCGCGCCTGGGCCCGGCGGTAGGCGTCGCGCACCACGCGCTCGATGCCGTACGCGGTGTTCAGGCTGACCTCGGTGGCCACCTCGTGCGGCGTCCCGGTGCGCAGCGAGCCGCCGTTGCCGACGTACGGGCCCTCGGTGCCCTCCCGGACGACCACGAAGTCGATCTCCGGCTGACCGGCCAGGGGCGACGACACCCCGGGGAACAGCCGACCCGGCCGCAGGTTGATGTGGTGGTCGAAGGCGAACCGCAGCTTCAGCAGCAGCCCCCGCTCCAGCACCCCGGACGGCACGCTCGGGTCCCCGATGGCACCCAGCAGGATCGCGTCGAAGCCCTTGAGCTCGGCCAGCACGCTGTCCGGCAGCGTTTCCCCGGTGCGGTGGTAGCGCCGGGCGCCGAGGTCGTACTCGGTGGTCTCCAGCTTCACGTCGGCGGGAAGCGCGGCCTCCAGGACCTTCAGGCCCTCGGCCACCACCTCCTGCCCGATGCCGTCACCCGGGACAACTGCGAGACGAATGGTGCGAGACATGCTCGGACCCTACTCCGCCGTCCCAGCCACTGACACCTCACGTCCAGCATCTGGACCAGTCAGGTCAGATCGATCTCCACCGGGAACGGCTGATCGACCTTCAACTGCTTGTGGTAGATCCCCGAAACGACGTAGCCGGTAGCGGGATCCAGCTCGTAGGCGTAGACGACCGGCCTGCCGTCGTCATCGCTTTCCACACGCCAGAAATGCCTGATGCCCGCCGCCGCGTACTTGCGAGGTTTGGTGTCCCGGTCCCGTTGCTGGGATTCCTCGGAGACGACCTCGACCGCAAGCAACACATCCCTCGCGTCACAGAAGGTCTGCTTCGGGCCAGTGACTCCTCGCTCGTCAACCACCAGGAGGTCCGGTTCCGGGCGGTTGCGGCGGTCCAGCCTCACCGTCATCTCCCGCCAGACGTCCCAGCCCTCCGGCACCGCCGTCTCCAGGGCGCGCTCCAGCCTGCGGAGGGTTCGCATGTGGAACGCGGTCTGCGGACTCACGAAGATCAGGCTCCCGTCGATCAGCTCGGTGTGCGGCGGGAGATCAGGCAGCCGGTCAAGATCCTCTGCGGTGTAGCCACCAGCGGGAGGCCGAATCCAGTCGGGGTACGGCGCGATGCTCATGGTTCCTCCCATACGGGCATCCTGACGGCCCTCCCAGGCTACTCGGCAGAGCCTCCTCGGACGCCACTCCTTCGAGGGAGCGCGGGTGATCAGAGTCGCGCCCGCAGCGCGCTTAGGGTGGCGTGATCTGGGGTTTCCGGCAGGAACGGGGCGCGTGGGTGAGGACCGAGTGGCGGCGGGAGCTGCTGGTCTGCGGGGGTGCGGCCGGGCTGGCGGCGGGCGGGTTCGCGCTCGCCGCGGGGCTGCGCGGGCGGTGGCCGGCCGGGGCGGGGGCGGTCGCCGTGCCGTACCACGCGCACCTGTGGGACCTGCTGCACGGCCAGGCCGCCGGGGACCTGCTGTTCAACTGGAACAGCGGCTACGGTGTCCCGTTCCTGGCCGACTTCTTCGCCTACCTGATGAATCCGTTCTCCTGGCCGGCCGCCCTGCTCCCCCGCGACCAGGGGCAGCTCGCCGTCTTCCTGGTCGCCCTGGCCACCATCGGCCTCGGCACCGCCCTGATGGCCCACCTGCTCGGGCGGCTGCACCCCGGCCCCCGGTGGCTGCGGGTGCTCGCCGCCCTCGGCTACGGGCTCTGCGCCTGGGTGCTGGACGTGGGCGGGGCCGCGCCGATGTGGCTCTGGGGCCTGGTCTCGCTGCCGCTGCTCGGCCTGGTCGGGGACTGGTGCCTGCACGAGCGCCGCTGGGTGGCCGGTTCGCTGTGCGTCGCCCTGGTCTGGGCGGGCAACCTCTACACCGCCGCGCTGGCCACCCTGATGGCCGGACTCGTGTTCGCGGTACGGCTGTTCGCCACCCCGCGCGCCTTCCGGCACCGGGTCCGGGCGACCGGGCGGGCGATCACCCTGACCACCGCCGGGGTGCTGCTCGCCTCCCCGGTGCTGTTCGTCGCCGTCCGGGCGGCGCGCGGCGCCCAGCCGGAGTCCCCGGTGCAGCCGCTCGGCCGGTCCGGGCTCGGCGGGCACCTCGCCGAGCTGCTGCCCACCACCACCGGCGGGCGGCCGCTGCCGGACATCGCGATCGGGGTGCTCGGGCTGCTGCTGGTGTGCGGGCTGCCGTTCAACCGCCGCGTGCGCGTCCGTGAGCGGGCGGTCTGGTGCGCGGCGCTGGTGCTGATCGTGCTCGGCTTCGTCTGGACCCCGACCGTGCTGGTCTGGCACGGCCTGGCGATCCCGGCCGGCGGGCCGTACCGCGTCGCCTTCGTGCTCAGCGGGCTGCTGGTGCTGGCCGGCTGGGTGTCGCTCGCCCACCGGCCGGACCTGCTCACCCTGCTGGGCGGCGCCGCCCTGGTCGCGCTGATCGTCGCGCTGGCGGCCACCCGCCGCTCGGTGCACACCTCCACCTGGGTGCTGCTGGCCGTCGGCGGCGCCGTCGTGCTCGCCGCGCTGTGGGTGCTGGAGCACCGGCACACCGACCGCCGGGCGAACGCCCTGGCCACCTGGGTGCTCGGCGGTGCGGTGCTCGGCAACGCCGTCTGGTCCGGGTACGCGTCGCTCGGCGCGGCCCCCGACGACTCCGTCCCCCCGGCCGCCGTCCGGGCCGGGCACGCGGCCGTCCGGGCGGGCGCCGACTGGCCGGACGGGCGCAGCGATCCCGGCCCGCACGCCTTCACCCCCAACGACCCGCTGCTGCTGAACGGCCAGGGCGGCGGCTACTTCAGCGGCTATCTGCCGACCGTGGTCGCCCAGCTGCTGCACGACCTCGGCGCGGGCTGGACGGCCGGCGGGCGGCAGACCGGCAGCGTCACCGACCCGGTCGGGCAGGCACTGTTCGGGATCCGCGCCCACCTCGACGACGGGCCGCCCGCGTACGGCTTCACCCCCGGCCGGGCGCCCGCCCCGCCGCTGGTCACCGTGCTGCCGCCGGGCGCCCGGCCGGAGACCTCCTCGGTCTGGGCCCGCCAGGAGTCGCTGCTCGGCAGCCAGGTGTACGACGCCCCGCTGCCCGTGCCGGCCGGCGGCCCGGCGCCCACCCTGCACGGGACCAGCGGCTGGTCGGTGCCGCCCGGCGGGGACGGCACGGTGTTCACCGCAGCCTGCACCCCGGGCTCGACGGCCTACTTCCACGGGGTCTGGTACGACGGCACGGTCAGCGGCCTGGGCACCAGCTACCGCAGCGACGGTGAACAGCCCACCACGGCGGTGGCCGTCCACCGGCTGGGGACTGTCCCGGCGGACGGGGTGGTCCGGGTGACCCTGCGCTCGGACGTGGTCAGCCAGGTCCCGGCCCGCCCGATCGGCTGCCTGCGGGCCGACGCCCTGGCCGCCGCGGTCTCCCGCCTCACCGCCACCGGCGCCACCCGCGTCGAGGCCGGCGGCCACACCGTCTCGGCCACCCTCCCGCCGGGCTCCACCGGCACCGCGCTGCTGTCCGTCCCCGCCACCGAGGGCTGGACCTGCGCCACCGACGGCGGCGCCCCCGCCGTGCCCACGCCGGTCCTGGGCATGATCGGCGTCCCGCTCGGCGCCGGCGCCTCCCGCGTCTCCTGCGCCTTCCGCCCGCCCGGCCTCACCGAGGGCCTCACCGTCACCTCCGGCACGGCCGCCACCCTCGCCCTGGTCGCCGTCTTCACCCGCCTCGCCCGCCGCGAACACCGCCCGCCCCGCCGCGAACGCCGCGCCGCCGCCCGGGCTTAGGGCCTGCCGGCGGGTCCTTCCGGCCACCCGACGCCGGACGGCGTCAGAGGCAGCGGAAGGGGCGGCCCTCCGGAGTCCGGTGGGCCACCCCTTCCGAGCGCGCTACAGCAGGGTGAGGACCTGGGCCCTCCGGTCGGCCGGGTTGAGGTGGTACAGCAGCAGGAGCCGGGAGGTGTCGCCCGGGGCGCGCCGCACGTCGAGGACGGTGCCGGGGCCGGCCGGGGTCACCATCGCGGTCGGTCCGGTGAGGCCGGCCCGGACGGTGAGGGCGGGGTGCAGGACGTCCACCGGGACGGTGGGGCGGGTGCCGCGCAGGCCGATGGCGGAGTAGGCCCCGGCCGGGTCGGGCGTGCCGGGCCCGGTGGTACCGGCCCACACGCCGTAGTGGACGGTGCTGTGGCCGGGCTTGACCCCGGGCAGGGCACCCAGCCGGACCGGGAGGACCACGACGTCACTGTCCAGCAGCGCGGTGTCGGTGTCGCCCCAGTGGGCGTTGAGCGGCTGGACGTCGAGTTCGGCTCCGGTGCGGGCGTCGAGGGCGCGGGAGACCAGGACGTCGCTGCCGCGCACCCGGTCGGCCTTGAGGATCACGTCGGTGACGCCGTCCCCGTCGGTGTCCAGCGACACCCGTACGCCGTACAGCCCGACCGGTGTGGCCGCCGGGGACCACAGCCGCGCGCCGACGTACAGCAGGTCGGAGTCGACGGCGGCGCCTGCGGCCCGCAGGTCGGCGGCCCGGTCGCCGGGGTGCTCGACGCAGAGGTCCTGGGGCGGGTCGGCCGGCTCCGTCGCGGCCTCGGGCCGGATGCCCGCCCCGGGGCCGACGGCCTTGCCGCTGTCGGGCGGGCAGTCGGGCCAGCGGGGTCCCTCGCCGCCGAGCACGAGGGCGCTGACCAGTCCGGGCGCCTCGCCGGGGGCGGCGCTGCCGCCGAGGGTGACGAGGGTGCCGTCCCGGGCGGTGCGGACGGAGGCGGTGACGCCGAGGTCGCCGGTGGGGCGCGGGGCGGCGAACACCGGGACCCGCAGCTGCGGCAGTTCGCGGTCGCCGAGCGGGCTGAACAGCACCCGTCCGGAGAGTTCGCCGCGGTAGCTGCGCGCCCGGCCGCCCTGCACGGTGTCGATGGTCGGGTCGGGCGTGCGCCCCAGCTCCCCCGGTACGGACAGCGTCACCCGCACCCGGGCGGTGCCGCCCGCCGGCACCTCGATCCGGTCCGGCGACACCTGAAAGGCGGCGCCCGGCAGTTCGGTGGCCGCCGCGTAGCCGGTGCGGTAACTGACCGGCGCGGAGGAGTAGTTGTGCAGCTCGATCGCGCGGTCCAGGGCCGTCGGCCCGCCGACCTCGACCGGCCCGTAGGAGACCCCGACACTGCCCGCCAGGGCGCCCTCCCCCGCCGCGTAGGCCACCACCGGGGTGCGGACGGCCCGGTCGGCCTGGGCGCGTCCGGCGCCGGTGCGTTCGGGTCCGTAGACCGGTCCGGAGTGGTCCTCGCCGAGGTAGGTGTCCGTGCCGGTGTTCATCAGCGCGGCCTTGACCTGCTCGACCGGCCAGTCCGGGTGGGCGGCGCGGACCAGGGCGGCCAGTCCGGCGACGTGCGGGGCGGCCATCGAGGTGCCGTTCTCGCGCTGGCCGCCGCTGCCGCTGCCGACCAGGGCGGACCAGATGGTCTCCCCGGGGGCGGCCAGGTCGGGCTTGACCACCCCGGGCAGTCCGATGCCCCGGGAGGAGAAGTCGGTGAGGGTGTCGGCGCGGGCCGGCTGGTTCTGCGCGACCGAGCCGTGCAGCGGGTTGCCGGGTGCGGCGAGCCGGACCTGCGTACCGCCCCCGGCGGCAGCCTTCAGCAGCCGTTCGCCGTCCGCGCGGCCGAGCAGGACGGCGGGGATCCGGTCGTTGCCGGAGATCTCGGCGAGGTGGTCGGTGTCGGCGGCGTAGAGCGCGCCGATCGCCCCCGCGTCGGCGGCGTGGTCGGCGCGCGGGCCGGAGTTGCAGGCCCGGTCGGCGTCGCGGGTGCGCCAGGTGAGCACCGCGATCCTGCCCTTCAGCCGTTGCCGGTCGGCCGCGCTGAAGTCCGTGCAGCCGTCCGCCTGGTCGACGGGCGCGGCGAGGGCGCCGCTCACCTCGGTGGTGGACCAGCCGCGGTAGCGCTCGCTCCAGTGGCCGGGCACGACCCCGGCGAGCGCGGCGGGGGCGAGCACGGTGATGCCGTCCACGTCGGCGTGCCCGTGCACGGAGGCGGCGACGGTGACCGCCCGCACGGCGGTGCCGGGGCTGCCGCCGACGCCGTACACGTCGCCCTCGTTGCCCGCGGCCGCGACCACCACGGTGCCCAGTTCGGAGAGCCGGTCGACGGCCAGCGCGTCGGCGTCGTCCGGGGTGCCGAAGCGGCTGCCGAGCGACAGGTTGACCACGTCGAGCCGGTCGCCGAGGTCGCCGTCGCCGTTCGGGTCGGCGGCCAGGTCGAGCGCCTGGGCGAGCCGGTCGGTGGAGCCGTCGCAGCCGAACACCCGGATCGCGTACAGCTGGGCGCCGGGGGCGGCGCCGGGGCCGATCCGGAACGAGGCCGGGTCGAGCCCGGGCCGGTACGGGCCGGTGTACGGGTGGCCGTCGGCGGTGACGCCGTACCCGGCGGCCGTCCCGGCGACGTGGGTGCCGTGCCCGTTGCGCACGCAGTCGAGCGGGTTGTCGCTGGGGTGCGGGACGGGCTGGTGGTTCGGGGCGGTCGGGTCGGGGTTGTAGTCGTCACCGACCAGGTCCTTGCCGCCGACCACCTTGGCGTTGGGGAACAGCGCGGCCGGCGCGGGCCTGCCGCGCTCGACCGAGCGGAAGGCCTCCTCGGTGCCGGGGCCGCCGAAGTCGGCGTGGGTGTAGTCGATGCCGCTGTCGATGATGCCGATCCGCATGCCCTGGCCGGTGTTCCCGGCCACCGCGGCGTCCCCGGCCCAGATCTGCGGGGCGCCGGTCAGCGGGACGGAGTAGGCGTTGTCCCGCTGCTTGTTCACGATCGGGTGGACGGCCCGGACTCCGGGCAGCGCCCGCAGCGCGGGCAGCCGCTCGGCGGGGGCGTCGACCGCCAGGCCGGTGAGCAGGGTGCGGGTGCGGTAGAGCTCGCGGGCGGCGGGGGCCGACCGGTGGACGGCCTCGGCGAGCCGGTCCAGCGCGTCGCCGGACCGGGCCCGCTGGGCGGCTCCGGCCCGGGCGGCGTCCCGGTGGA
This sequence comes from Kitasatospora aureofaciens, assembly GCF_001188955.3. Taxonomy (GTDB): domain Bacteria; phylum Actinomycetota; class Actinomycetes; order Streptomycetales; family Streptomycetaceae; genus Kitasatospora; species Kitasatospora aureofaciens. The sequence continues at coordinate 1 of NZ_JPRF03000068.1, read as the reverse complement.
C
>NZ_JPRF03000067.1 GCF_001188955.3 Kitasatospora aureofaciens | reverse complement strand
GCCGGACGGCACCCCCCGGCCGGTCGGCGCACCGTGTGCGCGCCCGGCCGTACCCGGGTCGTCACCGGGGCGCTCGACCGTGCTGCGGTGCCCCTGGCCCTGGCCGCGCGCCCCCGGCTGGGGGTGACCGTCCTCGGCCGCCGCGTGCTCGGCGGTGCGCGGCGGACGCCCCGCACCCGAACCGGCCTGCGGCGGGACCAGCGGCGACCTCACCGGCCCGCGCGCCGCACCCTGCTGCCCGGGGTGCGGTTGCTGGGAGGCCTGCTGGTGCGGGTACGGCTGGCCCGCGCGGGCGTGGAGGCCCTGGCCGGCCGGCGTCCCGGCCTGCCCCGGACCGTACGGACCGGCCTGTCCGTGCGGCACCGGCTGCCCGTGTCCGACGTGCTGGCCGTGGCCCGGCTGGCCGCCCGGCGCCTGCGACCCCGGACCGGCCGGGAACGGGTGCGCCTGCTGTCCGCCGTGACCCGCACCGCCGTGACCCGCACCGCCGTACGGCCCGCCGCCCGCCGCGGAGGCGGCCGCGGCGACCGCCGGGTGCGGCAGGGCTCCGGGCAGCCGGAGGTCGCCGTGAGCCCCGGCCGGGGTCGGCGACTGCTGCCCGGGGCGGCGTGCCCGGTAGCTGGTCCGGTACGCGGCCGGGGAGACCCCGAGCTGGCGGCGGAAGTGCCCGCGCAGCGCGACCGGCGAACGGAACCCGCACCGGCGCGCCACGTCGTCCACCGACAGCTCGGAGGTCTCCAGCAGCCGCTGCGCCTGGAGCACCCGCTGGGTGATCAGCCACTGCAGTGGGGCACTGCCGGTGAGCGTGCGGAAGCGGCGGTCGAAGGTGCGCCGGCTCATGTAGGCGCGCGCCGCCAGCACCTCGACGTCGAACTGCTGGTTGAGGTTCTCCAGCGCCCAGGTGACCACCTCGGCCAGAGGGTCGTTGCCGATCTCCTCCGGTAAAGACTGATCGATGTACTGGGCCTGTCCGCCGCCGCTGCGGCGGCTGGGCACCACCAGGCGGCGGGCCAGCGCGTTGGCGGCCTCGGCGCCGTGGTCGCTGCGCACCACGTGCAGGCACAGGTCGATCCCGGCGGCGGTACCGGCCGAGGTCAGCACGTCGCCGTCGTCCACGAAGAGCTCCCGCGGGTCGACGTGCACCCGCGGGTAGCGCTTGGCCAGGGTCGGCGCGTACATCCAGTGGGTGGTCGCCGGGCGGCCGTCCAGCAGACCGGCCGCGGCGAGCACGAAGGCGCCGGTGCACAGTCCGATGATCCGCGCGCCCTCGTGGTGAGCCTTGCGCAGGGCGGTGATCGCCTCGACCGGCGGCGGCTGGGAGATCGAGCGCCAGGCCGGTACGACGATCGTCCCGGCGCGGGCGAGGGCCTCCAGACCGTAGGGCGCGGAGAGGGTCAGGCCGCCGGTGGTGGCCAGCGGGCCCTCCTCACCGGCGCAGACCAGCAGCCGGTAGCGGGGGACCCCGGCGTCCTGGCGGTCCACGCCGAAGACCGACAGGGGGATGGAGCTCTCGAAGATCGGTGCGCCGCCGAAGATCAGTACCGCGACCGTCTCGCGGCGGCGGCGGCCGGACAGCTTGCGCGGGGCACCGGCCGTCGCCAGGGCGGACGGGGAGCCGCTGCCGCTCGGTCCGCCGTGGCCCAGCGGGCCGTGGCCGGGAGCGGCGCCCAGGGCGAGGCCGCCGAGCGGGCCGGCGCCGGCGCCGTTCAGCCCCGGGGTCGCGCCGGCGGCGGAGTAGGCGGGGTGGCCGGGGTAGGCGGGGTGTCCCGAGTGGGCTGCGGGGCTCCCATGTGCCTGCTGTGCTGGGTGACCCGCGTGTGCCGCGTGTCCCACGTGTCCCACGTGGCCGGGGAAGTCGCCGCCGTAGGGCTGGACCGTGCTGCCGTAGGCCTGGGCGGGGCTGACGGTGCCTCGGCTGACGGACGGTCCGGAGTGGTTGGGCTGTCCGCCCTGGGCCGAGTGCGCCGCACCGTACGGCGTTGGGCCACCGAGGCCGGAGCCGGGGCCGCTGTGCGCCGGAACGCCGTGCGAGGGGCCTCCCTGGTCTCCGGGGGCGTGGCCGGCGGCGACCGGTACGGCCGGATAGGGGGAGTGCGAGGCGGGGCCCGAGCTGCTCGGGATGCCGGAGGTGCGGGTGGTGGCGGCGATCGCGGAGGTGCCGGTGCTTCTCGCGGACCGGCTCACGGTGCCGGTCGGCGCCTGGCCGCTGTCAGGACCCGCGTCGCTCCTGCTCACCCTGCTCAAGGCGCTCAAGCCCCCTCGGTGGTGTGGTGTGGGTGGTGCGGCACTGCTGGCCAAGATCGAAATCTATCGGGTGGACCGTTGCCGTTGTGACAAGTTCACCATCCGACGCTATGTCGACATGGCAATTTGGCGTGATGCATTCGATCACGAAGCGTGGCACCCGTCGACCCTTCTGGGAAGAGGGCCGGTGCAACGGTGGCTGGTTGTCGCGGGACGGCTCCTGGGGCGTCCGGCTTCCGGGCGCCCGGTCGGCGGGTCTGGGCTGCGGATTTGCCCAAGGTGATGGGAGCGGCGAGAAATTGACCGAAAATCGGCGGTGCACGGCAGGGCGCACGAGCGCCGTCCGTGCGCCTCCCAGGCTTCATCCGGCCAGCGTCGGGGCGGTCGGACCGGCCTCTCCGCTGCCGGGCTACGGTCCTGCCGTGAACACCGACAGCCGGCTCGAACAGGCCAACGACAACGCCGCCGCCTTCTGGCTCGCCCAAGCCCGTGCGCACGGCTGGCAGTCCCACGTCCGGCCGGGTCTCACCGCGGTCCGCTGCGCCCGCACCCCGGACGACTCGCAACGCTTCCTGGTCACCCGCCCCTACGCCGAACCGGCAGAGGTGGAGGTTCAGTTGGCAGACCTGATGGCCGCATGGGAGACCGTCCGCTTCACCCTGGAGGACCCGTACCAGGGGCTCGACCTCAGCCGCTTCGGCGCCGTCCGGATGCCGATCATGCCGGTGATGGCTCGCGAACCGGGACCGGTCGAGGGCGCGCTCGCCGAACCGGCCGTCACCGGACTGCCCACCGGATCCCCCTCCACCGGACTGTCCGTCGTTTCACCGGCCTACGGCGGCGGCATCCTGACGGTCGATGAGGTGTTGGACGGCGACACCTTCGCGCTGGTCGAGCGGATCATTGTGGACGGCTTCCCGTTGCCCGCCCGACAGCCCTGGACCCGCGGCGACGCGCTCCCCGAGGAGTTGCTGCGCCAAACCGGCTGCCGGGCCTGGACCGCCCGGGTCGACGGCGTACCTGCGGGTGCCTGCCTCACCTACGACGACGGGGTCGTCACCGGCGTGTACTGGGTCGCCACCCTCCCCGACCAGCGCGGGCGGGGAGTGGCCCGCGCGGTGCTGCGGACCGCCCTGGCCCACGCCCACCCGGACCGCCCGGCCACCCTGGTCGCCACTTCGGTCGGCGAACCAGTCTACCGCAAGCTCGGGTTCACCGGGCAGGGCCCCACCTGCTGGTGGAGCCGCACCTCACTGGGCGGTTGAACGGCGGCGTCGTGCCCAGGGCCGCGACCGACCGGGCCCGACCGACCGGGCCCGAGCGGCCGTTACCGGGCGACCGCTGCGGTGAGCGGTTCGGTGAGCGCGGCTGCGAGCGGTGTCACGGCGCTCGGCTCTGCGGCGAAGACGGTCCTGGCAGGTCCGGTCCCGTTGGTCCCACTGGCACCGCCGGTCCCACCAGCGACTGTGCGCAGGGGTGTTGGCCGCGCCAGCGCGGCTGTCCGGCCGCCGTCCACGCCCGGGTCCGTCCCGCCACCGCCCGTCCCGGCCCTGGACTCCCTCGGCTCCCCTTCATCCGGGAGGCCGTCGGCGATCACGGCAAACTCGCCTGATCGGTTTCGGACACCGAACCCCGCTCCGGAAGCCGAGGCGGCCGCCGGTCCGGCGTTCAGGGCAACGGGCGCGTTCGGGCCCTCCGGGGCGGCCACCGCCGGACGTACGCCGGACCGTGCGCCGAGCGGCGCCGTCGCGCGCACCGGTGCCCCCGCCGCCTGTTGCCGGCCCGCCCCGTCCCGCCGGACCGTCGGAAGGCCCATCGGCAGGGCCGCCGGAAGGACCGCTGGAAGGGCTGCCGGAAGGACTCCCGGAAGTCCTCCCTCCCGGACGCCGGGGCGGACCGAGGGAGCGTTGCGTGCGGCCAGCACCAGGCCCACGGCCTCCGGCAGACCGGCCGCCTTCAGCGTCGGCCGGTAGCCGTTCTCCGCCCACGGCCGGCCGTGGTGCAGCCAGACGCTGCGCAACCCGGCCAGTTCGGCACCCGCGATGTCGGCGGGCGCGTGGTCCCCGACCATCCAGGTGTGCGCCGTCCAGTCCCCGACCGGTCGGATGCCGCACCGCCTGGCGGCTATCTCGAAGATCAACGGGTCCGGCTTGACGCAGTCGGCCTCCTCCGAGATCACCCAGCCGTCGACCAGCGGCCCCAGCCCGGTCCGCCGGATCTTCTCCAACTGCGGTCGGGTGCCGCCGTTGGAGACGATCCCGAGGGTCCACCCGGCCGCCCGCGCCGTCCGCAGCGCCTCGATGTGGCGGGCCGGGCAGTGGATGTGCGAGTTGATGCCGCGTCGGAAGTGCGCGAGCAGGAAGTCGACGGAGGCGTCCAGGCCGTAGCGGCGCCGGACGGCGGACAGTACGGTGCTGCGCGGCACGTAGCCGCCGCCGTCGAGGGTGACGAACCAGTCGAGGTCGCGGGGTGGTAGGCGGTGTTCGGACAGGAAGTCCTGCGCCCAGGCCCGGAAGGCGGCGTCCCGGGGGAGCAGCGTGTTGTCGAGGTCGAACAGGAGCAGGGGCATGCCGAGCATGGTGCCAGCGCCCGCGCCTATGCACCTGGCAAATGCCAGACCGCGTCGCGAAGCCGCACCAAGTGGCTGAAAGGGCCCGGACGCCCGATCGACGGCGTGGGACCGGTGGGACGGAAGGGCAGGTCGGGGCTTGCGGGGCGTGACGGTTCGCGACGTCCCGCAACGGATCGTCGCCAATCCATGACAGTCCGGTCACGGTGTCCCGTGGGCCTGTTGCGCCGCCCGGCCCGCTCAGTCAAGCTCCTTAGAACCTCCGTTCTGGAGGGGGCGCGATCGCCTGCGAACAGGGCGCACGGCCCCGGCGGGCGCATCCCCCTTTGGCGGGAACAACGATGCTCCAGGGCTTCGCCGCTGGGCTGGGCCCCGCGCCCGTCGTACTCTGAAAGGAACAGGTCACATACGGTGCTGCGCGGCGCAGACCGACGTCATCCCGTGGGCGGGCCTGCTCCCCGGGCAGCGTTGTCCTCTCCTGTCGGCCCCTCTCCCACGAAGAGCCGTGAGCCATGGCTGGTTTTGAGTCCTCCCGACCGGTCGAACCGGATGCGTCCCGCAGCGCGGGCCCAGGGCCCGAGGGAGACGGCGGCCGCACGAACCCCAGAGCCGGCGAGTTCGCGCGCGCTCTGCGCGGCCTCCGTCGAGGCAACCTTTCCCGGCGCGACCGCTCATGGCCCCGCCAGCGGCGTGACGGGCACCAGGCGCGCCCTGCGGAGCCTCCGGTGACGGGCCCCGGCCCCGGGGCCGAGCGTCCGGACACGGCGTCCGACGCGGTCGGCGGGCATACCGAGTCGTCGGCGGAGGAAGCGCCCGGGCGCTCCCTGGATCCGGTGTTCCAGCACGGTGTCGTGGTCGGCTTCGACGGCTCGCTGTCGAGCGAGCGCGCCCTCGCCTACGCGGTCGGCATGGCCCGCCGGTCGCAGTGCGGCCTGGTGATCGTCCACGTCGCCAACCGTCTGCCCGCCACGGTCTGGGCAGGCTGTGAACCTCCTGTCTTCGTCGATCTCCCGGACCACCGCACGGAGGTCCTCGGACTGGAACTCGCCTGCGCGGACTTCCTCGCGGGGGTGCCGTGGATCCTGATCGAGCGCGGTGGCGACATCTGCCACGAGATCGAGGAGGTCGGTCGCGAGTACGCCGCCGACGCGATCGTCGTCGGCACGACGCACGGCCTGCTCGGCAAGATCTTCGGTTCGGTCTCCGGGCGGCTGGCGCGGCGGGCCAACCGCCCGGTGATCGTGATCCCCTGAGGGTCTTCGCTCCGCAACGTGGGCCGCGGATCGGTGAGTTGCCCGGTGGCCCGGCTCAGGAGGTGACCATCAGTAAGTGATCGTCACGACGTGACGCCGAGTTCCCGGGCGATGAGCATGCGCTGGACCTCGGACGTGCCCTCCCCGATTTCGAGAATCTTGCAGTCGCGCCAGAAGCGGGCGACCGGGAATTCGTTCATGAAGCCGTATCCGCCGTGGATCTGGGTCGCCTCGCGGGCGTTGTCGACGGCAGCCTCGGACGAGTACAGCTTCGCGATCGCGGCCTCCTTCTTGAACGGTTCGCCGTGCAGCAGCCGGGAGGCGGCGTCCCGCCAGGCCAGGCGGGAGGTGTGGGCGCGCAGCTCCATGTCGGCAAGCTTGAACTGGACGGCCTGGTTGGCACCGATCGGGCGGCCGAAGGCCCGCCGGGTGCCGGCGTACTTGACGGACTCGTCGACGCAGCCCTGGGCCAGGCCGGTGGCCAGGGCCGCGATCGCGATGCGGCCCTCGTCGAGGATCCGCAGGAACTGGGCGTAGCCTCGGCCACGCTCGCCCAGCAGGTTGGCCGCGGGAACGCGGCAGTCGGTAAAGGACAGTTCGCGGGTGTCGGATGCGTTCCACCCGACCTTCGAGTACTTCTTCGAGACCTGGAACCCCGGGGTCCCGGTGGGCACGATGATGGAGGAGATCTCCCGCACGGGCGAGCGGAATTCGCCCTCTTCACTCGAACGAGCGATCGGTTCGGTGAGTGCGGTGACGGTGACCAGTCCGGTGATGTCGGTGCCGGAGTTGGTGATGAAGCACTTCGTCCCGTTGATGACCCACTCGTCGGTGGTCTCGTCGTAGCGCGCGGTGGTACGGGTGGCGCCGGCGTCCGAGCCGCCCTCCGGCTCGGTGAGGCCGAAGGCGCCGAGGAGTTCGCCGGAGGTCAGCCGGGGCAGCCACTCGCGCTTCTGCTCCTCCGTGCCGAACCGGTAGACCGGCATCGCGCCGAGCGAGACGGCGGCCTCCAGGGTGATGGCCACCGAGGAGTCCACGCGGGCGAGTTCCTCCAGGGCGAGACCGAGGGCGAAGTAGTCGCCGCCCATGCCGCCGTACTCCTCCGGGAAGGGCAGGCCGAACAGGCCCATCCGCCCCATCTCGCTGACGATCTCGTACGGGAACTCCTCCCGCTCGTAGAACTCGCCGATCTTCGGCGCCACCACGTCCTGGGCGAACTCGGCGACGGTGCGCCGCAGTTCCTCGTACTCACTGCTGAGCCGGTGGTCGAGCATCTGATCCTCCTGGTGCCCGGCCGGGGTGGCCGCGGGCATGAGCGGGATGACCGGCGGCCGTCTGACGGTGTGACGGTCGCACGGTGTGATTGACGGGTGAACGTGGTGTGCGGCGCCGGCCGGACCGAACGGGCGGCCGGCGCCGGTGGGTCGGGGCGAAGCGGGTCAGCCCCGGGAGGCGCCGAGCAGCGCCTGGACGGTGCGGGAGGGGCTCGGGCGGCCGAGGCGCTCGGCCATCCAGCCGCTGGTCGCGACCAGCGCGCGCAGGTCGACACCGGTGCGGACGCCGAGCCCGTGCAGCATCCACACCAGGTCCTCGGTGGCCAGGTTGCCGGTGGCGCTCTTCGCGTACGGGCAGCCGCCCAGGCCGCCTGCCGAGGCGTCCACCGTGGTGACGCCCTCCCGCAGCGCCGCCAGGGTGTTGCTGAGGGCCTGGCCGTAGGTGTCGTGGAAGTGCACGGCGAGCCTGGCGACCGGAACGCCGGCCCGGGCGAAGCCGGCCAGCAGGGCGCGGACCTGGCCGGGGGTGGCCACGCCGATGGTGTCGCCGAGGCTCAGCTCGGCGCAGCCCATCTCCAACAGCTGGACGCCGAAGCTGACCACCTGGTCGACCGGGACGGGCCCCTCCCAGGGATCGCCGAAGCACATCGACAGGTAGCCGCGGACCGCGATCCCGGCCTCGGCGGCCCGGGTCACGACCGGGCGGAACATCTCCATGGCCTCGTCCGCCGAGCGGTTGAGGTTGCGCCGGGCGAAGGTCTCGGTGGCGCTGGCGAACACCGCGATGTCGGTGGCGTGGTGGGCGAGCGCTCGGTCGAGGCCGCGCTCGTTGGGAACCAGCACCGGCAGCCGCAGTCCGGGGTGACGCCCGGGCAGGTCGGCGAGCCGGGGCATCAGCTCCTCGGCGTCGGCGAGCTGGGGTACCCATTTCGGGTGAACGAAGCTGGTCGCCTCGACGGTCCGCAGCCCGACGGCGGCGAGTCGGCCGATGAACTCCGCCTTGACCTCGACGGGCACCAGGGAGCCCTCGTTCTGCAGCCCGTCGCGCGGTCCGACCTCGTGGATCCGGACCTCCTCGGGCAGGCCGGGGGCGCGGACCGGGTCGGGCAGCCCGAGGTCCAGGGCGTCGGGCTCGCGGACGGTGCCCCTCTGGCCGGTGGCGGCCCGGGCGGTGTTCTCCTGGGACGTCACGACCGCACCTCCGCGGGCTCGGCGGCCTCCTCGGCCGGGGTGACCACGACCAGCAGGTCCTCCATCGCGACGGTGGCGCCGGCGCTGGCCCGCAACTCGGCCACCACGCCGTCGTGCGGCGCGGCGATCACGTGTTCCATCTTCATGGCCTCCAGCACGAGCAGGGGCTGGCCCTTGCGGACGGTCTCGCCCGCCGTGGCCTTGATGACCGTGACGGTGCCCGGCATGGGGGCGGTCAGGGCACCGTGGTGGGCCGCGGCGCCGGCGGCGCTCTCGACCACTGGGTCGTAGGTGTGCATCGGCCAGGCGTCGCCCTCGATGCCGAGCCAGGTCACCGGACCGGCCGCGAGGCCGGGGGCGGCGTCGGTGGCCAGGGCGAAGGTGGTCCGCAGCCCGTCGACGGTCAGGTGCAGCCGGTCCGCCGCCAGGGTCGCACGGGCCCGGTGCACGGGACCGGCGTCGAGCCGGAGCTCCACCTCGCGGGTGGGCTCGGGGGAATTGTCGGTGGCGTCGGTTACGTTGCCCGCAGTGATCGAACGGATGCGCACCGAGACCGGGTCCTGGCCGGGGGTACGGAGTCGGTGGGTGGTCCAGGCGGGGGTGCCGCCCAGGCGCCAGCCGGAGGGGGAGGAGAACGGGTCGGTCCAGCCGCCAGGTTCGGCGGCCGGGGTGAGTTCCAGGTGTCGCGCCAGCGCGGCCGCGTAGTAGAGGAGGTGGGCAGGTGACGGGGGTTCGGTCGCCCGGGCGTCGGTCCCGTCCGCGGGTGCGGCGGGGGCCGTGGTCCCGGCCGTGGTGGGCGCGTTCGACGGCGCCGGGTTCGACGGTGCCGCGTTCGACGGGGAGTGGGGTGCGGCGAGCAGGACCGGCTGTTGCTGGGCCGTCCGTTCCACCAGGCCGGTGTCCAGTCGGCCGGCGACGACGTCGGGGTGGGCGAGCAGCCGGCGCAGGAAGCCGGTGTTGGTGGTGACACCCAGGATGCGGGTGTCGGCCAGCGCGGCGCGGAGCCGGCGCAGCGCGGTCGGGCGGTCGGGCCCGTACGCGATGACCTTGGCGAGCATGGGGTCGTAGGCGCTGGTGACGACGGTTCCGGGGGCGACCCCGGAGTCGACGCGGATGCCCTCGCCCCGCGGCTCGTCCAGGGTGAGGATGCGGCCGCCGGTGGGCAGGAAGTCCCGTTCCGGGTCCTCGGCACAGATGCGGGCCTCGATGGCGTGGCCCAGGAAGGAGATGTCGGACTGGGTGAAGGACAGCCGCTCGCCCGCGGCGACGCGCAGCTGCCACTCGACCAGGTCCAGTCGGGCCGCCTCCGGACCGACGGCGACGGCGAGTTCGGTGACGGGGTGTTCGACCTGGAGGCGGGTGTTCATCTCCATGAAGAAGAAGTCCCGCACCCCCTCGGCGGCGGAGGCGGGCGCGTCCGGGTCGATGCCGGGGACGATGAACTCCACGGTGCCGGCCCCGGTGTAGCCGCAGGACTCCGCGGCGCGGACGGCCGCGGCGCCCATCGCGGCGCGGGTCTCGGCATTGAGGAGAACGGAGGGAGCCTCTTCGATCAGTTTCTGGTGGCGGCGCTGGAGGCTGCACTCGCGCTCGCCGAGGTGGACGGTGTTGCCGTGGGCGTCGGCGAGCACCTGCACCTCGATGTGGCGCGGTCGGTCCACCCAGCGCTCCAGCAGCAGGGTGTCGTCGCCGAAGGCGGTCCGGGCGACGCGGCGGGCGGCGCCGATCTCCGTGGGCAGGTCGGCCGGGTCCCGCACCAGGCGCATGCCCTTGCCGCCACCACCGGCGGAGGGCTTGAGCAGGACGGGGTAGCCGATCTCGTCGGCGGCGGCGACGAGTTCCTCGTCGGTGGGCGCGGTGGCCTGGCTGCCGGGGACCACCGGAACGCCGGCGGCCCGTACGGCCTCCTTGGCGTTGATCTTGTCACCCATCAGCTCGACGGCACCGGGAGGTGGTCCGATGAAGACGAGGCCCGCGTCGGCGCAGGCGCGGGCGAAGCCGGGGTTCTCGGCGAGGAAGCCGTAGCCGGGGTGGACGGCCTGGGCACCGGTGCGGCGGGCGGCGGCGAGGATCTGGTCGGTGCGCAGATAGGTCTCGGCGGCCGAGCTGTCGCTGCGGTCGGCCGGGCCGAGGCGGACCGCGACGTCGGCCTCGCGGACGTGGGGTGCGTCGGCGTCCGCGTCGCTGAACACGGCGACCGAGCGGACACCGAGCCGCCGCAGGGTGCGGATCACCCGCAGCGCGATCTCGCCGCGGTTGGCGACCAGAACTGTGTCGAACATGGGAGGCGTTCCTCCGGTCGAGGGGAGCCGTGGAAGGGGGAGCGGTAAGAAGGCGGTGGCGGTGGGCGGCCGGGGCGCCGGTCCGGTCGTCGGACCGGCGCCCCCGGGAGTCACCCCCGGAAGGGAGGGATGCGGAGAGGGGTCACAGCAGGCGGTCACGAGGCGAAGCCGGTGACGGCCGACATGACCGGCGGCAGCACCCGACCGGCGACAGCCGGGCGTGCGGCGTCACATGCGGAAGACGCCGTACGGGGCGGGTGGTGCCAGTGGGGCGTTGGCGCAGGCGGTGAGGGCGAGGCCGACGACCGTGCGGGTGTCCATCGGGTCGATCACACCGTCGTCCCAGAGCCGGGCGGTGGCGTAGTAGGCGTTGCCCTGGCGCTCGTACTGCTCGCGGACCGGGCGCTTGAACTCCTCCTCCGCCTCGGTCGGCCACTCCTCGCCCTGCGCCTCGAGCTGGTCGCGGCGGACGGTGGCCAGCACGGAGGCCGCCTGCTCGCCGCCCATCACGGAGATCTTGGCGCCCGGCCACATCCACAGGAAGCGAGGTGAGTAGGCCCGGCCGCACATCGAGTAGTTGCCGGCTCCGTAGGAGCCGCCGATCACCACGGTCAGCTTCGGGACCCGGGTGCAGGCGACGGCGTTGACCATCTTGGCGCCGTGCTTGGCGATGCCGCCCGCCTCGTACTGCCGACCGACCATGAAGCCGGTGATGTTCTGCAGGAAGAGGAGGGGGATGCCGCGCTGGTCGCACAACTCGATGAAGTGGGCGCCCTTGACGGCCGACTCGGAGAACAGCACGCCGTTGTTGGCGACGATGCCGACGGGGTGGCCGTGGATCCGGGCGAAACCGGTGACCAGGGTCGCGCCGTACTCGGCCTTGAACTCGGCGAAGCGGCTGCCGTCGACCAGACGGGCGATCACCTCGCGCACGTCGTAGGGCGTGCGCGGGTCGACCGGGACGGCGCCGTACAGGCCGGCCGGGTCGACGGCCGGCGGCTCGACCGGGGTGAGCGGCCACGGCTTGGCCGCGCGCGGGCCGAGCTCGGACACGATGGTGCGGACGATGGAGAGGGCGTGGGCGTCGTCCTCAGCCAGGTGGTCCGTCACGCCCGAGGTGCGGGAGTGCAGCTCGCCGCCGCCCAGCTCCTCGGCGGTGACCACCTCGCCGGTGGCGGCCTTCACCAGCGGAGGCCCGCCCAGGAAGATCGTGCCCTGGTTGCGGACGATCACGGCCTGGTCGCTCATCGCCGGGACGTACGCGCCGCCCGCCGTGCACGAGCCGAGCACGGCGGCGATCTGCGGGATGCCCGCGGCCGAGAGCCGGGCCTGGTTGTAGAAGATCCGGCCGAAGTGGTCGCGGTCCGGGAAGACCTCGTCCTGCATCGGGAGGAAGGCGCCGCCGGAGTCCACCAGGTAGATGCAGGGGAGGCGGTTCTCCAGCGCGACCTCCTGGGCGCGCAGGTGCTTCTTCACCGTCATCGGGTAGTAGGTGCCGCCCTTGACGGTGGCGTCGTTGGCGACGACCACCACCTCGCGCCCGGCGACCCGGCCGATGCCGGCGATCACCCCGGCCGCGGGAGCCGCCCCGTCGTACATCCCGTCGGCGGCCAGCGGGGCCAGCTCCAGGAACGGCGAGGCCGGGTCGAGCAGGGTGTCCACCCGGTCGCGGGGGAGGAGCTTGCCGCGCGACGTGTGTCGGACGCGGGCCTTGGCGCCCCCGCCGAGGGCGGCGGCGTCGAGCTTGGCGCGCAGTTCGGCGACCAGCGCCTGATGCGCCTCGGTGTTGGCCCGGTAGGCCGCGGAGCCCGGATCGGCGGATGTGCCGAGCCGGGGCGCCGGGGCGGCGGCTGCCGGCGGTGCGGCACCGGGTGCGGTCGCCGTGCCGGTCACTGCGTTGAGCCGGACGCCGGAGGGCGCGCCGGTGGTTGAGATGACCATTCCCAAGAGCTCCCTTGCCCTCGGCAGCAGGTGGGCGGGCCCGAGTGCGGTTCGCCCCTGATCCCCACGTTAATTAACGTTAACTTACGCGGCCAGGTTAACGGCCGATAACTCGACTGTCTACGATGGGCAGCATGCCGAACGTCCCCGCAGCCTCCGCGCTCCCACGCCGCGACCAGATCCGCCGGGAGGCAGCCCGACTGTTCGCCGCCCGGGGTTTCCTCGGTGTGGGCGTGGACGAGATCGGCAAGGCCGTCGGCATCAGCGGCCCCGGCCTCTACCGCCACTTCGCCGGCAAGGACGCCATGCTGGCCGACCTGCTGATCGGCATCAGCGAGCGCCTGCTGGAGGAGGGGCGTCGCCGGGCGGGCGGTGGCGACGGCCCGGCCGCCGCGCTGGACGCACTGATCAGCGGCCACGTCGACTTCGCACTGAACGACCGTGACCTGATCACCCTGCACGACCGCGAGCTGTTGAACCTCAAGGAGGAGGACCGGCGCACGGTCCGCCGGCTCCAGCGCGGCTACGTCGAGCTGTGGGTGGACATCGTCCGGCAGGCCCACCCGTCGCTCGCCGCCCCCGCGGCCGAGCCGACGGCGCGGGCCGCCGTGCACGCGGTCTTCGGCCTGATCAACTCGACCCCGCACAGCCTCGGCCCGAACCCGGCCCATGGCGAGCGCACCGGTCTGCAGCGCGACGGAATGGCCGCGCTGCTGCACACCCTCGCTCACGGAGCCTTCGCGGCCGCCGCCGTCTCCGCGGCCACCGGCGTCTCCCCGGCCACCGGCGTGGCCGCTGCGGACGGCTCCGGGGTGACCGGTCCGGAGTCCGGATCCGCCTGATGCCGACGGCCGGTAATGCTGACGTAAGGAGCGCCGAGCGTCGGGAGCGCCGGGCGTCGGGAGCGCCGGGCGTCGGGAGCGCCGAGTACGGGGAGCGTTGAGAGTCGGGAGTGCCGAGCGTTCGGGAACGCCGGCGCTCCCCGAACGCAGGCCCGCCGTCGGCCCTAGGCCAAAAGGACGGCGCCCGCCCGCCCCCGGGCCGCTGGGCGTACGGCGGGTGATCGGCGATCCTGGGAACAGGGGCGGACCGGTGGGTCGCGCCTGTTCGTCCGGGAATCACCGCAGGCGGCGCGCTGTTGCCCAGTCCGCCGGACCGGACGATCCGGGCCGCCCGGGAACCAGCCCCGACCGCCTCGGGCGACCGGAAAAGCCATGGCGGTCACCCGACGAAATGGTTAGCATCCCTAAATATGCCCGAGACTCACGGATCCATGGTGGAGCAATCCCCGAGCGGCCCGCCGGCCCCCGGCCACGACGCGGAGGGCCCCGGCGACAGCCCGCAGGCTGCCGACGCGAGGCGCGCCGAGCAGAGCGAGAACGCGAAGCCCGGTGACGGGCCCGCTGAGGCCGACGGATGGCTGCGCCGCCTGATCGGTTACAGCTGGCGGTCCCGCCGCAGTCTGCTGCTCGCCTTCGGCGCCTCGCTGCTCGGCATGGCCGTCACCGCGCTGGTGCCGCTGGTCACCAAGCTGATCATCGACGACGTCATCGTCGCCCACACCCGCTCGCTGACCCCGTGGGCGGTGGTGCTGCTGCTCGCCGCCGTCGTGGTCTTCGGCTGCACCCAGGCCCGTCGCTACTACGGCGGCCAGTTGGCCCTCGACGTCCAGCACGACATGCGCAGCGACCTGTTCCGCTCGCTCGGCCGGCTGGACGGCCACCGCCAGGACCGCCTGGACACCGGCCAGGTGGTCGGGCGCGCGACCTCCGACCTCCAGCTGATCAACGGCCTGCTCTCGATGCTGCCGATGATGACCGGCTACCTGCTGATGTTCGTGATGTCGGTCGGCGTGATGGTCTGGCTGTCCGCGCCGTTGACCCTGATCGCCCTGGTCATGGCGCCCGCGTTGTGGTGGGTCAGCGTGCTCAGCCGCAAGCGCCTGTTCCCGGCCACCTGGGCCGCCCAGCAGGAGGCCGCCGCCGTCGCGGGCGTGGTGGACGGTGCGATCGGCGGCGTCCGGGTGGTCAAGGGCTTCGGCCAGGAGGCGCAGGAGCAGGACAAGCTGGAGCGGGCCTCCCGCAACCTGTTCGCCGCCCGGCTCCGGTCGATTCGCCTCAACGCCCGCTACAACCCGGCGATGCAGGCGATCCCGGCCCTCGCCCAGGTCGCCGTGCTGGCCTTCGGCGGCTGGCTGGCCGTCGGCGGGAGGGTCTCGCTCGGTACCTTCGTCGCCTTCTCCACCTACGTCGCCCAGATGACCGGTCCGGTGCGGATGCTGACCATGGTGATCACGGTCGGCCAGCAGGCCCGGGCGGGCGTCGAGCGCGTCCTGCAGCTGATCGACGAGCGCCCGATGGTCCAGGAGCGTCCGGACGCGCTGAGCCTGGACCTCACCCAGGACGGCAGCGCCGCCGCCGACGCCCCGAAGGGCGGCTCGGCCGGTCCCCGCACCCCTGACGTCGCCCTGGAGTTCGACCAGGTCGAGTTCCGCTACGACCCCGAGCACCCCGCCCCGGTCCTGCACGGCCTCAGCCTGAAGCTGGCCCCCGGCGAGACCCTCGCCCTCGTCGGCGCGTCCGGCTCCGGCAAGTCGACGGTGGCCCAGCTGGTGCCCCGCTTCTACGACCCGGCGGCCGGCACCGTCCGTCTCTACGGCCACGACCTGCGTGACCTCACCCTGGACTCGGTCCGCGCGGCGGTCGGCATCGTCCCCGAGGAGAGCTTCCTCTTCTCCGAGTCGGTCCGTACCAACATCGCCTACGGCCGCCCGGACGCCACCGACGAGCAGATCGTCGCCGCCGCGCGCGCCGCACAGGCGGACGAGTTCGTCCGCGCGCTGCCGGAAGGTTACGAGACCAAGGTCGGCGAGCAGGGCCTGACCCTCTCCGGCGGTCAGCGCCAGCGCATCGCCCTGGCCCGGGCGATCCTCACCGACCCTCGGATCCTGCTGCTGGACGACGCCACCTCGGCCGTCGACCCACAGGTCGAGGCGGAGATCCACGACGCGCTGCGCTCCGTGATGACCGGCCGTACCACCCTGCTGATCGCCCACCGCCGCTCGACCCTCCAGCTCGCCGACCGGATCGCCGTCCTGGACCGCGGCCGGCTGCTGGACCTCGGTACGCACGAGGAACTCGAAGCCCGATGTCCCCAGTACCGGGCCCTGATCACCGACCCCGAGGCCGGCCGGGCCCCCGAGGCCGGCCGGGCCCCCGATGTCGGCCGGGTCCCCGAAGCCGACCGGACTGCTGAGGCCGACCGGACCACCGAGCCGCAGAACCCGAGGAACCCGCAGATCGAACAGCCCGCACGACAGCCCGCGCAGACCGAGCAGCCCGCGCAGGGCGAACAGCCCGTGCGAGCCGGACGGTCCGAACGGAAGGCCTCCGAGCAGAAGATCCCCGAGCTCCCCACGCCCGCCCTCGCCAAGGCGGCCCGCACCGCCGACCCCGACCTGCTGGCCAAGGTCGCCGAGCTCCCGCCGGCCGCCGACGTCCCCGCCGTGCCGCGCCCCGAAGCCGAGGCCGGTGACCCGGACTTCAGCCTCGGCCGCCTGCTGCGCCCCTTCCGCGGCCCGCTGCTCGTCGCCCTCCTGCTGGTCACCCTGGACGCGGCCGCCGGGCTGGTGCTGCCGGTGCTGATCCGGCACGGCATCGACGAGGGCGTCCGCAAGGGCCTGATGTCCGGCGTCGCGGTGGCCTCGGTCGCCGCACTGGTCATCGTCCTGCTGGACTGGCTGGTGCAGAGCGCCGAGAACCGGGTCAGCGGCCGTACCGGTGAGCGCGTGCTGTACACCCTCCGGCTCAAGATCTTCGCCCACCTCAACCGGCTCGGCCTGGACTACTACGAACGCGAGCTGACCGGCCGGATCATGACCCGGATGACCACCGACCTGGACTCGCTGACGTCCTTCCTCCAGACCGGCATGGTCACCGCCGTGGTCAGCCTGCTGACCTTCGCCGGGATCTTCGTGGCCCTGCTGATCATCGACGCCGGCCTGGCCCTGGTGGTCTTCGCCGTGCTGCCGCTGTTGGTGATCGCCACCCTGGTGTTCCGGAAGAAGTCCAAGGACCAGTACGAGCGCTCCCGGGACCTGATCAGCACGGTCAACGCCGACCTGCAGGAGAACGTGGCCGGCATGCGGATCGTCCAGGCCTTCCGCCGCCTGGACACCAACACCGACCGCTTCGTGGCCCGTGGGATCGCCTACCGCGAGGCCCGGGTCCGCGCCCAGCTCTACATCTCGCTGTACTTCCCGTTCGTCCAGTTCCTCTCCAGCGTGGCCGCCGCACTGGTGCTGATCGTCGGCGCCTCCCGGGTGGACGAGGGGACGCTGACGGTCGGCGCGCTGGTCGCGTACCTGCTCTACATCGACCTGTTCTTCGCCCCGGTCAACCAGCTCTCCCAGGTGTTCGACGGCTACCAGCAGGCCTCGGTCGGCCTCGGCCGGATCCGCGAACTGCTGCGTACCCCGACGACCACGGCGGAGGCGGCCGACCCGGTCCCGGTGACCGGGGCGCTGCGCGGCGAGATCAGCTTCGAGGGCGTCGGCTTCGCCTACAACGGCGGCGCGGACGGTGCCCCGGACGTGCTGAGCGGCGTCGACCTGCGGATACCCGCCGGTCAGACGGTGGCGCTGGTCGGCGAGACCGGCGCGGGCAAGTCGACGCTGGTCAAGCTGGTCGCCCGGTTCTACGACGCGACCGAGGGCACCGTCCGGGTGGACGGCGTGGACCTCACCCGCTACGACCTGGCCCAGTACCGCCACCGCCTCGGTGTGGTGCCCCAGGAGGCGTACCTGTTCGCGGGCACCGTCCGCGAGGCGATCGCGTACGGCCGACCGGACGCCTCGGCGGCCGAGGTGGAGGCGGCGGCCCGGGCGGTCGGCGCCCACGAGATGATCGTCCGACTGTCGGGCGGCTACGACCACGAGGTCGCGGGCCGCGGGCGAAACCTTTCGGCAGGCCAGCGCCAGCTGATCGCGCTGGCCCGGGCCGAACTGGTCGACCCGGACATCCTGCTGCTGGACGAGGCCACCGCGGCGCTCGACCTGGCCACCGAGGCCGCGGTCAACCAGGCCGCCGACCGGCTCAGCGGTGGCCGCACCACCCTGGTCATCGCCCACCGCCTGACCACCGCCGAACGCGCCGACCGCGTGGTCGTGCTGGACCACGGCCGGGTGGTCGAGGACGGCACGCACACCGAACTGCTCGCCCTGGGCGGTACGTACAGCAGGCTCTGGCAGGCGTTCATCGCGGACGGCCACCCGGCACCGGCCGAGACGGTCGCGGCCGGGTAGCCGCCCGGCCAATGCCAGCCGGGGCCGGCGGGTGCACCGTCGGAAGACGGGCCGCCCGCCGAGCCTGCCGATCCCGCCGCCCGGCCGGCCCCCGGTCCGGTTGGCCCGGCCGATCAGCCCGAGCCGCCGGGCGGTCCGTCAGGCGGCGATCAGCGAGGCCAGCAGCCCCGAGGCGTCGATGCCGCGCGGCAGGTCGCTCACCTGGCCGTCCCCGACCTCCACCACCCGCCAGCCGGAGCCGTCGGCCCGGCTGGCGAGGTCGGTGGTGACGAAGCGGCAGCCGAGTCTTCGCACCAGAGCGGAGACCTCGGTGAGGTCGGGCTCGGCGTGGACGTGCGGGGCGTCCGGGTGCGGCCCGACCAGGACCGGCCGGCCGTCCAGCCACCACACCCTCGCCTCGACCGCCCGCCGCCCGCCACGCGCACCGCCGACGGCACCCGCACCGCCGACGGCACCAGCGGCATCGCAGCCGTCCCCGTCCGAAAGCCTGTCCGGCCCGTCCAGTCCGTCGCCGTCCGGCCCGTCCGCCCGCTCGAACTCCTCGTACCGCCGCACCACCACCCCGCCGGCCAGGAACTCGCCCTGCAGCTCGACGAACCGCCCGACCACCCGGCCGACGGCCGCCAGGTCGGCCAACTCCGGTACGTAGCAGGCCTCGTGCCACTCGTGCTTGCGCGACTTCACGTAGTCCTTGACGATCGCCGGTCCGCTTCCGCCGAGTCGCGCCACGGCCTCCGCCAGTTCTTCCGGCGTGGGTGGTACCGCCCCGGCGGTCGGGATCCAGACGCTGGGCGGCGTCGCCCCCTCGAACACCCCGTACCAGCCGGGCAGTTCGTGGGCCGCCGCATAACCGGGTGGGCTGGTCAGCAGCTTGCCGCCGCGGGCGGTGAGCGCGGCGGCGAACTCGGCGTACCGGGCGGAGGGGAGCATCCAGCCCCGGTACCAGAGCGGTCCGCTGCCCAGGGGCACCCGCCTGACCGCCTCCTCGGCGCGTCCCGCGAGCAGCGCGTCGTGGTCTACCAGGAGGTGCTCGGCGCCCAACTCCCGCACCAGTCTGGCTTCCCAGGCGAAGTGCGGATCGGGCCGGCGCGGGTTGAGTGGATCGGCGGGGAAGAGCATCGAGGGTACGGGCATGGCGGTCAGGGTACGGCCAGCGGGCCGCCCGCGACTGCGGATCGACGCAGGCCGGGGGCCCGGACACAACTCAAGTCGTCGGCCGGGGCGGGGAATCCGGTCGACGCTCCGGCCGGGCGCTGTCAGAGTGTCCCGATGCGAAGACTGCTGCGACCGCGCAAACGAGTTCCCCGCCGGGCCGCCCGCACGGTGGTCCTGGACCGGGACGGCTCGGTGTTCCTGCTCCGTTCGGACAACGACGAGGTCGGTGTCCACTGGACCATGCCCGGCGGCGGGCTGGAACCGGGCGAGACCCCTCGGGTCGGCGCCCGGCGCGAACTGTGGGAGGAGACCGGCTGGACCGACCTCGAACCGGGCCCGCTGCTCTGCACCTGGGAGCACGACTTCACCTGGCACGGCACCCCGGTCCGCCAGCACGAGCACATCTACCTGACCACCGGACCGCACCGCGGCCCGGTCGGGGACGTCAGCGCGGTGCACGCCGAGGACCGGATCCTCGACTGGCGCTGGTGGACCCCGGCCGACCTCGCCGACGAGAACGCCGACGCGCTCTGGCCGCCCCGGCTACCGGAGTTGCTGGAGGCGGTCCGCGCGGGCTGGGCGGTCGACGGTCGCCCTCCGGTGCCCGTCGACCTCGGCTACATCCCGAACGCCCGCTGACGGGCCCTAACGGCGCCCACCGCGCCGCGGTCGCCCGTGCGGGCCGGTCGGGCCGGGCTCCCAGCCGTGCAGGTCCAACTCCCGGTCGTGCAGCGCCCAGGGATTCATCCGTACCGTCAGCCGGGCGCCGGTCAGTTGCTCGGCGGTGAGGCCGGTCTCGAGGACCAACTGCTCGGTCGGCACCGACACGGCGATGGCAGGACGCCAGGACGGCAGCACCACCAGGCTGGTGCCACGGCCGACCCGGATCGGCTCAGCCGCCACCCGGACCGGCGTCCGCTCCTCCGGACGGCCGACGGCCTCCGGCTGGACCGGGCTGCCGCCGATCAGGATGCCGAGCGGCGGGACGGCCCGAGGCTGCTCCGCCCCGCCGTCCACCACGGCCCAGGCGTCCGCACCGGCCGTGGGGGGCGTGTGGTCGGCCGCCGTCCTCCTTGCACCGGTCGGTTCGCCCGCCCGCCCCGCACCGCGCGGCTGCCCCCCGGTCGGGTCGGCGGCGGCCGTCTCCCGTGCGGTCGCCCCCTGCCCGCTCCGGTCGGCCGGGGGGTGCATCCGGCGCAGCCGGCGGGAGGGGGACGGGCGCCGCGAACTGAGGCCCCGAACCTCCTGGCGCACCGATTCACGGGTCGGCTCACGGGTCGGCTCACGGGACGGCTCACGGGACGGCTCGCGCGCCGAACTCGGCACCGGAACAGTCCGGTTGCTCTCGGACGCCGCCGCCTGCTGGAACCGGACGAACCCCGGCCCGGCCCCGTCGAGGAGGGCTCCGGAAACGCCGCCCTCCTCCTCCCCGGCCTCGCCGAGCAGTGCCCGCACCTCTTCCACCGACCGGCGGCACGCCGCCGCCAGCTCGGCGAGCGAGCGCCCTTCGGCGCGCGCGGCCCGCAGCCGGTCGGCGAACGCCGCCCGGAGCCGGTCCGCCGTCGTACCCCCGCTTGCTGGCGTGCCGCCGCTTGCCGCCGCTCCGCCGTCCGCCGGAGCTCGGCGGAGCTGCGTCTCGACGTCCTCCGGGGTGCGCGGCTGCGGCACCCGGTCATGGCGGGTGGGGGCACCGGCCGCACCGGTCGGCCCGCCCTCGGCCACCGCCGCGATCGAGCAGACCCGCGCACCTGGAGCAGCCGGGCCGACCGGTGCGGCCGGGTGGACCCGGTCGGCCGGGACGAACGGGGCGTCCGAATCGGCCGGGCCGGACAGGACCGCCGTGACGGTCGGTCCGGCGGCGACGGGCGGTGCGTCGGCCCCGGCCGAGGAGTCGGCACCGTCCGCGGGCGGGCCGGGCAGGGCGGGATCGGTGGAGCTGGGGTGGAGCGAGGTCATCGGCGGGCCCTTCGGGGGACGGTCCCGATGATCCTCCCGCACCGCACGACCAGCTCCAAGCGTCATTCCCGCGCGTGTGCCCGCGAGTACGGTGGGTTCACCACGCGAGCTGCGGTGGACCGACGGAACCCCCTACTGGCCGTTCCTGCTCAACTGCCGGGCGACACGAAGCCCTTGAGGTCGGCGAGCACCGCGTTGGCGGCCGTGACGCCGAGCCCCAGGAACCAGGTCTCGTCTGAAACCGGCCGGGCCTGACCGGACTTGACCGCGCCGAGCGTCTTCCAGAGCGCGCCGCCGAGCACCGCGTCCTGGTTGGTCGAACTGGGGCTGCCGTACACGCCGTAGAAGATCCAGTCGGCGTCCGCCTTGTCGACCTGCTCCGGGCTGACCTCCACCGCGAGCTCCTTGACCTGTTCGATCTTCGGCTGCGGCAGCGGCACGTCGGTGAGGACGGTGCCGATGAAGGAGAGTTCGGCGTAGAGCCTGGTCCGGCCGGGCATGAAGCGCAGCGGCGTGATGGTGGGGCGCTTGTCGCCGAGCCGGGCGCCGATCGCGGCGGCCGCCGCCTGGTACGCGTCGAGCTGCGTCTTGGCCTCGGCCTGCAGGCCGAAAGGGCTGGCGTTGAGCAGGAAGTTCTGCTTCCAGGGGTAGCCGGGGCGGAGCGAGAAGACGGTCGGTGCGATCTTCGACAGCTGTGCGTACTGGTCCTGGGCGCGCAGCTGGCTGCCGAGGATCAGGTCGGGCTTGAGCGCGGCGATGGCCTCCAGGTTGAGGCTGTTGATGGTGCCGACGGCGGCCGGGTTGCCCGCCTTGTCCTTGAGGTAGGAGGGCAGGGACTTGGAGCCGTCGGTGTGGACGACGCCGACCGGCTGGATGCCGAGCGAGACGACGTTGTCGAGCTCGCCGGTGTCCAGCACCACGACCCGGGTGGGCCTGGCGGGGATGACGGTCTCGCCCATGGCGTGCCTGATGGTGCGCGGGTAGACGCCGGGGGCGGCGTCGGTGCCGAAGTCCTTCATCTTCTCGATCACGGTGGCGTAGTCGTCACCGCCCTGCTTGACCGACTTCTGGTCGGGGGAGGAGCCGCCACCCGTCTTGGATCCGTGGCCGCCACCGTTGCCGCCTCCGCCGCCGCCGGAGTTGCCGCAGGCGGTGAGCAGTCCGCCGAGGCCGAGCACGGCGGCGCCGGCCACGCCTGCCGTGAGGAATCGGCGGCGGCCGGGGGTGCGGGTGGCGAGGGTCGGGCCGTCGGAGTCGGGGGCCACGCGACGCTCCTTCACGGGTCGGACCGGACGGCCGAGGGTTCGGCGCCGGCGGTCGAGCTTAGGTGAGGCAAACCTATCTTGCCGCCCGTGGGGCCCTCCGACCCGGGGGCTCGCCGCACGGGCAAAAGTCAGGCCCCCGGGCCGGCTGGGGACTGGCCGTCGCGGTCCGCCGGGAGTTCTTCCGCGGCGAGACGCTGCGCAGAGAAACCCCCGCCCTGCCGGTGGAGGACTGGCGCTATGGTGGGAGCCATGAAGCGCTTCGTGGGCCTGTGCTGGTGGCCGTCCTAGGACGGCCACCACACCTGCCTGGCCAGGGCCGTCCGGGATGGACGGCCCTGTCGCGTTTACCCACGGGACGGGCCCGCGCCCCGGACGGCCGCCACCACCGCCGTACCGAGGGAGAAACCCGATGACCACCGCCGAGCGCGCCGCCACCACCCGCATCACTGCCGCCCGCACCACGACCGACCGCGACACCGCCGGGCCGTCCGCCGTGCTTTCCGCCGAGCCGTCCGCCGTGCCCGTCCTGACGGCCGCCGACCTGATCGCCGACCCGGGCGCCCACCGGGTCCTCACCGGGGACCGACCCACCGGCCCGCTCCACCTCGGCCACTACTTCGGCACCCTGCAGAACCGGGTCCGGCTCCAGGACCAGGGCGTCGAGATGTTCGTCCTGGTCGCCGACTACCAGGTCATCACCGACCGCGACCTCGCCGACCGGCTCGCCGAGCACACCGAGAACCTCGTCCTCGACTACCTCGCGGCCGGGCTCGACCCCGAACGGGCCACGATCTTCGCGCACAGCGCCGTCCCCGCCCTCAACCAGCTGCTGCTGCCCTTCCTCAGCCTGGTGAGCGTCGCCGAGCTGAGCCGCAACCCCACCGTCAAGGACGAGATCGCCCACTCCAGCCAGGCCGCCGTCAACGGACTGATGTTCACCTACCCCGTCCACCAGGCCGCCGACATCCTCTTCTGCAAGGCCGACCTCGTCCCGGTCGGCCAGGACCAACTGCCCCACCTGGAGGTCGCCCGCACCGTCGCCCGCCGCTTCAACGAGCGCTACCCGCACGCCGACGGCAGCGCCGTCTTCCCCCGCCCCCGGGCGCTGCTCTCCGAGGCACCGATGCTGCTCGGCACCGACGGCGGAAAGATGAGCAAGAGCCGCGGCAACGCCGTCGCCCTCGGCGCCGACGAGGACGAGACCGCCCGGATCATCCGCGGCGCCAGGACCGACGCCGACCGCCGCATCACCTATGACCCGACCGGCCGCCCCGGAGTCTCCGGTCTCCTCCTGCTCGCCGCGCTCTGTCAGGACCGGGCCCCGGAGACGATCGCCGAGGAGATCGGGGACGGCGGCGCGGCCGTCCTCAAGCGCACCGTCATCGAGTCCGTCAACGAGTACTTCCGCCCGCTGCGAGTCCGCCGCGCCGAACTCGCCACCGACCGCGGCCACCTGCGGCAGGTGCTCCGGGCCGGTGCCGAGCGGGCCAACGCGATCGCCGACGCCACCCTCGCCGAGGTACGGGAGGTGATGGGCGCCATCTGAAGAGCCCTCAACCCGCCCGTGTTCCCCGGGGCCCTCAGGGGGTCCGCTCACCAGGGACATCGGCCGGTCGCCCCGCGGGCATATCGTCACCGGGCGGCCTCGACCACAACCCGAGGCCGCCCGCTGCCCGCCCCTTCCCCGAAAGGCCCGGTCCATGGACCAGCAACCCACCACGCCCGGCCAGGGACTGACCCGCCCGCCGCAGCTGCGCCCCGGCGACCACATCGCCGTCGTCGCCCCCAGCGGCCCGATCGACCCCGAGCGGCTCACCGCCGGCTGCGCGATCCTCCGTTCCTGGGGCCTGCGCGTGACCGTCGCCCCGCACGTCCTCGACACCCACCCCACCCTCGGCTACCTGGCCGGCACCGACGCCGACCGTGCCGCCGACCTCCAGGGCGCCTGGCTCGACCCCACCGTCGATGCGGTCATCTGTGCCCGGGGCGGCTACGGCGTCCACCGCATCGTCGACCTGCTCGACTGGGCCGCGATGCGCGCCGCCCGACCCAAGGCCTTCATCGGCTTCAGCGACGTCAGCTCGCTGCACGAGGCCTTCGCCCGGCGCCTCGGCCTCGCCACCCTGTACGGGCCGCTGGCCTCCGGCTCCTCCTTCGTGGACGACGGCCCCACCGCCGAACACCTGCGCCGCACCCTCTTCGACCCCGCCGCCACCACCGTCCTCACCTCACCCACCGCCTCCGCCCTCGTCCCCGGCCGCGCCCACGGCGTCACCGCCGGAGGCTGCCTCCACGTCCTCGCCGCCGAGCGCGGCACGCCCGCCGCCCGGCCCTCCTTCGCGGGCAGCATCCTGATCCTCGAAGACGTGAACGAGCACCCGTACCAGCTCGACCGCCTGCTCACCCAGTTCCTGCGCTCCCGCGCCCTCGACGGCGTGGCCGGCATAGCCCTCGGGTCGTGGGAGGGCTGCGGACGGCCCGAACGGGTCCGGGACGTGATGCTCGACCGTCTTGGCGCGCTCGGCGTGCCCGTGATCTGGGAACTGGGCTTCGGCCACTGCCCGTCCAGCCTCACCGTTCCGCTCGGCGTCCCGGCTCTTCTCGACGCGGACGCCGGCACCCTCACCCTGGACCTGCCCGGCCTGACCCCTACCCCTGTCTCTGCCCCCGTCTCCGTTCCCGGCGTCGTCTGAACCTGGCCGTCGGACCGGGGCCAGTGAGTAGGGTGCGGCCATGAACGAGGACCGCCTCACCGCCCTTGCCCTCGGACTCCTCCGCGGGCCGGGCAGCAACGCCCGTACGATCCTCGGGCTTGCCGGCCCGCCCGGAGCCGGCAAGTCCACCCTGGCCCGCCACCTCGTCGCCGAGGTCGAGCGCGTCGAAGGCCCCGGCACGGCCGCCTACCTCCCGCTCGACGGCTTCCACCTCTCGGCGGCCCAGCTCGACCGCCTCGGACTGACCCACCGCAAGGGCGCCCCGGCCACCTTCGACGCCCACGGCTACGTCGCCCTGCTGCGCCGGGTTGCCGCCGACCGCTTCCAGGACATCTACGTCCCCGACTTCGACCGCACCCTGGACGAGCCGGTGGCCGCCCGCCACGTCGTCCGCCCGCACACCCGGCTGGTCATCACCGAGGGCAACTACCTCGCCTCCGCCGAGACCCCCTGGCCGGACGCCCGCCGACTGCTGCGCGAGCTCTGGTACGTCGACACCGAGGACACCGTCCGTAGGGAACGGCTGCTCCGCCGCCACCGCGAGGGCGGCCGCGACGAAGCCACCGCCCTGCACTGGGTCACCACCAACGACCACCCCAACGGCGAGTACGTGAAGCAGGGCCGAGCACTCTGCACCCGGACCGTCCCCGGAGCCGGTTTGCGTCGAGCCGAGCATGGGGGTAGTGTTTTCTAGTCGCTCGGCAGGGAGCACCGGACACGCATCGGCGCGGACGGTCCCGGGGCGGCCAATCCTCTGAAACACCACTTCCGGTTCGCGCCGGTCGTTTCGCTTTCGCGTATCGGCTCGGTGCTTATTGCGCGTGCTCGTTTTATCGGATTGCAGTCGGACTCGGCTGGATTCGCTTTTCGGAGCGGGGATCGGCTAGAGTTTGAAACGTCGGACGGGGCGTCAAGCCGCAGAAGACACCAGCGAGTTGGATGACGAAGCGCCGGAAACGGAGCGGAAAACATCTGATAAGCTGGAAACACGAAAGAACGAAGCGCCCGGAGGGCCCGCTGGAAGGCGGCCTGAAGGAAGCGTCCGTTCCTTGAGAACTCAACAGCGTGCCAAAAGTCAACGCCAGATATGTTGACATCCCCGGCCTCGATCGTCTGATCGGGGTTGGAGATTCCTTTTGAAACAAACACTAGCGAGGACGCAGTGCGCGGGATCACCCTATTCCGGTGGTTGCCGTGCCGCTCAACGCGGGTGTGGACCCGATTACGGGTAAACATTCACGGAGAGTTTGATCCTGGCTCAGGACGAACGCTGGCGGCGTGCTTAACACATGCAAGTCGAAC
>NZ_JPRF03000066.1 GCF_001188955.3 Kitasatospora aureofaciens | reverse complement strand
TCCGATCTGCTGCGCGCCCGTGGCGCCCGGGTGACCGTCGCGGCCTGCGACGTCGCCGACCGGGCGGAGCTGGCCGCCCTGCTCGCCGGGCTGCCCGAGGACGCCCCGCTGACCGCCGTCGTCCACGCGGCGGGCACCGTCGACGACGGCGTGCTGGACGACCTGACGCCCGAACGCCTCGCCGCCGCCCAGCAGGCGCGGGCGCAGGGCGCCCTCCACCTGGACGAGCTGACCCGCGGGCTCGACCTCACCGCCTTCGTGCTCTGCTCCTCCGTCGCGGGCACCGTCGGCACCGCCGGCCGGGCCGCCCTCGCGGCCCCGGCCGCCGTCCTGGACGCGCTCGCCCACCGCCGCCGTGCCGAGGGCCTGCCCGCCACCGCCATCGCCTGGGGCGCCTGGGTCGGCGCCGAGTACAGCGCCCCGGCGGACCCCGACGGCCGGACCCAGCGGGCGGCCGTCCCCGCCCTGCACCCCGACCTCGCGCTGGCCGCGCTGCGCCAGGCCGTCACCCGGCCGGCCCCGGCGCTGGTGCTCCTGGACCTGGCCCAGCCGCAGGTCCTGGAGAGCCTGGTCGGTCTGCGTGGCAACCCGCTGCTGCGGGACCTGCCCGCCGCCCGCCCGGTGCTGGAGGCCTCCGCCGAGACCCGCCGGGGCTTCGCGACCGCCGCCTCCGAGCTCACCGGACGCCTCCGCGCGCTGGCCCCGAACGAGCGCACCGCACTGCTCACCGACCTGGTGCGCACCCAGGTCGCGGCGGTGCTCGGCCACGCCGACCGCTCCGCCGTCGCGCCGGACCGCAAGTTCCGCGACCTCGGCTTCGACTCGCTCACGGCCGTCGAACTGCCCGCCCGGCTCGGGGCGGCCACCGGACTGAAGCTGCCCGCCACCTCGGTGTACGACTACCCGACCGCCCAGGCGCTGGCCGAGCACCTGCTGGCCGAGCTGCTGGACACGCCCGCCGTCCCGGCCGCGACCGCCGCGGGCGGACCGGCGGCCGCCGGCGACCCGATCGCGATCGTCGGCATGGCCTGCCGGCTGCCCGGCGGGGTGACCTCCCCGGACGACCTGTGGCGCCTGGTCGACGCGGGCGGCGACGGCATCGCCGGCTTCCCCGAGGACCGCGGCTGGGACCTGCGCACCCTGCTGGCCGGCGACCGGGACGGCCGCGGGCGCAGCGCCACCCTGGAGGGCGGCTTCATCGACGGCGTCGCCGACTTCGACGCCGGGTTCTTCGACATCTCGCCGCGCGAGGCCCTCGCCATGGACCCGCAGCAGCGACTGCTGCTGGAGACCTCCTGGGAGGCGCTGGAGCGCGCCGGGGTCGACCCCCAGCAGCTCGGCGGCAGCCGGACCGGGGTCTTCGTCGGCACCAACGGCCTGGACTACGCCACCCTGATGATGAACTCCCGCGAGGACATCGGCGGCCACTCCGGCACCGGCCTGGCGTCGAGCGTGCTGTCCGGCCGGATCTCCTACACCCTCGGCCTGGAGGGCCCGGCCGTCACCGTCGACACCGCCTGCTCCTCCTCGCTGGTCGCCCTGCACCTCGCGGCCCAGGCGCTGCGCGCCGGCGAGTGCTCGCTGGCGCTCGCGGGCGGCGTGACGGTGATGACCACGCCGGTGAGCTTCGCCGGGTTCACGGTGCAGAACGGGCTGGCCCCGGACGGCCGCTGCAAGGCCTACTCGGACGCCGCGGACGGGACCAACTGGTCCGAGGGCGTGGGCGTGCTGGTGCTGGAGCGGCTCTCCGACGCCGAGCGCAACGGCCACCAGGTGCTGGCGGTGGTGCGCGGCAGCGCCGTCAACCAGGACGGCGCCTCCAACGGGCTGACCGCGCCCAACGGCCCCTCCCAGCAGCGCGTGATCCGCCAGGCCCTGGCGAGCGCCGGACTCTCGGCTGCCGAGGTGGACGCGGTCGAGGGCCACGGGACGGGCACGCCGCTCGGCGACCCGATCGAGGCCCAGGCGCTGCTGGCCACCTACGGCCGTGACCGTGAACGGCCGCTGCTGCTGGGCTCGTTGAAGTCCAACATCGGCCACACCCAGGCCGCCGCCGGCGTCGCGGGCGTGATCAAGACGGTGCTCGCCATGCGGCACGGGGTGCTGCCCAAGTCGCTGCACCTCGACCAGCCGTCCGGGCACGTGGACTGGTCGTCGGGCTCGATCGAGCTGCTCACCGAGGCCAGGCCGTGGCCCGAGGCCGGCCGCCCCCGGCGGGCCGGGGTCTCCTCCTTCGGGATCAGCGGCACCAACGCGCACGTGATCCTCGAACAGGCGCCGAGCCCGGCCGAGGGCATCGGGGAGGAGGGCCCCGAGGAGCACCGGGTGCTGCCGGCCGTCGTCCCCTGGGTGGTCTCCGCCCGCTCCGGGGCGGCGCTGGGCACCCACCTGACCCGGGTCTCGACCCTCGAACTCTCCCCGCTGGACATCGGGTTCTCGCTCGCCGCCGGCCGCTCCGGCTTCGAGCACCGGGCCGTGCTGCTCGCGTGCAGCGAAGGGCTGACCGAGGTCGCCCGCGGGGTCTGCGCCGATCGCACGACGGCCTTCCTGTTCTCCGGTCAGGGCTCGCAGCGGCTCGGCATGGGGCGGGAGTTGTATGCCCGGTTCCCGGTGTTCGCGGAGGCTTTCGACGCGGTGTGTGCGGAGCTGGACCTGCCGGTGCGGGAGGTGGTGTGGGGTGAGGACGCGGGGCTGCTGAACCGGACCGAGTTCGCCCAGGCGGGGTTGTTCGCGGTGGAGGTGGCGCTGTTCCGGCTGGTGGAGTCGTTGGGGGTGCGGCCGGAGTTCGTGGCCGGGCACTCGATCGGTGAGGTGGCCGCGGCGCACGTGGCCGGCGTGTTCTCGCTGGCCGACGCCTGCGCCCTGGTGGCCGCCCGTGGCCGGCTGATGCAGGGGCTTCCGGAGGGCGGCGCGATGCTGGCGGTGCAGGCGACGGAGGAGGAGGTCCGGCCGCTGCTGAACGACGCTGTGTCCATAGCCGCCGTCAACGGGCCCACCTCGGTGGTCGTTTCCGGCACGGAGGAAGCGGTCGCGGCGGTCGAAGCGCACTTCGCGGACCGCCGCACGACCCGCCTGCGGGTCTCGCACGCCTTCCACTCCCCGCTGATGGACCCGATGCTGGAGGACTTCCGGCAGGTCCTCGACGGGCTGACCTACCGCGTGCCCTCGATCCCCGTCGTCTCCAACCTGACCGGCGGGATCGCCGTCCCCGCCGACCTGCGGTCGCCCGAGTACTGGGTGCGCCACGTCCGGCAGACCGTCCGCTTCGCCGACGGCATCCGCGCCCTCCGCACGGCCGGCGTCACCGCGCTGCTCGAACTCGGCCCTGACGGCGTGCTCACCGCGCTCGCCGAACAGACCCTCGCCGACGAGGGCTCCGCGGGCACGGACCGCACCGGCCCGGGCTCCGGCGGGGACACCGCCGACTGCGTCCGGGCCGCGGCCCTGCGCAAGGACCGCGCCGAGGAGCGCAGCCTGCTGACCGCGCTCGCCGAGCTGTACGCGGCCGGCGTCCCGGTCGACTGGGTGGCGCTGTTCGACGGAACCGGCGCCCGCCGGGTCGAGCTGCCCACCTACGCCTTCGAGCACCGCCGCTACTGGCCCCGCCCCGCGGCGCTCTCAGGTGACGTCGGCTCCGTCGGGCTGGTCTCGGCCGAGCACCCGCTGCTCGGCGCCGCCGTCCCGCTCGCCGACGCCGACGGCGTGCTGTTCACCAGTCGGCTGGCGCTGCGCGTCCACCCCTGGGTCCTGGACCACCGCATCGCCGGCCGCCCCGCCTTCCCCGCCGCCGGCTTCGTCGAGCTGGCCGTCCGGGCGGGCGACCAGGTCGGCTGCGGCCGGATCGCGGACCTGACCCTCGGCGACCCGCTGCCGCTGGCCGAGCACGACGAACCCGTCGTGCAGGTGCGGGTCGGCGCTCCCGACGACGCCGGCGCCCGCCCGGTGGCCTGCTACGCCCGCCCCGGTGACGCCGCCCCCGACGAGCCCTGGACGCGCTGCGCCACCGGCACCCTGCTGCCCCAGGAGGACGACCTGCCCGACCACGCCCAGGTGGTCTGGCCACCGGCCGGCTCGGTCGCCGTCGACCTGGACGGGTTCTACCGCGACCCCGGGCGCGGCCCGGCGTTCCACGGGCTGCGCGCGGCCTGGCTGCGCGGCGAGGAGGTCTTCGCCGAAGTCGCGCTGTCCGCCGAACCGGCCGACGACGCCCGCTACTTCGGCCTCCACCCGGCCCTCCTGGACGCCGTGCTGCACGGCGCCGTGCTGCTCGGCGTCGGCGACGAGGCGCAGCTGCCGGAGCCGCACGCCTGGCAGGGCGTCGCCCTGCACGCCGGGGGAGCGGCCGCCCTGCGGGTGCGCATCGTGCGCCTGGACGGGTCCACGGTGTCGGTCACGGCGACCGACCCCGTGGGCGGGGCCGTACTCACCGTCGACTCGGTCGCCCTGCGCGCCCCGCAGGACGCCCCGGAGGCCGTCCGGGCCGGCCGGGACCCGCTGTTCCGGATCGACTGGATCCCCGCGCCCGCCGCGCCGGTCGCCGCCACGCCGCCGCGCTGTACGGCGCTCGGCCCGGACGACTACGGCACCGGCTCCTCGATCGCGGCCCCCGCCGACCTCGGCCGTCCGGTGCCCGACCTGGTCCTGGTCGCGCTGCGCGGCCCGGACGGCGACGTGCCCGAGGCCGTGCACGCGCACACCGCCCGGGTCCTCGCCCTGGTCCAGGAGTGGCTCGCCGAGGACCGGGCGGCGGCCGCCCGGCTGGTCTTCGTCACCCGGGGCGCCGTCCGGGCAGCCGACGGCGAGACCGTCCGCGACCTGCCCGGCGGCGCCGCCTGGGGCCTGGTCCGCTCGGCGAACTCCGAGCACCCCGGCCGCTTCGCCCTGCTCGACGTCGAAGGCCCCGGCGACGTGACGGCGGTCCTGCCGCTGCTGCCCGGTCTGCTGGCCGACGGTGAGGCCCAGTTCGCCGTCCGCGGCGGGGAACTGCGGGTCGGCCGGCTCGCCCGGCTGGCCGACCCGGCGGACACCGCCCGGGACACCGGCGGGGAACCCGCCGACCGCACCACGCCGCCCGCCTGGCACCCCGACGGCACGGTGCTGATCACCGGCGGCACCGGCGCCCTGGGCCGCCACCTGGCCCGGCGCCTGGCCCGCACCGGCACCCGGCACCTGCTGCTCACCAGCCGGCGCGGGCCCGACGCGCCCGGCGCCGCCGAGCTGGCGGCCGAGTTGGCGGAGCTCGGGGCCGAGGCCCGGGTGGTCGCCTGCGACACCTCGGACCGGACCGCCACCGAAGGGCTGCTCGCCGGCATCGCCGCCCAGCACCCGCTCACCGCGGTGATCCACACCGCCGGTGTGCTGGACGACGGCATCATCACCTCGCTCACCCCCGAACGGCTGTCCGCCGTCCTGCGGCCCAAGGTCGACGCGGTCTGGCGGCTGCACGAACTCACCCGCGACCTCGACCTCGCCGCCTTCGTCACCTTCTCCTCCATCGCGGGCGTCATGGGCAGCCCCGGGCAGGGCAACTACGCCGCCGCGAACGCCTTCCTGGACACCCTGGTCGACCACCGCAGGTCGCTCGGCCTGGCCGGCACCTCGCTCGCCTGGGGCCCGTGGGCCCAGGACGCCGGCATGACCAGCGAGCTCAGCGAGACCGACATGCGGCGCATGCAGTCCGGCGGCATCCCGCCGCTCTCCGTCGAACAGGGCCTCGACCTGTTCGAGGCGGCACTCGGCTCGGTCGAACCCCTGGTCATCCCGATGGGACTGACGGTCGGCGGGATGCGGCCCCAGGGCGAGGTACCCCCGCTGTTCCGCGGGCTGGTCCGCGCCGCCCGGCGCACCGCGGCGGGCGCCGCGAGCGGAGCCGACACGGCCGCCGACTTCACCCGGCAGCTGCTGGACCTCGGCGAACGCGACCGGATGCGCTACCTGGTCGACACCGTCCGGGCCGAAGCCGCCACCGTCCTCGGCCACCCCACCCCGGACGCCGTCGACGCCGAACGGGACTTCTACGAACTCGGCTTCGACTCGCTCACCGCCGTAGAACTGCGCAACCGGCTGGCCGCCGTCACCGGCCTGCGGATGCCCGCGACCGTCGTCTTCGACAGCCGCTCGCCGGGCGAGCTCGCCACCTGGATCCGCGGCGAACTCGCCGACCAGCGCACCGCGGACGGCCCGGACGGGACCGTGCTGGTGCCCGGCGGCGAAACCGAACTCGACTCCCTGGAGCGGCTGTTCACCGACGCCCTGGCCAACGGCAAGGTGCCCGAGGCGCAGCGGATGCTCGCCACCGTCGCGGCGCTGCGCCCGACCTTCGAGGCGACCGCCGAGCTGGAGGACCTGCCCTGGGCGACCCGACTGGCCGAGGGGCCGCGCCCGACCAGGCTGATCTGCGTCAGCGCGCCCACCGCCAACGCCGGTGTGCACCAGTACTCCCGGCTGGCCGCCCACTTCCGGGGCGAGCGCGAGGTGTCGGCGCTCCCCCTGGTCGGCTTCGCCACCGGCGAGCGGCTGCCCGCCAACCCCGAGGTCGCCACCCGGGTGATCGCCGAGAGCGCCCTGCGGGCCGCCGACGGCGAGCCGTTCGTGCTGGCCGGCCACTCCTCCGGCGGGTCCTTCGCCTACGCCGCGGCCGGCCTGCTGGAACACACCTGGGGCATCCGCCCGGCGGGCGTGGTGCTCTTCGACACGCTGAGCTTCCAGCACAACGCCGACGAGGGCACCGACTACACCGGCATGATGCGGCTCAACTTCACCGGCGCCGACTCACCGGTGAGGCTGACCAACTCCCGGCTGTCCGCAATGGGCCGCTGGATGGTGCTGCTCAACCAGCTGGAGGTCCAGCACACCTCGGCACCCGTCCTGCTGGTCAGCTGCGAGCGGGCCCTCACCGGCGCCGACGCGGCCCCGATCGAGCAGCGCGCCCAGGCCGAACCGCTGGTGCCCGGCGCCCAGGTGGTCGGGGTGGACGCCGACCACCTGTCGATGATCCGGGAGGACTCGGAGGGGACCGCGAGGATCGTGGAGGAGTGGCTGCGCGGCCGGGAGTGAGCGCGGCGGACGGGCGGGCGGGCCCGGGCACCCACCGGTGCCCGGGCCCGCCCGCCCGCGTCGTGCCGCTGCGGGGCGCGTGCCCCAGCGCCGCCCCGCAGACGCGGGTGTGAAGACAGGTCCTAGGGAAAACCGGGGCCGAGCGTGGCGAGACTGGGCGGGCCACGGGTCGGACCTGACGTCAGGTGTCGGCGGTCGGCGCCGGACCGGGCGCGCGGCAGGGCCCTCCCCGGCACGGTGTTCCTGGCGACCCCCGGAGAGGCTGACGTCCCGATGTCGAACGAAGACAAGCTCCGCGACTACCTGAAGCGGGCGATCGCCGATCTCCAGGAGACCCGCGAGCAGCTGCACGAGGTGACCGAGCAGCAGCGGGAACCGATCGCGGTCGTCGGGATGGCCTGCCGGCTGCCGGGCGGGGTCGCCTCGCCCGAGGAGCTGTGGGAACTGGTCCGGGACGGCGTCGACGCGGTGTCCGACTTCCCGGCGGACCGCGGCTGGGACCTCCCCGAGGGCTCCGTCACCTCCCGGCAGAGCGGATTCCTGCACGACGCCGGGGACTTCGACGCGGACTTCTTCGGCATCTCGCCGCGCGAGGCGCTGGCCATGGACCCGCAGCAGCGGCTGATGCTGGAGACCGCGTGGGAGGCGGTCGAGCGGGCCGGCATCGACCCGGACTCGCTGCACGGCACTCGGACCGGGGTGTTCGTCGGGGCCGGCCACGGCGGCTACGACAGCGCCTCCACCGCCCGCGGGCGGATCGACGGTGACGCCTCCGGGCACCTGCTCACCGGCAACACCGTCAGCATCGCCTCCGGCCGGATCTCCTACGTCCTCGGGCTGGAAGGCCCGGCCGTCACCGTCGACACGGCCTGCTCGTCCTCGCTGGTCGCCCTGCACCTGGCCGTGCAGTCGCTGCGCCGCGGGGAGTGCACCCTCGCGCTGGCCGGCGGAGTGACGGTGATGTCCACCCCGCAGATGTTCACCGAGTTCTCCCGTCAGGGCGGCCTGGCCGCCGACGGACGGTGCAAGCCCTTCGCGGCCGCGGCGGACGGTACCGCCTGGGGTGAGGGCGCGGCCGTGCTGCTGGTCGAACGGCTCTCGGACGCCCGGCGGAACGGGCACCCGGTGCTGGCGGTGGTGCGCGGCAGCGCCGTCAACCAGGACGGCGCGTCCAACGGCCTGACGGCGCCGAACGGCCCGTCCCAGCAGCGGGTGATCCGGGCGGCCCTGGCCGACGCCGGGGTGCCGGCCCGCGAGGTCGACGTGGTCGAGGCGCACGGCACCGGGACCCGGCTGGGTGACCCGATCGAGGCTGCGGCACTGCTGGCCACCTACGGGCAGAACCGTGAACGGCCCCTGCTGATCGGCGCGTTGAAATCCAACACCGGGCACACCCAGGCCGCCTCCGGCGTGGCCGGGGTGATCAAGACCGTGCTGGCCATGCGGCACGGCCTGCTCCCGCGCACCCTCCACCTCGACGAGCCGACCCCGCACGTCGACTGGACCGCCGGGTCCGCCGAACTGCTCGCCGAGGCCCGTGGGTGGCCGGAGACCGGACGGCCGCGCCGGGCCGGGGTGTCCTCCTTCGGGGTCAGCGGCACCAACGCGCACGTGGTGCTGGAGGCGGTCCCGGAGCCGGTGGAGGCCGAGCCGGCGGCGGAGGAGCTGCCGGGGGCCGTCCTGCCCTGGGTGCTGTCGGCCCGTGGTGACGCCGCCCTGCGCGCCCAGGCCGGACGGCTGGCCGCCCACCTCAGGACCCACCGTCCGCTCGCGCCGGCGGACGTCGCCCACTCGCTCGCGACCGCCAGGGCGGGGCTGGAGCACCGGGCCGTCGTCCTCGGCCACGGCCCGGAGGAGCGGCTGCGCGCCCTGGACGCCCTGGCGGGCGGGGAGAGCGCACCCGATGTCGTCCTGGGGACGGTGGACAAGGGGGCGACGGCGTTCCTGTTCTCCGGTCAGGGGTCGCAGCGGTTGGGGATGGGCCGGGAGTTGTATGCCCGGTTCCCGGTGTTCGCGGAGGCTTTCGACGCGGTGTGTGCGGAGCTGGACCTGCCGCTGCGGGAGGTGGTGTGGGGTGAGGACGCGGAGCTGCTGAACCGGACGGACTTCGCTCAGGCGGGGTTGTTCGCGGTGGAGGTGGCGCTGTTCCGGCTGGTGGAGTCGTTGGGGGTGCGGCCGGAGTTCGTGGCTGGGCACTCGATCGGTGAGATCGCCGCGGCGCACGTGGCGGGGGTGTTCTCGCTGTCCGACGCCTGCACCTTGGTGGCCGCCCGTGGCCGGCTGATGCAGGCGCTGCCCTCCGGTGGCGCGATGCTCGCCGTGCAGGCGACGGAGGAGGAGGTCCGGCCGCTGCTGGGCGAGTCGGTGTCCATAGCCGCCGTCAACGGCCCGTCCTCGGTGGTCGTTTCGGGCACGGAGGAAGCGGTCGCGGCGATCGAAGCGCACTTCGCCGACCGGAAGACCAGCCGCCTGCGGGTCTCGCACGCCTTCCACTCGGCGCTGATGGACCCGATGCTGGACGACTTCCGTACCGTCCTCAACGGCCTGACGTACCTCGCGCCCTCGATCCCCCTCGTCTCCAACCTGACCGGCGAGCTGGTCACCGGCACGACCGACGCGGACTACTGGGTGCGCCACGTCCGCGAGCCCGTCCGCTTCGCCGACGGCCTCCGCACCCTGCACGACCAGGGCGTCACCCGGCTCCTCGAGCTCGGCCCCGACGGCGTCCTCAGCGCCATGGCGGCCGAAACGCTGCCCGGCGACGCGGCGCCGGTGGCCCTGCTGCGCAAGGACCGCCCCGAGGAGACCGCCCTGCTGGCGGCCCTCGCCCGGCTGCACGTGCGCGGTGCCGGGCCGGACTGGACGGCGGTGCTCGCCGGCACCGGCGGCCGCCGCACCGAGCTGCCCACCTACGCCTTCCAGCGGCAGCGCTACTGGCTGCCCGGACTCCACCAGCGGGAAGCCGGCACGCCCACGGCCGACCCGGTCGAGGACTCCTTCTGGGCGGCCGTCGAGGCGGGCGACCTGCAGGAGGCGTCGGCGGTGCTGGGGATCGCGGAGGAGGCCACCGAGGCCTCGCTCGACCGCCTCCTGCCGGTGCTGTCCGCCTGGCGCGGGCAGCGGCGGCTGCTGAGCACGCTCGACTCCTGGACCTACCGGACCAC
This sequence comes from Kitasatospora aureofaciens, assembly GCF_001188955.3. Taxonomy (GTDB): domain Bacteria; phylum Actinomycetota; class Actinomycetes; order Streptomycetales; family Streptomycetaceae; genus Kitasatospora; species Kitasatospora aureofaciens. Next base: position 17,106 of record NZ_JPRF03000066.1, on the reverse strand, counting down.
CTGGGTACCGCTACCCGGTCCGACCGACGCCGTGCCCACCGGCCGCTGGCTCGCGGTCCTGCCGCAGGGCCCGGCGAGCACGCCGAGCACGGAGGGCACGGGGGCCGAAGGGCTCACGGACGGCACCGGGGACACGGAGGCCGTGGCGGGCGCGCCGGCGGGGGACTGGCCCGCCGCCGTCCTGGCCGCCCTGGCCGCCCGGGGCCTGCGGATCGAACGGGTGCCGGGGGCCCACGCCCTGGCCGCACGGCTGGCCGGGGGAGCGGACGAACCGGTCGCCGGTGTGCTGTCCTTCCTCGCGGCCGACGGCCGCCCGGACCCGGAACATCCCGAGGTCCCCGGGTACCTGCCCGCGACCGTCGACCTGCTGCGGGCCCTGGAGGCCGCCGGTGGGCCCGCGCGGCTCTGGTGCCTCACCCGGGGCGCCGTCGCCGCCGACGCCTCGGACCGGGTGGCCGCGCCCGAGCAGGCCCAGCTCTGGGGCCTCGGCCGGGTCGCCGCGCTGGAGCACCCCCAGCGCTGGGGCGGCCTGATCGACCTGCCCGCGACGACCTGCTCCCGGACGGCGGCCCAGCTGGTTGGCGTGCTGGCCCAGGCCGCCGAACAGCAGACCGCCGCGCACGGCGCCACCGGATACCGCGCCGCCGGACAGCGGCCCGTCGAGGACCAGGTCGCCCTGCGCGCCTCCGGTGCCCGGGCCCGTCGGCTGACCCGCGCCGCCGCCCCCGTACCGCCCGCCCCCGCCGCCCCGGGAGCGGCCGACGGGACGGGCTGGGCCGCGCCCGCCGGCACGATCCTGATCACCGGCGGGACGGGCGCGCTCGGCGCCCACGTCGCCCGGTGGCTGGCCGGGGCCGGCGCGGAACACCTGCTGCTGCTCGGGCGACGGGGCCCGCAGGCCCCCGGGGCGGGGGAGCTGGGCGAGGAGCTGGCCGCGCTCGGCACCCGGGTGACCGTCGTCGCCTGCGACGCGGCCGACCGCGAGGCGCTGGCGGCCGTGCTGGCCGCCGTTCCGGCCGAGCTGCCGCTGACCGGCGTCGTGCACGCGGCGGGGGTGCTCGACGACGGGGTGCTGGACGGACTGACGGCCGAGCGGTTCACCTCCGTGCTGCGGGCCAAGGCCGTCCCGGCCCGGCACCTCCACGAGCTGACGGCCGGGCAGGACCTCGCCCTGTTCGTGCTGTTCTCCTCGATCACCGGGGTCCTCGGCAACCCCGGCCAGGCCAACTACGCCGCCGCCAACGCCTACCTGGACGCCCTGGCCGAGCACCGCCGGGCGGCCGGCCGGCCCGTCACCTGCCTGGCCTGGGGCCCGTGGGCCGGCGGCGGCATGGCGGGGGACCACCCGGCCCTGACCGGGCGGATGCGGCGCAGCGGCCTGACCCCGATGGACCCGGCGCCGGCCGTGGCGGCGCTGGGCCGCGCGCTCGGCGCCGGCGCCTCCGGTCTGACCGTGGCCGACGTGGACTGGAACGTGCTCGCCCCCGCCCTCACCGCCGCCCGGCCGAGCGCGCTGATCGCGGAGCTGCCGGAGGCCCGGCGGGCCGGCGCCCCCGCCGTCGGCGCGCAGGAGCGCTCCCCGCTGGCCGGGCGGCTGTCCGGCCGTGACGCCGCGGAGCGGCAACGCGTGCTGCTGGAGTTGGTGCGCACCGAGGCCGCGGCCGTGCTGGGGCATACCGGCCCCGCGACGGTGGACGCCGCCCGGGCCTTCCGGGACCTCGGCTTCGACTCGCTGACCGCCGTCGAACTGCGCAACCGCCTCGCCGCCGCCACCGGTCTGGGGCTGCCCGCGACCCTGCTGTTCGACCATCCGACGCCGTCGGCCCTGGCCGGTCACCTGCGCACCGAACTGGACGGCACCGAGGCGGGACCGGCGGCCGCCGCCACGGTGACCGCCGCCGACGACGACGAGCCGATCGCGATCGTCGCGATGGCCTGCCGCTTCCCCGGCGGTGTGGACTCGCCGGAGGGCCTGTGGGAGCTGCTCGCCGAGGGGCGGGACGCGGTGGGCCCCTTCCCGGCCGACCGCGGCTGGGACACCGAGCGGCTGCACCACCCGGATCCGGACCACGAGGGCACCAGCTACGTCGCCGAGGGTGCCTTCGTCACCGGCGTGGCCGACTTCGACGCGGACTTCTTCGGGATCTCCCCGCGCGAGGCGCTGGCCATGGACCCGCAGCAGCGGCTGATGCTGGAGACCGCGTGGGAGGCCGTCGAGCGGGCCGGCATCGACGCCGGGGCGCTGCGCGGTTCGCGGACCGGCGTGTTCGTCGGCTCCAACTTCCAGGACTACCAGGTGGTGCTGGACGCGGCCCGGGAGGGCGTGGCCGGGCACGTGATGACCGGCAACGCCGCGAGCGTCCTGTCCGGCCGGATCGCCTACACGCTCGGGCTGGAGGGCCCGGCCGTCACCGTCGACACGGCGTGCTCCTCCTCGCTGGTGGCCCTGCACCTGGCCGTCCAGGCCCTGCGCCGGGGCGAGTGCGCGCTCGCCCTGGCCGGCGGCGTGACGGTGATGGCCACGCCGCAGGTGTTCGTCGAGTTCTCCCGGCAGCGCGGGCTGGCCCCGGACGGCCGCTGCAAGCCCTTCGCCGCCGCGGCGGACGGCACCGGCTGGTCCGAGGGGGCCGGGGTGCTGCTGGTCGAGCGGCTCTCGGACGCCCGGCGCAACGGGCACCCGGTGCTGGCGGTGGTGCGCGGCAGCGCGGTCAACCAGGACGGCGCCTCCAATGGCCTGACGGCGCCGAACGGCCCGTCCCAGCAGCGGGTGATCCGGGCGGCCCTGGCCGACGCCGGGCTGTCGCCCGCCGAGGTGGACGCGGTCGAGGCGCACGGCACCGGGACCCGGCTGGGCGACCCGATCGAGGCGCAGGCGTTGCTGGCGACGTACGGGCAGGAGCGTGAACTCCCGCTGCTGCTGGGCTCGGTGAAGTCCAACCTGGGCCACACCCAGGCCGCCGCCGGGGTCGCCGGGGTGATCCGGACGGTGCTCGCGCTGCGGCACGGCGAACTGCCGAAGTCGCTGCACATCGACACGCCGACCAGCCACGTGGACTGGTCCCAAGGGGCCGTGGAACTGCTCACCGAGGCCCGCGCCTGGCCGGAGACCGGCCGGCCCCGCCGGGCCGGCGTCTCCTCCTTCGGACTCAGCGGCACCAACGCCCATGTGCTCCTCGAAGCGGCATCCGAATCCGAAGGCGTCCAGCCCGGTGCCGTTGAGCCCGGTGCCGTTGAGCCCGGTGCCGTGCCGGCCGGCGCCCCGGAACCCGGTGCCCCCGAATCCGGCGCCCTGCCCTGGCTGCTCTCCGCCCGCAGCGCCCAGGCGCTGCGCGGCCAGGCCCGCGCCCTGCTCGGCCACCTCGACGCCGCCGCCCCGGCGCCCCTCGACCTCGCCCACTCGCTCGCCACCCGACGCGCCCTCCTGGAGCACCGGGCCGCCGTCATCGGCACCGGCCCCGAGGAGCTGCGCGCCGGCCTGACCGCCCTCGCCGACGGCGCCCCCGCCCCCGGCGTGGTCACCGGCCGGCACGCCGCCGGGCGGGACCGCAGGGTCGTCCTGCTGTTCCCCGGCCAGGGCTCCCAGTGGGCCGGCATGGGCGCCGAACTCCTCGACAGCTCAACGGAGTTCGCCGAGACCATCGCCGCCTGCGAACAGGCCCTGGCGCCCTGGACGGACTGGTCGCTGAGCGCCGTCCTGCGCGGCGCGCCGGACGCCCCGGCACTGGACCGGGTCGACGTCGCCCAACCCGCGCTCTGGGCCACCATGATCGCGCTCGCCACCTGCTGGCAGGCCCACGGGGTGACCCCCGCCGCCGTCCTCGGCCACTCCCAGGGCGAGATCGCCGCCGCCTGCGTGGCCGGCGCGCTCTCCCTGGAGGACGGGGCCAAGGTGGTCGCCCTGCGCAGCCTGGCCATCGCCCGCGCACTGTCCGGCCACGGCGGCATGGTGTCCGTCCCGCAGACCCACGCCGAGGTCCTGGCCCGGATCGAACCCTACGACGGCCGGATCTCGGTCGCCGCCGCCAACGGCCCCGCCGGGGTGGTGGTCTCCGGCGAGCCCGAGGCCCTCGACCGGCTGCTGGCCGGCTGCGAGCACGACGGCGTCCGGGCCAAGCGGATCCCCGTCGACTACGCCTCGCACTCCGCCCAGGTCGAGCGCATCGAGCGGACCCTGCTCACCGAACTCCACGGGATCACCACCCGGGAGGCCCGGATCCCGTTCTTCTCCACCGTCACCGCCGACTGGCTCGGCGACACCCCGCTGGACGCCCGGTACTGGTACCGGAACCTGCGCCGCACCGTCCGGCTGGAGGAGTCCGTCCGCGCCCTGCTCGCCCAGGGCCACGACGCCTTCCTCGAATGCAGCCCCCACCCGGTGCTGGCCATGGCCGTCGAGGACACCGCCGCCGACGCCGGGGCCCGGGCCGTGGTGCTGGGCACCGTCCGGCGTGAGGACGGCGGCCCCGCGCGGCTGCTGACCTCGCTCGCCGAGGCGCACGTCAGCGGGGTGCGGATCGACTGGGCCCCCGCCCTGGCCGGCGGACGCCCGGTGGACCTGCCGACCTACGCCTTCCAGCGTCGCCGCTACTGGCTCGCCCGGGACACCGCCGCCGCCGGCACGACCGACCCGTCCGGACTGGACCGCGCCGTCCACCTCGCGGGCGGTGACACGGTCCTGCTCACCGGCCGGATCGGCACCGCCACCCACCCCTGGACCGCCGACCACCAGGTGCGCGGCACCGCCGTCGTTCCCGGCACCGCCCTGCTCGACTGGGCCGTCCGGGCCGGCGACGAGGCCGGCTGCCCGGCTGTCGCCGAACTCACCGAGCACAGCCCGCTGGTCCTGCCCGAGCACGGCACCCTCGACCTCCAGCTCACCGTCGGCCCGGCCGGCGAGGACGGCCGGCGGCCCCTCACCGTCCACGCCCGCCGCACCGACGCACCCGGGTCCACCCCGTGGACCCGGCACGCCGCCGGCACCCTCGCCCCCGCCGGGGCGCCGTCCGCCGCCCGGCCGGCGTCCCACGACGCCCTGCCGCCGGACACCGGCACCCCCACCGACACCCACGCCGGACCGGACGGGTACGGCGAGCGCTTCCGCACCGTCCGGTCGCTCGTCCGGCGAGGCGAGGAGCGGTACGCCGAGGTCGCCCTGGCCGAGGAGCACCGGGCCGAGGCGGCCGGCTTCCGGCTCCACCCCGCGCTGCTCCAGGGCCTGCTCGCCGCCACCGGGGCCGGCGCGGACGCCGGCGCCGCCGCCCAGCCCGCCGACTGGCGCGGGGTCACCTGCACGCCACCGGCGCCACCCGGCTCCGGGTCCGGCTCACCCCGGGCCCCGACGGCAGCCACGCGCTCAGCGCCGTCGACCCGGACGGCGCCCCCGTGCTCACCGTCGAGGCCGTCACCGCCCGCCCGATCGCCGCCGACCGGCTCGGGCCCGAGCCCGAGCCGCTGTACGCGGTCGAGTGGTGCCCGGTGACCCCCGGCGAACCGCGCGGGACCCTCGCCCTCCTGGGCGCGGACCCGGCAGCCACGGACCCGTCGGTCTCGGTCCCGTCGGCCACGGATCCCGGTCCGGCCGCCGCGCCCGGTGCCCCCGGCTACGCCGACCTGGCCGAGCTCACCGCCGCCCTGGACGCCGGCGAGCCGGCCCCCGACACCGTCGTCCACCGTCTCACCACCGCCGACGGCGACGACCCCGTCACCGCCACCCACCAGGCCGTCCGGGCCGCCCACCGCCTCGCCCGCGCCTGGCTCGCCGAACCGCGCCTGGCCGGCTCCCGGCTCGCCCTGCTCACCCGGGGCGCCGAAGCCGCCGCCCCCGGAGAGGACGTGACCTCCCTCGCCCAGGCCGCCGTGCACGGACTGATCCGCTCCGCGCAGTCCGAGGAGCCCGGCCGGTTCCTGCTGCTCGACCTCGACGACGACCCGGCGTCCGCGGCGGCCCTGTCCGCCGCCCTCGCCGTGCCCGACGAGCCCCGGCTCGCCGTCCGGCACGGCCGGGTGACGGCCCCCCGGCTGCGCCCGCTGCCGGTCCCCGGGCCCGGGCAGACGTCCACGGACCGTCCGGCCTGGTCCTGGAACCCCGCCGGCACCGTCCTGATCACCGGCGGCACCGGTACCCTCGGCGCACTGGTCGCCCGCCACCTGATCACCGCACACGGCGTGCGCCACCTGCTGCTCACCGGCCGGCGCGGCCCCGCCGCCCCCGGCGCGGAGGCCCTGCGCGATGAGCTCACCGCCCTCGGTGCCACCGTCACCGTCGCCGCCTGCGACACCGCGGACCGGGCCGCCCTGGACGCCCTGCTCGCCACCGTCCCGGCCGAGCACCCGCTCACCGGGGTCGTGCACGCCGCCGGCGTCCTGCACGACGGGCTCCTCGCCAACCTGACGGACGAGCAGCTCACCGAGGTGCTGCGCCCCAAGGCCGACGCCGCCTGGCACCTGCACCGCGCCACCGCGCACCTGGACCTCTCCGCCTTCGTCCTCTTCTCCTCCTTCGCCGCCACCGCAGGCGGACCGGCCCAGGCCAACTACGCGGCCGCCAACGCCTTCCTCGACGCGCTGGCGCACCGGCGCCGGGCGGAGAGCCGCCCGGCCGTCTCGCTCGGCTGGGGATACTGGGGAGAATCGAGTGCGATGACGTCCACGCTGGACGCCGTGGACATCGCCCGCTTCGCCCGCTCCGGCATGCTGCCGCTCCCGGCCGCCCAGGGCCTCGCCCTGCTCGACGCCGCGAGCACCGTGGACCGCCCGCACCTCGCCCCCGTACGGCTCGACCGGCACGCCCTGGCCACGGCTGGCGCTCCGCCGCTCTTCGCCGACCTGCTGCCCCGGCGCGCCACCGCGCGGCCCACGGCCGCCGGCACCGCCACCGGCGGCGATCGGGGAGTCCCGGACCGGCTGGCCGGCCTCGGCGCCGCCCAGCAGGAGCAGCTGCTCCAGAGCCTGGTGATCGGCCACCTGGCGGCCGTGCTCGGTCACGCGGAGCCCGACGCGCTCGAACCGGAACGCGGCTTCCTGGACCACGGCATGTCCTCGCTGGCCGCCGTCGAACTGCGTAACCGGCTGAACGCCGAGCTCGGACTGCGCCTGCCCACCACCACGGTCTTCGACCACCCGTCACCGGTCGCCCTGGCCGGCCGGCTGCGCGAACTCCTGGGCGCGCCGACGGACGCCGCGGCCCCGGCCCGGCCCGTCTTCGCCGAACTGGACGTCCTGGAGACCGCGCTCACCGGCGCGCTCGACAGCGCCGCCCTGGACCCGGCGTCCCGCGCCCGGCTGCTCACCCGCCTCAAGAGCCTCCAGTGGCGGCTCGACGACGGCGCGACGGAGCCGGCCGACGGCGACTCCGAACCGGACGCCGGACTCGACGGCAGCACCGACGACGAGATGTTCGACCTGATCGACCGCGAGCTCGGACTCGCCTGACCGCCGCAGGCGCACCCCGCCGCGCACCGGCCGCCGACCCGTACCACCTTCCGAACTGCGAGGTTTCCCACCCATGGCCAGCACCTCCGAGGACAAGCTCCGCGACTACCTCAAGAAGGTCACCGCGGACCTGCGGCGAACCAGGCTGCGGCTGGAGTCCGTCGAGGCCAGGGACGCCGAGCCCATCGCGATAGTCGGGATGGCCTGCCGCTACCCCGGCGGCGTCCGCACCCCGGAGGACCTGTGGCGGCTGGTCGCGGACGGCACCGACGCCATCGGTGAACTCCCGGCCGACCGCGGCTGGGACACCGAGGCGCTCTACGACCCCACCCCCGGCACCCCCGGCAAGAGCTACGTGCGGCACGGCGGATTCCTGGACGGCGTGGCTGACTTCGACGCCGAACTGTTCGGCATCGCCCCCCGCGAGGCCCTCGCCATGGACCCGCAGCAGCGGCTCCTGCTGGAATCCGCCTGGGAGGCGATCGAACGCGCCCGGATCGCCCCCGCCTCGCTGCGCGGCACCGACACCGGCGTGTTCATCGGCGGCGCCGACACCGACTACGGCTCACTCGCCCGCCAGACCGAGGAGACCGAGGGGCACCTGCTCACCGGCGGAGCCGTCAGCGTGCTCTCCGGCCGGATCTCCTACACCCTCGGGCTGGAGGGCCCGGCCGTCACCGTCGACACCGCCTGCTCCTCCGCCCTCGTCGCCCTCCACCTCGCGGTGCGCGCGCTGCGGGCCGGGGAATGCTCGCTGGCCGTCGCCGGCGGCGTCGCCGTGATGCCCACCACCCGGCTGTTCACCGAGTTCTCCCGCCAGCGCGGCCTGGCCCCGGACGGGCGGTGCAAGCCCTTCGCCGAGGCGGCGGACGGCACCTCCTGGGCCGAGGGCGTGGGCGTGCTGCTGGTCGAACGGCTCTCGGACGCCCGGCGCCACGGCCACGAGGTGCTGGCCGTCGTCCGTGGCACCGCGGTCAACCAGGACGGTGCCAGCAGCCGGCTGACCGCCCCCAACGGGCCCTCCCAGCAGCGGGTCATCCAGGCCGCCCTGGCCAATGCCCGGCTCACCCCGGACCAGGTCGACGCCGTCGAGGCGCACGGCACCGGCACCACCCTGGGCGACCCGATCGAGGCCCAGGCCCTGCTCGCCACCTACGGCCGGGACCGGCCGGCGGACCGGCCGCTGTACCTCGGTGGCATCAAGTCGAACATCGGGCACGCCCAGGCGGCGGCCGGGGTCGCGGGTGTGATCAAGACGGTGATGGCGATGCGGCACGGGGTGCTGCCGCGGACCCTGCACGTGGACGCGCCGTCCGGTGAGGTGGACTGGTCGGCGGGGGCGGTGGAGCTGCTGGCCGAGGCCCGGGACTGGCCGGAGACCGGCCGCCCGCGCCGGGCCGGCGTCTCGGCCTTCGGGATCAGCGGCACCAACGCCCACGTGGTACTGGAACAGGCAGAGGACACGGCGGTGGCACCCGCGCCGGAGGAGGCCGCCCCGGCGCCGGCCGTGCTGCCCTGGGTGGTCAACGGCCGGACCGGGGACGCACTGCGCGCCCAGGCCGCACGGCTGCTGGACGGCGCGGCCGGACTGTCCGCCGGGGACCTGGCCTGGTCGCTGGCGACCAGCCGCTCACCGCTCGGCCACCGGGCCGTGGTGGTCGGATCCGACCGCGAAGCGCTGTTGCGCGGTCTCGGCGTGATCGCGGCGGGCGAGGGCGAGGGCGCGGACGCGGGTACCGGCGTGAGCCCGACGGTCGTCGAGGGTGCGGTCCGGGGCGGCGGCACGGCGTTCCTGTTCTCCGGTCAGGGGTCGCAGCGGTTGGGGATGGGGCGGGAGCTGTACGAGCGTTTCCCGGTGTTCGCGCAGGCCTTCGACGCGGTCTGTGCGGAGCTGGACCTGCCGCTGCGCGAGGTGGTGTGGGGGACGGACCAGGATCGGCTGAACCGGACCGAGTTCGCCCAGGCGGGGCTGTTCGCGGTGGAGGTGGCGCTGTTCCGGCTGGTGGAGTCGTTGGGGGTGCGGCCGGAGTTCGTGGCGGGTCATTCGATCGGTGAGGTGGCCGCGGCGCACGTGGCGGGGGTGTTCTCGCTGTCCGACGCCTGCACCTTGGTCGCCGCCCGTGGCCGGCTGATGCAGGCGCTTCCGGAGGGCGGCGCGATGCTGGCGGTGCAGGCGACGGAGGAGGAGGTCCGGCCGCTGCTGGGCGAGTCGGTGTCCATAGCCGCCGTCAACGGCCCGTCCTCGGTGGTCGTTTCGGGCACGGAGGAAGCGGTCGCGGCGATCGAAGCGCACTTCGCCGACCGGAAGACCAGCCGCCTGCGGGTCTCGCACGCCTTCCACTCCCCGCTGATGGACCCGATGCTGGAGGACTTCCGGCAGGTCCTCGACGGCCTGACGTACCAAGCGCCGTCGATCCCGCTGGTCTCCAACCTGACCGGCGAGCTGGTCACCGGCACGACCGACGCGGACTACTGGGTGCGCCACGTCCGCGAGACCGTCCGCTTCGCCGACGGCCTCCGCGCGCTGGAAACGGCCGGCGTCAGCCGCTTCCTGGAGCTTGGCCCGGACGGTGTGCTCACCGCGATGGCGGCCGCCTCCCTCACCGGTGACGCCGTGACGGCCGCGCTCCTGCGCAAGGGCCGTCCCGAGGAGCCCACCGCGCTCGTCGCGCTCGCCCGTCTGCACGTCACCGGGGCGAACGTCGACTGGGCCGCCCTGTTCGCCGGCTGCGCCGTCCGTACCGTCGGACTGCCCACGTACGCCTTCCAGCACCGCCGCTACTGGCCCACCGTCTCCGCGGCCGTCACCGGAGACCTCGGCGCCGCCGGCCTCCATGCAGCCGACCACCCGCTGCTCACGGCCGCCCTCGAACTGTCCGACGACGACGGCCTGTTGTTCACCTCCCGGCTCTCCCGGCAGTCCCACCCCTGGCTCGCCGACCACGTGGTCCGGGGCGAGGTCCTGCTGCCCGGCACCGCCTTCCTCGAACTCGCCGTCCGGGCGGGCGACGAGGCCGGCTGCGACCGGGTCGAGGAACTGACCCTGGCCGCGCCGCTGGTGCTGCCCGAACACGGGGGCGTCCGGCTGCAGCTGCGCGTCGGCGCGGCCGACGAGAACGGCCGGCGCGCCTTCACCGTCGCCTCCCGTCCCGAGGACGCCGACGGCGGACCTTGGGACCAGCACGCGAGCGGCATTCTGGGGCCGGGCGCGGCACCGGTGGCCTTCGATGCCTCGGTGTGGCCGCCGGCCGGTGCGCAGGCGGTGGACCTGAGCGGCCTCTACGAGGGCATGGCAGACGGTGGGTACGCGTACGGTCCGGTGTTCCAGGGCCTGCGGGCGGCCTGGCGGCGCGGTGACGAGGCGTTCGCCGAGGTCGCCCTGCCGGCCGGGACCGAGGGCACCGGCTACGGCCTGCACCCGGCGCTGCTGGACGCGGCCCTGCACGTGACGGCCGTGAACGGCATGCCGCACGGTGTGGTGCCCTTCTCCTGGGAGGAGGTGTCGCTGCACGCCTCCGGCGCCTCGGCGGTGCGGGTGCGGGTCACCCGGACCGGCGAGGAGTCCGTCGCGGTGGCGGTCACCGACAGCGAGGGCCTGCCGGTGGCGTCGATCGGGTCGCTGGTCCTGCGGGCGGCGTCGGCCGCCGATACGAGGGTCTCCGCCGGTGACGCGCTGTTCCGGGTGGACTGGGTGCCGGTGGAGCCGGTGGTGCCGGTTGTCGGGTCGTTTGTGGAGGTCGGGTCGCTGGCGGAGGTGCCGGGTGAGGTGCCGCCGGTGGTGGTGGTGCGGTCGGTGGCCGGTGGTGGGGTGCACGAGCGGTCGGCGTGGGCTCTGGAGTGGGTGCAGGGCTGGTTGGCGGAGGAGCGGTTCGCGGCTTCGCGGTTGGTGTTCGTGACGCGTGGTGCGGTGGACGGCACGGATCTTTCCGCTGCTGCCGTGTGGGGTCTGGTGCGGTCGGCGGTTTCGGAGGAGCCGGGTCGGTTCGGTCTGGTGGATCTTGCGGGGGAGGAGGAGTTGCCGGCGTCCGCGTTGGGTGTGGACGAGCCGCAGTTGCTGGTGCGGGAGGGCCGGCTGCTGGCTGCCCGGCTGGTGCGCGTCCCCGCTCGGCCCGAGGCTGTGCCGGTGGTGTGGCCGAGTGAGGGCACGGTCCTGGTGACCGGTGGGACGGGTGGTCTGGGTCGGGTGATCGCCCGGCATCTGGCGGGTGAGCACGGTGTGCGCCGTCTGTTGTTGGTGAGCCGCCGGGGTGCGGAGGCCGAGGGTGTGGGGGCGTTGCTGGCGGAGTTGGAGGTGTTGGGCGCGCGGGCGGTGGTCGAGGCCTGTGATGTGGCGGACGAGGCGGCGGTGGCGGGTCTGTTCGCCCGGCACGAGATCCGTGCGGTGGTGCACGCGGCCGGGGTGATCGATGACGGGGTGGTCGGCTCGCTGACTCCCGACCGGGTCAGTGCTGTGCTCCGTCCGAAGGCGGACGCCGCGTGGAACCTCCACGAGGCCACGAAGGAGCGCGAGTTGGCGGCCTTCGTCCTGTTCTCCTCGGTCTCCGGCGTGTTCGGGGGCCCGGGCCAGGCCGCCTACGCGGCGGGAAACGCCTACCTGGACGCCCTGGCGGTGCACCGCCGTTCGCTCGGCCTGCCCGCCGTCTCCCAGGCCTGGGGCCCGTGGACCCACGACGGCGGCATGACCGCCACCCTCACTGAGGTCGACCTGCACCGGATCGCCCGCTCGGGCCTACCGGAACTGACCCCCGCCGAGGGCACGGCCCTCTTCGACGCCTCGCTCGCGGCCGACGAGCCGACGATCCTGCCCGTGCGCCTGGACCTCGCCGCGCTGCGCTCCCAGGAGCCGGTGCCCGCCCTGCTGCGCGGGCTGGTGCGCGGCCGGGTCCGCCGCGCCGTGGTGGCCGGGCCGGCGGGATCCGCCGTGACGGCGGGGCTGGCGCAGCGCCTGTCCACGCTGGGCGGCGACGAGCGGCGCGCGGTGGTGCTGGAGCTGGTGCGCGAGCAGGTCGCGGTGGTGCTGGGGCACGAGGGTGGGGCCGCGGTCGATCCGTCGCGGGCGTTCCAGGACCTCGGGTTCGACTCGCTGACGGCGGTGGAGCTGCGGAACCGGCTGCGGTCGGTCACCGGCCTCCAGCTGCCGTCCACGGTGGTGTTCGACTACCCGACGGCGGGCGCACTGGCCGGCTTCCTGCTGGAGGGCCTGCTCGGTACCGAGAGCGTGGTCCACGTCCCGGAGGTCCTGCCGTCACTGACGGACGACCCGGTCGTGATCGTGGGGATGGCCTGCCGCTACCCGGGCGGGGTGACGTCTCCCGAGGACCTGTGGCGGCTGGTCGCCGACGGGGTGGACGCGGTGTCGGACTTCCCGGCCAACCGTGGCTGGGACCTCGACGCGCTGCACAGCGAGGACCGGTCGGCACCGGGCACCTCCTACACGCGGATGGGCTCGTTCCTCCACGACGCCGGGCAGTTCGACCCCGAGTTCTTCGGGATGAGTCCGCGGGAGGCGTTGGCGACGGACGCGCAGCAGCGGTTGCTGCTGGAGACGTCCTGGGAGGCGTTCGAGCGGGCGGGTATCGACCCGGTGTCGTTGCGGGGGAGCCGTACCGGTGTGTTCGCGGGCGTGATGTACACCGACTACCGCTCGCTGCTGGACGGCGACGAGTTCGAGGGCTTCCGGGGCAACGGGAGCGCCCCCAGCGTGGCGTCCGGACGCGTGTCCTACACCTTCGGGTTCGAGGGCCCGGCGGTGACGGTGGACACGGCGTGCTCCTCCTCGCTGGTGGCGATGCACCTGGCCGCCCAGGCCCTGCGCGGTGGTGAGTGCTCGTTGGCGCTGGCCGGTGGTGTGACGGTGATGTCCACCCCCAACACCTTTGTCGAGTTCTCGCGGCAGGGTGGGTTGTCGGCGGACGGGCGGTGCCGTTCGTTCGCGGAGGCGGCGGACGGGGTCGGCTGGGGCGAGGGTGTCGGTGTGGTGGTGCTGGAGCGTCTTTCGGACGCCCGGCGCAACGGTCACCGGGTGCTGGCGGTGCTGCGGGGCAGTGCGGTGAACCAGGACGGTGCGTCCAACGGTCTGACGGCGCCGAACGGTCCGTCGCAGCAGCGGGTGATCCGGCAGGCGCTGGCGAGCGCGGGGCTGTCGGCGGCCGAGGTCGACGCGGTGGAGGCGCACGGGACGGGCACGACGCTGGGTGACCCGATCGAGGCGCAGGCGTTGCTGGCGACGTACGGGCAGGACCGTGAACTGCCGCTGCTGCTCGGTTCGATCAAGTCGAACATCGGGCACGCCCAGGCGGCGGCCGGTGTCGCTGGTGTGATCAAGATGGTGCTGGCCATGCGGCACGGGCAGTTGCCGCGCACGCTGCACGTGGATGCGCCGTCCTCGCACGTGGACTGGTCGGCGGGGGCGGTGGAGCTGTTGGCGGAGGGTGCCGAGTGGCCGGCCACCGGTCATCCCCGCCGGGCGGGTGTGTCGTCCTTCGGGATCAGTGGGACGAACGCCCATGTGATCCTGGAGCAGGGTGAACCCGAGGCCGTGCAGCACGGTTCGGTCGCCCCGGCCTCGATGCCCTGGGTGGTATCGGCCAAGTCCGCCGCCGCGCTCGACGCGCAGCTCGTACGGCTGACGGAGGCGGGTGAACTTCCCTCCACTGATGTGGCGTTCACTCTGGCGGGCCGGTCGCGGTTCGGGCACCGGGCGGTGCTGGTGGACGGCGTGGAGGTGGCCCGGGGGGTGGCTTCGGAGGGCAAGCACGCCTTCCTGTTCTCCGGGCAGGGGTCGCAGCGGCTGGGTATGGGCCGGGAGTTGTACGAGCGCTTCCCGGTGTTCGCGGAGGCTTTCGACGCGGTGTGTGCGGAGCTGGACCTGCCGGTGCGGGAGGTCGTCTGGGGCGAGGACGCGGAGCTGCTGAACCGGACGGACTTCGCCCAGGCGGGGTTGTTCGCGGTGGAGGTGGCGCTGTTCCGGCTGGTGGAGTCGCTGGGGGTGCGGCCGGAGTTCGTGGCCGGGCACTCGATCGGTGAGGTGGCCGCCGCGCACGTGGCGGGGGTGTTCTCGCTGGCCGACGCCTGCACCTTGGTGGCCGCTCGTGGCCGGCTGATGCAGGCATTGCCCTCCGGTGGCGCGATGCTCGCGATCGAGGCGACGGAGGAGGAGGTCCGGCCGCTGCTGAACGACGAGGTGTCGATAGCCGCCGTCAACGGGCCCACCTCGGTGGTGGTGTCCGGCGCGGAGGAGGCCGTGGAGGCGCTCGGCGAGCACTTCGCCGAGCGGCGGACCAGCCGGCTGCGGGTCTCGCACGCCTTCCACTCCCCGCTGATGGACCCGATGCTGGACGACTTCCGGCAGGTCCTCGACGGCCTGACCTACCGTGCGCCGTCGATCCCGCTGGTCTCCAACCTGACCGGGGAGCTGGTCAGCGGCGCGACCGACGCGGACTACTGGGTGCGCCACGTCCGCGAGACCGTCCGCTTCGCCGACGGCCTCCGCGCGCTGGAAACGGCCGGCGTCAGCCGCTTCCTGGAGCTCGGCCCGGACGGTGTGCTCACCGCGATGGCGGCCGCCTCCCTCACCGGTGACGCCGTGACGGCCGCACTCCTGCGCAAGGGCCGTCCCGAGGACACGAGCGTGCTGACCGCCCTGGCCCGTCTGCACGTCGCCGGAGCCGACGTCGACTGGGCGGCCCTGTTCACCGGGACCGCTGCCCGTACCGTCGAGCTGCCCACGTACGCCTTCCAGCACCGGCAGTACTGGCCGGCAGTCACCCTCACCCGCGGCGGGGATGTCCGGCTCGCCGGTCTCGGCGCCGCCGAACACCCGCTGCTCGGCGCTGCCGTCGAGCTCGTGCACACCGACGGGTACCTCTTCACCGGCCGGCTGTCGGCCGGGACGCACGGGTGGTTGGCGGACCACGTGGTGCTGGGTTCGGTGCTGGTGCCGGGGACGGCGCTGGTGGAGCTGGCCGTCCGGGCCGGGGACGAGGTCGGCTGCGACCGGGTCGAGGAGCTGACCCTGGCGGCGCCGCTGGTCCTGCCCGAACGAGGCGCTGTCCTGGTGCAGGTGTGGGTCGGCGAGCCCGACGCGTCCGGGCGGCGCGCCGTCACCGTGCACGCCCGGCCGGAGGCGGAAGAGGGGACGGACTGGACCCTGCACGCGAGCGGCGTGCTGGCCGCGGGTGCGGCGCCGGTGGAATTCGACGCGTTGGTGTGGCCGCCGGCCGGTGCGCAGGCGGTGGACGTGAGTGGTCTTTACGAGGGGCTGGCCGGGGCCGGGTTCGGTTACGGTCCGGCGTTCCGGGGCCTGCGGGCGGCCTGGCGGCGCGGTGATGAGGTGTTCGCCGAGGTGGCCCTGCCCGAGGGTACCGAGGGTGCGGGCTTCGGCCTTCACCCGGCGCTGTTCGATGCCTGTCTGCACGGCTTCGCGTTGGCCGGTTCCGATGGGGAGGCCGGCGGGGTGCCGTTCGCTTGGGAGGAGGTGTCGCTGCACGCCGCGGGCGCGTCGGCGGTCCGGGTCCGGCTGACCCGGACGGCGGCCGGTGCGCTGTCCCTCGCCGTGGCCGACACCGAGGGACGGCCGGTGGCCTCGGTCGGGTCGCTGGTCGTCCGCCCGGTGGCGGCGGGCGCGGTGGCCTCGGTCGACCGGAACACGCTGTTCCGGGTGGACTGGGTGCCGGTGGAGCCGGTGGTGCCGGTTGTCGGGTCGTTTGTGGAGGTCGGGTCGCTGGCGGAGGTGCCGGGTGAGGTGCCGCCGGTGGTGGTGGTGCGGTCGGTGGCCGGTGGTGGGGTGCACGAGCGGTCGGCGTGGGCTCTGGAGTGGGTGCAGGGCTGGTTGGCGGAGGAGCGGTTCGCGGCTTCGCGGTTGGTGTTCGTGACGCGTGGTGCGGTGGACGGCACGGATCTTTCCGCTGCTGTCGTGTGGGGTCTGGTGCGGTCGGCGGTTTCGGAGGAGCCGGGTCGGTTCGGTCTGGTGGATCTTGCGGGGGAGGAGGAGTTGCCGGCGTCCGCGTTGGGTGTGGACGAGCCGCAGTTGCTGGTGCGGGAGGGCGAGGTCCTTGCGGCTCGGCTGGTGCGCGTCCCCGCTCGGCCCGAGGCTGTGCCGGTGGTGTGGCCGAGTGAGGGCACGGTCCTGGTGACCGGTGGGACGGGTGGTCTGGGTCGGGTGATCGCCCGGCATCTGGCGGGTGAGCATGGTGTGCGCCGTCTGTTGTTGGTGAGCCGCCGGGGTGCGGAGGCCGAGGGTGTGGGGGCGTTGCTGGCGGAGTTGGAGGTGTTGGGCGCGCGGGCGGTGGTCGAGGCCTGTGATGTGGCGGACGAGGCGGCGGTGGCGGGTCTGTTCGCCCGGCACGAGATCCGTGCGGTGGTGCACGCGGCTGGGGTGATCGATGACGGGGTGGTCGGCTCGCTGACTCCTGACCGGGTCAGTGCTGTGCTCCGTCCGAAGGCGGATGCGGCGTGGAATCTGCACCGGGCGGCCGAGGGTGTGGATGTGTTCGTGTTGTTCTCGTCCATGGCGGGGACGTTCGGCAGTGCGGGGCAGGCGGCGTATGCGGCGGGCAATGCCTGTCTGGACGCGTTGGCGGTGCACCGGCGTGCGCTGGGTCTGCCGGGGGTGTCGCTGGCGTGGGGTCCGTGGTCCGGGGTGGCGGGCATGACCGGCACCCTCACCGAAGCCGA
>NZ_JPRF03000065.1 GCF_001188955.3 Kitasatospora aureofaciens | reverse complement strand
CCTGCGCGCCGCCGCCGCTGCCGCCCCGGCCGCTGCGCCGAAGGCCGCCGCCGCGCCGTCCGCCCTGCGCGGCCAGACGGTCAAGATGACCCGCATGCGCAAGGTCATCGGCGACAACATGATGAAGGCCCTGCACGAGCAGGCGCAGCTGACCAGCGTGGTCGAGGTGGACGTCACCAAGATCATGTCGCTGCGCGCCAAGGCCAAGGACGGCTTCCTCGCCCGCGAGGGCGTCAAGCTCTCCCCGATGCCGTTCTTCGTCAAGGCCGCCGCCCAGGCGCTGAAGGTCCACGCGGTCGTCAACGCGCGGATCAACGAGGCCGAGGGCACCATCACCTACTTCGACTCCGAGAACATCGGCATCGCCGTGGACTCCGAGAAGGGTCTGATGACCCCGGTCATCAAGGGTGCGGGCGACCTCAACATCGCCGGCATCTCGAAGAAGACCGCCGAGCTGGCCGCCAAGGTCCGCGACAGCAAGATCACCCCGGACGAGCTGTCCGGTGCCACCTTCACCATCAGCAACACCGGCTCGCGCGGTGCGCTGTTCGACACCGTGATCGTGCCGCCGAACCAGGCCGCCATCCTGGGCATCGGCGCCACCGTCAAGCGCCCGGTGGTCATCGAGGCCGACGGCGGCACCGCCATCGGCATCCGTGACATGACCTACCTGTCGCTCTCCTACGACCACCGCCTGGTGGACGGCGCCGACGCCGCCCGCTACCTGGTCGCGGTCAAGGAGATCCTGGAGGCCGGCGAGTTCGAGGTCGAGCTCGGCCTGTGAGGCAGCACGGCTGAACACAGCCGTACGGAACCCCGCGTCGTCCCCGGACGACGCGGGGTTCCGCCGTTCCGGGGTGCGCTTTCCGCCGGGTCATGGCATGCGCGGAGGCGGCGGAACAGGGATGCTGGAGCGGTGATGGACGAGACCGACTTCTGGCAGATCATCGACGACACCTGGGAGGCCGCCGCCGGCGATCCCGACGAGCAGGCCGAGCGGCTGGTGGAGCGCCTCGTCCAGCTGACCCCGGACGACGTGATCGACTTCGCCCGGCTGTTCGAGGCCAGGTTCCAGCGCGCCTACCGCCACGACCTGTGGGGGGCGGCCCACCTGCTGCTGGACGGCGCCTCCGAGGAGACCTTCGACTACTTCCGCTGCTGGCTGATCGGCCAGGGCCGGGAGGTCTTCGAGGGCGGGCTGGCCGAACCCGACGACCTGGCGGATCTGCTGCCGGAGTTCGACGAGGAGGAGGACGGCGAGGCCGAGGACCTCGGCTACGCCGCCGACGAGGCGTACGAGCAGCTGACCGGCCTTCCGCTGCCGGACGTGGGCGGGCGGCAGGCGGGCCGGCCGTCCGGGACCCCGCTGGACTTCGAGGACCCGGACGTCATGGCGAAGCGCTTCCCCAAGCTCTGGGAGCGCTACGGGGACCAGTAGCGGTCAGGTGCTGCTGCCGGAGGAGCTGTCCTGCTTGATGCCCTTGAGGATCTGGTCCAGCACGGAGGCGTCCGGCGCGGCCGGGTCGTCGTCCACGCCGCCCTCGAAGACCACGTAGCCGCCGCCCTTGGCCGGGACGGCGGCCAGCAGCACGTAGCCCTGGGTGCCGTCCGAGGTGCGCACGTGCCAGCGGGTGGCGTAGCCGAGCACACCGGCGACGCTGACGTAGCCGGAGCCGGAGTCGGTGTGGGAGGAGATCCCGCTGAAGATCGTCCCGGCGTAGGCCGGCATCGCGGCGTCGGCGGCGCCCTTGGGGGTGTCGCCCTGGACGGTGTCCTTCTCGATCGAGAACTGGCCGCGGATGCAGGAGTTGCCGTCGGCGCAGGTGTAGCGGCCGCTGCCGAGGTAGACCGTGGAGTGCGCGGAGTTGGCCGCCGCGTCCCAGCCGTCGAACACCGGGACGGTGATCGCGTGCTGCGGGTCCGGCACGGTGCTCTTGAGGGTCGGGACGGGCTTGGAGGTCGGGCTGGGCCGGGTCGGGGTGGGGCGCGGCGAGGGGCTGTCGCTCTGGGTGACGGTGACCGTGGGGTTCGGGGTGGGGCCCGCCTTCGGGTCCCCGCCGTTGCTGAGCACCAGCCCGGCGATGATCCCGCCCACCACCAGCACGGCGACGGCGATGCCGACGATCACACCGGTCCTGCTCCGGCCAGGGCCGGCCGGCGGCGGGTAGCCGTAGGCCGCGCCCGGGTAGGCCTCCTGGCCGGGGTACGGCGACTGGCCCGGGTACGGTGTCTGGCCGGGGTAGCCGTAACCGGGGCCCTGGGCCGCGTCCTGGCCGGGGTAGCCGTAACCGGGGGCGGGTGAGCCGCTCTGCGCCGGGTAGCCGTAGCCGGGCTGCTGCTGGTGCTGCGGGGTGGAGGGCTGCCAGGTCTGGGTCGGCGCGTCGGCGACCTGTCCGGCGCCGCCCTGGAGCGGCCGGACCTCGCTGGTCCAGGCGTTGCCGTCCCACCAGCGCTCGTGACCGGGCGCGCCGTCCGCACCGGGGACCGGGTACCACCCGGGAGGCGTCGAGTTGCTCACGGGCGTACGGTACCCGGCGGCGTGCCGCTCCAGACAGGGCGGGTACGTCACGACTCTGCAGCACCCGACCTGATGCAGTGTCAGGTCGTCCGGGGCGGATTCCGGGCGGATTCGGGAGCGGAGTCGGGGTGGATTCGGCGCGGATTCAGTCGGTGAGTCGGCGGGCCATCCAGATGTCGTCCACATAGCGGCCGTCGATCAGGAACTCCTCGGCCAGCGAGCCCTCGACCACGAAGCCGCAGCTCTCGTACAGCCGTCGGGCCGGGGTGTTCCAGCCGAGCACCCGCAGGCCCAGCTTGCGGGCGCCCCCGGCCCTGGCCGCCGCGCAGGCCGCCTCGACCAGCCGCCGGCCGATGCCCCGGCCGCGCACCGAGTCGTCGACGGCCAGGCCCTGGATCTGCCGGACGTGCCGGTTGGCGGCCAGCGGGGTCGCCGGGACCTGGCGGACGTAGCCGACGATCCGGCCGTCCAGGACGGCGAGCAGGTACTGGTCGGGGGTGTGCCGCTCGTCGAAGATCCCGTCCTCGGCGGACGGCTCCGGGGAGACGTCGGACAGGGTCGACCAGGCGGCGCGGTTGAGCTCGGCGAGTCCGCGCTCGTCCTCGGGGCGGGCCGGGCGGATGGTCAGATCGTCATGGGGGGTCATGCCGCGTGATGCTAATGGGGCGCGTGCGAAAGGTGACAGGTGATAAGAACTGCGAGGATGGGCCCATGCGCATCGCTGTCACAGGCTCCACGGGATTGATCGGTTCGGCGCTCGTCCGCTCCCTGCTGGCGGACGGCCACCAGGTGGTCCGGCTGGTCCGGCACCGCTCCAGGACGGGACCGCAGCCCGACGGCAGCACCGCGATCGGCTGGAACCCGCTGCTCGGCGAGGTCGACCGGGACGGGCTCGCCGGGGTCGAGGCGGTGGTGCACCTGGCCGGCGCCGGGGTCGGCGACCGCCGCTGGTCGGACTCCTACAAGCGGGACATCCGGGAGAGCCGGGTGTACGGCACCGAGACCGTGGCGGTGGCCCTGGCGGCGCTCAAGGAGCCGCCGCGGGTCCTGGTCAGCGCCTCAGCGGTCGGCTGGTACGGGCAGACCGGCGACCGGGTGATCGACGAGGACTCCCCCGCCGGCGACGACTTCCTGGCCGAGGTCTGCCTGGAGTGGGAGGCCGCCGCGCGGCCGGCCGAACGGGCCGGGATCCGGGTCGTCCACCCGCGCACCGGGATGGTGCTCTCCGCCGCGGGCGGGGCCGGCAGCCGGCTGTTCCCGCTGTTCAAGCTGGGTCTGGGCGGGCGGCTCGGCAGCGGTCAGCAGTACTGGAGCTACATCTCGCTGGCCGACGAGGTCGCCGCGCTGCGGTTCCTGATCGACCGGGAGGACCTCTCCGGCGCCTTCAACCTCACCGCGCCCGAGCCGGCCACCAACGCGGAGCTGACCGCGGCGATCGGCCGGGCGCTGCGGCGGCCGACCCCGTTCCCGGTGCCGGAGGCCGTGCTCAAGGTGGTGCTCGGGGAGCTGGCGGTCGAGGTGGTGGGCAGCCACCGGGTGGTGCCGCGGCGGCTGCTGGAGGCGGGCTTCCGGTTCGCGCACCCGGATCTGGACTCGGCGGTGCGGGCGGCACTGTGACGGGCTCGTGCGCGGTGCGGTGACGGGCTCGCGCGTTGGCGCGGCGCCGCGTCGTCCTGCGTAGTCCCGCTACGGCATTCGCCCTGGCCATCGGCATATGCCGAGCGGGGTGGGAGGAGACTCGGGAGGGGCTCCGGGAGGGGGCGCACGGGAGCACACGACGGGCGCGTCGCACGCCCCCGGTGACCGTGCGCGCCCGTCTGCCCGGTAACGCAGCTGCCACGGCGCACTGTCCGTGACCACGCCCCCGCCCGGTGCCGCACAACCCCTCCCGACCCCCGCATCCGGTTCATCGCACTTGTCTGATGCTCACACTGACTGGGCATCACCTTCCTCGGACCGTGTCCCGGCACCCCGCTGCCTGCGTCGGCCGGAGCCCCGGGACCAGGGAGGGAGCACCCCAGTGCCCACGTACGACTTCACCCGCCGCGCCCGCCGACCGTCCGACCCGGACGTCGTCGTGGTCGGCGCCGGACTCGCGGGCCTGGCCGCCGCCCGCGCACTCACCGGCCACGGCGTCACCGTTCAGGTCCTGGAGACCACCGACCGGATCGGCGGCCGAATGGCCACCCGCTCAGTGGACGGCTTCCGCCTCGACGACGGCAGCCACCTGCTGAACACCGCCTTCCCCGAGCTGCGCCGGACGCTCGACCTCGACCGCCTGGACCTGCGCCCGCTCGCGCCCGGCGTACTCGTGCACAGCGGCGGCCGCCGCTACCGCGCCGGGGATCCGCAGCTCACCGCCGCCCGGCAGGCCGCGCTCCGGGCCCCGCTCGGCAGCCCGCTGGACAAGGCCCGCCTCGGCAGCTGGCTCGGCCGGATCGCCACCACCCCGGCCGGCCGGCTGCAGGCCCGCCCGGAGACCACCGCCGCCCGCGCGCTGACCGGCCACGGACTCGCCCAGCGCAGCATCGACGGGTTCCTGCGCCCGCTGCTGAGCGCCCTGCTCGGCGACCCGACCCTCGGCACCAGCAGCCGGGTCGCCGACCTGGTGCTGCGCTCGTACGCGCGCGGCCGGCTCTGTCTGCCCGCCGACGGGATCGCGGCCGTGCCGGCCCAGCTGGCCGCCACGCTGCCCGCCGGCACCGTACGGACCGGGGTACAGGTCACCTCGATCGGCGCCGACGGCGTGGAGACCCTCACCCACGGGCGGATCGGCGCCCAGGCCGTGGTGGTGGCCACCGACGCCCGCTCCGCCGCCGAACTGCTGCCCGGGCTGCGGCTGCCGGCCTTCCACCCCGTCACCACCTTCTTCCACGCCGCCGACCGCGCCCCGCTCAACGAGGCCGTGCTGCTGCTCGACGCCGACCGGCCGAACGGGCACCCGCCGCTGGTCTCGCACTCGCTGGTGCTCAGCGAGCTGCACCCGTCCTACGCCCCGGCCGGACAGGCTCTGGTCGCCACCACCGTGCTCGGCCGGCGTTCCTTCGACGCGGGCGGCCCGGCCGGACTGGAACCGGCCGTTCGAGCCCGGCTCGCGGAGCTGTACGGCACCTCGACGGCGGACTGGCAGTTCCTCAGCGTGCGGCACGTCCCGGACGCGCTGCCCGCGATGCCGCCGCCGCACAACCCCCGCCGCCCGGTGCGGGTACTGGCCGGGCTGTACGTCGCCGGGGACCACCGGGACACCAGCACCGTGCAGGGCGCGCTGGTCTCCGGGCGGCGGGCGGCGCAGGCGGTGCTGGGCGACCTGGGCCTGCCGGCCGGTTCGCGGGAGGCGGAGGCGGCGGCCTGAGCGCCGGTGGCTTCCTGGGGCGGTGACCCGGATTGTCGTGCTCCGGGCGGTGACCCGGCCGGTGCGGGCACGCGAGCGGTCTGCCGGGGTGACAGACCGACGGTGTGCCGGGCCGGAAGCCCTGGGGCTCCGATGCTGCGAGGCTCCGGGCCGAGAGCTGATGAGCTCCCGGCCCGGTCGCCCCTGGGGCCGTTCCGGGCGGGCGGTTCAGATCACCCCCGCCTGGCGGGCCGTCTCCTCGAAGGCTCGGGCCACCTGGCTGCCCCGGTACGGGGTGAGGCGGCGGTGGAAGTCCCGGACGTACTCGAGCGAGCGGGCCGAGCGCATCTCCCCCGCCGCCCGCAGCGCGTCGGTGGCCATGGTGCAGGCCTCGTCGAGGTCCCCCATGCCGAGCCGGGCGGTGGCCAGCACCAGCCGGCAGAAGATCCGGCTGCGCGCGTACGCGGGCGAGCGCAGCCGCAGCGACTTCTCGGCGTGCTGCGCGGAGGTGCGCCACTGCTGGAGGTCGCGGTAGCAGTGGGCGAACTCGTCCGAGAGCTGGGCCTCGTCGAAGTACCGCGCCCAGGCGGGCAGTTCGTCGCCCGTACGGGAGGCCGCGAGCGAGCGCTCGGCCCGTACCAGTGCCGTGGTGCAGGAGCGGACGTCGCCCAGCAGGCCGTGCCCGCGCGCCTCGGCGGCGTGCATCAGCGACTGGACCACCGGCGGGACGGCCGTGCCGACGCCCTGCTGGGCGACCCGGGCGAGCTGGACGGCCTCCCGACCGTGGCCCAGGTGGACGGCCTGCTGGCTCATCGTCACCAGGACGTAGCCGCCGAGCGCGCGGTCGCCGGCAGCCTGGGAGAGGCGCAGCGCCTGGACGAAGTAGCGCTGGGCGAGGCCGTGCGCGGCGATGTCGAAGGACGTCCAGCCGGCCAGCCTGGTCAGGTCGGCGACGGCGCCGAACAGAGCCCGGCCGATCTGCTCGCCGTAGCGGCCGCGCAGCATCGGCTCGGCCTCGCTCTCCAGGTAGCGGACCAGCGCCTGACGGGCGTGGCCGCCGCCGTAGGCGTGGTCGAGCGCGCGGAAGAGGTCGCCGACGGCTCGGATGGCGGCGATGTCGCCGCGGCCGACCCGCAGGGCGGGGCGGGCCTCGCGGGTCGGGTCGGGGTACGGCGGTTCGACGGCGGTGGGCGGGCGTCGGCTCTGGGTGGGCACCCGACCGATGGGGGCGGCGGTGCCGGTGGTGCCGGAGGTGCTGCGGGCGCCGGGGCCGCCCGGGGCTCCCGGGGCGCTGACGGGTTGGGTGCGCGCCGGGCTTAGGACGGGTGAGCCGGGCGCGCCCGGGGCGGCGGGCGGCGGTGCCCCGGGTGCGGCGCCGAGCGCACCGGCGGCGTCCGGGCGGCCCAGGGTGGAGCCGTCCCGGGCGACCCGCTCGTCGGTGCGGCCGATCAGCCAGTCGCGGCTGGGGACGACCAGGCCGGCCGGGGTGAAGGCGATCCGGCGCAGCTCGGACTGCGGGCCGTTGTCCTTGCGCCACATGCTCGCCACGATGTCCACCGCCTCCTGCGGGGTCTCGGCGAACTCCAGGCCCGCGTAGACCGGGGCGCAGG
This sequence comes from Kitasatospora aureofaciens, assembly GCF_001188955.3. GTDB lineage: Bacteria > Actinomycetota > Actinomycetes > Streptomycetales > Streptomycetaceae > Kitasatospora > Kitasatospora aureofaciens. The sequence goes on along the minus strand of NZ_JPRF03000065.1, from coordinate 344,756 downwards.
CGTCCAGGCCGAGGTCCTGGGCGGTGAGGCGGCGGCCGAGGCGGCGGGTGAAGACCTCGGCGATCAGGGCCGGGGTGGCGCCGCGGGGCTGCTGTCCGCGCAGCCAGCGGGTGACCGAGGTCTTGTCGTAGCGCAGGTCGAGACCGTGCTCCAGGCCGAGCTGGTCGACCCGGCGGGCCAGGCCGGCGTGCGAGAAACCGGCCTCCTCGATCAGGGCGGCGAGCTGGCCGTTCTGCGGCGCCGGGCCGGAGTGGCCGGTGTGACTGCCGTGGCCTCCGCCGGTCGCGGGGGCGGCGGTGGCTTCGTGCCGGGCGGGTGTGGCCTGTGCGGGCAGCCGCAGTTCGTCGGCGGTCGGGGCGTCGGCGGTCAGCGTGTCAGCGGTCAGCGTGTCGCCGGTCAGCGTGTCGGCGGTCAGGGCGTCGGGGGCGTCCGGAAGGGCCCGGCCGACCGGGCCTCGGCGCTGGCCGAGCGGGTCGAGCGGTCCGTACGCCGGGCTGTCGGTTGCAGGCCGTTGGGGCATGTCAGTCAACACCTCTCGGACGTCGCACCGGGCTCCACCAGCACTTCGGCTCGCCCGGGGCGGCGCCCCCTGTCGGGAATCGGCGTGAATGTAGCGAGCATTCGGGCGCTATGGGTGGATCTGACCGAGCAATCCTCCGAACGGGTGAAGCAACCGCGTCCATTGTGGGGAAGCCAGGTCAGGATGGGTTTGGCTGTCCGGCCTCGAACCGTCGATCGACACTCGTAGTGGTTGCCGCCATGGTCAGCGGGCCTGCTGTGTCGGTCCGCCACATGGGAGGCACGTCGCCTGATTCCTACCGTTCTGGGCCATGGACACCTCTACTGCCCGCCCGCTCGACGGCCGCACGGCCCTGGTCACCGGGGCCGCCTCGGGCATCGGCCGAGCCTGCGCCGAAACCCTCGCCGGGGCCGGCGCCCGGGTCTACGTCGTCGACCTCGCGGCCGTTCCGGCCCGGGAGCTCGCGGACCGGATCGGCGGGCACGCGATCGTCGCGGACCTCGCCGATCCCGAGGCCGTGGACGCCCTGCCGGCCGACGCCGACATCGTGGTCAACAACGCCGGCCTCCAACACGTCGCGCCCGTGCACGAGTTCCCGGTCGACCGCTTCACCCTCATCCAACGCGTCATGGTCGAGGCCCCGTTCCGCATCCTGCGCCGCACGCTCCCGCACATGTACGGGCGGGGGTGGGGCCGGGTCGTCAACGTCTCCTCGGTCCACGGCCTGCGCGCCAGCGCCTTCAAGTCCGCGTACGTCACCGCCAAGCACGCCCTGGAAGGGCTCAGCAAGACCGTCGCCCTGGAGGGCGCCCCCTACGGCGTGACCAGCAACTGCCTCAACCCGGGCTACGTCCGAACTCCCTTGGTGGAGAAGCAGATCGCCGCCCAGGCCCTGGCCCACGGCATCCCCGAGGACGAGGTCGTCGAACAGATCATGCTCGACCGCACCGCCGTCAAGCGCCTCATCGAACCCGCCGAGGTCGCCCAACTCGCCCTCTGGCTCTGCACCCCGCCCGCCGCCTACATCACCGGCGCCAGCCTCCCCATCGACGGCGGCTGGACGGCGCACTGAGCCCGTTCCGCTCCTCGGGGCGTTCGACCTGAAACAGGAGCTCGCGGCTTCGGCGCAGCCGGAGCCGCGACGGGCCGGCCGGAAGCAGGGGGCAGGGGTGGTCATGGGGTGGGCGACCACATCTGGCCCATGGGCTGCGTGGGTCAACCACATAGTCCCGGGAGCGTGGGGTTCCTACCTTGTGGCGACACCGTCCCCCTGGATCTGGAAGTGGTGACCCATGGAAGCCCCCGCACGTGGTTCGGCGGCGAGCAGTTCACTCCCGAGAGTGGTGGCTGCGAGCCTGATCGGCACGACGATCGAGTGGTACGACTACTTCTTGTACGGAACGGCCGCGGCCCTGGTGTTCGGGAAGCTGTTCTTCCCCAACACCGATCCGCTGACCGGGACGCTGCTCTCGTTCCTGACCTATGCGATCGGGTTCGCGGCGCGGCCGATCGGGGCGCTGGTGTTCGGGCACTTCGGGGACCGGATCGGGCGGAAGAAGCTGCTGGTGGTGAGCCTGCTGCTGATGGGCGGGTCGACCACGGCGATCGGGCTGCTGCCGACGTACGACTCGGTCGGGGTGGCGGCGCCGGTGCTGCTGACGGCACTGCGGCTGGTGCAGGGGTTCGCGCTCGGCGGCGAATGGGGAGGCGCGGTACTGCTGGTCTCGGAGCACGGGGACCAGCGGCGGCGGGGGTTCTGGGCCTCGTGGCCGCAGGGCGGGGCGCCGGCCGGGAACCTGCTGGCGGCGGGCGTGCTGTCGCTGATGACGGCGGTGCAGTCGGAGAGCGCGTTCCTGGCGTGGGGGTGGCGGGTGCCGTTCCTGCTGTCGGCGGTGCTGGTCGGGGTCGGAATGTGGATCCGGCTGGCCGTGGAGGAGTCCCCGCTGTTCCGGCAGGCGGTGGCGAACCGGCCCGAGACCGAACGGGCCCCGCTGGTGGGGGTGTTGCGGCACCACTGGCGGGAGGTGCTGGTGGCCATGGGCGCGCGGATGGCGGAGAACATCTCGTACTACGTGATGACGACCTTCGTGCTGACCTACGCCGTCACCCACGCGCACTTCGACAAGCAGAGCGCGCTGAACGCCGTACTCATCGCCTCCGCGATCCAGTTCGCGCTGATCCCGCTGTTCGGGGCGCTCTCGGACCGGGTCGGGCGAAAGCCCGTGTACCTGGTCGGCGCGGCCGGCGTCGGGGTGTGGGCGTTCGTGTTCTTCGGGATGGTGGACACCAGGTCGTTCGGGGCCCTGGTGGCAGCGGTGAGCGTCGGGTTGGTGTTCCACAGCGCGATGTACGCTCCGCAGGCGGCCTTCTTCTCCGAGCTGTTCGCGACCAGGCTGCGGTACTCGGGGGCCTCCATAGGGGCCCAGTTCGCCTCCGTGGCGGCGGGCGCGCCCGCCCCGCTGATCGCGACCGCGCTGCTCAAGGACTACGGCAGCGCCACGCCGATCTCGGTGTACGTGGCCGTCGCGGCGGCGCTCACCGTGCTGGCGGTGCTGTGCGCGAGGGAGACCAGGGGGCAGGACCTCGCCGAGGTCGAGAAGCCGGCAGCGGACGGCGCCACGGTCGAAAGGCCCGCTGTGGCCCGAGAGTCGAGCCGATAGCATCGCGAGTTCTCGGCACCGACGGAACCGACGCCGATTGGCGGCCCGCACCATGAACCACGCGCCATGAACCACCCCGACGAGAGCGCCGCGCCCGCGCTGCGGCGGTTGCTCGACCTGCTCGCCTCCGGCGCCGCCACCGAGGACTTCGCCGAGGTGCTGGCCGACGCCCGCCGCCGCGGGGCGTCGGCCGGCGTCCTCGCCGAGATCGACGACGCCACCTGGCAGGCCTTGCGGGTCCACCGCACCCTGCGTCAACACCGGCGTCGCGAAGCCGAGTTGACAGCACTGTTCGACACCGCCGGGGACCTCGCCGCATCCCGGGACCTGGACACCGTGCTGCAGGCGATCGTCCGCCGGGCCCGGATGCTGCTCGGCACCGACACCGCGTACCTGACCCTGCCGGACGAGGCCGCCGGCGACACCTACATGCGGGTCACCGACGGCTCGGTCTCCGTCCTGTTCCAGACCCTGCGGCTCAGCCTCGGCGACGGCCTGGGCGGACTGGTCGCCCAGACCGCCCGCCCGTACGCGACCCCCGACTACCGCACCGACGAACGCTTCCACCACACCGGCACGATCGACGCCGGCGTGCTGGACGAGGGCCTGGTCGCGATCATCGGGGTGCCGCTGCTGCTCGGCGGGCAGGTCATCGGCGTCCTGTTCGCCGCCGACCGCTCCCCGCGCGCCTTCTCCCCCGACGAGGTCGCCCTGCTCTGCACCCTGGCCGCGCACGCCGCGATCGCCCTGGACACCGCCAAGTCGCTGGCCGACACCCGGGCCGCACTCGCCGAGCTGAACACCGCCAATGAGCTGGTCCGGGCCCACTCGGCCGCCGTCCAGCGCGCCGAGCAGGCGCACGACCGGCTCACCGACCTGGTGCTGCGCGGCGCCGAGGTGCCGGACGTGGCCGCCGCCGTCGCCCACCTGCTGGACGGGGAGATAGCCGTCCTGGACGCCGAGGGCGAGCCGCTGGCCGGGCGGCCCGCACCCGCCGCCGAACTGGCCGGGGCGGCGGCCGCCTCCCGGGCCGAGGGCCGCTCCGTACGGCACGGCGAGCTGTGGGTGTGCGCGGTGCTGGCCGGGCACGACACCCTCGGCACCCTGGTGCTGCGCGGCCGGCCCGACCTCGACGACGCCGACCGGCGGCTGTTCGAGCGGGCCGGCGTGGTCACCGCGCTGCTCCTACTACTACGCCGCTCGGTCGCGGAGACCGAGAACCGGGTCCGCGGCGAGCTGCTCACCGACCTGCTCACCGCCCCCGAACGCGACCCGGCCGGGCTCACCGCCCGCGGCCGCCGGCTCGGGGTCGACCTCGCCCGGCCGCACCTGGTGCTGGTCGCGGAACCCACCGATCGTGACGACGACGACCGGGGGCGGCTGGCGGGCGCGGCCCGGCGCTACCTGTTCGGCTCCCGCGGCGTCAGCGCCGAGCACGGCGAGGCGGTGGTGCTGCTGGTGCCCGTCGCGCCGGGCGACACCGACGATCCGGAGCACACCGCCGAGTCGACCGCCCGGCACGCCGCCGAGCGACTGGCCCGGCTGGCGGGCTTCCCGGTCACCGTCGGCGCCGGCCGACGCGCCGCAGGCCCGGCCGCGCTGGCCGCCTCGTACGGCGAGGGCCTGCGCTGCGTGCGCGCCCTGCGGGTGCTCGGCCGCGCCGGGGAGGGCGCCTCGGCCCGCGCGCTGGGCTTCCTCGGGGTGCTGCTCGGCGACGGCCACGACGTGGACGGCTTCGTCGGCGCCGCGCTCGGCCCGCTGCTCGCCTACGACGCCCGCCGCGGCACCGAGCTGGTGCGCACCCTGCGCGCCTACTTCGACTGCGGCGGCAGCCTCACCCGGGCCAAGGACGAGCTGCACGTCCACGTGAACACGGTGGTGCAGCGGCTGGACCGGGTCGAGGCCCTGCTCGGGCGCGACTGGAACCAGCCGGAACGGTCGCTGGAGCTGCAGTTGGCGCTGCGCCTGCAGTTGCTCAGCGGAGGCGGAGACGGGGGCGGAGCCGGCTGAACGGTACGGCCGATCGGGTGACACGGCCGTGGGCGTACAGTGGCCGGGTTGGTCTCGAACGCCTGGCAAGGAGCGGCAGCGGTGAACGAGCGGAGCGAGCGAACAATCGGCCGGGACGCGTCTCGCGAAGCGACCGCCGAGCGAAGCGAGGTGGGCGCATGAGCGAGAACGTGCGTTTCGTTCGCTTGGGCATAGGCGAGCACGTCGTGCCGTACGAGGAGGCGTGGGAGGAGCAGCAGCGCCTGCACGCCCTGCGGGTCGCGGACGAGATCCCCGACACCGTGCTGCTGCTGGAGCACCCGCCCGTCTACACCATGGGCAAGCGCACCAACCCCGCCGACCTGCCGCTGGACGGCACCCCGGTGGTCGAGGTCAACCGGGGCGGCGAGATCACCTGGCACGGCCCCGGCCAGCTTGTCGGCTACCCGATCATCAAGCTGCCCGACCCGATCGACGTGATCGCCTACGTCCGCCGGCTGGAGGAGGCGCTGATCCGCTCCGCCGCCGACTTCGGCATCGAAACCACCCGGGTCGAGGGCCGCAGCGGGGTCTGGGTGCTCGGCGAGAACATCCCGGACGCCGTGGTGGACCCGTCCGAGGTGGTGGACATCGGCAAGCTGACCCTGCGGCTGGGCCTGCCGCTGGGCATCGACCCGAGGCTGGCCGGGCCGGAGTACGCGCCCTCCAACGCCGGACAGCGCGGCGGCGACCGCAAGCTCGCGGCGATCGGCGTACGGGTCGCCCGCGGGGTGACCATGCACGGCTTCGCGCTCAACTGCGACCCCGACATGACGTACTTCGACAAGATCGTGCCGTGCGGCATCCGGGACGCGGGCGTCGCCTCGCTGGCCGGTGAGCTGGGGCGCGGCGTCCCGGTGAGCGAGGCGCTGCCCTCGGTCGAGCGGCACCTGAAGGACGTGCTGGCCGAGCTGCCGGAGCCGGCGCTCAGCCGCTGAAATCCCCCGCGAGTTCGTCCAACGAGCGGGACCCACTGGGAATCTACTCGCCGGTAGCCACGTTGCCCTGCGATTGCAGGGCGGCAGGCCCCGCGAAGGCCGCACAACCACAGGCGTACCCTGGGGGTACCCCGTCTAGTTCTAGGAGTCGCACGTGTCCGCTGTCGCGCCCGACGGCAGGAAGCTGCTCCGCCTGGAGGTCCGCAACAGCGAGACCCCCATCGAGCGGAAGCCCGAGTGGATCAAGACCCGCGCGAAGATGGGCCCGGAGTACAACGCCCTCCAGTCGCTGGTGAAGAAGGAGGGGCTGCACACGGTCTGCCAGGAGGCCGGCTGCCCCAACATCTTCGAGTGCTGGGAGGACCGCGAGGCGACCTTCCTCATCGGCGGCGACCAGTGCACCCGCCGCTGCGACTTCTGCCAGATCGACACCGGCAAGCCCGCCGAGTTCGACCGCGACGAGCCGCGCCGGGTCGCCGAGTCCATCGTCACCATGGACCTCAACTACGCCACCATCACCGGCGTCGCCCGCGACGACCTGGAGGACGGCGGCGCCTGGCTGTACGCCGAGACCGTGCGCCAGGTGCACGCGATGACCGCCGATCGCGCCGGCGGCCGCACCGGCGTCGAGCTGCTCATCCCCGACTTCAACGCGGTGCCCGAGCAGCTGGCCGAGGTCTTCTCCTCCCGCCCCGAGGTGCTCGCGCACAACGTCGAGACCGTCCCGCGCATCTTCAAGCGGATCCGTCCGGCCTTCCGCTACGAGCGCTCGCTGGACGTCATCACCCAGGCCCGTGCGGCCGGGCTGGTCACCAAGTCCAACCTGATCCTGGGCATGGGCGAGACCCGCGAGGAGATCAGTCAGGCACTGGCCGACCTGGTCGGGGCCGGCTGCGAGCTGATCACCATCACCCAGTACCTGCGGCCCTCGCTGCGCCACCACCCGGTCGAGCGCTGGGTGAAGCCGCAGGAGTTCGTCGAGCTCCAGGAGGAGGCCGAGGAGCTGGGCTTCGCGGGTGTCATGTCGGGGCCGCTGGTGCGTTCGTCGTACCGGGCCGGCCGGCTGTACCGGCAGGCTCTGGAGCGGCGCGAGCAGGCCGCGGTCTGACCCCTGGAGCGATTTCGCGCCATGTCGGCCATTGGAAGGGCGGAGCTGCGGCTCCGCCCTTCCGGCGTTCACCCCGCTTTGACTGCCTGGTCACGGACTGGTAACACGGGGTGGGGACGATGGACGTCCGGTAGGCGTTCGATTCTTCTCAGCCACGGCTCAGCCACGACAGTCGCAAAGGAGCTGTTCGGGATGCAGATGCAGGTGCGGATCCGCTCGGTGGGAGCGGCGCTGCGGTTCGCCGAGAGCGTCCTGCTGGCGCCCGGCCAGCGGCACGCGCGCCGCAACGCCTGGGCGGCGGTGTGCGAGAACCGCGAGTACGCGGCGGACCGGCGGCACGACGCCCTCGGGTCCTCGAGGGCGTCGGCGGGGGCGGCGCCGGCCCCGGGGGCACGGTCCGTACGGCAGTGAGGTCCTGACGTCGCTGTGCGCGACGGTGAACGGGCACACGGGTCACGGTTCGGGCGAACGGGTACCCGGGCTTGGATATCCCGTACCCGCGCCACGTACCATGAGCGTTATGGCGAGGGAAACATCCGAGAACCCCGGGCGACTGAAGCAGATCCGCCTGGCGTACACCATGACCAAGAAGGTCGACACCAAGATCGGCCTGATCATCGCCGGCGTCGGCCTGCTGACCTTCGGCGTGTTCCTCGCCATCGGCTTCGCAATCGACCACCCCGTCTACCTGGGCATCCTGGGCTTCATCGTGGCCGTCCTGGCCATGGCGATCGTCTTCGGGCGCCGGGCCGAGCGCGCTGCGTTCGGGCAGATGGAGGGGCAGCCGGGTGCCGTGGCCGCGGTGCTGAACAACATCCGGCGCGGCTGGAGTTCCAGCTCCACCCCGGTGGCGGTCACCCGCAACCAGGACGCGGTCTACCGCGCGGTGGGCCGGGCCGGTATCGCGCTGATCGGCGAGGGCAACCCGAACCGGGTGCGCCAGCTGCTGGCCTCCGAGAAGAAGAAGATGGCCCGTGTGGTCGGCGACGTGCCGGTGCACGACATCGTGGTGGGCAACGGCGAGGGCGAGATCCCGCTGAAGAAGCTGCAGATCCACCTGATGCGCCTGCCCCGCGCCATCACCGCCGCACAGGTCACCGAGACCAACGACCGCCTGCGCGCCCTGGGCGACCTGCTCTCCAAGGCGCCGATCCCCAAGGGCCCGATGCCCAAGGGCGCGCGGATGCCCAAGGGCGGCCAGGCCCGCTGACCCTCCCTCCCCCGTTCACGACGACGGCCCCGCTCCGGAAGCTTCCGGAGCGGGGCCGTTCCATGTCGTGCGAGGGGTGACGCGTTCTCGGTCCGTTTCCGGGACCGGGTCGGGTCCGATGCCGGGACCGGGTCCGGTTGCGCCAGCGGGTCCGGTGCTGGATCAGTGCTGGATCGGTGTCAGATCCGGACCTCGACGGTGCCGACGGCCTTGTCGTGCAGCCCGCGGGTGTCGCGGTCCCAGACCAGCGGCGGCACCACCAGGCAGAGCAGCAGGGTGCGCAGCAGCACCTGCGGGATGGTCGCGCGGCGGCCGTCCAGGCGGACCACCCGGAGGCCGAACAGCCGCTTGCCGAGGGTCGTGCCGGTGGTGGAGAGCAGGAGGACCGCGACCAGGAAGAAGAGCGGGAGGGTCCACAGGTTGGCCTCGGCCGGGTCACCCTTGGCGAGCATGCCGAAGGAGACCAGCGAGACCAGCCAGCCGTCCACGAACAGGGCGCCGATCCGTCGGCCGGGGCCGGCGATCGAGCCGGGGCCCTCCTTGGGCAGCCCGAGGCGTTCGCCGCGGTAGCCGAAGTCGGCGCCCATCTTCTCGGCGGCGGCCTTGGGGCCGTCGATCCACGATCCCAACGCTTCTCTGGTGTCCACGAATCCACACTAACCGGGCTCACGCCGCACCCCGGCACCGGCTCCCTCCCGGCGGGGCGCGGCCGGAGGCCCGTCCGGGGTCCGCCCGCCGCCTGCCGGGGGCCGGTCCACGACCGGGTGAATCCCGCTCGCCGCACTGACCAAGTGGTCCAGACCACTTCTGCGACGACCCCCAGGTCGGCGGGTCGATTTGCCCTGGCCCGTACGATTTTGCCGCCCGTTCGGCGGTCGCGGTTAACATCTAGGAAACGAGCGGGTCACCGGCCGGAAACGCCCCATTCCTAGGGTGAGCCCAATTCGCACGCCGAGGAGGATGGATGTTCAACAACGCCGCCGAAGTGAAGCAGTACATCCAGGACAACGACGTGAAGTTCGTCGACGTCCGCTTCTGCGATCTGCCGGGCGTCATGCAGCACTTCTCCGTACCTGCGGCGACCTTCGATCCGTCCGAGACCCTGATGTTCGACGGTTCGTCGATCCGCGGCTTCCAGGCCATCCACGAGTCCGACATGGCCCTCGTGCCGGACCTCGCCACCGCCCGCCTCGACCCCTTCCGGGCCGAGAAGCACCTCAACATCAACTTCTTCATCCAGGACCCGGTCACCGGCGAGGCCTACAGCCGCGACCCGCGCAACGTCGCCAAGAAGGCCGAGGCCTACCTGGCCTCCTCCGGCATCGCCGACACCGCCTTCTTCGGGCCCGAGGCCGAGTTCTACGTCTTCGACTCGGCACGGTTCGAGACCAGCGCCAACGCGTCCTTCTACCACATCGACTCGGAGGCCGGCGCCTGGAACTCCGGCGCCGCCGAGGGCGACGTGCGCGGCTACAAGGTCAAGTACAAGGGCGGCTACTTCCCCACCCCGCCGGTCGACCACTTCGCCGACCTGCGCGCCGAGATGTCCCTGGAGCTGGCCAAGTCCGGTCTGGAGGTCGAGCGCCAGCACCACGAGGTCGGCACGGCCGGCCAGGCCGAGATCAACTACAAGTTCAACACCCTGCTGCACGCCGCCGACGACCTGATGCTGTTCAAGTACATCATCAAGAACGTCGCGTGGCGGAACGGCAAGACGGCCACCTTCATGCCCAAACCGATCTTCGGCGACAACGGCTCCGGCATGCACGTCCACCAGTCGCTGTGGAGCGAGGGCTCCCCCCTCTTCTACGACGAGCAGGGCTACGCCGGCCTCTCCGACACCGCCCGCTACTACATCGGCGGCCTGCTCCGGCACGCCCCCTCGCTGCTGGCGTTCACCAACCCCTCGGTGAACTCCTACCACCGCCTCGTCCCGGGCTTCGAGGCACCCGTCAACCTGGTCTACTCCCAGCGCAACCGCTCGGCCGCCATCCGCATCCCGATCACCGGCTCCAACGCCAAGGCCAAGCGCATCGAGTTCCGCGCCCCGGACCCGTCCTCCAACCCGTACCTGGCCTTCTCCGCCATGCTGATGGCCGGCCTCGACGGCATCCGCAACAAGATCGAGCCGCTGGAGCCCGTCGACAAGGACCTCTACGAGCTCGCGCCCGAGGAGCACGCCAACGTCCCCCAGGTGCCCTCCTCCCTCCCGGCCGTCCTGGAGGCCCTCGAAGCCGACCACGAGTACCTCCTCGCCGGGAACGTCTTCACGCCGGACCTGATCGAGACCTGGATCGACTTCAAGCGCACCAACGAGATCGCCCCGATCGCCCTCCGCCCCCACCCGCACGAGTTCGAGCTCTACTACGACCTGTAAGGGCCGCAGTCCGTCGAGTCGTGCCCCGGCCGGAACCTCCTCCGGCCGGGGCACCGCCGTGTCCCGGGCCGGGAAAACCGGTTGAGGGGGGCGGTTGGATGGGGGGATGGGGAACAAGCGGAGGGTGACGCCGACGGTGTACGTGTCGGTGGACGTGGAGGCCGACGGGCCGATTCCGGGGCCGTACTCGATGGTGAGCTTCGGGGCGGTGGTGGCCGGGTGGGACGACGGGGAGGGGTTCCGGCGCGCGGAGGTGGGGGCGGCGGGGTTCTACCGGGAGCTGCGGCCGATCAGTGCGGAGTACGTCCCGGAGGCCCTGGCGGTGTCCGGGCTGGAGCGGGCGGCGCTGGAGGCCGGCGGGGCGGAGCCGGGGGTGGCACTGCAGGAGTTCGGGCGATGGGTGGAGCGGGTGCGGACCGGGCCGGAGGGGCGGCGGTACCGGCCGGTGATGGTGGCGTACCCGGCGGTGTACGACTGGCAGTTCCTGTACTGGTACCTGATGCGGTTCACCGGCTCCAGCCCGTTCGGGCACTCCGGGTGCCTCGACCTGAAGACGCTGTACGCGGCCCGGGCGGGGGTGCCGTTCGCCGGGATCGGGAAGCGGTCGATGCCCGCGGAGCTGCTGCCGGACCTGCCGCACACACACCACGCCCTGGACGACGCGCGGGAGCAGGCGGTGCTGTTCGCCAATCTGTGGGAGTGGCCGGGCCCCGGGCGCGTCTGACGGTTCCCGGCGGCCCGACGACGCACGCCGGGCGGGAACCGGCGGACGCGCCCTGCTCCGGACGGCCGGGCTCGGGGGTGAGGGAGAGGACGGCGAGGTCGTCGGCCTGCAGGCCGGCGTACCGGTGACGTCCTCGGCCGGGGAGGAGACCAGCCGGTCTCAGCCGGTGGTCAGCGAGCGGTCACCGGACGGTCACCGGGAGCGTCTCGTAACCGCGCAGCACCAGGCGGTCGCGGCGGGTCGGAACGCCGCCCCGGGCGAGCCGGGGGAAACGGTCCAGCAGCGCGGGCACCGCGACCTCGGCCTCCATCCGGGCCAGCTGCGAGCCCAGACAGAAGTGGGTGCCGCCGCCGAAACTGAGCGGCTGACTGTCGGTGCGGGTCGGGTCGAACACCCCGGGCCGCTCGTACCGGGCCGGGTCGTGGTTGGCCGCGCCGATCAGCAGGGTCAGCCCGCTGTCGGCCGGGACGGGCAGGCCCTCGATCGACAGCCCCTCCGCCAGGGCGACCCGCCCGGTGGCCTGGACCGGGGAGTCGAAGCGCAGCACCTCGTCGGTGAACCCGGCCGGGGAGAGGGTGCCGCTGCGCAGCCCGGCGGCCGCCTCCGGGTGGCGGAACAGCAGGGCGAGGCCGTTGCCGAGCAGGTTGGTCGTGGTCTCGAAGCCGGCCACCAGCAGCAGCACCAGGTTGGCCAGCAGTTCCTGGCCGGAGAGCCGCCCGCCGCCGTCGGCGGCGATCCGTGCCAGGTCGCTGACCAGGTCGTCCTGCGGACGGGCCAGCCGCTCGGCGACCAGCTCGGTGAAGTAGCCGGACAGCTCGTCGGCGGCCCGGTCGGCCTCGTCCAGGTCGTCGAGGTCCTGGACGATCTCCAGGGCGACGGTCAGGTCGGAGGCGAGACCGCGGAAGCGGTAGCGGTCCCGCTCCGGGACGCCCAGCAGCTCGCAGATCACCCCGACCGGCAGCCGGAAGGCGAAGGCGTCCATGAAGTCCACCGGGGAGCCGTCGGCGCCCTGCTCGGCCATCCCGTCCAGCAGCCGGCCGACCGCCGCCTCCACGGCCGGGCGCAGTGCGGCGACCCGGCGCGCGGTGAAGACGGAGGCGATCAGCGAGCGGACCCGGGGCTGGTCGGGGGCGTTGCGCTGGAGGATCGAGCGGCCGAACAGGGCCAGCGAGGAGTGCTCGCTGAACTCGGGGGCGAGGCCGGCCATCATGTCGGCGGTCGCCACGCCGAAGGCGGACGTGCGCAGCACCTTGTTGACCGCCGCGTAGCCGCTCACCACGAACATCCCGTCCCCGGCCGGGAGCACCGGGCCGAGCTCGTGCGCCCTGGCGTAGAGCGGGTACGGGTCGGTCCTGACCTCCGTGGTCATCAGCTGCTCGATGATCGCAGCGCCGTCCATGCGGTGCTCCCCTCCGACGTGCCGACGTCCGGTGTGCCGACGTCCGGTGTGCCGACGTCCGGTGTACCGACTGCTGGTGCACCGACTTCCGACGTCCCGGCTCCTGGTTCGTGAACCACCGTTGGGCCCGGCGGAGTTCCCGCTACCGGGGGGTCGGCCGGAGCCTCGATAAGCTGGTGGGCATGGAGATCTGGATCAACCCGCGTTGCAGCAAGTGCCGGACGGCGCTCACCGAGCTGGACGCCGCCGGGGTGGAGTACACCGTGCGGCGCTACCTGGAGGACACGCCGACCGTGGCCGAGCTGGAGCAGGTGCTGGAGCGGCTGGGCCTGGAGCCCTGGGACATCACCCGCACCGACGAGCAGGTCGCGAAGGACCTGGGGATGAAGGACTGGCCCCGGGAGGCGGGCGAGCGGGCGCGCTGGATCGCGGCGATGGCCGAGCACCCCGTGCTGATCCAGCGCCCGATCATCACCGCGGACGACGGGCACGCCGTCGTGGCCCGGACTCCCGAGGCGCTCAAGTCCGTTCTGCCGCAAGGCGCGTGAGGCCCCTGCGGCCCGTCCGGCGGTCAGTGGAGCTGGATCTTCTCCACCGGCCGACCGGGGTGCCAGTTGAGGACCCACAGGGCGTCCCCCTCCAGCGTGGTGTGCACCACCTGCTGGATGTCCAGCCGGAACAGGTGGAACGGGCTGGGAGGCGGCTCGGGTAGGTCCGCCGCGAAGGCGGCGAGCTCGGCCTCGTCGGTGACCTCCACCGCGCGGCCGGAGAGCTTGGAGTCCCCGCCCGTCATGGCCTCGCCCCCCGGGTGCGCGTGCAGCGCGAAGCGGCCGTCCCGCTGGAGGTCGCGCGCCTTGACCGCGCCGTACATCGACCCGAGCCAGACGTCGGCGCCGACGAAGTCGACCTCCGTGCCGCTGACCCGGGGTGAACCGTCCTTGCGCAGCGTCGCCAGGACGTGGTGCTTCTCGGCCTCGAACCGGGCCCGCACCAGGGCCGCGAGTTCGGGTGCCTCCTGCTCGAAATCCTCCCAGGTAGCCATGGCGCCAGTCTGGCACCCGGCACCGACAACCGCCGGGCACGAACGACGCCGTGCGCCGGGCGTCGTCGGTGAGCGGCGGGCGGGCGTTGTCGGTGGCCGGTGCCAGACTGGCGGGGTGACCACCACGACCACGTACATCGCGTTCCTGCGCGCCATCAACGTCGGCGGCCGGACGGTGAAGATGGAGCGGCTGCGGGCGCTCTTCGCCGAACTGGGGCTGGGGAACGTCCGCTCGTACATCCAGAGCGGGAACGTCTTCTTCAGTACGGACGAGCCGGACCGCGCCGCGCTCACCGCGCGGATCGAGGAGCACCTGGAGCGCTCGCTCGGCTACCCGGTGCCGGTGCTGCTGCGGACGGTCGACGAGGTGGCCGAGCTGCTCGCCGCCGAACCGTTCCGGGGCGTCGAGGTGACACCGGACGTCCGGCTGGTGATCGCCTTCCTCTCCGAGCCGCTTCCGACCGAACTCGCCGTTCCGCATCGCTCGGCAAAGGGCGACTTCGAGGTGCTCGGCGCCGACCCGGGGGCCGCGTACATCGTGGTCCACCTCCAGGACGGCAAGTGGGTCACCAAGGAGATGTTCGGCCGGCAGTACCGCGGCGCCGTGACCTCGCGGTTCCTGCACACCACGGAGAAGATCCTGGCGGCCGCCCGGAAGGCCTGACGGGTCGTCCGTCGCCCCGGCAGCACTGGAACGGTGCTGGCACCCGCGCTGGAACCGCGCGGGTGAAGCGGGCGTCTGTCGCTCAGTGACGTACGAACCGTGCGCCGGCCCGCGGCGTGATCTGGACAGTCCCAGCCGGTCGATCCGACAATCGGGCCATGACGCAGCCTGAGTTCCCGACCGGCGCCGTCCGGCCCTCCGACTCCGAACGGGACCAGGCGCTCGGAGTGCTGCGGGACGGCGCGGGCAGCGGCCGGCTGTCGCACGACACCTTCCTCGGCCGGATGGACATCGTCCTGCAGGCCACCAGCCGCGGCGAGTTGGACGCGGCGGTGGCCGGGCTGCCCACCGGCGGGCCGGTCGAGCGGTTCGTGCTGCGGGCGGTCGGCCGGGTGTCGGCCTTCGGCGACCGGCTGAACCGGGCCTGGCGCAGCGAGCGGCTGCCCGGGCTGAGCCTGCCGCAGGCCGGGGCGGGGCTGTTGACCATCGGACGGATCCCCGGCTCGGGGCTGCGGCTGCACGACGCCTCGGTCTCCCGGCACCACGCCGAACTGCGGCACGAGAACGGCGGTTGGGTGCTGTACGACCTCGGGTCGACCAACGGCACCCATGTGAACGGGCGGCGGATCGCCGGCGGGATCCCGGTGCGGCCGGGCGACCAGGTGCGGTTCGGCAACCTGGAGTTCCGGCTCGCCGCTCCCTGAGCACCCCGCTCCCCGGGCACCCGGTCCGGCTCAGTGCGGGAACTGCCGGGGCGGGCGCTGCCGGGGCAGCTCGTCCCGGAACTCCTCGATCAGGGTGCTGATCTGCCGGGTCAGCACCGTGTGCTCCAGCCGGTCCAGGTAGCGGTTCTCGGCGGCCAGCGCCTCGACTGTGACGCCGAAGTAGAGCGTCATCAGCGGATTGACGAAGAGTTCGCCGTTCCCGGTCCGCTCGGTGAACCGCACGTCGCCGAACTCGCCGCGCAGCGCCGCCGCCACCGAGCCGTTGACGATGCTGGGGTGTTGAGGGAAGGCGGCCCGGGCGTGTTCGACGGCGTCCAGGTAGAGCGCGCCCTCCCGGCTGCCGCGCGGGATGGAGAAGGCGCCGAGGTAGCCGCCGGCCCGGTCGATCGCGGCGAGGTTCTCCAGCACCAGGGCGTGGTTGACGCCGTGGTGGGCGTCGATGCCGAAGCCCAGGCAGGCGACCAGCCTTTCGGGCACCTCCGCCAGGCCCGCCACCGCGGCCAGGCTGGCCATGTCCTCCTCGGGGGTACCGAGCCCGGCCTCGTCGCCGCGCATCAGGATGTCGGTGCCGCCGTCCACCAGCAGGACCGCGTCCACGCCCAGGTGGGCGACGAGTCTGCGGTAGGCCTCGCGCAGCAGTCGGACGCCGACCGTCGGGAAGGCCCACACGGTGTCGGGCATACCGTGCAGCCGAAGCCAGCGGGCCAGGGTGCGTTCGGGGAAGTAGCCCTCGGGGGCGGCGGTGTCCGGTTCGATCCTGGCCACGTCGGGCTCCTGCCAGACCTCGCCGGGCAGGCCGTAGAGGTGGGTGAAGGAGAGGTTGGCCAGGTGCACCTCCTTGCCCGCGGCGCGCAGGGCGAGGGCGATCGGCAGTCCGGCGTACACGTCGAAGCCGCCGCCGGCTCCGGCGACCAGGATGCGCTCGGCGGCCAGGAGCCTGGTGATCAGCGGGGGTTGCAGCAGAGAGGTCACCGGCGGACGGTAGCGCACCGGCGGGGCGTGCGGCCCGGTATTGTCAGTGGCGGGTGCGAGGATCCGGGCATGACCCAGGACACGGACACGGCGCTCTCCCCCGACGTGCTGCTCGAAGCCCGGGAGCGGGCTCGCGAGCTGATCCGGTGCGGCTTCCAGGAGCCGGACGAGATAGCCGAGTCCCTGGTCGAGGTCCTCGACGACCAGGGACTGACCCAGGAGGAGGCGGAGCGGATCGTCGCTCCGCTGTGGACCGAGCGGCTGGCCGAGCAGGCCCACTGGCCGGAGACCACCGACGTGGACCGGCTGATGGACGCCTTCGACCTGCTGGAGGACCAGGGCATCGTCGCGGCGATGGACTTCACCTGCTGCGCCGGCTGCGGCTACGCGGAGATCGGCGGCGAGGCCGACGAGGACTCGCGGGGCTTCGTCTTCTTCCACCAGCAGGACACCGAGGCGGCCGCGGCCGGACGCGGACTGATGCTGCGCTACGGCGCCTTCAGCACCGGGGAGGCGCCGGGCGGAGAAACGGACGGGGAGTCGGACGCGGAGTCGGACGCGGAGTCGGAGGAAGCCGCGGGGCGGCGGACGGCGGAGATCGGCCGGACGGTGGTGGCCGCACTGGAGGCGGTCGGCCTGCCGGTGGAGTGGAACGGCTCTCCACGGACGGCGATCCGGGTCGCTCCGCTGGAGTGGCTCAACCGCCTGCCCGAGTAGCGGAACTGCGGGCGGTCAGCGGTCGACGTGCGGCTCGGCGCAGGGTCCGCCCTCGTCCCCCTTGCGCGGGGTCACCTCGACACCGCCGTTTCCCCGGCGGGTATATGCCAGCGACACGTGCCACGCGCGTAGATCGACGGCCCGCGAAGAACCGCGCTCAGTCGACGAGGCTCCCCAGGCTGCCGTCGGTCGCGCCGCCGCCCGCCGGCCCCCAAAGCGGCGCGGTGCAGCGCTGGTAGGTCGCCTGCCAGTGCGGCCAGTTGCGGGCCACGTCGTCGTCGCACTCGGCGAGCAGCCGCTCTACCTGCGCCGGGTCGACACCGTCCAGCAGCCAGGCCAACGCGTCCGCCGTCCCCGGGCCGTCCGCCGAGCGCAGCAGGTCGAGCAGTTCGCCCAGGCCGCCGAGCCGGGAGCTGTCGGTGACCACCCGGTCCATTCGGGGCAGCAACTGCCGCTCCTCGATCCGCAGGTGGGTCTCCAGCCGGGCCGCCAGGTCCTCCATCGCGTACGCGACCGGCCAGGCGCTGCCGGTGTCCCGGCTGGCGATCCGGACCAGGGTGGTGACCCGGGTGAAGGAGTGGTCGAGGTTGTGGTGGTCGGCCTCCAGCCAGTTGAGCAGCAGCCGCAGCTCGGGGGCGAAGCGCCGCACGATCGGCCAGATCCGGGTGTCCTGCTGCTCGTGGTGGCAGGTCAGCATCGCGGTCATGAAGGTCCAGTGCCGCAGCAGCGCCTCGCCCTTGTCCTCCTCGTCGGGCTGGAGCAGCCGCAGCGCGTTGGGCAGTCGGGCGAGGTCCCGGCGCAGCGCGGCGTGCACCAGCCGGAGTCCGGCGAACCGGACGGTGAACGGCTCCTCGTCCGTGGCCGGCCCGTACGCGTCCGCGCCCCGGGAGTCGACCCCTGACCCTGCCTGCGCGGGGACGGAGGGGGCGGGCTGGGGCAGCAGATGGATCGGCATGGCACTCTCTTCACGACGTGGCGAGGCGGACGGGGCGGCCGGTGAGAACCGCCCCATCCAAGGTGCTCGTAGTCGATCAGAAGCGAATCAATGTCCGATTGACGCGCAGGTCACGGGCCTGCGCGCGGGCTCCGGCCGCTCCCGCCGGAGGAGCGGGACCGGGTGCCGTTCCGGTCAGTCGGAGGCCGGGCCCGCCAGGTTGGCGCTGAGCCACTGCAGCGTGTCCGGGATCATCTTCTTGAAGTCCGAGGTCAGGTGCTTGCCACCCGGCTGCTCGTAGTACTGGATGGACACCGGGGCGACGGCCTTGGCCACCCAGCTCTTGACCACTTCCTTCTCGTAGCCGTTGGCGCCGCCCGCGGTGACGTACATCTTCACGTCGGCCTTGCCCTGGGTGACCAGCAGGTTCGGGTTGTTGGCGGCCTTCTCGGCGTCGTGGCCCTTCCACAGCCCGGAGTCGGGGATGAAGTAGCCGTCGATCGGTACGGCGGCCTTGTAGACGTTCGGGTACTGCAGGGCGAGCTTGGCGCTGCAGAAGCCGCCGGTGGAGGCGCCCATGACGCCCCAGCTGTCGCGGCCCTGCAGGGTGCGGAAGTTGGCGCGCACCCAGGCCGGGATGTCCTCGGCCATCCAGGTGCCCATCTTCGGCTGGCCCGGGATGTCGGAGCAGTCCAGCGCGTTCTTCTCGTCGCTGTTGAAGTTCTGCACCGGCATGATCATGATGAACGGGTGGGCCTTGCCCTGCTTGACCAGCTGCTCGTCCACCTCCTGGATCGGCAGCTGGTTGTCGGTCCAGGTGTTGTAACCGTTGCTCTGGCCGCCCGCGTAGAGGGTGAGCACCGGGAAGCCGGTCTTGGCGAACTTGGGGTCGTTGTACTCGGGCGGCAGCCAGACCCAGACCTGGCCGGTGACGCCGGACTTCGCGCCGGTCACCTTGGTCATCATGATCGGGCCGGCGGCGGTGTCCCGGACCTTGCTGAGGTTGGCGGCCGGTCCGGTCGGCATCAGCACCTTCCCGTTGGCCGGGGTGGGCTGCTCGGCGGTGGGCGTGCCCGGGGCCGCGCTGCCCGTGGCGGCCGGAGTGCCCGTACCGGCGGTCGCCGCCGGGGTGCCGTCGGCCGAGGAGCTCTTGCCCTTGCCGTCGTCGGAACCCCCGCAGGCCGCGAGCGAGGCGGCCAGGGTGAGCACGGCGGCGCCGGTCAGGACGGCACGGGAACGGGACGACTGCCTAAGCACGGTGAGGACTCTCCGACCGATGTCGCGCCCGGTACGTCTGACCGGGCGGCGGCCCCCCGGTGGGGCCGGACAGGCCCGGGGGCGCTGCACTGTGCGGTCCCCCGGAGCGTTGGAGCGCCGTCCCTCGCGGAGGCGCACCTTCCTGCGATCTTATGACGTGGGCCGGGGTCGCCCGGTTGCGAGGCGGCCACCGGGAATCCAATGTTTGTTCGTGATCAGGTAAAGCCCTTCACCGCTCCCGCCGGTCGGCGGGGGCCGGTCGGCGGGGGCCACGGGCGCCGGCCTGCCCAGCCGTCCGGATTTTGGGTGCTTTGACCAGTGACGGCGGCCCCCACATCCGGAACGATCTCCTCAACACGCCTCCGGCGCCGACCAGCGGAGCGTGACCGTACCGGTGCCGAGCCACCGGACCGGCCCACCGAGGAGAGTGCCATGATCGAGCAGGTCGCCGTCGTCACCGGAGCCGGCAGCGGCATCGGCAGGGCCGTCGCGGTCGAACTGGCCGCGGCCGGCTGGCGGCTGGTGCTGGCCGGTCGCCGGGCCGAGCGGCTGCGGGAGACGGCCGACGCGTTCCCGGCGGGCACCCTGCCCGCCGAGGTGGTGCCGACCGACGTCACCGACCCGGCCGCGGTGGACGCGCTGTTCGCCACCGCCGCCGAGCGCCACGGCCGGGTGGACCTGCTGTTCAACAACGCCGGCACCTTCGGCCCGGCCGTCCCGGTGGAGGAGCTGGCGGTCGAGGACTGGCGGGCGGTGGTCGACCTCAACCTGACCGGCGCCTTCCTCTGCGCCCGCGCCGCCTTCCGGCAGATGAAGGACCAGGACCCGCAGGGCGGCCGGATCATCAACAACGGCTCGATCTCCGCGCACGTCCCGCGCCCACACTCGATCGCCTACACCGCGACCAAGCACGCGGTCACCGGCCTGACCAGGTCGCTGTCGCTGGACGGCCGCCCGTACCGGATCGCCTGCGGGCAGATCGACATCGGCAACGCGGCGACCGACATGACGGCCGCGATGGGCGCGGGGGCGCGGCAGGCGGACGGCCGGATCGTGCCGGAGCCGACCATGGACGTGGCGGACGTGGCGCGCACCGTCCGGCACATGGCCGGGCTGCCGCTGGAGGCCAACGTCCAGTTCGCCACGGTGATGGCGACCGCCATGCCGTACATCGGGCGGGGCTGACGGAACGGGGCCGGCTCACTCGTCGTGGGAGTAGCGGTACCGCAGCGCGGCGCCGTTCTCCTCGTCCAGCCGGTAGACGCTGGTGGTCGGCCAGTACTCGCCGTTCTCGGCGACGGGCAGTTCGGCGCGCAGCACCATACGCAGCGCGGGCGGCGGGGCGGCGGCGTTGACGCGCTTGCGGTGGCCGTCCCAACGGCCGCCGCAGAGTTCGAGGTCCAGGACGAGGGGGGTGGTTCTCATCCCGCGATGGTGGCAGCGCCGCCCTCTTCCGGGGGGTTTGCGACGGTGCGGCCATCCCCACGGGGGACCCCCGTCAGTCCACGGCTGACGGGGGTTCCGGGCGCGGAGGGCCCTACGGCCGCCAGGTGTCGTTCAGCGTGACGTTCCCCGAGCCCGGTGCGGTCGCCGTCCGGTTGGCGCCGGACTCCCAGGTCACCGCCCCGCCCGCGTCCTTGATGACGTACTTGTACTGGAAGGACGTGCCGCCCGGCAGCGAGAGCGCGAGCGACCAGACGGGGTAGCCGGCCGAGGAGAGCGGCAGCGCCTTGGCCGGGTCCCAGCCGCCGAGCGCCGGGACGTCGCCGACCACGTAGACGCTCTGTCCGTACGCGGTGGTCGCGTTGACGTTGAACGAGGCGCCGGAGACCGTCGTACCCGGCTGGACGTACAGCGCGACCGCGTCGCCCGCGCCGACCGTCGCGGTGAACTGCCCGTTGGCGCCGACCTGGTACGTCGGGCCGGTGCAGCCGCCGCCCGGCTGCGGGTCGCCGTGCTGGACGTCGCAGTACGTCCCGGCCGGCAGCCCGGTCTGGAAGGTCCGGGTGATCGCGCCGCCCTCGTGGTTGATCGCGACGTAGCCCCGGTTGCCCCGGCCGAAGGCGATCGCGTTGTTTCCGTCGGACCACCAGTCGGTCACCCCGGTGCCCGCTACGGCGTTGCGGAAGCCGACCATGTTGGCGATCTGCCGCCAGGCGTGGGTGCAGTTCCAGCCGTCCTGGTAGCAGGCGTTGACGGTGCCGCCGTTCGGCGGGCCGTCGTCGTTGTTGCTGAAGCTGTAGCCGGAGTAGATGTTGGGCGAGCCGTACGTGGAGGCCAGCAGGAAGACGTTGGCCAGTGTGTAGGTGTTGCCGTAGGTGTAGTTGAGGGTGGAACCGTTGCGCTCGGTGTCCCAGTTGTCGACGAAGCTGCGCGCCTGGTTGCTCGGCAGGTAGCCCCAGGAGGCGCCCCAGTTGCCGAGGTTGGCGAGCTTGTCGCTGGTGAAGACGCGCTTGAGGTCGGTGCCGACCCGGAACTCGTCGACGTCGCCGTTGCCGGTGTACTCGGTGGGCTGGATCGGTTCGCCGGCGCCGTAGATGACCTCCTGCACCCAGTAGGCGTTGGGGTTGGCCATCCGGGCCTTGATGGCGGCCAGGTCGGTGGCGGCGATGTGCTTGGCGGCGTCGATCCGGTAGCCGTCGACGCCGAGCGAGCCGAGGTCGTCCAGGTAGTGGGCGATGGTGGTCTGGACGGAGGCGCTGCCGGTGTCCAGGTCCGCGAGGTTGACCAGCTCGCAGTCCTGCACGTTGGTGCGGTCCTGGTAGTTGGTGATCGGCTGGCGGCAGGTGTGGAAGTCCGCGTCCCGGTAGGTGCCGGGGTAGTTGTACTTGGTGTACACCGTGCCGCCGGTTCCGGTGCCGGAGCCGGCCGACATGTGGTTGATCACCGCGTCGGCGATCACCTTGACCCCGGCCGCGTGGCAGGTGTCGACCATGTTCTTGAAGGAGGCCCGGTCGCCGAGCCGTCCGGCGATCTGGTAGCTGACGGGCTGGTAGGAGGTCCACCACTGCGGGCCCTGGATGTGCTCCTGGGGCGGCGAGACCTCGACGAAGCCGTAGCCCTTGGGGCCGAGGGTGGTGGTGCAGGCCTGGGCGACCGAGTCGAAGCGCCACTCGAAGAGGGTGGCGGTGACGTCCTTGCCGTTGTTCGCGGGCGGGGAGGCCTGGGCGGCGGGGGCGCCGAGGGTCCCGGCGAGCGAGAGTGCGAGGGCCGCGGAGGCGGCGAGTGCGCCGGCCGCGCGGGCGGCCCGGCGGGTGGGGGCGGTGGTGACCACGTTGTCTCCTGGGGGGGTGGCTGGGGTGGGACAGCCGGGTGATGCATGCAGGAAGTTTCTGTAACTTGCCGGAAACTTGCAGCGCTGAACCTAGGGCGACCAGCAGGGGCCGTCAAGGGCCAGGACTGAACGTTTCTGCAACACAGTCCTGCAACAGGGAGCACGGCAAGGGCCCGGCAGCCGTAGCCGCCGGGCCCCTCACCTGTCCTGGTTCACCGGTCCCTCAGGAGCCGGTGCGACCTCAGCCGGTCTGGACCGAGGTGTCGTCGATCACGAAGCTCGTCTGCAGCGAGGAGTCCTCGGTGCCGGTGAACTTCACGGTGACCGTCTGGCCCGCGTAGGCCGAGAGGTCGAAGGTGCGCTGCTGGTAGCCGGCCGCGGCGTCCGCGTTGGAGTAGGTCTTCAGCGTGGTGCCGTTCACCGAGACGGTCAGCTTGTCGTACGCCGTCGAGCCGGTCTCGGCGGTGTCGATGTGCAGCCAGAAGCTCAGCGTCGCCTTGCAGCCCGCCGGGATGGTCACCGTCTGGGACAGCGTGTCGGTGTGGCTGCTGCCGTAGCCGTCCAGCCAGGCCTTCCAGCTGCCGCCGTGCGCCGCCTCCGAGGAGCTGTTGTCGACCACGCCGGAGCTGGTCGTCCACGGCGCCGCCGAGCCCGTCTCGAAGCCCGGGTTGCCGAGCAGCTGGGCCGGGGTGCAGGAGCCGCCGCCACCGCCGGTGACCGTCCAGGTGAAGCTGGTGGTGCCGCTCTTGCCGGCCGAGTCCTTCACGGTGACCGTCACGTTGGAGCTGCCCGCGGTGGTCGGGGAGCCGGTGATCACGCCGGTGCCGGCGTTGATGACCAGGCCGGCCGGCAGCCCGGTGGCCGAGTAGGACAGCGGGGCCGTCCCGCCCGAGGCCTTGATCTGCAGGTTGACCGAGCCGCCCACCGCGGTGGACTGGTTGCCCGGGCTGGTGACGGTGACCCCGCCCGGGTTGGGCAGCGAGCCGACGTTGACGGCGGCCCAGGCGGTGGCGACCGCGTTGTACTCGGCACTGTTGGCGCCGTACAGGTCGGTGGCCGCGTTGAGGGTCGCGGTGCGGGCGGCGGCGTAGTCGGTGGTGGAGGTCATGTAGGCGGTGAGCGCCTTGTACCAGACCTGCGCCGCCTTGTCCCGGCCGATGCCGGCGACGGTGATGTTGTTGACCGTCGGGCTGTTGTAGCTGACGCCGTTGATCACCTTGGCGCCGCTGCCCTCGGCCAGCAGGTAGAAGAAGTGGTTGGCGACGCCGGACGAGTAGTGCACGTCCAGGTTGCCGACGCCCGAGTACCAGGAGTCGGCCGAGCCGCCGTCCTTGGAGGGCTTGTCCATGTAGCGCAGCGGCGTGCCGTTGCCGTTGATGTCGATCAGCTCGCCGATCAGGTAGTCCGGCACGTCCTTGGGCAGGTTGGCGTAGAACTCGACCATCGTGCCCATGATGTCGGAGGTGGCCTCGTTGAGGCCGCCAGACTCGCCCGAGTAGTTCAGGTTGGCGGTGGCCGAGGTGACGCCGTGGGTCATCTCGTGGCCGGAGACGTCGAGTTCGGTGAGCGGGTGGGTGTCGCCGCTGCCGTCGCCGTAGGTCATGCAGAAGCAGCCGTCGTCCCAGAACGCGTTGACGTAGCCGGTGTCGTAGTGCACCCGGCTCATCGCGCCGACGCCGTCGTTCTTGATGCCGCTGCGGCCGAAGGTGTTCTTGTAGAAGTCCCAGGTGGCGGCGGCGCCGTACTGGGCGTCGACGGCGGCCGACTCGCGGTTGCTGGCCTGGCCGTTGCCCCAGGTGTCGCTCGACTTGCTGAACAGCGTGCCGTTGCCGGAGGTGCCGTTGTTCATGTCGGTGGTGTACTGGCCGCCGCGGGTGGTGTCCTTGAGCGAGTAGGTCGATCCGCTCTGGGTGGTGGTCAGCGACACCTGGCCGACGAACACACCGTTGCCGCTGCCGCGCTTGATGCCGTCGGCCTTGCTGAGCACGGCACCGGTCTTGGCGTCGGTGACGACGTGCAGCTTGCTCGGGGTGCCGTCGGACTCGCGGCCGTTGACCACGGTCTCGTAGGCGAGCTTCGGGGTGCCGTCGGCGGCCCAGACGACCAGGCGGGGCGCGCCGTCGACGGAGCCCTGCTCGGCGGCGAGCGCGGCCTCCTGGGCCTTGGGCGCGGCCAGGGCCGGGGTGGTGTCCACGCCCGCGAGGCTCGCCTCGCTGGCCTTGGTCACGCTCTTGGTGGCACCGGACGCGTCCTGGTGGACGATCAGGTCGCCGCCGAGGACGGGGAGTCCGGCGTAGGTGCGCTCGTAGCGCAGGTGGCGACCGCCGTTGGCGTCCTGGACGACGTCCTTGGTGACCAGCCGCTCCTTGCCGTCCAGGCCGAGGGCCTGGGCGAGGGAGGCGGTCTGCTGGTTCGCCGAGGCGATCAGCGCGGCCCGGCTGGCCTGCTGGCTGGCGACGGCGGCCGGCGCGTCCGGGGCGGCCTGGGCGATCACCGGTATGCCGGTGACCAGCAGCGCGGTGGTGGCGGCCATGACAACGGCTGCCTTCCGGACGTGAGCATGACGTGACATGCGGACTCCTTTTCCGACCGGCGCGCCGAGGGATCAACTCGGCACGCCCGGTGGAGAGAACCTGGGCCGCGGGGTTGCGGCGCAGTGGGGGCCCCCGCCGGGTGCAACGGGGGTGCGGTTTCGGTGCTCACAAGTCGTGCAGGGGTTCGTTGCAGGTCGGGACGCGCTGCACCTGAACTTGGGCAGCTGCACCGGGAGGTGGGGCCCCCTCGTCTGCAGCCGGAGGAATCGTGGCAGCAAACGCGCCGTTAATGACAGATGCATGCCACCGATTGGCCGATTCATTACCGAAACCGTATGCACGACGGTTAGTCAGTTGTGTTACGGCATGACCAAGTCTTGAACACGGTTTTCATCCCGCCGGTAAAGTTCGATCACCACCGGAGGTGACTGACCAGCGCTCGGTCCCGGCGCCCGCCCCGGCAGACGGCGGGCAGCGCCGCGCCGGGGCGGCACGTCACACTTCCGGCCGTGCCACCGCCTGATTCCGGCCATTCCCCGGCCGGAACGGAACCGGGCCCCGCACCGCCTCGACGGCGGCACGGGGCCCGGGACTCGGATAACGGCGGAATCAGCCCTGCACGAACACCGCCACGGTGCGACCCGGCACGGTGAAGCTACCGGTCGAGGCGTCGAAGCCGGACTGCTTCACCACCTGGTCCACCCCACCCGCCTGGACCGGGTGCAGCGCCTGGCTCGTCCCCTTCAGGGCCGCCAGGGTCTGCGTCTGCGCGGTGGGCGTGGCGTTGAAGACCACGGTGATGCCCTTCTCCGCGCCGGCCAGCCCGGTGCCGTCCAGGTGCAGGGTGATCACCCCGGGCGTCTCGCCGGGCGTGCCGGAGAGCGGGTACGACAGCCGCCGCTGGACGTCGGCCAGGGTGGGCAGCGAGAACAGCGGCGAGGACTGCTTGATCCGCAGGAGGTCCTGGTACTGCGCGGCCGTCGCCCGGATGTCGGCCGCGCCCACGGTCAACTTCGGGTTGGCCAGGAGGGATCGGGCGGTCGGCCAGAGCTCCTGGTTGTCCTTCGCCATCGGCAGGCCGCGGCCCCAGCCGTTGCCCGCCGACGGGTTCCAGTGGATCGCGTTGAACCAGTCGCCCGAGTCGTAGGAGTTGGAGTCGAGCGACTTGGAGCGCAGCAGGTCGCTGCCGGCCTGGGCGAAGCCCGCGCCCTGGGTGAGCGCGGTCAGCGACAGCCCGAGCGCCTGCATCCGGGCCCGGTCGGCGGGCGCGGTGCCGGTGGGCAGCTTGAACGCGAGTGCGTCGAACAGGTCGGTGTTGTCGTGGGCGTCCACGTACTCCACCGCCTCGCCCGGCGCGGCCGCGTACCCGGTCGGGGAGCCGTTGTAGTCGACCTGGGCGCCGGTGACGGCCTTCCCCGAGCTGTCGGTGAAGGAGTAGCCGGCCAGGTTCCCGGTCAGCCCGACCTTCAGCTGGTCCATCTGGTGCAGCAGCCGGGCCTTCTGCTCCTGCGGACTGCCGTTCGCCGCCGAGCCGTTGGGGTCGGTGTACAGGCCCGAGGCGAAGCCCTGCTGGGGTGCGGAGCTCAGCATGAAGTTGCCGCCGCGGGCGGCGTCGCGGAGCCGGTCGTCGAAGGTGGCGATGCCGGTGCCGGCCATGTTGGCCTGGGTGGCCTGCACGAACCGGGCGTTGTTCGCGACGGTGCCGAAGTTCCAGCCCTCGCCGTAGAGGAAGACGTTCTTGCCGTCCACGCCGTCGGAGTCCGGTGTCATCTTCCGCAGCGCGGCCCGCACGTCCAGCATGGTGGACTTCGGGTCCAGGCCCATCAGGTCGAAGCGGAAGCCGTCGACCTGGTACTCCCGGGCCCACAGCGTCACCGAGTCGACCACCAGCCGGTTCATCATGGCGTGCTCGGGCGCGGTGTCGGCGCAGCAACTGTCCGTCGTCACCTTGCCGTCGGCGTCCAGCCGCTGGTAGTAGCCGGGCACCACCTTGTCCAGCACCGAGTGCTCGGCCTGCCCGCTGGCGGCGGTGTGGTTGTAGACCACGTCGAGCACCACCCGCAGCCCGGCCGCGTGCATCGCCTGGACCATCTGCCGGAACTGCACGGTACGGGCGGTTCCTCCCCCGGCCTCCGGCCGGGAGGTGCCCCCAGGGTCGGTGGCGTACGAGCCCTCCGGCACGTTGTAGTGCAGCGGGTCGTAGCCCCAGTTGTACGCGTCGTCGGCGGCGACGGCCGCCACGCACTCCTGCTGCTTCGGGCTCTCCGGCGGAAGGGACTTGAGGTCACAGGACGGCAGCTTCTGGTCCGCCCGGTTCTCGTGGATGGTGGCGATGTCGAAGGTCGGCAGCAGGTGCACGGTGGTGATCCCGGCCTTGGCGAGGTCCCGCAGATGCTGCATCCCGGCCGACTTCGACTCGGTGAACGCCAGGTAGGTGCCGCGCTCGGCGGCCGGGACGCTGGTGTCCTCCACCGAGAAGTCCCGGACGTGCAGTTCCTGGATCTGCTCCTTCCCGGGCGGGACGGCCGCCGGGCGGGGTTGGTCGTCCCAGCCCGCCGGCTTGAGCTCCTTGGCGTCCAGGTCGGCGACCAGGCTGCGCCTGGAGTCGGTGGACAGCGCCACCGAGTACGGGTCGGTGACGGTGTTGACCACCAGCTGCTGCACCGAGGGCGCCCAGACCTTCACCTGGTACAGGTAGTACTTTCCGTCCAACTCCCGCTTGTCGCGTACGACTTCCCACACGCCGGTCTCGTCGTCCAGCTTCAGCGGCAGCGTCCTCGGGTTGCCCCCGGTGGCGCTGTCGAAGACCTGGACGGACACCTGCTGCGCGGTCGGCGCCCAGAGCGAGAGGGCGACCTTGCCGTCGTAGTAGGCCGGACCGAAGTCCACCTTCCCGGTGCGGCCGGCGTACAGGTCGTCCAGCACGCCCGGGGTCTGCACCCCGGTGGCGGCAAGCGCCGCTCCGCTGGGCAGGTGTTCGGTGAACAGCAGCTGGCTGCGCAGCGCGGCCGGGACGCGCGCGGTGTCCCGGGCGTCCACGGTGAAGGCCCGGTAGCCCGCCAGGTGCGGGTACTTGGCCTTCTGGGTGTCCGTCAGCCCGCCCGCGACGGGGCTGAGCCGGATCCACTTCCCGGGCCCGGTGAGCACGCCCTTGTCGGCGCGGATGCCGCCCTCGGGGTCGTAGACCAGCTGGGCGCTGGTGCCGCCGGCCAGGGCCTGGTCGGTGGCGCCGTAGTCGGCCGGGACGACGACGGTCCTCGCGTCGATCCACTGGGCCTTGGCACTGCCCGGGTCCAACCGGGAGGAGACGGCTGGGTTCTGCGGCAGCAGGTAGCCCTCGCGGCCGCCGAGGATCCACACCTCCCTGCCGTTGACGGCGAAGTCCAGCGACTGGTCGGCGGGCAGGTCCTTGTCGTTGCCGTTGTGCAGGATGTAGCTGAGGCTGGTCGCCCCGGGGGCGAGCGGCACCTCGAAGACGGCGCCGAAGGCGTCGCGGCGCACCGGCATCAGCGGCTTGCCCCAGTCGGTGGGACCGGCCGCGCCGGTCCAGTCGTGCAGCCCCCAGCCGTCGTAGTTGCCGTCGGCCCGGTTGTAGTGGATGACGGCGGTGTTCGCCGGCGGGGTGCCGGCCGGGCCGGGGTTCGCGGTGCGGACGGTGGCGTCGCCCTGCTTCAGCCAGACCTCACCGGTGGCGCCGACGTCGATGTGGCGGTCGGCGTCCACGTCCTTGACGCCGTTCCTCTCCACGATGAAGCCGACGTCCGAGGCGCCGGGCTTGAGCCGCACGTACGCGAAGGCGCCGTACGCGTCCCGCCCGGTGAAGGGGTGCCCGGCGGGCCACTGGGTGCCCTCGCCGTCGGCGAGGTCGCCCCAGGCGTAGAGGTTCCAGCCGTCGTAGTCGCCGTCCGGCCGGCTGTAGTGGACGACGGCGTACGGACGGGCGCCCGCGGTGGGCACCGGCTTGGGTGCGGGGGTGCCGGTGGTGAAGCTCGCGGTGGCGGAGCGCAGGTGGCCGCTGGAGTCCTGGACGACGGCCTTGTAGCGGACCACCGTGCCCGGGGCGACGGCGCCCAGGTCCTGGGTGACCGCGTACTTTCCGGTGTCGGCGGTGCCCAACGTCTGCCAGGGCCCGTTGCCGATCTGTGCCGCGAAGCTGACCCGGTTGAAGCCGCCGTCCGTCGTGGCGCCGACCGTCACCGGGCCGGTGGACCCGTCGGCGGGCGGCTGCACCGAGAGCTGCGGCGCGGCCGCGACCGGGGCGAGCTTTCCGGCGGCCCTGAACACCACGGAGGACAGCGCCGGGACGGTGACGGTCACCTTGCGGTCGCCGCCGCTGGTGACCCGCTCCCCCGCCGACGGGTAGATCCGGTCGTAGCCCATGCCCGCCGAGAAGGTGTCCAGGGTGACGGTCTTCGCCTCGGTGGCGTTGTTGACCGCCACCAGGTACTCGACCTGCTGGCCCGCGTCGATCCGGGAGAAGGCGTACACGCCCGCGCCGTCGGCGGCGTAGCGCTCGATCTGCGCGCCGTCGGCCAGCGCCGGGTTGTCGCGGCGCAGCTCGGCCAGGCCCTCGATGCCCCGGTAGAGCTCGCCGCCCTGCCCGTACCGGTCTGCCGCGCCGGAGGGGCCGCCGAGCACCCGGTCGGTGTTGTACGAGGCGGTCCTGGAGGCGAACATGTCCTGCCGGGCGTCCTTGTCGCCGCCGGCGCCGGTGAAGCCCTGCTCGTCGCCGTAGTAGACAACGGGCTGGCCGCGGGTGAGGAACTGCAGCTCGGTGCCGAGCCGGTCCTTCTTCAGCAGGGTCGCGTCGTCGGCGCCCGGGTTGTCGGCGAGCAGGAAGGAGCCGAAGCGGCCCATGTCGTGGTTGCCGAGGAAGGTCGGCAGCTCGTACGCGTCGGTGTCGGCGCTGGTGTAGCGGTAGTCCTGGCCGTAGACGTCGGCGAGGTTCTTCGCCGAGCCGCCCTGGGAGACGTAGGAGCGGGCCGCGCCCTGGAACGGGAAGTCCAGCGCGGCCTGCAGCTTGCCCTTGGTGACGTAGGGCGAGGTGACGGCCGGGTCCCCGGAGTACACCTCGCCGAACATGAAGAACTTCTTGTTGCCCTGCTCGGCGGCGAAGTTCTTGAGGGCGGGGGCCCACTGCTGCCAGAAGGCCATGTCGACGTGCTTGACGGTGTCGATCCGGAAGCCGTCCACCCCGGTGTCCTTGACCCACTGCTGGTAGACCTGCTCGAAGCCCTTGACCACCCGGGGGTTCTGGGTGTCGAGGTCGTCCAGGCCGTTGAAGTCGCCCTCGGTGGCGGACTCGCCGACGAAGGTCGAGTCGCCCCGGTTGTGGTACAGCGCCGGGTCGTTGAGCCAGGACGGGTTCTTGGCCTTGGCGTCGGCCGGCGTGCGGAACACCGGGGTGTAGGGGAAGGAGTCCTTGGTGGTCCTCGGCCAGGGGGCCCCGGCGTCGGCGAGCGCGGTCTCGTCGACCGGGTTGCCGTCCGCGTCGAGCGTCGGGTACGCGCCGGTCGAGCGGTAGCCGTGCTGCTGCTCGGCGTCGTCGATGACGTCGGCGGTGTGGTTGGTGATGACGTCGAAGAAGACCTTGATGCCGCGCGCGTGCGCCTTGGCTATCAGCTCCTTGAGCTGCTCGTTGGTGCCGAAGTGCGGGTCGACCTGGGTGAAGTCGGTGATCCAGTACCCGTGGTACCCGGCCGAGGCGTCGGCGCCGCTGCCCTGCACCGGCTTGTTCCTGAAGATCGGGGCCATCCAGATCGCGGTGGTGCCGAGGTCCTGGATGTAGTCGAGCTTCTGGATCAGGCCTGCCAGGTCGCCGCCGTGGTAGAAGCCCTTGTCGCTCGGGTCGAAGCCGTTGTCCAGCCGCCCGCCGGTGATGCCTCCGCTGTCGTTGGCGGTGTCGCCGTTGGCGAAGCGGTCGGGCAGGACGAAGTAGAACTGCTCGCGGGTGAGGTCGTGCCGCCCGGCGGTCGCCGCCAGCGCGGTGTCGGAGGGCGGGGGCGGCGGGGCGGCGGCGAGCGCCGCGGGGGCGCTGCCGAGGGTGGCTGCGGTCAGCGCGGCGGCCAGCAGCACGGCCGTGCGGCCCGGTCTGGGGCGGGGACCGCGGCGTGATCGGGGGCGGAGCGGCGTATCGGCCACTGAGGGGCTCCCTTAGGGGAAGGGGCGATCGATTGCCCTGGAAGCTAGCGGCCTGCAATATGTTTCAGCAAGATGCAGAAACCGTTTCGTTCCGGAAAAATCCAGGCCAGCGGCCCTCCCGGCGACCCCGGTTACGTCCCAATGGCGTACGGCGTGACAATGGGACGTATGTCCGCCCCTCCGGTAAGCACCAGATCCCACCGCACCCCCTACCCCGGTGGGATCCGCCCCCTACCCCTGGAGGGGGACAACCGGTGAAGAATCCACTTCGGGAGGATGAGCAGACGGCTACGAGCGGTCTGGCAGACTTCTCGTCCATGGGGGAACCGACCGAGATCCAGCGAGGCGACGCCGCACGCGCCGACGCGGCCCACGACGGCGGTTCCGAGGCAGCCCGGGCCAGCACGGCCCGGCAGCCCGAAGGAGCCACCCGTGCCGCCCAGTCCCGTACCGCGGCCCTGCGCAACCGCGTCCGCGACCAGCGCCGCTCACCGGCCCGGCCGCGGATCTGGTTCGAGCTGGCCCTGATCGGGATCAGCTACTGGCTCTACTCGATCGTGCGCAACGCCGTCCCCGAGCAGGAGGCGGTGGCACAGCGCAACGCGCGCTGGATCTGGGACCTGGAGCACCACCTCGGCATCGCCGTCGAGCACTCGATCAACCACGCCGTGGACAGCGTCGGGTGGCTCATCACCGGGATGAACTACTACTACGCGACGCTGCACTTCATCATCACCATCGGCGTGCTGGTCTGGCTCTACCGCAGCCACCCGGGCCGCTACGTCGCGGCCCGCACGGTGCTGTTCGTCACCACCGGGATCGCCCTGGTCGGCTTCTACTTCTTCCCGCTGGCCCCGCCCCGGCTGATGACCGGCGGCGGCTTCATCGACACCGTCCAGGCCCACCACACCTGGGGCTCCTTCGCCTCGGGGCCCGCCGCGCACGTCTCCAACCTGTACGCGGCGATGCCCTCGATGCACATCGGCTGGTCGATGTGGTGCGGGCTGGCGATCTTCTTCCTGGCCCGCCGGACCTGGGTCCGGGTGCTCGGCCTGATGTACCCGCTGGCCACCCTGACGGTCATCATCTCGACCGCCAACCACTTCTGGATGGACGCCGTCGGCGGCGAGATCTGCCTCACGGTGGGCTTCCTCACCGCCCGCTGGCTCTACCACGAGTGGGTCTACAAGCTGCCGCAGGTGCCCGCCCGGGAGACGACCGACCGGCCGGTCACCGTCCCCGAGCAGTGGAGCGAACCGACGGTCAGCAGCGCCCGGCGCTGACCGAAGCGAGGACGATGTGGAAAGGGGCCCCTCCCGAGGGGCCCCTTTCCACATCGTGCGGGCCCTCAGCCGGCCCCGTAGAACAGCCGGTCCACCACCGCGCGGGCCCGCCGGGTGGTGCGCCGGTAGTCGTCCACCAGCTCCCCGCTGTGCCCGACGCCGTACCCGAGGTAGCGGGCCACCCCGCTCAGCTCCCGGGCGTCCCCCGGGAAGCTGTCCCCCGGCCGCCCGCGCACCAGCATCACCGCCGAGCGCACCCGGGAGGCCAGCACCCAGGCCGCCTCCAGCACCTCCGCGTCGGCCGGCTCCACCAGCCCGGCGTCGGCGGCCGCCGCCAGCGCGGCCCTGGTCCGGGTGGTGCGCAGGGCCGGCACCTCGTGCCCGTGCCGGAGCTGGAGCAGCTGCACCGTCCACTCGACGTCCGCCAGCCCGCCCCGGCCGATCTTGGTGTGGGTGGTCGGGTCGGCGCCGCGCGGCAGCCGCTCCGCCTCGATCCGCGCCTTGATCCGGCGGATCTCCACCAGGTCCCGCTCCGGAACCCCGGCGCCCGGGTAGCGCAGCGGGTCGATCAGCTGCCGGAACCGGGCGCCCAGCTCCTCGTCCCCGGCCACCGGTTCGGCCCGCAGCAGCGCCTGGCTCTCCCAGGCGTGCGACCAGCGCCGGTAGTACGCCGCGTACGAGGCCAGGGTGCGCACCAGCGGGCCGCTGCGGCCCTCCGGCCGCAGGTCGGCGTCGACCAGCAGCGGCGGCTCGGTGGACGGC
The DNA here is from genome assembly GCF_001188955.3 of Kitasatospora aureofaciens. Classification (GTDB taxonomy): domain Bacteria; phylum Actinomycetota; class Actinomycetes; order Streptomycetales; family Streptomycetaceae; genus Kitasatospora; species Kitasatospora aureofaciens. Next base: position 311,487 of record NZ_JPRF03000065.1, on the reverse strand, counting down.
GCGGCCAGCAGGGTGCGCAGCTCGTTGCAGACCGCCTGGGCCGCCCGGGCCGCCTCCTGCTCCAGCGAGCCGAGCACCGGCTCGTGGACGAAGAGCACGTCGGCGTCCGAGCCGTAGCCCAGCTCGTGGCCGCCGAAGCGGCCCATCGCGATCACCGCGATCCGGGTCGGCAGATCCCCGTGCTCGGCCTCCCAGCCGGCCGTGCAGGCGCGGAGCGCGCCCTGCAGGGTGGCGGCGTTGAGCGCGGTCAGCGCCTCCCCCGCGATGTCCAGCGCCTCGGCCGGGTCCTCGCCGAGCCGGCCGAGCACGTCCGCGGCGGCGGTGCGGAACAGCTCCCGGCGGCGCACCGAGCGGGCGGCGGCCACGGCGGCGGCAGTGGACCCGGCCCGGCCGACGGCGGCCAGCACCTCCGACTGCAGCGCCGCCCGGCCGCGCGGCACCAGGCCCTGCGGGTCGCCCAGCATGGCCACCGCCTCGGGGGCGCGCAGCAGCAGGTCGGGGGCGAGTCGGCCGGCCGACAGCACCCGGGCCAACTGCTCGGCGGCGGCGCTCTCGTCCCGCAGCAGCCGCAGGTACCAGGGGGTGCGGCCGAGCGCGTCGGAGACCTGGCGGAAGTTGAGCAGCCCGGCGTCCGGGTCGGCGGACTCGGCGAACCAGCCGAGCAGCACGGGCAGCAGGGTGCGCTGGATCGCGGCCTTGCGGCTCACCCCGGAGGCGAGCGCGCTGATGTGCCGCAGGGCGGCGGCCGGGTCCGCGTAGCCGAGCGCCTCCAGCCGGGCCCGGGCCGCGTCCGGGGTCAACCCGGCGGCGCCGGTCGGAAGTTCGGCGACGGCGTCGAGCAGCGGGCGGTAGAACAGCTTCTCGTGCAGCCGCCGGACCTCCACCGCGTGCCGCTTCCACTCCCGCTGCAGCGCGGCCACCGGGTCGGAGCGGGTGTCGTCGTTGATCAGCGCGGCGAGCGAACGGGCGAGGCGGCGCTGGTCCTCCTCGGCGGTGGGCATCAGGTGGGTGCGGCGCAGCCGGTGCAGCTGGATGCGGTGCTCCAGCGAGCGCAGGAAGCGGTACGCGGCGTCCAGCGAGGCGGCGTCCGCCCGGCCCACGTACCCGCCGCGGGAGAGCGCGGCCAACGCCTCCAGGGTGTTCCCGCTGCGCAGCGCCGGGTCGGTGCGGCCGTGCACCAGCTGGAGCAGCTGGACGGAGAACTCGACGTCGCGCAGGCCGCCCGGGCCCAGCTTGAGCTGGCGGTCCAGTTCGGGGGCCGGGATGGAGTCGACCACCCGGCGGCGCATCTGCTGCACGTCGGCGACGAAGTTCTCCCGGGCGGCGGCCTGCCAGACCATCGGGGCGAGCGCCTCGACGTACGCGGCGCCGAGTTCGGCGTCCCCGGCGACCGGGCGGGCCTTGAGCAGCGCCTGGAACTCCCAGGTCTTGGCCCAGCGCTGGTAGTAGGCGAGGTGGCTGGCCAGCGTGCGCACCAGCGGGCCGTTGCGGCCCTCGGGGCGCAGATTGGCGTCCACCGGCCAGATGGTGCCCTCGCCGGTGGTGTCCGAGCAGAGCCGGGTGAGCGCGGCGGCCAGCCGGGTGGCGGCCTTGACCGCCTCGTGCTCCTCCACGCCCTCGCGCGGCTCGGCGACGAAGATGACGTCCACGTCCGAGACGTAGTTGAGTTCGCGGCCGCCGCACTTGCCCATGCCGATCACCGCGAGCCGGCAGGCCGCGGCGGCCTCCGGGTCCTGCTCCGCGGCGAGGTCCAGGGCGGTCTGCAGGGTGGCGCCGGCCAGGTCGGCCAGCTCGGCGGCGGTCTGGGCGAGGTCGGTGGTGCCGGTGAGGTCGCGGGCGGCGATGGCCAGCAGGCAACGGCGGTAGGCGACCCGCAACGCGTTCGCCGGGCTGAGGGCGTCCTCCTTGACGCCGTCGGCGAGGGCGCGACGGAAGTCCTCCGGGCCGGGGTGCATGTCGCGCAGTTCGAAGGTGACCAGCGCGTGCCAGTCGTGGGGGTGCCGGGCCAGGTGGTCGCCGAGCGCGGTGGAGACGCCGAGCACCCCGAGCAGCCGGTCGCGCAGCGGCTTGGAGGTGGTGAGGGTGTCGCGCAGGGTGTGCCGCTCGGGTTCGTCGGCGGCCTCCAGCAGCCGGGCCAGGCCCAGCAGCGCGAGGTCGGGGTCGGCGGTGGCGCCGAGCGCGTCCAGCAGCACCGGGTCGTCGGCCAGGCCCTCCAGGCCGGGCCCGTCCAGTAGCCGCACGGCCTTGGCGGGGTCGGTGAACCCCCGCCGGACCAGCCTGATCTCGGGCCGACTGACCCGGCTCCCGGCCCGCTGCTCCTCCACCGCCATCGCTCTCCCGGAACGCCCAGTGGCCCACGCGGTCACGCGGCCCTGGACCTACCTTCCCAGGAGCTGGTCCGCCCGCGCCACGGGGCCCGCGGCGCGGGCGGTCGTTCCGGCGTCACGCCTGTTCCGGCATCCGGTTCACCAGGTGCCAGAGCAGGGCCGACAGCAGCACCGAACCGGTCGCGGCGGCGCCCGTCAGGAACAGGTACTCCCGGTCGAGCACGCGGCCGGAGAGCGCGCCGACGAGCCCCGCGCCCGCACCCGTCAGAGCGAGTACGAACCGTCTTCGTTCCGACATCCGGGTGATCTCCACCTGGCGTCCCTGACGGCCCGTCCAGGAGATCAGATGTCGGCCCAGGACCCATTCCCGGAACATCACCCAGAGGGAGACGACGGTGCCCATGGTACCCACGACGAGATATGCCGGATAACAGGTGAGAGTTCGCCGGATACCGATTTGCAGGGCGGCCGTCCCGAAAGTCAGCGCCACCATCATCAGGAACCACAGACCCATCCACCGGAATGCATCGAAATGGGTGAACCTGGTGGCCAGCTGATAAAGCAGCGAGAGGTATCCGGAAGCCATCAGGACGCTGTCCACGAGCATCGCGCCGAATACCCGGGTAAAGCCCCAACTGTGGAGGAACAGACTGCGGTGCTGGTACAGCGCCTGCGCCCAGCCGGCCGCCCACCGGTGGGTCTGCGCCCAGTAGACGGACCAGCTGCCGGGGTCCCGGACGCACACGTACGCGCCGGGCACGAAGCCCGCCTTGTGTCCGGCGCGGTTCATCTTGAGCGCCAGCTCGACGTCCTCGCAGAGGCTGTCGGCGGACCAGCCGCCGACCGCCCGGACCGACTCCGTGCGGTACACGCCCGCACAGCCGGAGAGCACGGCGACCCAGCCGTGCCACGACTCGACCGTCCGGGACATCCGGTGGGCCGCGGCCCACTCGATCACGCGCGAACGCTGGAACACGCCCTTCACGCTGTGCGGCGTGACCGACATGCAGACGCCGCCGTAGCCCTTGGCGCGCATCCGCTCCAGGCACATCTCCAGCGCCCGGTCCGAGGCGAAGTAGCCGTCCGCGTCGAGCAGGGCGACGAATTCGGTGGTCACCTCCGCGAGTGCGAGGTTGAGCGACTCCGGCTTGCTCCTGCAGTCGACCTCCAGCACCTCGGCGCCGCACCGCCGGGCGATCGCCGCCGTGTCGTCCGTGCAGGAGTCCGCGAGGACCAGCACGGTGCGCGGCCGTACCGTCTGGCCGAAGGCGGACTTCACCGCGTCAGCGATGAAGTCCGCCTCGTTGTGTGCCGGGATCAGCACGGTCAGTGATTCGGTCACCGCCGGGCGAGCCACTTCACGGCCGCGCCGATCGCGGCGGCGGCGCCGCCGGTCGCCAGGAGCGCCAGCGAAGCGACGCCGGTGTGAGCGAGTCCGTACATAACTGTTCCTCACTGACTGGTCAGAATTGCCGATCGGTGAATTCATGCGGAATTCGAAGGAATTCGCTGACATCGGGCCACCGCCATAACCCGCTTTTCTTCTATCACGACCGGAGTCCTTAACACGCCATTCCGGGCCCCGCCAGTCGATGCGTCCACCCTGAATTCATCCGGTCGGCTCCGCCCGTGGCGCGGCCGGACGGCCCGGCGTGGATCGTGAACGGCATGGCTATCCGATTGCTGGTGGCGCTGGCGATGGCGGCGACGACCGCCGCGACGTCGGCCGCCGCCCCCGCCCCCGCCCCCGCCCCCGCCGCGGACGCGGCCGCGGCTCCGCGGACGCAGCGCACCACCGTCCTGCTGGACCGGTTCGACACCCTGGACCTGGGACCGGGCCGGCGGTGGGGCTGGCAGACCGCCGCGTACGCCGACTGCACCTACAACCCCAACAGTTGGAAACTCGACCGGCTGACCACCGACGCGTTGAGCACGGCCGACGGGCACCTGACCGTCACCGCCCAGCACCGCGCGGACGGAAACTGGAACACCGGGCTGCTGACCACCGGCGACTCCTGTGATTCGGGCGGCAGCGGATTCCAGCTCCGCACCGGCGACCTGGTGGTGGTGCACGTCCGGCTCCCCGCCGCGGGCACCGCCGCCTGGCCCTGCCTGTGGACCTGGCGGGACGGCGGCAACGAACTCGACCTCTTCGAGTGGTACGCCGACCATCCGGACCGGATCGAGTTCGTCAATCACGTGCGGGAGAGCAGCACCGTCTACTACGGCCCGGACATCGGCCCCGAGCGGTGGGTGTACGTGGCCGTCAGGCTCGGCACCGACAACGACACCTGGTACGTCGGATCCTCCCGGGACCAGTTGAACCCGGTGTGGTCCGACGGGACGGGCGTCGGGCCGGACTTCTCCGCCTACCTGATCCTCAACCTCTCGATCGGCGACGGGACGTTCCACGCCCCGCCGACCCGCACCGACCCGGTCACCATGGAGGTCGACCTGCTGAGCGTCGAACGACCCTAGGGACCCCGACCGTACGGTCCGGGCGGGCCCCGCTCAGCGCAGCTCCGCCGGCGGCACCCGCCCGGGCGTCATCGCCTCCTCCCGGACCAGGCTCCCCCAGACCACCAGCCGGTACAGCGAGGTGTACTCCGGCGTGCAGGTCGTCAGCGTGATGTAGCGCCCCGGCGAACGGTACGGCGAACCGGTGGGAACGGGCGCGATCACACCCACGTCGTCCGGGGAGGTCTCCGGCAGCACGCCGTCGACCCGGTAGACGTACCAGCGGTCCCTGGTCTCGACCACCACGGGGGCGCCCGGGCCGACCTGGTCCAGGTCGTGGAACTTGGCGCCGTGGCCGTCGCGATGTGCCGCGAGGGCGAAGTTGCCCTCGCCCTCCCACGGCGGAACCGAGCGGTACGGCACGGTGTACGCGCCGGCCACGCCATCCGCCAGGGTCGCCTCGTCCGTACCGGACCTGATCAGCACCTCGTAGTCCCGGCCCATCGCGGGCACGTGCAGGAAGCCGAGGTCGCCCCGGCCGAGCCCGGCCACCGGGGAGTCCGCGTCCGCCGCGGGCGGCGCGGCGGCCGACCAGCTGTCGCGCAGCCGCCCGGCGGCCCGGTCCGCCGCCCGGTCCGACACCACGTTGCTCCACCAGAGCACGTACACCGCGAAGAGGAGCACCAGGAGACCGAGGGTCAACAGCCCGTCACCGGTCCACCGGGCCACCGCCCGCACCACCACGCCCCGCTGCCGCGCCATCCCGGGCTCCCGTCGCCGCCACCGAACCGGCCGCCACTTCAGCGCCCCGCCCCACCCGACCGCAAGCGGACACACTCCGGGGCGACGCCCGTCCCCCGGACGCAGTAACGCCGGGGCCGCCACCGGGGGCCGCCCCCGGGAACGCGCGGAGGCCCGCCCGACGGCCGTCGCCGGGCGGGCCTCCTGCGGCAGCCCCTCAGAGCACCTGGAGGTTCTTGCGCAGCTCGAACGGGGTGACCTCGGAGCGGTACTCCTCCCACTCCTGGCGCTTGTTGCGCAGGAAGAAGTCGAAGACGTGCTCGCCCAGGGTCTCGGCGACCAGTTCGCTGCGCTGCATCAGGTCGATGGCCTCGCCGAGGTTCTGCGGCATCGGCTGGATGCCGAGGGCGCGGCGCTCGGAGTCGGTCAGGGCCCACACGTCGTCGTCGGCGCCGGGCGGGAGCTCGTAGCCCTCCTCGATGCCCTTGAGGCCGGCCGCGAGGGTGACGGCGTAGGCGAGGTACGGGTTGCAGCCGGTGTCCAGGGAGCGGACCTCGATCCGGGTGGAGCCCTGCTTGCCCGGCTTGTACATCGGCACCCGGATCAGCGCGGAGCGGTTGTTGTGGCCCCAGCAGATGTAGGAGGGGGCCTCGCCGCCCGCGCCGGCGGTGCGCTGGGAGCCGCCCCAGATGCGCTTGTAGGAGTTCACCCACTGGTTGGTGACGGCGGCCGTCTCGGCGGCGTGCCGCAGCAGGCCGGCGATGAACGATCTGCCGACCTTGGAGAGCTGGTACTCGGCGCCGGACTCGTGGAAGGCGTTGCGGTCGCCCTCGAACAGCGAGACGTGGGTGTGCATGCCGCTGCCGGGGTGCTCGGAGAAGGGCTTGGGCATGAAGCTCGCGTGCACGCCCTGCTCCAGCGCGACCTCCTTCATGACCAGCCGGAAGGTCATGATGTTGTCGGCGGTGGACAGCGCGTCGGCGTAGCGCAGGTCGATCTCCTGCTGGCCGGGGGCACCCTCGTGGTGCGAGAACTCGACCGAGATGCCCATCGACTCCAGCATGGTGATCGCCTGGCGGCGGAAGTCGTGGCCCACCCCGCGCGGGGTGTGGTCGAAGTAGCCGGACTGGTCGGCGGGGATCGGCGCGGTGCCGTCGCCGGGCAGGTTCTTCAGCAGGAAGAACTCGATCTCGGGGTGGGTGTAGAAGGTGAAGCCCAGGTCGGAGGCCTTCTCCAGGGTGCGCTTGAGCACGAACCTGGGGTCGGCGTAGGAGGGCGAGCCGTCCGGCATCAGGATGTCGCAGAACATCCGCGCGGTGCCCGGGGTCTCGGAGCGCCACGGCAGGATCTGGAAGGTGGTCGGATCCGGCTTGGCGATCATGTCGGACTCGTACACCCGGGCGAACCCCTCGATCGCCGAGCCGTCGAACCCTATGCCCTCCTCGAAGGCCTGCTCCAACTCGGCCGGCGCCACCGCGACCGACTTCAGGAACCCGAGGACATCGGTGAACCACAGCCGGACGAACCGGATGTCACGCTCTTCGAGCGTGCGAAGCACGAACTGCTGCTGCTTGCCCATGGGGACAGTCTCACCTCTGCTCTTTACGCTCGTGTTACGCCCCGAAGGCCCCCGAGAGACCCCGCGGAGCGGCTGCCCCCATCATGGCCGATCACCGGCCTCCGCGGCAGGGCCGACCCCCCACGGGGTCGCCCCCGCAGCACATTGCGTCAGTTAGACGATTACACTTCGAGGCATGCCCAATCTCCGTGTCGCCCTGTGCCAGATCGACCCCTGGGTCGGTGACCTCACCCGCAACGGCGACGAGGTGGTGCGCTGGACGAAGCAGGCCGTGGAGGCCGGCGCCCAGCTGGTCGCGTTCCCCGAGATGGTCCTGACCGGGTACCCGGTCGAGGACCTCGCGCTGCGCCGCTCCTTCGTCGAGGCCTCGCGCGGCGCCCTGGTCGAGCTGGCGGGCCGGCTGGCCGACGACGGCCTGGGCGGGGTGCCCGTGGTGGTCGGCTACCTCGGGCGCTCCGAGCACGCCTCGCCGCGCTTCGGCCGGCCCGCCGGGTCGCCGCAGAACTGCGCCGCGGTGCTGTACCGGGGCGAGGTGGTCACCCGCTTCGCCAAGCACCACCTGCCCAACTACGGCGTCTTCGACGAGTTCCGCTGGTTCGTCCCGGGCGACCAGCTGCCCGTGCTGCGGCTGCACGGGGTGGACGTCGCGCTGGCGATCTGCGAGGACATCTGGCAGGACGGCGGCCGGGTCACCGCCGCGCGGGAGGCCGGGGCCGGGCTGCTGCTGGTGGTCAACGGCTCGCCGTACGAGCGGAACAAGGACGACCTGCGGCTCGAGCTGGTGCGCCGCCGAGCGGTCGAGGCGGGCTGCGCCCTGGCGTACGTCAACATGGTCGGCGGCCAGGACGAGCTGGTCTTCGACGGTGACTCGATCGTGGTCGACGCGGACGGCCGGGTCCTGGCCCGCTCCCCGCAGTTCGAGGAGCACCTGCTGGTGCTGGACCTCGACCTGCCGGCCGCGAGCAGCGACCACACCGACGGCCTGTTGCTGAGCGACGGACTGCACCTGGTCCGCACCGAGCTGGGTGACGAGCCGTCGCCCGCCCCCGCGGACAGGCTCACCGCCGGGATCGCGCCGCGGCTGTCCGACGAGGCCGAGATCTGGGCCGCGCTGGTCTCCGGCACCCGGGCGTACGTGGTCAAGAACGGCTTCGAATCCGTGCTCATCGGCCTCTCCGGCGGCATCGACTCGGCGCTGGTGGCCGCGATCGCGGTGGACGCGATCGGCGCCGGGAACGTGCACTGCGTCTCGATGCCGAGCCGCTACTCCTCCCAGCACTCCCGCGACGACGCGGCCGAACTGGCCCGCCGCACCGGGCTGCACTTCCGGACCGTCTCCATCGCCCCGATGTTCGACGCCTACCTGGGCGCCACCGAACTGACCGGCCTGGCCGAGGAGAACCTGCAGTCCCGGCTGCGCGGCACCCTGCTGATGGCGATCTCCAACCAGGAGGGGCACATCGTGCTCGCGCCCGGCAACAAGAGCGAGCTGGCGGTCGGCTACTCGACCCTGTACGGCGACTCGGTGGGCGCGTTCGGCCCGATCAAGGACGTCTACAAGTCGCTCGTCTTCCGCCTCGCCCGCTGGCGCAACGAGGAGGCCGAGCGGCGCGGCGAGGTGCCGCCGATCCCGGAGAACACCATCACCAAGCCGCCGTCCGCCGAGCTGCGGCCGGACCAGGTGGACACCGACTCGCTGCCGGACTACGACCTGCTGGACAGCGTGCTGGACCGCTACATCGAGGGCGACGAGGGCCGGGACGCGATCGTCGCGGCCGGTTTCGACCCGGCGGTGGTGGACCGGGTGGTCCGGCTGGTCGACACCGCCGAGTACAAGCGGCGCCAGTACCCGCCGGGCCCGAAGATCTCGGTCAAGAACTTCGGCCGGGACCGCCGCCTGCCGATCACCAACCGCTGGCGGCGCGGCTAGGGGTCGTCCGGCCGGAACGACGGCTCACGTTCCCCGGCGCACGCACCGTGGTGCGTACCATCACACCTCCGGCAGCGCCGTGCCCGGGCGCGTCGGGCTGCCTTCGGCGCCACATTCCCGGTCGCCCCGCCGGATCTTGACGAGGAGTCACGGCGGACGGTGTCGAAGAACTTCTGGATGTGGGATCGACCACCCGGTCCTTCACGTGATTCCCGCAGGTTTGGTCAGCCGGCCGTCGACCGGCGGGATCCGGACACCCCCGGCCGACATCCGGCTCCCCTCCCCTGGTTCCGAAGTCGCCAATCACCTGCGGCCGGATTTGTCCGACGTTACCCCGGTCACATGCGCGGAGAGCGAGATCGTCCCGTGATCTAGCGTCGTTCGTGCGGCGAAAAACCGCCCTTGGGCGGAAAGTAAGAATCGGGTTAGGTTCTCCTCAGCCCGGGTCGCGAACGAACCGAGCCACCCGGGCGGCGGGGCGGGTGACCGGCGGCCGCCGCGGGCGGGCCCGGATCGTGAACCCCGGCCGGCCGCGTGTGTGGCGGCCCGGAAGCCGCCCGGCCGTGCCTTCCTCACACGCGACAACGAACACGTACACCTACCCGACCGCCACCCACCGGAGGACTTCGCATGGCTGCTTTCCCCGGCCGGCCAGAGGCCTCACGCCAGTTCACGGGCGTGGCCGCACCGGCCCGTGCCGCGGCCGCCCGATCGGCCGACGGCTCCAGGACAGCCCGGGCCGTCCCGGCCCCCGCGGCACGGCCCACCCCGCAGCGACCCCGGCCCGGCCGCTCCACGGCCCGCTCCCGGCCCGCACACCTTCCGGGCCCCACTCCGAAGAATCGGTTCTCTTGGGCCCGTCACCGGGCCCGGGGCGTCCACCGCACCGCCCGCCGCGGCCAGCCCGGATCGCTCCACTCATCGGTCACTCGCGCCTGTCGCCATCGGGGGTCAACCGTGTCAGTCGGCAACAACCATCCGTCGGTTCTCGTCGTCGAGGACAACGTCCTGCTGCGCACGGGCCTGCAGGCCCTGCTGTCGGCCGAGCCCGACCTCGTCCTCCGCGCCGCCGTCGGCGGCGTGGACGAAGCACTCGCCGTCATGGCCGGGCACCCCGTGGACGTCGTGGTGTACGGAGCGGGCGAGTCGGTGGCCGACACCGAGCGGGGCCTCGAGCGCCTGCTCGACCGGGGCACCCGGGTGGTCGTACTGAGCCGGCGGGACCACCCCGGCGAGATGGAGACGTACCTCAGCAGCGGTGTGCACGCCTACCTGGCCGAGGACGCGGCCGGGGAGTGCCTCGGCTCGGTGATCCGGGGCCTGACCTCGGACCGGGAGCGGGTCTACATCATGGCCTCGCGCTCCGGCCTCGACTGGATGGCCGGCCAGCGCGGCAACCGCCTGTCCGGACGCGAGCGGGAGGTCATGGGCCTGGTCGCGAACGGGCTGAGCAACTCAGCCATCGCGGGCCGGCTCTGCATCTCGCCCGGCACCGTCAAGCGCCATCTCCGGAACGTGTTCGTCAAGCTCAACGCCGTCTCCCGGATCGACGCCGTGAACAAGGCCCGGGCCGCTTCCATGCTGGTCCCGGCCGGCCGGGCCTGAGCCCCGCGGACCGGTCCGGCGCGGATCCGTCCGCGGTGGACCGGTCCGGCGCGGACCCCTGCGGGGACGACGGCCCGGCAGGGAGCGGAGCAGGGCTCGGCCGGGACGGGCCTCAGGCCGAACGGGCCCGCAGGCCCTGCTCCATCGCCCGCGCGGCAAGCGCCTGGAACTCCTGCCGAGTGGGCGACGTGCCGCTGAGCAGGTCGTTGTGCAGCTCCTGCAGCGGTCGGGAGGGGGCGATGCCGAGGTCCTCGTCGAGCCGGCGGTAGAGCACGCGGTAGACGTGCAGGGCCTCGCTCCGCCGCCCGGCGGCGTCCAGGGCGAGCATGAGCTGCTCGTGGTACCACTCGTTCATCGGCTGATGCAGGGTCAACAGTCTCAGTTCGGGGATGAGTTCCCGGTGGCGCCCGAGCTGCCGGTCGGCCAGGATGCGGTGCTCCAGGGCGCGCAGGCGCATCTCCTCCAGGACGGCGACGTGACCGGCGAGCGGAGCACCCACCGGGATGTCCGCCAGGGCGGTGCCCCGCCACAGGTCCAGCGCCTGCCGCAGCCGCTGGGCGGCCGCCTCGGGGTGGCCGGCGGCCAGCAGCCGGTCCCCCTCGTGGTGCAGCCGCTCGAACTCCTGGGCGTCCAGCTCCTCCTCCCCCAGCAGCAGCACGTAGCCGGGGGCCTTGGTGAGGATGACCTCGCGGCCCAGCGGACGGCAGAGCTTGCGCAGTTGGTAGATGTACGTCTGCGCGGTGGTGACCACCGTGCGTGGCGGGCTGCTGCCCCAGATCTCCTCGATGATGAGGCCGAGGTCCACGATCCGGTTCGCGTTCATGAGCAGGACCGCCAGCGTCCAGCGGACCTTCAGCGCGCTCGGGGTGCACGGAATTCCCTTGTCGAGGACTTCCAGCGGACCCAGAATGTTGAACTTCACCATGCCTCCGATGTCGCTCGGATTTCCCTCGGCCCCAGGTATATCCGGGTCCGCGGACGGGCCTCAAGAGGAATCCGCACAAGGTGGCAGGCGCGCAATTCCAAGGTGGCACCGACGCATTTCCAGAGCGGTCCGGCTCCCTGTCCCGAGGGAAACACCCCCGTCGACCGACCCCCGCCGATCGGCTGGCGGGTCGACAAGTCCTGTTAGGGTGGGGGCGGTTGGCCCCATGGGCCGGCACCAGTCACCTGATACCCGCGAGACAGAGCCACGAGGAGAAGGACGTGCCCCGAAAGATCCGTGTTGCTCCGGTAATCCGTACGAAGACCGCAGAACTAGGGGACACACGTCTTGACAACCGTGAACATCGGAATCCTGGCCCATGTCGACGCCGGTAAGACCAGCCTGACCGAGCGGCTGCTGCACACCGCCGGCGTCATCGACCGGGTCGGCAGCGTCGACCGCGGCGACACCCAGACCGACTCGCACGAACTCGAGCGCCAGCGCGGCATCACCATCCGGTCCGCGGTGGTGTCCTTCACCGTGGGCGACGTCAAGGTCAACCTCATCGACACCCCCGGCCACCCGGACTTCATCTCCGAGGTGGAACGGGCCCTCGGCGTGCTCGACGGCGTGGTGCTGGTCATCTCCGCCGTGGAGGGCGTGCAGGCCCAGACCCGGCTGCTGATGCGCACGCTGGTGAAACTGCGCATGCCGGTCATCCTCTTCGTCAACAAGATCGACAGGATGGGCGCGCGCTACCACGAGCTCCTGGACGAGATCCGCTCCGAGCTCACCCCGGCCGTCGTCGCCCTGACCCGGGTCGAGGAACCGGGCACCCCCGGAGCACGGGCGTTCGCCCGGACCGTCGGGACCGACGACCCCGAATTCGCCGCCGAACTGGCCGACGTCCTGGCCGAGCACGGCGACGACTTCCTGGCCCGCTACCTCGAGGACGAGACCTCCCTGACCGCGCAGGACTACAGCGCGGAACTCGCCCGCCAGGCGGCCCGGGCCCAGCTCTACCCGGTGCTCTTCGGCTCGGCCGTGGCCGGCGCCGGCATCGATGCCCTGATCGACGGGATCACCAGGCTGTTTCCGGTCAATCACGGCGGCTCTGGGGGCACCCTCCGCGGTACCGTGTTCAAGATCGAGCGCGGGTGGGCGGGCGAGAAGGTCGCCTACGTCCGGTTGCACGAGGGCGAGCTCGGGTCGCGGGAGAAGGTGTCCGTGTTCCGGCGCGACCAGCACGGAGCCGTCACCGAGATTCCCGGCCGCACCACGGTGGTCGAGGTGTTCGACCGGGGCTCGGCCGTCGTCGAGTCGCGGGCCCGGGCCGGGGACATCGCCAAGGTCTGGGGGCTCAAGGGCATCCGGATCGGCGACCGGCTCGGTTCGGCCGAGGGGCTGGACGGGGAGCACCTGTTCGCGCCGCCGAGCCTGGAGACCGTGATCCGACCCTCCCGGCCCAGCGCGATGCCCGAACTGTACGACGCGCTGCTGCAGTTGGCCGACCAGGACCCGTTCATCAACGTCCGCAAGGACGACGAGGAGCAGGAGATCGCCGTCTCGCTCTACGGTGAGGTGCAGAAGGAGGTCATCGCGGCCACGCTCGCCGACGAGTTCAAGCTGGACGTGGCCTTCGAGGGCACCCGGATCATCTGTGTCGAGCGCCCGATCGGGGTCGGCGAGTCGGTGGAGGAGATCGACTACCGGAGCAAGACCTTCTTCTGGGCCACGATCGGCCTGCGGGTGGAACCCGGGGAGCCGGGATCAGGGGTCGTGTTCCGCCGCTCGGTGGAGCTCGGCTCGCTGCCGCACGCCTTCCACAAGGCCGTCGAGGAGGCCGTGCGGGCCACCCTGCAGCAGGGGCTGAACGGCTGGGAGGTGCTGGACATCCTGGTGACCCTCACCCGTTCCGGGTTCGCCAGCCCGGTGAGCGCGGCGGGCGACTTCCGCAAGCTCACGCCGCTCGTGCTGATGAACGCGCTCAAGCAGGCGGGCACGCAGGTGTACGAACCGGTCAACCGCTTCGAGCTGGAGGTGCCGGGTGAGAACGCCAGCGCCGCCCTGCTGAGCCTGGTGGAGTGCGGCGCCACGCCGGAGAGCACCCGGGGCCTGGGCAGCAGCTGCCTGGTGGAGGGGACGATCCCGGCCCGCACGGTGCAGGATTTCGAGCAGCGGCTGCCGGGCCTGAGCCAGGGCCAGGGCGTGCTGGTCACCCGGTTCCACAGCTTCCAGCCGGTGGTCGGAGCGGCGCCGAGGCGGCGGCGGACCGACCTCAACCCGGTGGACCGCTCGGAGTACATGCTGCGGGCCTTCGGCCGGATCTGACGGGCCGTCGTGAACGCCGAGGGCCCGACCACCGTGACGGTGGTCGGGCCCTCGGCCGTGGCGCACTCCGTCCTCAGTCGAGCAGCGCCACCGCTCGCGTCCAACCCGCCCCCGCCCCGGCGATCTTGACCGGGAACGCCTGCACGGTGAACCCGGTCGGCGCGGGCAGTGCGCCCAGATTGCTCAGCCGCTCGATCTGGCAGTACTCCCGCTGCCGGCCCGCGAAATGCGCGGGCCACAGCACGGAACGGTCGCGGGTGCGCTGGAACTCGGCGAGCATGTGCGTGAACGGAGCGTCCAGCCCGAAGGCGTCCGTCCCGATGAGCCGCACGCCGAGGTCGAGCAGAAGGTTCGTCGCCGCCCCGTCCAGGCCCGCGAACCGGGTGAAGTACTCGGGAGTCCCGGCGAGTCGTTCGGCACCGGTGTGCAGCAGCACGATCTCCCCGGCACTCGGCCGGTGGTCGATCTCGTCGAAGGCGCGCCGCAGCCGGTCCACGCCGACCGTCCCGACCCCGCAGTCGGTGAGGTCCAGCCGGACGCCCGGCCCGATGAACCATTCCAGCGGCAACTCGTCGATGTGGCGCGGCACTCCGTAGGCGGCCCTGCTGCCGTAGTGGGAGGGTGCGTCGACGTGCGTGCCGGTGTGGGTGGTCAGGGTCAGGGTGTCCAGCGAGAGCAGTTCCCCGTCCGGCAGGTCCGCGACGTCGAACTCGAGGCCGTGGTCACGGAGCATGCCCTCGGCCATGTGGCGCGCGCCGTCGGCCGGCGTCAGCACCTCGTGGCGGATGCCGTCCACCTCCCAGGCGTTGGCGTCGATCGTCGAGGAGAGGTCAATGAGGCGCATGCGCGGCTCCTTCCGGCAGCAGGGCGCAGTCCCGCAGGACGTCGAGGCAGCGCTCCGGCCCCCGGTCCCGCGCGGCGAGGTGGCCGTCCGGCCGGATCAGCAGGAACTCCCCTGGTGCCAGGCCGAGTTCGCGGCGCAGAATACCCCCGGGGTCGGGCAGCTCGCCCGGGGCTCCGGGGTCGGCGACGGTACGGACGGAGACGGCGGAGCCGAACAGCCGCTCCACCCGGGCGAGCGCCTCCCGGTGCCCGGTGCTCCCGCCCTCGGCCGGGGTGGCGAGCAGGGTCCAGCGGGGGTCGGCGAGTTCGGCGCAGAGCGCGGACCAGCCGGGGTGCCCGGCGGCCGTCCGGGCGTCGCAGCCCACCCGGTCCCCGGGGGAGGGCTGCCCGGCGCGCGAGCCGGCCGGGCGGGTGAGCGGGCTGTCCGGGTAGGCGAGGGCCAGTCCGCAGAAGCCCCGGATCATCCGGCCCTCGACCTTGCGCCGCAGCGGCGTGATCCGGCGCAGCGCCGCGGTGCCCACGGTCAGCAGGGCCGGGGCCAGCGCGGTGCGCAGCGACACCAGGGCGGTGGCCGTGCGGGTGGAGCGCAGCAGCACGGCCCCGGTCGGGACGCGCTCGGCGTCGTAGCTGTCCAGCAGGGCGGGCCCGGCGTGGCCGCGGATCACGTCGGCGAGCTTCCAGGCGAGGTTGTAGGCGTCCTGGATACCGCTGTTCATGCCCTGCCCGGAGGCCGGGCTGTGGACGTGGGCGGCATCCCCGGCGAGGAAGCAGCGGCCCTCGCGCATCCGGGTGATCTGGCGTTGCTGGACGGTGAAGACGGAGAGCCAGGTCGGGGTGCCGACCTGGACGGGGCGCCCGAGCGCCCGGCCGATCTTGTCGGCCAGGCGGCGGCGGACCAGCTCGCGGTCCTCGGCGCCGTCGGTGTCCACCGTGTCCACCACGCGCCACTTGCCGGGCTCGGGGAACGGGACGAGCAGCAGGGTGCCGGGCTCGGTGTGCAGCAGGTGGTTGCTGTCCGGCGGGAGGTCGGCGTCGAGGGTGACGTCGGCGTTGAGCCAGACCTCGGTGGAGTCGCCGATCAGGCGCATCCCGAGCTGCTTGCGCACGGTGCTGCGGCCGCCGTCGGCGCCGACCAGCCAGGGCACCCGGGTCTCCTCGGTGCGCCCGTCGGCGTGGCGGAGGGTGACGAGCACGGAGTCGGGCCCGGGCTGCAGCGCGGTGAGTTCGACGCCCCATTCCACGGGGACGCCGAGTTCGGCGGTGCGCTCGCGCAGCACCTGCTCGGTGACCACCTGGTCGACCATCAGGCTGAACGGGTAACGGGTCGGCAGTGAGCGGTAGTTGGTGTCGAAGCGGATGAGGGTGCGGCCCCGGCGGTGCATGGTGAAGTGGGTGACCCGCCGGCCGAGCGGCAGCAGCCGGTCGAGGGCGCCCATCTGCTCGAGCACCTCCATGGTCCGGGCGTGCACCGCCAGGGCCCGGCTGCTGGTGGCCGGGCCGGGCGCGGCGTCGACCAGCCGGACGGGAACGCCGCGCCTGGCGAGTTCGTGGGCCGCGGTGAGGCCGACCGGGCCGGCCCCCGCGATCAGGACGGCCGGAGCGGGGTCAGCCACGGCGTTCCTCGGCGAACCGCTTGGCCAGGCCGAGCGTGGCGCGGCTGTTGCCGCCGGCGGCCTCGCGGATGAAGCGGCGGGCGGTGGCGGCGGTGGCGTCCGGGCCGAGGACGGTGGGGACCGCCTCGGGGTTGAGGACGACGGCGTGCCAGGAGGTGACCCGCACTCCGCGGTCGGTCGACTCGACGGTCCAGCGGCCGGTGTGGGCGGCCATCATGGAGGGGGTGCGCAGCTGCTTGTAGGCGATGCCGGACTCCGGGAAGCAGATCCGGATGGACTCGGTGGTGTGTTCGGAGCCGTCGGCGGTGCGGGTGTCCATGGACATGTGCTGGATGCCGCCGGCCTCCTCGCGCAGGTCGAGGCGGGCGACGTGGGGCAGCCGGGCGGGCCAGGCGGCGGCGTCCCGCAGGAAGTCGTAGACGGCCTCCGGGGCGGCGTCGACCAGCACCGAGTCCTCGAACTCGAACTCGAACTCGGCGAGCCGGTTCCAGCGTTCGGCGAGGTCCTTGATGCCGGCGAGCTCGCTGCGGCTGTTGCGGTCCGTCGCCTCGCTGATCCAGCGCAGGCCCTGCGGGTCGTCGTCGAGCGCGCTGAACTCGTGGGTGAGGGTGAGGGTGGTGCCGCCGGGGCGCTCGGCGACCTGCCACTCCCCCGCCATCGAGGCGACCGGGGCCGAGGAGGCCTCCTGGCGGAAGCGGATCCGGCGCAGGTCGGCGTCCAGGTCTCGGCGGGACGTCCAGTGCTTGACCTCGCCGTTGGCCCGGGCCCAGATCCGCAGGCGCTCGGCGCCGGGCCCCAGCTCCTCGCGCTCGACGTGGAGGGTGGGGGCGAAGCGCCGCGGCCAGGCCAGGGCGTCGGCGATGACGGTGTAGACGACCTCGGCGGGGGCGTCGACGTCGATCGAGTGGGTGGTGTGCTGGATGGTGCTCATGGGTGGGACCGGCCCTTTCCGTCGGCGGGGTGAAGTTCGGCGGGGTGCGTGGGGTGCGGCTCAGTAGATGCCGAGGCCACCGCAGACGTTGATCGCCTGCGCGGTGACCGACGCGGCGTCGGGGGTGGTCAGGTAGTCGACCATGCCGGCGACCTCCTCCGCGGTGGAGTAGCGGCCGAGCGGGATCTTCTGCTCGAAGCGCGAGAGCACGTCCTCCTCGGTGGTCGCCCAGGTCGCGGCGTACGCCTGGCGGACCCGCACGGCCATCGGCGTCTCGACGTAGCCGGGGCAGACGGCGTTGACCGTGGTGCCGGTGTGGGCGAGCTCCTTGGCCAGCGCCTTGGTGAAACCGATGACGCCGGCCTTGGAGGCCGAGTAGGGGGCGCCCAGCGGGACACCCTGCTTGCCGCCGGTGGAGGCGACGCTGATGATCCGCCCGTGCCCGGCCGCCTCCATGCCGCCGGTGGTGAGGACCTCGCGGGTGACGCGGAAGACGCTGGTGAGGTTGGTGTCGATCACGTCCTGCCACAGCTCGTCGGTGAGGGTGGAGGTGACGCCACCGCCGTTGCGTCCGGCGTTGTTGACCAGCACGCCGATCGCGCCGAAGCGGTCCACCGCCGCCCGGACGACCCTGCTCACGTCCTGCGCGGAGCGGACGTCGGCCGCGAGGCCGTCCACCTCCAGGCCCTCGCCGCGCAGGCGGGCGACCGTCTCGGCGACGCCCTGCGCGGTGCGGGCGCAGATGAAGACGCTCAGCCCGCGCCGGGCCAGCCGCTCGGCGCTGGCCAGTCCGATGCCGCTGGTCGCCCCGGTCACCAGGGCGACGTCGCCGGTCGTCACGGTGCTCATCGCATCGATCTCCTGTCTCGCTCACGGATCGCGGGCCCGGGCGGGCCCGCCGGTCGGGGCCCGCCCCCGCGCCCCGTCGGGAACCCGGGGGAACAGGCCCCGGGCCGACCCTGCCCGGACGGCTTCGACTGCGGTTCGAGCGCGCCGCACACGCCGACCGCTCCAACGGGATTCGAAGCGCGGGTGGGAGCGTCGGCGCTGCCCAACCACCGACGCAACGAGGAGGCCCGGAGCATGACCGGTTCGCTCTACGAGGAGGTCCAGCACTTCTACGGGCGGCAGATGCGCCACCTGGACGAGGGTGAGGTCACCGAGTGGGCCGCGACCTTCACCGAGGACGGCGTGTTCGCCGCCAACGCCCGCCCGCACCCGCAGGAGGGTCGCGCGGCGATCGAGCAGGGCGCCCGGGAAGCCGCGCAGCGCCTGGCCGATGCCGGAATCCGGCACCGGCACTGGCTGGGGATGCTGGAGGTCGCCGCGCAGCCGGACGGCCTGGTGCTCGCCAAGACCTACGCGCTGATCGTCGCGACGCCCAAGGGCGGGCCGGCCGCCGTGCACCTGAGCTGCAGCTGTGAGGACCAGCTGGTGCGCGTCGACGGCGAGTTGAAGGTCCGGCACCGCCGGGTGCACCGGGACGACCTGCCCGCCTGAGAGGAGGCCACCGTGGACCTCCCACGGGACAGTACGACCTTCGGTCCGCCGCTGGACGTGGTGGCGGAGCTGATCGGCGGGCCCCGGATCGACGACCTCGTCCGTCGCGCGGCTGAGCTGACGCCCCGTCATGTCGCTCTGGTGCACGGTGACCTGGTGCTCGACCACGCCGCGCTGGAGGCCCGGGTGAGCGACTGCGCCGAGGCGCTGCGCGCCGCGTTCGGCGGTCCCGGCACGGTCATCGCGATCGCCGCCGAACTGACCGTCGACTTCGCCGTCACCTTCCTGGGCATCTCCCGCTCCGGGAACACCAGCGCCATGTTCAACCCGCTCGTCCCGGACGACACCCTGGTGCACGTCCTGAACTCCTGCGGCGCCCGGGCGGCCGTGCTGTCGCCCCGGATGCACCGCCGTGTCCTGGCCCTGCGGGACCGGCTGCCGCTGCTGCGGCAACTGGTGGTGACCGCCGACGCGCTCGACGGCACGCCCGTCCTGGACGCCCTGGAGCGCACCGCCGTCCCGGCCGGCGAGGTGGTGGAGACCGCCTGCCTGCAGTTCACCAGCGGCACCACCGGCGCGCCGAAGACCGTCCGGCTCAGCCACCGCAACCTGCTGGTGAACGCGGCGCAGTCGGCGCACGCCCACCGGCTGACGGCCGACGCCGTCTCGCTCAACAACCTGCCCTCCTTCCACCTGATGCACCTGAACACCGCGCTCGCGGTCGGCGCGACGCACGTGCTCTGCCCGGAGGAGGACCGCGCGGCGCTGGTGGGACTGGCCCGTACCTGGCGGGCCTCGCACCTGTACAGCCTGCCGGTGCGGTTGTCCCGGCTCGCCGGGGACGAGCGGCTGCCCGACTTCCGCGTCCCCTCGCTACGGGCGGTGCTGTCCGGTGGATCGGCGCTGCCGCCCCGGACGACGACCGCCCTGCAGGAGCACTTCGGGGTGCCGGTCGTCCAGGGCTACGGCCTCGCCGAGACGTCCCCGTCGACGCACTTCGACCTGCCCGAGGGGCCCACCCTCGGCTCCAGTGGGCCCCCGGTCGCCGGGACGGCCTGCCGGATCGTGGACGTGCGCACCGGCGCGGTGCTGCCGGTGGGCGAGCGCGGTGAGATCCAGGTCCGGGGCCCGCAGTTGATGCTGGGCTACCTGGGCGACGGGCCCACCGACGCCGTCGACGCGGACGGCTGGTTCCGCACCGGTGACGTCGGCCGGATCGACGAGGCCGGCCGCCTGTTCGTCGTCGACCGGATCAAGGACGTCTTCAAGTGCGACAACTGGCTGGTGTCGCCGACCGAGATCGAGCGGGTGCTGATGCGGCACCCGGCCGTCGCCGACTGCGTGGTCTTCGACCAGCCCGACGAGCTGAGCGGCGCCGTCGCCGTCGGCCTCGTCGTGCCGCGCGGCGAGGGCGTCGACCCGGCCGCCCTGGCCGCGTTCGCGAACGCCCGGCTCCCCTACTACGAGCACCTGAAGCAGCTGCGCCTGGTGGAGGGCATCCCGCGCTCCGCCACGGGCAAGGTCCAGCGGCGCGAGCTCCGTGACCGGCTGTTCGGCTCCCTCTGACCCGCACCACCCCACCCGTCCGACCCACCACAGGAGGAACACCGTGTACACCTTCATCAACCGTTTCACCGTCACCGGGGACGTCGCCGAGTTCGAGACGCTCGTCGGCGAGATCAGCGAGTTCATGAGCGGCCGGCCCGGCTTCCGCTCGCACCGGCTGTACCGCTGCGCCACGGACGCCTCGGTGTACGTGGAGACCGCCGAGTGGGACGACGCGGCCTCGCACCGGGCGGCGACCGGCTCGCCGGAGTTCCGCGCCCGGGTCGGCAAGGTGATGAGCCTGGCCAAGGCCGAGCCGGCCCCGTTCGACCTGCTCGCGCAGCACGGCGCCTGAGAGGGGGAGCACCATGACGGACAACGGCGAGATCATTGCGCAGCCGGTGATCCAGCTGCGCGAGCTGGGGCTGGCGGCGGCCGGCGCCGCCGCCGTGCGGGCCGCGGCCCGGCTGGGCCTGGCTGACGCCCTGGGCGACGAGCCCGCCGGCGCGGCCGAGCTGGCCCGGGCCGTGAACGCGGACCCGGACACCCTGCAGCGGCTGCTGCGCGCCCTGGCCTGCTACGGCGTGTTCGCCGAGCAGCCGGACGGTCGGTACGTGCACACCGGCGCCTCCCGGCTGCTGCGCGAGGACACCCCGCGCAGCCTGAAGGACATGGTGCTCTGGGGCACCGAGCCGTGGACCTGGGAGCTGTGGGGCCACCTCGACGAGGCGGTGCGCACCGGCAAGGCCGTCTTCCCCGAGCTGCACGGCATGGACTTCTTCGACCACCTGCACGCCCACTCCCCCGAGTCGGCGGCCGTGTTCGACCGGGCGATGACCCAGTCCAGCCGGCTCTCCGCGCTCGCGTTGGCCGACCGGCTGGACCTCGGCGGGGTCGGCACGGTGGTGGACATCGCCGGTGGCCAGGGGCACGTGCTGGCCACCCTGCTGGAGCGCAACCCCGGTCTGCGCGGCACCCTGCTGGACCTGCCCGAGGTCGTCTCCGGGGCCGACGCCCGGCTGCGGCCGGGCGGTGCGCTGGCCGGGCGCGCCACGCTGCTCGGCGGCGACTGCCGGCGGGAGATCCCGGTGCAGGCCGACGTCTACCTGCTGAAGAACATCCTGGAGTGGGACGACGAGAGCACCGTCCTGACGCTGCGCAACGTCGTCCGGGCGGCTGCTCCGGGCAGCCGGGTGATCGTGGTCGAGAACCTGGTGGACGGCAGCCCCGAGCTGCGGTTCACCACGGCGATGGACCTCCTGCTGCTGCTCAACGTCGGCGGCCGCAAGCACACCAGGGCCGGCCTGGTCTCGCTGATCGAGGAGGCGGGCCTGACCCGGGCCGAGGTCCGTCCGGTCAACTCCTACCTGCACCTGGTGGAGAGCGTGGTGCCCGAACGGGGCTGACCCGCCCGCCCACGGCCGCCGCCCCCGGACCCGTCCGGGGGCGGCGGCCGTGCTGTCCGGGGCGGCGGCCCTCGCACTGTCCGGGGCGGCGGTGAGCCCCGTCGGCACGGCCGACGGGGCTCGGGGGCGGAACGGGAAGGGGAGCGGGGTCAGATGCCCTCGGCGAGCCGCTTCACCGCCTGCTCGACCCGCTCGTCGGTCTCGGTGACGGCCACCCGCACGTGCCGGGCGGCCGCAGCGCCGTAGAACTCACCGGGCGCCACCAGGATGCCGCGGTCGGCCAGCGCACCGACGGTCGTCCAGCACGGCTCGTCCCTGGTCGCCCAGAGGAACAGCGCACCGGCCGAGTGCTCGATCCGGAAGCCGGCGTCCACCAGCGCCCCGCGCAGCAGCTCGCGCCGCCGGGCGTAGCGCTGGCGCTGGGCCGCCAGGTGCGCGTCGTCACCGAGCGCGGCGACCATGGCGGCCTGCACCGGGGCGGGGACCATGTGGCCGGCGTGCTTGCGCACCTCCAGCAGCGTCGCGATGACGGCCGGGTCGCCGGCGGCGAAGCCCGCCCGGTAGCCGGCCAGGTTGAAGCGCTTGGACAGCGAGTGCACCGCCAGTACGCCGTGGTGGTCGCCGCCGGTGACCTCGGCGTGGAGCACCGAGCGGGTCGAGCGCTCCCACACGTGGTCCAGGTAGCACTCGTCGTTGACCACCAGGGTGCCGCGCTCGCGCGCCCACTCGACGACCGCGCGCAGTTCGGCGGCGTCGAGCACCCGGCCCTCCGGGTTGGACGGGGAGTTCAGCCACAGCAGGCGCGGCGCGGGGCCGTCGTAGCTCAGCGGGTCGTCCGTCCGGACGAAGGTGGCACCGGCCAGTCGAGCGCTCACCTCGTAGGTGGGGAAGGACAGTTGGGGGGCAAGGACGACGTCCCCCGGGCCCAGGCCCAGCATGGTGGGCAGCCAGGCGATCAGCTCCTTGGTGCCGACCGCCGGGATCACGGCCTCCGGCTCGACGCTCACGCCCTCGCGGCGCAGCAGCCAGGCCGCGGCGGCGGCCCGCAGCGCGGGCGTGCCCTCGGTGGACGGGTAGCCCGGGGCGTCGGCCGCGGCGGCCAGGGCCGCGCGCACGGCCTCCGGGGTCGGGTCGACCGGGTCACCGAGCGCCAGGTTGACCAACCCGTCGAGGTGGGCGGCCGCGCGCCTGCGGTACGGGAACAGAACGTCCCAGGGGAACTTCGGCAGCCGCTCGATCATGCCTGCGCCCCCGCCCCGACGTTGCGGGCCAGCGGCGGAGCCTGGCAGTCGGAGTCGATGCCCCAGGAGACGATCCGCTCCGGCGTGATCCGGATCAGCTCGTCGTCGACGTGCGGCAGGATCTCCTTGCCGCCGGTCGCCAGCGCGACGGCGGTGCCCCGGATCTCGATCCCGCGGACGACCCAGCGCTGCGCGTCCACGATGTCGTCCACCACCAGCGACACCCGCGGATGCCCCTGCACGTGGCGGTACTTGAGGCTGCGGGCCATGCCGCGCCCGGTCACGTCGACGGTGCCGAGCTCGGCGTTGTAGTGGAAGCCCAGCGGGACGACGTGCGGCTGTCCCCGGCCGTCCACGGTGGCCAGGCGGGCGAGCGGCTGCGAGGCCAGGTAGGCGGCCTCTTTCGCGGTGAATGGCATGGCTGTCCTCGGTGTCTGCGGGTCAGGGTCGGCGCCCACGCTAGGCAGCCTGCTTCGAGCGGCCTTGGTGCCGTTCGGCCTGCTCGCGTACCCGCGCTGGACTCCGGCTCGAAGTCCGGCTGACACGGTGAGGCCGTCGTACCGGACCGAGACGGGAGGTCGCGTTGGACTGCGATGTGGTGGTGGCGGGAGCGGGGCCGACCGGCCTGATGCTCGCCTGCGAACTGGCCCTGGGCGGAGCCCGGGCGGTGGTGGTGGAACGGCGCCGCGAGCCGGAGAAGCACTCCAAGGCCATGGGCATGCAGGGCCGCACCGTGGAACTGCTCGAACTGCGCGGGCTGCTCGACCGCTTCAAGGAGGGCGCGGGCGTGCTGCAGGGTGGCAACTTCGCCAGCCTGGGCGTGCCGATGCGCTTCGAGGAGTTCGACACCCGCCACCCGTACGTGCTGCTGGTGCCCCAACTGCGCACCGAGGAGCTGCTCGCCGAACGGGCCCGCGAACTGGGCGTGCGGATCGTGCGCGGCTCGGGCGTCACCGGCTTCGCCCAGGACGCCGACGGGGTCACCGTCGAGACGGACACGGGCCTGCTTCGGGCACGGTACCTGGTCGGCTGCGACGGCGGCGGCAGCACCGTCCGCAAGGCCGCCGGCATCGGCTTCACCGGACAGGACCCGCACATGTACGCCCTCATCGGCGACATGCGCTTCAGCGGCGACCTGCCGCGCGGCGAGGGCCTCGGCCCAATGCGGCCGGTGGGCCTGGTCAACCCCGCCAAGCGGTCCTGGTTCGGCGCCTTCCAGCACCAGCCGGGCGTCTACCGGGCCACCGTCGCCTGGTTCGACCGGCCCTTCGCCGACCGCCGCGCCCCGGTCACCGAGGAGGAGATGCGCGCCGCACTGGTCGAGCACACCGGCAGTGACCACGGGATGCACGACGTCACCTGGCTGTCCCGCCTCACCGACGTCTCCCGGCTGGCCGACTCCTACCGGCTGGGCCGGGTGCTGCTGGCCGGCGACGCCGCGCACATCCACCTGCCGGCCGGCGGCCAGGGGCTCAACCTGGGCTTCCAGGACGCCGTCAACCTCGGCTGGAAGCTGGCCGCCGTGGTCCGCGGCCACGGCACCGAGGAGCTGCTGGACAGCTACGGCCGCGAGCGTCGCCCGATCGCCGACGGCGTGGTGCGCAACACCCGCACCCAGGCCGTCCTGATCGACCCGGACCCGCGGTACGAGGCACTGCGCCAGACCTTCCGCGACCTGATGGCGCTGCCCGACACCAACCGCCACATCGCCGGCATGCTCTCCGGCTTCGACGTCGCCTACGGCGGCGGCGACCACCCTCTGGTCGGCCGCCGGATGCCGGACGCCGAGCTGATCACCGCGGACGGGCCGCGGAGGATCAGCGATTGCTTCGCCGGGGCCCGCGGTCTGCTGCTGCTCCCCGAACAGGGCCCGACCGCCTCGCCGCTGGCCGCCTGGGCGGACCGCGTGGACACCCTGACCGTCAAGTCGGGCGGCCCGGACCCGGACACCGCCCACCTCGTCCGCCCGGACGGCTACGTGGCCTGGGCCGGCGAACCGGCCCGCACCGAGGAACTGCACCACGCCGCGACCACCTGGTTCGGCGCGGCGGCCTGATCCCCCTCCCCCTGAGAAAGGACGCACGATGACCTCGTCCACCGACAGCGCCGCCGCCCGCGCGCGCCGGATCGTCGCCCTCAACACCGCCTACTTCCAGGCGAAGGCGCTGCAGAGCGCGGTCGAGCTCGGCCTCTTCGAGCTGCTCGCCGAGCGCTCCGCCGGGCTCGACCAGATCCGCGCCGAACTGGGCGTCCGGCACCGGCTGTTCAAGGACTTCCTGAACGCCCTGGTCGGCCTCGGCCTGCTGGACGAGCAGGACGGCGGCTACCGGGCCTCCGAGCTCGCCCGGGAGTTCCTGCTCCCCGGCCCCACGTACCTCGGCGGCACCGCCCGCCAGCACGCTCGGCTGCACTACCACGCCTGGGCGCAGCTGACCGACGCGCTGCGCGACGGCAAGGCCAAGTCGGCCGTGGCCGCGCAGGGCCAGCTGGCCTACCCCAAGCAGTACGAGGACCTGGACCGCGCCCGGCAGATCATGCTGCACATGGACGCCCACAACGGTTTCACGGCCGACGAGTTGGCGCGCGCGATCGACTGGAGCCGGTACACCTCCTTCGTGGACGTCGGCGGCGGGCGCGGCAACGTCGCCTCCCGGATCGTCACCGCCCACCCGCACCTGCGCGGCGGGGTCTTCGACCTGCCGGCGCTGCGCCCGCTCTTCGAGGAGCTGGTGGCCTCGGCCGGAACCGCCGACCGGGTGGACTTCCACGGCGGTGACTTCTTCGCCACCGACCTGCCGGAGGCGGACGTGGTGATCTTCGGTCACGTCCTGCCGGACTGGCCGGTCGGGGACCGCAGGGAGCTGCTGCGCCGCGCCCACAAGGCGGTGCGCCCGGGCGGCCTGGTGGTGCTGTACGACGCCATGATCGACCCGGAGGAGCGCGACCCGGAGGTCCTGCTGCAGCGGATCAACCACACCATGATCCGGGACGAGGCCGGGGCCTACTCGCTGCAGGAGGCCCGCGCCTACCTGGAGGAGGCCGGCTTCACCGTCGACCGGATCGCCGCCTCCGACACCATCACCCGCGACCACTTCGCCATCGGCGTCAAGTCGGTCTGAAGGAAAAGGAGTTCGACATGACCGACACAACCGCGGATCAGACGCGGCACGGCGACCGGCCGTACGACGTCGTCATCATCGGCAGCGGGCTGTCGGGCACCATGCTCGGCTCGATCCTCGCCAAGCACGGCTTCCGGATCATGCTGCTGGACGGTGCCCACCACCCCCGCTTCGCCGTCGGCGAGTCCACCATCGGGCAGACGCTGGTGGTGCTGCGGCTGATCTCGGACCGGTACGGGGTGCCGGAGATCGCCAACCTGGCGAGCTTCCAGGACGTCCTCGCCAACGTCAGCAGTTCGCACGGGCAGAAGAGCAACTTCGGCTTCATGTTCCACCGGGACGGCGAGGAGCCGGACCCGAACGAGACCAGCCAGTTCCGCATCCCCTCGATCGTCGGCAACGCGGCCCACTTCTTCCGCCAGGACACCGACTCCTACATGTTCCACGCCGCGGTGCGCTACGGCTGCGACGCCCGGCAGTACTACCGGGTGGAGAACATCGAGTTCGACGACGGCGGGGTGACCGTCTCCGGCGCGGACGGCAGCACCGTCCGGGCCCGCTACCTGGTCGACGCCAGCGGCTTCCGCTCGCCGCTGGCACGGCAGTTGGGGTTGCGGGAGGAGCCGAGCCGGCTCAAGCACCACGCCCGCTCGATCTTCACCCACATGGTCGGAGTGGACGCGATCGACGACCACGTGGACACGCCGGCCGAGCTTCGCCCGCCGGTGCCGTGGAACGACGGGACGATGCACCACATCTTCGAGCGCGGCTGGATGTGGATCATCCCGTTCAACAACCACCCCGGGGCCACCAACCCGCTGTGCAGCGTCGGCATCCAGCTCGACGAGCGCCGCTACCCCGCCCGGCCGGACCTGACGCCCGAGGAGGAGTTCTGGTCCCACGTGGACCGCTTCCCGGCGGTGCAGCGGCAGTTGAAGGGCGCCCGCAGCGTGCGCGAGTGGGTGCGAACGGACCGCATGCAGTACTCCTCGAGCCGGACGGTCGGCGAGCGCTGGTGCCTGATGTCGCACGCGGCCGGCTTCATCGACCCGCTCTTCTCCCGCGGCCTGTCCAACACCTGCGAGATCATCAACGCGCTGTCCTGGCGGCTGATGGCCGCGCTGCGCGAGGACGACTTCGCGGTCGAGCGCTTCGCCTACGTGGAGGAACTGGAGCAGGGCCTGCTGGACTGGAACGACAAGCTGGTCAACAACTCCTTCATCTCCTTCTCGCACTACCCGCTGTGGAACTCGGTCTTCCGGATCTGGGCCTCGGCCAGCGTGATCGGCGGCAAGCGCATCCTCAACGCACTGACCAGGACCAAGGAGACCGGCGACGACAGCCACTGCCAGGCGCTGGACGACAACCCGTACCCGGGCCTGTGGTGTCCGCTGGACTTCTACAAGGAGGCCTTCGACGAGCTCACCGAGCTGTGCGAGGCCGTGGACGCCGGGCACACCACGGCCGAGGAGGCCGCGCGGGTGCTGGAGCAGCGGGTCCGCGAGTCGGACTGGATGCTGCCGGCCCTGGGCTTCAACGACCCCGACACCCACCACATCAACCCGACGGCGGACAAGATGATCCGGATCGCGGAGTGGGCCACCGGTCACCACCGCCCGGAGATCCGTGAGCTGCTGGCCGCCAGCGCCGAGGAGGTCAGGGCGGCGATGCGGGTCAAGCCGTAACACGAGGGGCAACGGCGAGGGCCGCGTCCGGGGAGGTGCTCCCGGACGCGGCCCTCGCCGTTCGCCGCACGCGGGCGGGCTCAGCCCTCGGCCGCCAGGGTCAGGGCGGCCGTCCGCGGATCCTCCTCCACCGGCCAGCGGGCGTAGGAGCGGCGCCAGTACATCAGCGGGCTGGGCACCTCGGGCCGGGGCCCGCCGGCCACCACCGCGCCGATCACGATGGTGTGGTCGCCCGCGTCGAGGGCCGCGGCGACCCGGCACTCGGCGTGCGCGACGACGTCGGCCGACATGACCGGCACGCCACCGGCGCTGCCCGGCTCCCACCGGACGTCCCGGAAGCGGTCGTCCACGGGCGCGGCGAAGCGCGCGGACGTGGAC
The DNA here is from genome assembly GCF_001188955.3 of Kitasatospora aureofaciens. Lineage (GTDB taxonomy): Bacteria > Actinomycetota > Actinomycetes > Streptomycetales > Streptomycetaceae > Kitasatospora > Kitasatospora aureofaciens. The sequence continues at coordinate 283,331 of NZ_JPRF03000065.1, read as the reverse complement.
TCCCCTCCGCCGCGCAGCACGTTGACGGCGAACTCGCCGCGCTCCAGGAGGGCCTTCAGCACCCGGCTGTCGCGGTTGATGCAGACCAGCAGCAGGGGCGGGGCCTTGGAGACGCTGCAGGCGGCCGAACAGGTCAACCCGTACGGCTCCCCGTCCGGTCCCAGGGTCGTCACCACGGTGACCCCGGTCGGCAGGGCGCCCATGATCGACAGGAAGGTGTCGCCGTCCACCAGGCCGGGGGCCAGGTCCAGCGGCAGGGACAGGGGTTCGGGGGGCATCGGTCCTCCACTCTCGGCGGGTCGGTGCCCCCATGCTCGCGGGGCGCCTTCGAGCCGGCGCCGGGCCGTCGTCGGGCCCTCCGCGCGCGCGAACGGGCGCGCGAACGGGCGCGCGCGAGGGCGCGCGGACGCGGCCGGAGCCGGAGCGGAAAAGCGCGTACCCCCGGCACGGGGGTGACCGGGGGTACGCGGGTTCAGGGGGTGCGCGTGCGCGCGCTCACTCCTCGTCGCGCAGTTCCCGCAGCGGGAAGGTGAGCAGGAAGCCCACCGCAAGGATCAGGCCGCCGACCAGGAACATCGTGTCGAAGCCCGAGGTGAAGGCGTCGACCGCCGAGGCGCTCAGGCCGCCGGTGGAGCCCGGGTCGGAGAGCGCACGGCGCACGGCCTCGTCCGGGTCGGCCCCGTCGAGCCTGCCGGCGGCGACGCCGAACAGCACCGACATGAAGACGGCGGCGCCGCTCGTGCCGCCGAGCTGGCGGAACAGCCCGGAGGCGGCGTTGGCCACGCCCAGCTCGGACTTGGGCGCCGAGCTCTGGATCGCCAGGGTGATGACGGTCTGGGAGAGCCCGATGCCGAAGCCCAGCCAGGCCGCGATCACCACGATCACCGCGAGCGGGGTGTCCGCGCCCGCGGCGGAGAGCGACAGCAGTGCTCCGGCCATCGAGCCGAGGCCCACGATCGCGGGCTTCTTGTAGCGGTTCCACTTCTTGATGATCTTGGCGCAGATCGTCTGGGAGACGATCGCCCCGGTCATCACCGGGATGATCACCAGTCCGGCGACGGTGGCACTGCGCCCCTGCACCAGCTGCAGGAACAGCGGCAGGGTGGAGACCGTACCGAAGATGCCGACGCCGATGGTGAAGTTGACGGCCGTGGCCATCGTGATGCCACCGCGCCGGAACAGCCGCAGCGGGACCATCGCCTCCAGCCCGCGGGCCCGCTCGGCGAGCACGAACAGCACCAGGCCGATCAGCGAGACGGCGAACAGCGTCAGCGAACGCGCCGATCCCCAGCCCCAGTCGAGGCCCTCCTCCGCCACGATCAGCAGCGGCACCAGGCAGAGCGCCAGGGTGAGCGCCCCCCGGAAGTCGATCGGGTGGTCCACCCTGCGGTGCGGCAGGTTGAGCGCCTTGCGCACGCTGAGCAGCGCCACGAGACCGAGCGGCACGTTGATCAGGAAGGCCCAGCGCCAGCCGGTCACCCCGAGGATCTCGCCGGCGCCCGCGAACAGGCCCCCGACGAGCGGGCCGAGCACACTGGCCGCCACCCAGGCCATCATCAGGTACGAGAAGTAGCGCCCGCGCTCGCGCACCGGGGCGAGGTCGGCGATGACGGCCGTCGGCAGCGACATCAGCCCGGCGCCGCCGAAGCCCTGGAGGACGCGGGCGATCGCCAGCGTCTCCATCGAGTTCGCCATCGCGCAGGCCGCCGAGCCGACGATGAAGACCGCGATCGCCGCCAGATAGAGCGGCTTGCGGCCGTAGATGTCGGACAGCTTGCCGTAGAACGGCATCGCGATCGTGGAGCTGACCAGGTAGCCGGTGATCACCCAGGCCTGGACGGTCTGGCCGTGCAGTTGGTCGCCGATCGTACGCAGCGCGGTGGAGACGATCGTCTGGTCGAGTGCGGCGAGCAGCACGGCCAACAGGAGCCCGGACAGCGCGGTGATGATCTGGCGGTGAGTGAAGCCGGCGGGGCCGCCGGCCTCGTCCGCGACGGCCTCGCCGGTCTGCGAGGTGGCGTTCGCCATTCCCATTTCTCCCACCGAATTCGACAAGGTCTTGTCGAACTGAGCGTAGTGGCTACCGTGGCGGAATGACAAGTTCTTGCCGAAATCCCGGCCCGGACGAGGCTAGGCTGGCCGTGGAGAGCCTGCGATTAGGCTGCCCCCATGACCGATCTCTCCCCCGCGGCCGAGACCTTGAGTGACATCACCACCGAACTGTTCGCCGTCAACGGAGCCCTGCTGCGCGCGGGCGACGCGCTGTCCGCCCGCTTCGGGCTCACCTCCGCGCGCTGGCAGGTCCTCGGGCTGCTGGCCGAGGGGCCGCAGAGCGCCGCCCACCTGGCGCGCGAGCGCGGGCTGCGCCGCCAGGCCGTCCAGCAGACCGTGGTGAAGCTGGTCGAGGAGGGCCTGGTCAGCACCTCCCCCAACCCGGCCGACCGGCGGGCCCCGTTGGTCTCGCTGACCGCCAAGGGCACCGACGCCCTCGCCCGGATCGAACCCGCCGAACGCCTGTGGATGGAGCACCTCGCGGGCGGCCTGGATCCGGACGACCTGAAGGCCACGCTGCGGCTGCTGCGTGGCCTTCGGGCGGTCCTGGCCGAGGGGCTGCCCCCGACGGCGGTCGGCGGCGCGGACGCCGCCGACGTCACAGGTCCAGCGTGACCTCGTACTCGGCGAGCCAGGAGTTGAGCCACAGCACCAGCTCCAGACTGCCCCGGTCGTAGGGCCGGCTCACCGCCCCGGTCGGACGGGCAGCCGCGGCCAGGGCCCGCTCGCGGTCCAGCAGCGGCAGCACCGGAGCGTCCGGATCGGCGAGCACCCCGGCCAGTTCGGCCCGCAGGGCGCCCTCGTAGCCCGGATCCTGGGTCGCCGGGTACGGGGTCTTCACCCGCTCGACCACCGAGCGCGGCAGCAGGTCGGCCACCGCCGCCCGCAGCAGGCTCTTCTCCCGGCCGTCGAAACTCTTCATCTCCCAGGGCACGTTGAAGACGTACTCCACGAGCCGGTGGTCGCAGAACGGCACCCGCACCTCGAGGCCGACCGCCATGCTCATCCGGTCCTTGCGGTCGAGCAGGGTCTGCACGAAGCGGGTCAGGTTCAGGTGACCGATCTCGCGCATCCGCCTCTCGGGCGCCGACTCACCCGGCAGCACCGGCACTTCGGCGAGCGCCTCGGCGTACCGGGCCGCCCGGTAGCCGTCCAGGTCGAGCTTGTCCAGCAGACCCGCCTGGAACAGCGAGCTGCCGCCGAAGTAGCGCGCCGAACCCGGGGTGAGCCACGGGAAGGTGGCCGCCCGCAAGGCCAACGGGTTGCGGAACCACCGGTAGCCGCCGAAGAGTTCGTCCGCGGCCTCGCCGGACAGCGCCACCGTGACGTTCTCCCGCACCGCGCGGAAGAACAGGTAGAGCGAGGGCCACATGTCGCCCCAGTACGCGGGCGGCAGGTCGGTGGCGCGCAGCACCGCGGAACGCACCGCCGGGTCCGACAGGCCGGGGCTGTCCAGCAGCACCTCCAGGTGGTCCGCTCCGACGTGCCCCGCCAGCTCGCGCACGTACGGCGCGTCCGCCTCCCGCCGGACGGCGTCGGAGGCGAAGGCGTCGGCGGCGCCCCGGAAGTCCACCGAGAAGGAGCGCACCGGCCCGCTGCGGGCGGCCAGCGCCGTCACGGCCGACGAGTCCAGGCCGCCGGAGAGCAGCGTGCCCAGCGGGACGTCCGAGACCAGCTGACGGGTGACGGTGTCGGCGAGCAGGTCACGGACGGTGCCGATGGTCGTCGGCAGGTCGTCGGTGTGCTCGCGGGCCTCCAGCCGCCAGTACGTCTGCCGGCGCACCCCGCCGCGCCCCACCCGGACGAGCTGACCCGGACGGACCTCGACGAGCCCGGAGAAGACGGCCGCCTCGGGCGTCTTCACCATGTCCAGCACCTCGCACAGCCCGTCCGGGCCGACCCGGCGGGACAGGGTCCGGTCCGCCAGGACGGCCTTGGGCTCCGAGCCGAAGCGCACGCCGGCGGCGGTCGGCCAGTAGTAGAGCGGCTTGACGCCCATCCGGTCGCGGACCAGCAGGAGTTCCTCGCTGTGCTCGTCCCAGACGGCGAAGGCGAACATCCCGTTGAGCCTCTCGACCAGCGCGGCGCCCCACTGGAGGTAGCCGCGCAGGACGACCTCGGTATCGCAGGACGTCCTGAACCGGTGGCCGTGCGAGGTGAGTTCGGCGCGCAGCTCACGGAAGTTGTAGATCTCGCCGCTGAAGGTGATCGCCGCGCCGCGGCCCTCGTGTTCCGCGGTCATCGGCTGCCGGCCGTGCTCGGGGTCGATCACCGACAGGCGCCGGTGACCGAGCCCGGCCGCGCGGCCGAACCAGAGGCCCTCGGCGTCCGGCCCCCGGCAGGCCATGGTGTCGGTCATCGCCTGGAGCAGGTCCCGGCGGTGTTCGGCCGGGGCGTCGTAGTCGACCACCCCCACGATTCCGCACATGCTCAGCCGGCCGTGGCGAGACCGAGGTTGACCGCGTCCAGGAGCATCCGCGGCGTGGTGGCCTCCACCACGGTCTCGTCGGGCAGGGTGATGCCGCGCTCGCGCTCGATGGTGTTGAGGGTGTTGAACAGGGCGAGCGAGTCGTAGCCGAGGTCGGCGAAGGGGACGTCCAGGATGTCGTCGTGGGCGACGCCCTCGTCGGCTCCGGCAGCCTCCTTCAGCGCGGCGATCAGGTCGTCAAGGGTGAACTCTGCCATGGCTGTTCCTCACATCGGTGGGTCGGTCTGTCGAATCCGGAAGGTCAGGCGGGCGGTCGGCCGGCCCGGTCAACTGGTCAGTACGAGAGCGCTGTTGAAGCCGCCGTGGCCGCGGGCGAGGACCAGCGCGCTGCCCAGCCGGGCCGGCCTCGGCCGGTCCCGCACCAGGTCGAGGTCCGGGTGGGCCGGCCGGCCGATGTGCACGGACGGCGGGATCACCCCGTCCCGCAGGGAGAGCAGCGCGGCCGCGACGTCCAGCGGGGCGCCACCGGCCAGCAGCCGGCCGGTCATCGTCTTGGGCGCCGTCACCGGCACCCCGCGCGGGCCGAACACCGCGCCCAGCACCTCGGCCTCGGCGCGGTCCTGCTCGGCCACGCCGCTGGCGTCGGCGAAGACCACGTCGACGTCGGAGGGGCCGATCCCGGCGTCGGCGAGCGCCGTGTCGATCGCCCGGCGCAGCCCGGGCGGGCGCCCGGAGCCGGGTCGGGGGTCGAAGGTGGCCGCGTAGCCGGCGATCCGCCCGTAGTGGCGGTGCTGCCCGCGCTCGGCGGCGCCGTCCGGGGTCTCCAGCACGAGCAGTGCGCCGCCCTCGCCCGGCACCCCGCCGGAGGCGTCGGCGTCGAAGGGCAGGAAGGCCCGCTGCGGGTCCCGCCGGGGGCTGACCGTGCCGCTGCGGCTGAGGCAGAGCCACGACCAGGGGCAGAGCGAGCCGTCCACCGCGCCGGCCAGCATCAGCGCGGTGCCCTCGCGCACGTGCCGGCGGGCCTTGGCCAGCGCGTCCAGGCCGCCCGCCTGCTCGGCCACCAGGGCCGAACCGGGGCCGCGCATGCCGTGCCGGATCGAGATCTGCCCGGTGTTGACCGGGTAGAACCACGCGAAGGACTGGTAGGCGCTGACGTAGGCCGGGCCCTTGCTCCACAGCGCCTGGAGTTCCTTCTGGCCGAACTCGAAGCCGCCGGCCGAGGCGGCCGTCACGACGCCGGCGGAGAAGTCCGGCATCGTCGTCGGGTCCGCCCCCGCGTCGGCGAGCGCCTCCTCGGCCGCGACCAGGGCCAGCCGCGTCATGTGGTCGGTCTGCGGCAGCAGTCGGCCCGGCAGGTGTTCCTCCGGCGTGAAGTTCACCTCGCCGGCCACGTGCGCCCGGTACCCGGTGGAGTCGAAGCGGGTCAGCGGCCCGAGACCGGACCGGCCCGCCAGTGTGGCGTCCCAGTACTCCGCAACGCCCCAGCCGTTCGGTGCCACCACGCCGATCCCGGTCACCACGACGTCGGTCATCCCCGGCTCCACTCCGGCTCGGCGAGCACGATCGCGCTCTGGAAGCCGCCGAAGCCGCTCGCCACGCTGAGCACCGTGCGCACCCGCTGTTCCCGCGCCACCAGCGGCACGTAGTCGAGGTCGCACTCGGGATCGGGCACGTGCAGGTTGGCCGTGGGCGGCACCACCGAGTGCTCGATCGCCAGCGCGCTGGCGGCGAACTCCAGGGCGCAGACCGCGCCCAGCGAGTGTCCGATCATCGACTTGATCGAGCTGACCGGCACCCGGTAGGCGTGGTCGCCCAGGCTCTTCTTGAACGCGGCGGTCTCGTGCCGGTCGTTCTGCTTGGTCGCCGAGCCGTGCGCGTTGACGTAGCCGACGTCCTCGGGGTTCATCCGGCTGCGGTCGAGCGCGACCCGGATAGCCTCGGCCATCTCGTTCCCGTCGACCCGCAGCCCGGTCATGCTGTAGGAGTTGCAGCGCCCGGCGTAGCCGGTGACCTCGGCGTAGATGTGCGCGCCGCGCCGGATCGCGTGCTCCCGCTCCTCCAGCACGAACATCGCCGCGCCCTCGCCGAGGGCGAAGCCGTTGCGGGTCAGGTCGAAGGGGCGCGAGGCGCTCTCGGGTTCGTCGTTGCGCGGGGTGGTCGCCTTGATCGCGTCGAAGCAGGCCACCGTGATCGGGGAGATCGCCGCGTCCGAGGCGCCGGCCAGCATCACGTCGGCCGCGTCGTCGCGGATCAGGTCGCAGGCGTGCGCGATCACGTCGATCCCCGAGGTGCATCCGGTCGACACCACGCCCACCGGACCCTCCGCCTCGACCAGCCAGGCCAGTTCGGTGGCCATCGAGGACGGGACGAAGTAGTCGTAGAGGTACGGGACGCCGTGCGCGTCGTCGACCAGCCGCTTGCGGCCCTCGTCGCTCACCACGGCGAACTCGCGGTCCAGACTGATCGTCATCCCACAGGCGGTGCCGGCCATCACCCCGGTGCGGATCGGGTCGTTGACGCCCGACACCCCCGAGTCGTCCAGCGCCTCGCGCGCGGCGACCACCGCGAACTGCGCGGTGCGGTCCCATTGACGGATCTGACGCTGCGTCAACCCTGCGGCCTGCGGGTCGAAGTCGCACTCGGCGGCGACCCTGGACCGGAACGGCGAGGGGTCGAAGGTCGAGATCGTCCGGGTCGCGGTCCGGCCGGCCGTCAGCAGCTCCCAGAACGCCTTGGTGCCCACCTCGCCCGGTGCCACCACGCCGATCCCGGTGACCACCACGCGCCGGCGGCCGTCGTCAACTCCCACCACTGCTCCCCCTGTCGATCTCCCCGTGCGTGTCCGGCGTCATGCCCTGACCTCCTGTCCGTGCGCCCCGTCCGCGGGCTCGGGCGGGCGGGGACTTGAGCCGGATCAGATCGTCCTGGCAGGCGTTCGCGGCGGCTTCGAGCCGCCGTCCACGCGCCTCCGGCCCCCGCCTTCCCGCCGCGGCGGGAAGAGCCGCACGCACGACGGCGGCGGCGCCGCACCCACGGCGGCGGGAAGACGACGCGAACCGGCGTCGAAGGGCGCCCCCTAGCGTCTGGCCGCATGGACATCGACACCGACATCTGCGTGGTCGGCGGCGGCCCGGCCGGGCTGACCCTCGCCCTGCTGCTGGTCCGCTCGGGCCTGCGCGTCACCGTGCTGGAACGCAGCCGCTCCCTGGACCGGGCCTACCGCGGCGAGATCCTCCAACCCGGCGGCCAGGCCTTGCTGGACGAGCTGGGCGTGCTCGGCCCGGCCCGGGCGCACGGCGCCGTCGAGCACGACCGCTTCCTGCTCGAGGAGCACGGACGCGTCCTCATCGACGGCGACTACCGGCGCCTGCCCGGGCCGTACAACTGCCTGCTGAGCCTGCCCCAGCGGCACCTGCTGACCGAACTGCTCGCGGCCTGCGAACGCCACGAAGGATTCCGCCAGTTCGCGGGCGCCAAGGCCACCGCCCTGATCGAGGAGGGCGGCTTCGTCCGCGGTGTGGTCGCGGGCGGCGCGGGCGGCTCCCCCGACCGGGTGGTGCGGGCCCGCTGCGTCGTCGCCGCGGACGGCCGCTTCTCCAAGGTCCGCTCGCTCGCCGGGATCGGCTACCGGCGCCAGGAGCTGTTCAGCCAGGACGTCCTGTGGTTCCGGCTGAGCGCACCGCCGCGCACGGACACCCGACGCCCGTGCGACGTCCGGGTCTTCCGGGCCGGCGGCAATCCGGTACTCAGCTACCGCTCGGTGCCCGAGGCGCTCCAGCTCGGCTGGACCCTCCCGCACGGCGGCTTCCGCAAGCTGGCCGACCGCGGCATCGGCCACATCGTCGACCAACTCGTCGACGCCGCACCGGAGTACGCCGACCTGATCCGCCAGGAGATCACCGGCTTCGGCGACGTCTCCCTGCTGGACGTCTTCTCCGGCAGCGCCGAGCACTGGGTGCGCGACGGCCTGCTCCTGATCGGCGATGCCGCCCACACCCACAGCCCGATCGGCGCCCAGGGGATCAACCTGGCCGTCCGCGACGCCGTCGCGGCCCACCCGGTGCTGGTCGAGGCCGTCCGCGGCGGCGACGCCGGCGCGGCCCGGCTCGCCCCGTACGAACGGCAACGCCGCCCCGAAGTGGAACGGATCACCCGGATCCAGCAGGTCCAGAGCCGCATGATGCTCTCCACCGGGCGCATCTCCTCCACGGTGCGCCCCCGGGCCGCGGCGCTGGTGTCCAGGACCCCGCTGTACGGGGCCGTGCTGCGCCGGATCGCCTTCGGCACCGCGCCCGTCCGGCTGCGCGCCGATCTGCTCGCCGAGGCGGGGCGGTGAGCGGCGGGGCAGCGATCGCCGCCGGCGACTCGGCGACGGCGAGCGGGGTGCTCCTCGCCCTCGCCGTCGTCCTCGCCAGCGCGTTCGTCTGCGGCCGGCTCGCCGCCCGGGTGCGCCAGCCCGTCGTCATGGGGGAGATCGTCGGCGGGGTGGCCCTCGGCCCCAGCCTGCTCGGGCTGCTGCCGGGGCACCTGGACGCCTCACTGTTCCCGGCGGAGGTCCAGTCCTACCTGCGGGTGCTGTCCCAACTGGGCCTGGTGCTCTTCATGTTCACCGTCGGCCTGCGCTTCGACGTCGGCCACCTGCGCGGCGCCGGGCGCCGGGTGACAGCGGTGTCGCTCAGCTCGGTGGCCCTGCCGTTCGCGCTCGGCGTGGGGCTCGCGGTGCTGCTCTACCCCTGGTTCGACAAGGCCCAGTTGAGCACCGACGGGAGGCTCGGCCCGGCCCTGTTCCTGGGCGCGGCGATGTCCATCACGGCCTTTCCCGTCCTCGCCCGGATCATCGCCGAGCGACGGATGCAGCACGACCCGCTCGGCAGCCTGTCATTGGCCTGCGCGGCCTTCCAGGACTTCCTCGCCTGGTGCGCGCTGGCGGTGGTGGTGGCGGTGGTGGAGGCCAAGGGCCTCTGGTCGCTGGGACGGCTGGCGCTCGACACGGCGGTGGTGGTCCTGGTGCTGGTCGGCGTCGTCCGCCCGCTCCTCTCCCGGCTGCTCGCCCCCGGCCGGCGCCGTCCCCTCCCCCGGCCGTGGATCCACGCGGTGCTCGTCACCGGCACCCTGGTCACCGCCTGGGTCACGGCCGAAATCGGCCTGGACGCGGTGTTCGGGGCGTTCATGTTCGGTGCGGCGGTGCCCCGGGACCGGATCGAGGCGATCGCGCCCGACGTCCCGGAGCAGATCGAGCGGGCGGGTCTCCTGCTGCTGCCGGCCTTCTTCGCGGTGACCGGCCTCGCCGTCGACCTCACCGGCCTCGGGCTGCGCGGCCTGGCCGTCGTGGCGGCGGTGCTGGTGGCGGCCTGCGCCGGCAAGTTCGTCGGTGCGGTCGCCGCCGCCCGGGCCACCGGCTCGAGCCGGCGCGAGGCGCGGGTGCTCGGCATCCTGCTCAACGCCCGGGGCCTGACCGAGCTGGTCATCCTCAACGTGGGCCACCGGCTCGGGGTGATCGACACCCGGATGTTCACCGCCATGGTGGTGATGGCCCTGGTCACGACGCTGATGACGGGGCCGCTCCTGGAGCGCCACACGGCGGGCTCCGCCGGATCCGCCACGCTCCCGGGCCCGGCGCCCGAGGCCGCACAGGCCTCGCGGACAACCTCCTGATGGCGGGCCGGCCACGACCTCCGGGGGGCGTGCCCCTCACGGCGGCTCCGTCCACCCGGAGACCCGGCGCAGCCGCCGACTCAGCCGCCGCTCGACCGGGCTGAGCGGAACGTCGGGGCGCAGCCGCTCCGGGTGCCCCGACGGTGGCCCGCCCCCGGCAGGGCCGCCCGGCTCGCCGGGCCGCCGGACCGGCCCGGGCTGCGGCGGCGGGGCCACGTAGCCGGCCATCTGCCCCAGCGCCGCCAGTCCGCGCAGGAGCACGGCCAGCAGATCGAGGAGCCGTTCGTTCGGTTCGCACATCCGCCGAGCATGGCGACCGGTCCTGAAGCGCGGTTCGAGCGGTACGGGAGGGGCGCCGGGCACGGCGAAGGACAGCCCGGCACCCTCGGAACCGCTGGAGCATGACCACGGCGCCGTCGGAGCTGCGGGTGTCCGTCACGCTGACGATCCGCCGCAGGAGGGTCGGGCGTGTCCGAGGGTTCCCGCCGGACCGGCCCCGAGCCTCACTGGTACCGGTAGGTGGCGGCCACCGCGAGGTGGTCGCTGCCGTCCCGGGGCAGGGTGCGGGAGTCCACCGGCTTCAGCCCGCCCTTGCTCATGATCTGGTCGATCCGCGCCATCGGGAACGCCGCGGGCCAGCTGAAGCCGAAGCCGTCCCCGGCCGCGCCCTGGGCCGAGCGCATCTGCGAGGTGACCGGTGCCAGGCTGCGGTCGTTCATGGTGCCGTTGAGGTCGCCGAGCAGCAGGACCTTCTTCACCGGCTCGGCCTGGATCGCGTCGCCGAGCGCCTGGGCGCTGACGTCCCGCTGGTGGGCGGTGAAGCCGCTCTCGGCCTTGAGCCGGACGGACGGCAGGTGCGCGACGTACACCGCGACCGGGCCCTGGGGGGTGGTGACCCGGGCCCGGAAGGCCCTGGTCCAACCGATCTTCAGGTCCACCGGGGAGACCTCGCCGATCGGGTACTTCGACCAGAGTCCGACCGTCCCCTCCACCGTGTGGTGCGGGTACGCCCCGGCGAGCCCGGTCTCGTACGACCGCAGCTGGTTGCCGGCCAGTTCCTGGAGCGCGACGATCTGGGCGTCCGAGGCGACCAGGCCGCGGATGGTGCCCGGCACGTCGGTGTTCCCGGCCTCGACGTTGTGGGTGACCACCGTCCAGTCGCCGGTGCCGCCGCTCTTGTCGGACACCAGCCCGCCGAACAGGTTGGCCCACAGCACGGCGGGCACCAGCAGGGCGAGCAGCGCGGTGGCGGAGCGGCGCAGCAGCGCGGGCACCAGCAGCACCGGGACGGCCAGGCCGACCCAGGGCAGGAAGGTCTCCAGCAGGCTGCCGAGGTTGCCGACGCTGTTCGGCATCTCGGCGTGGAAGGCCAGCAGCACCGCGGTGAGCAGGGCCAGCAGGGCGATCACCAGTCCGCGCCGCCAGGTGTTGCCGCCCCGGGCGTCCGGGCCCCAGTGCCGCAGGCCGAGGAAGCCACCGGTCCGGTCGGCGGGCGTGCCCGCGTCCTCGGGGACGGTGGTCCGCTCGGTGCTGTCCGCCTGCGCCATGCGTGGCTCCCGTCGCTCGTGCCGTCGCCGGTCCGGCTGCCGGTCCGTGGGTACGGGCGCGGCGCCGGACTGGTGCCGGTTTGATCGGATACCCGGCTCAGCCTATGCCGGGACAGACGCGCGCTTACGGGACCGGGTTCCGGCGTGGCCCGGTTTGGTGAGCCAGGCCACGTCGGGCACGAAGCATGCGCTCCGACGCGCGACGGGGGTTCGGAGGACCCGTTTCTAGCGGGGGGCGACGCCGTCGAGGACGGAGTCGACCAGTTTGCGGGACAGCTCCGGGTCCTCCAGGTCGGAGTCCTCCGACAGGATGCTGCGGTAGAGGATCGGCCCCATCAGCAGGTCGCCGAGCAGTTCCACGTCGAGGTCGTCGCGGATCACGCCCTCGGCGACGGCTCGCCGGATCAGGTGCAGCCCGACCTCGCGGCGCGGCCTGATCACCCGCTCCCGGTAGGCGGTGTAGAGCTCGGGCAGGGTCTGCATCTGCCCGAGCGCCGCCTTGAGCACCCAGCGGGTGCGCTTGGCGAGGCCGCGGCGGCGGATGTAGTCGACCATCGCGATCAGGTCCTCGCGGGCGCCACCGCCGGTGGGGGCCGGGATCGGCTCCTCCAGCCGGCTGACGACGTCGACCAGCAGGGCCTCCTTGTTGGGCCAGCGCCGGTAGATGGTGGCCTTGCCGACGCCGGCGGCGGTGGCGATGCCCTCGATGGTGAGTTCGGACAGCGTGTTGCCGTCCGCCATGAGGTCCTCGACGGCGGTGAAGATGGCCTGCTCGGCGGCCTCGCTGCGGGGCCGGCCGCGGCGTACCGCCGCGCAGGGCTGCCCGGTGTCGGCGCTCGGCGTGTCCGTCCTCATCCCGGCTGTCTCTCCCTCGCTGGGTCCCGGGCCCGCGGGCGCCGTGGTGTGTCGGTCGATCGGGTCCACGGGCGGGGTCGCCCCCACCCCGGGCCGAGGCCCTGCCGACCGGATGCACCGGTCGGCAGGGCCATTGTCGCTCAGTCGACTCGCAGGTCGGTCGATCCGCGGGTCGGGGCTCCGCGCGGGTCAGACCTCGTGCGGGTCGGACCTCTGTGCGGGTCAGGCCTCCGCGGCCGCGGCCTCCCGGGCCCGGTCCTGCTGCTCGGGGGCACCGGGGCCGCCCGGGCCGGCGGCCGGAGCCGCGGCGCGGCGCGGCAGCAGGAACCAGGCGACCAGCGCGCCGACCAGCGAGATGCCGACCGAGAGCGCGGCCACCACGTGCATGGCGTGGATGAAGGCGTCGTTCGCCGGGGCGATCAGCGCCTTGCCCGCGCCGTTCGGGAGCCGGTCGGCGATGGCCAGGGTGGCCTCAAGCGACTCGCCCGCCTTGTCGCGCAGCCCCTCGGGCAGGTGGGTGAGGGTGTCGGACATCCCGTCGCGGTAGACGGTGGAGAGCACCGCGCCGAGCACCGCGACCCCGAGCGAGCCGCCGACCTGGCGGAAGGTGTTGTTGACGGCCGAGCCTGCGCCCGCCTTCTCGCGGGGCAGCGAGCCCATGATCGCGACGGTGACCGGCGGCATGACGTGCGCCATGCCCGTACCCATCACCAGGCCGAGCACGATCAGCACCCAGATCGGCGTGGTCGCGGTCAGCACGGTGTAGCCGACGAAGCCGAGCGCGACCAGGACCATGCCGCCGGCGGCGGTGGCGGCGACGCCGAGGCGCTCGACCACCAGCCGGGCCCGCGGGGCGAACAGCAGCTGGGCGACGGCCAGCGGCAGCATCAGCAGACCGGCCTGGAGCGCGCTGTAGCCGCGCACGCTCTGGATGTAGAAGACGCCGAAGAAGGAGACGCCCATCAGCGCGAAGAAGATCACGCCGACCACGACCACCGAGGCGCTGAACACCTTGTTGCGGAACCAGGTGACGTCCAGGGCGGGGAACGGGATGCGGCGCTCGTAGAGGACGAACGCGGCCAGCGCGACCACGCCGAGCAGGGTCGGCCCCCAGGCCGCGAACGCGGTGAAGTCGGCCAGCTCGCCGCCCTTGATGATGCCGTAGATCAGCGCGACCAGGCCGACGATCGACAGCAGCACGCCGACCGGGTCGAGTGCGCCCGGGTCGGGGTCCTTGGACTCGGGCACCAGGATCGCCATCGCGATCACCGCGACGATCACGATCGGGACGTTGATCAGGAAGACCGAGCCCCACCAGAAGTGCTCGATCAGCACGCCGCCGGTGATCGGGCCGATGGCGATGGCCAGGCCGACCGCGCCGGCCCAGATGCCGATCGCCTTGGGCTGCTCCTCGCGCTCGAAGACGTTCATGATGATCGCCAGGGTGGCGGGCATCGCGAGCGCGGCGCCGACGCCCATCAGCCCGCGGTAACCGATGAGTTCACCGGGCGAGCCGGACATCGAGGACAGCAGCGAGGCTACGCCGAAGACCACCATGCCGGTCAGCAGGGCGAGCTTACGGCCGAAGCGGTCGCCGAGCAGGCCCGAGGTGAAGAGCAGCCCGGCGAACACCAGGGTGTAGGAGTTGATCGACCACTCCAGGTCGCTCTGGGTGGCGCCCAGTCCGACCGGGGCGGGGGTCGCGATGGTCTTCATCGCGACGTTGAGGATCGAGTTGTCGAGCACGACGACGAGCAGGGCGAGCACCAGGGTGCACAGGATCGCCCAGCGTCGGCGGTGGATGGCTTCCGGCACACGGCGTGGCGCGGCTGCGGTGGTCATTGGTCTTCCCGTCCGTGTTGGCGTGGCACTGGCGGGCATTTGCGAGTCGCGGACGTCTCGTAACCCCCCGGAACAGAGTAGCGCGCAATACGATACGAGACGAGTCCGTTTCATAAAAAAGCGGCAAAGCCCCGGTGGCGCACAGGGGCCGGTGTGGCGTGGATCGCACTGCGCCGACGGCACCCCTCTTTGCGCTCACGCCGGGGCGTGCAAGCATGGAGGTGATCCGGGGACGCCGTACGGCGCCACGAGACGACAACCCTTCAGGAGTCCGTTCGATGAACGCTTCTTCGCCTTCGCCTGCCCAGAACCAGCCGGCGAACGCCACCCTCTACGGCGGGGTCACCAACCGCCGCGTCACCGTCCGCGACCTCGCCGCCGCCAAGCAGCGCGGTGAGAAGTGGGCCATGCTCACCGCCTACGACGCCCTCACCGCAGGGGTGTTCGACGAGGCCGGGATCCCCGTCCTGCTGGTCGGCGACTCGGCCGGCAACTGCCACCTCGGCTACGAGACCACCGTGCCGGTGACCATGGATCAGATGGTGATGCTCTCCGCCGCCGTCGTCCGCGGCACCCAGCGCGCCATGATCGTCGCCGACCTGCCCTTCGGCTCCTACCAGGAGTCGCCCGCGCAGGCCATGCACAACGCGGCCCGGCTGATGAAGGAGGCCGGGGTCGGCGCGGTCAAGCTGGAGGGCGGGGAGCGCAGCGCCCGTTCGATCGAGCTGCTGGTCGAGGCCGGCATCCCGGTGATGGCCCACATCGGCCTCACCCCGCAGTCGGTGCACGCCTTCGGCGGCTACCCGGTCCAGGGCCGCGGCGACGAGGCGGCCCACCAGCTGCTGCGCGACGCCAAGGCCGTGCAGCAGGCCGGCGCCTTCTCGGTGGTGCTGGAGGCCGTCCCGGCCGAGCTGGCCGCCCAGGTCACCAAGCAGCTGGCGATCCCGACCGTCGGCATCGGCGGCGGCCCGGAGACCGACGCCCAGGTGCTGGTCTGGACCGACATGGCCGGCATGACGGCGGGCCGGGTGCCCAAGTTCGTCAAGAAGTACGCCGACCTGCGCGGCGTCCTCGGCGAAGCCGCCCGCGAGTTCGCCGCCGACGTCCGCACCGGCGCCTTCCCGGCCGAGGAGCACAGCTTCCACTGACGGACCCCGCGCCGGGTCAACACCCGGCGGCGAGTGCGCGAACAACGGCCCCGCTCCCTGGTCGGAGCGGGGCCGCTGTCATGCCCGGACGGTCGGTGACAGCGGCCTGACAGCGGTGGCGGGCGCGCGACAGGGGGGTGACAGGCGGGGCGGACAACCTGGAGGCATGACAGGAATCGCCACCGCCCCGAACACGCGGGGAACAGCCGGGAACGCCGTCGAGGTGCACGGCATCGTCAAGCACTTCGGCTCGACCAAGGCCCTCGACGGCGTCGACCTCACCGTCCGCGAAGGAACCGTCCTCGCCCTGCTCGGCCCCAACGGCGCCGGCAAGACCACGCTGGTCCGCGTCCTCTCCACGCTGATCAAGCCGGACGCCGGCAGCGCGTTCGTCGGCGGCTACGACGTCGTGCGCCAGCCCAAGCAGCTGCGCCGCACCATCGGCCTGACCGGCCAGTACGCGTCCGTGGACGAGCTGCTGTCCGGCTACGAGAACCTCTACCTGATCGGCCGGCTGCTCGACCTCTCCAGCCGCGACTCCAAGGCCCGCGCCGCCGAGCTGCTGGAGCGCTTCTCGCTCACCGAGGCCGCCAAGCGGACCGCCAAGACCTACTCCGGCGGCATGCGCCGCCGCCTCGACCTGGCCGCCAGCATGATGGGCCGCCCCCGGGTGCTCTACCTGGACGAGCCCACCACCGGCCTGGACCCGCGCACCCGCAACGAGGTCTGGGACGAGGTGCAGCGGATGGTCTCCGAGGGCAGCACCGTGCTGCTGACCACCCAGTACATGGAGGAGGCCGAGCAGCTCGCCGACGAGCTGACCGTCATCGACCGGGGCAAGGTCATCGCCAACGGCGGCGTCGCCGAGCTCAAGGCCAGGGTCGGCGGCCAGATCCTCCAGGTCCGCCCGGCCCACCCGGCCGAACTGCCGGAGATGGCCCGCTGCCTGCACGAGAGCGGGATCACCTCCGCCACCGTCTCCCCCGACGACGGCCTGCTCGCGGTGCCGCTCGCCGGCGAGGAGCAGCTCACCGCCGTGATCGGGGTGCTCGGCGGACGCGGCTTCGCCATCGCCGGCATCGACACCAAGGTGCCCAGCCTGGACGAGGTCTTCCTCGCCATCACCGGCAAGCCCACCGCCGGCCCGGCCACCGCGCCCGCCGCCGCCCTCGTCAAGGAGCCCGTCGCATGACCACCGCCACGCTCACCCCCGCCCGGGCCGGCACCGGGGCCGACGACACCCGGATCGGCGCGGCCGGAACCCTGCGCCACATCGGCGCGCTGACCCGCCGCAACCTGATGCGGATCAAGGCCGACCCGGAGTCGATGTTCGACGCCGTGCTGATGCCGATCGTCTTCACCCTGCTGTTCGTCTACGTCTTCGGCGGCGCGATCGCGGGCGGCCAGGACAGTTACATCCAGCGGCTGATCCCCGGCCTGCTCGGACAGACCGGCATGACGCTGGCGCTGGCCGTCGGCACCGGCCTGAACAGCGACTTCCAGACCGGGGTGATGGACCGTTTCCGCACCCTGCCGATCGGACGCGCCTCCGTGCTGCTGTCCAAGCTCGCGGCGGAGTCCCTGCGGGCGCTGCTCTCCTCCGCGATCCTGCTGGGCTTCGCGTTCGTCCTCGGCTTCGAGGTGAAGACCGGCGTACTGGAAGTGCTGGCCACGGTCGGCCTGTCACTGGTGTTCGGCATGTCGATCGTCTGGATCTCGATGCTGCTGGGCATGGCGCTGCGCAGCCCCCAGGCGGTCCAGGGCGTCTCCATGCTGGTCCTGATGCCGATGCAGTTCGGCAGCTCGATCTTCGCGCCGACCGACACCATGCCCGGCTGGCTGCAGACCTTCACCGAGGTGAACCCGCTGTCCCAGCTGGCCGACGCCTCCCGCGCGCTGCTCAACGGCGAGGGCGCGGTGGCCCATCCGGTGATGGTCGTGCTGATCTGGTCCGCCGTCTCGACCGCGATCTTCGCCCCGCTCGCGGTGGCCCGCTTCCGCAAGCGGACCTGAGCGAGCCGGGGTGGGGGGCCGACGGCCAGGGACAGGACGTCGGCCGGTGGGCGGGCCGGTCGGGCGGTGACCAGGGGACGGGCACCGGCCGACCGGCCCGCAGCCGTAGCGCGGGCGCGGCCGTACCGGCGGGAACAGCCCTGCTCGCGGGCGCGGGCGTACCGGCGGGCGCAGCCGTACCCGGTAGTCAGTCGAGCAACTCCGACAGCGCCGCCTGGGTCTGCTCCTGGGTCATCTCCGCGCCCACCGCGTGGGCCGCCTCGAAGGCCTCCTCCCCCAGCAGCTCCCGCAGCGCGGCGGCCGACCGCTCGCGCTCCACCCGTTCCAGGTAGCCGCCCTTCGGGCCGTTCAGCCCCTTGTGCGCCCCGAGCAGCACCACCGCCTGCCGGGCGCGCTCCAGGTCGCCGTACCGCTCCGCGAAGGCGCGCAGCACCCCGACCGCGGCGGGCACCACCATGACCGTCATCTGCTCGGCGAAACCGCTCGCGGCCGTCATCTCCAGCAGCCGGCGTCGGCCCTCCCGCATCTGGGCGAGGCCCAGCTCGGGCTCACCGGACCGGGCCGTCACCCAGCCGCGGGTGCTGAGCAGCAGCCCGCTCACGATGCCCGGTACGAACCCGCCATCGGTGATCAGGTCGAGCTCGTCCAGCGCGGCCAGGGCCTCCTGGTACTCGCCACGGTGGGCCTGGAGGCCGGCGAGCGTCAGGTAGCCGATCAGCACGGCGCCGGTGGTGGACTGGTTCAGCGCCGGGGAGTCGATGCCCGCCAGCGCCTCCCGGACGATCCGCTCACCGCGTTCCATGTCCCGCTCCAGCAGGACGCTGCCCAGGTTCACCTTCAGCATCGGCACCTCGTGCGGCGCGCCCAGTTCCTCGGCCAGTCCGATCGCCCGCTCGTACGCGGCGGCGGCGCCCTCGGTGTCGCCCCGGTTGGCCAGCGACTCGCCCCAGGCCGACAGCGCCTGGGACGCCCCCCAGAGGTCGCCGGCTTGCTCGAACAGCTCCAGGGAGCGCCGGCCGTCCCGCAGGCTCTGCTCCTCGCCCTCCGGCCAGTCGTTCAGCATCCTGGCCCGGACCTGCAGGGCGAACGCCAGGTCGTTCGCGTCGCCGTACCGCTCGCAGCCGCGGACGGCATCGTCCATCAGGTCCTTCATCAGCTCCAGGCGGCCGGCCAGGAAGGCGCTGAACACCCGCATCAGCGCCGGGAACCGGTAGGACTGCGGCAGGTCCCCGGTGTAGACGTCCAGCAGCCGCCCGGCGGTCTCGACCGCCTCAGGGTTGCCGAGCACGTCCAGGTTCCCCTCGAACAGCCCGATCAGCCCGAATACCGCGAGCAGCCGGCGGGCCTCCTCGACCACCCCCTCGGGCATCGGCACGCCGTACGCCAGCACGTTGCGCTCCAGCGGCACCGGCGGCGGGGCGTCCGGGCGGAACGGGTCCGGGCCGAGCCCGGCGATCGCGCTGTACCAGCCGCGGGCCTCCATGCTGTAGCCGCGCAGCGACCAGTACCAGCCCATCCCGAGGCCGAGGACCAGCGCCTGTTCCTCGTCGGCGAGGTCGATCGCGCGGCGCAGCGCGGCCCGGATGTTGTCCTGCTCCCGCTCCAGCACGGCCAGCCAGTGCAGTTGCTGCGGGCCGTGGATGTTCAGGTCGGCGGTGGCGACCAACGCGCGGAAGTGCGCCAGGTGGCGGGCCCCGGTGGCGTCGCGCTCGGCGGCGGACTCGGCGAGGCGCTCGGTGGCGTACTCGTGGATGGTCTCCAGCATCCGGTAGCGCGGCTGGCCGCCGTCGTCGGCCAGGTCGGCCACCAGCAGGGACTTGTCGACCAGGGAGAGCAGCAGGTCGGCGACCTCCCGGCCGACCACCTCGGTGCCGTCGGCGCAGACCGCCTCGGCGTCCTCCAGCTGCCAGCCGCCCGCGAACACCGAGAGCCGGCGCAGCACCGCCCGCTCCCGCTTGCCCAGCAGGTCCCAGCTCCAGTCGACCACCGCGCGCAGGGTCTGCTGGCGCGGCAGCAGGGTGCGGCTGCCGGCGGTGAGCAGCGCGAACCGGCCGTCCAGGCGGTCGGCGATCTGGCGGGCCGTCATCACCCGCAGCCGGGCGGCGGCCAGTTCGATGGCCAGCGGCAGGCCGTCCAGGCGGCGGCAGATCTCGGTACAGGCCTGCGGGTCGCTCCGCGGGTCGAAGCCGGGACGGGCGGCGGCGGCGCGCTCGGTGAACAGCCGCAGGGCCACCGGGTCGGGCAGCGGCTCGACCGGCAACACCGTCTCGCCGGGCACGCCGAGCGGTTCGCGGCTGGTGGCGAGCACGGTCAGTCCGGGGCACTCGGCGAGCAGGGTGTCGACGAGGTCGGCGGCGGCCTGGATCAGGTGCTCGCAGTTGTCCAGGACGAGCAGCATCCGGCGGTGGCCGCAGTACTCGACCAGTCGGCGCACCGGATCCTCGGCGCGCTTCTCGATCACCTCGGCGACCACGCTGCTGCTGTGCAGCACGATCTCGCGCAGGCCCAGGGCGGAGACCACCGCGGCGGGGACGGCCTCCGGGCTCTCCAGTGGGGCGAGTTCGGCCACCCAGACGCCGTCCGGCCAGTGCCCGGCGGACTGCTCGGCGCGGCCGGCCTCGACCGACAGCCGGGTCTTGCCGGAGCCGCCCGGGCCGGTCAGGGTGACCAGTCGGCGATCCGCCGTCAGGAGGCGGCGCAGGGCGGCGAGGTCGCCCTCCCGGCCGACGAAGCTGGTCAGCCGGCCGCGCAGGTTGCCCGCGGCGCGCGGGAGCTGGGGCGCGGGGGCGGCCGGGAGCGCCGGTGGCTCGGGCTTGCGCTGCGGCTGCGGCCCGGGTTCCGGTTCCGGTCCCGGTCCCGGTCCCGGTTCCGTGGACTTGAGCAACTCGGCGTGGAACAACTGGAGTTGGCGGCCGGGGTCGGTGCCGAGCTCGTCCGCCAGGGCGCGCCTGGTGCGCTCGTAGTGGCGCAGCGCCTCGGCGGTGCGGCCGCTCTCGTGCAGGGCCCGCAGCATCAGCAGCTGCAAGGGCTCGTCCAGCGGCTGTCGTTCGCACAACTCGGCGAGTTCGGCTACCAGTTCGGCGGCCCGGCCGAGTCCGAGATCGGCGGTGATCCGGTGGCGGCGCACCTCGTCCCGCTGGGCCTCCAGCCGGGCGGCCGGGCCCGCCCGGTCGGGCAGGTCCGCCAGGGCGGGACCGCGCCACAGCGCCAGCGCGGCGCGCAGCCGTTCGGCGGCCAGCGCGTGGTCGCCGGTGTCGAGGGCACGGCGGCCCTCGGTGCTCAGCCGCTGGAAGTCGGCGAGGTCGGTGGCCGGGCCGGTCAGCCAGTACCCGGCCGGTCCGGAGCCGATACGCTCCCGGCCGATGGTGCGGCGCAACCGGCCGACCAGGGTCTGCAGCGCGGCGGAGGAGTCCTGCGGCGGCTCGGCCTCCCACACCTCGTCCACCAGCAGGTCGGCCGGGACGGGCCGGCCCTGCCGCAGGGCGAGCGCGGTGAGCAGCGCCCGCAGCCGGGCACCGCCGAGCGGGACCGGCGTGCCGTCGTCGTGGTGGGCCGTGGTGGTGCCGAGGATGCCGTAGTGCACCGGTCCATTCTGGTCGATCGCCCGGAGTCCGGGCGCACAATTGTTCCGGCGGCCACTGCGCCCGCTGTTCCGGCGGGCACCCCGCCCGCGCGCCCGACGGAACCGGGCGGCGCCCCTCGGACGTTCACCCTGAGCGGCTTGTCCGGTCACCGGCCCGCCCGGCATGATCGACCCCAGCCCGTACCCGCCACCTCCCTCTGCACCCGGAGCACCCACAGATGACCTTCGCCGCCACGCCGCGCTCCCGCAGCGAGGACCGCCGGATCAGCCCGGTGTTCTGGGTGCTCCTCGCCACCCTCGGCACCTCCGCCTGGGCGGTGTACTCGGGCTACGGCAACGCCCGGTTCGGGGTGTTCCTGTTCGTGGTGTCGGGCTGGATGGTCTCCCTCTGCCTGCACGAGTACGCCCATGCGCGCACCGCGCTGCACGGCGGTGACATCACCGTCGGCGCCAAGGGGTACCTCACGCTCAACCCGCTGAAGTACACCAACGTGCTGCTCAGCCTCGTGCTGCCGATCGCCTTCATGATCCTGAGCGGCATCGGCCTGCCCGGGGGCTCGGTGTGGATCGAGCGCCACCGGATCCAGGGCCGGCTCAAGCACAGCCTGATCTCGGCGGCCGGGCCCCTGGTGAACCTGGTGTTCGCGGCGGCGCTGCTGGTCCCGGTCGGCGCCGGCTGGCTGGACGGCTCTGACCTGCACGCCACCTGGTACGGCTACGAGCTGCCCTACTCGCCGTTCGCCTGCGCCCTCGGCTTCCTCGGCCTGCTCCAGCTCAGCGCGGCCCTGCTGAACCTGCTGCCGGTGCCCGGCCTGGACGGCTACGGGATCATCGAGCCCTGGCTCTCCGCCAAGACCCGGCGCTCGGTCGAGCCGTTCGCGCCGTACGGCATGCTCGCGGTGTTCGCGCTGCTGTGGCAGCCCGAGGTGAACTCGTTCTTCTTCGGGATCGTCCACGACCTGATGGGCCTGTTCGGCGTGGACACCGACTACGCGACGGTCGGCCGGTACCTGTTCAGCTTCTGGAAGAACTAGGCAGGAATTAGGCCTGCTCGGCCGCCTCCGCCAGCTTCGCCCGGCGCCGGTTCATCCACAGCACGTTGCTGGCCACCCCGGCCAGCGGCAGCCAGATCAGCCCGAGCCAGAAGCCCTGGACCACCGAGACCACGGCGGCCGCCAGCGCGAGGACGACGACGAGCAGGGCGAAGAGGGACGTGCGAGGCATGGCGCGGGGCTCCTAGGACCGGGTACGGACGGCCGGGTGACGGCCGCCCCCCATTGTCGCCGACCTCACCTCCGGAGGGGTTCCAGGGGTGAGGTCGGCGCGGCGCTCCCGGGTCACACGTCGGTGATCCGCAGGCCCGCGTGGGCCTTGTAGCGGCGGTTGACCGAGATCAGGTTGGCCACCAGGGCCTCCACCTGGTGGGCGTTGCGGAGCCGGCCGGAGTAGATGCCGCGCATGCCGGGGATCAGGCCGGCCAGCGCCCGCACCACGTCGGTGGCGGCCCGGTCGTCGCCCAGCACCATGACGTCGGTGTCGATCCGCTCCACCGACTCGTCCTGGAGCAGCACCGCCGAGAGGTGGTGGAAGGCGGCGGTGACCCGGGAGTCCGGCAGCAGGGCGGCGGCCTGCTGGGCGGCGCTGCCCTCCTCCGGCTTCAGCGCGTACGCGCCCTGCTTGTCGAAGCCGAGCGGGTTGACGCAGTCGACGACGATCTTTCCGGCCAGTTCCTCGCGCAGCGCGGTCAGGGTGGCGGCGTGGCCCTCCCACGGCACCGCGACGATCACCACGTCGCTCTCCCGGGCGACGGTGGCGTTGTCGGCACCGCGCACGCCGACGCCCAGCTCGGCGGCCGAGGCCTCGGCCCGGGCGCCGTCGCGGGAGCCGATGATCACCTGCTGGCCGGCCTTGGCCAGCCGCAGGGCCAGTCCGCGCCCCTGGTCGCCGGTGCCGCCGAGGACGCCGACCACCAACTGCGAGACGTCCGGCAGCTCATGGGCCGGGTTTGTCGCTGAATCGAGGGAAGTCATGGGCCGATCTTCCCAAACCGAAGGCCGTGCGCGACATCCTGGCCCGCATGGACGCTGTGAGAGTTTCGGCACTCCGGGAGCGCCTCGCGGGCACCGGCTGGCTGGAGGCGGTCGGCGGCTTCGCCGGTTCGCTGCGGCGCTCGGTGGAACGGCGCGGGGCGGGCGAGCTGCTGCTGGTCGGCACCGAGGCGTACGAGCCCTGGCACCTGGCCGCCCACCTGGAGGACGAGGCCGCCTGGTCGGCCGTCCCCCGGCTGGCCCCCACCCTGCTGCGGCACCGCCCGCCCGCCACCGCCCCGACCCATCTGGCGCACGACCTGCGACGGCTCACCGAGGCCGGGCGCGGCGCCACCGTGCTGGTGGTGGCCCCGGCGGCGGTGGGTGCCCCGCTGCTGGAGCGGGTGCAGGACGCCCGCCGGCACGGCGCGACCGTGCTCGCCCTGGACGGCGCCGGCCCCGTCGCCCCCTCGACCGACGGTGACCTCGCCGGCCCCACCGACCCCGCCGATCTCGCCGGCCTCGCGGATCTCGCCGGCCTCGCGCACGAGCGCCTCACCGTCGGCACCGCCGCCGAGGAGCCCTTCGACCTCGCCCAGCACCTGGTCAGCGCCGCCGCAGGGCAGCCGGTCGGCCGCCGCTCCGCCCTGGGCCGGCTGGCCGAGCTCGCCGGCCGGCTCGCCTCGGCGCCCTCGCTCAGCCGCTGGTGAAAAACCCTTTGCGGGGAGTCGAGCAGCCGTCCCAGGATGGTGCTCCGTGAACGACGACGAACCAGCGCATACCGGTCGACCACGCGCGCTGCTGCGCTCGCTGGCGCCCGACCTTGCCCCCTGGCGCGCCTCCCGCGACTTCCGCTACCTGTGGACCAGCGGCTGCGTCACCAGCTTCGGCAGCTTCCTGACGTACGTCGCCCTGCCGATGCAGATCAAGGAGCTCACCGACTCCTCCTTCGCGGTCGGCCTGATCGGCGCCGTCGAACTCGTTCCCCTGATCGTCTTCGGCCTCTGGGGCGGCGCCCTCGCCGACGCCCTGGACCGCCGCAAGCTGGTGCTGCGCTCCGAGGCCGCGCTCGGCCTGCTCGCCGGGCTGCTGCTGCTCAACGCCCTGCTGCCGCGCCCGGTGCTCTGGCCGCTCTACCTGGTGGCCGCGCTGGTCGCGGCCTGCGACGGCCTCCAGCGCCCGGCCCTGGACTCACTGCTGCCGCGGATCGTCGCGCACCAGCACCTGACGGCCGCCTTCGCCCTCAAGTCCCTCTACCACAACGTCGCTTCGGTGGCCGGGCCGGCGCTGGCCGGTGTCGTGGTGGCCTTCTCCGGGGTGCAGACCGCGTACGCGCTGGACGTGCTGACCTTCGTCGTCTCGCTGCTGCTGCTGGCCCGGATCAGGGCCGTGCCGCCGCCCACCGGCGCCGAGCGCCCGTCCGTACGGGCGGTGCTCACCGGCGTACGGTACGCGTGGAGCCGCAAGGACCTGCTCGGCACCTACGCGATCGACACCTGCGCCATGCTGTTCGCCTTCCCGGTGGCCGTCTTCCCGTTCCTGGCCTCGGAGTTGGGCGCGAACTGGGCGCTCGGCCCGATGTACGCGGCCTCCGCGGTCGGCGGCCTGCTGGTCGGCGCGACCAGCGGCTGGACGTCCCGGGTCCACCGGCACGGCCGGCTGCTGGTGGTGGCCGCGGTCGGCTGGGGCGCGGCCATGACGCTGGCCGGGCTGGCCGGGAACGTCTGGGTGGTGCTGCTCGGCCTCGCCCTGGCCGGCGGCGCGGACCAGGTCAGCGGGATCGCCCGCTCCACCATGTGGAACCAGTCCATCCCGGACGAGGTCCGCGGCCGGATGGCCGGGGTCGAGCTGCTCAGCTACTCCGTCGGCCCCCAGCTCGGCCAGGTCCGGGCCGGCACCATGGCCGGCCTGATCGGAGTCCGCGCCGCCGTCTGGACCGGCGGGCTGGCCTGCGTCGCCGCCGTCCTCACCGTCGCCGCCGCCCTCCCCAGACTCCTCGCCCACGACGACCGCACCGACCCCCACACCGCAGCCGTCCGCGCCGCCCACGAACGCGCCCAACAGGAGGCACCCGCCGCGGCGTGACCGGACCGAGCGGTCTCACTCACTGCGGCGCACGGTCATGGCGCTACTCGTCCCCCTCGTCCTTCGGCTGGTCGGTCCAGCGGGGGTCGTTCTGCCACTCGCGGTTGCGTTCGTCCGCGGTCTCGAGGGCGTGGGCGGCCTCGTCGGGGGTGGCGTAGGGGCCGAGGCGGTCCTTGGCGGGGCACTCCGGGCCCTCCTCGACCTTGCCGTGCTTGATGCAGTAGAACCACTCACCGGGCCGGCCGGTCGGCTTGCGGTGGAATCCGAGGGGCATGGCGCTCTCCAGTCCAGAGTTGGGGTCGGTACCGATCATTCCCCGGGCAGGGCCGATCCGCACACCACCCGGGGACGACGGGAACCGGCGGCTAGACTCGCCGCCATGGCTCTCGTACCCGGCATCCAGTCCCCCACCCGCAAGGTCCCGGCGCACATCGCGCGCCCCGAGTACGTCGGCAAGCCCGCGCCGACGCCGTACACCGGGCCCGAGGTGCAGACCGCCGAGACGATCGAGAAGATGCGGATCGCGGGCCGGATCGCCGCCCGGGCGATGGAGGAGGCGGCGAAGCTGATCGCCCCCGGCGTCACCACGGACGCGCTGGACGCCGTCGCCCACGCGTACATGTGCGACCACGGCGCCTACCCCTCCGACCTGGGCTACCGCGGCTTCCCCAAGTCCGTCTGCACCTCCATCAACGAGGTGATCTGCCACGGCATCCCGGACTCGACGGTGCTTCAGGACGGCGACATCGTCAACA
This sequence comes from Kitasatospora aureofaciens, assembly GCF_001188955.3. GTDB lineage: Bacteria > Actinomycetota > Actinomycetes > Streptomycetales > Streptomycetaceae > Kitasatospora > Kitasatospora aureofaciens. The sequence goes on along the minus strand of NZ_JPRF03000065.1, from coordinate 257,341 downwards.
TCGACGCGACCGCGTACATCCACGGCGTGCACGGCGACCTCAACGCCACCTACCTGGTCGGCGACGTGGACGAGGAGTCCCGGCTGCTGGTCGAGCGCACCCGGGAGTCCCTCAACCGGGCGATCAAGGCGGTCAAGCCGGGCCGTCAGATCAACGTCATCGGACGGGTCATCGAGTCCTACGCCAAGCGCTTCGACTACGGCGTCGTGCGGGACTTCACCGGACACGGCATCAACACGTCGTTCCACTCCGGCCTGATCGTCCCGCACTACGACAGCGAGCGGGCCACCGAGGTGATCAAGCCCGGCATGACCTTCACCATCGAGCCGATGCTCACCCTGGGCACCTACGACTACGAGATCTGGCCGGACGGCTGGACGGTCGTCACCAAGGACCGCAAGCGCACCGCCCAGTTCGAGCACACCCTGGTGGTCACGGCGGACGGCGCGGAGATCCTCACCCTGCCGTGACCTCTGCGGCCGCCCCGAGCCGAAGGGGCGCCGGTGCCGAAAGGCAGGAGCGAGGGAGCGACGACCGTCGGCACCGGGCGAGTCGCAGTCAGCCGATCAGCCACTGCTCCTCGGCGACGGCGCCCACCTCGGTACAGGCGTCGGTGAGCACGTCCAGCACCCGCAGCGGGTCCGGCAGCGGCAGGTCGGGCCCGCGCAGCCACCGCACCTGGGAGCCGTCCGGCAGCGCGGCCGGCGGGAGCAGGGTGTACGAGCCCCGGCAGTGCCAACGCAGGCCGGGGTGCTCGGACATGGTGTCCGGGGTCGAGTCGAGCGCGCTGTCCCACCACTCGTCCTCGTCCTGCGGGGTGCCGCGGGTGGCGGTGAAGAACAGGTAGCGGTCCTCGCCGACGGCGGCGACCGGCCCCTCGACGCCCTGCGCGGTCAGCCGCTCCAGTGCCAGCCGCCCGGCCTCGGCCGGGACGTCCAGCACGTCGTGCACCCGCCCGGTGGCGGTGACGAAGTTGGCCTGGGGGTCGCGGGAGAGCCAGCGGGAGAGCTGTTCGGGGTCGGTGGTGGCCTGGGTCTGCCAGGCGAAGGAGACCGGGTGCTGGGCGGGGGCGGGGCAGGCCACCCGGTCGCAGGAGCACCGGTAGCCGGCCGGATGGGCGGCGGGTGCGAGGGGGAATCCGGCGCGCACGGCGCCGAGCAGCTGGTCCAGTCTGGCGGCCGGGTCCGCGCCGTCGGGCCGGGCCCGCTGTCGGTCACGCCTCTGCCACCAGGTCGTCCACCTGCTGCCGGCTTCCATCGGGCCCCTTCCGCGCAACTGCCGTGCCTGGTGCGACACAGCGTTCGACGTACCACTCCGACGCAACGCACAGCGCCCCCCGCTGCTTCCCGGGGCGGTGCTCGGCCCTGCTGTCCGCGCCCTGCCGGCCGCGTCCCGGGGTCACCGGACGGCCGACGCCCGGGTCTCGGTACGCATGTCGCGGCAGCACGCTGTCCGCGCCGGTGACGGCCGGAGGGCACGCAGACTCGCGCCTCGCCCGGCCCGTACGGGGCCCGCTGACCCGGGGTGGACCCCGAGGGCGTAACAGGAAGGATAAGGGTGCGCGAGGCCTCCCGATGACCGGGGGCGGTGCCTCTCCGGTCACACCCCGGGCACCCCGCCCTCACCGGGCCTCCCCCGCCGGGTGCTCCCGGCGTGGCCACCGCGTGGAGGTGAGACCCTTGAGGGGTGAAGAGCGCGGACACCGAATTCGTCGGCGGCCCCCTGGACGGGAAGGTCCTCCCGATCCCGCTGGGGCCGATGCTCGGCGTGCCCAAGAAGTACAAGGTCCCGGTCCCCGCGCACGACGACTCGCCCGCGCGCACACTGGTGTACGTCCGGAGCAAGCAGGTGCGCGGGCTCAGCTGGTTCTGGCGGTACGAGTACGACGAGGCGGCCTCCGGCTGACGGTCCGCCCGCCCGTTCCCCCTCCGCCTCCCCGGTTCCCCTTCGCCTCCCCCGGAGGTCGGCATGGCCAGGACGGTTCGGCACCCGGTGCGGCACCGCAGGAGCCGCGCGCAGGCGGCCGCCCACCACAACCGGCAGGTCGCCGGGGTTACCGGGGTGCTGCTGCTCGTGGTGTCCCTCTACTCCGTGACGATCGGCCCGGACGGCTGGCTCTGGTTCGCCTGGGCGGTGCTGCTGCTCGCCTGCGCGGCCCTGTTCGCGGTCCGCCCCTGAGCAGCCGCACCGCCCTCTCCGCCGGCTCACCGGCGGGACCGGTCCCCCCGGGCCGGTCAGTCATCCTCGGCGAGGATGAGGTACAGCTTCTTGCGGGCCTCGGTCAGCACCGCCAGGCCCTTGGCGCGCTGTGCCTCGGTGCCCGTCCGCATCACCTGCTGGACCGCCTGGTCGACGGCGGCGAGCGCCTGGCCGACCTCCTGGACGGCCTCCCAGTCGACCTCCCGGCCGGCCTCGGCCCACGGCTCCGCGGGCCCGGACTCGGCCACGGCCCGGCCCGCCTCGGTGAGCGAGACCAGCCGCTTGCCGCCGACCTCCTCGGCGGTGATCAGCCCCTCCTCCTCCAGCAGCTGGAGGTTGGGGTAGATCGAGCCCGGGCTGGGCCGCCAGGCCCCGTTGGTCCGCTCGGTGATCTCGGCGATCATCTCGTAGCCGTGCATCGGCCGCTCCTTCAGCAGCGCCAGCAGCGAGGCCCGGACGTCACCTCGCCGGGCCCGGCCGCCGCGCCGACCGTGCGGGCCGCCGCGCCGGGCGCCGTGCCCTTTCGACGGCCTTCGCGCACGGCGCCGGGGTGTGGCGGGCCAGGGACGCTTTGAGCGGCCGTCCCCGGCTGCAGTCGGCCCCCGGAGTCGTGCGCCCGGAGGCGTCGTCCGCCCCCGCGCGGGCCCTCTCCTCGAAATCGCATTCCTGAGCGCACCGCGCCCACCTCCTTGAGGTTCCATCCGGTTCTCCGAAACAGTCGAGTCACTGTCTCGATAGTTCGACGATATATCGGTGACTGTCGCTCGTCAACGGATCCCGACACGGCTCCGGCGCAGCACGCGACCACGGGGGGAGCGGAGCGGATACGGTGACGGGCATGGCCGGTGAACGAGACCTTGCAACCCTGCTGCGCGGGATGCGCCCGCAGCTCAACCCGGGGCGGTACGTCTACTGCACCCTCCCCGCGAAGGTGCCCGCCGGGATGCGGCCGGTGGTGACCGTCGCCGAACCCGAAGGGGTGACGATGGTGGTCACCCAGGAGGAGGCGGACGCCCTCGGACTGCGCTACGAGTACGTGGCGGCCTGGATCACCCTGCAGATCCACTCCGCGCTGGAGGCCGTCGGGCTGACCGCGGCCGTGGCCGGGCGGCTCGCCGAGGAGGGGATCAGCTGCAACGTGGTGGCCGGCTTCCACCACGACCACCTGTTCGTCGCCGCCGACGACGCCGAACGCGCCGTCCGGGCCCTGGAGGAGCTCTCCGCCCGATCCGCCTGATCCCGCCCGATCCGCCTGGTCCCGCCCCCCGATCCGTCCGACGGTCGCGCCGGGTGGCCGCTCTCGACCTCCGCTTCGACACTGGGAATGTCAGCCGCCCACCCACCGGCGGCCCCCACCGGAAGGAGACGGCTGCCATGGCCACCTGCGTCACCTGCGGCAACGACTACTGGCTCGCCTTCGAGATCAAGACGGTCACCGGCGACACCTACACCTTCGACAGCTTCGAGTGCGCGATGGAGAAGCTCGCCCCCCGCTGCGAACAGTGCCACGTCCGCATCGTCGGCCACGGCGTCGAGGTGGCCGGCATGTTCTTCTGCTGCGCCAACTGCGCCCGCGTCAACGGCGGCCTCGGCGAACAGATCCGCGACGCCGTCGGCTCCCGCCCGGCCTGAACCGGGCCGTCGGCGCCCTCGACGCACATCGGCACCCGAAGGCCCCTCGACGCACGAAGGCCCTCCGACCCGCAGAAACGGGTCGGAGGGCCTTCGGACGATCAGGGGGCGGAAGAGCCGGCCTGTACGCCGGGTTCTGTCATCCGGGTTGCTCGCGCGGCCCGGAGAGACGGCCATCCATCTAGGGCTGCCGTTGCCGACAGCCTCGTGCGGTCTACCCGCGAGCTCGGGCGAGCAGCCCTCGAACACTCGCGCACGGCGCCCGGAGGCACCGATCTTGACCTTGCTCCAGGTGGGGTTTACCTAGCCGGCCGGGTCACCCCGGTCGCTGGTGGTCTCTTACACCACCGTTTCACCCTTACCCACGCGCCGAAGCGGTGGGCGGTCTGTTTTCTGTGGCACTGTCCCGCGGGTCACCCCGGGTGGGCGTTACCCACCACCCTGCTCTGTGGAGCCCGGACGTTCCTCGGCGGGTCAGGGACCCGTCGCGACCGCCCGGCCGGCTCTTCCGCCGTAGTGGTCATGGTAGCCGCTCGGGCGGGGCCTCCCGAACACCGGACCGGGCCACCGGGGGCTCCGCTCCGAGGCGGGCGGCCACCCGGGCGGCGGTGCCGGTGGCCCAGGCGCCGGTGGTCAGCAGGCCGAGGACGAGGACGGCACCGCCGAGGCCGACCAGGATCCACCAGCCGGCGTGGCTGGCCGGGGCGAAGCCGGTGGCCATCGGGCCGGCCACGGCCGAGGTGACGACCGTACCGATCACCGCGACGCCCAGGGACTGGCCGACCTGGCGGCTGGTCGAGGCGACGGCGGCGGCCACGCCCGCCTGGGAACGCGGCATGCCGGAGACGGCCGCGTTGGTGATCGGCGCGTTGACCAGGCCGAAGCCGAAGCCGAACAGCGCGTACGCGACCAGCAGCAGCGCGGCCGGGGAGTCCGCGGTCAGCCGGGTGAGCAGCAGGCCGCTCGCGGCCATGCCGAGCCCGGCCACCACCAGTGGCAGACGCGGGCCCCGGCTGCCGACGATCCGTCCGGACAGCGGCGCGCAGACCAGCATCAACCCGGCCATCGGCAGCGTCCACAGGCCCGCCTCGACCGGGCCGTAGTGCCGGACGTCCTGGAGGTAGAGGGTGTTGAGGAAGAGGAAGCCGCCGAGCCCGGCGAAGGCACAGACCGCGGTGACGGTGGCCCCGGTGAACGGCGCGCTGGCGAAGAACCGCGGATCCACCAGCGGCTCGGCGACCCGCCACTCCCAGAGCGGGAAGGCGATCAGCGCGGCCACCGCGGCCGCGGCGAGGGCGAGGATCAGCGGGGAGGTCCAGCCGTTGCCCGGGCCCTCGATGATCGCGGCGGTGCCGCAGCCGAGCAGCACGATCATGAGCAGCTGCCCCACCGGATCGAGCCGGCGCGGCCGCGGCGCGCGCGACTCGGGGACGTAACGGACGGTCAGCAGTATGGCGAACAGGGCCACCGGGACGTTGATCAGGAAGATCGACGGCCAGCCGGCGCCGTCCACCAGGAAGCCGCCGAGCAGCGGGCCGAGCGCCATCGAGATGCCGACCACGCCGCCCCAGACACCGATCGCCTGGGCCCGCTCCCTCAGGTCGGTGAAGGTGTTGGTGATGATCGACATCGCCACCGGGTTGAGCATCGAGCCGCCCACCGCCTGCAGCGCCCGGAAGGCCACCAGCCACTCCAGGCTCGGCGCCAGGCTGCACAGCAGGGAGCCGAGCGCGAAGCAGGTCAGCCCGATCTGGAACACCCGGCGGCGGCCGAAGCGGTCGGCCACCGAGCCGAACAGCATCAGCAGCGAGGCCAGCACCAGGGTGTAGGCGTCGATGATCCACTGCAGGCCGGAGGCCGGGGCGTCCAGGTCCTTCTGGATCACCGGCAGCGCGATGTTCACCACGGTGTTGTCCAGGCCGACGATGAACAGGCTCAGGCAGCAGATCGCGAGGACGAGCAGTCGGCGGCGCCGCCCGGGGTCGGGGACGCCGGCGGCGGCGGGTACGGGGGCGGGGGGCTGAGGATCGGGCACGGACCGATCCTCCCACTCCCGGGGTGGCCGGGGTGCGGAACGGCGGCCCGGACGGGTGGCCGGTCGGCGGCCTTTCGGGCGGTGGCGGTCGAAGAGCTGACCTTCCGACGGCCCGCGGACGGCCCCGCGGACGGCCCCTCGGACGGCCCCTCAGACGGTGGCGAAGCGGACCGTCCGGGTGGCCGGGTCCGCCCTGGTCAGCCGGACGTCGATCACCCGGCCGAGCGGCAGCCGGGCGGGGGCCGCCCCGGGCGAGCCGTCCGCGCCCGCGGCGTCGCAGCGTGCCCGGACCGCGGGCTCGCGCAGCTGGACGGTACCCGAACCGGGGCGCCCCTCGTCCACCTCGACGACCACCGCGGAGAAGTCCTCGCCCTCCCGGCCGACCAGCAGCTCCGCCTCCACCAGGTCCACGCAGGCCCGTTCGACCTCGCCCGCCCGCCGGTCCCCGCTCGCCATCAGCGCCGGCACGGCCGGCAGCGCCTCGCGGGCCCAGTCCGGCACCTCCCCCCGCCGCCACCGCCGCGCACACCTCCTGGGCGAAGCGGTCGCCGAGCCGGCGCAGCGGCGCGGTGCAGTGCGCGTAGGGGGCGGCCAGCGCGGCGTGCCCCGGCTCGGCGGGGGCGGGCAGGCCGCGGGACTCGTCGAAGGCGTGGTAGCCGGCGCCGCGGAGCAGTCCGGTGCAGGCGTTGAGGAAGGCGGCGTTCAGCGGCACCTCCGGGTCCAGCGAGCGGATCAGCTCCGGGTACGGGACGGCCTGCGGCCAGTCGACGTCCAGCGCGGCGGCGATCCGGCGCAGCCGCTCGTACGCGGCGGCGGGTGCGGCGGGCAGGGTGCGCAGCAGGCCGACGCCCGCGTCCAGCATCAGCTCGGCCGCGGCCATGCCGGTGAGCAGCGAGATCTGGGCGTTCCAGCCGTCGGCGGGGCCGGGCGCGCGGTAGCCGAGGACGTAGCCGTGCAGGGTCTCCTCGACCTCCTGCTCGGGCACCGGCAGGCTGACCCCGCCCCGGGCCCGTTCCTGCTCCTCGCGCAGCCGGCCGACGGTGGCGAGCAGGGCGAGCTGCTCGTCGGCGCCGCCGAGGTCCACGGCGCGCTGGACGTCGGCGTAGTCCAGGCGGCGGTGGGAGCGCACCAGGGCACGGCGGAGGTCCGCCAGTACGACGGCGCCGTCCGCGTCCAGGTCCAGCTGCCAGAGCAGGGCGGGACGGCTCTCGCCGGGCAGCAGGCTGGCGGCGTCCTCGGAGATCCGGGTGGGGTGCAGCGGGACCCGGTGGTCGGGGAAGTAGAGGGTCTCGACCCGGCGGCGGGCCTCGGCGTCGATGGCGCCACCGGGGCGGACGAAGGCGGCGACGTCGGCGATCGCGTAGTGCACCCGGTAGCCGCCCCCGGGGCGGTGGCTGAGGTGCATGGCCTGGTCGAGGTCGCGGGAGTCGGGCGGGTCGACGGTGAACAGCGGCAGGTCGGTGGCGTCGTACTCCGGCAGCCGGGGGCGCTCCGCCGCCTCCTCCGCCTCGGCGAGCACCGCTTCGGGCCACTCGGTGTGGATCTCCAGGCTGGTGCGGAGTTCGGTGAGCTCGCTGTTGATCCGGGCGGAGTCGGCGGCCTTGACGCGCAGTTTTCGGCGAGGCATGGACGCCAGAATAGGATGGAATCAGGCGATTCCGGACGGAGGCTCAGCGCCCCAGGAGGGACTTGAGGTCCTTGGCGGCGAGAGCGACCGCGTCGTCGTAGCCGCCGGTGGCCAGCCGCAGCACGAAGGCCACGGCCTCGTCCGGACGCGGGTCGGTGTACGGCTCGGTCCGGCCGACCCATCGAATTGCCGCCGCCCGGCGGCTCCGGGTGTAAGTGCTCGTAGCGTGGGGTGAACGGCTGCGGAGGGGGTTCGGGCGATGGCTGGTGCGGTGCGGGTCGTCGGGGGTGCGGTGTCGGCGGCGTTGGCGGTGACCGGGGCGCTGCACGCGGTGTGGGCGGTGACGCCCTGGCCGTTGCGGACGCCGGAGGAGTTCGCTGACGCCGTGGTGGGGACGGGGCGCGGGGTGCCGCCGGCGGGGGCGTGCCTGGCGGTCGCGGGGGCGCTGGGGGCGGCCTCGTACCTGGTGGGGGCGGAGGCGGGGGTGCTGCCGGCGGTCGGGTCGCCGGGGCTCCGGCGGTCCGGGGTGCGGGTGGCGGCCGGGGTGCTGCTGGCGCGCGGGGTGGCCGGGCCGGTGGTGTTCGGGCGGGTGGGTGAGCGCACGGAGCGGTTCCGGCGGCTGAACGTGCGGTACTACTCGCCCCTCTGCGTGGCGCTGGGGGTCGGGGCGGCCGCAGTAGGGTGGCGGGGTCCGTCCGCCACGAACTGTTGAGGAGTCCGCTGTGCTGGTGCTGTTGCCGCCCTCGGAGGGCAAGGCCGCGTCAGGGGACGGCGAGCCGGTCGCGCTCGACCGGCTGTCGCTGCCGGGGCTGACGGCGGCGCGCGGCGCGGTGCTGGACGCGCTGGTCGGGCTGTGCCGGGGCGACGAGGACACCGCCGCCGAGGTGCTGGGCCTCACCCCCGGACTGCGCGGCGAGATCGCCAAGAACGCGGGCCTGCCCGCCGCCGGGGCCCGCCCGGCCGCCGAGGTGTACACCGGGGTGCTGTTCGACAACCTGGGCCTGGCCACCCTGGACGCCGCCGCGTACGACCGCGCCGAGCGCTCACTGCTGGTGTTCTCCGGCCTGTGGGGCGCGGTGCGGATCTCCGACCGGATCCCGTCCTACCGCTGCTCGATGGGCGTGAAGCTCCCTCCGCTGGGGGCGCTCGGCGCGTACTGGCGGAGCGCGACGGCCACCGTGCTCCCCGAGGTGGCGGACGGGCTGGTGCTGGACCTGCGCAGCTCGGCGTACGCGGCGGCCTGGAAGCCGGCCGGCGAGGTGGCCTCCCGCACCGCGACCGTCCGGGTGCTGCAGGAGCGGGACGGCAAGCGGACGGTGGTCAGCCACTTCAACAAGGCGACCAAGGGGCGGATCGTCCGGGACCTGCTGGTCGCCGGGGCCGAGCCGAAGACGCCCGACGAGCTGATGGACGCGCTGCTGGCACTGGGCCACCACGTCGAGCTGGCCGCGGAGGGCACGGCGCGCCGGCCGTGGCAGCTGGACGTGGTGGTCACCGAGGTGCACTGAGCGCCGTGCGCTGGCCCCGCCGGAGCGGGTTCAGCGCAGGTGCGAGGAGTCGTTGAGCAGCCGCAGCGAGGCGTTGCCGTCCGCGTAGTACTGGACGGCGCAGATCGAGGCGGCGGCCAGCTCCATCCGGTACATCGAGTCCGGCGGGGCGCCGAGGGCGAGCCGGACCAGCGTCTTGATCGGGCTGACGTGCGAGACCACCAGCACGGTCCTGCCCGGGTACCGGGCGAGGACCTTGTCCCGGGCGACGCCGACCCGGTGGGTGAGGGTGGTGAAGCTCTCGCTGCTGCCGGTCGGCCTGGCCTTGGCGGAGCCGAGCCAGGCCGTCAGGTCGTCCGGGTAGCGTTCCCGCACCTCGGCGAAGGTCAGGCCCTCCCAGGCGCCGAAGTCGACCTCGCGCAGCCCCTCCTCGTACCGGACCTCCAGGCCGAGCCGGGCGGCGACGATCTCGGCGGTCTGCCGGGTGCGGCGCATCGGGGAGGCGACGACCGCCTGGATGCTGCCGCGCGCGGCCAGCGCCTCGGCGGCCCGCTCGGCCTGCCAGCGGCCCTTGTCGGACAGCTCCGGGTCGGAGCCGCCGCTGCCGGAGAAGCGCTTCTCCGGGGTCAGCGGGGTCTCGCCGTGGCGCAGCAGGACGAAGGTGGTCGGGGTGCCGAGGTCGGCGGGGGCGGCCCAGCCGGCCTTGGAGACACTCTTCCCCAGCGGCTCGGCCGTGAGGGCCGCGGCGGCGTCGACGGGCGCGGCGGGCTTGCGGGGCTCCCACTGGCGCCCGTCGCGGCCGGCGTCCATCGCCTCGTTGGCCAGCCGGTCGGCGTCCTTGTTCCGCTCGCGCGGGATCCAGGTGTACGTGACCCGGCCGCGCGGGAAGAGCGTGCGCGCCTCGGCGGCGAGCGGCTGCATGTCGGGGTGCTTGATCTTCCAGCGCCCGGACATCTGCTCGACAACCAGCTTGGAGTCCATCCGGACGTCCACCGAGGCGTCCGGGTCGAGCTCCCGGGCCGCCCTGAGTCCGGCGATCAGACCCCGGTACTCGGCCACGTTGTTGGTGGCGTGGCCGATGAACTCGGCGGCCTCCGCGACGAGCTGCCCGGTGTCGCCGTCCCGGACCACCGCGCCGTAGCCGGCCGGCCCCGGGTTGCCCCGGGACCCGCCGTCCGCCTCGACGATGAAGCGCGCCGCCACCGGGTCAGACGCCCGAGTCGGCCGTGCGGACCAGGATCCGCGAGCAGTTCTCGCAGCGGACGACCTTGTCGGCCGGCTCGGCCTTGATGGCGTTCAGCTCGGTGATCGAGAACTCGGTGCGGCAGCCCTCGCAGCGGCGCTGGTAGAGGCGGGCCGCGCCGACGCCGCCCTGGGTCTCGCGCAGCTTGGCGTACAGCTTCAGCAGGTCGGCCGGGATGACGGCGGCGACGGTCTCGCGGTCGCGCCTGACCTTGTCGGCCTCGCCGTCGATCTCGGCGAAGGCGGCGTCGCGACGGGCCTCGGCCTCCTTGAGGACCACGGTGGAGTGCTCCAGGCGGGCGCTCAGCTCCTCGACCCGGGTGCGGGCGCTCTCCTGGCGCTCCATGATCTCCAGCACGACGTCCTCCAGGTCGCCCTGGCGCTTGGCGAGCGAGCCGATCTCGTGCTGGAGGTTCTCCAGGTCCTTCGGGGAGGTGATCGCACCGGAGTCCAGGCGCTGCTGGTTGCGGGCGGCGCGGGCGCGGACCTGCTCGACGTCCTGCTCGGCCTTGGCCAGCTCGCGGGCGGTGTCGCCCTTCTGGGCCTCGGCGGCGATGACGAGGTCCTTGAGCGCGGTGTGGTCGGCGGTGGCCTTGTCGATCTCGGCGTGCTCGGGCAGGCCCCGGCGCCGGTGGGCCAGCTGGTCGAGCTTCGAGTCGATGGCCTGGAGGTCGAGCAGGCGGATCTGGTCGGCGGGCGCGGCGTTCAAGGGGAAAGCTCCTGTGAATCGGGTCAGGCGGTGAAGGACATGGGGGCGTGCGCGGTCCACGGGTCGGTGACCCGGTGGGAGACCTTGGTCTCCACGGCCCAGCCGCGCTGGTCGGCGGCGGCCAGCAGGGCGCGCTCGGCCAGGCCGAGCCAGGGCCACTCGGTGGCCCAGTGGGCGGCGTCGACCAGTGCGACCGGCGCGGCCTCGGTGGCCTCGGAGGCCGGGTGGTGGCGCAGGTCGGCGGTCACGTAGGCGTCCACGCCGGCCGCCCGTACGTCGGCGAAGAAGCTGTCGCCGGAGCCGCCGCACACCGCCACCCGGCTGATCAGCCGGTCGGGGTCGCCGGAGACGCGCACGCCCGCGGCCGTCGCGGGCAGGCCCTCGGCGACCTGGGCGGCGAAGGCGGACAGCGTCAGCGGGGGCTCCAGCAGGCCGATCCGGCCGGTGCCGCGGCGGCCCAGCGGGTCCGTCGGGTCCGGCACCAGCGGGCCGGTGACCCGCAGGCCGACCGCCTCGGCCAGCGCGTCCGAGACGCCGGGGTCGGCGTGGTCGGCGTTGGTGTGGGCGACGTGCAGCGCGATGCCGTTGGTGATCAGCGTGTGCACCACCCGGCCCTTGAAGGTGGTGGCGGCGACGCTGGTGGTGCCGCGCAGATAGAGGGGGTGGTGGGTGACCACCAGGTCGGCGCCCCACTCCACGGCCTCGTCGACGACGGCCTGGACGGGGTCGACGGCGAACAGCACGCGGCCGACCTCGGCCTGAGGGTCCCCGCAGACCAGGCCGACGGCGTCCCAGGACTCCGCCCACTGCGGGGGGTAGACCTCTTCGAGGGCGGTGATGACGTCGGACAGTTTCGGCACCTGTCGAGACTACCGTGCGCGCGGGGGCGGTCGGGCCTCGGCCGATCGGGGGACGGGCCCGGCGCGCCTCCGGACCCCGCGCGGCCGCCGTACGGGCCCGGCGCGGTGACCGTACGGGCCCCGGCGCGGTGACCGTTCGGACGCCGGTGCCGCGGGCGCACGGATGCGCGTCAACCCGCTGCGGACCGGCGTCAACCTCGCAGCAGGAGCGTCCGCACCGGCCCGCGCGGACCGGGTGCGCCCGCACGCCCGGCGCGCGGGCGCACAGTGGGGCCCTCGCACGAATTCGAAACCACCCCAGGCTCACCCTTACGAGTGAAGCGACCGGCTCTGCGCTGGGCCTCCGGTTTTGTCGAAACTAACTTCAGTCCTGCGAACGGGAGTTGCCCCGGCAACGGACGAAAGGGATGTGGTGGCACATGAGGGTGAGCGGGGCGTGAACGTGGCCACCCGCACCACCACCCGGGCACTGCGCCGGCTGGGCTTCGCCTTCGCCGCCGACGGCAGCCACGCGGCCTGCCTGGCCGCGGCCGCCGACAGCGGCTGGTACGTGGAGGGTTGGCAGCTCCCGCCGGACGGTTCACCGGCCACGCCGGCCGCACTGCCACTGCCCGGCAACCGGTCGGAGGACCAGCGCTCGCAGCTGGTCGCACTGCCCGACGGCTCGGTGCTGGTCTGCCGGCACGACGGCGAGCGGCACGACCTGGTCCGCCTCTCCTACGGGGAGGGCGGCACCGTGGAGCAGCCGGTGGCCTCGCTGCGGATGCCCGGACTGCGGCTGCTGCCGCTCCCGGTGCCACCCGGCGCCGGCCCGCGCACCCCGGTGGCGGTCGCCCTCGGCACGGACACCCGCCCGGCGACCACCGCCTGGCTGGTCCGGGCGGACGGCAGCGAGCCCGTGCGGGTCGCCGAGATCCCCGGCCTGCACGGCGGCGGCACCTGGCTGGACCGCACGGGAGCGCTGCTCGCGCTGGACCGGGTGGCCGGCGGGCTGGTCCGCAGCGTGGTGCTGGACCTGCGCAGCGGCACCGCCACCCCGCTGCTGGAGATCGGCGAGCACAGCAACGACCGGCTGGTGCTGTTCGACCCGGACAGCGGCTTCGCCATGGTGCGCAGCGACGCGCCCGGCATCGACCGGATCGGCTGGGGCGTGCTGGGCGGCGGGGAGCCGCTGCGGTTCCCGGAGTGCCTGCACGTCTCGGGCACCACCCTGCGGCCGGTCGCGCTGCGGCAGAGCGCGGACGGCCCCCGGGTGGCGGTGCAGATCGACCACGGCGCCGGCTCGGCGCTCGCCCTGTGGCGGCCCGCCCTCGGACGGCTGGACCCGCTGCCGGTACCGCCCGGGCGGCTGGGGACGGTCGGCCACTGGGGCGGGGCCGGCCTGCGGATCCCGTACTCCTCCCCCGACCAGCCGACCGCGCTGGCCACCCTGGACGTGGACGCCCTGCTGGCCCACGGACCGGCCCCGGCCGGAACCGTCCCGATGCCCCTACCGCTCCAACTCGCCCCGCTGGGCGCGGGATCGCACGGCCCGTGGCGGGACACCGTGCCGCCCTGGCAGCCCGGCGGGCCGCGCGGCGCCGTCGCCCCGCCCGCCGGTTGGCGCCTGGACGGCAGCACCCCGCCCGGCGACGGCGGCCGCTGGCAGCCTGCACAGAGCCTCGAACTCGCGGGCCCGGCCGGTCCGTTGGAGGCAGTGGTGTACGGCGGTGACGCCTGGCTGAGCAGCCCGCACCTGGTGCTGGCCCTGCACGGCGGGCCGGCGGACGCCTGGCGGCTGGAGTTCGACCCGGCGCTGCAGCGGATGGCCGCCGAGGGCCTGGCGGTGGTCGCGCCCAACCAGCGCGGCTCCACCGGCTACGGGGTGCCGCACGCACTGGCCATCCGGGGCGCCTGGGGCGGGCCCGACCTGGACGACGTGCTGTACCTGCTGGAGGGCATCGCCGGCCAGCGCGCGGCGCTCGGCCTGGAACCGCCCGCCCTGTTCGGGGTCAGCTACGGCGCGTTCCTGGCGCTGCTGGCGGCCGCCCACGCCCCGGCCGAGCAGGTCGCCCGCTGCGCGGTGGTCGCCCCCTTCCTGTCCGGCGCCCGGCTGCTCGCCGAAGCGGCGCCGCCCGTACGGGCGTTGACCGCCCGGCTCGGCGGCGGCGAGCCGGTCCTGGACGCCCGCGGCCCGCGCGACGTGCTCCAGCTGGCGCACCGGCTGAGCGCACCGCTGCTGGTGGTGCACGGCAACCGGGACGAGGTGGTGCCGGTGAGCCAGTCCCGTTCGCTGCGGCACGAGTTGCTGCGGATCGGGCGGGTCGAGGGCGCGGACTTCCGGTACGTGGAGGCGGCCGGCTCGGGGCACGAGGTGCTCACCGAGGAGGGCGCCGCCGTGCTGCACGAGCTGCTCGCCGCGTTCCTGCGGACCGGCCGGCCGGGCTGATCCCGGCGGCCCTCGGGTGGGGCGGGACTCGCCCCATGAGGTCGATAGGATCTCGTCAGTCCCGGCCGTTATGGTGGCCGGGGCACGGGCCGCGATCACCGGCTGTGGGCGCGTACCGAGCGCCCGATCGGGGACCCGACCGTGTGCCGCAGGCGCCGGACGGGCGCCGATGACCCGCACCCTCCGCACGGAAGACGATTTCTCATGTCCGACACCCTCACCGACACCACCGGACCCGCGATGACCGGGACCGACGCCGACGAGAAGACGGCCGAGGACACCGCGTCGCACGGTCGCCACCGCGGTGGCTCCGCGTCCGACGACACCCCCGGGGCGGACCCGCACGGCCGTCACCGCGCGGCCGGCGCCCGGGGCTGACCCGGCCAGGACCGATCCGGGGGAGCGAACCGCAGAACCCCGCGAGGGCCCGCCGAGGACATCCCGGCGGGCCCTCGCGCGTTCCCCGGCCCCGGGGGAGCGCTGCTATCCGAGCGTGACCACCGTCCGCAGCGCCTCGCCGCTGCGCATCTGCTCGATCGCCCGGTTCACGTCCGCCAGCCCGACCCGGTGGGTGATCATCCCGTCGAGGTCGATCCGCCCGGCCCGCCACAGGTCCACCACCATGGCGATGGTGCGGGCCACCGGCGCCCCGCCGTACAGCGAGGGCAGCAGCCGCTTCTCGTTGAAGAACAGCTCCCCCATGGTGAACTGCGCGAGGTCGTCCTGCGCGCCTGCGCCGATCACCACGACCGCGCCGCCGCGCCGGGCCGCGTCGTAGCCGGCCCGGACGGTCGCCGCCCGGCCGACCGCCTCGAAGACGTAGTCGAAGCCGCCGCCGGGCAGGCCCTTGGCCGCCGCCTTCAGCTCCTCGGGGGCGATCGCCTCGGTGGCGCCGAAGCCCGGCGCCCGCTCGCGGCGCGAGGCCACCGGGTCGACGACGGTGATCCGGGCCGCGCCGCAGACCCGGGCGCCCTGGACGGTGGCCATGCCGACGCCGCCCGCGCCGATCACCGCGACCGTGGCGCCGGGCTCGACCCGGGCGGTGTTGACGGCGGCGCCGATACCGGTGGTCACCCCGCAGCCGATGAGGGCCGCGGCCTCGTAGGGGAGGTCGGCGGGCACCTTGATGACGGCGTCGGCGGCGACCACCACCTCCTCGGCGAAGGCGCCGGTGCCGTAGAAGCCGGAGGCCTCGGTGTCGCCCTCGGCCAGCCGGAAGCCGGGCGCGCCGAGGCGCCGCAGACTGGCGACGCACAGGTGCCCGCGGCCCCGTTCGCAGTGGGCGCAGCGGCCGCAGGGGGCCATCCAGCAGAGCACCACCCGGTCCCCGGGGGCGACGCCGGTCACGCCCTCGCCGACCTCGACGACGTCTCCGGCGCCCTCGTGCCCGGGGACGAACGGCGCGGGCTGCGGCAGGACGCCGCTCATTGCGGAGAGGTCGGAGTGGCAGAGGCCGGCGGCGCGCATCCGGACCCGTACGGTGCCCGGTCCGAAGCCGACCGCCGTGACGTCCTCGCGGACGTCGAGGGTGTCCTGGCCGGTCTCGTGCAGGACGGCTGCGCGCATGGGGCTGCTCCCGGTGTGCCTCGGGTCAAGGGTCTGCCGATTCTGGCACGGCCGCCGCGATCCCACTGGAACGCGTTCCAGAACCGGCCCGGCCACCCGCCACGGCCGCCCTCCCTACCTTCGAGTAGGGTCCGAGCACGTCCGTCCGCCGCCCGAACCCGAGGAGCACCGCATGTCCGACCTGCTGGAGGGCGCCCGCCCGGCGCCGGAGGTGCTGGCGGCGTTCGAGGCGGCCACCGGGTTCATGCCGGTGGACGAGGGCCTCGCGCTGTACGCGGCGGCGGTGGCGGCGGCCCGCCGGACCGGCCTGCCGGTGCTGGAGATCGGCACCTACTGCGGCCGCTCGGCGGTCCTGCTGGCGGCCGCGGCCCGGGAGACCGGGACGGTCGCGCTGACCGTGGACCACCACCGCGGCTCGGAGGAGCAGCAGCCCGGCTGGGAGTACCACGATCCGACGCTGGTGGACCCGGAGGTCGGGCGGATGGACACCCTGCCCCGGTTCCGCCGCACCCTGCACGCCGCCGGGCTGGAGGACCACGTGGTCGCGCTGGTCGGCCGCTCGCCGCAGATCGCCGCACTGTGGGGACGGCCGCTGGCCCTGGTCTTCATCGACGGCGGGCACACCGACGAGCACGCCACCGGCGACTACGAGGGCTGGGCGCCGCACCTGGCGCCGGAGGGCCTGCTGGTGGTGCACGACGTGTTCCCGGACCCGGCGGACGGCGGCCAGGCCCCGTACCGGGTGTACCTGCGGGCGCTGGCCGAGGGCTTCGAAGAGGTCTCGGTGACCGGCTCGCTGCGCGTCCTGCGCCGGACCGCCGCCTAGCCGCCGCTCCCCTGCCTTCCGATACCTCCTGAGCGCCGCACCCGCCCCCGACCGCCCCGACCGCCACACGAGATCGCCCCCACAGCCCCGTCCCGATGCTCTAACGTCGTGCCGGGGCTGTCCGACGGGTGCTCGAACGGTACGGTGTCCGCGCAGCACCAGGCAGCTGCGGCACGGGCGGCAGCACCAGGCACGGCATCGGCGGACGGTGGGGGCTAGCGGCACATGACGGACCAGCACAACACCGCTCCGGCGGTCTGGGACCCGACCGCGCGCGGCGGCGCGGGCGGCTGGGTCCGCAATCCGCAGCGCCCGGACGCCGAGTCCGCCCCCGCCGCACCGCAGGAGGCCCCCACCGCGGGCGCGGTCGGCGACCAGGGCCCGCCGCTGGGCGCCCGCCCGTACCTGTCCACCGCCCCCGGCTTCGGCCCGCCGCCGGACATGTCGGCACCCGCACCGGCTCCGGCGCCGGCCCCCGCCCCGACGGCTGCTGCCCCGGAGCCGGGCCCCGGGGCCCCCACCACCGCGCTGCCCCGGGTCACCGCGCCGCCCCCCGGCGCCCCGCCGTTCCCCTCCCCCGCGACCCCGCAGGACCGCGGCCCGCAGGGCGGGCCGCTGCCCGGCCCCGGCTACGTCTACCCGCCGCCGCCCACGGTCGGCCCGTACCAGCAGGGCCCGTACGCACAGGCCCCGCACCAGCAGCCCGGGTACGGCGCCCAGTCCTACCCGACCCAGCCGGATCATCCGACCGACCGGCCGCTCGAGGACGAGGACGACCGGGAACGCCCGGCCAGCCGCAGGGCGCCGCTGCTGATCGGCTTCGCGCTGCTGCTGGTGGTGGCGGTCGGCGGCGGCCTGCTGTACGCGGCCAAGAGCGGCGGCGAGAACGACCGGGCCGCGCCCGCCCCTTCGGCCGCCGGCGCGACCGGCTCCGGCAACCCGCAGCCCGCCCCGGCACCCACCGGTACCGACGCCGCGCCTGGCACCACGGCCGCGCCCTCCGACACGCCCTCCCCGACCGCGTCCGGCGCCGGCCCCAAGGCCCAGGCCGAGGCCCAGTCGCTGGACGCCCTGCTCACCGAGGGCGGCAACGCCCGGACCCAGATCGGCAACGCGGTGGCCAAGGTGACCAGCTGCCCCTCGAAGGCCGACATCGACAGCGCGGCGCAGGTCTTCGACAGCGGCGCCAAGCAGCGCGACGGCCTGCTGGCCAAGCTCGGCAGGCTGAGCGTCACCGACCTGCCGGGCGGCGCGGACGCGGTGAACTCGCTGAAGTCCGCCTGGCAGTTGTCCTCCGACATCGACAAGGCGTACGCGAGCTGGGCCCGCGCGGTGGCCGCCCAGGGCTGCTCCGGCACCGCGCCGACCACGGCCGACAAGAAGAAGGCGGACGAACTCAACCCGCAGGCCACCCAGGCGAAGAACGACTTCCTGACCAAGTGGAAGCCGATCGCGAACGCCTACGGCCTCACCGCGCCCACTTCGGACAGGATCTGAACCGCCCGTGACCGGCCCGACCTCCCGACCGCCCCGCCGTTCCGCCCTGCTGCGCGCCACCACCGTGGTGGCCGCGGTCGTCCCGCTCTGCACGGCGGGCTGGTTCGGCTGGCGGGCCCTGGACCACTCCGACCCGGCGGCCGCCACGGCCGCGCCGCCCAGCGCCGTCCAGTCCGGCGCCGTGCAGTCCGGCAGCCAGGCGCCGGACACCCCGCAGTCGCCGCCGACCAGCAGCGCTCCGAGCGGCAGCACGCCGACCGGCGGCGCCCCGACCGGCACGCCCACCGGGACGGCCGCGGCTCCCGGCGACACGCCGGCCCCCAGCGCGGCCGCCGACCTCACCGGCCGCACCATCGTGCTCGACCCCGGCCACAACCCCGGCAACTTCGCGCACCCCACCGAGATCAACCGCCAGGTGGACGTCGGCAACGGCCACAAGGAGTGCGACACCACCGGCACCGAGACCGACGCCGGCTACACCGAGGCCGACTACACCCTGGACGTCACCCGCCGGGCCCGCGCCCTGCTCACCGCCCGCGGCGCCAAGGTGGTGTTCACCCAGGACGGCGACCGCCCCTGGGGCCCGTGCGTGGACGAGCGTGCCCGCGCGGGCGCCGACGCGCACGCCGACGTCGCGCTCTCGGTGCACGGCGACGGCGGCCCGGCGAGCGGCAGCGGCTTCCACGTCATCCTGCCCGCCAAGGTCGTCGCCGGTAAGGCTGACAACTCCGCGATCGTCGAACCCTCGCACCGCCTCGGCCTGCTGCTGCGCGACGGCTTCCACGCCGCGACCGGCGAGCCGTACGCCGACTACATCGCCCACGACGGCCTGGACACCCGCTCCGACCTGGGCGGCCTCAACCTCTCCGCCGTTCCCAAGGTGTTCATCGAGTGCGGTAACATGCGCAACTCCGCGGACGCCCGACGGATGACGGACCCTCAGTGGCGGCAACAGGCCGCCCAGGGGATCGCCGACGCGCTGACCGCCTTCCTGACCACGCACTGAGCGGGCCCGGCAAGGGAGTTGGGACGAGTGTGCCCGGCGGACGCCGCGTCGGCGCGTCCGCACGGTTTGCAACGACTTCGACCCGTTCCCGGTCCCGCCGTGCACCGGCAGGACGGTTGGGCCTAGGCTTCTGGTCCGTTCGGGAGTTTCGGCCGGTCGGCCCGACCGCGCGAAGCACCGTCCACGACACGTCAACGAGGGGAACGTAAGTGAATCTGCGCGCTCTCACCAGGGGAGACGCCGCCGTCGCAGGCGCGGCCGTCCTGCTGTTCATCGCCTCCTTCCTGCCTTACTGGACCGTGGACTGCAGCAGCCGGTACTGCGGGGACACCTCGCAGAACGCGTGGAGCACCGAGCTGTTCCCCATCCTGCCCTCGGTCTTCCTGCTGGGCATCGCCGCCGCCGTCCTGATCCTGGTGCAGCGCTTCCAGGGCCCCGCCGCCGCCAACCGCCAGGTGCTCGGCCTGCGGCTGGACCAGTGGGGCATCGCGTTCGCCGTCGCGGCGCTGTGGACCTCGATCTGGTCACTGGGCGGCGGCCCGTCGGCCACCAGCTTCGGCCACGGCTTCGGCGCCTGGCTCGGTCTCATCTCGCTGATCGTGCTGGCCGGTGCGGCCGCGGCCGCTCCGCTGGTGCCCGCGCTGAAGGCCCCGCTGGTCTCCGACCGCCCGGCCGTCCCCTACCAGGGCGGCTACCCGACGCCCGGTCAGCCCGGTCAGCCCGGTCACCCGGGTGTCTCGGGCCAGCCCGGCCAGTACGGCTACCCGGTCCAGGGCCACGACCCGGCCTTCGGCGCCCAGCCGGTCGCCGGCGGCTACGGCTACCCGGCCGCCGGCCAGCCGCAGCCCGGCCAGCCGGTGCAGCCGCAGGACGCGGGCGCTCCGGCCCCGCAGCCGACTCCGGCCGCCCCGGTGGCGGACTTCCAGCCGTTCTGGTTCGCCGTCCCGGCGCCACGCCCGCTGGCCCCGAAGGACAACCCGGCCGGTGCCCCGGTCGGCGAGGTCGTGCCGGGCACCTGGTACCTGGCCGTCGAGCAGCGCGGCGCGGCCCTGGTCGCCCAGCTGCCGGACGGCAACCAGGGCGTGCTGGCCGACACCACGGGCATCCAGCGCGGCTGACGCCGGCCGCGGCCTGCCTCACGGCACGCGGAAGGGGTGGGACCGGATCACCGGTCCCACCCCTTCGCCGTCGTGGAGCCGCCTCAGCAGCAGTCCTGGACCACCAGACCGGCGGGCAGCTGGTCCCCGCCGAAGACCGCGACGGTCGCCGGGTCCCCGCCGAGCGCGGCCACCGCGAGCAGCAGCGCCCCGGCCGTCCAGGTGGTGCGCTCCTCGGGCCAGATCGCGTCGTCCTCGAAGACGTACCCGGTCCAGTACGAGCCGTCCTCGTGGCGCAGGTGCCGCTGGATCCAGCGCAGGATGTCCACCGCGCGGTCGGACTCGCCGATCGCCCAGAGCGCCAGGGCCAGTTCGGCGCTCTCGCCGCCGGTCACCCACGGGCGGTCGCTGACGCAGCGCACGCCGAGACCGGGGACGACGAAGCGCTCCCAGTCCCGCTCGATCCGGGCCAGCGCCGCCTCGCCGCGCAGGCCGGTGCCGAGCACCGGGTAGTACCAGTCCATCGAGTAGCGGCCCTTGTCGAGGAACCGCTCGGGGTGGTGGGAGATGGCGTGCCGCAGCCGGCCGGCCGCGAGCTCCCAGTCGGGCTGCGGCTCCTCCAGGTAGTCGGCGATGGCCAGGCCGCAGCGCAGCGCGTGCAGGATGCTGGACGAGCCGGTGAGCAGCGCCTCCTCGGTGGCGGTGCCGTCCTCGTCGACCCGCCAGGCGATCGGGCCGCCGGGCAGCCGCAGCCGGACGATGAAGTCCAGCGCCCGCCGGACCACCGGCCAGATCCACTCCAGGAAGGCGTCGTCGCCGGCGCTGAGGTGGTGGTGCCAGACGCCGACCGCGATGTACGCGCAGAAGTTGCTCTCCTTGGCCCGGTCGGTGACCACGCCGTCGGTGTACGCGGCGTACCAGGAGCCGTCCGGGTTCTGCTGCGCGGCGAGCCAGCGGTAGGCGGCCTCGGCGGCGGCGTGCTCGCCGGCGGTGTCGAGGGCCATCGCGGCCTCGGTGTGGTCCCAGGGGTCGAGGTGGTGGCCGGTGAACCACGGGATGGCGCCGTCGGGGCGCTGCTCGGCCAGGATGCTGCGGACGGTGTCGGCCGCCTGCACGGCGTCCAGCACCCCGTCGAGCAGCAGCACCTCGGGGACGGCGGCGGTCATGCGCCCGCCCGCCGGGGCTCCGAGCGGTTCGGCTTGGACGCGTAGGCGACGAAGCTCTTGCCGATGACCGGGTTGAGTGCCTTCTCTGCGGCCCTGGTGAGGGAGCTGATCACCGGGGTGCCGACGATGTCCCAGACCAGCAGCTGGTGGTAGGCCTTGACCGGCAGCGCCTTGTCGTTGTCCACGCCGACGGCGCACTTGATCCACCAGTACGGCGAGTGCAGCGCGTGGGCGTGGTGGGTGCCGTACGGCTCCAGACCGGCGTCCTTGAGCTTGCCGAGCAGCTCGTCGCCCCGGTAGATCCGGATGTGGCCGCCCTCGACCTCGTGGTACTCGTCGGACAGCGCCCAGCAGATCTTCTCCGGCAGCCAGCGCGGCACGGTGACGGCGAGCAGGCCGCCCGGCTTGAGGACCCGGAACATCTCGTTGAGCACGCCCTTGTCATCGGGTATGTGCTCCATCACCTCGGAGATGATGATCTTGTCGAAGTAGTCGTCCTCGAACGGCAGCGCCAGCGCGTTGCCCTCCATCGCGACCGCCGACGCGCCCTCGGGGGCCTCGCCGGCCAGCTCCATCGCGGCGAACCACTCCTTGACCTCGGCGATCTCCTCGGCGTTCTGGTCGAGGGCGATCACGTTGGCGCCGCGGCGGTAGCACTCGAACGCGTGCCGGCCCCCGCCGCAGCCCAGGTCGAGCACCCGGTCGCCGGGGGCGAGCGGGAAGCGCGAGAAATCGACGGTCAGCACTGCAGGGCTCCCATTCCTATTGCAACCAAGCGTTCCTGACGCTTCGTCAGAACACTTCGCCAGAAAGCTTCGTCAGGTCGCGCGCCCGATCCCCGGAGCGCGTCGCTCGCGAGCGCACCGCCCAGGGCACGTACCGCCCAGGGCACGTACCGCTCAGGGCACGTACCGCCAGCCCGGCCCGGAGCGGGCCCGGGCGCCGACGCCGGTGGCGATCGCCGCACGGTACGCGTCCGCGGTCAGCTCGGCGGCCCGCTCCCAGGTGAACCGGGCCAGCACCCGCTCCCGGCCGGCCGCGCCGAGCTCGGCGCGCAGCCGCGGGTCGTCCAGCAGCCGGCCGAGTGCGGCGGCCAGCGAGTCCGCCTCCCCCGGCGGCACGGCCAGGCAGGTCTCGCCGTCCGGCCCGGCCACCTCGGGGATCGCCCCGCCGGTGGTCGCGACCAGTGGGGTGCCGGTGGCCATCGCCTCGGCGGCGGGCAGCGAGAAGCCCTCGTACAGCGACGGGACGCAGGCCACCTCGGCCGAGCGGTACAGGTCGACCAGCTCCTGGTCGGTCAGGCCGGTGCGGAACTCGACGTGCTCCGCCAGCCCGAAGCGGCGCACCGCTTCGGCCACCGGCCCGTCGTCCTTCTGCGGCTTGCCGACCACCACCAGGTGGGCGTCCCGCTCGGTGCGGACCTTGGCCAGCGCCTCGACCAGGAAGACCAGCCCCTTGAGCGGCACGTCCGCGCTGGAGGTGGTGACGATCCGGCCGGGGACCCGCTCAATCCCCTCGGAGGGCGACCAGAGCCGGGTGTCGGCGCCGATCGGCACCACCGAGATCCGGCCGGGGGCCGCGCCCAGGTGCTCGGCGATCTCGCGCTGCGAGGTGCCGGAGACGGTGATCACGTGGTCCAGCCGGGCCGCGACCCGGCGCTGCATCCGGGTGAAGGCGTACCAGCGGCGCAGCGACAGCCGCTTCACCCTCGTGGTGGCCGCGTCCAGCTCCAACTGCCGGTCCACGGTGATCGGGTGATGGATGGTGGTGACCAGCGGGAAGCCGTGCCGGGCCAGGCCGAGCAGGCCGTAGCCGAGGGTCTGGTTGTCGTGCACCACGTCGTAGCGGCCCTTGTGGCGGGCCAGGTACTGACGGGCGCGCAGCGAGAAGGTGAGCGGCTCGGGGAAGCCGCCGGTGCGCATGGTGGCGAACTCCAGCACGTCCACCAGCCCGCGGAACTCGCCGCGGGCGGGCGTGCGGAAGGGGTCCTCGGCGCGGTAGAGGTCCAGACTGGGCAGCTCGACCAGGCGCACCGTCCCGGGGCCCTCGACCTCGTCCAGGACGGGGTAGGGCTGGGCGCCGATCACGTCCACGTGGTGGCCGAGCCTGGCCAGCTCACGCGAGAGGTGGCGTACGTACACGCCCTGACCGCCGCAGAACGGGTCCCCGCGGTATGACAGCAGGGCAATCCGCAGCGGCTGCGCGGTCATCCTCGGCCCTCATCTCTGGCTGCTATCGGTGCGAGCGGCCCCATCGGTGCCGCCGGTCGCTAAAGTAGATCAGGTTTCAGCGGCTGTGGAACTCGTCGTCGACCGTGTGAACAATGAGAGACCTCGAAGATACCGGCCCGTAGCTTTCGCTCAGGAGCCAGGGCTGGTGATTCCCGCCACGCCCGGCCCCACCGACAACGGGTCGCCTTCGGGCCGACCTTTCTGGAGCACGCCGCCACCCACGCGCCCCCGGGAGCACCCTTGCCGTCGCCGACCACGTCCGTGAGCCCCTCCGCCGCGCCCCCGGCGGAGCCGCCGCTGTCCGCGCGCCAGGCCGAGCGGCGCCACCGGATCCTGCGGGCCGCCACCGCGCTGGCCGCCCGCGGCGGGTACGAGGCGGTGCAGATGCGGGAGGTCGCGGAGAGCGCGCAGGTCGCCCTCGGAACGCTGTACCGCTACTTCCCGTCCAAGGTCCACCTGCTGGTCGCGGTCATGCTGGAGCAGTTGCAGGAGCTCCAGGAGCACATCCGGCGGCACCCGCCGACCGACCGGGAGCCGGCGCCCAGGGTCGCCGACACGCTCACCCGGGCCTTCCACGCGCTCCAGCGCGAACCGCTGCTGGCCGAGGCGATGGTCCGCGCGATGTGCTTCGCGGACCGCTCGATCGGCGCCGAGGTGGACCTGGTCAGCGCCGCCACCGGACAGCTCATCCTGGACGCGATCGGCCAGTCCGGCCCGCCCAGCGACAGCCAGCGCGCGGCCGTCCGGGTGATCGAGCACACCTGGCACTCGGCCCTGGTCGCCTGGCTCTCCGGCCGCGCCTCGATCGCCGAGGTCCGGGCCGACCTGCACACCGCGGCGCGGCTGCTGACCCTGCCGTGACGGACTGACCACTGGAACCTGTTCCAGCTCCCGGCGGCCCGCACGCCACGGCCCGGCGGTTAGAGTCGACGGGCAGCACAACTCCATCCCGCTCCTCCTCCGGGGGAAGCCGGTGCGAATCCGGCGCTGACCCGCAACCGTGGACCCGACCGTGCGCCGGGCGAGCCGGAGCACCCGGGGAGGGACGAGCGGCGAGCCGGACACCCGCGCCCGGCACCCGTCGAGGACTACGGAACGGCCCCGCCCGGGCCCCCACCGCTCACCGAAAGGCACACCCGCACCATGCTGACCGCCGCCCGCCTGGGCGCCGCCGCCCTGTCCGCCGCGCTGCTCGCCGGCGTCGCCGCCGGACCGGCCCTCGCCGACAGCCCGTCGCCCGGCGCCACCACCGCCGCCGTCCCGGACGGCCTGTACGGCAAGGGCGACCCGACGTACGACGGCGTCTGGCGGCAGTCCCTCGCGCTCACCGCGCTGACGGCGGCCAAGGTCACCCCGGCCGACTCCGCGGTGGGCTGGCTCACCGGGCAGCAGTGCGAGGACGGCGGCTGGCCCTCCTACCGGGCCGCCGGCGCGGCCTGCGACGCCAAGACCGAGGACAGCAACGCCACCGCCGTCGCCATCCAGGCCCTGGTCGCCCTCGGCGGACACCAGCCGGCCGTCGACAAGGGCGTGCAGTGGCTCAGGGCCAACCAGAACGCCGACGGCAGCTGGCCCTACAACCCCGGCAACCCGGGCGACGCCAACTCCACCGGGCTCGCCGTCAACGCGCTGTTCGCCGCCCGTACCGACCCGGCCGGCGTCGCCCGGCCGGGCACCGGCGGCGCGGCCGGCAAGAACGCCTTCGAGGGCCTCGCCCGCTTCCAGCTCGGCTGCACCGCCCCCGCCGACCAGCGCGGCGCCTTCGCCTACCAGCCGGACCCGACCGGCGCTCTCGCCCCCAACACCCTGGCCAGCGCCCAGGCCGCCCTCGCCGCCGCCGGCGGGCACCTGCCGGTCGCCACCTCGGTGCACGCCGACGCGAGCCCCAAGGCCCTCGCCTGCGCCGACGGCTCCGCGCCCGCCACCATCCCGCACGCCGAGTCCGGCGAGGCCGTCGGCGCCTACCTCGGCGCCCAACTCGCCGCCGGCGACGAGCACCTCACCCTCACCACCCCGGGCGCCGACCCCAAGCCCGACTACACCGCGACCGCCTGGGCCGCCCTCGCCCTGATCCAGAGCGGTCACCCCGAGCAGGCCACCGACGCCGTGGACTGGCTGGAGGGGCAGGGCGACACCTGGACCAAGAACGGCACCGACGCCGCCGCCACCGCCAGCCTGCTGATGGTCTCCCAGGCCGCCCACCGCTCCACCGCCGACCTCACCGGCAAGCTCACCGCCCTCGGCCCTGTCCCCAAGGGCGGCGCCGCCGCCGCGGAGGCCACGCCGGTGAAGAAGAAGGGCGACGGCATGGGCCAGTTCTGGCTGATCGTCGTCGGCCTGCTCATCGGCATCGGCGGCGGCCTCCTGCTCAGCCTCCAGCGCAAGCGCAACCCGAACCTCTGATGCGTTCCGCCCCTGACGCCCGGACGGGCCGGACCCCCCGAGCGCGGGCGGCCCTGGCCGCCGCGCTCCTGCCGCTCCTCGGGGCGCTGGTGCTGCTCGTCTGCGCCGCGCCCGCGCAGGCGGCCGGGTACCGGTACTGGTCGTTCTGGCGCGCGGGCGACGGCGAGGCCTGGGCGTACCAGCAGCAGGGGCCCGCGGTGGCCGTACCGCCGGACGGCTCGGTGGACGGCTGGCGGTTCGCCGTCAGCCCGGACGGCGCGCGGGACGCCGCGAAGCCGCGCACGGCGGCCCCGTTCGACCAGGTCTGCGCGGCGACGCCCGCCCAGGACGGTCGCAAGCGGGTGGCCGTGGTGCTGGACTTCGGCACGGCCGAGGACGCCGGGGCGTCCGCCGCGCAGCCGCCCGGACAGCGGACGGCCTGCGCCAGCGTCGCGCCGCGGGCCAGCTCGGCCGAGGTGCTGGCCGCCGTCGCCCCGCCGCTGCGCTACGACTCCAACGGCCTGCTGTGCGCCATCGCCGGCTACCCGCAGGCGGGGTGCGGCGACCAGGTGGGCGCGGCCGGCGGCGCCGGGGCCACCGGATCCGCCGCCGGCCACGGCAGCGGCCCGGACCTCGGTCTGGTCGCCGGTGGTGCGCTGGTCGCCGTCCTCGCCGGTGGCGCCGTCTGGCAGGCCCGCCGCCGGCACTCCTAGGGCGTGCCGCGACATGCCCCGACCCCTTTCCCAGGACAGATCCGTGAGCAGCCCCGCCCGTAGCACCCGACCGCCCACCGGCCCGCGTCAACTGCACCCAGCGGCCTGGTGGTTGTGGGCGCTCGGGCTCGGCGCGGCGGCGACCCGCACCACCAATCCGGTGATCCTGCTGCTGCTCGCCGCGACCGCCGGCTACGTGGTGGCGGCGCGCCGCGGCGATGCTCCCTGGTCGCGTTCCTACGGGGCGTTCCTGCGGCTCGGGCTGCTGGTGCTCGGCATCCGGCTGGTCTTCGCGGTGCTGCTCGGCTCGCCGGTCCCCGGCACCCACGTGCTGTTCACCCTGCCCGAACTCCCGCTGCCCGCCTGGGCGCAGGGGGTGCGGATCGGCGGGCGGGTCACCCTCGAAGGCCTGCTCTCGGCGCTGTACGACGGGCTGCGCCTGGCCACCCTGCTGGTCTGCGTCGGCGCCGCCAACTCGCTGGCCAGCCCGGCCCGGCTGCTGCGCGCCCTGCCCGGCGCGCTCTACGAGGCGGGCGTGGCCGTGGTGGTGGCGATGACCTTCGCGCCGAACCTGGTCGCCGACGTCCGCCGGCTGCGCGCCGCCCGGCGGCTGCGGGGCCGCAACGACCGGGGCGTCGCGGCGGTGCTGAGCGTCGGACTCCCCGTCCTGGAGGGCGCGTTGGAGCGGTCGATCGCCCTGGCGGCGGCGATGGACACCCGCGGCTTCGGCCGGACCGCGGACGTCCCGCGCCGCCTCGCCCGGGTGACCGCCGCGCTGACCCTGGCCGGGCTGCTCGGGGTCTGCCTGGCCGCGTACGGGCTGCTGACCGCGGGCGGCGCCGGCTGGGCGCTGCCGGTGCTCCTGCTCGGCCTGGCCGCCGCCTTCGCCGGGCTGCTGCTGGGCAGCCGGCGATCCCTCAGGACCCGCCACCGGCCCGATCCCTGGGCGCTGCCCGAGTGGCTGACCGCCGGCTCGGGCGCCGCCGTGGCCGCCCTGGTCACCTGGCTCGCGTCACGGGATCCGGCCGCCTTCACCCCCACCGTCGTCCCGCCGACCGTCCCCGTGCTGCCGCTGGCCGTCGTGCCGGCCGTACTCCTCGGCCTGGTACCGGCGTTCGCCGCCCCGACCCCGCCCCGGAGGGCTTCGTGATCACCTTCGAGCAGGTCTCCGTCCGGTACGCGGACTCGGCCGAGCCGGTCCTGCGGAACGTCGACCTCACCGTCCCCGAGGGCGAACTCTGCCTGCTGGTGGGCCCGTCGGGTTCCGGCAAGTCCACCCTGCTCGGCACGGTCAGCGGCCTGGTGCCGCACTTCACCGGCGGCGTGCTGCACGGCCGGGTCACCGTCGGCGGCCGGGACACCCGCGAGCACCGGCCGCGCGAACTCGCCGACCTGGTCGGCACGGTGGGCCAGGACCCGTTGGCGCAGTTCGTCACCGACACCGTCGAGGACGAACTCGCCTACGGCATGGAGTCCCTGGGCCTGCCGGGCGACGTCATGCGGCGCCGGGTGGAGGAGACCCTCGACCTGCTCGGCCTCGCCGACCTGCGCGACCGCGCCCTCGGCGCCCTGTCCGGCGGCCAGCAGCAGCGCGTCGCGATCGGCTCGGTGCTCACCGTTCACCCGCGCGTGCTGGTCCTGGACGAGCCCACCTCGGCGCTCGACCCGGGCGCGGCCGAGGAGGTGCTCGCCGTGCTGCAGCGGCTGGTGCACGACCTCGGTACCACCGTGCTGATGGCCGAGCACCGGCTGGAGCGGGTCGTCCAGTACGCCGACCGGGTGCTGCTGCTGAACCCGGGCGCGGAACCGGTGCTGGGCGAACCCGCCGAGGTGATGGCGCACTCCCCCGTGCACCCGCCGGTGGTCGCTCTCGGCCGGCTCGCGGGCTGGCGGCCGCTGCCGCTGTCCGTCCGCGACGCACGCCGCAAGGCCGCTCCGCTGCGGGCCGAGCTGGACGGCCGCGCGCCCGCCGCCGCCGGCACCCCGGACGGTGCACCGATCGCCGCCACCGACCGCCTGGCCGTACGGCGCGGCCCGGTCCAGGCCCTGCGCGGGGTCGACCTCGCACTGCGCCCCGGCGAGATCACCGCCCTGATGGGCCGCAACGGCGCAGGCAAGTCCACCCTGCTCGGCAGCCTGGTCGGCCTGCACGCCCCCACCTCCGGCAGCGTCACCGTCGGCGGCCGCACCCCGCACCGCACCCGCCCCGCCGAACTGATCCGGCACGTCGGCCTCGTCCCCCAGGACCCGCGCGATCTGCTGTACGGCGAGACCGTCGCCGCCGAGTGCGCCGCCGCGGACACCGACGCGGGCGCCGCCCCGGGCAGCTGCCGCGCCCTGGTCGAGCGCCTGCTGCCCGGCGTCGCCGACGCCACCCACCCCCGCGACCTCTCCGAGGGCCAGCGGCTCACCCTCGCCCTCGCCGTCGTCCTCACCGCCCGGCCCCCGCTGCTGCTCCTCGACGAGCCGACCCGCGGCCTGGACTACGCCGCCAAGGCCCGGCTGGTGCAGATCCTGCGCTCGCTGGCCGCCGAGGGGCACGCCGTGCTGCTCGCGACCCATGACGTCGAGCTGGCCGCCGAGCTGGCGCACCGCACGCTGATCCTGGCCGAGGGCGAGATCGTCGCGGACGGACCGACGGCGGAGGTGGTGGTCTCCTCCCCGGCCTTCGCGCCGCAGGTCGCCAAGGTGCTGGCACCGGGGCCGTGGCTCACCGTCCAGCAGGTCGCGAAGGCGCTGGGCGCATGAGCGAGCGCAGTGAGCTCATCATCGACAGGTGCCCGTGGGCGAAGGCCCCCGCCGAGCGCAGCGAGGTGGGGGCATGAGCGCCCGTCCCGTCCCGCTCGGCCGCCGGTCCGTCGCGGCGCTGTCCCTGGTCTCCCTGGTGGGCGTGACGGCCTTCGGCTGGCCGCTGCTCGCCTCCACCAGGTCCGCCCTGGTCGGCCACTCCGCCGACGCCCCCTGGCTGTTCGCCCTGCTGCTCCCGCTGCTCCTCGCGGTCGTCATCGCGCAGATCTCCGAGGGCCGCTCGTCGGGCGGCGGTGCGCCGGGGCTGGACGCCAAGTCCGTCGCCCTGCTGGGTGTGCTGGCGGCGGCCGGTGCGGCGCTACGGCCGCTCGGGGCGGGGACGGCGGGCCTGGAGCCGATGTTCTTCCTGATGGTGCTGTCGGGGCGGGTGCTCGGACCGGGCTTCGGGTTCGTCCTCGGCTCGCTGTCGATGTTCGCCTCCGCGCTGCTCACCGGCGGGGTCGGGCCGTGGCTGCCGTTCCAGATGCTCGCCATGGGCTGGGTCTGCCTCGGCGCCGGCCTGCTGCCGGGTGCCGCCACGCTGCGCGGCCGCCGCGAACTGCTGCTGCTGGCGGGGTACGGGGCGGTGTCCGCCGTCCTCTACGGCACGATCATGAACCTCCAGGGCTGGCCGTACATCGGCGGGATGGCCGGCTCCGTCTCCTTCGTCCCGGGCGACCCGCTGCCCGCGAACCTGGTCCGCTTCGCCGCCTACTGCCTCACGACGTCCCTGGGCTGGGACCTGCCGCGCGCCGCGCTGACCGTCGTGCTGTGCCTCGGCCTCGGCACCCCCGTGCTGCGCGCCCTGCGCCGCACCACCCGCCGGGCCGCCTTCGACGGGCCCGTCGACTTCCGCCCGCCGCCGGCCGGCTGAGCTCCTCGCGTCTTCGTGATCGGGAACCTCCCCGCACCCCGACGACACGCCGGGCCTCGCACGTGAAGAAGCCGTTCGGCGGCCGGGGCCCGTCGCCGGACGGCCCGGGCGTGACCCGAACGCGCCCGACACGCGCCGGTACACCACCTGCCATCCCGGGTACACCGTAACTTTGACGGACCGTCATTTCTTCAGGCCCGCCCGGCCAGGTACGACTCCCGTCGATCGGTGGTGGTTGCCATGCGACGTCTCCCCCTGCGGATGCGGATCCTCCGGCTCGGGCTCGGCGGCTGCCTGCTGGCCGCGGCCACGACCGGCAACGCCACGGCGGCGTCGGCGGCACCGGCCGCGCCGGGGAGAGGTCCGAGCGCATCGGAGCAGCGCGTCGAGAGCCTGTTGGCGCAGCTCACCACCGCCGAGAAGGTCACCCTGCTGCGCGGTCTGGACGCCCCGGGCGGCGTGAGCTCCGTCGGCTACGTCGCGGGCGTGCCCCGCCTCGGCATCCCGCCGCTGCTGCTGTCCGACGGCCCGGCCGGCGTGCGGGACGGCCGGCCGGCCACCGCCCTGCCCGCGCCCGTCTCGCTGGCCGCCGCCTTCGACCCGGCGCTGGCCACCACCTACGGCGACGTGCTGGGCCGGGAGGCGCGGGCGCGCGGCTACCAGGTGCTGTACGCGCCGATGGTGAACGTCGTCCGGGTCCCGCAGGGCGGCCGGGACTTCGAGACGCTGGGCGAGGACCCGTACCTGGCCGGGCGGCTCGCCGCCGCCGAGGTCCGCGGCATCCAGGCCCAGCGCGTCGCCGCGCAGGTCAAGCACTACGCCGCCAACAACCAGGAGGACAACCGCGAGTCGTACAGCTCGGAGGTGGACGAGCGCACCCTCGCCGAGATCGAGCTGCCCGCCTTCCGGGCGGCCGTCCGGGACGGCCGGGCCTGGTCGGCGATGTGCGGCTACAACCCCGTCAACGGCATCTGGGCGTGCGAGAACTTCCCGCTGCTGCGGGACGTGCTGAAGGGCCGCTGGGGCTTCGACGGGGTGGTCGGCTCCGACTACCCGGCCACCCACTCCTCGGTCAACGCCGCGGCGGCGGGCCTGGACCAGGAGTTCGGGGGTTCGACGTACTTCGCCGACCTTCCCGCCGCGGTGGCCGACGGGCGGCTCGCCCCAGCCGTGCTGGACGACCAGGTCCGGCGGGTGCTGCGGCTGATGGAACGCACGGGAGCGCTCGACGGCGGCCAGCCGCCCGCCTCCGACCCGGCCGCCGGCGCGCGCGACGCCCGTAGGGCCGCCGTTGCCGGAACGGTTCTGCTGCGCAACGAGAACTCCACCCTGCCGCTCGACGCCACCCGGCTGAAGTCCGTCGCGGTGATCGGCCCGTGGGCGGACCGCGCCTACACCGGCGGGGGCGGCTCCTCGCACGTCACCCCTTACCCGGACCGGATGGTGACGCCCCGCCAGGGCATCGCGGCGCGGGCCGGTTCGGCCACCGCGGTGCGCTACCACCTGGGCGACGACCCGAACGCGGCGGCCGCGGTGGCCGCCGGGGCCGACGCCGCCGTGGTGGTGGTCGGCGACCAGGAGACCGAGGGCGCGGACCGCGGCTCGCTGGACCTCGCCCCGGCGGACGACGCCCTGATCCGAGCCGTCTCCAAGGCCAACCCGCACACCGTCGTGGTGCTGAACACCGGCGGGCCGGTCACCATGCCGTGGCTGGACGCGGTGCCCGCGGTGGTCGAGGCCTGGTACCCGGGCGAGCAGAGCGGCGCCGCGCTCGCCGACGTGCTGTTCGGGGACGCCGACCCGGGCGGGCGGCTGCCCGTCACCTTCCCGACCTCGGCCGGCGCGACCCCGCTCCAGGACCCCGCCCAGTACCCGGGCACGGGCGGCGCCTACCACTACACCGAGCGGCTCGGCACCGGCTACCGCTGGTACGACGCCAGCGGCACCGCCCCGCTGTTCCCCTTCGGCCACGGCCTGTCCTACACCGCCTTCGACTACGCCGGCCTCACCGTGACCGGCCCTGACCCGGCCGGCCGGGTGCGGGTCGGCTTCGACCTCACCAACCGGGGCAGCCGGACCGGCACCGAGGTGCCGCAGCTGTACCTGACCTTCCCGTCGGCGGCCGGTGAGCCGCCGCAGCAGCTCAAGGCCTTCGACAAGGTCACGCTGGCGCCCGGCGCCTCGACCCACGTGGAACTGCCGCTGGACCGCTCCGCCTTCGCCGTCTGGGACCAGGGCGTCCACGGCTGGGGCGTCCCCGGCGGCCGGTACGGCCTCACCGTCGGCGCCTCCTCCCGCGCGCCCCGGCTGCGGGGCACGGTGGACGCGCCGGGCTCCCCCGCCGTCTCCACCTGGTCCGGGCGGATCACCGGCTCCGACGGGTCCTGCCTGGACGCCGAGGCCGCCGCCGCCGACCCCAACCAGCCGCTGAGGACCACGAGTTGCGCGGGGACGGCGGCCCAGGACGCCACGGTCGGCTCGGACGGCAGCCTCGGCGTCCTGGGGGGCTGCCTCACCCCGGCCGGCTCCGACGACGGCGCCGCCGTCCTACTGCGGGACTGCCACCCGGACGTTCGGGGCACCGAACAGGTCTGGCGGCCGAGCCCGGACAACTCGCTCCAGAACCCGGCCTCCGACCGCTGCCTCACCGCCGCCGACGGCCGCCTGCTGCTGCGCGACTGCTCGGGGGCCCCCGGGCAGCACTGGGCCACCCCCCGTCCGAGCGGACCGCTGACCGGCGTCGCCGGACAGTGCGTGGACATTGCCCGGGCCGCGACGGCCAACGGCAGCGCCGTCCAGCTCTACCACTGCAACTCCACCGGCGCCCAGGACTGGTCCGTCCAACAGGACGGCTCGCTACGGGCCCTCGGCAAGTGCCTGGACGTCACCAACGGCTGGACCGCCGCCGGCACCGCCGCCCAGCTCTACGACTGCAACGGCACCGGCGCCCAGAAGTGGCTGCCCCGCGCCGACGGAACCCTCCTCAACCCGGTCTCCAACCGCTGCCTGGACGCCCGCGACGGCAGCAGCGCCGACTGGACCAGACTCCAGATCTGGGACTGCCAGGCCAGCCCCAACCAGCTCTGGAAACTGCCCGGTTGAGCCGGTTCATCCGATCAGCCCGGCGGCCCGGCTCATGGCGCCGACCGGCGCTGACCATCCGGGCGGGGCGTCGGCGGTCCGGCGGCGGCGATGCCGCTGCTCCGGGGCCCGGTTCGCCGCTCGGCCCGCCGCACGGCCGTACGCTGTCCCGCAGCACGTGCACCACGCAGCGAGCACCAGCCAGCGAGCACCACGCGGCACGCACCACGCGGCGAGCACCAGGCAGTCGTGCGAGCACGCGCGGGCGCTCGGGGGAACCGGAGAAACCAGTGGAACTTCGTCAGTTGCGCGTCTTCGAGGCCGTGGTCACCCACCGCACCGTCAGCGCCGCGGCCGTGGCGCTCGGCCTCGCGCCGTCCTCGGTCTCCGAGCAGATCCGCACCCTCGAACTCGGCCTGGGCACCGAGCTGTTCGACCGGGCCCCGCACGGCATGGCCCTCACCGCCGCCGGTGAACGGCTGCTGCCCTGGTCCCGCAAGCTGCTCGACCAGGCCGAACAGGCCCGCCGGGAGGTGGTCGCCGACCGCGCCCGGCTCCGGCTCGGCGCCCTGGAGACCATAGCGACGACCCACGTCCCGGCCGTCCTGGCCCGGCTCGCCGAACGCCGGCCCGACCTCGACGTCTCCCTGCACACCGACACCGCCCGGGACGGCCTGCTCGGCGGCGTCGCGGCCGGGGCCCTGGAGGCCGCGCTGATCCTGGACACCGCCGGCCCGCTCGGCGACCTCGGCTTCTACCTGCCGCCCGCCCCGCTCGACCACCTCGACCTCAACGAGGTCCCGCTCGCCCTGGTCGCCGCCCCGGTCCACCCGCTCAGCGGCGCCACCGCCCTCACCCGCGCGGACCTGCACGGCCAGCGCCTCCTGGTGAGCGCCCCCGCCTGCTCCTTCCGGCTCGCCGGCGAACGCCTGCTCGGCCACGACGTCGAACGCGTCCGCACCGGCGGGGTCGCCGTCACCCGCGCCTGCGCCGAGCAGGGCCTCGGCATCGCCCTCCTCCCCGAGTTCGCCGTCCAGGACCCGCTGGCCTCCGGCGCCCTCGTCCGCCTCCCCCTCGTCCCCCCGCCCCTCCGCCTCCGCCTGGTCTGGCGCGCCGACCGCGAGACCGTCCCCGGTCTGCGCGAGGCCGCCGCGGCCTGAAACGCCGCGCGCCCCGGGCTCGCGGAGCCCCGGGGCGCGCCGTTCGACGTACCGGACGTACGGGCCGTCAGGCCTTCGGGCCCGCCGACTGGACGACCTCGAAGGACCACAGCGTCGACCCCGAGGCGGCCGGCCGCTTCGGCGCCTCGCCGCCCTCACCGCCACCCTGGTGGGCCGCCTTCATCGGGCCCTCCATCCAGGCCTTGAAGTCCTCCTCGCTGCGCCACCGGGTGTAGACGAGGTACTGGTCGGTCCCCTCGACCGGGCGCAGCAGCTCGAACCACTCGAAGCCGTCGGAGTTCTCCACCGCGCCGGCCCGCGAGGCGAAGCGCTGCTCCAGCACCTCGCGCTGCTCGGCGGGCACCGTCAGTACGTTGATCTTGACGACGGACATGCCGCTCCTCACTGATACGCCGGGGCCCCGCGTACGGCGCGGCCGCCGGCCCGGTTGCTGCCTAGGGTCAGCAGTCTCCTACACCTCACGCGCCGCGGCTCAGGCGATCCACGCCGGGAGCAGGCGTTCGGCGTCGCGCGGGGCGAGGGCGCAGGCGCCGTCGGGGGTGCGGGCGTCGGGGTTGTAGGCGTGGGACGGGGAGGGGGAGGCGACGACGGCGGTGAAGCCTTCGGCGGTGGCGATCCGGCGCGGGGCGTCGGCGGGGAGGACGAGGGTGTCGCCGGCGGCGACCGCGATGCTCTCCCCGGCCAGGTCCACTTCCGCCGAGCCGGTCAGGAAGGTCCAGATCTGCTCGGTGTCCATGGCGTGCAGCGGGCCCTGTCGGTCGGCGGGCATCTCGACCTTCCACTGGGCGAGGGCGGTCGAGCCCTGGGTGGGCGAGGCGTGGGTGGTC
Source organism: Kitasatospora aureofaciens (assembly GCF_001188955.3). Lineage (GTDB taxonomy): Bacteria > Actinomycetota > Actinomycetes > Streptomycetales > Streptomycetaceae > Kitasatospora > Kitasatospora aureofaciens. The sequence continues at coordinate 221,888 of NZ_JPRF03000065.1, read as the reverse complement.
ATGACGGCGTTCGGAGTCTCGGTGCGGCGGGCGTCGGCGGAACGGATCACGGGCATGGCGAAGGGACCCCCTAGAATGGACAATGAAGTTGTCTATATGGTCAATGAGGTTGTCTATCGTGTCAAGCGAACCCGCCCCGCCCGGCTTCGAGCTTCCACTGCGCCTGCTGCTGGCCTTCCGGACGATCATCGACGAGCTGCACGAGCGCATCGCCCACGAAGGGCACCCCGACCTGCGGCCGATGCACGGCTTCGTCTTCCAGGCGATCGGCCCGCAGGGCACCACCGCCGTCGAGCTCGGCCGCCGGCTCGGCGTCTCCAAGCAGGCGGCGGGCAAAACCGTCGAGAACCTGGAGCAGCTCGGCTACGTCGAGCGCGGCAGCGACCCGGCCGACGCCCGCCGCAAGGTCGTCCGGCTCACCGACCGGGGCGTGGACTGCCTGGTCCGCTCGGCGCGGATCTTCGACGAACTGCGCGCGGAATGGTCCGAAGCCCTCGGCGAGGAGCAGCTCCGCCGGATCGAGGACGGCCTGCGGCGGCTCGCCCCCGGAGACCCGTTCCGGCTCGATACCCCGCGCTGGTTCGGCGCTCCGTGACCCGTGCGGCGCCAAGACCCTAGAACGACCGCCCCTCGCCGTGGTAGGGCGGCTGGAGGCCGAGGGGTGGGTCCGGGCGGTCGCGCCGGTCGGCGCAGAGGGCGGAGCTGAGCCGGGTGAGGAGTTCGGCGAGGTCGTCGTACTGCTGCTCGTCCCAGTCACCCAGCAGTTCCGCCAGCTGGGTGCGCCGGGCGTCGACCAGGCGCAGCGCGGCCTCCTGGCCGGGCTCGGTGAGGCGCAGCGGCAGGCCGCCGGTGCGGGCGGCGAGGCCCCGGCTCTCCACTTCGCGGACGGCCTCCTCGACGACCGAGATCGGGACGATCCTCCGCTCGGCGAGTTCGGCGGGCTCGACCGAGCCGTGGTGGTGAATCTGGAGGAGCAGCCAGCTGGAGGCGGGCAGCAGGTCGAGTCCGGCGGTGGCGGTGATCCGCCGGAACAGGTCGTGCCGGGCCTCGCGGGTGCTCAGCACGGACAGCGCGCGGGCGATCTCGTCCAGGGAGGACCGCTCGACCGGGTTGATCCCGATGGACTCGCTCAGGTCGGGCGCGGTCACCGTGGAGCGCAGCTTCTGCTCCCGCAGGAACAGCGACAGCACGAAGGCGACCAGCGTGACGGGCACCGCGTACAGGAAGACCCGGGTGATCGACTCGGCGTAGGCGTGGTGGACCCCGGCCTGGGCGGCGGCCGGCAGCCGGGTGATCAGCCGGGGGTCCGCGCCGATCTGGTCCGCCCGGAAACCCGGCGGCAGCGGCTGCCCGGCCAGGGCGTCGGCGAGCCGGGAGCGCAGACCACTGGCGAAGACCGTGCCGAAGATGGAGACGCCGAAGGAGGCGCCGATGGAGCGGAAGAAGGTGGCGCCGGCGGTGGCGACGCCGAGGTCCTGGTAGCCGACCGAGTTCTGCACGATCAGTACCAGCACCTGCATCACCAGGCCCAGCCCGAGGCCGAAGACCACGAAGTAGAGGCTCATCTCGGCGGTGCTGCTGTGCTCGTCCAGCCGGGAGAGCAGCACCAGTCCGATCGTGGTGACGGCCGTCCCGGCGATCGGGAAGATCCGGTAGTGACCGGTGCGGGCGACGATCTGGCCGGAGCCGATCGAGGTGAGCAGCATTCCGAGCACCATCGGCAGCATGTGGATGCCCGACATGGTGGGCGAGACCTGCTGGACGACCTGGAGGAAGGTCGGCAGGTAGGTGAGCGCGCCGAACATCGCGAAGCCGACCACGAAGGAGATCACCGCGACCAGGCTGAAGGTCTGCGAGCGGAACAGCCGCAGCGGCAGGACGGGTTCGACGGCCGTCCGTTCCACCTGGACGAAGGCGAGCAGCAGCGCCACCCCGAGCACGCCCAGGCCGGCGATCTGCCAGGAGTCCCACGCCCAGGTGGTGCCGCCGAGCGAGGTCATCAGCACCAGGCAGGTGGCGACGGCGGCGATCAGCGCGGTGCCCAGGTAGTCGATCCGGTGCTCGCGCCGGACCTCCAGGCCGTGCAGCACGGCGGCGATCACCACCAGGGCGACCACGCCGATCGGCAGGTTGACGTAGAAGACCCAGCGCCAGCTGAGGTGGTCGACGAACAGGCCGCCGAGCAGCGGTCCGAGCACGCTGGTCACCCCGAAGACGGCACCGAAGACGCCCTGGTACTTGCCGCGGTCCCGGGGCGCGACGAGGTCGCCGACGATCGCCTGGGAGAGCACCATCAGGCCGCCGCCCCCGAGGCCCTGGAGGGCCCGGAAGGCGATCAACTCGCCCATGTTCTGGGCGAGTCCGCAGAGCACCGAGCCGATCAGGAAGATCACGATGGAGGCCTGGAAGAACCGCTTCCGGCCGTACATGTCGCCGAGCTTGCCCCAGAGCGGGGTGGCGGCGGTGGAGGCCAGCAGGTAGGCGGTGACCACCCAGGACAGGTGGTCCAGGCCGCCGAGGTCGCTGACGATCGTGGGCAGCGCGGTGGAGACGATGGTCTGGTCGAGGGCTGCGAGCAGCATCGCCAGCAGCAGGGCGCCGATCGGCACCCAGAGGTTGGGAACGGTGACCTCCGGCGGGCCGGGCTCGGGCGCCGGGGCCCGGTCGGACGCGGGACCAGGGTCCCCCCGGCCGGGGGTTGGGGGAGGGTCCGTCATGGCGTCTCCGTAGGGTCGCGGGGTTGCGGTGCCGGACGACCGGACGCCCGGCGGATGATCACTCCCGGTTCCCCATGCTGGCAGACATGTCCTGGTTTGCGCCGCCTGGTTGAGCCGAACGTAAGCACCGGGCCCGGTCGGGCCCCGTCCCGGCGCCTTCCGGCGGTTTCCCCCGGGCCCAACCACCACCAACCGGCACAACACCCCCGTCGGGGGCCGGACGCCCCTGTCAACCCTCCGGGGCGTCCTGCATAATCAGGCCCGATCGCGAGACCCGAGAACCGAGGAGGACCGGCCGATGCCGGACCAGCACTGCCCGACGTGCGGCACCGCCCGCTCCACCGGGTGCGGCTGCCTCCCCGACCGGAGCCTCGACGACCGGAGCCTCGACGAGACCGCCGTCCTCCCCCATCTGGAGGGGCCGCCGCTGGTCCGCCCGTACGTGCCGCAGGCGCCCGACCAGGTCGTGGACGAGGCACCGCCGACCGCCGACCCGTTCGCGACCACCGTCCTGCCGCCGGTCCAGCCGGGCCAGCAGAGCCACCACGGCCGGCCGGGCCCCCAGGGCGGGCCGAGCGCACCCCCGCTCGGGCCGGACGCGGACGCCTACGCGACGACCGTACTGCCGCCCGTTCCGGGCCCCGCGCCGGACGCGTACGCCGCCGGTGCCACCACCGTGCTTCCGGCGGTCCAGCCGCAGCCGCCCGTCCAGCCCGGCGGCGGGAACGACCTCGGCTACTTCCCGTTCGGCAACGGAGCCCCCGAGCCCGACTCGGCCGCCGGTGGACGGGCCGCGCGGCGGGCCGCCGAGCAGGCGGAGCGGAGTCCGTTCGCCGGGCGCAAGGGGCTGATCGCAGGCGTCGGTGCCGGCCTGCTGGCACTGACCGTGGGCCTCGCGTACGCCGTGACGCCCTCCTCCGGGCCGACCCGCCAGGCGGAGCCGGTGCCCGTCACCACACTCGCGCCCGCCCCGGTGGACCCGCCGACCCTGGCCGCACCGACGACCGGCGCCCCGGCGCCGACCACCGAGGCGCCGAGCCCCACCCCGACCCGGACGGCCAGACCCACACCGACCAGGACGCCGACCCCCACCCCGACCCACTCGGCGGCGCCGACCCCCACCCCGACACCCACGCCGCCCCCGACGCCCACCCCCACGCCGACGCCGACCCCGACCCAGACCCCGCGGTTGCTCCAGCTCGGGATGAGCGGACCCGACGTCCGGGCGATGCAGCAGCAGTTGGTCAACGCCGAATGCGGATTCGTCGACAAGTCGATCGTCACCGGTACCTTCGACGACTGGACCCGGACGGCGCTGCAGCAGTACCAGCGCGAGAACCGCATCAAGGGCGAGAACGGCGTCTACGGTCCCAAGACCCAGGCCGTCCTCACCGCCGACCCGGGCTGCTGAGCGCCGGGCTGCAGGGCAGGGCCGCCGCCGTCAGCCGGTGATCGCCCCGAAGATGCTGACCCCGGCCAGCACTACCATGATCGCCGCCGCCACCCGGATGATCAGCTTCATCGGCACGTACTTGAGCAGCTTCTGTCCGCCCACGATGGCGATCCCGCCGACCGCGCACAGCGCCAGCCAGGAGCCGAGGCCGACGGCCAGCGGATCGGCGTACTTGGCGGCCAGGTTGGCGGTCATGATCTGGGTCAGGTCACCGAACTCGGCGACCGCGACGACCGCGAAGCTGGTCCCCGCCACCTTCCAGAAGCTGTTCGAGGACGGCTCCCTGGCCGCGTGCTCGTCCTCGTCCTCGCCGCCGTGGAACAGCAGCATCGCCGCGCCGACCAGGAACAGCGTGCCGGTGACTCCCTCCACCCAGCGGTGCGGCAGCAGCGAGAGCAGGTGTCCGGCGACCAGCGCCAGCACCACCTGGACCAGCATGGCGGCGGCCACGCCCGCGAAGACGTAGCCCGCCCTGTACTTGGTGCCGAGCACCAGGCTGGCCAGCGCGGTCTTGTCCGGCAGCTCCGCCAGGAAGATGATGCCGAACGTCAACGCGGCAATGGTCGGATTCATCGGAGGAGATCCCTCGGTCGGGCTGCCCGGCCTCCGCAGGTCCGTCAGGGACGCTTCGGCCCGGCAGCACTGGAAACGGTCACAGCACTGCGGCCGAAGGTCTCGCCGGCAACCGCCAACCGAGCGGTGCCCCGGGCGCCGGGCCCGTGGGGGCCAGTATGTCGACGGTCCGGTGGAGGGCTACTCCCCTTCAACGTGCTCAAGGGTACCCGACCCCGCCGGCCGCCCCGGTCGTCGAGAACTCACGGCCCCGGGGCACCGGCCTCAGATCCAGCTGGTGAACCACATCCGGTCCTGCCAGGACGACATCGGGATGACCTCCGCCGTGTACAGCGGGTAGAAGAAGGCGAAGCAGCCGACGATCGCGAGCACGATCAGCCCGGCCCCGATCGCCCCGTACCGGCGGCGCTCGGGGCTGCAGCCCGCCGGGCCGAGGATCGCGCCGAGCATCTGGGCGACGGCCAGGCACAGGAACGGCACCAGCACGACCATGTAGAAGGAGAAGATCGTCCGCTCCTGGTACTGGAACCAGGGCAGGTAGATCCCGGCCACCGCGCACAGCACGGCGCCCGAGCGCCAGTCCCGGCGGAAGAACCAGCGCCACAGCAGGTAGACCAGCGCGAAGCAGGCCGCCCACCACAGGAACGGGGTGCCCAGGCCCAGGATCTGCGCCGCGCAGCCGCCGGAGGAGGTGCAGCCGCGCGTCCCGGCCGGGACCTGCTCCCAGTACATCGAGACCGGGCGGCCGTCGACCAGCCAGGCGAAGGGGTTCGACTGGTAGGTGTGCGGGGTGCTCAGGCCGGTGTTGAAGTCGTACATCTGCGAGTGGTAGTGCCACAGGCTGCGCAGCGCCGCCGGGACCCAGCTCATCGGAACCTGGGGCAGCGGGAGACCGAGGACGTGGTCCGGGGAGAGCCCGGCGCGGCCGTCCGCCCAGTGCCGGTCGTAGCCGCCCCCGCCGTTCGCGCCGCTGGCCAGCCAGCCGCTCCAGGCGCCGACGTACACCACCAGGGCGGAGCCGACCATGGCGAGGAAGGCGGGTACGGCGTCCCGGCGCAGCATCGACCGCCAGGGGTGGCGGGCGCCGGTGCCACGGCGGCCGGCCTGGTCCCACAGCACGGTCAGGACACCGAAGGCGGCGAGGATCGGGGCGCCGTTCCACTTGACCGCGCAGGCGGCGCCGATGAGCACCCCGGCGGCGATCCGCCAGGGGCGCAGCCCGAGCCGTACGGTGTCGCCGTCCTCGCCGGCCTCGACGGCGAGGGCCAGCCGGGCGCGGACGTGGTCGCGGTCGATCAGCAGGGCGCCGAAGGAGGCGAGCACGAAGAACATCTGGATGCCGTCGAGCAGGCCGACCCGGCTCATCACCAGCTGGAGGCCGTCGACGGACATCAGCAGGGCGGCGGTGCAGCCGACCAGAGTGGAGCCGAAGAGCCGGCGGCCGATCCGGGCCAGCATCAGGACGGTGACGGTGCCGAGCAGGGCGGTCATGAACCGCCAGCCGAAGGGGTGCAGCCCGAACAGCTGCTCGCCGATGGTCATCACCCATTTGCCGAGCGGCGGGTGGGCGATGAACTCGGGCGCGGAGCCGAGCGGGACGGCCTGCGGGACGGCCAGGATGTCGGTGTTGGCGTGGTCGGGCCAGGTGCCCTCGTAGCCCTGCTGGAGCAGGGACCAGGCGTCCTTGGGGTAGTACGTCTCGTCGAAGACGAAGGCGTTGGGGTAGCCGAGGTGCCAGAACCGCAGCAGGCCGGCGAAGATCGCGATGCCGATCGGGCCGAGCCAGCCGGAGCGGTCGGCGGCCCAGTGCAGCAGCCCGCGCCGGGCCGGGGCCGGGTCCGGGTCGGCGGTGGCCCGGGCCGCCGGGGGGTGCGTGAGCGCCGCTTGCGTCATTGCCTCGCCAGATTCGCCTGTCTGCGGGGCCGCGGGTGCTGCGCCGGGCCCTGGTCCGCTGCCCGAGCCGGGGCCGGGCGGTCAACAGCCACTGACACTATGTGGCGGTGCCCGGGAAGCCAAGCGGGACGGGCGCCGACCAGGTGACCTGGCCCGCGCCCGTCGCGAACAGCTTTGCGAGTGCCGTCAGGCGGCGGTCTGCAGCTCCCGGACCGGGGCCGGGGTGCGGACCACGGCCGGGGCGGCGTTGTCCTGCTCCGCCGTGAGGTACGGGCGCAGCCGCAGCGCCAGCAGGACGATCAGCAGGGTCGAGCCCGCCATGGCCGCGAGGTAGAGCGGCCAGGTGCCGGAGCCGACCAGCAGCACGCCGACGGCCGGGCCGATCGCGATCGCGATCTGCTTCACCAGGGCGTACCCGGCGTTGTAGGTGCCGAGCAGCCGGGCCGGAGCGAGGTCCGCGACGATCGGGCCCATGGTCGGCGCCAGCAGCGACTCGCCGACGCCGAACAGGGCGTAGATCGAGACGATCGCGACCGTGGCGGCCATGGCCTCGGTCCGGATCAGGCCGGCCACCAGGGCCATCGCCCAGGCACCGAGCCAGACCAGGCCGGCCGCGGCCATCGCCGTGGTGCGGCGGCGGCGCGCGGTGATCCGCACCATGAACATCTGCAGCACCACGATGGTCACCGCGTTGGCGCCGATCGCGAAGCCCAGGGTGGACGGCGCGGTGCCGACGGTGTCGGTGGCGAAGGCCGCGACGCCGGACTCGAACTGGCCGTAGCAGGTGAAGAAGATCAGCCCGGCGAGGATGCTGAGCCGCACCATCGCCTTGTCGGCGAACAGGGCACGCAGGCCGGTCGGGCCGTCGTTCTTCCCCTGGACGACGCTCAGCTGCGCCGTCGGTATCCGTGCGGTGCCGGTGACCAGGGCCAGGCCGAGGAAGGTGGCCGCCTCGATGGTGAACAGCCGGGTGAGGCTGGCCGGGTCGGCGACGTTCACGATCTGCCCGCCGACCAGCGCGCCGATGCCCATGCCCAGGTTGACCAGGGTGAACTGCAGCGCGAAGGCGTGCGAACGGGTCGCCGCCGTCGAGCAGCGGACGATCATCGTGGCGAGCGCCGGCTGGCAGGTGGTGACACCCGCGCCGAACAGGAACGAGGAGACCAGCAGGGTCGGCGTGCCGGTGGCGTGGCCGAAGGCGAAGGCGCCGGTGCCGGCCAGGCCCGCGCCCGCCAGCAGCACCGGACGGGGACCGTACCGGTCGATGCCGCGCCCGGTGAACGGGAGGACGGCGAGCGCCGCCAGCGCGAAGACGGTGAACACCATCCCGGCCGCCAGCGAACCCAGCCCGCGCACCTGGTCCACGTACACGAACATGTACGGCATCGTGAACCCGCTGCCGAACGCACTGAGCGCGTTGCCGATCTGGACGCGGCGCAGCGGGCCGCCCGCTCCACGCCGCTGCTGCCTCTGCTGCTTCACCGTGCCGGTCACCGTGCACATCCCTTCCTGGTTTCGACTGGAACTCTTAAGTCCAGAAGATTTCAGAGCTAAAGTTTGACGAGATAAAGTCTTAGCAGGGCAAGGCTGTGGAGTCAAAGGCTTAAGGGGTGCACGCCCGTGCGACACTGGTCCGCATGACTACGGACAAGCCGTCTCCGGCTGCCGAAAAGCCCCCGCGGGCCACTCCGCTGGAGTTCGGCATCGCCGAGCAAGTGGCCCTGTACCAGCGGGAGTTCCCGACCGTCGACCCTCAGGTCGAGACGATCGTGCAGACCCTCAACCGGGTCTCCCGGCGGATGGGCGTGGCGTACGACCGGCAGTTGACTGTGCTCGGAATCACCTCCGCCGAGTGGGAGGTGCTCAAGGCGCTGGTGGTGAGCGGCAGTCCGTACCGGCTGGGGCCGGGCGACCTGGCCAAGCGGCTGGGGCTCACCCCGGCCGCGATGACCCACCGGATCGACCGGATGGTGACCGAGGACCTGGTCACCCGGGAGCGCGACGAGTCCAACCGGGTGCGGGTGATCATCGAGCTGACCGAGAACGGCCGCGACAAGTGGCTGGAGTCGATGCGGATGGCGGCGGTGTTCGAGGAGGAGCTGCTCCAGGACATTTCGAGCGAGGAGCGCGCCGCGCTGTCCGGCCTGCTGGCCCGGATGCTGCGGCGGATCGAGGAGAGCCAGCCGGACGCGCTCGGGCGCACGGCCGACCTGGCGCCGTAGCGCCCGGGAGCGCGAAACGCACGGGTCCGGCCCGCCGGGGGGATGCTCCCTCGGCGGGCCGGACCCGTGCTCGTTCAGGTGCTGCGGGGCCCGTCAGGCCCCGGGCGGTCGACCGCCCGGTCGCTCAGCCGCTCAGCAGGGACCGTTGTCGGTCCAGACGCCCCACTGGCCGCTCTGGGACGGGTCCTCACCCTTGGTCCACCACTTGTTGGTGTAGTAGTGGCCCTTCCACGAGACCTTGGTGCCACCGGCCGCGTAGGTGGTGTTCGGGTCCCAGCTCGGGGCGGCCGGGCAGCCGGCCGGCGAGGTCGGGGTGCCGGTCGGGGTGCCGGTGGGGGTGCCCGTCGGTGTGCCGGTCGGGGTCTGGGTCGGCGTCGGGGTGCCGGTCGGCGGGGCCGGGCAGCCGGCGGCGGAGCCGCTGGTGGCGCTCACCATCTTGTCGAACAGGGTGGTGTTGGTGCCCAGGTCGTACAGCGAGAAGGCGAACGAGCCGCCGAGGCCGTTGCAGTGCGCGTAGTCGAGCTTGGCCTGGATGGACCGGACGTCCTCACCGCTCCAGAAGGTGTTGCCGTCGTAGAAGTAGGTCGCCTTGGCGTCGTCGTCCCAGAAGGTCTTGGACGGGTTGTCGACGAAGCCGGCCAGCTCCTTGTACATCTGGATGCCCGCGACGTTGCCGGACATCGCGGCGCCGGTCGCCGGGGCGGCGGCGGGCTGGAAGAGGCCGTTCCTGCCGTTGTTCTGGACGCCGGTCCAGCCGCGGTAGTAGAATGGCACGCCCATGTTGATCTTGTTGGCCGGGAAGCCGCCGGGGATGCCGTACTGCGGGTCGCCGACCGTCCACGCCTTGATGGCGTTGTCGATCGAGTACTTGCCGTTGCCCGGCTTGGCCGGGGTCGACGGGTCGTTCGGGCCGGAGTACAGCGGAGCCTGGTGGTTGGTCGGGCCCTGCGGGTCCCAACCGCCGTGCATGTCGTAGGTCATGACGTCCATGAACGTCAGGTACTGACCGATCTTGTCGGTCTCGACGTTCATGATCTTGTCCTGGCCGGCGCCGACCGCCGCCGAGAGGGCGTAGGTCTTGTTGTCGGCCTTGCCCTGGGCGTCCAGCTGGCTGCGGAACTCCTTCAGCAGCAGGGTGAAGTTCTGCTTGTCGGCCGGGCTGGAGATGTTGCCGGTGTGGCCGCCGCCGCCCGGGTACTCCCAGTCGATGTCGATGCCGTCGAAGATGCCGGCACCAGTGCCCGGACCGCCGTAGCCCGCGTCGGACGGGAGGTTGCCCTTGATGAACATGTCGATGCAGGACGACACCAGGTGCTTGCGCGAGGCGTCCGTGGCGGCCGCCGACGAGAAGTACTTGGAGTAGGTCCAACCACCCAGCGACAGCAGGATCTTGAGGTTGGGGTTCTTCGCCTTCAGCTTCTTCAGCTGGTTGAAGTTGCCCGCGATCGGCTGGTTCCAGACGTCGCCGACGCCGTCCACCGAGATGTCCGCGCCGAAGCTCTTCTGGTAGTCGGCGAACGCGTCGGCCGCGCCGTCACCGGCGTTGGGGTTGTTGTCGTTGGTGTCGGCGGCCTTGGTCGCCTCGAAACAGCCCAGGTCCGTCGGGGAGATGTTGGCGAAGTCGTAGATCAGGTAGTCCAGCTTCCCGGCCACGCCGGTGTCCTGGACCGTCTTCGGGTAGTACGCGTTGGCGTAGACCGACCACTGGTCGTAGTAGGCGACCTTGATGCCGCCGCTGGTGGCGGCCGCGCCGGTGGAGTTGGTGGTCGCGGCGTTGGCCGCGCCGCCGCCGGACAGCGCGAGGCCCGCGCCGAGCAGCAGGGAGGCGGTGGTGCCGGCCGCGACGGCGGCCAGGCCCTTCGGGCGGCGCCGGCGGGGCCCGGCCGGCGCCGGGGTCCCGGCCCTTTCGATACGTGAGCGCAGCATGGGTGCGTGACTCCTGGGTGTGGGGGGTTCCGTCGCCCGGTGGGGTTGCACGTCCGGGGTGGGGCCGGACGACCGGGACATGACAGATCAGGGGTGGGGGATCGAGCGAGGAGGCGTTGACGGACACTGACGGACACCGGGATGCGCCGAACCGGCGCCCCCGGCACGAGGCCGGTGACGCCGGTTCAGGGGCTCCCTGCACCTGGGCAACAAAAATGGACTAGACCAACTCCCCCGTCAAGGGGTGCTGTTGGCCCTTGAGACGCGCTTAAGGTTGCGCGCCCGCCGCCGCACCGCCCGGCAACCGGCCCGAGCTGCACGGCTTCAGTAGCGGACGGCGTTGGCGACCTCCGCCTTGACCGTGCCCGAGAGGGTCAGGTGGCTTCGCGCGGTGGCCTGGACGCTCTGGCCCGCGGCCAGGTCCTGGACGGTCGTCGCGGTCGCGTCCAGCACCTTGCCGTTCCCGTCGGTGAAGTTCACCTGGATCACGTACTGGTAGGACTGCTCGCCGTGGTTGGTGACGGTCAGTTGCGCCAGCGACTTGCCGTCCGTCCCGGTCGTCACCGCCCCGACCGTCACGTCCCCCTTCGCGTCCAGCCCGCCCTTGATCCCGGAGATCGCCGAGGAGGCGGCGGAGACCGCCTCCGAGGCCCGGGCCTCCGCCGAGGCGAGCGCCGAGCCCGCCTGGCTCGCCGCCGAGGCCAGCGCGGAGCCGGCGGAGGCGGCGACACTCAGCGCCGAGGAGGCCGTACCGCTCGCACTCTTGCCCGACGACGAGCAGCCCACCAGCACCGACGCGCCGACGACGGCCGCCACCAGTGCCCCGGCGACCAGGGACGGCCGGCGGCTCTCCGGTGGGTCCTGGCGCCGCGCGGTGACGCGTGGGGCGGGGGTGGCGCGGGTGAGCGGCTGGCGGTCCATGCGTCCTCGATTCTGGCCGGCGCCGGGCTGCCCGACGCGTTTTCTGCCCACCCTCCGAAGGCTCGGGAGCCGCCGCCAGCAGGGGTGCTGCCTCCGGGTGACCCGACCGTGGGACGTCGGTCAGGACAACCCTGAGCCCTCCTGCTGTTCCGCCTCCACCGCTGCCCGCTCCTCGCGCAGCCGCACCAGGTGACGGCGCCGCGCCACCACGCCGTACGCGCCCGCCGCGCTCCCCACGAAGGCCAGCAGACCCACCCACGAGCGGTCGAAGACGTGGCCGGTCAGGTGGTCCAACGAGTACCGCCCCGGGCCTGCCAGGCCGATGGCCAGGCCGGTCGCGCCGAGGAAGGCCGGGTACTCGTAGCCGCCGGACATCGCGAAGAAACCCGCCGGGGCGTGCACCGCCACCGCCCCCGCCATCGTCCCGGCCACCACCGCGCCGGCCGCCGGGGTGGCCAGCCCGGCCACCAGCAGCGCGCCGCCGCCCGCCTCGCCGACACCCGCCGCGATGGCGCTCTCCCGGGCCGGGTGGAAGCCCATGTGGTCCATCGCCTGGGTGGTGCCCTCCAGGCCGCCACCGCCGAACCAGCCGAACAGCTTCTGGGTGCCGTGCGCGATCAGCACCCCGCCGACCGCGCTGCGCAGGGCCAGCAGACCCAGGTCCTTACGGTTCAGGCACATGTCGCATCCTCGTTTCCGCCACGGAGTGGACGTACCGCCAAGGTGTGGACGGACGTACCTCCATGGCACCCGAGAGCGCCCGCCCGTTCGAGCCGGGACCGCCATCCGGGCGAATTCGCCCGCAGCCGGGAATGAACGGGCGGACCGGGAGATCAGAGCCGCGGCCGCGGGGCGTGGCGGACCGGCCGTCCCGGGCGCCACGGCCATGCTGGGCCCATGTTCGTCTTCAACCTGAGCAGCGCCTTCATCACCTTCTTCGCCGTGGTCGGGCCGCCGAAGACCCTGCTGGCCTTCGCCCGGCTGTCCCGCACCCGCAGCGACCGGGAGCTACGGCGGCTGGCGGCGTGGACCACGGTGATCTCGGCGCTGATCGGCCTGGTGCTCGGCTTCGGGGCGGACGAGGTCACCACCCTCTTCCACATCAGCGACCAGTCGCTGCGGCTCGCGGGCGGGACGATCTTCTTCTTCTACGCGGTCGCGCTGGTCTTCGGCATCCACCTTGGTGCCGACGGCGACGACGCCGAGCACCTGACGAACCCGCTGGCCGACGGCATCCGCGAACTGCTGCTGCCCTACATCGCCAGCCCCCTCGCGATCAGCGCCGTCATGGTCGTCTCGCTCAACCGCGACGACTGGGCCTGGAAGGCCGCGGTCTCCGGCGCCTACGTGGGCGTGGTGGTGCTCAACTACCTCTGCGTGGCCGTGCTGGCGCCTCTGATGCGGCGCACTCACAGAACCTCGCTGGAGGTGCTGTCCCGGCTGCTCGGGCTGCTGCTGGCGGCCGTCGGCGTGGAACTCTTCCTGGAGGGCCTGGCCGGACTCGGAGCCCACCTGCCCGTGGCGCACTGAGCTCCGGCCGCTCGGCCGCGGAGGGACCAAGCGGCCGTCAGGCGGCCACGGAGGGATCAGGCGGCCGCCAGGCGGGCCAGCACCTCGCCGATCCGCCCGCGCACCAGCGGGTCGGCGACCAGTCCGTCCGGGCCGACCGCGCCGCGCTCCAGGGGGATCCGGGCACAGGCGTCCGCCAGCACCGCCGCGCCGGTGTAGCCGAGGACGGTGCCCAGGGTGGCCTCCGCGCCCTGCCCCCGGCCCGGGGCGGCGCAGTTGATCCAGGCGGCGGGCCTGTCCGAGATCTCGACCCCGCCGACCGTCCAGTCCAGCAGGTTCTTGAACGCGCCCGGCAGCGTCCCGGCGTACTCGGGGGTACAGAACAGCAGCGCGTCGGCCGCCTCGATCGCCGCCCGCAGCGCGGCCACCGGCTGCGGCAGCGGGTCGGTGTCGTGGTCCGGGTTGAAGTGCGGGAGCCCGGCCAGCCCGGTGTAGTAGGTGGTCCGGACGCCCGGCAGTTCGTCGGCCACCGCGGCGGCGGTGCGCAGCACGGCCTCGTTGACGGATCCGGCCCGCAGGCTCCCGGGCAGCAGCAGGATGTGGCGCTCGTTCGGCATGCGGGGGAACCTACTCCCTGACGTCCGCGTCAAGGCCAGCCGGGCACCGGCCACCGACTGCCGACCGCCGGTCCTCAGCTCGGCAGCAGCGGACGCCAGGGCACCGGGCTGGAGAGGATCATCGAGCTGGCCGGCGGCCCGTACCCGCCGAGCCGGTCGCAGAGCGCCTCGAACTCGGCCATCGTGGCCACCGCGACCAGCAGCACGCAGCAGGCCCCTCCGGTGACCCGGTGCAGCTGGAGCACCTCCGGCCAGGTCGCCACCTCGGGGTCGCGCAGCACGCAGCGCGGACCGTAACACTGGACCTGGACCAGGGCGGTGATCGGCAGCCCGGCCCGGGTGGGGTCGACGTGGGCGTGGTAGCCGCTGATCACCCCGTCCGCCTCCAGCCGACGGACCCGTTCGGCCACCGCGGGTGCGGACAGGCTCACCCGGCGGGAGAGTTCGTTGTACGAGAGCCTGGCGTCGGCCTGCAGCTCGGCCAGCAGTCGGCGGTCGACGGCGTCCATGACGGCTCCCCACGAGCGGTTGTGATCAGCGGTTTTTCGTTCGTAAAGCGGATCGACCGAACGCCTCGCGAACGACAGCTCGGAACGCGGTTGCGGTGCCCGTCGACCATTCAACCGGGGGGCACAACCGCCGCACAATGGGCATCCCGGTGGAACCAGGACGTCCGTCCGCTCCGCCGGCCCCGGGCGACGACGCCCGGACGGATCAGGAGGGATCGGGATGGGGCACGACACGGTGGAGACACCCAACCTTTCGTTCGGTCGGGGCGGCCAGCCGGGTCGGGGCACCCCGTACGCGCAGTACGTGCGCCTGGAGCAGTTGCACAGCCTCCAGCACCCGCGCAGCAAGGAGCCGGCCGAGCTGTCGTTCATCGTCACCACCCAGGTGATGGAGCTGCTCTTCGACCTGCTGCGGCACGAGTGGACGATCGCCGGGCAGTCGTTGCGCGAGGACGACCTGACCGCCGCGCTGGCCGCGCTGCGCCGCGGCACCCACGTGCAGGACGTGCTGGTGGAGTCCTGGGACCTGCTGGCCACCATGACGCCGCAGGAGTTCAACTCCTTCCGCCCGCTGTTCGGCGAGGCCTCCGGCTTCCAGTCCTCGGCCTTCCTGCACCTGGAGTTCCTGATCGGCAACAAGAACGCCGCGCTGCTGAACATGTACGACGGGATGCCGGAGGTCCGGGCCGAGCTGACCGAGGCGCTGCGCTCCCCCGGCCTGTACGACGAGGTGCTCGGCCTGCTGGCCCGGCGCGGCCTGGCCGTGCACGCGGAGCCCTCCGAGCAGCGCTACCGGCCCACCGAGGAGGTCGCGGCGGCCTGGCGCCGGGTGTACACCGAGCCGGAGTTCGCGGCCCTGCAGCCGCTCGGCGAGGCACTGCTGGACGTGGCCGAGCGGGTCACCCGCTGGCGCCAGCGCCATCTGAGCTCGGTCAAGCGGACCATGGGCGCCAAGCCCGGCTCGGGCGGCTCCAGCGGGCTGACCTGGCTGCGCAAGGCGGCCGAGCAGGACGTGTTCCCGGAGCTGTGGACGATCCGGGACGAGCTGTGACCGAGCCGGTGACGAACGAGAGGACGGGCATGATCACGCGCGAGGAGTGCGCGGCGCTGGACGCCGCCGACCCGCTGGCGGCGTTCCGCAAGGAGTTCACCCTGCCGGACGGGGTGATCTACCTGGACGGCAACTCGCTGGGCGCGCTGCCGGTGCGCACGCCCGAGCGGGTGGCGCAGGTGGTCGAGCAGGAGTGGGGCCGGGAGCTGATCCGCAGCTGGAACGACGCCGGCTGGTTCGAGCAGCCGTACCGCCTGGGGCGCCGGATCGCGCCGCTGATCGGCGCCGATCCGGCGGAGGTGGTCGTCTGCGACACCACCTCGGTGAACCTGTTCAAGGTGCTCTCGGCGGCGCTGGAGCTGCGCCCGGGGCGGCGCACGGTGCTGGGCGACGCCGAGGCCTTCCCCACCGACCTGTACATCGCCGAGGGCGTGACCGGTCAGGTCGAGGGCGGGCGCAGCGTGCTGGTGCACCCCGAGGAGCTGGACCGGCACCTGGACGGCGACGTCGCCGCGGTGGTGCTGTCGCACGTGGACTACCGCACCGGCGAGCTGCTGGACATGCCCGGTATCACCGCCCGGGTGCAGGCCGCGGGCGCCCTGATGATCTGGGACGTGTGCCACTCGGTGGGTGCGCTGCCGGTCGAACTCGGCGCCGCCAAAGCGGACTTCGCGGTCGGCTGCACGTACAAGTACCTGAACTCGGGCCCCGGCGCCCCGGCCTTCCTGTACGTCGCCGAGCGGCACCTGGCGGCCGGTCCGCGGCAGCCGCTGAGCGGCTGGTTCGGGCACGCCCGCCCGTTCGCCTTCGAGCCCGGGTACGACCCCAAGCCGGGCATCGGGCGCTTCCTGACCAGCTCGCCCTCGCTGCTCGGCCAGGCCGCCCTGGGCGCCTCGCTGGACGTCTGGGAGCGCGCCGATCTGGCCGCCGTACGGACGAAGAGCCTGGCGCTGACCGACCTGTTCGTCTCGCTGGTCGAGGGCCTGGACGGGGTCGAGGTGGTGACCCCGCGCGAGCACGCCCGACGGGGCAGCCAGGTCGCGCTGCGGCACGCGGACGGCTACCCGGTGGTGCAGGCGCTGATCGCGCGCGGGGTGATCGGGGACTTCCGCGCGCCGGACCTGATGCGGTTCGGCTTCACGCCGCTCTACCTCTCGTACACCGAGGTGTGGGACGCGGCCCGGCAGCTGGCCGAGGTGCTGGCGAGCGGCGAGTGGCGGGAGGAGCGCTTCTCCCGTCGGGGCGAGGTGACCTGACCGGGGAGACGGGGGCCGGGGCGCAGCGGTCCTTCTGGACCGCAGCGAGGGCCGGTGACGTCATGGACCGGTGACGCCGCCCGGAGCGTGACGTGACGCAGGTCATGGACCGGCCGAGTTCCACCGCCACAGCCGCCGGGAAACCTCATTCTTGACTGTTCGTCAGACCACGGGGAGGTTGACGTGCACTTCGAACTCGGCCCGCTCGGGCCCGATCCCGGCATGCTGGTCCTCGGCCTGGCCCAGCTCTTCCTGTTGATGTTCGCACTCGGCGTCGTCCTGCTCCCGCGCATCGAACGGATGCGGGCCCAGCGGTGGGACGCGACCGAGGGCCGCACGGAACGCGCCGAAGCCGTCCGTGCCGAGGCTGAGGCGACCAGGGACGCCGCCCTGGACGAGATCGCCGGGGCCCGGCACGAGGCGGCCCGGATCCGCCAGGAGTACGCGGAACGGGGCGCGGCGGCGATCGCGGCGGCCCGCGCCGAGGGCACCCGCGACCGCGACCGCCTCCTCACCACCGGCCGCGCCCGGATCGCCGCCGGCCGGAGCGCCGCCGCCGACCGGCTGCGCCAGGACGTCGGCGACCTGGCCGTCGCCCTGGCCGGCCGGGTGGTCGGCGAACCGGTGCACGCCGTCGCCGCCGAGCGCCGCACGGTGGAGCGCTTCCTCGCGCGGCCGCTCGACTAAACGACCGTCAGTTCGCCAACCAGCTTCCGGTACACGTCGAAGGCGGGCTTGGGCGTCCAGTCGTCCCGCAGCAGGCCGAAGTGGTGGAACAACCCCGGGCCGGCACTGTCCGCGTCCCGGAGGCCGAAGAACGAGTAGCTCCGGACCCCGAGCCGCCCGGCCAGTCCCACCACCGTCCGGACCACCTGCTCCACCACCTCGGCCTGCCGCTCCTCACTGCGCCCCGGCCCGGTGGGCCAGCCGTTCTCGCAGACCCGCAGCGGAACGGCCGGCCCGATCCCGGCCCGGGGCAGCGCATTCTCGCGGAACCCGGTGAGCACCGCCCCCACCGAGTCGACGAGTCGCCCCTCCGGGACGGCGCGGAAGACGTCCGGGAAGAAGTCCAGCCCGACGTAGTCCAGGGAGCGGTGGAAGCACTCGTCGGCGAGCTCGCCGAGCTCCGGCCAGAAGGTGTCGGCCGGATCGAAGGACGGCACCGCGTTGAAGCCGACCGCAAGGTGGCCATAGCCGCAGGTCAGCGCCTCCTCCTTGGCCGCGATGACGCCCTCGACCAGCGCCCGGAGGACGTTCGGGATGCTGCCGTCCAGGATGGGGAGGTCCAGGTTGGGCTCCTCGCAGATCTGCACGACGGCGAGCCGGGGGCCCTCGGTCCGGACGACCTGCCGGACGTAGTCCGTCCAGCCGTCCAGCTCCCCGCTGCGGACACCGAACTGCAGCACCAGGTCGAGCTTGCGACCGTCCGTCGCGTACCGCTCGGGCCGCTCGGGGGTGCGGTGCTCGTCGGCTGCGTACGAGCGGTAGGCGCGGACCAGGAACTCCTCCGCGTCGCCCTGGAGTTCGCGCAGCGCGGCGGTGATCCGCTCGGGGTCGTCGGGGCGGACGGGCTCGATCAGGCCGGTCTCGTCGCCGAGGGACCCGCCGGGGTAGATGCCGAAGGTGAAGGTCATGCGGACACCGTAGCCTGATTTTATTGGTGTCACTCCAAGTTTTAAGTGACACCACGATCTGGCGATAGGATTCCGCCATGGGACTTCGCGAACTCAAGAAGCAGCAGACCCGGGAGCTCCTGGCCGACACCGCCATGGGCCTGTTCGCCGAGCGCGGCTTCGAGCAGGTCACGGTGGTCGAGGTGGCCCGGGCCGCCGGGGTCTCGCCCAACACGGTCTTCAACTACTTCCCGACCAAGGAGGACCTGTTCTTCGACCGGCAGGACGAGGTGGTCGCCCATCTTGCCGAGGTGGTCCGGCGGCGGCCGGCCGGCAGCTCCGCCGTGGACGCCGTCCGGGCCGACCTGCTGACAGGCGTCGCCGACGGGGACCCGACGGTCGGGCTGAACCCCGGGATCAGCGCGTTCTGGCGGATCATCGCGGACAGCCCGGCGCTGCGGGCCCGACTCCTGGAACTCGGCGAGCGCGCCGAGGCGGCACTGGCGACGGCCCTCGCCGAGGAGTCGGGGGCCGGCCCGGAGGACCCGCTCCCCCGGATCGTCGCAGGTGCCGTCGCCGGGGCCCACCGGGCGGTGCTCGTCGAGATCCGGCGGGCGATGGTCGCCGGGGAGCCCGCCGAGGCGGTGCGGGAGCGGATCGAGGCGGCGGTGGAACGGGCCTTCGGACTGCTCGGCTCGGGGCTCGCGGGGTACCCGGCGGGGCGCTGAACGGGCGGGGGAGCGAACCGGAGGGCGGCCGGAACGTCGGCCGCCGAGCGGGCGGGCTAGGTTGGACGGCATGACCACCGAGGCCCAGGAGCAGGGCGCACCGCTCGTCGTCGTCGCGTCCGCCGACGCCGTACTGCGACACCCCGAGGCGGGCGAGCACCTGCTCACCGAGATCGAGCGGGGGCGCGCCGCGCGCTTCCGGCAGGAGTCCGGACGGACCGACTTCGTCGCCGGGCACGTCCTGGTCCGGCTTTGCGCGGCCCGGCTGCTCGGCGTACCGGCGGCCGCTCTGGTCCTCGCCCAGGAGTGCCCGGACTGCGGCCTGGCCGACCACGGCCGGCCCTACCTTCCGGACCACCCCGGGGTGCAGGTGAGCCTGTCGCACACCCGGGGCGTGGTCGCGGCCGGTGCGGGTCACCAGCCCGTCGGCGTGGACGTCGAACTGGCCGCCCGGGGCGGCTCGCTGGGCGCGGTCGCCCGCCGGGTGCTCGCCCCGGCCGAACTGGCCCTGGTCGAGGCCGCCGCGGAGCCCGACCGGGCGTTCCTGCGGCAGTGGGTGCGCAAGGAGTCGCTGATCAAGATCGGACGGGCCACCCTGGACACCCTCGGGCGGATCGACATGTCCGCTCTGCCGCTGGACGTCCCGGCCGGGGCCCCGCTGCGCAGCCGGTTCGAGGACCTCCACCTGCTCGACTGGACCGCCCCCGAGCACGGCGCCGCAGTCGCGGCCGTCAGCACCGCCCGGCCCCGCATCGTGGAGCTGGTCCCGGCGGGCTGAGCGGAGCCGGTTGCGGAGGCCGGGCAGAGCCGGTTGCCGCGGGCCGAGCCGGGAGCCCGTTGCGGAGGCCGAGCCGGGACGGGTGGGGCACCCGAGCGTGGGGCCGGTGAATAAGCGGTGTTAGCGTGCCTGGTCGTGGACGCGCCGACCGCGCACGCCCGCCGACCCCAAGCTGCCCACCGGACCAAAGGGTGCCCCCGCCATGGCCAAGTTCCTGCTGAGCCTGCACGTCCTCGCGTCGGTCCTGTTCATAGGCCCCGTCGCGGTCGCCGTCAGCATGTTCCCGCGCCGGGCGAAGGCCGCCCTGGCCGGCGGACCGGACCAGGCCTCGGACGCGGGCGTGCTGCGCGTCCTGCACCGGATCACCCAGGTCTACGCCCTGCTCGGCGTCGCGGTGCCGGTGCTGGGCATCGGCCTCGCCCAGGTGATGAACGTGCTCGGCCAGTCCTGGCTGATCGCCTCGATGATCATCACCGCCGTCGCCGCGCTCTCGCTGCTGCTCTTCGTCCTGCCCGGCCAGCAGGCCGCCGTGGACGCGCTCGGCCTCGCCCCGGAGGACGAGCAGCACACCAAGGCCGTCAGCGGCCTGCGGATGCTGCCGATGACCGCCGGGGTGTTCAACCTGCTGTGGGCCGTGGTCGTGGTGCTGATGGTCGTCCGCCCGGGCTCGTCCACCGGCGCCTGACGGCCGCAACCGATCCGCACCGCCCCCTCCCGCAGGCCGGACCGTTCCAGTAGCGTCCTCGACCATGACGATCATGGCGGGCATGGGCAGCCCGACGGGGACCGGCGTCGGCCCGCTGCTGCGCGGCTGGCGGGAACGGCGGCAGCTCAGCCAACAGCACCTGGCACTGCGCGCGGACTGCTCGACCCGGCACCTCAGCTTCGTCGAGAACGGCCGCTCCCACCCGAGCCGGGAGCTGGTGCTCCGGCTGGCCGAACAGCTGGACGTCCCGGTGCGCGAGCGCAACACCCTGCTGCTCGCGGCCGGGTACGCCCCGCACTACCCCGAGACGCCGTTGGACGACCCGTCGATGACCGCGCTGCGCGGCGGCGTCGAGCGGCTGCTCGCCGCCCACGAGCCGTACCCGGCGCTGGTCGTGGACGGGGAGTTCCGGGTGCTGGGGGCCAACGGTGCGCTCTCCCTGCTGCTCGACGGCGTCGCCCCGCACCTGCTGCGGCCGCCGTTCAACGCGGTCCGGACCGCCCTCCACCCCGACGGGCTGGCACCGAGGATCGTCAACCACCGGCAGTGGCGCGGGCACCTGCTGGAACGGCTGGACCGGCAACTGGAACTGGTCGGCACCGAGTCGCTGCGGCGGCTGCGCGCGGAGGTCGGCGGCTACCCCGAGCCGGCCGGGGATCCGGCGGAGGACGTCACGGAGACCGGCCGTCCCGTCGCGCTGCCGCTGCGGCTCCGGCACGACGGCCGGGTGCTGTCCTTCCTCTCCACGGTCACGACCTTCGGCACGCCGCTGGACCTGACCGTCTCCGAACTGGCCCTGGAGACCTTCCTGCCGGCGGACGCGGAGACGGACCGCTTCCTGCGGTCCGCGGTGGGCCCGGAACACTGACGGCCGCCCCGGCACGACGACACCCACCCCGGTCCTTCCCGCCCCACTCCTTCCTGCCCTGAGCCGCCCAAGGGCCGCCCCGAGCCGTACGGCGGCCCGCTCACGGGCGGCGCGGCCGGTGCAGCAGCACGCCCGCCCGCTTCACGGCGCGGGCGGTGATCGTGGTCTCGGCACGGGTGACACCGAGCGGCCCGAGGGTGTCGGTGAGGAAGCGGTAGAGGCCGCCGTGGTCCGGGCAGAACAGCGTGGCCAGCAGGTTGGTCGGGCCGCTGGTGGCGAAGACGCCGTGCACCTGGGGGTGGCGGGCCAGTTCGGCGCCGACCTCGGCGAGCCGGCCGGGCGGCACGTCCAGCCAGAGGTTGGCGTCCACGGCCATGCC
Organism: Kitasatospora aureofaciens; assembly: GCF_001188955.3. Classification (GTDB taxonomy): domain Bacteria; phylum Actinomycetota; class Actinomycetes; order Streptomycetales; family Streptomycetaceae; genus Kitasatospora; species Kitasatospora aureofaciens. The sequence goes on along the minus strand of NZ_JPRF03000065.1, from coordinate 200,169 downwards.
GAGCAGCCGGGGGTCCACGGTGGCGTGGGTGCGCAGCAGCCCGAGCCGGTCCAGCCGGTGCAGGCGCCTGCGGACTGTCGACTCGGGTGCGTCGACCGCACCGGCCAGCACGGCGTGCGACTGCCGGGCGTCCTCGCCCAGGCTTTCCAGCAGGGCTCGGTCCAGGTCGTCCAGCGGCGGGGGCGTGGCGGGGCGCGGGACCGGCGGCCGGGCGAGCGCGGCGGCCTCCTGGCCGGTCAGCCAGCCGGCCTGCCACTGACCGGCGTCCGCGAAGGCGTGCAGCACGGCGTGGGTGGTGGTCTCGGTGACGGCACCGGTCGCGGGCAGCTGACCGTACAGCAGGCGGTCGCGGGCCCCGGCGTCGCTCATCATCACGGCGCCGACCTCGTGGCCACCGAGCATCACGTCGACGAAGGGGATGTCGGAACGGTCGGCCAGCGCCTGGGCGATGGTGTCCACCCGGCCGCGCAGCACCCGGACCCGCAGCAGCAGCGCGCCCACGGCGGCGTCCTCGATGTCGGGCATCCGGACCACCCGCAGCACCCCGGCCCGGCGCATACGGCCGAGCCGCCGGGTGACCGTCCTGGCGGAGACCCCCAGCACCTCGGCGATCCGGCCGGGCTCGGCCCGTCCGTCCACCTGGAGGGCGCAGACGAGGCGGCGGTCGAGTGCGTCCAGCACGCTGTCCGGATCGGTCGTGGCGAGGTCCATGGATGTCCGATCTCCGTCGCTGATGAGCCGTTGAGCGTCCTCTTCGGCAGCCCTGACGGTACTCCTTGTCCTGTTCGGCCGGGACGGACCGGCCCGCGGACGTGATCGATCGTTCGAGTCGAGGAGTACGACATGGTGGGGTACGACGTGGCGGGGCAGGACATGGCGGGGCACGACGTGGAGCTGTGGGCGCTGGCGGAGGGCGTGGAGGCGGCGGTGCGCGTGGTCGGCGCCGGGCTGGCGGCCGGTCGGCCGACCGATCCGGCCCCGGAGCGGACGGCCGAGGAGGCGATGGCGCGGTTCGCGGCGCTGGACGGCCCGGCCGCCGCCGAACTGCGCGAGCGGCTGGGCGCACTGCGCCCGCAGGCCGGTTGGGTGCCGGAGGAACTGGACGGCTCGGTGCCCGCCGAGGGCGAGTGGTGGGTCTGCGACGCGACCGACGGCGCGGTGCAGTACCTGCTGGGGCAGCCGCACTGGGCGGTGACGGCGACGCTGGTACGCGACGGCGCGGCGGTGCTGGCCGTGGTGCACGCCCCGGAGCTGTTCGGTGCGGGCCGGACCTACCGGGCGGTGCTGGGCGGCGGGGCACAGCTGGACGGTCGGCCGATCGCGCCGCTGGAGCGGGAGTTGGCGGCCACGGTGGCCGCCACCAGCCAGCCGCCGCTGGTGGCCGTCGACCCGGTGGCGGTGCGCCGGGCCGGGGAGTCGCTGTCCGCAATGGTCGGAGCGGTGCTGGCGGTGCGCAACCTCGGCCCGACCGCCCTCCAGGTGGCCCAGGTCGGCTCCGGGCACCTGGCACTGTTCTGGCAGTACGGGCGGGACGCGGGCAACCTGCTGCCCGGGGCGCTGATCGCGAGCGAGGCGGGCGCGGCGGTGACGGACGCCACCGGGGCGGCCTGGACGGCCGACTCGGACAGCGTCCTGGTCGCCGCGCCCGGCCTGCACGCGGACGCGGTGGGAGTGCTGCGGGCGGTCAGCTGAGCTGGAAGAGGGCGGCCGCGTTGTCGTGGCAGACCGCCCGCAGCCACTCCTCCCCCAGCCCCAGCCCGGCCAGCGCCTCCAGCTGGTGGACGTACCGGTAAGGGATGTTGGGGAAGTCGCTGCCCAGCAGGACGCGCTCGCGCAGCCCGCGCAGACGCGGCAGTTCGTCGCGCGGGAACGGGTCGTCGGCCTCCGCGAAGTCCGTGAACGCCATGGTGGTGTCCAGCCGGACGGCCGGGTGGCGCTCGGCCAGGTCGAGGAAGTCGCGGTACTCGGACATGCCGAGGTGGGCGACCACCAGGACCAGGCCGGGGTGCCGGTCCAGCACCGCGCCGATCGGCCCGGGGCCGGTGAACTTGCCCGGCACCGGCCCGGATCCACAGTGGGTGACCACCGGGGTGCCGGTGTCGGCGAGCAGGCCCCAGACCTCGTCCAGCCGGGCGTCCGTCGGGTCGTAACCGCCGACCTGGAGGTGGGCCTTGAACACTCGGGCGCCCTCCTCGACCGCCCGCGCCACGTAGCCGGCCGCCCCGGGTTCGGGGAAGAAGGTCGCGGTGTGCAGGCAGTCCGGGGTGCGGGCGGCGAAGTCGGCGGCCCAGGCGTTCAGCCAGTTCGCCATGCCCGGCTTGTGCGGGTAGAGCATGGACGTGAAGGCCCGGACACCGAAGTCCCGCAGCCGCTGGAGGCGTTGCTCCTCGGCTTCGCGGTAGGTGATCGGCCAGGGGCGGTTCACCAGCGGGCCGGCCGCGTCGAAGTACGCCCAGACCTTGTCGAGGACGTTCTTCGGCATGAAGTGGGTGTGCACGTCGACCAGCCCGGGCAGTCCCAGGGACTGCCAGAACTCCCTCACGGCCGCGGCCTCTTCGCTGCTCACGCGGGCGCCGGGTTCGCTACTCACACGGGCACCGGGTTCGATGCTCACGCGGGCACCGGGCGGGCGCGGTCGATGATCTCCCCGGTGTCGACGCCGGCCGGCAGGGTGCCGAAGGCGGCGCCGCGGTCGCCGCCGAGCCGACCGGCGCAGAAGGCGTCGGCCACCGCCGGGCTGCCGTACCGGACCAGCAACGAACCCTGGAAGGCCAGTGCCATCGACTCGACCAGCCGCCGCGTGCGGTACTCCAGGTCGGACAGGTCGCTGAGCTGCTTGCGCAGTTCGGCGACTGCGGCGTCCAGTCGGCGGTCCGCGCCGGCCGCCGCGTCGAGTTCACCGAGGAAGGCCTCGACCGTCTCCGGGCGCTTGGCCATGGCGCGCAGGGCGTCCAGGGCGGCGACGTTGCCGGAGCCCTCCCAGATCGACACCAGCGGCGCCTCCCGGTAGAGCCGGGGCATCCCGGACTCCTCGACGTAGCCGTTGCCGCCCAGGCACTCCAGCGCCTCGGCGGCGTGCGCCGGACCGCGCTTGCACACCCAGTACTTGGCCACCGCAAGGCCCAACCGCCGTACCAGCGCCTCGGTCTCGTCCCCGGCGAGGGCGAGGTCGGTGGCCCGGGCGAGCCGCATCGCGACGGTCGTGGCCGCCTCGGACTCCACCACCAGGTCGGCCAGCACGTTGCGCATCAGCGGCTGGTCGACCAGCGCCTTGCCGAACGCCCGCCGGTGCAGGGCGTGGTGGACGGCCCTGGTGGCGCCGTAGCGCATGCCGGAGGCGGCACCGATGGTGCAGTCCAGGCGGGTCATGTTGACCATCTCGATGATGGTCGGCACGCCCCGGCCCTCCTCGCCGACCAGCCAGCCGACCGCGCCGTCGTACTCCAGCTCGGCGGAGGCGTTGGACTTGTTGCCCAGCTTGTCCTTGAGCCGCATCAGGTGCAGGCGGTTGCGGCTGCCGTCCGGGAGGACGCGCGGCAGCACGAAGCAGCTGAGACCGCCGGGGGCCTGGGCGAGCGTCAGGAAGAGGTCGGACATCGGCGCCGAGGTGAACCACTTGTGCCCGGTGAGCCGGTAGGTGCCGTCGGCGTGCGGGGCGGCGGTGGTGGTGTTGGTGCGAACGTCCGAGCCGCCCTGTTTCTCGGTCATCGACATGCCGGCGATCAGCCCGCGCTTGGTGTGCGGCTCGCGCAGGCCGAAGTCGTACTCGGTGGCGGTCAGCAGCGGCTCCAACTCGGCGGCCAGGGAGGGGCTCTGGCGCAGGGCCGGGACGGCGGCGTAGGTCATCGAGATCGGGCAGGTGTGGCCGGCCTCGACCTGGCTCCAGACGAAGAACTTGGCGGCGCGGGCGGAGTGGGCGCCGGGGCGCTCGTCCCGCCAGGGCGCGGCGTGCAGGCCGTACGAGACTGCGGTGCGCATCAGCTCGTGCCAGTACGGGTGGAACTCGACCTCGTCGATCCGGTGGCCGAAGCGGTCGTGGGTGCGCAGCACCGGCGGGTTCTCGTTGGCCAGCCGACCCCAGTCGGCGGCCTGCTCGGAGCCCGCCAGGCGGCCGAGTCCGCGCAGTTCGGGCTCCGCCCAGCCGGCGCCCGCCCGGTGCAGGGCGGCGAGCAGGGTGGGGTCGGCGGCGGTGTCGTGGCCGTACGGCAGGGGCACCTGGTTGGTGACCTCATGCGTCGCTGTCATCGCGTCCTCCCAGGGCACGCAGGGTGAAGGAGACCAGGGCGGGGACCACCGTGGTGTTGTCGCTGTGCGCGGGCGCGGGCGCGGGCTCGTGAGCGGGCGCGGGCGCGGGCTCGGCCGCGAGCGGGCCGGCCAGTGCCTCGCCGACCGCGCCGACCAGGGCGGCGGCGGTCAGCACCGGATCCTGCTCGGGGAGTTCGCCGGCCGCCACGGCGGCGGCGATCTCGGTGGCGATCACGTCCCGGAACGCCCGCCGAAAGACCAGGCGCTCACCGTCCACCACCGCGTCGGCGGGCTCGACCAGCAGAGCGTAGGCCAGCCGGGGGGCGCGCAGGGCGCGGGCGGCGAAGGTCTCGACCACGGCGGCGATCCGCTGCTGCGGGGCGTCCCGGCGGGCGACGGCGGCGTTCACGGCGGCGATCTCGCGGGTGACCACCCGGCGGAACAGCTCCACCGACAGCTCGGCCTTGTTGGCGAAGTGCTGGTAGAGGCTGCCGGTGGCGATCCCGGCACGGTCCGCCACGGCGGCCATGGTGCAGCCGCCGTAGCCGCGCTCGGCGAGCAGGCCGACCGCCGACTGCAGTACCGCCTCGCGCTGGGCGTCCAGGCGGGCTTGGACGGCGGGGGTGCGTCGGTAGGCCATGGAAGCATTGAAGCACTGATTCACTGCTTCGGGGAGAGGGTGGATGCGAGTGGCCGTCGCCCCACCCGAACGGCGGGAGGCCGCCCCGTGGCGGGGCGGCCTCCCGGTGCTGCGGAACTGCTACCGGGGTTACAGCGGGCGGCGCTCCTGCTCCAGCCGCTGGCCCTCGACGTCGAGCGGACCGAACGGCGCTCCCACCTGCGGCGACTTGGCGAGCGAGCGGGCAGCCGCGGCGGCCTGGTCGTCCAGACCGGCCCACTCCAGCACCTTGGCGGTCGCCTCCGCCGACTGCTCGGCCGGCAGCTTGCCGATGTTGGAGCCGTGGTTGCCGCCGGGCACGACGTAGACGTAGCTGTCGTCGCTGCCCCGGCCGAGGCGGAACGGCTTGGCACCCCAGGGGTCGTTGCCGCCGTAGACGAACATGATCCGCTCGCCCTCGCGCTTCACCCAGCGGTCGATGTCGGGCATCGCGTACGGGTTGAAGACGGTCGGGATCTCCTTCGGCACGTAGGAGCGGGCCGAGTAGAGCTCCTTGTAGTCGTAGTGCAACTGGTCCTTCAGGTACGAGACGTCGAAGAACGGCGCACCCAGCTCGGTCGCGGCCTGGTAGTAGTACGCGGTGTACTTCGCCAGCGACTGGTCGCTGTTGCCGGTGATGCCCGACTGCGCGTCGTACCAGGCGTACAGCTCGTCGTCGGTCGCGGTGGCGGCCACCGGGACCTTCGCGCAGTCCGCCTCCAGGCTGTACTGCCAGAACGCCCAGACCACGTCGAGCACGCCGGCCTCGTAGGCGCGGTCCGGAGTGCCGAGGGTGTTGAAGGTCGAGCCCGCCGCCTTGTTGTCGGCGATGTAGCGGGGCTCCAGGCGGTCGCGGCGCACCAGCAGCTCGCGCTGGGCGGCGTTCAGCTTGGCGCGGCACTCGGGGGTGCCGACGTTGCGGAAGAAGTCGGTGTAGGCCGAGTAGTCGTTGACGTCGGTGTTGTTCGGCGCGACGTAGGCGATCGTGCCCGCCACGTCGTCCGGGTAGAACCGGCGGTAGAAGGTGGAGGACATGCCGCCCTTGCTGGCCCCGGTGGAGAGCCACTCCTGCTGGTAGATCCGCTTGAGCGCGGTCACCAGCTTGTGCGAGTCGGCGGCCTGCTGGCGGATGCCAGCCTTGGACCAGTCGGCCGGATCGGGGCGCGAGGGCGTGAAGAAGCGGTACTCGATGGAAACCTGGTTGCCGTCCACCAGCCGGGTCGGCTCGGTGCGGGACGGGGTGGTGCCCAACGTGTAGCCGTTGGTGTAGAAGACGGTCGGGCGGTCGTAACCGCGGTGCAGCACGCTGAAGCGCTGCTGGAAGGTGCCCAGCCAGGGGCGGAAGTGGTCGATCGGCTGGGTGTAGGTGGCCAGGAAGTAGCGGTGGCCGGTGGTGGTGGGCTGCTCCCCGGTGATGGTCACCCCGGGGATCGCCGCCAGCCGGTCCTTGATGTCGGCGTTCGGGTCGTCGGCGGGGCTCCGGCCGTGCGCGGCCGCGGCCGCCTCGCTCCCCTGGCCTGCGGTCGCGGCCGCGGCCGGGGTGGCCAGGCCGGTGATCGCGAACATCGGTATCAGCAGGACGGAGACCAACAGCCTCTTCAGCTTGGTCGTCATCAACTCTCCATCTGATCAACGGACATGACAGCTGCCTCGTCGGCATCACACTGCGGTGCGGGTGGTACGCCGGCCGCCCGGGGACGGCCGAATGGGCCACCCGCCTGGTGGCGGGCGGCCCATCGGGGGAAGGTGCTGGTCAGGGGGGGTTTTCCTCGGTTCCGTCGGCTGCTGGGTGACCGCCCGCTGAAGGGGTGCGGCGCGGGCGGTCGGGTGGGGCGGGTCGGGTCGGGTCGGACCGGGTCGGACCGGGTCGATCGTGGTGTCCGAATCCGGCGCGGACGTCGGTGGCCTCACGGGCGACGGTCCTACGGTCCGCGGCCTTACGGTCCGCGGCCTTACGGGCGGGGCAGGGTGCAGCCCGCGAGGGTGAGGTCGAGGCGGTTGCCGGGGCCGAAGCAGGCGGGGATGCCGTAGGTCTCCTGGGCGTAGCCGATGCCCTGGTGGACCGTGACCCCGCCGTTCTCGTCGACCTCGCACGGGTTGTCGAGAGTGCAGGACTCGCCGTTCTCGTTGATCGTGTTGTTCACCGCGACGAGCCGACCGGTCGAGGTGTCGACCACCGGCGAGCCGGAGGTGCCGCCGATCACGTTGCAGCCGGAGGTGTAGCGGACCGAGTCCTTGAAGGTCCAGTCGGCCTCGTTCAACTGGTAGGCGAAGCCGTCGATCGAGCAGGAGTAGATCTTCTTCCAGTAGCCGGAGACGACCCGGATGTCCGCACCCTGGGTGGGGTGGGTGTCGGCGATGGTCAGCGGCGAGATCCCGTACTTCGACTTGATCGAGGCGTAGTTGGTGTTCAGCTGGTAGATCGACACGTCGGTGTCGGTCATGGCGCCGTAGACCACCTTGGTCGCCCGGAGGGTCGCGAGGCGACCACCGGTGGGGTTGAGCAGGGTGAAGGTCCGGCTGGAGGGCTGGTCGAGCACCACTTCGCCGGGGCCGGGCATGCCGGACTCCAGGCAGTGGCCGTTGGAGAGCACCAGGGCCGGGTCGGTCGCGGCCGAGTTCGGCATCCGCACCAGCGAGCCGGAGCAGTTGCTGAGCGCGACCGTCCCGGCGAAGTTGACGGTGACCGCCTTGGCCGCCGGGGTGGCGGCCTGAGCGGAAGCCTGGGCCGGGGCGGAGACCTGGGCCGGCGCGGCGGCCTGGGCCGGCGCGGCACCGACGAGGGCGGAGGTGCCGGCGGCCAGGAGCGTGGCGAGCATGCCTATGAGCGGCTTCTTCATGAGAGACCTCTCGGTGTGGGGGTCCCCCAAAGCTGTCGCGGACATGACTTACTGTCAAGGGTCAAAACCAGAACAAGAAAGCACCCCCCGACCGCGCGGACCGGGAAGCCCCTCAGTGGCCCGGGGCGCTCAACTCCCCTGCCAGTGACGCCGACCGAGGCTGATCAGGCGCAGCTGCAGTCGGGCAGTGGCGGCGATCCGCCGCTCGCGGGCCGGATCCACCTCCTCCTGGGCCTCCAGGAAGGCGGAGGCCGTCGACACCATGTGGTCCACGTACAACTCGGCGAGCATCCGCAGGTCCTGCTCGCTCCAGCCCTGCGAGACCGGCTGGAGCGCCAGGGCGGAGCCGACCTCGGCGGCGAAGCGGCCCAGCTCGGCGTCGATCGCCTCACGCACCCGCCGGACCCCGCCGTGCCGCTCGCGCGCCAGGAAGCGCACGTGCGGCCGGTGCTCACGGACGTGCTGCCGTATCACCTCCACCGCACGGTCGATCAGCTCCTCGGCGCCGTCGGCCTCGGCGAGCACCGAGCGGATCATGACGTGCAGGCTGGCCAGCGACTCCTCGACCAGTACGACGCCGAGGGCGGCGAGGTCGGGGAAGTGCCGGTAGAAGGCTGCGGGGGACAGCCCAGCCTCCCGGGTGACCTCGCGGACGCCCAGGCTCGCCAGGTTCTGATCGGCCAACAGGTGCAGACCCGCGTCCATCAAGGCCCGTCGACTCTGCTGCTTCTGGGCCTGCCTGGCCCCAACGGTGTGACTCACGCCATTCAGTAAACAGTCGTTTGCCGAACTTGGCCAGCGGGCGTACAGTGGGACTCGAAGTCAGCGAACACTTGTCAACCGAAATCGGCGCAGTAGCAGCCTCAGCTGAAGGAGCCAGCCGTGATCCTGTTCTCCGCACTGGTCGCCATGGGAGTCCTGATCGGCACCGCCGCCCACCTCCCCCTCCCGGTGTTCCTCGCCGCCTCCGCCGCCATCACCACCTGGCTGCTCGCCTTCGGCGCCCGCGAGGGCATCGCCCGACTGCGGCACCGCTGACCCGGGCAGCCGCCTTCCCGTCCACTCCTACTGAGAGGACCAGCACCGTCATGAGCACCGCCACCGACCGCGGCATCACCGACCCCGCCGGCACCGACCGCCGGCGCACGGCCGAGGCCGAGGCCGACAGCCTGGCCGTCGCCTCCTTCCTCCTCGGCCTCCCGGGCCTACTGCTCTTCAACATCGTCCTGGGGCCGATCGCCATCACCCTGGCCACACTGGCCCTGGTCCGCGGCACCAGCCGCCGCGGCCGCGCCTTCCTCGGGCTGGCCCTCGGCATCGCCTCGCTGGCCATCCTCGCCGTCACCACTGCCACCTCCCACGGTGTGCTCATCGACGTCAGTTCCTGATCCGAGCTCACCTCACTCCGCATCGACTCGTCTCGTCTCACCTCGGCTCACCTCGGCTCCCCCGCGTCCGCGTCGAACAGCTGATCGCGACAACCCGGCCCACAACCCCCGCCCGCCACGTAGGGTGGCCACATCGGCCGGGTGAACCCAGGGGGCAGGAGTGAGTACCGAGATCCGCAGCGACGCGCAGTCGACGCCCAGCGGGACGGGCGAGGGCGGGCGACTGCTCGCGGTGAGCGATCTGCACATCTCCTACCAGGAGAACCGCGACCTGGTGGAGAAGCTCAAGCCCACCCACCCCGACGACTGGCTGCTCGTCGCCGGGGACGTCGCCGAGCTCACCACCAGCATCGAGTGGGCGCTCGGCCTGCTCGCCGAACGCTTCGCCCGCGTGGTGTGGGCGCCCGGCAACCACGAGCTGTGGACCCACCCCGAGGACCCGGTCCAGCTCCGCGGTGTGGCCCGCTACGACCACCTGGTGGAACTGTGCCGCGCCCTCGGCGTCGTCACCCCCGAGGACCCGTACCCGCTCTGGCAGGGCGCCGGCGGACCGGTCAGGATCGCCCCGCTCTTCCTCCTGTACGACTACTCCTTCCGTGCCCCGGGCACGGCCACCAAGGAGGAGTCCCTGGCGGCCGCCTACGAGAGCGGGATCGTCTGCGCGGACGAGCGGATGCTCCACCCGGACCCGTTCCCGGACCTCGACTCCTGGTGCCGCGAGCGCGTCCGGCTGACCGAGCAGCGGCTCGCGGCCTGCGACCCGGATGTCCCGCTGGTCCTGGTCAACCACTACCCGCTGGTCCGCCACCCCACCGAGGTCCTCTGGTACCCCGAGTTCGCCCAGTGGTGCGGCACCGAGCTGACGGCGGACTGGCACCGCCGCTTCAACACCGCCGCGATGATCTACGGACACCTGCACATCCCGCGCAAGACCAGCTACGACGGAGTCCCGTTCGAGGAGGTCTCGCTCGGCTACCCGCGCGAGTGGCGCAAGCGCGGCCTGCCGGACCCGCTCCTGCGGGAGGTGTTCCCGCAGGCCGCGAGGTCCTGAGCGGAGCGGCGCGGGGGTTTCTCCCTCCTGTCCCGGCTTCACCTCCGACTCCTCCTGGTCCTCCTAGTCCGTCGCGATCGCCCGCAGCACGTCCAGCCGCGCCGCCCGGCCCGCCGGGCGGAGCCCGGCCACGGCTCCCGCCAGCAGCCCGGCCAGCAGGACCACGACCAGTTGCTCGGGCGGTATCGCGAACGAGCCCGTCCCGGCGCTGTCCGAGGCCTCCACCAGCGCCCAGCCGAGGAAGGCGCCGAGCCCCAGCCCGCCGACCGTCCCGAAGGCCGCCACCAGCACCGACTCCCAGCGGACCATCCCGCGCAACTGTCCCCTGGTCTGACCGACCGCCCGCAGCAGCCCCAGCTCCCTGGTCCGCTCGTGCACCGCCAGGGTCAGTGTGTTCGCGATGCCCAGCAGCGCGATCAGCACCGCCAGCGCCAGCAGCGCGTAGACCACCGAGAGCATCGTGTCGACGCCGGAGGCCGCGGTTTTGGCGTACTCGGCCCGGTCCTGCACCTGGGGACTGCCGAAGGGGAGCAGTGCCTTGGTCACCGCCGCCTTGCCGACGCTCAGCGGGACGCCGCCACGGAGCCCGACCGCGACCATGGTGTCCGCGTCCTGGACCCGGTGCGGGGCCCAGGCCTGCCTGGTTATCAGGTAGTCCCCGGCCAGCGTTCCGCCCTCGTACAGCGCGCGGATGGTGAACGGCCCGCTCGCTCCGTCGGTGAAGCCCACGGTGACGGACTGTCCGAGCTTCCAGCCGTTCTGCTGCGCCTCGCTGCGCGAGACCGCGAGCCCGTCCGTGCCGAGCGCGTCGAGCGAGCCGTCGACCCGGCCGAGGTCGACGATCCCGGACAGCCGGGCCGGGTCGGTGACGTCCAAGGTACGGCCGTGCCCGTCGATCCGGGCGACGCCCCGACCGAGCCCGACCGTCTGCCGCACCTCGGGCAGGGCCGCCAGGGCGTCCGCCACCTTGGGGCTGATCCCGCTGCCGCCCGCCCCGAACGAGGCGGTGGTGACGGCCAGGTCACCCGCGAAGGACTTGCTCACCGTGTCGTCCAGGGTGGCCTTGATCGACGCCCCGAAGACGGTGAACAGGGTGACCACCGCGACGCCGATCATCAGCGCGCTCGCCGTGGCCGCCGTCCGGCGCGGGTTGCGGGCCGCGTTGCGCCGGGCCAGTACGCCGGAGACCCCGCGCAGTCCGGGCAGCGGCGCGCCCAGCACACGGACCGCGAGGGCCGCGGCGACCGGGCCGAGCACCACCGTGCCGGCCAGCACCGCCAGTGCCCCGCCCGCCGTCAGCAGGACCGACGGACCGTCGGTGGCTCCCAGGACGGCCACCGGCGCTCCCCCGGCCAGCAGCACTCCGCCGAGCACCACCCGGACGGCGCCCGCCCTGCCCTGGGCCGCCCGGTCGACACCCGCCTCCCGAAGGGCGGCCAGCGGAGCCGTCCGCCCGGCCCGGAGGGCCGGTAGCAGCGCCGAGCCGACCGCGACCAGCGTCCCGACCAGCAGCGGCAGCAGTACGGCGGCCGCGCTGATCACCATGCCTCCGGTCGGCAGGGCGAAGCCGAGCGTCGAGAACAGCGCCTTGAGGCCCGCCGCCACCCCGATCCCGCCGAGCAGCCCGCCGAGCGAAGCCAGCAGGCCGACCGCCGAGGCCTCGGCGAGCGTCGCCCCCAGCACCTGGCCGCGCACCGCGCCGAGCGCCCGCAGCAGCGCGTTCTCCCTGGTGCGCTGGGCGACCACGATGGCGAAGGTGTTGTGGATGGTGAAGGTCGCCACCAGCAGCGCGATCCCGGCGAAGACCAGCAGCAGCGTGGTGAACATGCTCAGGAACCGCCCGGACAGCTGCTGGGTGCTCTCCTGGGTGGCCGCCGCTCCGGTGACCGCCTGGACGCCGGAGGGCAGTTGCGGGCCGATCCGGTCGGCCAGCTCCCGCTGGGAGATCCCGCCCGCGGCCCGGACCTGGATGGAGCTGGCCTGCCCCGCGCCCTTGGGCGTGAGGTGGTGCTCGGCGTCCGTGAAGGTCATGGCGGTGAAGGTGCTCGGCCCCATGCCGTCCGCGTTCGCCCCGAAGGTGGCGATGCCGACGACGGTGACCGGCACCGGATCGGGGGTGCGCAGCACGGTGGTCGAGCCGACGTACAGCCCACCCGTCTTCGCCGCGCCCCGGTTGATCACCACCTCGCCCGGGGCGGCCGGTGCCCGGCCCTCGGCCAGCCGGTAGGGGTTCAGCCGACCGTCGGTGAGCCAGTTGCCCGCCAGGGTGGGCGGGCCCTGGCCTCCGATCGGTTTGCCGTCGCTGCCGACGAGTTGGCCCGCGCCCTGGACGGACGGCTCGGCGGCCGCCACTCCGGGGATCGTGCGCAGCCGGTCGGCGAGTGCGACGTCGACCGGGGCCCGCACCCCGCCGGCCGAGCCGGGGGAGTCCAGGACGTCGGCGCTGCGGACCACCACGTCGGTGCCCGCGTTGGCGTCGGCGAAGAGGGTGTCGAAGTTGGCGCGCAGGGTGTCCCCGAGCACCATCGTGCCGGTCAGGAAGCTGACGCCGAGCAGGATGGAGAGCAGGGTGCCGGCCAGCCGACGCTTGTGGGCGCGCAGCGAGCGCAGGCTGAGCCGGAAGGTCACCGACGTCATGACCGCCTCCGTTCGAAGGCCTTCATCCGGTCCAGCACCGAGGCGGCGGTCGGCCGCTCCATCCGGTCCACCAGTCGGCCGTCGGCGAGGAACAGCGCCTCGTCGGCGAAACCGGCCGCCGTCGGATCGTGGGTGACCATGACCACGGCCTGCCCCATCTCGTCCACCGCGCGGCGCAGCAGGCCGAGCACCTCGGTGCCGGTACGGGAGTCGAGGTTGCCGGTCGGCTCGTCGGCGAAGACCACCTGGGGGCGCCCTGCCAGCGCCCGGGCCACGGCGACCCGCTGCTGCTGGCCGCCGGAGAGCTCGCTCGGGCGGTGCTGCAGCCGGTCACCGAGGCCGACGACCTCGATCAGCGACTCCAGCCAGGCCTGGTCGGGAGCGGCCCCGGCGAGGTCCAGCGGCAGGGTGATGTTCTCCCGGACGGTGAGCGTCGGCACCAGGTTGAAGGCCTGGAACACGAAGCCGATCCGCTCCCGGCGCAGCAGGGTGAGCCGCCGGTCGTTCAGCGAGCCGAGTTCGGCGTCGCCGATCCAGGCGCTGCCGGCGGTGAGCGTGTCCAGCCCGGCCGCGCAGTGCATCAGGGTGGACTTGCCCGAGCCGGACGGCCCCATGATCGCGGTGAACCGCCCGGCCGGGAACTCCACCGTCACGTGGTCCAGCGCCCGGACCTCGGTGCCGCCGACGCCGTAGATCTTCACGGCGTCGGCGACCCGCGCGGCGGTGCCCCTTACGACGTCGAGGGTGGTCACCTGGCGCCACCGCCCCCGGGGACGTCCTTCGTCGGCTCCGTCAGCACGGCCCGCTTGGCGCGGTACTCCTCGGCGTCGATGTCGCCTTCTGCGAAACGGCGGCCCAGGACGGCGAGCGGGTGCTCCACCACGCCCGGGGCCCCGGCGCCGAACCCGGTCCCGAACCCGCAGGCGCCGTACCGCCGCCACACCGACCGGCGCAGCATCGTGATCACCAGAACCACCACGGCGATCCAGAACAGGGGCACCAGCAGGATCCAGGCGCCCGGCCCGTGCCAATCTGCCAGTTGTGTGTACATCGTGGTTCATCTCCTCGCGGTCGGCTCCACGGCCCCGGGGTCTTCCCGAGGTGCCTTGAGCGTCCCGCCGAGGGGTCTCATCACGCGTCCTACCAGCAGCGGCAGTTGGGATACTCCCCAGAGAGTACGGCCGTCCTGCGACACGCCGGGCCGGGAGTAGCCGCGGGGAGCCGGCCCCACCCCGCCGACTGCTCCGACTGCCCCGTCAGCCCAGCCAGCCCGGCCGCACCAGCCCCGACTCGTAGGCCAGCACCACCAGTTGCGCCCGGTCCCGCGCCCCGAGCTTCACCATCGCCCGGCTGACGTGCGTCTTGGCCGTCAGCGGGCTGACCACCAGCCGCCGGGCGATCTCCTCGTTGGACAGCCCCATCCCGACCAGCGCCAGCACCTCGCGCTCCCGCTCGGTCAGCACCGAGACGTCCGTGAGCCCCTCCGGAGCCGTCTCCGGCCCCTTCGAACGGGCCGCGAACTCGCCGATCAGCCGCCTGGTCACGCCCGGCGAGAGCAGCGCGTCCCCGGCCACCGCGACCCGGACCGCCCGCAGCAGGTCGGCCGGCTCGGTGTCCTTGACCAGAAAGCCCGCCGCACCCGACCGGAGTGCCTCGAAGACGTACTCGTCCAGCTCGAAGGTGGTCAGCACGACCACCCGTACGGAGGACAGCGCCGGGTCCTCGGCGATCCTCCTGGTCGCCTCCAGCCCGTCCATCCGGGGCATCCGGACATCCATCAGCACGACGTCCGGCACCAGTTCGCGGGCGAGCCGCACCGCCGCCTCGCCGTCGTCCGCCTCGCCGACCACGGTGAGGTCGTCCTGGAGGTCCAGCAGGGCCCGGAAGCCCGCCCGGACCAGCAGTTGGTCATCCGCCAGCAGTACCCGAATCAATCGCTCTCCGCCTTCGGTGTCGGCAGCTCCGCCCGGACCCGGAAGCCGCCGCCCGGCAGCGGTCCCGCCGTGATGGTGCCACCGAACGCGGCCGCCCGTTCCCGCATCCCGACCAGTCCGCTGCCGGACCCGCCGGCGTCGCCGACCACCCCGGGCCCCGGGTCCTCGACCCGGACCACCAGCACGGCGGCGTCCCGCCAGTCCAGCACCACGACCGCCTCCCGGGCCACCGAGTGGCGGATGACGTTCGTCAGCGCCTCCTGGACGATCCGGAAGGCGGTGAGGTCGACGGTGGCGGACAGCGGGCGGCGCTCACCGTCCTCCAGCACCTCGACCGCCAGGCCCACCCGGTCGGCCTGCTCGGTGAGTTCGTCCAGCCGCCCCAGCCCCGGAGCGGGCCCGCGCGGCGCCTCCCCGGGCCCGCGCAGCGTGGCGAGCACCTGGCGGACCTCACCGAGCGCCTCCTTGCTGGTCGACTTGATGGTGACCAGCGCGGTACGGGCCTCCTCCGGCCGCCGGTCCAGCAGCGCCAGCGCGACCCCGGCCTGGATGTTGATCAGCGACAGGCTGTGCGCCAGGATGTCGTGCAACTCCCGAGCCATCTTCAGCCGTTCCTCGTTGGCCCGGCGCTGATCCAGCTGCTGCCGGTAGGCCCGGTGGGCGGCGATCCGCTCGCGCCGGAAGCGGAGCAGTTCGGCGATCGCCAGCACCAGCAACAGCCAGGCCAGCAGCCCGAGTTCCTCCTGCCAGACGAACTTCGACCGCGGCGCGCGCTGCCAGCCGTCCGGCAGGACGAAGGTGGCCAGCACGTGCACCAGGTACACCCCGCCGACCCCCGCCCACGCCGCCCGGCGGTGCCCGCGGCCGATCGCCGAGCAGCAGGCGATCACCCAGCTCGCGAAGACCGGCCCGTACGGGTACCCGGCGGCCAGGTACGCGGCGGTGACCACCGACGTCCCCGCCACCGCCGCGACCGGCCGGCGGCCGCGCAGCACCAGCAGGGCCGGGCCGACCAGCAGCAGCAGGTAGCCGAAGGCGTCCAGCGGGACCCGTTCGCCCTGGTGCCGCGCGGCGAAGCCCGAACCGACCACCTGGACCAGCGCGACCACCGCCGCCAGCCCCACCGGCAGGCCCGCCCGGGCGGCGCGCACCCACGGCGGGCGCCAGGGCTCGGGCGGCCCACCTGGCGACGGCGACGACGACGACAGCGACGGCGGCGACGCCCCCGACGGGGACTCCGACGGCGGCACCGGCGACGGCTCCGGCGGCTGTGACGTGGGCGGCATCATGCCCGGAAGGCTAGACCCGCGC
Organism: Kitasatospora aureofaciens; assembly: GCF_001188955.3. Classification (GTDB taxonomy): domain Bacteria; phylum Actinomycetota; class Actinomycetes; order Streptomycetales; family Streptomycetaceae; genus Kitasatospora; species Kitasatospora aureofaciens. The sequence goes on along the minus strand of NZ_JPRF03000065.1, from coordinate 184,105 downwards.
CCCGCCCCCGCGCGTCCTCCACCAGTGGCGTTCGGGCGTACTCCCGCTGGAGTACGCCCGAACCGAAGGGCAGCACGAGAGGGCCCAGCCCTCGGCCCGCTCCGCCGCAGCCTGCGCCCTCCCCGCCGCGGTCTACGCCCCCTCCGCCGCGGCCTGCGCCCTCTCCTCCGCCTGCTCGAAGGTCGCCGACGGCTCCGGCCGCGCCAGCGTCACCACCAGCTCACCGTCGCTGACGTCCGCGATCAGCGTGTCCCCCTCCCGCACGGTGCCGTCCAGCAGCAGGTTGGAGATCCGGTTGTCCAGCTCGGACTGGATCGTCCGGCGCAGCGGCCGGGCCCCGAACTCCGGCTGGTAGCCGCGGTTGACCAGGAACTCCTTGGCCGCGTCGGTGACGTCCAGCCGCACGTCCTGGGCCCGCAGCCGCCGCCGGGTGCGTTCCAGCAGCAGGTCGACCACGGACACCAGGTCCTTGCGGGTGAGTGCGTGGAAGACGATCACCTCGTCGATCCGGTTGAGGAACTCCGGCCGGAACTGCTGGCGGAGGTCCCGCATCAGGTCGTCCCGCAGTGCCTGGTCGGGAGCTCCGCTCCGGGGGTCGACGTTCCCGGAGCGGTCCAGGATCCGCTGCGACCCGATGTTGCTGGTCATGATCACCACGGTGTTGCGGAAGTCGACCGTACGCCCCTGGGAGTCGGTCAGCCGCCCGTCGTCCAGCACCTGGAGCAGCAGGTTGAAGACGTCCGGGTGCGCCTTCTCCACCTCGTCGAAGAGCAGCACGCTGTACGGCTTGCGCCGCACCGCCTCGGTCAGCTGCCCGGCCTCCTCGTAGCCGACGTACCCGGGCGGGGAGCCGACCAGCCGGGAGACGGTGTGCTTCTCCTGGAACTCGCTCATGTCGAAGCGGATCATCCGGTCCGGGTCTCCGAACAGCAGCGCGGCCAGCGCCTTGGCCAGCTCGGTCTTGCCGACGCCGGTCGGCCCGAGGAAGAGGAAGGAACCGGTGGGCCGCTCCGGGTCACCCATCCCCGCCCGGCCGCGGCGCACCGCCTGGGCGACGGCGGTGACCGCCTCGTCCTGGCCGATCACCTTCTGGTGCAGGTGCTCCTCCAGCTTGAGCAGCCGCTCCTTCTCGGTCGCGTTCAGCTCCGCGACCGGGATGCCCGTACGGGAGGACAGCACCTGCGCGATGTCGTCGGCCGTCACGTCGACGACCTCCTCGCGGGACTCGGAGATCGCCGCCAGTTCGTCCTCGGTCTGCCGCAGTTCGGTCTTCAGGTTGGCGGCCCGTACGAACTCCTCGTCCGCCACGGCCTCGTCCAGCTCCCGCCTCAGCTTGGTGATCCGGTCCTGCACGGAGGTCGCCTCGGTGGAGCCGGTCAGGCTGCGCAGCCGCACCCGGGCGCCGGCCTGGTCCAGCAGGTCGATCGCCTTGTCGGGCAGGAAGCGGTCGCTGACGTAGCGGTCGGAGAGCGTCGCCGCCGCGTCCAGCGCCTCGTCGCTGAACCGCACCTGGTGGTGCGCCTCGTAGGCGTCGCGCAGCCCCCGGAGGATCTCGATCGTCTCCTCGACGGTCGGCTCCGGCACCAGCACCGGCTGGAAGCGGCGCTCCAGCGCGGCGTCCTTCTCCACGTGCTTGCGGTACTCGTCCAGCGTGGTGGCACCGACCACGCTCAACTCACCGCGCGCCAGAGCCGGTTTGAGGATGTTGCCGGCGTCCATCGAGCCCTCGCCGCCACCGCCCGCGCCGACCACGGTGTGCAGCTCGTCCAGGAAGAGGATCACGCTCTTCCCGGCCGCCGTCACCTCGTCGATCACGCTCTTCAGCCGCTCCTCGAACTCGCCCCGGTACTTGGAGCCGGCCACCAGGGCGGTCAGGTCGAGGGTGACCACCCGCTTGTCCTTGAGGCTCTGCGGCACGTCCCCGGAGACGATCCGCTGCGCCAGGCCCTCGACGATCGCGGTCTTGCCCACCCCCGGCTCGCCGATCAGCACCGGGTTGTTCTTGGTCCGCCGGGAGAGGATCTCGACGGTCTGCTCGATCTCCTCGGCCCGCCCGACCACCGGGTCCAGCCGGCCGGAGCGAGCCGCCTCGGTGAGGTCCTGCCCGTACTCGTCCAGCGTCGGCGTCCCGCTCGGCTGCGCCCCCGCACTGCTGCGCTCACCGCCGGTGCCGCGCCCCTCCAGCACCGACTTCAGCGCCTCCTGCGAGGGCGCGGCGTTGCGCAGCGCCGTCCCCGCGCCGGAACGTTCCTGCTCCAGCAGCGCGCCGAGGATGTGCTCCGGGCCGATGTACGAGGCGCCGACCGCCTGCGAACGGGCGTGCGCGGCGAGCAGCGCGCGCTTGGCCGAGGGGGTGAGCGCGGGCCGGCCGTCCGGCGAGGACGGGCCCCCGGACGGCAGCGCGTGCTCCAGGGCCTCGGACAGCTGGTCAGGGTCGACGCCGGCGCGCTCCAGCATCCGCCGCGAGGGTTCCACCCGGCTGGCCGCCCAGGCCAGGTGCGCGGTGTCGAGGTCGCTGCTCCCGTCCTCGGACGCGCGCCGCGCGGCGAGCCCCAGCAGCTCCTGGGAGGACTCGCTGAGCAACCGCCCGATCGGCACCCGCTGCACGGCGGGCGGGGAGGCCAGCGGACTCATCCCGAAGAACCGGCTGAGCAGGTCGGAGAACGGGTCACTCGATCCGAACGGGGGCATGGTCACGGCACTTCACCTCTCCGAAGCGGTTTGCAGCCACACAAACACAGGGCACGGGAGCCCGCCTCCCGAGCGCATCCGTCCCGCGCGCGGCCGCTCCGAACACACGCCGCCGTGGAGGCCTCCGCCCGAGCGCCACCCGCCGGCGCACCGTCCCGAGCGCCTCACCCGGTGACGTAGTCCAGCAGCACGCCGCCGCTGTACGTCACCGCCATCGCCAGCAGCCCGCCCGCGACGTTGCGTACCACCGCCCGCCCCGGCCCGGCCCCGCCCAGCCGGGCGCTGGTCCAGCCCGAGAGGGTCAGCGCGAGCACCACCGCGGCCACCGTCACCCCCAGCCGCCACGACTCCGGCGGCAGCATCACCGCCAGCAGCGGCACCAGCGCGCCCAGGGTGAACGCGGCCGCGCTGGCCAGCGCGGCCTCCCAGGGATTGGTCAACGCCTCGGGGTCGATGCCCAGTTCGGTCTGCGCGTGCGCCGCCAGGGCGTCCCGCTCGGTCAGCGCCGCCGCCACCTCCCGGGCCAGGCCGGCGGCGAGCCCGCTGTCCCGGTAGTAGTCGGTGAGTTCGTCGAGCTCGCCCTCCGGGTCCTCGGTCAGCTCGCGCTGCTCCTTCTCCAACGCGGCGCGCTCGGTGTCCCGTTGGGTGCTGACCGAGACGTACTCGCCGACCGCCATCGACATCGCCCCCGCCAGCAGCCCTGCCACCCCCGCCGCGAGCAGCGCCGTACGGGAACCGGCCGCGCCGGCCACCCCGGTCACGATCCCGGCCGTCGACACCACACCGTCGTTGGCGCCCAGCACGGCCGCCCGCAGCCAGTTCAGCCGCGCCGACAGCTCCGCCCGGGTCTCCCCCACCTGCTCCGCCATCCGCGTCCACCGCCCTCAGGGGTCCGTACGGTCCCCCCGATCCTCACCTGCCCCCTCCTGCCCCGCCACCTGCCGCCGTCCGGCGACCGGTCGCGGTCGCGGTCGCGGTCGCCCCACGCGTCGCGTCGCAGTCCCCGCGGGCAGGCCCCGTGGTGCGCGGTGGCATCCCCCGGTGAAATGCGTGCCAGTTTCAGATGCTTCCGCAGTAGCGCCGCCGAACGCGAGTACGCTTCCACAGTCATGTGCGAGCCAGGTTTTCCAGGTCGGATGAATCATGGGCAACAGCCAGCACCACCCTCTTTCAGGTGACGGCCGGGAAGGCGAGCAGCCGCTACGCCGTCTCCTGAAGTCCGTCCTCGGCTCCGCCCCCGCGCCGATTCCCGATCTCAGCGACGAGGAACTGGTCGCCGAAGTCCGCAAGGCGTCCGCCGAGGGCGGCCCGGAGCGGGCTTCCCGGTGAGCCTCCCCGACGGGGGACATTCCTGGTAGTCGGCTGCCGTCGGGCGCACGCCGGGACCGCTCCCGGCTCCGCCGGATCACCCGGGCGGCGTCCGTTCCGCCTTCCGCCTTCCGTCCCCCGCCTTCTCTTCCGGGCTCGACGGTCGACGCGGAAACATCCACCCCTGCGGACAATTCCCTCGGCTGTCGAATCAGGCCGTGTCGTCCGAGTAAAGAGCCCCCAAACGCTCCCGAAGAATGCGCAACGTCCGTGATGTGGAACTCCGGACGGTAGCGGGCGAACACCCCACGGTCCGGGCCGTCTCCTCGATGCTCAAGTCCTCCCAGTACCGCAGAAACACCAGGCTCCGCTGTCTGGGCGCGAGTTCGGCGAGCGCGCCGAGCAACAGGACCCGGTCGCCGACGCAGGCGACGTCCTCCGGAGCCGGCTCCGGTTCCGGCAAGGGGTTCTGGATCAACTCGCGGGACCAGCGATGCCCCCGGCGCTCGCTGATGAACTGCCGCACCATCACCGTCCTCGTGTAGGCGTTCAGATCGTCGCGCTGCTCCAGCCGGTCCCAGCGCCGGTAGACGGCGATCAGTGTGCGCTGCACCAGGTCGTCCGCCTCGAACCAGTCCCCCACCAGTACGAACGCATTGCGCCGAAGCCTCGGCCTGACCTCCTTGACGAACTGGGTGAACCCGTCGTCGAACGCCTCGTCCACGAGCCGTATCCCCGTCATCCCCCGCCATCCCCGTCTTGGCCCGATCGAAAAAACCTGCGACTCCCGAGCAGCGCCCCTGCGGGTCCGACGCGTGTAGGGAGTGAAGGCGCTCACCACAAAGCAGGAGCTCTGTCAATTGGATGCCACTGCGGAGGAGTCAACCAGGCCGAGCGCCATCCCGCCAGTGGCTGAGTCGAGCAGGGTGTTCGAAGCGACGAGTTCCGATACGAAGCGGAATTCAACCGTCTACATGCACCGAACTCCCACCCCTCATCGCAGCAAAGATCTTGATCCCCGGCGGGATTCGGTCAAGGTCACGAACGAGCAAAGAGGATAAGGATGAGAACGTCTGACAAGGCACCCGGGAATAGGGCCGTTCCTGAATCCCTGCTCGCCATGGGGAAGCTGGTTTCCCCGTTCGGCCTGGTCTCCAGGCTGACCTGGCTGCCGGTCACCGAAGGGGAGCCCGACTTCCCGATCTTCTCCGGTTCCCTGGGGAATCCGGGAGCCGTCCTCTCGGCCCAGGCGGAGTGGGCGCACGACCCGTCCTCCGGCAACTTCGACGGCGCCGGCGGCGCCCTGGACCGCGAGACGGCGGCCCACCTGGCTGCGGCCGAGTCCCTCGAACGGTACTCCTCCTGCGCCTGGGACCCGTCGGACATGATCTGGGCCACCGCGGCCGAGCTCGGCGACGACGCCATACCGCCCTGGGAGTGGCCGAACTGCTCGCCCACCGAACTCGCCGACCCCCGCTGCGGACTGGCGCCCGCCGACCCACGGGTACCGCTCCGCTGGCTCGAAGGCTGGTCCTTCGCCCGCAACCGCAAGGTGTACGTGCCCGCCGTCCAGGTCTATCTGAAGTGCTCGCCGGAGTCCGCGTCCGAGCGCTACCTCCACCCCGTCTCCACCGGCTGCGCCACCCACTCGGATCCGCTCGCAGCAGTCACCAACGGACTGCTGGAGGTCGTCGAACGCGACTCGATCGCACTGACCTGGCTCCAGCGGCTGCGACTTCCCCGGTTGGGCTTCAGCCCGGACCAACTGCTCCCCGAACACCGGGAGTACGCCGAACGGGCGTCCTCGGAGAACATCCGCACGCTGCTCTTCGACGCCACGACGGATCTGGGGATCCCGGTCGTCTACGGGCTCCAACTGGCCGACCACGACCGGGCCCTGGCCCAGCTGGTGGTCGCCACCTGCGACGTCGATCCGGGCCGGGCGATCGCGAAGCTGTACCGGGAGGCCGCCTCGCTGCGCATCGCGCTCCGCTCGCTCTCGGGCCGGGGAGCTCCTCCGGAAGCGCCCGAGAACACGCTGAGCGTGATCGGCGGAGCCCTGCGGGCCGGGCCTCGCGACCAGCGACACCGGTTCGACTTCCTGCTCGAGGGCGAACGCCCGGTCCGGAACCTGGCGGACCTCCCCCGCCCGGCCGCCGGCTCCCCCGAACTCCCCTGGCTGCTGCGGCGGATGAGCCTGGCCGGCTGCGAGGTCGTGGTGGTGGACATCACCACCGACGAGGCCCGGCAGGTCGGCGCCACCGTCGTCCGGGTGCTGGTGCCGCAGCTGATGCCGCTCTCCTTCGCCCACCGGGCCCGGTACCTCGCCCACCCGCGCCTCTACCGGGCTCCCCGCGCCATGGGCCTGCCCGTGCACGACGAGGAAGACGTCAATCCCTGTCCGCAGCCCTTCGCGTGAGGACCGACCATGATGAACCCCCAGTTGCTCGTCCTCGCTTCAGGACCGTTCGGCAAGAGCGTCGCCGCCCGCCTGAGCCGGCTCCACCGCACCGCTCTGCAGGAGATCGACGACGGGACGCATCCGAGCCTGTGGCCGTCCGCCGACCTGATCGTGCTCGCGACCTCCCATGAGCGCCCCCGCATCGCCGAGGCCCTGGACCGGGCCTCCTTCGCCTGGCGCCGCCCGTGGTTCGCCGTGCGCACCAGCGCCACGGAGGTCCAGTGCGGACCGGTGGTGGTCCCCGGCCGCACCGCCTGCCACCAGTGCTTCGAACGCCGCCGGAACCAGCACAAGCGCCCGGAGCACGCCACGGCCGGCGACGACCGGCACCCGTCCGGTCACCCGGAGCACCACGTGGGCATCGCCGTGGGCTTCGCCCGCCAGGCCGTCCACGAGGTGTTCGACCCGCGGCCGAGCAGCGGGATCGGCGGCACCGTACGGCGGTTCGACCAGATCAGCGGAGCCACCAGCAAGGCCTCGGTGCTGGCGGTCGACCGCTGCCCGCGCTGCCGCACCCGATCCACTCGCGACGCGCTCTGGCCGGAGTTCGCCGCGCTCGGTGAAGGGCGGACCCGTTGAACGACCACCCTGTGATCACCAGCGACCACCCTGTGGTTACCGGCGACCATCCTGTGATCACCGCGGAAACCATCGGCACGGCAGCACGGTTCGACCCCCAGCTGCGGGTACCGCGGCATCCCCGCCTGCGCCGCGGACTGGTGGTCGGCTACGAGCCCGATCAGGTGGTGGTCCTGGGCACGCCGAAGAAGCAGCTGTTCCGCGGCAGGTCGGCCACCGATCTGCTCCCCGCGCTCCTGGAACGGCTCGACGGCACCCGGAACCACGACGAACTGGCCCGTGAACTCGGGCGGCCCGAGGAAGTCGTCTTCAAGGCGCTCTCACTGCTGTGGACGTGCGGCGTGGTCGAGGAGGGGCCGCCCGACCGGCCACTGGCCCGGGAAGTCGAGGACGAGCTCGCCGACTTCCTGTCCCGGGTGGGAAGCGCCACCGAGGCCAATCCGGCCTGGGAGCAGGCGGCCGCCCGGCTCCAGACCACGCGGGTGGAGGTCTTCGGCCCGGCCACGGTGTCCGGGTTGCTCCGCCGCGAGCTCACCGGTTCGGTCCCGGCCGCCGTGGGCGACGACTGCCTCCCTTCGGCGGGGACGACCCTCGCCGTCCTGATCGAGACCCCGGACGACCACGCCCCCGCCGACCGCCGCCAGGCGCTGGCCGCACACTGCTGGAACAAGGGGGTGCCACTGCTGCGCCTGCGGCTGAGCGGTCGCCGGGCTGCCCTCGGCCCCTTCGTCGATCCGCGGACGACTCCGTGCCTGGACTGTCTCACCGTGGACGACGAGACCGACGAGCGTACGCCCCTGGACGGCGACGTCGAGCTGGCCGTCGCGCTGTTCGCCCGCGACCTGTTCGCGGCGGTCTCCCGGACGACACCGTCCCCGCTGCCGATGCGCTGGAGGCTGGTGGACCTCGAAACCCTGGCGCACCGGGACACCTCCTCCGCGACGCGGCCGGGCTGCCCACGCTGCTCGATCGCCGAGGGGCCGACCGCGGAGCGCGCTTCGCTGGCGACCCGGTTCGAGGCCTCGGTGGCCATGCCGCCGAAGGAGTTCGCCGACCTGAAGGCCCATCAGATGCACTACAAGCCTTCCAACCTCGCACTGCAACGGGTCTCGCGCACCTGGCCGGTCGCGCCGGCCGTCGAGCTTCCGCCGCCCTCGCACGAACGGCTGTCACGGCAGTGGCCGCCCTCGGAGCCGACCGCCGGCACGCTCTCGCTGTTGCTGTCCGTCACCGCCGGGATCCGGGCGGACAGTGCGGAGCGGGTGGCCCGGTGGACGGCGAGCGGGGGCAACATCGGCTCGGTGACCGCCTACGCGGTGGTCCGTGACGTGCCGGGGGTCGAACCGGGGATCTACGGGTACGTGGCGACGGAACACCGGCTCGCCAGGCTCTCCTCCGGGATCGGCACGGTCCCCGGGGACTCACCGGCGACCGTCGTCCTGACCGGCGACTTCCCCAAAGTGGCCCAGAAGTACTCGGCGTTCGCCCTGCGCATCGTCCTGCTGGACAGCGGCTGCGCGCAAGCCACGGCCCGCGAAGCCGCCCGCACCCTGGGCCTCGGCCTCGCCCTGCGCCCGCACTGGGACGACGACGGCATCGCGGCGGGGCTCGGGATCAACCCCGATGTGGAACCGATCACGGCGGTCATCGACCTGGGAGGCAATCGGTGAGCAGCCCGCACGAGCTGGCAGCGGAACTCATCGGCGCCTTCAGGACGACCGCCGGCTCCGCGCCGGGCCCCGCCCGCGAACGGTCGGCGCCGAGTCCACTCCGGCCGCCCACCCGGTTCGACCCGGTCGACCGGCCCCGGACGGACCTGCTGACGACACTCCGCAGGCGCAGGTCCGAACGGTTCTTCAGCCCCGACGCCGTTCCCGCCGCCCTACTGGCCGACGTCGTCGCGCGCGGAATCAGGGCCGACGCCGACTCCTGGCCGCAGGAGCAGGAGCAGTCCGCGTTGCAGGTCGACGTGGTGGCCTTCCGGCTGGACGGACTGGAGCCCGGCATGTTCGGGCTCGACGCCGGGCAGCGTGAGTACACCCCGGTGGCTCCCCTGCCGGCGCCGGAGGCGCTCCACGACCTGACCCTCCAGTGGGAGTTCTGCGACTCCGCGGCGATCGTCTCGATAGCGGCGGACCTCGACCGGGCGAGCGAGCTGCACGGGGCGCACGGCTACCGCAAGCTCATGGGCCGGGCGTCCGCCGCCGCGTACACGATGTGGCTCGACGCCGTGGCCGCCGGTCTGGTCGGCACCGTCTTCGCGGGGTTCATCCCCGCCTCGGTCCGTGGACCGCTCCGCAGTGACGGCACGAGCCGCCACCAGCTCTTCGCGCTGGCCCTCGGTGGCGCACCCGTGCAGCCACCCCACACACCCCCGGGGCCGTCCGGCCACCGGTGATCCACAAGGAAGAACGGAAGGAGTGATTCCGATGAACGACACGACTCCGCCGGAACTCGACCTGCACACCGTCGAACTGCCGGAGGACGGCCTGTTCCTGGAGCAGGTCCCCGACGGGGTGGCGCTGGGCACCTTCAGCACCACCTCGACGGCGTCGACGGCGTCCTGCCCCGCCAGCAGCGCCGGCAGCGTGATGACGGCCAACTGCACCGGCTAGTACGGAAAGGAAGGGGAAACCCATGACCGAACTGGAACTCTACGTGCTCGGCGACCTCGAGGACGCCCTCGAGATGGAGACCCTCACGGACGGCAACGCCCTCTCGTCCGTCTCCACCGCGGGTTCGGTGGGCACCGCGTCGTGCCCGGCCACCTCCGCGTCCTCGTTCACGTCGTTCTCCTCGTACACCTGATCCCCAGGCACCACTCCCAGAGAAGGGATGTCGATCCATGACCGAGAACACCACCGACAGCCAGTTCGACCTCTACGCCCTGGAGGGCGACCTCGCCCTGGAGGAGCTGCCGCAGGGCAACGCCCTGGGCTCCTGGTTCTCCGCGGCCTCCGCGTCCACGGCGTCCTGCCCGGGCAGCTCGGCCGCGACCGTGGGCACCGCCTCCACCTTCGGCTGACCGGACCCGCGCAACCCACCACCCCACGGAAGGAAGGGAAATCCGCATGACCGAGAACACCGCCGACGGCCAGTTCGACCTCTACGTGCTGGAGGGCGACCTCGCCCTGGAGGAGCTGCCGCAGGGCAACGCCCTGGGCTCCTTCTCCAGCGCGACGTCCGCGTCGACCGCGTCCTGCCCGGCGACCTCCGCCTCCAGCCTGACGTCCGCCTCCACCATCGGTTGACCGATCCCGGCGGGCGGTGTCGTACGGCCGTGACCACCTGACACCGTCCCGCCGGGCCCGGCCCGACCGGCCCACGGCGCTGAGCGAAGCGCCGTGGGCCGGAAGGACATCGCACCATCCCGCAGCATCCTCCGCAATGACACGTCCGGGGTGGCCGAGGAGCGACTCGGTCACCCCGGGCGTCCAGGTGTACAGGGAGAGGCAGAGAGCAGTGATCAGTTCGCCACCGAAGCTCCGGGAGGAACTCGAAGTCATCCGCGGGATGGACGACATTCCGTTGATCTTTGATCCGGTCACCGGGAACTACCACCGCATCACCCGGGCCAGCGAGGTGGTGCTCACCTACCTGGACGGGACCCGCACCAGGGACGACCTCGTCGACTTCTTCGCGAGCCACGGCCGATCCGGATCCGAGGCGTTCACCCGGCAGTTGGACTCCTTCCTGGCGAGCCTGGAGAAGAGCGGTCTGCTGGAAGGCTCGCAGCCGCCGGAGAAGCCCGGGGGCAACCGGGTCCGCACCTCGATGCTGATGCCGCGGATCGTACTGACGAAGTCCCTGCCGACCGTTCTGGAACCCGTCGCCCGGCTCCTGCGCGCAGCGCCCGCACGGCTGCTGGTCTCCGTCGCCGTGCTCGCGGCGCTGGTCGGGTACGCGACCGGCTTCCACACCCTGTTCACGGCCACACCGTCGCTCCAGCAGCTGGCCGGCCCCGCCTTCCTGGTGGCCACCGGCGTGATGCTGTTCCTCGTCCTGCTGCACGAGACCGCGCACGCCCTGGTCGCCCAGATGCTCAGGGCCCCGATCCGCGGGCTCGGCGTCGCGCTGCTCTTCTACTTCATGCCGGTGGCCTACGTCGACCGCACCGATGCCTACCGGGTCCGCGCCCGCAGCGGCAGGGTCGTCCTGGCGCTGGCCGGGATCCTGAGCGACGGCGTGTTCTGCGGACTCACCGGGGTGGTGGCCACCCACTCCACCGGATTCGTGCAGCACACCGCGACCTTCGTGCTGGGCATGCAGCTGCTCATGCTGATCGTCAACCTCAACCCGCTGATGCCGAGCGACGGGTACACCGCGCTGGAGGCCGCGAGCGGCCGGACCAACGCCCGCGGCCGGGCCTTCGCGCTGCTCCGCGGCATCCTCAAGCGACAGCCGCTTCCACCCCACCTGGAGAACCTGACCACCCGCGCCCGCGCGGCCTACGTGGTCTACGGGCTGTTCTCGGTCGGCTACGTCTGCTTCCTGGCCTTCTCGATGATCCGGGCCGTCCCGGTCAGCATCCACCTGGCACTCTCGGCGGTGGGCCGATGACCGCCGTCGCCTCCGTCCTGTTGACCCGGGTGGCGGGCCTTCCCGCCGACTCGCTCGACCTGGTCGGCCCCACCACCCGGAAACTGCTGTCCGAGCTCTCCGCCGGCGCGGAGCGGCTCGACGCCCTGGCCCCCGAGCTCACCGAACTCCTCTTCTCCCTGGTCCCCCGACTGGACGACGACGTGTCGTTGCGCCGAAAGGTCCTGGCCGGCAAGCGGGCGGTCAACCGGCTCGATCCGCTGCCCTGGGACGCCGAGGTGCTGCGGCGGTTGGCGAAGCGCATTCCTCCCGAGCAGGTCTCGACCATCGAGAGCTGGATCCGACTCACCCTGGCCCGGCAGGAGTTGGCGGCCGAACTCGGCGAGCAGCTGGCCGAGGACCGGGAACGGGCCGTCCAGCGACTGGACCACGCACTGCGGTCGACGGAGTTCGCCGAGTCCCTCGCCTTGGCGGCACCCGACTGGACCGTCCACGGCCGGCGCCGGGCGGGGTCGGCCAGGAACCTGAAGACCCTCTACTCCTACGTCGCCCGGGCCGCGGTGAAGACCAGCCCCTTCTCGGGTTTGACCACCGTCGGAGTGGCCGGGACGACCGGGCTGGGCCGGGCGCGCAGCCGCACCTCCGCCGCCCTCGCACACCTGGCCCTGCACCGTCTCGCGCGCGACGTCCGGACCGCGGGCCTGCTGCGGTACCGGACCGCCCCGGTCCGCCCGGGCGGCCCGACCGAACCCGACGGGCTGCTGCTGCACAGCGAGGTGACGGCCGCCGAGGGGGTCATCTGGCGCCATGACCGCACGGTCGAGGCGGACTACGCCCTCCCGTGGCTGAGCCGGTTGCCGGAAACCACGACCCTCTACGAACTGCTCGAAACACTCGGCGGGGAGCGCCCGTTCGCCCGCTTCCGGCGACTGCTCGACACCGGTCTCCTCCATCCGATCCCGCCCTGGCAGCGGGGTGACGACCCCCTGGCGGCCCTGGCAGCCCTGGCCGAGCCGGTGGGCGCCGAATCACCCGTCCCCCACGCCGACCTCCTCCGGGCGCACGAGCTCGGCGCCCACGCCCACCGGGACGGCGTGACCGGTCGGATCGAGGCCACGACCCGGCTCCAGAGCATCACCGCCGACTGGACCGAGCACAGTGACCGCAACGAACGCAGGCCCAGCGGGCTCATCTACGAGGACCGGGAAACCGATCTCCGGCTGCCGGACCCGCTGGCGGTGCCCCAGGTCCGTGCGGACCTGGAGGCCCTGGGCGCCAAGATCCGGCCGTACGTCTTCCGCTCCCACGTCTACGACCTCCTGCTGGAGCGGTTCCTCGCCGAGTTCGGTCCGGGCGGAGTCTGCCGGGATCCCCTTGGCTTCCTGATGCGGCTCACCGTGGACGGCGACTCGAACCCTCCGCTCGACCGCGCCACGGCTGCGGACATGGTGAGCCGCAACGACCCCGGGGACCGCTCCCGGCTGCCGGTCGGACCGACCAGCGCTCCACCGACGGCCGGGGTGCTGTTCCAACTGGAGGCGGCCGACCGGTCCGGGGTCGCCGACGGACGGTACCGACTGGTCGTCAACCACTTCGGCGCCGGCAGCGGCGGACTGTTCACCCGCTTCGGCCGCCTGCTCGGCGAGGACTTCCGGCGGGAGCTCGCCGCGCACGTCCAGCGCTGCTGGCCGGGAGTCCGGTGCCGGGAGCTCGTGGTCTGGACGGACTGCAACACCGTGCAGGCCGAGTGCAGCGGGCTGCTGCCGCCCCTGCTGCTGCCCGGCGAGGTCGGCTCGGACGACGGGATCACGCTCGACGAGACCGTGCTCGCCCACGACCCGGCGGACGACACCCTGTCCCTGTTCGACCGGCTCGGGGACCCGGTCGGCCTGGCCTACCTGGGCCTCATCCCGCAGCACCTGCTGCAGTCGTACCTCCGGCTGCTCGCCGTGCTGGCCGACCCGTGGGTGAACGGGTCGCCGCACTCCGACTACACGATGACCAAGGCGTTCGAACTGCGGGCGCACTGCGGTGCGGAGGTCGTGGCCCTGCCGCGGCTGGCGGACGGTCGGCTGGTCACTCGCAGGGCCTCGTGGATCGTCCCGGTCGACGCCGTTCCCCGGCCCGGCCCCGGCGACCGGGACGAGGCCTCGCTGGCCCTCCGGCTGGACGCGTTCCGGCGTGCCCACGGCATTCCGGAGGAGGTCTTCGTCCACCAACTCGGCCTCCCCGGCTTCAGCGTGACCGGCGACCGGAAGCCGATGTGGGTCTCGCTGGCGTCCCCGCTCTCGGCCGGGGTCCTCCGGCAGTGGCTGAGCCCGGAAACCAGCCATGTCCGCATGGTCGAGGCCCTGCCGGAACGGCACCTGCACCCGCAGACCGACGCCGTCGGACGGCCCCGGGTCACCGAGCACGCGGCCCTTCTGCACTGGCCCAAGGAGGTCTGACCGTGGACTGGTGGTACGTCCGCGCGTATCCCGGACACCCGGACCTGATGGACCCGGCCACCCGCGTCCTGGTCCCCTGGCTCGCCGGTCTGGCGGCCGAGGAGTCCGCCCCGAAGTGGTTCTTCACCCGCTACTGGGACATGACCGGACATCACCTCCGGCTCCGGATCCAGTGCTCCGAGGAGGGGGCGGACCGCATCCACGGCCGGCTGCCCGAACTCGTCGCACTCATGGACTCGCTCGGCAGGCCGGTGGTGACCGAGCGGCTGGTCCCCGGCTCGGTACCGCAGGGCCTGCCGGCCGGCCGGCGGGTCAGGTGCTGCCTGTACGCCCCCGAACTGGCCAAGTACGGCGGGATCCGAGGCGTTTCCCGGGCCGAGGAACTGTTCACCGCCTCGTCGTCCTGGTACTCCGAGGACGACCTGGCCGCACTGGACCCGCTCCGGGAGCGTGCGGCCCTCGCGGTGACGTACATGGACTCCCTGGTGCGCGCGGCACTGCCGGCGGAGCACCGGCAGGAGTTCTGGGCCGCGCACCGGCGCCAGTGGGGCCGGCAGCTCAGGACGGCCGTTCCGGGAAGGGACGAGCTGCGCGCCCTCCTCACCCGCCGGGCCGCGGACGTGAACACCGGCACGACGGTTCCCGAGCGTCTTCGGCGCGGAGTCGAGGAGCACGTCGACCACGTCGTACTGACCCTCAACCGGGCTGCGGCGGACGGGAATCCGGTCGACCGTCAGGTACTCCTCCTGCACTACCTGCACATGGATCTCAACCGCTGGGGCTTCGTGCCGGCCGAGGAGAGCCTGCTCGGGATCGTCGCCGCGGCCCGTCGACATTCCAATTGAGGAAGCACTTGCCAAGTTGGCATCCTGATGCCAGTCTGAAACACGCAAGCTGCGGGACTCGACTCAGAAAAGACTCGGCCCAACAAGGCCCGGCCGATCAAGGCCCGGCCCGTCAAGGCCCGACTCAGCAAGGCCCGACTCAGCGAGACGCGACGAGAGGCTGACGCGGAATGCCGGCACACGACCCAGCGATCCTGTTCGAGAACGTCACCAAGCGCTATCCGGGACCACACGGGGAAATCTCCGCCATCCGGGGAATCAGCCTGACCGTCCGTCACAGAGAGGTCTTCGGACTCCTCGGCCCCAACGGTGCCGGGAAGACCACCAGCATCGAGACCTTGGCGGGCTTACGCCACCCGACCGAGGGAAAGGTCCTCGTCCTGGGCTTCGATCCGGTCGGTCAGCGGGACGAAATTCGCAAACACGTGGCCATCCAGCCGCAGCAGGCCGCCCTGTTCGAACAACAGACGGTGGCCGAACTCCTCCGCGTCTGGGCCTCGTTCTATCCCGCCCCGGACACCCCCGACGCCATCATCGCCCGGATGGGCCTCCAGGACTCGCGGAACGTCAGGGTCGCGAAGCTCTCCGGCGGCCAACGGCAGCGACTGCTCGTCGGTACCGCACTGATCTCCCGTCCGCGGGTGCTGGTGCTCGACGAGCCGTCGACCGGCCTCGACCCCAACGCCCGGCAGGACCTGTGGAGCGCCATCCGCGACTTCCGCAAGGCGGGTGGCACGGTCCTGCTCTCCACCCACTCGATGGAGGAGGCCGAAGCGCTCTGCGACCGGGTGGCGATCCTCCACAAGGGTGCGGTCGTGGCCTGCGGAGCGCCCGCGGACCTGATCGCCGAGCACGCCCCCGAACGGGAGTTGCACTTCAGCATCCCGACCGGTGGCGATCTCACCCTCCTGCGGAACCGGGCCGGGATCACGCAGCTCAGTGCACACGACGTCGACGGCCGCACCCAGGTGACGGTCCGCACCACGGATTCCGACGCGGTGGTCGGCCTGCTCGCCGGCCCGATCGGCGCACGTAACATCCAGATCAAGGAGGCCGGGTTGGAAGCGGTCTTCCGCCGGCTCACCGGAACCGACTTCGACGGCAACGACGGCATCCGAGGCACCGACGATGCGGAACGCGTCGGTGCGGAACACGTCGATGCGGAAAGCGTGGCATCGTGACCACCTCCTCCGCCACACGCGAACTGGCCCTCCTGCACGCGCGCGAACTCCTGCGGGACCGCCGGTACTTCTACTTCGCGCTGTTCTTCCCCTTCGGAATGACGGGGATCTTCCTGACCATCGGCGCCATCGCCCCCAAGAGCTCCGGCACGCCGGACTTCATGCAACTGGTGATCCCGATGGCGCTGTTCCTGGCCGTCACCAGCACGGCTCTGACCGTCACCACCGGCCCGCTGGCCAACCTGCGCTCCAAGGGCACGCTCCGACTGCTCGGAACCACCCCCGTCGGCCGGGCGCGACTGGTGTTCACCCACATGTCCGCCCGGATCGTCATGGTCGTCTGCCAGGCGCTCGCTCTGCTCGTCCTCGCGTACGCCATGGGAAAGGTCGAGGCGAGTCGGCTCCCAGCCCTGTTCGGCATCACCCTCCTCGGCCTCGCCATGTTCGGTGGAATCGGCTACCTGATCGGCGGAAGGCTGTCCTCTCCCGACGCCGCCACGAACGTGGGCACCCTCGTCCAGCTCCTGTCACTGTTCCTGAGCGGCCTGGCCTTCCCCCTGCACCTCATGCCCGCGGCCCTCGCCAAGACCCTCAGCGTCCTGCCCACGACGTGCTTCGCGGACCTGATGACGACCCAGATGTCCGCCGGAGAGCCGTACCACCCGGCGTGGCTCTCCGCCTCGGTCGTCGCCGTCACCGCGGTGGCCGTCACGTTCCTGGCCGTCCGCACGTTCAGGTGGGACCAGGGCGAGGCCGGATAGTTCCGGCCGGTCACGGGAACCACCAACCAGTGCGAAAGCCATGAAGGAAGAGAAGGAAGAAGGCGTAACGGTGGACAAGCAGGAAGCGGAGCAGGCGCTCGCCTCGGCCGAAGTGCTGGCCTCGCGGATGCGCAGGGGTGCCCGGTCCCATGTCGTCGGCGTCGTCCTGCTGGGCCTCGCGATGATGGTCTCGACGGCCGTGTACGGGTTACTGATCCAGCCGTCCACCCGGTACTCGATGCCGTTCGGGCTCCTGTTCCCCCTCCTGTTCCTGGGCATCTACACGGCGACGCGCCCGGTCGTACCACGGCACCACCGGGCGCGGTACGCCGTCATCACCTCGGCCGGAGCAGGTATCTACAGCCTCACCGTGCTCATCGGTACCGTAAAATTCTCCGGCGAGCCGCTGTGGTGGCTGCCAGGAGCGGTCCTGTGCGCCCTTCCGTTCTTCCTGGTCGCACTCCTGGACCACAGAGCCAAGCCTGCCGGATCGGGAAACACATGAGCCATCCACGGTGGTCACTCGACACCGTCATACACGCGCCGATCCGGCTCTCGATCACCGCCGCACTGGCCGCAGTCGACGAGGCCGACTTCAAGTCCATCCGCGAGGCGGTCGAGATCACGGACTCGGCGCTGTCCAAGCAGATCGCACTGCTGGAGGAGGCCGGATACGTGCAGGTGCGCAAGACCTTCGTCGGAAAGCGCGGCCGCACCTGGCTCTCCCTCACCAAGGCCGGCCGGACAGCACTGGACCGCCACCTGAACGCCCTCCGGGAGATCGCCGGCTGGGACGCCGAGGACACCCGGCCGCACTGAGCACCCCAAACGGCCGGGGGTCGGTCCCGGCACCGTCAGGAAATGCGCTCTCGTGCTCGGTCGTCCAAGTTCCCCTCCACCCGAAGGACCCTCCGGGCCTCGGCGATGACCTCCGCGTCGATCTCGTCGACCGTGCGACCGGTCACCCGGAGGAGGTCGTACTCGTCGTCGAGCGATGACAGGCCAACAGCCAGCTCCAGGTCATACCCGAACCGCCGCTGGACTTGAGCGGCCAGTTCACGGGGAGTGAGCCGACCATCCAGCATCAGGGAGGCCAGGAGACGAACCCCGGCCTCGGAAGCCTCGTCGCTTCCGAAGGTGTAGTACGTCAAACCCTGCTCTTCGAGAGCGGCCGGCAGCAGGTTCGGAAGCTCTCGGTCTGCCTCCGCCTTCTCGCACGCGGCCAGAGCACGCAAGGCCGGGCCGTCCAAGCCGGTCGCCAGTGCATCGCAGGCCGCGAGAACGACCTCATTGGCGGAGCCCGTGCCCACGCTCCACCGCGCTGCTTGCTCCTGAAGCCGAGCGGCACTCTCTTCCCTGGAAGTCACACACCCATGATCCCCGACGGGTCCCAGCGGCAAAGCCGGCCTCATGTCCGGACGGGCCACGGCAGTACCGCAGTACCCGGGCCCGCGCCGTCTACCAGCACATGACCAGCGACCGGCACCGCGCCATCGCCGACCGTACGGGCCGTCCGCCAGGCCCTCGACGAGCGGAGGGCGGCGCCGGGGGGGGGCATC
The DNA here is from genome assembly GCF_001188955.3 of Kitasatospora aureofaciens. Classification (GTDB taxonomy): domain Bacteria; phylum Actinomycetota; class Actinomycetes; order Streptomycetales; family Streptomycetaceae; genus Kitasatospora; species Kitasatospora aureofaciens. The sequence continues at coordinate 165,734 of NZ_JPRF03000065.1, read as the reverse complement.
TGGCACGCCGGTGGCACGGAACGAGTAGAACCTGGAAACGCTCAAGGGCCAGTTCGAGGATCAAGCCTCCGAACCGGCCCTTCGCGCTGGTGGGCGCGGACGGTTTCGAGCCGCCGACATCCCTGGCCTGGTGACCAGGCCCCGGGCCGCCGAGGCCGTTGATCGGTCACGTGATCGATCGATTCATGAGGACCTCGACCGACTGAACGGCCGCCAGGCCGGCCCGGTGCGCCGGGCGGAGGACGGCTGCTCAGCGGGCGGGTGCTACCAGTTGGCCCAGGAGACGTTCCAGCCGCCGAGGCCGTTGTCGGGAGAAACGGTCTTCTCCTTGGTGTTCACCACCGTGACGACGTCGCCGATCAGCGAGCTGTTGAAGAACGACCCGGCGGGGGAAGTGTCGCTGCCGCCCTCCACGTCCTTGAGCGAGACGCAGCCGTGGCTCGTGTTGGCCTTGCCGAACAGGTCGACCTTGTACCAGTAGTTCCCGTGGACGTAGGTGCCGCTCGTCGTCAGCCGCATCGCGTGCGGGGCGTCGGGGATGTCGTACTCGTCGCCCAGGCCGACGGTCTGGGAGTTCATGTGGGTGACCTTCTCCTTGGACATGATGACCATGGTCCCGCCCCAGGAGGGATGCTTGTCGTCGCCGAGGGTGGCGGGCACGGTGGTGGACTTGCCGTCCCGCCTGATCGTCATCTGGTGCGCGGCGGCGTCTGCGGTGGTGACCTGTGACCGGCCGATGGTGAACGGTTCGTCCTTGTCGACGTCGCCCCACACACCGGGGGCGACTTCGACGTTCTTCAGCCGGTAGTGGACGGTGACCTTGGTGTTCGGCTTCCAGTAGTCCGCCGGGCGGAAGTCGATCCGGTTGTCGCCGAACCAGTGGCCCTTCACCTCCGTCCCGTTGTCCGTTTCGAAGGTGATGGCCTTGGCGACGGCGTCCTTGTTCACGATCCCGCTGCTGAACTCCACCTTGACGATCATGCCCACCCCGTAGGTATGGCCGTCAGCGATGTTGTCGTCGGTGGACACCTGCTTGCCGGGCAACGCGGTGGTGAAGGCGCTGGTGGCTGCGGCGATCAGACCCTCGGCGTCCTTGGCCTGGGCGTTCACCGTGTACGCCACGCCGGGGGCGAGCGCGGCGGCGGGCTTCCAGCCGGTACCGTCCGCCGTGATCGAGCCCTGGACGGGCTTGCCGTCCTTGTCGGTCACGTCGACGGCGGTGAGCTTGCCGTGGGACACCGACACCTGGAGCGCGGTCGGTGCGACTCCCCGGGCCCCGTCCTTCGGCTCCACGTCCAGCACTGCGGTCGACGTCTTCGGCGCGGCCGTGGCCGCCGTCCCGCCGGGGGCGCCGGGCGTGGCGGGGGTGGCAGAGGTGACGGGGCCGGCGGCGTCAGCGCCCTTGTCCCGGCCGTCGCCGTCGCCGCAGGCCGCGGACATCAGCAGGACCCCGCCCACCGCCAGCGCCACCACACCGCGGTGGAATCGGTCGTTGGTGCGTATCGCGGCCCGGGCCGCCCGAACAGTGCTCACAGTTGCTCCCTCCAGGTGTTTCGCCGTCAGCTTGTGCGCCGGTTCGTCCCCGCCGCAACGGTGGGCCGGCGATCTGGGACGTGGGGACGCCTCTACCCTGTTTGAGCTGGGAAGACGTAACCTTCCTGGGACGCGCCGGCAGGGGCTCGGGATGGCGCGGCCGGCGCCGCCGGCGACCTTGGGGGAACCGTGAGACGGTCTGCGGCGTGCTTGCCTGCCGGAGCTCACGTCGGGTCGGAGTCCCGGCGATCCGGTTGCCGGCGACGGGCCGGATCACCGCGGCGGTGGCTCCGAGGGGGTTCGCGAACGGGTGGAGGATCAGTGCGGAGGGGACCGGGGAGTTGAGGGAGGCACAGGAGATCGCACGGCTGCTCCAGGAACTGAAGAGCCGTTCGGGTCTCAGTTACGGCGTGCTGGCGAAGCGACTGCACGTGAGCACGTCCGCGTTGCACCGCTACTGCACCGGCGACGTGATGCCGGTGGAATTCGATCCGCTGGAGCGCCTCGCGCGGTTGTGCCGGGCGACCCCGGAGGAGCGCACCGAGCTCTACCGGCTGTGGGTCGTCGCCCACACGTCGCGGGGGAACCGGCAGGCGTCCGCACCCGCCCCCGCGCCGAAGGCCCCGCCAGCGGTTGCGGGGACGGCACCGGAACCGGAACCGGAACCGGAACCGGCACTGGCGTCGGCACCGGCACCGGCACCGGTCGCGTGTCCGGTCCCCGAACCGGAACTGGAAGCACGACCGGCCGCCGAAGGCGTCGTGGAGATCGGGACGGCCGCCCCTGCGCGTACCCCCGCCGTGCCGTCACGGCGGCGAGTACACCGGGGCCTACTCGCCGCCGTGACGGCCACCGCCATCCTCGCCGCCCTCGGGGCCGTCGCCACCGGACTGAAGACTCACCCGAGCGGTGACCCCACGTCCGCTCCGGCCCCGGCGGCGGACGCCGGGGCGACCGGCGCCGTGGACCGGGGTGCGAGTGCCCCGATCACCGTCACGGTCCGCCCGTCCCGCCGGGACGACCCCGAGTGCGACAAGTACGTGATCGACCGCCCACCGTCGGAAGTCCCCCGCCCGCCCGCGGTGGCGGACGCCCCCGCCTGGGCCGCCAAGACCGGTGCGGTCCCCGGCCAGTACCAGTCGATCGAGCTCATCGTGCAGGGCACCGGCAGCGACACCGTCGTGCTGACCGCCCTCAACGTCCGCATCGCCCGGATCGCGGCCCCGCTGCCCTGGAACGCCTACTCCATGGGCGAGGGCTGCGGCGGCGGAGTCGGCGTCCACTCGTACGACCTCGACCTGGACGCGGCCCACCCCCGCCCGGTGGTGTTCGAGGGCAGCACCGGCCTGCCGCTCAAGGTGAGCGAGCGGGACCCGGAGGTCATCGAGGTCAACGCCGCGACCACCTCCCATGACGTCAGCTGGTACCTGGAACTGGAGTGGTCCAGCGGCAACCGGACGGGCACGCTGACCATCGGCCCCGGCGCGGGCACGCCCTTCCGCACCAGCGCGCTCAAGGGCCGGCCGCTGTACAGATACCCGCCCGGCGGGAAGGCCTGGGAACCGAGCCCCTTCCAGGAGTGACGGGACGTCCTCCGCCGACCGGCCGGCGGAGGACGTCAACCCGCGCCTGCCGGGCGTCCGGGCATCGGCGCCGGGGGTGAGGCTGTCCTGCTCCCCGCGCGTCGCGGCGCTCCGCGCCTATCGCCAAGCCGGTTCTCGTGCACGACCGCCACGTACCCCTCGATCCGGCGGACCTGTGGCACGGATTCACCACCCGGACCGGCCGGCCGCTCGAGCCCCGGAACCTCAGCCGGTCCTTCGGAGCGGACCGGTGCAGACACCGGTCTGCCGCGCATCCGCCTCCACGACACGCGGCACGGCTGCGCGACCATCCTGTTCGCCGCCGGCGTCGCCCCGCGGGTGGTGATGGAGATCCTGGGGCACTCCCAGATCGCCGTGACCATGAACGTCTACACGCACGTCTCGGAGGAGACGCAACGCGAGGCCCTCGGGCACATGGACCGCTTGCTCAAGAGGCGCCGCAAGACCGACTGACATCAGCGGTTGCCGTCAATCAGTGCAGTCAAAAGGCCCGCAGCGTGATCGCTGCGGGCCTTTTGTGCTGGTGGGCGCGGACGGTTTCGAACCGCCGACATCTGCTTTGTAAGAGCAGCGCTCTACCACTGAGCTACGCGCCCCCGGTCGTGGCCCGGTGGGCGCACGACGAGAGCTTAGGGTACCTGGTCCGGAGGGGTGGTGTGGTGTGGGGCGGGCCCCGGGGTGCCGCCGGGTGGGGCGGATCGGGGAGAATGGCGCTGGATCAGCGGGTCGAGCAGGGAGCGCGCAGTGGCGGTGGCCGGCGGGAGCGGGCAGCGGGGGCGGCGTCGGGCGGGGAGTGCGCTGGGCGATGCGCTGGTGTTGCCGGTGGTGCTGGCGGGTGCGTTGGGGGCTGTGGGGCTGGCGTCGGCGGGCAGTGGCGGCTGGTGGGGTCGACGCGGGGCCGGGGAGGGCGTGCGGGCGGAGGCCCAGGAGGCCCGGGCCGCGGCGCAGGAGGCGTTCTACGAGCTGGACGAGACGCAGCGCGAGGTGCAGCTCGCGGTGGAGACCGTCCGGGCCGGCGAGGAGGGCGCGGGGGCGCAGCGGCTGCTGGCCGAGTTGCCGGCGATCTCCGGCCGGGTCGAGCAGGTCACGGTGAACTACCTGGCCGCCCTCGACGCCCATGACCTGGACAACGAGGCCCTGGACGCCGGTTCCGCCGCCCAGGCGCGGCGCCTGCTGGAAGACGTGAAGGGCCAGCTGCGCTCCGCCCGCGCGGAGCTGACCGACTTCCTGCGTCGCCTCCAGCCCACCGTCCAGCACGCCGAGCAGCAGCTGATGCGGGTCGCCCCGGCCGTCGAGCAGGCCAAGCGCGCGCTGTTGCAGGCCACCACCACGCTGGACGAGGTCCGCGGCGCCGGGTTGCGGGCCGACGAGCCGGCGGCCCGGCTGGCCGAGCTGGCGCCCGAGTTGGGGCGGCTGAACGAGGGCGCGGCCCGGCACGGCGTGGCCGCCACGCTGCAGCGGGCCGAGGACGTGAGGCGGCGGGCGGAGGCGATCAGCGCGGACGCCGCCCAGCTGCCCGAGCGGGCCCGCGAGCTCGACCGGCGGGTGTCGAGCCTGCGGACCAGGATCCAGGCGCTGGAGACCAAGGCGGCGACCGTCGACCCGGCGCTGAGCGAGCTGCGCCGCCGGTTCAGCACCGCCTGCTGGCAGGACCTCCAGCCGGTGCCGGAGCAGGTCGCCGAGGCCGGCCGGGCCGCGGAGCGCAAGCTCGCCGAGGCCGCCCGGGCCCGGGACGAGCAGCGCTGGGCGGACGCCACGGCCGCGATCGGTACGGTCCGCGCGCTGCTGGACACCGCGGACGGCTCGGTCCAGGCGGTGAACGACCGGCTGCGGCAGCTGAACGAGGTGCAGCACGACCCGAACCGGGAGGTCGAGCGGGCCCGCTTCGCCGTGCGGGACGCCCAGCGCCTGGCGATGGCGGGCCGCAGCGCGCCGGACCCGCGGCACGCCGCGCCGCTGGACGAGGCGGTGGCCCGCCTGGACCGGGCGGTGGCGACGCTCCAGGCGGCCGGCCGGCACCCCGACTACTGGTACTTCCTGACCGAGCTGGCGGCGGTGCGGGAGACGGCGGCGCGGGTGATCGGCCTGATCCGTGGAGACCTGGGCCAGCACCGCTGAGCGAGGTCGGTACCCTGCCGGTATGCCACGCTACGACTTCCGCTGCCGCTCCTGCGGAGCCACCTTCGAGCTCAGCCGCCCGATGGCGCAGGCCAATGACCCCGCCGCCTGCCCGCAGGGCCACCAGGACACCGTGAAGCTGCTGTCCACCGTCGCCGTGACCGGAGCCGCTGCGGGCGGCACGGCTGGCGGCGCGCCGCAGCAGCAGGCCCCGGGCGGGGGCGGGTGCTGCGGCGGCGGGTGCTGCGGCTAGGACCGGAACAGATTCCCGGGCCAGGGCCGGGCAGGCCCTGGCCGACCGCGGCGGCTAGCCGGCCGCAGCGGCCGCGTGGAACCGACGGACGATCTCCTCCCCCGCCGCCACCCCCACCTCCGCGAGGGCGGTGACGCCGGGGGCCGTCCATCCGCAGTCGGCCAGTTCGCCGTGCCCGGGGTGCCATGCGGCGTCGGCGGCGAGCAGCAGGTCGGCGTCCAGCAGCGAGTCCCCGGCCGCCAGCACGGTGCCCGCGCCGCTGCGGTGGAGGACCTCGGCCAGCGCCGCGCTCTTGCACAGCGGCTGCGGCACGGCGTAAACCTTGCGGCCCTGCAGCGAGACCCGCCAGCCGTGTTCGGCGCACCAGCCGGTCAGTTCGGCCAGCCATCCGTCGGGCAGCCGGTCGCGCTCGACGACCAGGTAGGCGAACAGCTCGTCGGCGACCCGCCGCTTGCGGGTCCACTCCGGGTCGGCGCGGAGCGCGAGCTGCCGGACGACCTCCTCCGTCGGCGCCGAGCCGGCCGCGATCCGGGCCGTGATCTCGCGGCGCCAGTCCGGGTCCGGCTCGCCGTGCACCAGCAGCTGTCCGCCGTTCGCGCAGATCGCGTAAGCCGGCTGCGGGCCGGGCAGGTTGACCCGCCGGTACTGCTCGACGGTCCTGGTGGTGGCGGGCACGAAGCCGGCCGTGCGGCCCAGCTCGGTCAGCAGCGCGGCCGCCCGCTCGGTCAGGTAGGACAGCGGCCGCCCGTCCAGCACCTCGACGCAGAGCAGCCGCGGGGCCGCCCGGTCGGGGCCGTCCAGGGCCAGCGCCCGCTCGGAGTAGATCAGCGTACGGTCGAGATCGCTGGCCACCAGCGCACCGCTCATCAGGACTCCCTCCCCCGCACGGCCAGCCCGCCGGCCCCCGTCGCGCCCCGACTGTAGCGGGGGTGGACGAGGCCCACGCAGCTGTACGGCAGCCCGTCCACCTCCTCGACCGGGACTCCGCGCTGCGCGGCGAGAAGGCGTACGTGGTCGAGGTCGGCACCGGCGCCGCGTCGGGCCAGCACCCGCCAGGGGACGCGTCGCAGCAGCACCCGGGTGGTCTCGCCGACCCCGGGCTTCACCAGGTTGACGTCGTCGATCCCGTACTCGGCGCTGATCCGCTCGACGGCGGCCCAGCCGGCCCAGTCGGGGGCGCGGTCCGGGTCGGTGGCCAGCCGCTCGGCGCCTTCGACCGCGGCCGCGCGGACGTCGCCGAAGCACGCGGCCACCGTGGACAGGAAGGCCTCCGACACGTCGCCGCCGGCCAGTTCGGCGTAGTGCTTGGCCCCGTGGAAGTCGTCCGGCCCGATCAGCCCGGCGCGCAGCACGGTGCGCGAAACCAGCCCGGAGACCGTGGAGTTGAGGCAGGCGGAGGGGATCAGGAAGTCGTCCCGGGTGCCGTGGGTGCGCACGCAGCGGCCGGGGTCGGCGAGCACCGCGAGGTCCGGGTCGAAGCCGGTGCCGGCCAGGGCGTCGGCGAGTTCGCGGGTGATCGCACCCTTGCCGGTCCAGCCGTCCACGAACACCACGTCCGCTGCCCGGTGGTGGGCCGCCAGGTAGCGCAGGGCGACCCGGTCGATGCCCCGGCCGCGCACGATCGACACCGCGTAGTGCGGTACGTCCAGGCCGTGGGCGAAGGCCAGCCAGCGGCGCACCAGGATGCCGACCGGCGTCCCGGCCCGGGCCAGCGAGGCCAGCACCAGTCCGGGGCCGCGCTCGCGCAGCAGCGTCTCGGCGACGGTGCCGACGGCGAGCGCGATCCGGCCGGCGGAGCCGCGCAGCGCCCGGTGGAACAGCTCCTGGTACTCGGGGCTGGGGCGGTACTCGACCGGCAGCGACTCGGCGTAGTGCGCGCCGCCGTTCTGGACGGCCTCCTCACGCTCCTCGGTGGGGGCCTCCAGCCGGACGCCGGAGAGGTCCTTGAGCAGCCAGGCCACGTCCTCCGGGCGGTACGAGGAGAACGCCGGGCCGTACAGCGGGCTGGGCAGCGGGCCGGACGGCGAGCTGGACAGCGGGCCGGACGGCGAGCTGAGCAGCGGGCCGGACGGGGCAGCCGGCTGGTGCGACGGCAGTACCGCGAGGACCACCCGGCCGGTGACCTGCCGCAGCTGGCGCAGCAGCGCGTACTCCCCCCGGTACAGGGCCGGGGTGTCGGCCACGTCGTCCACCACCAGCACCACGGCGTCGAAGCGGCGGGCCCCGTCGGCGCCGGGGGCGACGTTGTAGACGTAGCGCTCGCGCGGGGCGCCGTCCTGCGGGTCGTCGTGGGCGGGGAAGGCCAGCCGGGTGCGAATGGCGTAGCCGGGGTCGTCCACGGCGAGGACGGGCGAGCGGGTGGTGGTGGAGTAGCGGACGCGGTCGCCGCCGAGCCGCTGGCCGAGCGCCTCGGCCAGCCGCAGCGGCGCGTACATCAGCTCCTCGAAGCCGAGCACCAGCACCCGCTCCGCCGCGCCGGACTGAGCCTGCGCACCGTCCAGGGCCGTCGCCAACTGCTCGGCCAACGACGGCAGTACGGCGTCCAGCCGCTCGCGGTCGCGGGCGGTGAAGCCGTGCCGGCCGCCGTCCGGCAGCCCGGCGGGCCAGTCCAGTTCGACCCGGACCAGCGGGGCGGGGTCGACGGCCGGGGGCGGGGCGGTCGGGGGCACCGCGGCGATCAGCCGCTCGGCCCGCGCCACGATGTCCTCGGGCAGGTCGACGCCGCCGCTCGCGGTGGCCACCACGTCGAGCCGGGCGCCGAGTTCGGCGGCGGCCGCGGCGAGCCGGCGCCGGTCCTCGGCCGGGCGCAGGTCGACCAGGGCGACCAGCACGTAGTGGTCGCGCGGGTGGCGGCCGTGCAGTTCGCGGATGGTGTTGAGGACGGTCCGCCCGGTCGACAGCTCGTCGTCCACCAGCACCAACGGGCCACCGCCGGCCAGCAGTTCGGGGTCGGCGGGGAGCAGCAGGTGCCCGGTGGCGTGCGAGTGTTCCTCCTCGAAGCCACCGAGCGGGGGGATCCCGGGGACGGCGCGGCGGGTGGAGTGCAGGTAGGGCGCGTCGAGGCCGTCGGCGACGCTGTGGCCGAGGCCGGTGGCCGTCTCCGCGTAGCCCAGCACGACGGCCCGCCCGGCCGCCTCGTCGCCGAGCAGTTCCTTGACCCGGCGGCCGAGTTCGAGCCCGGCGCCGTGCACCACGGCGGGCCGCTGCGGGACGTGCTTGCCGAGCACGCTGGAGACCAGCAGGTGGGCGCGCCTGGGGTTGCCGGAGCGCAGGGCCAGGCCGACGAGTTCGGGCAGGCGCTCCGATCCGGTCAGCGCCACCCCGGCCCGCTCGGCGACCCAGCGCCCGGTCCACGTGGTCTGCTGAATACTGCTCGTCACTGCTGGTCCCGCCTTCGATGGTGCTGATCAGGTCGTGCGTGTCGGTCAGAGGTCAGTCGGTCAGAGGTCAGTCGGTCAGAGGCCAGTCGGACGCCGGTCGGTCGGAGGCCGGTCGGGGCTCGGTCGCTCAGGGGTCGGTCAGCCGCACAGACAGGCCGACAGGAGCTCCGCGAAGCTCACGTCCTCGCGGGCGACCCCGAAGACCTCCGCCCGCAGCAGCACCCGCTCCGCCCAGGCGCGGTGCGGCCGGGCCTCGTTCATCTTGTTCGTGTACGCCGAGCGCAGTACCCCGCCGCCGTCCTGCTCCTGCCGGAGGATGTCGCGGGCGTCGCAGTACTCCTCGTGCGTGACCACGGAGAGCGCGTGCACCGCGGGGACGTGGCTGGGATGGATGCAGGTCTTGCCCAACAGACCGTTGGTGCGGTCGAGTTCGACCTCGCGGATGAGCCCGTCCAGGTCGTGCTCGATGATCCGGCGGCGGACCTCCTCACCGGAGGCCCGGGCCGTCCCGGCGCTCGCCGCGAACGGGGTGCGGCGCAGCTGCGGCTTGAACATCCGCTCCTGCACCGGGAAGTACTCCCAGACCGGTCCGGTCACGGTGTACCCGGTGCCGTCCGCCCGGCCGAGCACGTTGACCACGTCCCCGATCACCGCCGCGACCAGCGCCACGTCGTACGCGGTGAGGTCGGGCGAGCGCCGCAGCCCGTAGGCGGAGCACAGGTCGGTGACGCCGAGCCGGACGGCGAGCACCCGTTCACGGTGGGCGGCGAGCAGCTCGGCGATGCCGAAGAGCTGCTCGCGCCTGGTCTCCAGGTGGGCGAGTTCGGGCGATTCCAGGACGGGCATGGCGAACAGCCGCCGCCCGGTGGCGGCCTCGGCGGCGGCGAGGGCGGCCAGGTAGGCACCGCCGTCCTCGGCCGTGAACTTGGGCAGCACGAAGCCGCTCAGCAGCCCGACGGCGGGGCCGAGTCGTTCGGCCAGGTCGAGGATCTGCGCGGCGGTGCGAACCCTGATGAAGAGAAGTGGATGATCCTGTGTGCAGTCGGTGAAATCACTGACCAGGTCGGCGATCTGTTCGACCAGGTTCCGCTCGCCCGCGTCCACCTCGTGGTCGGCGATCGCGTCCTCCAGGCAGAGCACCATCGAAACCACGCCCCGAGCAGCCAGTTTGCGGATGTCGGCGGCCAGTGCGGGCCTGGTGGCGGGGCTGTAGAGGGTGCCGCCGAGGGCGGTGGCGAGTACCGCGGGCTCGCTCTGCGCGGTGAACGTCCGCGGCTGCTCCAGGAACAGCCGGGCGCGGACGTCGTCGGCGAGGTGGCCGAAATGGCGCAAGGTGGTCTCCTCGGGGATGGACGGCCTCCGGCCCGCGGTTTCACCTGGACGCACCGCCGGCGGACTCCCTTCCGCCGACCCTGCGGGGGCCTGTTCGAACGCCCATCGTACGGACGGATTCCGGCCGTTCCCCACGCCGGGGCACTGAACTCCCGGAACATCGGGCGCCCTCGGCGCCCAGGGGGACGATCATCCGACGGTCGTGGGACCGCGCGCGGCAAACCTCGGCCAACCGCAAGTCTTGGCAAAGTCCGCCCCCGCTGAGGCGCTCCGGGTCACGTTGTCCGAAGCGGTGGCGAACAGGCAGGATGGTCCGCTATGACGCACGTGATGGCCAAGGGCGCCAACATCGCACTGCCGGCGGCGGCGGTCCGCGCCGTGCTGCGCTGGAGCGCCACGCCCGGTGCGCCGGACGTGGACGCGTCCGCGCTGCTGCTCGGCGCCAACGGCAAGGTCCGTTCGGACGCCGACTTCGTCTTCTACAACCAGCCGCGGCACCCCTCCGGGCTGGTGCGACACCTGCCCAAGCAGCACACCTCCGGCGGTGCCGAGATCATCGACACGGTCGAGGTCGAGCTCGCCAAGCTGCCCGTCGAGGTGGACCGGGTGGTGCTGGCCGGCTCCTCCGAGGGCGGCCCGTTCCGCGCCGTCCCCGGGCTGCGGCTGCTGCTGTTCGACGCCGCGAGCGGCGAGGGCGCGGTGCCGCTCGCCGAGTTCGCGATCGAGGACGCCGAGAGCGTCACCGCGCTCGTCGCGGCCGAGCTCTACCGGCGCAACGGCAGCTGGAAGCTCCGGGCGATCGGCCAGGGCTACACCTCCGGCCTGATCGGCCTGGCCACCGACTTCGGCATCACCGTCGACGACGAGGCGGAGGAGGCCGCGGCGGCTGCGGCCCCGGCGCCCGCGTCCACCTCCGGCCCCACCGGCGCCGTCGACCCGCGCGCCACCCCGCTGCGCGACCCCCGCTCGGAGGCCCGCCCTGACGCCCGGCCCGAGCCCGGCACCTTCACCCTGAGCCCGGCCGTCCCGCACCCCCAGTCCCACCCCCAGCCGCCGGCGCAGCCCACGACCGCCCCGGCCCCGGCCAACACCGGCGCCGCCGCCGCGACCGGCCCGACGACCCCGCCGCCCGCCGCTCCGCCGACCCCTCCCCCGCCGCCCACCACCCCGCCGACCATGACGCCCCCGCCGGTGGCCCCGCCCACCGCGCCCCCGAACGTCCCGCCGGCCCCGCCCGCCCCGCCGACCCCCCACCCGGGCGGCTACGGCTACCCCCAGCAGCAGCCGGGCACGGGGTACGGCTACCCGCAGCAGCAGCCATCGACCGGTTACGGCTACCCTCAGCCCGCCCAGCCGTACCCGCCGCAGCCCCAGCCGGGCGCCGGCTACGGCTACCCCCAGCCGAACCCGCCCATTCCCTCGCAGCAGCACCCCGGCAGCTACGGCTACCCGCCCCAGCAGCTGCCCGGCACCGGCCAGCAGCCGCCCGTCCCGCCGCAACCCTCCGTTTCGGCCCAGGCCCCGGCTCAAGCTCCGGCCCCGGCCCCGGCCCCGGCCAGCGAGGAGTTCGCACTGCCCCCGCAGGGCCCGCAGTTCCAGCCCCACTGAGCCAGCCACCCCGACGGGGCCGCCGCAGCACCACAACGGCCCCGCCGGAGCTCAGTCCGCGCGCCCCGGCTGCTGCCCCTTGTACCCGCGCTGCCACTGCATCCCGAAGCCGTACAGCCGGTCGATGTCCGCCTGGAACCCGTTGACGTACCGCACCTCACGGCGCACCATCAGCTGGTTGTCCCCGGCGTTCTCGATCAGCACCACCGCGCAGGAGCGCGCCGCCCGGGCCCGCTCGTCCAGCTTGATCTCGATCCGCGGCCCGCTCTGCGGGACGATCGTTATCACCGCGTGGGTCTGCTCGAAGGCCGGGGTGCCGTCGTAGATGTAGACGAAGATCAGCAGCCGCTTGAACTTCTCCTTCTTCTCCAGGTTGACGTACATCGTCTCGCCGGACGGCGCCCCGTACTGGTCGTCGCCGCTGAGCTTGATGTACGGCGGTTCGCGCAGGTCGCCGAAGAGTTCGCCGAGCGGCTGCACCACGCCCCGGGTGCCGTCGGAGAGTTCGTACATGCAGGCCAGGTCGAGGTCGACGTTCACCTGCTCGTTGCCCCCCGGTGAGTCCGGCTCCAGCGGGCTCAGGATCCGCGGGCTGAAGAAGCGCTTGACGGTGTCCCGGGTGCTCGGCCGTGTCGCGCCCGAGCGCATGGTCCAGTGCAGGTTGACGTAGAGGTAGCCGGTGGTGGCCGCCGAGCCGGTGAGCGCGTGCTGCGGCGCCGACTTGGTGAGCGTGACCTTGTGCTGGGCACCCGGATTGTCGAAGGTGTAGCTCCTGTCCCCGCGCAGGTACTCCCAGATCGAGACCATCCAGTCCTCTCCCCCTGCCACCGTCGGACGAACTGACGAACCGACGACCGATCCGCCGGTCCATGATCGGGCATCGGCCCGGGCGACGGATACCCGGACCTCCCCTTTCCTTACCCCGTACGGCCGTTCACGTCCATCCGTGACGCGAACCGGTGAGTCGATTGGCCCGGGGAAGCCGCCCTCCCGTAACATGCCGCCCCTTCGGACGCGATATCGTCTTGCCGCACAGGTGTCCCGTCCGCCCCCGCGCGGGCGCGGTGGGCACACCGTGCGGTGACGAACGGCCCGTCAGGCGGTTCCCGCTCGGCGGGCCCTGACCGCCTGTGTCGCACTGTGAACCTGTCCCCTGCGGAAACCCGAGGCCCGACCCGCAATGAACCTGACCTCCATACAGCTGGTCTGGACCGTCATCGGCGGCGCAGCCCTGCTGTTCGTCTCCGTCCTGTTGGCGACGCTGCGATTCAAGAACTCGAAGAAGGACGAGTCCGCCGACTCCTGGGAGCGCAGCGAGGACCGCCGCCGCCGCAAGGAGATGATCTACGGCATCTCCTCGTACACCCTGCTGTTCTGCTGCGCCGGTGTCGCGGCCGCGCTGTCGTTCCACGGCCTGGTGGGCTTCGGCATCGAGAACCTCGGCCTGTCCAACGGCTGGGAGTACCTCGTCCCGTTCGGTCTGGACGGCGCCGCGATGTTCTGTTCGGTGCTCGCCGTCCGCGAGGCCAGCCACGGTGACGCCGCGCTCGGTTCCCGCCTGCTGGTCTGGGTGTTCGCGATCGCCTCGGCCTGGTTCAACTGGGTGCACGCCCCGCGCGGTCTGGGCCACGCCGGCGCCCCGCAGTTCTTCTCCGGCATGTCGATCTCGGCGGCGATCCTGTTCGACCGGGCGCTGAAGCAGACCCGCAAGGCCGCGCTGCGCGAGCAGGGCCTGGTGCCGCGTCCGCTGCCGCAGATCCGCATCGTCCGCTGGCTGCGCGCCCCGCGCGAGACCTACGCGGCCTGGTCGCTGATGCTGCTGGAGAACGTCCGCAGCCTGGACGAAGCGGTGGAGGAGGTGCGCGAGGAGCGCCAGGCGAAGATGGACGCCAAGGTGCGCGCCCGTTCCGCCGACCGCCGCGAGCGGGCCGAGCTGAAGGCCATCTCCCGCCAGGGCGGCATGCTCGCCCGGGCCCGCGGCGGGCGTCAGGTGCCCGCGCTCACGGCTGCCGGAGACGGCCCGAGCGCTACGGAGCCTGCCCTAGCCGCCGGGAGCGACCGCGCCACCCCGATCGGCCAGGACCCGTTCGCCCCGATGACCGCGCGCAGCTCGTCCGCCTCGACGAGCCCGCTGGAGCCGACCGCCCTGGACGCCGGCCGCCCCCGCGCCGCCGTGGGTTCGTCCTACTCCTTCTCCTCCTCCGCGAGCGGCTCGACCAGCGGCTCCACGAGCGGCTCGGCCTCGTCCTCCCACCGCTCGACGATCGACCTGACGGTCGACGACGACACCCTGTCGATGCCCAAGCTGGACTCGCTGGAGCGCAAGCTGCGCGCGATCGAGCAGCAGCTGGGCTGACCCGGCACCGCAGAACGAAGCGCGACGGCCGCCCCGGGAGACCCCGGAGGCGGCCGTCGCGTTTCGCCGTGGCCCGGCGCGGGTTACTGCCCGCTGCCGACCAGTTCCTTCTCGTCCTCCGGGGCCTCGCGCCGGTTGCGCATCATCGAGGAGGCCAGGGCCAGTCCGATGAAGGCGACACCGATCAGGCCGGTGACGATCTCCGGGATGTGGTACTTGATCCCGACCAGCAGGATCACCGCCAGCGCGCCGATCGCGTAGTGGGCGCCGTGCTCCAGGTAGACGTAGTCGTCCAGGGTGCCCTTGCGGACCAGGAAGACGGTCAGCGAGCGGATGTACATCGCGCCGATGCCGAGGCCCAGGGTGATCTGGAAGATGTCGTTGGAGATCGCGAAGGCACCGACCACGCCGTCGAAGGAGAACGAGGCGTCCAGCACCTCCAGGTAGAGGAACAGGAAGAAGGCGGCCTTGCCGGCCACCTGGACGACCGACTTGCCGGACTTCTCCGCCTCCTCCTCGCGCTCGGCCTCCTCCTCCAGGCCCGATTCGAAGATGGAGGAGAGGCCGCTGACCGCGAGGTAGGTGATCAGGCCGAGCACACCGGCCAGCAGAACGGTTTCAGCGTGCTCCGCCGCGAAGAAGCGCGAGGCGAGCACCAGCGCGACCAGGGCGACGACGCTGGAGAGGGCGTCCAGCTTGCCGACCTTCTCCAGCGGGCGCTCCAGCCAGCCCAGCCAGTTGTGCTCCTTCTCGTCGAACACGAAGTCCAGGAAGATCATGAGCAGGAAGACGCCGCCGAAGGCCGCGATGGCCGGGTTGGCCGCCTCCAGGTACTGGCCGTAGGTCAGGCCGTCGTGGGTCTTGTCGGAGTGCAGGGCGAGGTCGATGACCGTCGCCGGATTGAGCTTCGCGGTGAGGCCCACGACCAGCAGCGGGAAGACCAGCCGCATCCCGAAGACGGCGATCAGCACACCGACCGTCAGGAAGATCTTCTGCCAGTACGGGTTCATCCGCTTCAACACCGTGGCGTTGACCACTGCGTTGTCGAAGGACAGGGAGATCTCCAGGATGGAGAGGATCAGCACGATGCCGAAGCCTTGGGCTCCCCAGAGCAGTCCGGCCGCGATCAGGCCTACTGCGGTGATCGCGAACGACCAGCCGAATGTGCGGAGGAACACGGGAGTTGGCTACCTTTCGGGTTCTGGCCGTGCCGGGGGCGGCCTGGTCCCGAGACGCCCGACCGGGCCGGGCCCGGTCAGGTCACCCCCGCACTGCCCTCTGTTCTCATGATCGTTGATCGTTGATCGTCGATCGGGTGCGATAAGTCCGATTTACACCCTCACTGTACGTTGACGCCGAAGTCGAGCGCGATCCCGCGCAGGCCGGAGGCGTAGCCCTGGCCCACCGCGCGGAACTTCCACTCACCCGCGTACCGGTACAGCTCGCCGAAGATCATCGCGGTCTCGTTGGACGCGTCCTCGGACAGGTCGTAGCGCGCGATCTCCTGGCCGTCGACGGAGTTGACGACCCGGATGTAGGCGTTGCGGACCTGCCCGAAGTTCTGCAGCCGGGCCTCGGCCTCGTAGATCGAGACCGCGAAGACCACCTTGTCCGCCTGGGCCGGAACCAGCTCCAGGTTGACCAGGACCAGCTCGTCGTCACCCGTGTCGTCGCCGCCCACGAGGTTGTCGCCCTGGTGCTCCACCGAGCCCTCGGGGCTCTTGAGGTTGTTGTAGAAGACGAAGTACTCGTCACCGAGCACCCGTCCGCCACCACAGATCAGGGCGCTCGCGTCGAGGTCGAACGGTGCGCCCGTGGTCGAACGGGCGGACCAGCCGAGGCCGATCTGGACCTGCGTCAGGTTCGGCGCGGCCTTGGTGAGCGAGACGTTCCCGCCCTTGGCGAGCGTGACCACCATGGTGTTCTTCCTCCCTTGCTTCTCCCGGGGCGCCTTACAGGTGTAGTCCCCCGCGGCCCCGGCCGGCCCGCTTCGGCCGGCTGAACTTCCTGAACTCACATACTCGCAGCGCAACAAACCCCGACGAAGTCGGGGCGGCCCCGGACCGCTGGGGTCCGGGGCCGCCCCGGGGGATCCGGCGCAAAACCCTTGCGCCGCAGGGGGACTCAGACGTTGACGCCGAAGTCCTGGGCGATGCCGCGCAGGCCGGAGGCGTAGCCCTGGCCGATGGCGCGGAACTTCCACTCACCGCCGTTGCGGTACAGCTCGCCGAAGACCATCGCGGTCTCGGTGGAGGCGTCCTCGGAGAGGTCGTAGCGCGCCAGCTCCGCGTTGTTCTCCTGGTTCACCACGCGGATGAACGCGTTGCGCACCTGGCCGAAGTTCTGGCCCCGGTTCTCGGCGTCGTAGATCGACACCGGGAAGACGATCTTCTGCACGTCCGCCGGGACGCCGGCCAGGTTGACCTTGATCGCCTCGTCGTCGCCCTCGCCCTCACCCGTCCGGTTGTCACCGGTGTGCTCCACGGAGCCGTCCGGGCTCTTCAGGTTGTTGAAGAACACGAAGTTGCCGTCCGAACCGACCTTGCCCTGCTCGTTGCAGAGCAGCGCGCTGGCGTCCAGGTCGAAGTCCGTCCCGGTGGTGGTCCGGACGTCCCAGCCCAGGCCGACCACGACGGCCTGGAGCCCGGGGGCCTCCTTGGTGAGCGAGACGTTTCCGCCCTTGCTGAGGCTGACTCCCACTTGTCCTCCAAGAATCAGGAGGCACCGGCCGGTGCCCCCGGTGGTGCGGTTCGAGGCGCCGACCGCCGAAAACGGACGTACGCCCCACTCCGCCAACGGCCCGAGCGTAGTACCGGGTTCCCGCACGCACGGCCGAACGGGCGACGCGGACGCGTCGCGCGGGCCGTACGGGGCCGGTCGGCGGGCCGCACGCAGCGGGCGCACGGACCGGACGCGCGTCGGGCCGGACGGCCCTCAGAGGCCGGCCAGGACCTTCAGGTACTCCTGCTCGTCCCGCGCGTCCGGGAGGCCGTTCACGACGCTCCAGCGCACCGTCCCGGCCCTGTCGATCACGAAGGTGCCGCGCAGCGGGCAGCCCTTCTCCTCGTCCAGGACGCCGTACGCGCGGGCGACCTCGCCGTGCGGCCAGAAGTCGGCCAGCAGCGGGAACTCCAGGCCCTCCCGGTCGGCGAACACGCGCTGGCCGAACTGCGAGTCGCAGGAGACGCCGAGCACCTGGACGTCGTCGTTCTGCAGCCCGGCCAGCTCACGCTGGATCGCGCCCAGCTCGCCGGTGCACACGCCGGTGAAGGCGAACGGGTAGAAGACCAGGACGACGTGCTTGCGGCCGCGGAAGTCGGCCAGCCGGACGGTCTCCCCGTGCTGGGTGCGGAGCTCGAAGTCCGGAGCCGGGGTGCCGACCTCGATGGCCATGAGCGGGACCTTTCTGATCTGACGCGAGCGGGCCGCGCGACGGGCGCGGCAGGCGCCATCCTCGCATCCGTTCACCCGCGTTCCGCCGAACGGATGACCCGCTCCGCCGGGAGGCCCGTCCTTCCGCCCTGAGCGAACGCGCGAGCGGGGCCGTGGAAACGCGCCCCGGGGACGCGCCCCGGGAAACGCACCCGGGGGAAACGCGCTCCGGGAACCGTGCCCGGGGGCCAGACCCCGGGAAACGCACCGGGCCCCGCCGGAGGAGGTCTCCGGCGGGGCCCGGCACGGGGCTCAGGGGTCCGCTCAGCGCTGCTTGGGCTGCTTCGCCGTGGACTTGGTCGCCAGACGGGTGGCCGCCCAGTCCTTGGCGATCGCGATCGAGCTGGTCTGCGAGAGACCGGCGGTCTTCGCCGCGTCAGCGATGTCGGAGGCCTCGATGTGGCCGTCCCGCCCGGTCTTGGGCGTCAGCAGCCAGATCAGACCGCCCTCGGCCAGGTATTCCAGGGCGTCGACGAGGGCGTCGGTGAGGTCCCCGTCGTCGTCGCGGTGCCACAGCAGGACGGCGTCCGCGACGTCGTCGTAGTCCTCGTCGACGAGATCCGTCCCGGTGATCTCCTCGATGCCCTCGCGGAGATCCTGGTCAGTGTCGTCGTCGTACCCCAGCTCCTGGACGATCTGGCCCTCTTCGAAGCCGAGACGGGTCGCCGGGTTGGACTTGTCCGCGGGGTCCGCGGTCGCGCTCACGGGAATAACCTCCAGTATTCGGCTCGGCATCCATGCCGAGGCTGTGGCCGTAGTCCACACGGGCGCGGCGGTTCGCGCAAGTACCCGACCGCCGATCCCCTCCAAAGGTTGACGTGTCACAGCGGGACACGCCGGTCGACGTGTCGGGAATCACACCGATTTGCCCTTCTCTGCGTGGGACAAGGATGCTTCGGGTGGTCCCGGCCCACAGGCCGTACGCGTGCCCGAGATGCGAACGGCATTCGGGGTCCGCGTGTGCGCGGGCGTAGAGTCTCCTGTTGGCCCTCACCCCGGCCGCCCGCCATCGGGCGGACGGGACACCAGGTCGGACCACCTCTGTTCGTAACACCCGGGGGTGTTCGGAGCGGACGAAGACGCCCGCGACGCACGCCACCAAGCCGCTCCGCCCACCAGGCGGAACGGTTACCGATCGGTAGAGATGACGGATCTCCGAGCGCGGTAGCACGATGGAGGCGGCGCGACACACCTCTAGTTTCGACCGACAGTGAAGGAACAGCGTGGCTTCCGGATCCGATCGCAACCCGATCATCATTGGCGGCCTTCCGAGTCAGGTCCCGGACTTCGATCCCGAGGAGACCGCGGAATGGCTGGAGTCGCTCGATGCGGCTATCGACGAGCGGGGGCGTGAGCGTGCCCGTTACCTGATGCTGCGGCTGATCGAGCGCGCCCGCGAGAAGCGTGTCGCCGTGCCCGAGATGCGCAGCACGGACTACGTCAACACCATCGCGACCAAGGACGAGCCCTTCTTCCCCGGCAACGAGGAGATCGAGCGCAAGATCCTCAACGCGACCCGCTGGAACGCGGCCGTGATGGTCTCCCGGGCGCAGCGCCCGGGCATCGGCGTCGGTGGCCACATCGCCACCTTCGCCTCCTCCGCGTCGCTGTACGACGTGGGCTTCAACTACTTCTTCCGCGGCAAGGACGCCGAGGGCGAGTCCGGCGACCAGGTCTTCTTCCAGGGCCACGCCTCCCCCGGCATCTACGCCCGCGCCTTCCTGCTGGACCGACTCACCGAGCAGCAGCTCGACGCGTTCCGCCAGGAGAAGTCGAAGGCCCCGTACGGCCTGTCCAGCTACCCGCACCCGCGGCTGATGCCGGACTTCTGGGAGTTCCCGACCGTCTCGATGGGCCTCGGCCCCCTCGGCGCGATCTACCAGGCCCGGATGAACCGCTACCTGGAGCACCGGGGCATCAAGGACACCTCCGACTCGCACGTCTACGCCTTCCTCGGCGACGGCGAGATGGACGAGCCCGAGTCGCTCGGCCAGCTGTCGCTGGCCGCCCGCGAGGGCCTGGACAACCTGACCTTCGTGGTCAACTGCAACCTGCAGCGCCTGGACGGCCCGGTCCGCGGCAACGGCAAGATCATCCAGGAGCTGGAGTCCCAGTTCCGGGGCGCCGGCTGGAACGTGATCAAGCTCATCTGGGACCGCAGCTGGGACCCGCTGCTCGCGCAGGACCGCGACGGCGTCCTGGTGAACAAGATGAACACCACGCCGGACGGCCAGTTCCAGACCTACGCCACCGAGACCGGCGACTACATCCGCGAGCACTTCTTCGGCGGCGACCTGCGCCTGCGCGCCATGGTCGAGAACATGACCGACCAGCAGATCCAGCACCTGGGTCGCGGCGGCCACGACCACAAGAAGATCTACGCGGCGTTCAAGGCGGCCCGTGAGCACAAGGGCCAGCCGACGGTCATCCTGGCCCAGACGGTCAAGGGCTGGACGCTGGGCCCCAACTTCGAGGGCCGCAACGCCACCCACCAGATGAAGAAGCTGACGGTCGACGACCTGAAGCGCTTCCGCGACCGGCTGCACCTGCCGATCACCGACAAGCAGCTGGACGAGGGCTACCCGCCGTACTACCACCCGGGTCGCAACTCGGAGGAGATCCAGTACATGCACGACCGCCGCCAGGGCCTCGGCGGCTTCGTGCCCACCCGCAAGGTGCGCCCGCGCCAGCTCACGCTGCCCGGCGACGACGCGTACAAGGCGGTCAAGAAGGGTTCCGGCAACCAGACCATCGCCACCACCATGGCGTTCGTCCGGCTGCTCAAGGACCTGATGCGGGACAAGGGCATCGGCAACCGCTTCGTGCCGATCGCTCCGGACGAGTACCGCACCTTCGGCATGGACTCGCTGTTCCCGTCGGCGAAGATCTACAACCCGATGGGCCAGACCTACGAGTCGGTCGACCGTGACCTGCTGCTGGCCTACAAGGAGTCGCCGACCGGCCAGATGCTGCACGACGGCATCTCCGAAGCCGGCTGCACCGCCTCGCTGATCGCCGCCGGTTCGTCCTACGCGACCCACGGCGAGCCGCTGATCCCGGTGTACGTCTTCTACTCGATGTTCGGCTTCCAGCGCACCGGCGACCAGTTCTGGCAGATGGCCGACCAGCTGGCCCGCGGCTTCGTGCTCGGCGCCACCGCCGGTCGCACCACCCTGACCGGTGAGGGCCTGCAGCACGCCGACGGCCACTCGCACCTGCTGGCCTCGACCAACCCCGGCGTCGTCGCGTACGACCCGGCGTACGGCTTCGAGATCGCGCACATCGTCCAGGACGGTCTGCGCCGGATGTACGGCTCCACGGCCGAGCACCCGCACGGCGAGGACGTGTTCTACTACCTCACCGTCTACAACGAGCCGATCAAGATGCCGGCCGAGCCCGAGAACGTGGACGTCGAGGGCATCCTCAAGGGTCTGCACAAGTACGCGCCGGGCACCGCCGGCCAGATCCCGGCCCAGATCCTCGCCTCCGGCGTGGCCGTGCCGTGGGCCCTGGAGGCCCAGCGCATCCTCGCCGAGGAGTGGAACGTCAGGGCCGACGTCTGGTCCGCGACCTCCTGGAACGAGCTGCGCCGCGACGCGGTGGAGGCCGAGGAGTTCAACCTGCTGCACCCCGAGGAGCAGCAGCGCGTGCCGTACGTCACCCAGAAGCTCCAGGGCGCCGAGGGCCCGGTCGTCGCCGTGTCCGACTGGATGCGCGCCGTTCCGGACCAGATCGCCCGCTGGGTGCCGGGCCAGTACCAGTCGCTGGGCGCCGACGGCTTCGGCTTCGCCGACACCCGTGGCGCGGCCCGTCGCTTCTTCCACATCGACGCCCAGTCGGTCGTGCTGGGGGTGCTCACCGAGCTCGCCAAGCAGGGCAAGGTGGAGCGCTCGGTGCTGAAGGACGCGATCGACCGCTACCAGCTGCTGGACGTGGCCGCGGCCGACCCGGGTGCCGTCGGCGGCGACGCCTGATCACCCGCTAGTGCCCGAAAGGGCCGGACCCCTCGTGCTGGGGGTCCGGCCCTTTCGGTTTCCTCCGCCGAGGCGGGTCAGATGTGCACGGCCGGGCCCGCGTCGTTGCTGCCGCGACGGGTCAGCAGGGCGAGCAGGGCGGCGGCGAAGGCCACCGCGGCGGCCACCACGAAGGCCAGCGACATGCCGCTGACGAAGGACTGGTGCACGGCGCCGGCCATCGCGTCCACCGCCTGCTGCGGCATACCGGGCTGGGCGGGCGGGGCGATGCCCAGTTGGGCGCCCTGCTTGAGCAGTTCGGCCTGCTGCGGGTCGGCGACCGGCGGCAGGCCCGGCTTCGCCCAGTTGCCGGGCAGCACGTCACCGACCTTGGCGGCCATCAGGGCGCCCAGCACGGCGGTGCCCAGGCTCCCGCCGACCTGCATCGCGGCCTGCTGGAGCCCGCCGGCCACGCCGGACAGCTCCAGCGGGGCGTTGCCGACGATGACCTCGGTGGCGCCGACGATGACCGGGCTGATGCCGAGGCCCATCAGGACGAACCAGAGCGACATCACGCCGGTGCCCGAGCCGGTGTCCAGGGTGGACATGCCGACCATGGCGCCGGTGGTGAGCAGCATTCCGACCATGATCGGGATCCGCGGGCCGACCTTGCCGATCGCGATGCCGGCCAGCGGCGAGCCGACGATCATCATGCCGGTCATCGGCAGCAGGTGGACGCCGGCGTCGACCGGCCTCATGCCGTGCACGTTCTGCAGGTAGAAGGTCACGAAGAAGATCGCGCCGAAGAACGCGAAGGCCATCAGGACCATCAGCAGGACGCCCGCCGACAGCGGCACCGAGCGGAACAGGCTGAGCGGGATCAGCGGCTCCTTCGCCCGGCCCTGCCAGAGCGCGAAGAGCACCATCAGCAGCACGGCGCCGCCCAGGAACAGCAGCGTCCGGCTGTCGCCCCAGCCCCACTCGGGGGCCTTGATGATGCCGAAGACCAGGGCGAACATGCCGACCGAGAGCAGGCCGATGCCCGGCAGGTCGAAGGACCTGGCGGCGTTCTCGGCCCGTACGTCGCGCAGGACCCACAGGCCGAGGGCCAGCGCGATCAGGCCGACCGGGATGTTGATGAAGAAGACCGACTCCCAGCTGACGTGCTCGACCAGCAGGCCGCCGACGATCGGGCCGGCCGCGGTGGAGGCGCCGATCACGCCGCCCCAGATGCCGATCGCCATGTTGAGCCGCTCGGCCGGGAAGGCCCCGCGCAGCAGGCCGAGCGCGGCCGGCTGGAGCAGCGCGCCGAACAGGCCCTGGAGCACCCGGAAGGCGATCACGGTCTGGATGTTCCCCGCGAAGCCGATCGCGGCGGAGGTGGCGGCGAAGCCGACCGCGCCGACCAGGAAGGTGCTCTTGTGGCCGAAGCGGTCGCCGATCTTGCCGGCCGTGATCAGGAAGACGGCGAGCGCCAGCAGGTAGCCGCTGGTGACCCACTGGATCTCGGAGGGCGCGGCGCCCAGCTTCTCCTGGATCACCGGGTTGGCGATGGCGACGATGGTGCCGTCCAGGGCGACCATCATGACGCCGACCGCGACGGTCAACAGGGTCAGCCAGGGGTGCCCCTTGAGCCCCCCGGACGACGGGTTCGGTGGCGGCGGTGCGTCCGCCTCGGAGTTCTTGACGACGAACTGACTCATCTTGGCCCTCCGTGGGCGTGGCAGAGACCGGGACATGACGGTGGCGCTGCGACGACCCACCCGTCCCCACGAGTGCCCGGCCGACGAGCGCCACTCCGGCAGATTATGTCAGTCACTGACATTCGGCAAACGATGACTACTGACCTGAACTGACATTTGTCAGGCGGCTAAGGTTGTCCTCCCACCCCTCGCCCCAGCGCCCCCGGAAGGCCCCCTCCATGGCCGCTCGCACCTCTCACCCCGTCGGCACCCCGGAGGACCTCGGCCGGGCACCCGGCCTGCGGGAGCGCAAGAAGCAGCAGACCCGGGACGCCCTGGTGCAGGCCGCCCACGCGCTCTTCCTCGGGCAGGGCTTCGCCCGGACCACCGTCGACGAGATCGCCTCCGCCGTCGACGTCTCCCAGCGCACCTTCTTCCGCTACTTCGCCAACAAGGACGAGGTCGCCCTCGCCGTGATGGCCGAGGCCGAGGACTACTTCATCCACTGCCTGCGCCACCGCCCCGCCGAGGAGCCCCCGCTCCAGGCCCTGCGCGCCTCGATCGTCAAGGCCTGGCGCGACCTCGGGAACGCCCGGACCTCCGGACCCGGCTCGATCAGCAGCGCCCTCGAACTGCTGCGGATCATCGAGGAGACGCCCGCACTGCTCGCCGCCCACCTGCGCCGGGTCACCGAGCAGGAGCGCCTGGTCGTCCAGGTGCTCGCCGAGCGCGAGGGGCTGGACCCGGCCCGGGACCTGCGCCCGGTCGTGCTCGCAGCCGTCTTCGGCAGCCTGCTGCGCGCCGCCCACCTGTCCTGGACCGCCGAGCAGGAACCGGCCGGACCCGAGGGCATGGTCGCGATCATCGAGCGGTACTTCGACCAGCTCGGCCCCGCCCTGGCGGGGCACTGGCGGCCGTAGTCCCCGCTGTCATACCGGAGTATCACCCCGTACCCCGCCAGCCCCCGGAAGTTCGGGCTCCAGTCCGACGCCCCGCACCGGCCCACGCTCCTAGGCTGGCCGGCGATGAAGACGCTCACCACCGCCGACGCCCGCGGGTTCGCCATGCGC
This sequence comes from Kitasatospora aureofaciens, assembly GCF_001188955.3. Classification (GTDB taxonomy): domain Bacteria; phylum Actinomycetota; class Actinomycetes; order Streptomycetales; family Streptomycetaceae; genus Kitasatospora; species Kitasatospora aureofaciens. The sequence continues at coordinate 141,413 of NZ_JPRF03000065.1, read as the reverse complement.
CAACTGCGCACCCTGCGGCACCACCTGACCACTCCGAGCGATGACCACACCCCGCTGCTCGGGGACTCCCGCAGGCCCTGGGTCCGCCGACTCCCCTACATCGTCGTGGTCATCCTCCAGGCCGTGCTGATCCCCACCGGAATCGCCAACCTGGTCAACTTCTACGGCCTCGTCCTGCCGGTCGCCGCCGCACTCACCGTCAGCCAGACCATCCCGCTGTTCCTGGCCATCACCCGGCCGCTGGCCGCCTGGTGGATCAGCGCCGCCACGCTGGTCACCACCGCCGCCATCACCGCCCGGCACCACCAGGTCGAGGGCAGCTGGCCGTGGACGGCGCCGATGATCCTGTCCTATCTCTTCCTGCTGCTCGCCCTCGGGCTGCGCGAGCGCCGGGCCACCGTGATCGCGGTCTGGGTGGCCACCTTCCTGCTCACCGTGCTCACCACCACCCTCGGCCTGCCCCGAGCCGGTGACGGCACCACCGTGCTGCTGATCGCGCTCAGCGGCGCCGTCCTCCTGCTCGGCTGGGCCGTCCGGGATCGCACGGTCGCCCGGCGGCTGCTCACCGAGCAGGAGCAGATCAGCGAGGTGGAGCGCGAGCGGCGCACCCTGCTGGAGGAACGCGCCCGGATCGCACGGGAGTTGCACGACGTGGTGGCCCACCACATGTCGGTGATCGCGGTGCAGGCCGCCAGCGCGCCGTACCGGATCGAGGGCGTCCCGGCCGCTGCCGCCGAGGAGTTCACCGCGATCGCCGGCACCGCGCGCGAGTCCCTGGCCGAGATGCGCCGGCTGCTCGGCGTGCTGCGCAGCGAGGAGTCCGCCGGGGAGACCGCCCCGCAGCCGGGGGTCGGGCAACTCGCCCAGCTCGTCGAGACGGTGGGGCGGGCCGGCGTGCCCGCCGAACTGACCGTGGACGAGGGACTGACCGAACGGGTGCCGCAGGCCGTCGGCCTCTCCGCGTACCGGATCGTCCAGGAGGCGCTGGCCAACGTGGTCCGGCACGCCCCCGGCGCGCGGACCTGGGTGTCGCTGTCGGCGGACGGCCCCGAACTGCGGCTCACCGTGGTCAACGCGGCCCCGCCGCAGCGCACCGAGTCGCTGGAGGCTTCGGTCGAGGGCACCGGGCACGGTCTGGTCGGAATGCGGGAACGCGTGCGGCTGGTCGATGGCAGGCTGGACACCGGTCCGCTGCCGGACGGCGGCTTCAAGGTCGCCGCCGTCCTGCCGCTCGACCCGTCCGACCGACCAGGAACCCCGGGGGAGAAGCCCGCATGACCATCCGCGTGATCATCGTCGACGACCAGGCCATGGTGCGGGCCGGGTTCGCCGCCCTGCTCAACGCCCAGAGCGACATCGACGTGGTGGGGGACGCGGCGGACGGCGCCCAGGCCCTGGAGGTCACCGGCCGCACCCACCCGGACGTGGTGCTGATGGACGTCCGGATGCCCGTCATGGACGGCCTGGAGGCCGCCCGGAAGCTGCTCGACCCCGCCGTCCCGGGGGCGCACCGGCCCAGGGTGCTGATGCTGACCACCTTCGACGTGGACGACTACGTGTACGAGGCGCTGCGCGCCGGGGCCAGTGGCTTCCTGCTCAAGGACGCCCCGCCCGCCGACCTGATCGCCGCGGTCCGGGTGGTCGCGGCCGGCGAGGCGCTGCTCGCCCCCTCCGTCACTCGGCGGCTGATCGCGGACTTCGCCCGCAACCGGCCCGCCAAGCGCCGCGACCCCAGGCTGCGGCTCAACGGCCTGACCCCGCGCGAGACCGAGGTGCTGGAGCTGATCGCCCGCGGCCTGTCCAACCAGGAGATCGCCGCCCGACTGGTGCTCGCCGAACAGACCGTCAAGACCCACATCGGGCGCATCCTCGGCAAGCTCGACCTGCGTGACCGCGCCCAGGCGGTGGTGCTGGCGTACGAGTCGGGCCTGGTGACCCCCGGCGAATGAGGGGGGACATCCCCCTCATACCCGGGTAGCACCCGGGAGTTGGCCCCGCGGTGTGACGTCCGCGGGGCCGTCGCATTCCTACCTTCCTCCCCGTCGGCAACCGAATCCGGTCGCCGGCCCAACGGGCGAGGGAGAGCAGGGACATGCGCAGGTTCCGGACCAGGCGGGCGATCGCCGCCACCGCGGTGGCACTGGCGGCCGCACTCGGCGCGGGCGGCTGGGCCGCCGACACCCAGAGCGCCGTCACCGGCCCGCCGCCCGGCAGCGCCGCCTGGACCGCCGACACCGCGCTCGGCCTCCAACCGCCCGATCCGGCCACCAGCACCCCGGCCCAGGTCGCGTCGTTCTTCGCCGGGTTGACGCCCGCACAGCAGGACGCCCTGGCCGCCCGGCACCCCCTGGTGGTCGGCAACCTGGACGGCGCCCCGGCCCGGCTCCGGTACCGCGCCAACACCCTGGCCCTCACCGCCGAACGCACCCGGGAACTCGCCCGGGCCACCGACCCGGCCCTCACCCCGCAGGACCAGCAGGCCGCCCGCACCCGCGCCGAGCGCTACCGCACCCTGCTGAACGGCGACCGGCAGATCCTCGCCTTCGACCCGCGCGGCCGCGGCCAGGTCGCCGAGGTGTTCGGCGACCTCGCCACCGCCGCCCGCACGGCCGTGATCGTCCCCGGCTCGGACATCGACCTGCTGACCTTCGACCGCGCCACCGACCCGTACGGCACCCCCGCCGGCATGGCCCGCGCCCTGCGGCAGGCCACCGACGGGGGAACGGCCGTGATCGCCTGGGCCGGCTACACCACCCCGGTCGGTGTCGGTGTCGACGCCGCCACCGAGGACCTCGCCCGGGCCGGCGCCACCCGCCTCACCCGGCTGCTCGACGGACTCGCCGTCAGCACCCACCCGCAGGCCCCGCCCACGGTGTTCTGCCACAGCTACGGCTCGGTGGTCTGCGGCCTGGCCCACCCCACCCGGGCCCGCGCCTCCGCCCTGGTGGTGCTCGGCTCGCCCGGCATGGGCGTCGACTCGGCCGCCGACCTCGACCCGGACGTCCCGCTCTGGGCCACCACCCGCAACGGCTCCGACTGGATCGGCAACGTGCCCAACGTCCGGCTGTTCGGTCTCGGCCACGGCGCCGACCCGACCGGTCCCGGCTTCGGCGCCCGCCCGCTGCCCTCCACCGGATCCCACGGCCACACCGGCTACTTCGCCCCCGGCACCGCCTCGCTCGCCGCCTACGCCGCGATCGCCCTCGGGCACTGAGGGCTCTGCGAGATCCGCACCGCCCTCCGAGATCCGCCCCGCACCGCCCTCCGAGATCCGCCCCGCACCGCCCTCCCACACCGCCCTCCGACACCTCGCACCGGAAGGAGCACCACCATGGCCCACCCGCTCACCGCCCTGCGCCGCGCCGCCGAGAAGGTCGACGCGAAGACCCCCGCCACCCGCGACCGCGCCCTGGACGGGCTGCGCGCCCTCGCCCTGCTCTCCGTCCCGATCGGCCACTGGATGCTCGGCGGCCTGACCCTCTCCCCCGACGGCGCCCTGCACAACGCCAGCCCGCTCTCCTCGCTCGGCTTCTTCGCCCCGGCCAGCTGGGTGCTCCAGATGCTGGGGGTGTTCTTCCTGGTCGGCGGCCACTCCTCGGTCCGCTCGCTCGAGCGGGCCCGGGAGAAGGGCCTGCCGTACGGGAGTTGGCTGCGTGCCAGGACCGTCCGGCTGCTGCGGCCGGTGCTCGGGGTGACGGCGGTGTGGGCGCTGCTGATCCCGCTGCTGCCCCGGCTCGGCGTGCCCGCGGACACCCTGCGCACCGGCGCGACCCTGGTGGTGCAGCCGCTCTGGTACATCGGGGTGTACCTGGCGCTGACCGCGCTCACTCCGCTCTGCGCGGCCTTCGGGCGGCGGCTCGGCCTCTGGTCGGCGGGCCTGCTGGTGGCCGCGGTCGCCGTGGTCGACCTGCTGCGGTACGGGCCGTGGGCCGAGGCGGTGCCGTCCTGGGTCGGGCTGCTGAACCTGCTGCCGGGCTGGATGTTCGGCTACCAGCTGGGCGTGCTGTGGGCGCAGGGCCGGCTCGGCCGTCCGGCGGCCCGGGCGCTGCTGCTCGGTGGCGGCGCGCTGTTCGCCGCGCTGCTGGTCGTGTTCCACTACCCGGCCAGCATGGTGGGTGTACCGGGCGCCGAGCGGACCAACTCGCACCCGCCGTCCCTGCTGGTGCTCGCCCTGGCGGCGGTTCAGTGCGGCGCCGCGGTGCTGCTGCGGGAGCGGCTGGGACGGCTGCTGAGCCGCCGTCCGCTTCTCTGGCTGCCGGTGGTGGTGGTCAACCTGTCGGCGATGACGATCTTCTGCTGGCACCAGAGCGCGATGCTCGCCGTGGCGGTGCCCGGTGCGGCCGGCCTCGGCGCCCTGCCCGGTCTGACCACCGCGCCGGACTCGCTCGGCTGGGTGGCCGCCCGACTGGCCCTGCTCCCGCTGTTCGGCGCCGCCCTGGTGGCGATCGGGTGGTTCGCCCGGCGTTTCGACGGCCCCTGGACGGCCTTCTCCCGGATCGGCAAGGCGCTGGCCGGCGCCGCGGCGGCGCTCTTCGCCGCGTACGCGCTGGGGATGGTGTGACGCACGCCGTCGACCACGGCACGCGCGGGGCGCGGACCGGCGCGCGCTGTCGGCGCCCTGCTCTAACCTCCCCCCATGGTGACGTTCGACGAGTTCCGCGCGATGGCCCTGACCCTGCCGGAGGCCGCCCAGGAGCCGACCTGGGGCATCGAGACGCTGCGGGTCCGCGGCAAGGTCTTCGCGATGGGCTCGCCCGACGGCGACAGCGTCACCGTCAAGGCCTCGCGCGAGGACCAGGCCGAGCTGATCGCCGCCGAGCCCGAGGTGTTCTCCTTCGCCCGGTACGTCGGGCGGCACGGCTGGGTGAGCGTCCGGCTGGACCTGGTCGACCCGGAGGAGCTGCAGGACCTGGTCACCGAGGCCTGGCGGCGGACGGCACCCAAGCGGCTGGTCGGCGAGCTCGACGCCCGGAACTCCGCTCAGCACCCTTCGAAGGGCCCCACAAGGACGCCGGAAGGACACGCACGGTTCATGTGATCCATCCCACAGTTTAGGCGCGCCCGTCACCGTCTCGTGACCTCTACGCTTGCGCAGGGAAGTCAGCAGTCCATATCGCACCCTCCGGGCACCGCCCGAGAATCGGTGACGGGCCCCGAGGGAGTTGGTGCGGTGCGCAAGCCCCGACGCTGGAAGCGGGTACTGATCGGGGCGTTCGCGGGTTGTGCCGTGCTCGCCGACGCGGGTGCCTCGGCCGCCGCGGCCGCGGTCTCCTCCGAGCAGCTGGCGATCTCCACGCCCCCGGCCGGCAGCTCCGCCTGGGTGCAGGACCACTCCTTCGGCCGCTCCCTGCCCGACCCGGCCACCACCAGCCCGGCCGACGCCGCCGCCTTCTTCGCCTCGCTCGCCCCCACCGAGCTGGACCGGCTGGTCAAGCAGTACCCGCTGGTCGTCGGCAACTACGACGGCGCCCCGCTGGACCTGCGCTACCGCGCCAACCGGATCGCGCTCGCCGACGAGCGCGACGCCGCCCGGGTCCGCGCGGCCGACAAGAAGCTGGACGCCGACACCCGGGCACTGGCCGTCTCCCGCGCCAACGACGTCGACCGCCTGCTCGCCCCCGGCCGGCAGATCCTCGCCTTCGACCCGCGCGGCCGGGGCCTGGTCACCGAGGTCTGGGGCGACCTCGCCGACGCCGAGCGGGTCTCCGTGGTCGTCCCCGGCTCGGACGCCGACCTGGGCCATTTCGACCAGTCGGCCGAGCCGCTGCGCGGCGCGGCCGGCATGGCCCGCGCCCTGTACGCCGAGGAGCAGCGCCAGGCCCCGAAGACCCGTACCGCCGTGATCGCCTGGACCGGGTACGTCACCCCCTCCGGCCTCGGCCCGGACGCGGCCACCTCCCGGCTCGCCGACGTCGCCGCTCCCAGGCTGCAGCGCCTGCTGGCCGGCCTCAAGGAGACCACCCGGCCGGACGCTCCCCCGGCGCTGCTCTGCCACTCCTACGGCTCGGTGGTCTGCGGCACCGCCGCCCCGAAGATCCCGCGCGCGGCCGCCTCGCCGTCCGACACCTCGGGCATCACCGACATGATGGTGTTCGGCAGCCCCGGCATGGGCGTCCAGTCCGCCGGCGAACTCGGCGGCGGCGTGCACGTGTGGGCCACCCGCAACCCCAGCGACTGGATCGGCAACGTCCCGTTCCTGGAGGTCGGCAAGCTCGGCCACGGCGCCGACCCGACCGGCAACGGCTTCGGCGCCGAGCAGATCTCCTCCGCCCGCGCCGCCGGCCACAACGGCTACCTCACCGACGGCACCGACAGCCTGCACAACTTCGCGGCCATCTCCCTCGGGGACTACCGCGACGTGGTCCGGGCGCAGCCCAACACCTAGGTTCCGTCTTCGTCCCGGTAGAGCCGCAGGGCCTCCGCCGCCGCCCGGGCCAGCTCGCGCCGGGCGGCCGGCGGAGCCAGCACCTCGACGTCCGCGCCGAACGCCAGCAGCGCGCGGACGGCCGCCGCGGCCGGGAAGGCCAGCGCCAGCTCCACCCACTCCTCGGCCGGACCGGCCCCGGACTCCGGCGGCGGAGCCGTGACCCGGCCGCCGTGGAGGCGCAGGAACAGGTCCAGCCGCCCGCGCCGGACCCGCACCCGGGCCGGTACGTCCTTGGGCAGTCGCTCCACCTGCTCGCGCAGCGCCGCCCACACCTCGCCGAGCGCCACCCCGGCCCGGCGGCGGACCGTCTCCTCGGTGGTCTCGGCGCTCAGCACCCGATCGGCCCGGAACAGCCGCGGCTCGCCGTGCAGATCGGCCACCAGGTACCAGACCGTGGCCTTGTTCACCAGGCCGTACGGGTCGACGGTGTACTCCACCGGTGCGGGCGTGCCGCTGTGCCGGTAGCGCAGCCGCAGCCGCCGGTCGGCGAACACGGCGTACTGCAGCTCGCCCAGGTCCGGCAGCCCGGCGGCGCCCGGCTGGGAGTTCTGCATCCAGCGGGCCGGGTCGACCAGGATGCGCTCGCTGACCCGCTCGGCGGCCGGGCGGTGCGGGGCGGGCAGCGCCGCCATCACCTTGCGCAGCGCCGAGCCGAGCGCGCCGTCCAGTCCGAGGTCGCTGTGCGCGCCCTGGGTGGAGAGCACGAACAGGGCCCGGGCCTCGTCGGCGGTCAGCCCGGTGACGTCCGTGCGGTAGCCGGGCAGCAGGTTGATGCCGCCGTGCCGGCCGCGTTCGGTGAACACCGGCACCCCGGCGGCGGAGAGGGACTCGACGTCCCGGTAGATGGTGCGGACGGACACCTCCAGCCGTTCGGCCAGTTCGGTGGCGGGCACCCGGCCGCGGGTCTGGAGCAGCAGCAGGATCGAGAGCAGGCGGTCGGCCTTCATGACGCCAGGATCCCAAAAATCCTGACGGCCGTTGTCAGGTTTTACTGGCAGATTGCGTTCCGAGCCCGCGAGGGCCGCCCGAACCACCCGACCCCACAAGGGAGCTGACCACAGATGAGCGCCGTCCAGGACGCCCGCCCGCAGTACCTCACCGCCCTCGCCCAGCTGGACCGGCTGTTCGCCACCATCACCCCCGCCGACCTCGACCGGCCCACTCCCTGCGAGGAGTACACGCTGCGTCAGCTGCTGAACCACGTGATCGGCGGCATCCACCGCTTCGCGTACATGGGCGAGGGCGGTCACGCCCAGGACGTCGTGGCCGCCATCGAGGACCCCTCGGACGACGGCTGGACGGCCGTGCTGGACCGGGCCCGCGCCCGGGTGACCGCCGCCTGGGCGGACGACAGCAAGCTGGGCCGCCCGACCGTCGCCCCCTGGGGCGAGGTGCCCGGAGCGGTCGCGGTCGGCGGCTACGTGATGGAACTCGGCACCCACTGTTGGGACATCGCGACCGCCCTCGACAACGGCTTCGTGCTGGACGACGAGGTGGCCGGCACCGCGCTGGCCGTCGCCCAGCTGATCCTGCCGCCGGAGAGCCGGGTCGAGGGCGTCCCGTTCGGGGCGGTGCGGCCGGCCGCCGAGGACGCCGACGTCCACACCCGGCTGGCCGCCTGGCTGGGCCGCAAGGCCTGAGTGCCTCGGGACCCGGGGGTCCGGGGAGTCGCCGATCCCCGGACCCCGCGGGCACTTACTCCCGTCCGACCGAGGTGTTGCGCATGTCCGCGTAGCGGTCCCCCGCCACCTGGCCGGCCAGCGGCTCCAGCAGCGCCAGCTCCTCCGCGCTCAGCCGCAGGGTCGCCGCCGCGGTGTTCTCCGCCAGTCGGCTGCGCTTGCGGGTGCCCGGGATCGGCACGACGGTCAGCCCGTGCACCTCGGCCCGCTGGTGCACCCAGGCCAGCGCGACCTGGGCGAGCGTCGCCTCGTGGGCCTCGGCGATCTTCCGCATCGGGCTGAGCAGTTCGGCGTTGGCGACGGCGTTCTCACCGGTGTACCGCGGGTGGGTGCGGCGGAAGTCGTCCGCCGCCAGCGTCGCGGCGTCCTGGAAGGCGCCGGTCAGGAAGCCGCGTCCGAGCGGCGAGTACGGCACGAAGGCGACGCCCAGCTCGGCCGCGGCCGGCACCGCCGAGCGCTCGACGTCACGGGCGAACACCGACCACTCGGACTGCACCGCGGCGATCGGGTGGACGGCGTGCGCCTCGCGCAGCTCGGCCCCGGTCACCTCGGACAGGCCCAGCCGGCGCACCTTGCCGGCCTGGACCAACTCGGCCATGGCGCCGACCGATTCGGCCAGCGGCACCTCCGGGTTGCGGCGGTGCATGTAGTACAGGTCGATCACGTCCACGCCGAGGCGGCGCAGCGAGCCCTCCACGGCGGTACGGATGTACGCCGGGTCGTTGCGGATGGCGCGCTTGGTCGGGTCTGCCGGGTCGCGCTCGATGGCGAACTTGGTGGCGAGCACCACCTTGTCCCGGTTGGCCCGGACGAACGGGCCGATGAACTCCTCGTTGCGGCCGGAACCGTACATGTCCGCGGTGTCGAACAGCGTGACACCCAGCTCCAGGGCGGCGTCCAGCGTGGCGAGCGCCTCGTCGGAGTCGGTCGGGCCGTAGAACTCGCTCATGCCCATGCAGCCGAGGCCCTGGACGCCCACCAGCGGGCCGTCGGTGCCGAGGGGGGCGGTGGGAAGGAGGGGGTGAGTCATGCGCTCTGCTCTTCCTCTGCTCGGTAGTACTGGCACTGGGCCGGGGCGCCGGCGGCGTCGGCGATCATCCCGGCGTAGAGATCGATCTTGTGGTCCAGGACGGCCAGGGTGGCCTGGAGGTCGACGATCCGCTGCCGGACCTCCTCGCGCTGCGCCTCCAGCAGATGTCGGCGCTCCACGTAGGTCTGTTCGCCGCGGCGGACCATGTCGACGTACTTGAGCATGTCCGCCACCGACATCCCGGTCAGCCGCAGCCGGCCCAGGAAGGCCAGCCGGTGCAGGTCGCCGTCGCTGTAGCGGCGCTGGCCGCCGACCGCGCGGTCGACCGGGTCGAGCAGGCCGATCCGTTCGTACCAGCGCAGGGTGTGGGCGGTCAGCCCGCTGGCCGCCGCGACCTCGCTGATGGTGTGCCGCGCGGTCCGGTCCGCGTCGCCGACGGGGTGGTTGAACACCTCCGCACAGCTGCGCAGACCGGCCTGGGCACGCACGGGTGTGGCCATGATCGATTCCCCCTGTCCTGTGACGACCACGACGCTACCGAGTTGGAGTGCACTCCAAGCAAGCCATCCACCCGGGTGGCCCCACCACCCGGCTCCGGCCCCGGCTAGAGTCGACCGCATGAAGAGCCTGCGGATGATCGAGAACTGGCCCGTGCCCCACGCCGCCGCTGCGGTCGTCCGGGGATCGGACGGCGCGGTGCTGGGCACCCACGGGCCCCAGCAGCACCTCTTCCCGCTGGCCTCGGTGACCAAGCTGCTCACCTCCTACGCGGCACTGGTCGCCCTGGAGGAGGGCGTGTTCGAGCTGGACGACCCGGCCGGCCCGCCCGGCTCGACCGTCCGCCACCTGCTCGCCCACACCTCCGGCCTCGGCTTCGACGAGAACCGGGTGTTCGCCGAGCCCGGCAACCGCCGGCTCTACTCCAACGCCGGTTTCGACGTGCTCGCCCTGACCCTGGCCGAGGCCGCCGGGATCGCCTTCCACCAGTACGCCGCCGAGGCCGTGTTCGAGCCGCTGGGCATGCGCGACACCGTGATCAACACGGCGAGCAAGTCCCCGGCCGGCGCCGGCGGCCTGTCCACGGTGGCCGACCTCGCCCGGTTCGCCGCCGAGCTCCAGTCCCCGAAGCTGCTCGACCCGTCCACCGTCCGCCGGGCCACCCGCGAGGTCGCCTTCCCGGGCACCAGCGGCGTGCTGCCCGGCTACGGCCACCGCCGCCCCAACGACTGGGGCCTCGGCTTCGAGATCCGCGACGGCAAGAGCCAGCACTGGACCGGCACCGCCAACTCCCCCGAGACCTTCGGCCACTTCGGCCAGTCCGGCACCTTCCTCTGGGTCGATCCGCAGGCCGGCGTGGCCTGCGTCGCGCTCACCGACCAGGACTTCGGCCCCTGGTCGGTCGACGCCTGGCCGCAGCTGTCCGACGCCGTCCTGGCCGAGCTCGCCCAGCTGGACAGCTGAGGGGCTAGCCGTACGAGACCGGCGAGTGCATCTCCCAGAGCAGGAGTTCGGCGCCGGTCCCGCCCGCCGCCGGGTCGGCGAAGGCCTCGCCGGTGATCCGCACGCTGTCGCCGGGCTCCATCGAACGGCCGCCGCCCTTGGGCCCCGGAATCGTCCGGTACCCCAGCGAGCCGGCCGTCAGGTGCGCGTACCGCCAGGGCGCCGCCGGCAGCTGGGGCAGCGGCTGCCACGGGCCGGCGGTGGCCAGCCAGAGCGCGGCGTCGCGGCGGCGCAGCCGCAGGGCGTCCGTTCCGGCGTCCCGCTCCATCCCGGAGGCCAGCAGCGTCAACCCGCCGTCCGCCGGTTCCACCCTGCGCAGCCCGTACCCGGGGGTGGCGTCGAGCTCGTCCGGCTGCAGCCACATCTGGACGAAGCGCACCGGCCCGGTGGCGCCGCCGAGGTTGCGCTCGGTGTGGGTGACCCCGGAGCCCGCGCTGAGGTGCTGGATCATGCCCGGGCGCACCACGCCGCTGTGACCGCGCGAGTCCCGGTGGGCCAGCGCGCCCTCCAGCACCCAGGTGAGGATCTCGGTGTCCCGGTGCTTGTGCTCCTCGAACCCGGCGCCGGGCGCGAGGAGTTCCTCGTTGCACGCCAGCAGCGCGCCGAAGTGGGTGTTCTTCGGGTCGTAGTGGCCGGAGAAGGAGAACGCGTGTCGGGTCTCGATGCCCTCGGCGGGGGTGGAGCGGTAGCGCTCGGCGGTGCGGCGCAGGTCGGCGCGGGGGCGTTCAGGTGCGTCGGTCACGCTCCTCACCGTAGCCGGTGCGACCGCGGCCACCGCGCCCCTGCGCCGGGGGGTGTGCACGAGCAGCCACTCGCGTGAGGCAGTCTTGTCCTTGTGCCAGCCGCTTCCGCGAACTCCAAGAGCGAACCCAGTCCCACGACCGAACCCTCCGGGAAGAGCCCCGCTCCCCGGGCCGGCCGCGACCGCCCCGGCCGCCCGGCGCCCCGCCTGACGGCGCAGGAGCGCAGAAACGCCGCCGAGCGCGCCGAGCGCCGGGCGGCGACGCTCAAGCGGCTGGAGAAGTCCTCGGGCAAGCTGGCCACCGCCGCGATCGCGCGGATGGACGACCAGCTCGGCTGGTACCGGCGGATGCCGCCGGAGCACCGCTCCTGGATCGGCCTGGTCGCCCAGGCCGGCATCGCCGCCTTCACCGAGTGGTACCGCCATCCCGAGGCCGCCCGGGCGATCTCCACCGACGTCTTCGGCACCGCCCCGCGCGAACTGACCAGGGCGATCACCCTGCGCCAGACCGTCGAGCTGATCCGCACCACGATCGAGGTGATGGAGGAGGCCATCGAGGAGGTGGCCGCCCCGGGCGACGAGGCGGACATGCGCGAGTCCGTGCTGGTCTACGCCCGGGAGATCGCCTTCGCCACCGCCCAGGTGTACGCCCAGGCCGCCGAGGCGCGCGGCGCCTGGGACGCCCGGCTGGAAGCGCTGGTGGTCAACTCCCTGCTGTCCGGCGACGCCGACGAGGGCGTGCTGTCCCGCGCCGCCGCCCTCGGCTGGGGGCAGCCCAGCCAGGTGCGGGTGGTGATGGGCAGCGCCCCGGACGGCGACAGCGAGCTCGTGGTCGAGGCGATCCGGCGGGCCGCCCGGTACGCCAAGCTGAACGTGCTGACCGGGGTGCTGGGCAAGCGCCTGGTGGTCGTGGTCGGCGGCGACAAGGAGCCGGTGCACGCCGCCCGGGCGCTGATCGGCCAGTTCGCGCCGGGCCCGGTGGTGATCGGCCCGACCGTGCCGGACCTGCTCTCGGCGACCCGCTCGGCGCACGCCGCCGCGGCCGGTCTGCGCGCCTGTGCCGCCTGGCCGGACGCCCCGCGCCCGGTGCTCGCCGACGACCTGCTGCCCGAACGGGCGCTGGCCGGCGACCAGGCCGCCCGCCGTCAGTTGGTGGAGGAGATCTACACACCGCTGGACGAGGCCGGCTCCGCCCTGCTGGAGACGCTGAGCGTCTACCTGGAGCAGGCGTCCTCGCTGGAAGGCGCGGCCCGGATGCTCTTCGTGCACCCCAACACGGTGCGCTACCGGCTACGACGTGTGACCGACGTCACGGGGTACGCGCCCTCCGACGTACGTTCGGCCTTCACCCTGCGGATCGCACTGGCCCTCGGCCGACTGACCTCCGCCGCGGAGCCGGGCCGGGCCGGGGTGTAGGGACCATACAATCCCGGATGGTTTTCTTCGTTACCGTCGCCTACCCGCCCCTGGGCGCCTGGCGAGAGAGGGTTGAACCGTGCTCGTAATCGTCGCCCCTGGACAGGGTGCCCAGTCCCCCGGTTTCCTCAGCTCCTGGCTGGAGCTCGACGGTGTCGCCGACCGCCTGCGCGGCTGGTCGGAGGTCGCCGGTCTCGACCTGGTGCACGCCGGCACCGAGGCGTCCGCCGAGGAGATCAAGGACACCGCCGTCGCCCAGCCGCTGCTGGTCGCGGCCGGTCTGGTGACCGCCCGTGAGCTGTTCCCGGACGAGGCGGACGCCCGCAAGCTGGTCGGCGCCGTCGCCGGCCACAGCGTCGGCGAGATCACCGCCGCGGCCGGTGCCGGGGTGCTCAGCGCCCACGACGCGCTGGCCTTCGTCCGCGAGCGCGGCCGGGCCATGGCCGAGGCCGCCGCCGTCACCGAGACCGGCATGACCGCCGTGCTCGGCGGCGACGCGGAGGAGGTCGCGAAGAAGCTGGCCGAGCACGGGCTGACCGCTGCCAACAACAACGGCGGCGGCCAGATCGTCGCGGCCGGCACGCTGGCCCAGCTGGAGGCGCTGAAGGCGGACCCGCCGGCCGGCGCCAAGCTGATCGCGCTCAAGGTGGCCGGCGCCTTCCACACCGAGCACATGGCCCCCGGCGTCGAGCGGCTGGCCGCGCTGGCCCCGAGCCTGACCGTGGCCGACCCGCAGGTCCGCTACGTCTCCAACAAGGACGGCGGCGTCGTCGACTCCGGCGCCGAGGTGCTGGCGCGCCTGGTGTCGCAGGTCTCCAACCCGGTCCGCTGGGACCTCTGCATGGAGACCCTCGGCCGGCTGGGCGCGACCGCCGTGATCGAGCTGTCCCCCGCGGGCACGCTCACCGCGCTGCTCAAGCGCAACCTCAAGGGGGTGGCCACGCTCGCCCTGAAGACCCCGGCCGATCTGGACAAGGCGCGCGAGCTCGTCGCCGAGCACGGCGGTCAGGACCAGGAGGAGCAGGCATGACCAAGCCGCAGATCCGTCCCGCCACCGGCGCGCAGTACTCCCGCATCCACGGTGTCGGCGGCTACCGCCCGGTCCGGGTCATCCCCAACTCCGAGGTGCTGGAGTGGATCGACTCCTCGGACGAGTGGATCCGCACCCGCAGCGGGATCGCCGAGCGCCGCTGGGCGGGCCCGGAGGAGAGCGTCGCCGAGATGTCGGTGCAGGCCGCCGGCAAGGCCATCGCGCAGGCGGGCATCACCCCCGAGCAGATCGGCGGCGTGATCGTCTCGACCGTCTCGCACCTCAAGCAGACCCCCGCGATCGCCACCGAGATCGCCCAGCGGCTCGGCTGCGGCACCGCCCCGGCCTTCGACATCTCGGCCGCCTGTGCCGGCTTCGGGTACGGCCTGGGCCTGGCCGACGGCATGGTCCGCGGTGGCAACGCCGAGTACGTGCTGGTGATCGGCGTCGAGCGGCTCAGCGACCTGACCGACAAGTCGGACCGCTCGACCGCCTTCATCTTCGGTGACGGCGCCGGCGCCGCGATCGTCGGCCCGTCGAACACGCCCGGCATCGGCAAGCTGATCTGGGGCTCGGACGGCTCGCAGGCCGACGTCATCAGCCAGACCCAGGCCTGGGACACCGCCTTCGCCAAGCCCGACGCGATCAACGGCCAGGGCGAGGAGCAGAAGTGGCCGGCCCTGCGGATGGACGGCCAGCCGGTCTTCCGCTGGGCGGTCTGGGAGATGGCCAAGGTGGCCCAGCAGGCGCTGGACGCCGCCGGGATCACCGCCGACCAGCTCGGCGCCTTCATCCCGCACCAGGCCAACATGCGGATCACCGACGCCATGATCAAGGCGCTCAAGCTGCCGGCGTCGGTGCCGGTCGCCCGTGACATCGCCGAGACCGGCAACACCTCCGCCGCCTCCATCCCGCTGGCGATGGAACGCATGCTGGAGTCCGGCGAGGCCCACAGCGGCGACCTCGCGCTGATCATCGGGTTCGGGGCGGGTCTCGTCTACGCCGCGGCAGTCGTTACGCTCCCCTAGGCGCGTTTCGCCCCCATCCATCCACAAGCCCGTGTTCGGCCGACGGTCGGACACGTTCAACACCGAAGAGGAGCAGCCAGTATGGCTACGCAGAACGAGGTCCAGGAAGGTCTCGCCGAGATCGTCAACGAGATCGCCGGCATCCCGGTCGAGGACGTCCAGCTGGACAAGTCCTTCACCGACGACCTGGACGTCGACTCGCTGTCCATGGTCGAGGTCGTCGTGGCCGCCGAGGAGCGCTTCGACGTCAAGATCCCGGACGACGAGGTCAAGAACCTGAAGACCGTCGGCGACGCGGTGAACTACATCCTCACCAACGCCGCCTGAGCGATCGACTCGTTCGAATCGCCCAGCCCGTCCGGCGTGAGCCACGCCTCGGACGGCTGACCCGTCGGTCCGGCTCCCCGAGCCAGACCGACCCGCCGGCCGGGACGCCCCACCGGGCGCCCGGCCGGGCCCTTCTTCGGCTCGCCGCCGACCCCGCACGAACGTGAAAGAAGACAAACCAGTGACCGCTGAGAACCGAGCCGTGGTCGTCACGGGTATCGGCGCCTTCACGCCGCTGGGCGGCGACGCCGCCACGACCTGGGAGAACCTGGTCGCCGGGCGCTCCGGCGTGGCGGCCCTGACCGAGGAGTGGGCCGAGGACCTGCCGGTCCGGATCGCCGCGCGCGTCGCGGTCGAGCCGGGCGAGATCCTGCCCCGCCCGCTGGCCCGGAAGCTGGACCGCTCGGCCCAGTTCGCGCTGATCGCCGCCCGCGAGGCCTGGTCTGACGCCGGCTTCGAGACCCCGGCCACCGACGAGTCCTCCAAGCTCGCCCCCGAGCGCCTGGGCGCCGTGATCGCCTCCGGCATCGGCGGCGTCACCACCCTCCTCGACCAGTACGACGTACTGAAGGACAAGGGCGCCCGCAAGGTCTCCCCGCACACCGTCCCGATGCTGATGCCCAACTCCCCGGCGGCCAACGTCGGTCTGGAGGTCGGCGCCCGCGCGGGTGTGCACACCCCCGTCTCCGCCTGCGCCTCCGGCGCCGAGGCGATCGGCTACGCGATCGAGATGATCCGCAGCGGCCGCGCCGACGTGGTGGTGGCCGGCGGCACCGAGGCGGCGATCCACCCGCTGCCGATCGCCGCGTTCGCCAACATGATGGCGATGTCCAAGAACAACGACGCCCCCGAGCGCGCCTCGCGTCCGTACGACAAGGCCCGCGACGGCTTCGTGCTGGGCGAGGGCGCCGGCGTGGTCGTGCTGGAGTCGCTGGAGCACGCGGAGGCCCGTGGCGCCCGGATCTACTGCGAGGCGGTCGGCCAGGGCCTGTCCTCGGACGCCCACCACATCGCCCAGCCCGAGCCGACCGGCGCCGGCGTGGCCCGCGCGCTGGCCGACCTGTTCGAGCGCAACCCGCTGGACAAGTCCGAGATCGTGCACGTCAACGCGCACGCCACGTCGACCCCGCAGGGCGACACCGCGGAGCTGAAGGCGCTGCGCAAGGAACTGGGCGAGGACCTCGACCACATCCTGGTCTCGGCCACCAAGTCGATGACCGGTCACCTGCTGGGCGGCGCCGGCGGCATCGAGACCGTCGCCACCGTGCAGGCGCTGTACCACCGGGTCGCCCCGCCGACCATCAACGTCGAGGAGCTCGACGACGAGGTGGACGCGAAGATCGTCACCGAGGCCACCCCGCTGCCCGAGGGCCGGATCGCCGCGCTGAACAACTCGTTCGGCTTCGGCGGCCACAACGTGGTGCTGGCCTTCCGCACCCGCTGACGCCCGACGTCAACACACGAAGGGGCCGGCGCTCTCCGTGAGCGCCGGCCCCTTCGGCGTACCCGTCGGCCGTGCGGACACCAGGTATGCGGACACCGGGTGTGCGGGCCGGCCGGCCTCGGACCGTCCGCCTGTCAGACCACCTGGTGCAGCCAGCGCACCGGTGCGCCCTCGCCCGCGTACCGGAAGGGCTCCAGCTCGTCGTCCCAGGGCTTGCCCAGCAGCCGGGCGATCTCGGCCTCCAGGTCCGCGCCCTCGCTGCGGGCGCGCAGCAGGACGGCCCGCAGCCGGTCCTCGGGGATCAGGATGTCGCCGTGGATGCCGGTGACGGCGTGGAAGATGCCGAGTGAGGGCGTGCTGCTGTAGCGCTCCCCCTCCGCCGTGGCGCAGGGCTCGCTGGTCACCTCGTACCGCATGAGCTGCCAGCCGCGCAGCGCGGAGGCGAGCTTCGAGGCGGTGCCGGGCTCCCCCTGCCAGGAGAGCTCGGCGCGCCAGTGCCCAGGTGCGGCCGGCTGGCGGATCCAGTCCAGGCCCACCCGCACACCGAGCACCCCCGCGACGGCCCACTCGACGTGCGGGCACAGCGCGCGGGGCGCGGAGTGGATGTACAGAACTCCACGTGTCGTCACCGGGACCTCCAGGCTGTGGACGAGGGTCGCCTTCCCCAGCTGCCTCGTGCCTGCAGTTGATCCGCAGTTACTCACGTTAGCCGACATTAAGCTACTAAATTGAGCAAAACGGACAGGCTTTCGCTCAATGCTAGTCGAATCCTCAACGAGGTCTACCCCTCGGCCGGATCTCTCCCCCGAACGGCCCCATCGCCGGGCGGGACCACCGTACCGCGCGGCGCCGCGCGATGGATGACACACTTTCGGATCCGGCCGGAATGGGGTAGTGCGGCCGGATCCTCTGCGCCGTGCACGCGAGCCGCCCCGCGCGCCCCGGTCGGGGCGGCGGGGCGGTCGTCGACTCCTGACGAGGGGTCAGCCGTCCAGGCGGACGACCATCTTGCCGGTGTTGACGCCGCGCAGCAGGTCGATGAAGGCCTGGGCGGCGTTCTCGAAGCCGTCCACCACGGTCTCCTCGGTGCGCAGCTCGCCGGACCTCAGCCAGCCGGCCACCTCGGTGACGAACTGCGGCTGCAGGGCGGCGTGGTCGCGCACCAGCATGCCCTCCAGGCGCAGCCGCTTGCCGATCGCCATCGCCAGGTTGCGCGGGGCGGCGGGCGCGGTGGTCTCGTTGTACTGGGCGATCGCGCCGCAGAGCACCGCGCGGCCGTGCACGCCGAGGGCGCCGATCGCGGCCTCCAGGTGGTCGCCGCCGACGTTGTCGAAGTAGAGGTCGATGCCCTCCGGGGCGGCCTTGGCGAGCTGCTCGGCGACCGGGGCGTCCTTGTAGTTGAACGCGGCGTCGAAGCCGTACTCGTCCACCAGCTTGGCGACCTTCTCCGCCGAGCCGGCCGAACCGACCACCAGCGAGGCGCCCTTGAGCTTCGCGATCTGGCCGACCAGCGAACCCACCGCGCCGGCCGCGCCGGAGACGAAGACCTTGTCGCCCTCCTTGAGGCCGCCGACGGCGAGCAGCCCGGCGTAGGCGGTCAGGCCGGGCATGCCGAGCACGCCGAGGTAGGCGGAGAGCGGGGCGGCCTCCGGGTCGACCTTGACCGCGTGCTTCGCGTCCAGGGTGGCGTACTCGCGCCAGCCGAGCCCGTGCAGCACGGCGTCGCCCGGCGCGAAGCCCTCCGCCTCGGAGGCGACCACGTAGCCGACGGCGCCGCCGTCCATGGCCCGGCCGAGCTGGAACGGGGGCACGTACGACTTCACGTCGTTCATCCGGCCGCGCATGTACGGGTCCACCGAGAGGTGGGTGTTGCGGACCAGGATCTCGCCCGGGCCCGGGGTCCGGACCGGGGCCTCGACCAGGGCGAAGTCGGCGGGCACCGGCCAGCCCTGGGGGCGGGCGGCGAGGTGCCATTCACGGGCGGTGGCGGGGGCGGCCTGTTCTGCCATGGAGGTGCTCCTTGGAGGGGGTTGCGGAGGTGAAAGGTTGAGCAACTGAAGTAACGATGGGCATGAAAGGTTCACCTTGTCAACTTTTCAGGTTAGACTCTGGGCCATGGACACTCAGCCGACCGAGGTCGCCACGCCGCAGTCCGACGAGATCACCCGCGAGGTCGTCGACCTGATGGCCAACCTCGTCGCGCTCTTCCACCGCGAGTACGAGGAGGCCGCCGCCGCCCGCTCGCTCACCGGCGCCCAGGCCAAGGTGCTCGCCCTGCTGCGGCGCGGCCCGCTGCCGATGCGGCACATCGCCCAGACGCTCAGCTGCGAGCCCTCCAACATCACCGGCATCGTCGACCGGCTGGAGGCACGCGGCTTCGTCACCCGCGAGGCCGACCGGCAGGACCGCCGGGTCAAGCTGGTCGCCGCCACCGAGACCGGCTCGGCCGCCTCCGAGGAGCTGCGCGAGTCGCTCAACTTCGCCCGCGAGCCGCTCGCCGCGCTCGGCCCGGAGGAGCGGACGATGCTGCGCGACCTGCTCCGACGGATGCTCACCGGCGCCTCCGGTCCGGGGGCGTGACCAGCATCACAGCCCCGCAGGTCGATTCCCCTCCCCTCCGGAGGTAACCGAACAGCCTTCCGGAACGTCTAACGTTCGAACATCGAACGCTGGAAACTGAAGACGGGGGGCACGGAGGATGAGCAGCAGCACGCGCCGTCGCCGCTACCTGCGGACCGCCATCGGCCTGGCCGCCGTTCTGGTGCTGTCGGTGGTGGGGGCCGGAGCCTGGTTCTACCACCGGCTGGACAGCAACATCACGACCTTCTCCGCGGCCGGCGTCGCAACCGAGCGCCCGCCGGCGCCCGTCCCGGCCAGCCCCGGCGCCCAGGTACCGGTCAACGTGCTGCTGCTGGGCTCCGACACCCGGGACGACGGCAACAACTCGCTGGGCGGCGGCGACGAGGGCGTCGGCAACTCGGACACCGCGATCCTGGTGCACGTCTACGCCGACCACAAGCACGCCGTCGGCGTCTCCATCCCCCGCGACACCCTGGTCACCATTCCGTCCTGCAAGCTGGCGGACGGCACCTGGAGCAAGCCGCGCAACGACCAGATGTTCAACTCGGCGTTCAGCCTCGGCGAGCTCCCCAAGGGCAACCCGGCCTGCACCCAGAACACCGTGGAGAAGCTCACCGGGCTGCGCGTCGACCACACCATCGTCGTCGACTTCAAGGGCGCCGCCGCGATGACCGACGCCATCGGCGGCGTGCAGGCCTGCGTGCCCAACGACGTCAACGAGTACGGCATACAGCTCAAGAAGGGGCTGCAGAACCTCTCCGGGAAGTCCGCGGTGGACTACCTGCGGGCGCGCCACGGCATCGGCGACAACTCCGACATAGGCCGGATGAAGCGCCAGCAGGCCTTCCTCTCCTCGATGATCAAGAAGGTCCAGGACCAGGGCTTCTCGCTGCCCACCCTGCTGCCGCTGGCCGACGCCGCCACCAAGTCGCTCACCGTGGACGAGGGGCTCGGCACCGCGATGAAGCTGGTCGACTTCGCCCGTTCCCTGGAGGACATCAAGCTCTCGGACGTCACCTTCGTGACCGCCCCCTGGCGCTTCGCCGGGGACCGGGTGCGGCTGGTCCAGCCGGACGCCGACGACCTGTGGAAGCTGCTGCGCGAGGACCGCACCCTGGACGGGCACAGCACCGCCGGCACCGGCGCGGCCACCGCCTCCGCGTCCGCCTCCGCCTCGCCCAGCGCGAACGCACCGCTCACCCCCGACCAGGCCGCGGCCCCGATCACGGTGGTCAACGGCGTCGGCACCGCCGGACTGGCCGGCTCCGGCGCCGAGACCCTCAAGGGACGCGGCTTCCAGAACGTCGTGCTGGGCGCCAACCAGCCGGGCAAGCAGCACACCGAGGTCTCCTACGACCCGGCCCTGAAGGCCACCGCCGACCAGGTCGCGGCGCTCTTCCCCGGCGCCCGCACGGTCGAGGAAGCCGGCTCGGGCGCCGTCACCGTCACCCTCGGCGCCGACTACCAGGCCGCCGGCACCCAGCTGAACTCGGTCTCCTCCCCCTCGGCGACCCCCGGCGGCGCGCCGACCGCCGCACCGAGCACCGCGCCCAGCGGGGTCCCGACCGGCATAGCGGAGAACACCCGGGGCGCCGACACCGACCCGTGCGCCGACCTGACCTTCGGGTCGTAGCGAGCCCTACTCCGGGTCCGGCAGGCCGGTGACCACGGCCGTCAGGCGGGTGCCGCGCGGGAAGGCGCCCGCCCCGGCCAGGTCGGCCAGTGCGGCGAGCAGTTTGGCGACGTACCGGCGCTCCACCGGGATGCCGTGGCGTCGCTCGAACTCCCCTGCGAAGGCGGCCAGTTCGGGCGGGACCTTGCCGTAACCGCCGCCGTGGTGGCCGTGGTCGATCCGCCAGTTGGCGAACTCGCGCCCGAAGCCGGCCCGGTGCAGCCGGGCGACCTCCGCCTCCAGGTAGCCCTCGCCGCCGCGCAGCACGGCCACCCCGAGCGCCCGCGCGCCCGGCGGCAGGCCCGCCGCGATGCCGGCCAGGGTGCCGCCGGTGCCGACCGGGCAGCAGACCACGTCGCGCCGGTCCAGGTCCGGCAGTTCGGCCGGGATCGCGGCCGCGCCGACCGCCGCCAGGGCGTTGGAGCCGCCCTCCGGGAGCACCAGGCACGGGCCCCAGCGGCGCTGTACTTCCGCACCGTCGCCGTCGCCGGCCCGGCCGGTGGCCTCCCGGTAGGCGGCCCGGGTGAGGAACTCCAGCCGCATCCCGGACTCCTCGGCGGCCCGCAGCGACCAGTTCCGCGGCCGGTCGGCCAGCTCCTCGCCGCGCACCAGCCCGACGCTCTCCAGCCCGAGCGCCCCGGCGGCCGCCGCGACCGCCCGCAGGTGGGTGGAGTAGGCCCCGCCGAAGGTGAGCAGCCGGGTGTGGCCATGCTCGACGGCGACGGCCAGGTTGGGCGCCAGCTTGCGCCACTTGTTGCCCGGGACGCTCGGGTGCAGCAGGTCGTCCCGCTTGAGCCGCAGCTCCACCCCGGCCCGGGCGAAGGCCTCGTCGGTGCAGTCCACCAGCGGGGTCGGCAGCAGGGCGGGTTCGAGCATCCGACCAGCTTAGGGGCCCTGGCTTGTGGCCCTGACCGATGGTCCCGGCCCGTGGCCCTCGCCCGCGGCCCCGGCCCGCGGTCCTGGCCTGCGGCTCTGATGCCTGGCCCCGGACAGCCGGGGGCCCGGCCGCCTGTCCGGCGACCGGGCTCCGCTACCCCGGGACGGGCCGTCACCCCCGTGGACGGCCCGTCACCCCGCGGCCGCACTCTGCGCCGCGTGGCCCGCCATCTGCCAGGCCAGCGCCCTGCCGAGGGCGCGCGGGACCGGCCCGGCGGCGGGAGCCAGCTTCGCGATCCGGGCCCGGTGCTCGCGGCGCTGCCGGGCGCTCAGGACGGAGCGCAGCCGCCCGGCCGCGACCAGGGCGGTCAGCGCCGCGTCGGCCGGGTCGACCCGGCTCAGCGGGCCCTTCAGTGCCCCGGCGACGGCGGCCGCCAGGGCCTCGCGCGCCCCGGGATCGTCCAGGGTGACCAGGGTCACCGGGAACAGCCCGGCCACCCGGTGCGGCCGCAGGGTGATCCGGCCCGCGTCCGCCAGGCCGTCCCGGACCCAGCGGATGGGCTGGTCGCGCCCGGTGCTCCTGGCGCGGCCGACCCAGGTGCTCCAGCTGTGCGGCCGGGACTCCCTGATCCGGCCCAACAGCCGTGCGCTGTACGGGTCGAGGCCGTCCTCGGCGGCCCCGCCGCGGACCCGGGCGACGGCCTTGCGGCCCTCCTCGTAGAGCAGGCCCCGGCGCAGCAGTTCGGTCAGTGCCGCCGCCTGGAGCAGCAGGTTGAGCGAGGAGTGCTGGGTGGTCCGCCCGCGGCGCGGGTCGTGGGCGAGCAGGTAGAGCTTCTCGGGCAGATTGACGGGCAGGTCCATCTCGGTCTCCGAAAGATCTTGACGATCCGGCAGATCTGTTGGGTGGCCCGGCAGGTGCGGTCAGTCCTCTTCGGAACCGCTGCTCCCCCGGTCCTCCTTGGGCGGTCGGCCGCGCCGGGGAAGCCCGGCCGCGCCGCTGGGCATGCGGCCCGCGTCGGTGAGGGCGCGTCGGAGCACGAACTCGATCTGCGCGTTGGTGCTGCGCAGTTCGTCCGAGGCCCACCGGGCCAGCGCGTCGTGAACTGAAGGGTCCAGTCGCAGCAGGAGCTTCTTCCGTTCCGTCGCCAACGCACGCCCTTACTGGTAGAGGGAGCCCGTGTTCACGACGGGCTGGGTGCCCCGGTCGCCGCAGAGCACCACCAGGAGGTTGCTCACCATGGCGGCCTTGCGCTCCTCGTCCAACTCCACCACGTCCCGCTCGGCGAGCCGGTCCAGCGCCTCCTCGACCATACCGACGGCACCCTCGACGATCAGCCGCCGGGCGGCCACCACTGCCCCGGCCTGCTGCCGCTGGAGCATCACCTGGGCGACCTCGGGAGCGTAGGCGAGCCGGGTGATCCGGGACTCGATGACCCGTACGCCCGCCGATGCGACCCGGGCGGCGATCTCGGCGGAGAGCTTGCGGGCGATCTCGTCGGCACCGTCGCGCAGCGACAACTGCCCCTCGTGGTGGGCGTCGTACGGGTAGCTGGTGGCGATGTGCCGTACGGCCGTCTCGGTCTGGATGGCGACGAAGTCGACGTAGTCGTCCACCTCGAACACCGCCATCGCGGTGTCCTCGACCTGCCACACCACCACGGCGGCCATCTCGATCGGGTTGCCGTCCGCGTCGTTGACCTTGGTGGTCTCGGTCTCATGGTTGCGGATCCGGGTGGAGATCCGCCGGCGACTGGTGAACGGGTTCACCCAGGTCAGGCCGGCGGCGCGGATGGTGCCGCGGTAGCGGCCGAGCAGCTGGACCACCCGGGCCTGGCCGGGCGAGATGACCGTCAGCCCGCACAGCAGCAGCAGCGAGCCGAGCACCACCAGCGGCCCGACGACCACCAGCGGAATCCCCACCCCCTTGCTGCCGCCGCTGATCTGGACCCCTCCGGCGATCAGCGCGCCGAACCCGGCGAGCAGGCCGAGCAGCGCGGCGCCGAGCACCGGCAGGCCGGCGGCGCCGGTGATGACCCGCTCGGTGATCTTCGGGGCCGGCAGGTCGATGTCAGGGCCGTCCTCGACGGCGATGTGCGGTGCGGTCACGGGACCGACTCCCCCCAGTGCGATGGATGCCGCGGGTGTGCTTGCGGCTGCTGTCAAAGTGATATCACTTTTTCGCGGCAACGCAACAGGAGGAGCATCGACCGACTCCGCCAACACCGTGGCGACACCGGCGGAGTCGGCGGGCCGTCAGCCGTCCTTCGCGCCGTTCGACGGGGCTTCCGGTTGTCCGGTCCGGCGCGAATGGCGCGGGTGTGCTGCGAGAGGATCCCGGTGGGCCCGTCATCGCCGTCCAGCGGGAAGGCCACATCCACATCTCGACCGCGGCGTCCACGGCGACCCGGGCCGCCACAAGTCGCGCGGTGCGTTCCCGAAGGCTGCGAGCGCCCCGTGCGGTCCCGGTGAATTCCTCAACGCGGGTGAACTTCGGCGCGTCATCGCCACGCAGCGTGCCGGCGCGCGTACAGTCTGTTCTCACCGCGCCGCAAGAACCCGTCGGCCTCAGGGCCGAACGGGGATCAGAAGTGGGGCGGGTGGGACTCGAACCCACGACCAAGGGATTATGAGTCCCCTGCTCTAACCGGCTGAGCTACCGCCCCGGTTGGCCGCGCGCGCCGGTTCCCGGCCACGGCAGCAGCAGACGGCCCCGCGAGGCCGTCCCGGGCAGCATAGCCGGTCGATCACCCGTGGTGCGCGCCGGGGGCGCAGCTGGGTGCCGACTGCGCGCGCCTCTCCGGGCGGCTGGCCCCGGGTGGCGGGCGAGGGGCCGGACAGGGCAGCCTGGGCTGATGACGATGCGTGGGACGGGAGCGGCGGCCGCGGCCCTGGTGCTGGCGCTCGCGGCGGCAAGTTGCACCACCGCGGCGCAGCCCGGCAGCATCGCCCCGACGGTCACCTCGGCACCGCCGACCGACACCGCGAACGGCCACGGCTGGACCAAGAAGCGCTTCCGGGGGGCGGCCGGCCGGCACACCGGGGTCACCCGCACCGCCAAGCCCACCGTGCTCAACGGCCTGGTCGGCGCGGTGTTCACCCGCAACGCCGGCGGCGACCACTTCTGCACCGCCAGCGTGGTGGACAGCGCGGGGCTCAACCTCATCGTCACCGCCGCCCACTGCGTCTGGGACCCGAAGATCGGCCGGCGCAGCGACCTGGTCTTCGTCCCCGGCTACCGCAACGGCGACACCCCGAGCGGCGTGTGGCCGCTGGTGTCCGTCACGGTGGACGACGGTTGGAAGGACCACGCCGACCCGGACGTGGACGTCGCCTTCGCGGTCGTCCAGGCCCAGAACGGGCAGCAGGTGCAGCAGGTGCTCGGTGCCAACAAGCTCGGCGTCAACCGCGGTTACCAGCTCCCGGTGCGGATCACCGGCTACCCGGGCAGCAGTGACGTCCCGATCACCTGCTCCAACACCACCACCGAGCAGAGCGCCACCCAGCTGCGGATCGACTGCCCCGACTACACCGGCGGCACCAGCGGCAGCCCGTGGGTCACCGACTTCGACCCGAGCACCAGGACCGGCACCGTGGTCGGTGTGATCGGCGGCTACCAGGAGGGCGGCGACAGCCCGAACACCTCGTACAGCAGCTACTTCGGCGACCGGGTCCAGGCCCTCTACGACCGGGCCACCGGCTGACGGGGACGGGACGGGCCCCGGTCGAACAGCCGGCGGTGGCGCTGCCGGGCACGGCCTGGTAGATCTTCCTCTCGAACGGCGGAACGCACGGCCCGGATGCCCGCCCCGAGGAACGAGACGGAGCGCCGATGGCCCCCCGCCCGGTGCCGCCCCCGCGTGCGGCCGGAGCGACCGCGCTGGCCGCCCTGCTGCTGGCCTCCGGCACCGCGTGCGGCGGCGGCGCGGACGCGTCGCCGAACGCCGAGGTCGCCCAGCAGAGCCCGGCCCGCGACCGGATCGGCACCCTGTCCGTCCACGGCCCGCAGGGCTCCCGGGCCTGCACCGCGAGCGTGGTGCACAGCCCCGGGCACAACCTGCTGGTCACCGCCGCGCACTGCGTGCAGAACCAGCGGGTCGGCCTGCTGGACGGCCTGGTGTTCACCCCCGGCTACCGCAACGGGTACTCCCCGTACGGGAGTTGGGAGGTGGAGTCGATCACCGTCGATCCGCGCTGGGCCTCGGACGACGACCCCGACTACGACGTGGCCTTCGTCACCGTCCGCCCGGTCGACGGCCGACAGGTCGAGGACGCGGTCGGCGGCAACCCGCTCGGCACCGGCCGGGGCGTCGGACTGGCGGTCTCCGTGACCGGCTACCCCAACGAGAGCGACGAGCCGATCACCTGCTCGGTCCGCACCAAGTCGCAGAGCGCCACCCAGGAACGCTTCGACTGCGGCGGCTACACCGACGGCACCAGCGGCAGCCCGTGGGTGACCGCCGACGGCGCGGTGGTCGGCGTGATCGGCGGCTACCAGGAGGGCGGAGAGACCCCGGGCACCTCGTACAGCGTCGCCTTCGACCAGCGGGTCTCCGACCTCTACCGGAGGGCGACCACCTGAACCCGCGGGCCCCGGGGCGGCGCGCCCCGGAGTGACGCACGCGACACCCTCCCGGGCAACACGAAGGCCCCCCGGTCGTCCGAGGGGCCTTCGCTCTGAGCAGTCACCGGGCGGACCCGGTGCAGCTCCCGCAATTGGACTCGAACCAATAACCTGCCGGTTAACAGCCGGCTGCTCTGCCAATTGAGCTATGCGGGATCGCGGTACTCAACTTCCGTACCACGCACAGGAATCGGGCTCCCGAAGAGCGCTCCTCCTGAGCTCCCCCAATTGGACTCGAACCAATAACCTGCCGATTAACAGTCGGCTGCTCTGCCAATTGAGCTATGGGGGATCGGCTTCCGCCTCGGCCCCCGTCTCCCGGGCTCCTCGGCGCTCGCTGCGGGACATACATTAGCGCACTCGGGGGGGTGGTCCGCCAATCGCTTTCCCCGGCCGCCCCGGACCGCCGGTCCGGCGTGCCCCGCGCGCGCCCCCGACGACACCCGGGGATGCTGGGGAAGGCGGACGGTTCACCGTCCCGAGCAACGGGTAGGGCAATGCGGCAGAAGGCCGCCAGGAGAGGGTGGGTCCGATCATGTGGAAGCTGTCGTTGGCTGTGGGTTTCGCGGCCGGCTACGTCCTCGGCTCGCGGGCCGGGCGCCAGCGCTACGAACAGATCAGCAAGGTCACCCGGCAGATCGCCCGGAACCCCGCGGTCCAGGGAGCGGCCGACCGGGCGCGGCAGCAGGCCGGCGCGGTGGCCGGGAAGGCGGCCGGCGCCGTCGCGGACCGGGTCGGGGACCGACTGCCGAACGCGGTCACCGACCGGGTGCCGTACTTCAGCCGGTCCCGGACGGAGGACGACGGCTGGGGTACCTTCCGCCCGTGACGGGGCGGTGAGGCCAGAGCAAAGGAGACCCCAACGCGGGGTCCCGAACCGGCAACGGCTCACCCGGCCCGGACGCGTACCGGGCCGGGCTGAGGCATGATCTCGACATGGCCATCGTCGCGGGGATAGACAGCTCGACCAACCGCACCAGGATCGTCGCGTGCGACACCGACACCGGCGCCGTCCTCCGCTCCGGCAAGGCGCCGCACCCCGTCCCCGAGGACCAGGGCCTCCGCCCCGGCGAGACCGACCCGCAGGTCTGGCTGCACTCGCTCGGCGACGCCGCGGCCGGCGGCCTGCTGGAGGGCGTCCGGGCGATCGGCGTCAGCGCGCAGCAGCACGGCATGATCGGCCTCGACGCGGGCGGGGTGCTGGTCCGGCCCGCGATCCTGTGGAACGACCCGCGCTCCGGCGGCGCCGCCGCCAAGCTGCTGGACGCCCTCGGCGGACCGGCCGCCTGGACCGCCGCGATCGGCGCGGTGCCCAGCCCGACGTACACCATCGCCAAGCTGCGCTGGCTGGCCGAGTTCGAGCCCGTCAACGCCCGCCGGGTCGCCGAGGTGCTGCTGCCGCACGACTGGCTGGTGTGGCAGCTGCTCGGCCACCCCAAGCGCCGCACCACCGACCGCGGTGACGCCTCCGGCACCGGCTACTGGTCCCCGATCACCGGCGAGTACCGGCAGGACCTGGTCGAGCTTGCGCTCGGCCACGAGCTCAGGCTGCCGGACGTGCTCGGCCCCGCCGAACCCGCCGGGCACACCCCCGAAGGCCTGCTGATCTCGGCCGGCACCGGCGACAACATGGCCGCCGCCCTGGGCCTCGGCCTCCGCCCGGGCGACGCGGTGGTCTCGCTTGGCAGCGCCGGGACGATCTTCGCGGTGCACGAGAAGGCCGTGGTGGACGCCTCCGGCCTGGTCTCCTCCTTCGCCGACGCGAGCGGCCGCCACCTGCCGATGGTCGCCACCCTCAACGCCGCCCAGGTGCTGCGCTCCACCGCCGCCCTGCTGGGCACGGACCTGGACGGCCTGAGCGACCTCGCCCTGCACTCCTCCCCCGGCGCCTACGGCCTGGTGCTGCTCCCCTACCTGGACGGCGAGCGCACCCCCGCGCTGCCGCACGCCGCCGGCACCCTGACCGGTCTGCGGGCCGAGGCGATGACCCCTCAGCACCTGGCCAGGGCCGCCGTCGAGGGCATGCTGTGCAACACCGCCGACGCTCTGGACGTGCTGCGCGCCCAGGGCGTCGAGATCAAGCGGGTGTTCCTGCTCGGCGCGGCCGGCCGGCTGCCGGCCGTACGGCACGCCGCCCCGATGCTGTTCGGCGTCCCGGTCGTGGTGCCCCCGCGGCGCCCACGCCGCCCGCGGCGCCGCCCGGCAGGCCGCCTGGGCGCTGGCGGGCACCGCGGAGCCGCCGGAGTGGGAGCTGCCGGATGCCGAGACGGTCGAACCCGGCGGCGAGCAGGACCTGGCGATCGGTTCGGCGGTGCGCCAGCAGTACCGCGCCGCCCGGGACCAGGTCCACCCGGAGGCGGCCTCCGCGTAGCGGGCCGCCGACGGCCGGAAGGCCGTAGGGCGGCCCGGAAATGCCGCGGCGGGAGGGCGCAGAGGAAGCGCCCTCCCGCCGAGTGGTCCCGGTCGGTCGGGGCAGCCTCCCCCCGCGAGGCTGCCCCGACCGGTGGGGGTGTCCGGGACCTCGTGTCGGGCCGGCACGGCCGAACCGGCCGGGCCCGAACGAAGCGGCCGGGGCGGCGGAACGCACCGGCGAGAAGAACTCTGCACGACGGACAGGTGACTGGTCGACGGTTCGGGGGGTTGTGAGACACTTCCGTCCGTCCCAACGCCATGACCTGGAGTTTGGGACGCCGGGCCGCTGGGGTTGGAGAAGGGGAGACACCGAACGGCCGGACCGGGCGCGCGCACCCTCCCGCCCCGTCCACCGTCGTCCCGTCTCGCGAGTCATGGAGGGTCGAGTATTGGCTTCCGCCTGGAAGGACCTGCCCGAGGAGCTGTCAGAGCCCGCACGGCTGCTGGCGGAGGAACTCCGGACGATCAAGGACACCGCCGGACTCTCGCTGTCCGAGCTGGCCGGCCGCACCCACTACAGCCGAGCCTCCTGGGAGCGCTGGCTGAACGGCAAGCGGGTGGTCACCGAGCAGGCGCTGGAGGCGCTGATCAGGGCGGTGGACTGCGACGCGGCGGCGCTGCGGCGGCTGTGGCGGCGGGCGACGGAACGCACCCCCGAGGTGGCCGGCGCCGAGGTGGCCGGCGCCGAGGTGGCCGACGCGGAAGTGGCCCACGCCGAGGAGCCCACCACTGACGAGCCCACTGCTGAGACCGTCGAAGGACCGTCGGCCCGGACGGCGGCCGAGCCCGCCGGTGAACCGGTGCCGACGGCCGAGGAGGCTCCCGAGGCCGCTGTCGCGTGGTGGCGGCGCCCGGCGGCGCTGGTCTCCGGAGCGGTGCTGCTGGGGCTGCTGCTGGTGCTGGTCGGCCTGCGGGTCAGCCGGCACGACGACCAGGCCTCGGCGGCCGACGCACCGGCCGCGACCGCCACCCCGGCCACCGCCAAGCCCGCCCCCTCCGACCCGCCCTGCCGGGCCGTCGGCTGCGCCCACAAGGACCCCAAGACCACCGGCTGCGGCAAGGACGCCCGGACGCTGCAGACCCAGGTGATCGGCAAGGTCGTCGTCTACCTCCGGTACAGCCGGACCTGCCAGGCCGCCTGGGCGGCGATCACCGAGGGCGAGCCCAAGGACTACGCGGTGATCACCGACAGCACCGGGGACAGCGAGACCGCGATGATCCACTGGGGCTACGACAACTACTCGGCGATGCTCAACGCGGCCGACCCCTCGGTCGGCTTCCAGGTCTGCGGCTCCCAGCCCGCCGGTCACGACTGCACCTCGACCGTCACCGACCTGGCCTCGGTGGTGGCCTCCACCCCGATCCCGATCGGCCCCGCCTCTCCTCCCCCGGGCGCCGGGGCCGGGGCGGCGACGCCGAGCGACTCGGCCCCGCCGTCGCAGGCTCCGCCCACCGATCAGCCGTCACCCAGCCCGTCGGCCCCGTGAATCCCCTCTAGTCGAGGTAGCCGCGCAGCTGGGCGGAGTAGGCGTGGTCGCGCAGCTTGACCAGCGTCTTGGACTCGATCTGACGGATCCGCTCCCTCGTCACGCCGAACACCGCGCCGATCTCCTCCAGGGTGCGCGGGCGGCCGTCGTCCAGGCCGTAGCGGAGCTGGACGACCTGGCGCTCGCGCTCGCCCAGGGTGGCCAGCACCGCGTCCAGGTGCTGGCGCAGCAGCAGCAAGGTCGCGGACTCGGCGGGCGAGGCGGCGTCGGCGTCCTCGATCAGGTCGCCGAGCGCGACGTCGTCCTCCTCACCGACCGGGGTGTGCAGCGAGATCGGCTCCTGGGCCAGCCGGAGCAGTTCGCGCACCCGCACCTCGGTGAGTTCCAGGGCGGTGGCGATGTCGGCCGGGGTCGGTTCCAGGCCGCGTTCCTGCAGCAGGGTGCGCTGCACCCGGACCACCCGGTTGATCAGCTCGACCACGTGCACCGGCACCCGGATCGTCCGGGCCTGGTCGGCCAGCGCCCGGCTCATCGCCTGCCGGATCCACCAGGTCGCGTACGTCGAGAACTTGTAGCCGCGGGCGTAGTCGAACTTCTCCACCGCCCGGATCAGGCCGAGGTTGCCCTCCTGGACCAGGTCGAGCAGGGTCAGTCCGCGGCCGACGTAGCGCTTTGCGATGGACACCACCAGCCGCAGGTTCGCCTCGATCAGTCGGCGCTTGGCGGTCCGGCCGAGGACCACCAGGGTGTCCAGCTCCCGGGCCAGCGGGTCGGACGGCGGTGGATCACCGTCCAGCCGCTCCTCGGCGAACAGGCCTGCCTCGATCCGGCGGGCCAGCTCGACCTCCTCGGCGGCGGTGAGGAGCCGGATCCGGCCGATCTCGCGCAGGTACTGGCGCAGCAGGTCGGCTGCCGGGCCATCGCCCCCGGCGGGTTCGGGCGGTCCGTCGCCGCCGTCATCGGCCTCCGGCTCGACGTCCGGCTCGGCCGCATGCTCCGGCTCCGGCTCGGGCGCATGCTCGGCCTCGGGGTCGGTCTCCGGTCCCCGGCTGTCGGGGTGGCCCTCCGGCAGCCCCTGGGCGGGGATCCGCGCGCCGCCCGGCGACGCGGCCCCGGCCCGGCCGTGGTCCGTCTCCTGCTCCCGGGCCGGCGGTCCGGTGGGATCGGTTCGTCTGGTGGCGGTGGTCGCTGCGGCAAGGCCTCGGTCCACGGGCATCCCCTCGGGGCGGGCGCGACTCTGGTGGACCCGCGTTGTACGGAGGTGGGACGCCCTCCAGTGTGCGGTACGCCACGCTCCGTGGCCGAGACTCGTGCGCCGACTTTCTGCGCAGGACTTCCAGGGCTCCCCGGGCCCACCGGGGCTACAGCGCCGCCGCGCCCCGGCTGCGGAGCTGCTGCCCGTACTGCTGGAGCTGCCACAGCTCGGTCTGCACCGCGTGCAGCTGCTCCGCGTCGGCCCGGGGGCCGAGCCGCTGGAGGTAGCCGCGGACCTCGGCGATCCGGCGGTCGACGGCCAACAGGCGCAGCTTCACCAGGAACTCGCCCGCGTAGACCGCGTCCGCCTTGCGGAGCGAGCGCACCGGCTCGACGGTCAGCTCGGTCACCAGCGAGCGCACCTGGTCGTCCGGGGCCGCCTCGCGCACCGCGCTGGTGAAGTCGGGCAGGGTCGCCCCGTACGCGGCGCCGCCGGCCTTGGCGATGGCCTGCCGGACGACGGTGTACGGCGGGGTCGGGAACTCGTCGTCGCCGTAGTGGTCGAAGGCCGGGCTGACCAGGTCCGGGTACTGGAGCGCCAGCTTGAGCAGCTCGCGCTCGACGAACTGGGCCGGGTCGCGCGGGTTGAGCCGGAACGCGGGCTGGGCGGGGCGGGCCGCCGCGACGGGCTGCTCGGTGCGCCGCTGCTGGCCGTTGCCGCGGGGGCTCTGCTGCTTCTCCCGCTCCCAGCGGGCCAGCTGGGAGATCCGGCGGACCACGAACTGCTCGTCGCCGGGGTTGACGCCGAGCATGCCGGCCAGCCGGATCGCGTAGCCGTGCCGGATCGACGGGTCCTTGATCTTGGCGACGATCAGGGCCGCCTCCTCCATGGCCGCGGCCTGCCCCTCGGGCGTCTCGACCCGGTGCTTGGAGACCGCCGTGTTCAGCGCGAACTCGAACAGCGGGACCGGGTTGTCGATCAGCTGCCGGACCGCCTCGTCGCCCTGGGCCAGGCGCAGCTCGCACGGGTCCATGCCGCCCGGGCTAACCGCGATGGAGGTCTTGGCGGCGAACTTCTGGTCGTCCTCGAAGGCGCGCAGCGCGGCCTTCTGGCCGGCCGCGTCGCCGTCGAAGGTGAAGACCGTCTCGCCCCGGTACTGGGAGGTGTCCATCAGCAGCCGGCGGATGATCTTGATGTGGTCCTCGGCGAAGGCGGTGCCGCAGGTGGCCACCGCCGAGGTGACCCCGGCCAGGTGGCAGGCCATCACGTCGGTGTAGCCCTCGACCACCACCGCGCGGCCCGACCTGGCGATCTCCTTCTTCGCCAGGTCGATCCCGTACAGCACGTGGGACTTCTTGTAGATGGGCGTCTCGGGGGTGTTCAGGTACTTCGGGCCGTTGTCGTCCTCGCGCAGCCGGCGGGCGCCGAAGCCGACCACCTCGCCCGCGATGTCCCGGATCGGCCAGACCAGCCGGCCCCGGAAGCGGTCGATCAGGCCACCGCGCTGGCCCTGCGAGGCCAGGCCGCCCTGGAGGATCTCCTTGTCGGTGAAGCCCTTGCCGCGCAGGAAGCGGACCAGGTGCTCCCACCCCGCGGGGGCGTAGCCGACGCCGAAGGTCTTGGCGGCCTCCTCGTCGAAGCCGCGCTCCGCCAGGAACCGGCGGCCGATCTCCGCCTCCGGCGAGGCCAGCTGCTCCTGGTACCAGGCCGCCGCCACCTTGTGCGCCTCGACCAGGCGGGTGCGCTCGCCCTGCTGGTGGCGGGGGCTGTAGCCGCCCTCCTCGTAGCGCAGGGTGATGCCGGCCTGGGCGGCCATCCGCTCGACGGCCTCGGCGAAGGTGAAGTGCTCGATCTTCATCAGGAAGGCGATGGTGTCGCCGTTCTCCTGGCAGCCGAAGCAGTGGAAGACGCCCTTGGCCGGGTTGACGTAGAAGGAGGCGGACTTCTCGTCGTGGAAGGGGCAGACGCCCTTGTACTCGCCGCCGCCACCGTTGGTGAGCTGTACGTAGTCGCCGACCACCGCGTCGATCGGCAGTGCGCTGCGCACCGCCTGTACGTCTTCGTCCCTGATCCGCCCGGCCACCCCGGAAGTCTACTGGGGCGGCCGGGGTTTCGAGCCGGCCGTCCGGGCCGGGGTCCGGGGCCGGGGTCCGGCCCGCGGGCTACGCCCAGGCGGCGCCGACCAGTTTGGCGTGCAGGGCGAGGGCCGAGGCATCCGTCAGGGTGGCGATCTGGTCGACGACCGTGCGGAGGGCCGCGCGGTCGTCCTCAGCCTCGTGGTACATCGCGGCGAACACCGGGTCCAGCCCGTCGGGGGCGCGCTGGGTCAGGACGTACGCCAGCTCGGCGATCACGATCCGCTGGCGGGCCCGCAGCTGGGCCTGCTCGTCGCGCATCATGACGAAGCGGACGGCCACCGCCTTGAGCACCGCGCACTCCAGCCGGACGCCCCTCGGCACCACCAGCTCGGCGGCGTAGCGGGTGAGCCGGCCGGGGCCGTAGCGGGCCCGGGTGGCCTGCTCGGCGGCCAGGCAGAAGCGGCCGATCAGCTGGCTGGTGAGGTCCTTGAGACCGGCCCGGGCACGCGCCGTGCCGTCGTAGGCCTGCGGCCACCAGTCCTGGGCGAGCAGCCGGTCCAGCGCGGCGGCCAGCTCCTCCGGCTCGGCGTCCGGGGCGTAGCGCTCGGCGACCTTGAACAGTTCGGCGCGCTCACCGGGGGCGCGCAGCGCGGCCGGGTCGATGTGGCCGGCCTGGAGACCGTCCTCGACGTCGTGGGTGGAGTAGGCCACGTCGTCGGACCAGTCCATGACGGTGGCCTCGAAGCACTTGCGGCCGGCCGGGGAGCCGGCCCGCAGCCAGCGGAAGACCGGCAGGTCGTCGGCGTAGACGCCGTACTTGGGCGAGGCCGGGTCGACGGGGTGGGCGCCCTTGGTCCACGGGTACTTGGTGGCGGCGTCCAGGGCGGCCCTGGTCAGGTTGAGGCCCACGCTGCGGCCGGGCCAGGGGGCGAGCCGGGCGGCGGGCTGGTCGTCCTGGGGCGCGAAGCGCTTGGGTTCGAGCCGGGTCAGGATGCGCAGCGACTGGGCGTTGCCCTCGAAGCCGCCGCAGGCCTCGGCGGCCTGGTCGAGGGCCTCCTCGCCGGTGTGGCCGAAGGGCGGGTGGCCGATGTCGTGGGCCAGGCAGCCGGTCTCCACCAGGTCCGGGTCGCAACCGAGGGCCGCGCCCAGTTCCCGCCCGACCTGGGCGCATTCCAGCGAGTGGGTGAGCCGGGTGCGCGGGAAGTCGCTGCGCATCGGGGCGACCACCTGGGTGGTGCCGGCCAGTCGGCGCAGTGCGGCGGAGTGCAGTACCCGGGCGCGGTCGCGCTGGAAGGCGGTGCGGCCGGGACGCTTGTCCGGTTCTGGGACCCAGCGGGCCTCGGCGGCGTGGTCGTACGGGATCGGGGCGGCGAGGCGGTGCGTGGTGTCATCCATATGACCCTTCACGGTACGCCGCACCGCCGACACGCGGGATGTGCCGCGCGCGAAGGGGTGCGGGCCGGGGCGTGAACCGTGGGAGGCGCGCCGATGTCGGCCGCCTCGAACCACTCGTGCCCGAACGGCCCCCTTCCGGAGCCGCCCGGTCAACCCGGTCAGCCCCCACCCGGCCCGCTCAGCCCACCCGGCCCGCTCAGCCCCGGACGGCCTTCAGCACGACGCCGGCCACCGCCTCCTGCCCCTTGGCGTTGGGGTGGATCGGGGTCAGCCCGTGGGCCGGGAACGGCGGCTCGATCCAGCGGGAGTCCTCACCCGCGCACATGTCGTGTCCGGCCGACGGCCCGGCGGTGTCCACGAACACCGCCCCGGCGGCCTCCGCGCGCTGCTTGAGCATCCCGTTGAGCTGCCGCTCCTTCTCGGCGAGGAAGCCGAGGTCCGCCGCCGCGATGGTGGTGCCCAGCACCGGCCCGCAGCTCACCGGGTCGGTCGGCAGCAGCGCCGGGTAGCCGACCACGTACACCCGGGCCTGCGGGGAACGGCGCCTGATCTCCCGGAGGACGTCGGCGACCTTGCCGCCGGCCTCGTCCACCCTGGCCTGCAGCTGGTCGGCACCGCCGGAGGCGTAGTGCTCCCGGCAGGGCGCGGCCGAGGTCTTCCCGCCGACCAGGTCCTTCACCGCGCCCACCAGGGTGTCCTTGGCGCACTCGGTCATGACCTGCATGAAGCCCGCGTCGTTCCCGCCGATGCCCAGGGTGACCAGCCGGGTGGCCGGGGTCAGCGCGTCCAGCTGGGCCGGGTTGGCCCCGTCGTCGGTCTTCTGCACCGCCTTCAGGTCCCCGGTGCGGGCGCCGCTGCAGCTGACGTCCCGGAACTGCCCGGGCGCCAGGGCGAGCGCCTTCGCCACCAGCGCGGGGTAGTTGACCCCGGAGCGGCCGCAGCCGCCCGGCTCGCCGACCTGGGGGGCGATCTTCGGCCCGGCGGTGTAGGAGTCGCCGAGCGCCACGTACGGGCCGCTGGGCGGGGTGGGGGTCGGCGTCGGGGTGGCACCGGCCGGGGCGCGGCCCGGCAGCGCGCCAGCGAAACCCCGGTCCGAACCGTCCGAACCGTCCGCACCGCCCCCGCCGCTGCACCCGGCCAGTCCGGCCAGCAGCAGGGCGGCGAGCCCGGCCGTCACGACGACGGCCGGGCGTGTGGTCCTCGGCATGGCATCCCCCCGGGGGTGCGAGTCACGGGCTGCTCCGTACGGCGGCCCGTCCCCCGGGCACCGCCGTGTCCAACGTACGGGCGACGCCGATGACTCCCGTCGGCGCCACACCCGTCCGGGAGGAGCGGGACCGCTACTCCGCCACCCCGCCCCCGCTACCCCGCTACTCCGCGCCGCGCTCGTGCTCGGCCAGGAACTCCTCGAAGCGGCGCCCCAGCTCCTCCGCCGAGGGCAGGTCGACCGGCTCGGCCAGCAGGCTCTCCCGACCCTCGGCGCCCGCCACCGCGTCGTACTGGCCCTCCATGCCGCGGATCGCCGAGCGCAACTCGCCGTCCCCCTGGGCCAGCTGCTCCTCGATGTCGGCGTACACCTCGCCGACCCGCTCGCGCAGCCGGGTGCCGGGCAGGACGAGCCCGCTGGCGGACTGCACCGCCTCCAGGATCAGCACGGCGGCGGCCGGGTAGGCCGAGCGGGCCACGTAGTGCGGGACGTGCACGGCGAAGCCCAGCACGTCGTGCCCGGCCTCTGCCAGCCGGTACTCCAGCAGCGCCTGGGCACTGCCCGGGACCTGCGCCTGCTCGAACCACTGCGGGTAGCCCGGCGCGAGGTCGAGCCGGTTGCCGTGCGGCGTCAGGCCGACCGGGCGGGTGTGCGGCACGCCCATCGGGATGCCGTGGAAGTCCAGGCTGAGCCGCACCTCGAAGCGCTCGACCAGCGCACGGACGGCGCGCGCGAAGCGCTCCCACTCGACGTCCGGCTCGGGGCCGCTGAGCAGCAGGAACGGGGCCCCGGCTGCGTCGCGGACCAGCTGGAGCAGGATCTCCGGCGGGTCGTAGGCCGTCCAGTGGTCGTGGTCGAAGACCATCGCGGGGCGGCGGGCCCGGTAGTCGACCAGCCGGTCGTGGTCGAAGCGGGCCACCACCTGCGGCGAACCCGTCTCCAACAGGTGGGCCACCACCTGGCCGCCGGCCTCGCCGGCGTCCATGAACCCCTCGAAGTGGTGGAGCAGCACCAGGCCGGCGCCGGTGTCACGCAGCTCCGCGTTGGCCTCGGCCACGGCGGCCACGCCCCGCTCATCCAGCTCGTACAGCGCCTGGAAGTCTCGCACCGCGCACCCAACCCCGTTCTCTGCTCGTCCCGATCCGACCGGCTTCTCGTCCTCTCCAGCGTGCCGGGCCGCGCCGGAATTCCCGTTCCGGCCGACCGCTCGGCGCGCGACCCGCCCGACGACACGGCCGGCAGCCGTCGCCGGCCGCTCCGGAACATGATCGCACCCGGAGGAGAAGCCCCTGGTCACGGGTGTTCAACCGCCCCGTCCGGAGCACGCGGTGGCGGCCCGCACCGCCATTCGCGTGCCGCGAAGTGACGCACCGCGTTCTGGCGGGTATCGTCCTCTCGCTGCCTCGCATCGTCGCGTCGTCGTCACGTCGTCCGTAACGCCGTCGACCACGACCCGGATCGCTGCTCGGACAGCCACCCACGACGCATCTTGCCTTCACCTGGCCGCCTGCTTCCCTTCGCGCTCTCGTTTCCTCCTCGGCCATTTCGCGGACGCACACTGTCCCCTCGCTCTCCCCGCCGGACCGGTCCGAGGACCCGTGTCCGTTCCGGCACCACGCGCCGCCCGTTCCGGGCCGCCGCCCCCGCCCCGCCCGACCGGAAGCCCTCCGGCGCGCACGGGTACCCGGAGGCGGAAACCGGGCCGGGGCGAAGCCAGTCACCCCGCAGCCCGTGCCGCACCCCGGCGCGGACCGCGCCCTACGACCGATGAAGGACCGAAGGTTCCGTGCCCGTACCTGTCATCCTCACCGGCCGCACCGTGCGGCTGGAGCCCCTCGCCGCGCACCACGCCGAGGCCATCGCCGAGGCCGGCGCCGAGGACCGTACGACCTACGCCTTCACCGCCGTGCCGCACGGCCTGGAAGCGGCCCGCGACTACGTCGCGCGGGCCCTCGCCGACCAGGCCGCGGGGCGGTCGATGGCGTTCGCGACGGTCAACGTCGCCGACGGCCGGGTGGTCGGCTCCACCCGGTTCCTCGAACTGGACTACTGGCAGGGCCCGCTGGTGTGGCCGCCCACGCCCGGCGTGCCGTTCGGTGATCCGGCGACGGCCGTCCCCGACGCCGCGGAGATCGGCAACACCTGGCTCTCGCCGCGCGCCCAGGGCACCGGCATCAACACCGAGGCCAAGCTGCTGATGCTCCGGCACGCCTTCGAGACCTGGGGCGTGCAGCGGATCTCGCTGCGCGCCGACGCCCGCAACCTGCGCTCCCGGGCCGCCATCGAGCGGCTCGGCGCGACCTCCGAGGGCGTCCGCCGGGCGCACTCGCGCGGGCTGGACGGGGTGGTGCGCTCGACCGCGTTCTACTCGATCCTGGACTCCGAATGGCCCGCCGTCCGGGACATCATCGAGCTGCGGATCGCCGCCGCCACCTCGCCGAGCGCCCCGGATCCGGCGATCAACCAGGAGTGTCTTAGACAGGGCGGCAGCGGCGCCGGGCAGCTGATGATCACGGCCTGAGGGCGGACCGTTCGCCGGTGGCGGCGGTCCTCAGGATCCAGCTCAGTGTGGTCAGGCCGTGGGGGTCCGTGGGCAGCACGGACCACCGGTGGTGGCTCGTCTCGACGACCGCCGAAACCGGACGCCGGCCACCACGGATCCTGGTGACCGCCACTTCCCAGACCGGGTGGCCGCCCCCGGGGCGGCAGATCCTGACCGAACCCTCGTGGGTGTGCACCGCCCAGCGGTGGTCCAGCGTGTCCGTGTGCCGCCCGGCCCGGAGGCGCTGCCACTGTTCGTCGGTCCACTCCACGTCGGGGACGGGATGCGAGCGCGGAACCAGCATGTCCGCGCGGCCCCGGCCGCCGGTGACGCCGCCCGGCTCCGGGAACGCCCAGCCGGGCAGCGGTTCGCGGGCGGCCATCCACTCGGCCGGGATACCGCGCGTGCCGGTGCACGAGGCGACGACTCCCCCGGTGATCGCGGCCACGGTGTCCATGTCGCCACCGGGCGCGATCGCCTCCCATACGGCCGCCCGGTAGTCGGTCAGGTGACGGGCGGCGCACCGGAGGGCGTACGGGACGGTGTCGGCGGCTGAGGTCCGACTGCCGTTGCCGAGGACCTTCGCGGCGACCAGCGGGTCCGGTTCGGCGAGCAGGGCGATCGCCTCGATCACGCCGTTGCGCACCGCGCCGATCGGCGTGTGGAAGACGACCTCGCCCAGGAACGTCTCCGGCGTCATGGTCCCGGTCCGGGCCCGCACCGCGATCGCCGCCGCCACCGCGACGGCGATCGCGCCGTCCACGGCCTGCGGGTGGGTGTGGGTGATCACCGCCGTACGGGCGGCCAGCCGGACGACCTCGTCCAGGTCGTCCGCGTACGCCGCCCCCAGCGGGGCGACCCGCATCGCGGCGCCGTTGCCGTACGAGCCCTGGCCGTCGAAGAGTTCGGCGGCCAGGGCCTTGGCGTCGCCGCCCTCGCGGATCAGCCGGAGCATCCGGTTGGCGGCCGGGCCGTAGCCGCGGTCGAAGTCGTGGCGGAGGGCGAAGGCGTGGGTGAGGTCGAAGGTGTCGATGGTGCCGCGTTCGCGCTGGGCGGCGTACACCGAGCAGGCCATCTCGGTGTCGTCGGTCCACGGCCAGGGGCCGGGCGGGTCGGTGCGGCCGGTGAAGTGGGCCCGGGCGGTTTCCGGGACGAAGAACTGGGCGCCGAGGGCGTCACCGACGGAGAGGCCGTTGAGCGCGTCGAGCGCCGGGCCGTTGGGTTCGGTCATCATGTGGGACCAAGCTCAGCGGGTCGGCGGCCGTTCCGTCAACTTCCGTTCCGTCAACCTCCGTTCCGGGAAGCCCCCGGCGAGGGACGTTTCGCATACCGCCGATCCGGGCGGGCAGGCACCCGGGTATGACCTGCGCGAACCCGCTCGACCCCGTCGCCCTGCTCGGCGCCGACCAGCAGCACATCGCCACCCGGGCGCAGCTGCGCCGGCTCGGCGTGCCCTCCGGCACGATCGCCCACCGGCTGCGGCCCGGCGGGCCCTGGCAGCAGGTGCTGCCGCGGGTGATCTGCCTGCAGAACGGGCGACTGACGATCCATCAGCGCTTGCGGGCCGCCCTGGCGTACGCGAGCCCGAAAGGGCGGCAGCCGCAGCCCGGAGAGGTGCTGCTGACCGGGTTCACGGTGCTGGCGGAGGCCGGGCTGCCGAGCGCCGGGCACCCGGCCGACCTGGCCGAGGTCGAAGTCCTGATTCCGACCCAACGCCGGGTGGGCGACCGGGAGTTCGTCCGGGTGCACCGGGCATCCGGGGCGATGCCGGGAGGCTTCCAGCGGGACGACGGGCTGTGGAGCGCCACAGTCGCTCGGGCACTGGCGGACGTGGCGCCGCAGGAGACCGGGCAGCGCCGGTTCCGGGCGCTGTGCGCCGAGGCGGTGCAGCGTCGGCACTGCGAACTGGGCGAGCTGCTCGACCAGTTGCTCGCCCGGCCGGGGGCGCTGGCGCTGCCGCAGGTGGCCCGGGCGGTGGAGGACCTGACCGCCGGGGCGCGCTCGGTGGTGGAGGGCGAGGCCCGCGAGGTGCTCGCCCACGCGGGCCTGCCGGAACCGCTGTGGAACCCGGTGCTCTTCCTGGACGGCCGGTTCCTCGCCGCGCCGGACGCCTACTGGCCGCACGCCTGCGTGGCCCTGGAGATCGACTCCCGCGCCTACCACCTGCGCCCGTCCGACCACGAACGCGGCCTGGCCCGCGCCAACCGGCTGACCGCCGCGGGCCTGCCGGTGGTGCGCGCCACCCCGGCCCAGCTGCGGCGCGACCCGGCGCCGGTGCTGCACGAGCTGACCGCCCTGGTCACCACCGGCCCGCACGGCCCGCACGGCCGGATCAGCTGGCGGCGGGCGCGGTGAACTCACCGCAGTGTCAGGCGTGCTGGGCCCCGGCCGCCTCGGCGGCGGCCACCAGCCGCTGGAGTTCGGCGAGGTGGGCGGCGAGCGCGGCGCGGCCCTCGCGGGTGGCGGCGAGCCAGGTGCGCGGGCGCTTGCCGACGTACCCCTTCTTCACCACCAGGTACCCGGCCTCCTCCAGCGCGGTGGCGGCCTTGCTGAGGACGGAGTCGGAGACCTCGCAGTGGTCCCGGACGGCGGCGAACTCGGCCTCCCGGCAGGCACCGAGGAAGGCGAGCACAGTGAGCCGGGTGGCGTGCTGGAGCAGCGGGTCGAGGGCAGTGGGCATCAGCCGGCTTCCTGCAGCCGCCGGACCCGGCGGTTGAGCCGGCTGGTGCCCGCCCAGAAGGTCAGGCCCGCCGCCAGCCCGGCGGTCCCGCCGATCCAGCGCGGGCCGCCGCCGGCCCACCAGGCGAGCACCATCGCGGCCCCCGACGCGGCGCAGACCGCGAGGACCGCCGACGCGACCGGCCCGCCGATGCCGTCCGGCATGCCCCGGCGGACGATGCCGTCGCTGCGCATGGCGAAGCGCGCGAGGCCACCGGTCAGGGCGGCGAAGCCGCCGGCGAGCCCGCCGATCACGGCGATCTGCCCGGTCTCGATGACGTGGCCGATCCCCAGGCCGTAGGCGGCGAAGGCGAAGGCGAAGGCCGGCCCGTACCAGCGGGGCAGCTCGCCCGGGCGCCGGGCGGCCGCGCCGGCCCGGTCGGCCAGGCGCAGTGCCTCGGCGGCGGACGGCGGGGTGGGAGCGGAGTCACTCATGTTTCCCCCTCGGAAAGTGACGGTGGCTCCACTGTGCCACGACCTTTCCAGGTTGGAAAGTATTTTCTGTGAGGCAAGCGCTCAGCAGCGCGGGTCGATCTCCTGGAAGGTCGCGTAGTGGTCCGGGGACCAGTACTGCTCGCCGTAGCCGCCGGTGACGACCCGTCGGGTGCCTCGGTCGTTGGAGCCGGGGGTGACCACGGTGAACTCGTGGTAGTAGCCGTTGCCCTTCTTCGGCAGGCGGCTCTCGCGGTTCTCGAAGACGACGCCGTCCCGGTTGTACGGGTAGGGGCCGTTCTTGGCGATCAGGGCGAGGGTGTCCTGGGCCTGGCTGGGCAGCTTGGTGCGGCAGACGTCGGCCAGCGCCGGGTCGGCGGGCGTCCAGGCGCCGCCGGCGGGCGGGGACGGCTTGGGAGCCGAGGATTTGGGGGCCGAGGTGCCCGCGGCGGCGGAGCTCGCGGCGGCCTTGGGGTGGGTGCTGCCGCCCCTGCCGGCGAGCAGGTACCCAACCCCGGCGAGCACGGCCAGGATCAGGACGGCCCCGACGACGAGCGGGCTCTTGCTTCTGGTCATGCGGTCCAGCTTGGCAGGCGCCCGCGCCCGGCCGGCCGTGTCCCACACATGACGGACACCACACGACGAGCACCACG
Source organism: Kitasatospora aureofaciens (assembly GCF_001188955.3). Classification (GTDB taxonomy): domain Bacteria; phylum Actinomycetota; class Actinomycetes; order Streptomycetales; family Streptomycetaceae; genus Kitasatospora; species Kitasatospora aureofaciens. The sequence goes on along the minus strand of NZ_JPRF03000065.1, from coordinate 98,922 downwards.
CGACGGGCACCGCCCGACCGACACCACAAGGACGTACGGCCGGGCGGGAACGGACGCCGTTGTCCGTTCCCGCCCGGCCGTGTTACGTACGCCGGTTCTCCTGCGCCGAGCTCCGGTGTACGCCCTCCCGACGGGAGGGGAAGCGGTCAGTCGTACCCGCGCGTGAGTAGGGGATGCCTACCCTCTCAGCGCGAGTCGCTGCCCGCCGACTCGATGGCGGCGCGGCCTGCCTCCAGGCGCGCCACCGGGATGCGGAAGGGGGAGCAGGAGACGTAGTCCAGCCCCACCTCGTGGAAGAAGTGGACCGAGTCCGGGTCGCCGCCGTGCTCGCCGCAGACGCCGAGCTTGAGGTCGGGGCGGGTGGCCCGGCCGGCCTCGACGGCGTGCTTGACGAGCGAGCCGACGCCGTCGCGGTCGATGGTCTCGAACGGGGAGACCCCGAAGATGCCCTTCTCCAGGTAGGCGGTGAAGAACGAGGCCTCCACGTCGTCCCGGGAGAAGCCCCAGACCGTCTGGGTCAGGTCGTTGGTGCCGAAGGAGAAGAACTCGGCGGCCTCGGCGATCTGACCGGCGGTCACCGCGGCGCGCGGCAGCTCGATCATGGTGCCGAGCTTGATGTCCAGCTTGACGCCGGTGGACCGGGCGACCTCGGCGAGCACCCGCTCGCACTCGTCGCGGACCAGCTCCAGCTCCTGGACGGTGCCGACCAGCGGGATCATCACCTCGGGGCGCGGGTCCCCTCCGGCCAGCTTGCGCTCGGCGGCGGCCTCGGCGATGGCCCGGACCTGCATGCCGAACAGGCCGGGGATGACCAGGCCGAGGCGCACGCCGCGCAGGCCCAGCATCGGGTTCTGCTCGTGCAGCTTGTGCACCGCCTGGAGCAGGCGCAGGTCGTTCTCGTTCGGGTCCTTGCGGGCCTCGGCGAGGGCGACGCGCACCGACAGCTCGGTGATGTCGGGCAGGAACTCGTGCAGCGGCGGGTCGAGCAGACGGACGGTGACGGGCAGGCCGTCCATCGCCTGGAAGAGCTCCAGGAAGTCGCCCTTCTGCAGCGGCAGCAGGGTGGAGAGGGCGAGCTCGCGGTCCTTGTCGTTGTCCGCGAGGATCAGGTGCTCGACCTCCTTGCGGCGCTCCTCACCGAGGAACATGTGCTCGGTGCGGCACAGGCCGATGCCCTGGGCGCCGTAGCGGCGGGCGCGCGAGCCGTCCTCGGCGTTGTCCGCGTTGGCGCGCACGGCGAGACGGCGGCGGCCGTCGGCGTGCGACATCAGCCGGTGGACGGCCTGGACCAGTCCGCCCTGGACGTCGGCGCCGGCGTGCAGGGTGCCCTCGAAGTACTCGACCACGGGGGACGGCAGCACGGGTACCTCGCCGAGGTAGACCTTGCCGCTGGCGCCGTCGATCGAGACGACGTCGCCCTCGTGGACCACCAGGCCGTCGGCGGTGGTGAACTTGCGGCCCTTGGTGTCGACCTCCAGCTCCTCGGCGCCGCAGACACAGGTCTTGCCCATGCCGCGGGCGACGACGGCGGCGTGCGAGGTCTTGCCGCCGCGCGAGGTGAGGATGCCCTCGGCTGCGATCATGCCGTCCAGGTCGTCCGGGTTGGTCTCGCGGCGGACCAGGATGACCTTCTCGCCGGAGCGGGACCACTTGACGGCGGTGTAGGAGTCGAAGACGACCTTGCCGATCGCGGCGCCGGGCGAGGCCGCCAGGCCCCAGCCGATCTGCTTGGACTCGGCGGTCGGGGCGAAGCGCGGGAACATCAGCTGGGCCAGCTGGCCGCCGGTGACGCGCATCAGGGCCTCGTCCAGGTCGATCAGGCCCTGGTCGACCAGCTGGACGGCGATCCGGAAGGCGGCCGCGGCGGTGCGCTTGCCCACGCGGGTCTGCAGCATCCAGAGCTTCCCGCGCTCGATGGTGAACTCGATGTCGCAGAGGTCGCGGTAGTGGTTCTCCAGCGTCTGCATGATCGCCATCAGCTCGTCGTACGACTTCTTGTCGAGCTTCTCCAGCTCGGACAGCTGCAGCGTGTTGCGGATGCCGGCGACGACGTCCTCGCCCTGGGCGTTGGACAGGTAGTCGCCGTAGACGCCCTGGGTGCCGGTGGAGGGGTCGCGGGTGAAGGCGACGCCGGTGCCGGAGTCCTCGCCGAGGTTGCCGAAGACCATGGTGCAGACGTTGACCGCGGTGCCCAGGTCGTTCGGGATGCGCTCCTGGCGGCGGTACAGCCGGGCGCGGTCGCCGTTCCAGGAGTGGAAGACGGCGTGGATGGCGAGGTCCATCTGCTCGCGCGGGTCCTGCGGGAAGGCCCGGCCGGTCTCGCGCTCGACGATTCCCTTGAACACCTCGACCAGTTCCCGGAGGTCGGAAGCGTCCAGGTCCAGGTCGTTGACGGTGCCCTTGGCGTGCTTGGCCTCTTCGAGGGCCTCCTCGAACAGCTCGCCGTCGACGCCCAGCACGGTCTTGCCGAACATCTGGACCAGGCGGCGGTAGGAGTCCCAGGCGAAGCGCTCGTTGCCCGACTGAGCGGCGAGGCCGACCACCGAGGTGTCGGAGAGGCCGATGTTGAGGACGGTGTCCATCATGCCGGGCATGGAGAACTTGGCACCGGAACGGACGGAGACCAGGAGCGGGTTGTCGGCCTGGCCAAGCTTCTTGCCCATCTCCTGCTCGAGGGCGTCCAGGTGGGCGCTGATCTCCTCGTGCAGCGAGGTGGGCTCGCTACCCGTGTCCAGGAAGACCTTGCAGGCCTCGGTGGTGATGGTGAACCCCGGAGGCACGGGGAGCCCCAGGTTGGTCATCTCGGCCAGGTTCGCGCCCTTGCCGCCAAGAAGATCCTTGAGGTCCTTGTTTCCTTCGGTGAAGGAGTAAACAAACTTCTGCTGGGACGGCACGGGTCGGTCTCCTCGTACGCGGTTGCCCTGACGCCGGAGAACATACCCATTTCGAAGGCACTTCTCTGCCCTGAATAGGCCACACGAGGCCGGTACCGAGGGGTAACCCGCTAGATCGAATGCACATAAAGGCGTTCACCTCTGTTGGTGAAATCGTCCCCCTGACGCGAGTCCGCGTTCAAGTCTTGAAGTCAAGGAAACGGAAGATCGCGCGATCCGGACGCTGGGTAGCCACCGTGGGTCGGTCGCGTTGCCCCGGCTTGATTTCCTGCACCCGGATCGGCCGATCGGCGTCGAACCGGCTTCGGGAAGCGATTCACACGCCACCTGTCCATTTCGTCCACTGACCGGCCGTCAGCCGCACCCTCGTGTGGCAAGCGTCACCAGCCCGCCTCTCGGCCCGGACGTAGGACGGCTGCGCCAATCGTCGCACTCGGTGGTGAACCGTGCCCGTCAAGTCACATCAGCAGGACAAAAAGGAGCCATCTTGTCCAGAATGGACAAGATGGCTGTGACCGGGTGGCCAGCGACCCGGGAGGGGCCATTTTGCCAGTACGGCTAGCTCATCCGCCGGAGGTGTCCGATTCGGCATCCTCGCCCGGGCGGGCGCAGTCGTACGGATCGTCCAACCAGCCCTCGGGCAGGACCACCCGACCGTTGCCGCTGGTGCGCCCGCGGGGGCCGTCCGCGCCGATCGGCCACGTCTGGGTCTGCTCCACCTGGGCCAGCGTCTCGGCCAGTTCGGTCAGCGAGGAGGAGTTCGCGAGCTTCACCCGCAGCTCCGAGCCGACCGAGAAGCCCTTGGTGTACCAGGCGACGTGCTTGCGGAAGTCGATCACGCCGCGCGCCTCGTCCCCCAGCCACTCCCCGAGCAGCTGGGCGTGGCGCACCATCGCCCGGGCGACGTAGCCGAAGTCGGGGCGGGCGTAGTCGACGTCCCCCTCGAAGATCGACACCAGGTCCCTGAACAACCACGGCCGCCCCAGGCACCCGCGGCCCACCACGACGCCGTCGCAGCCGGTCTCGCGCATCATCCGCAGCGCGTCGTCGGCCGACCAGATGTCCCCGTTGCCCAGCACCGGCACGTGCGCCGGGACGGCCTCGCGCAGCCGGGCGATCGCCGACCAGTCGGCCGTCCCCCCGTAGTGCTGGGCGGCGGTGCGGCCGTGCAGGGCGATCGCGGCCACGCCCTCCTCGGCACCGATCCGGCCCGCGTCCAGGTAGGTGAGGTGGTCGTCGTCGATGCCCTTGCGCATCTTCATGGTGACCGGCAGGTCGCCGGCGTTGGCCACGGCCTCGCGCAGGATCTCGCGCAGCAGGTTGCGCTTGTACGGCAGCGCCGAGCCGCCGCCCTTGCGGGTCACCTTGGGGACGGGGCAGCCGAAGTTGAGGTCGATGTGGTCGGCCAGCCCCTCGTCCGCGATCATCCGGGCCGCCTTGCCGACGGTCACCGGGTCCACCCCGTACAGCTGGATCGAGCGCGGCTTCTCGCTCGGGTCGAACTTGATCAGCTGCATGGTCTTGGCGTTGCGCTCGACCAGGGCTCGGGTGGTGATCATCTCCGAGACGTACAGGCCCTTGCCGCCGCTCTGCTCGCGGCACAGGGTGCGGAACGGCGCGTTGGTGATGCCGGCCATCGGCGCCAGCACGACGGGCGGCCACACCTTGATCGGGCCGATGTCCAGCGGCGCGAACTCGGGCGCGGCCTCGGTCGCGGTCGCGGGCGCGGGCGCGGTCTCGAGCGCGGTGGGTGCGGGCGTGGCTGTCATGCGCGGCTGACCTCGGGTAGGGGGACGGGACTCTCCATTGTCCCCCACCCGGGTGAGCGGCCGGGCTCAGGAGCGGTAGCCGATCCACAGTGAGCCCGAGCCGACCTCGGTATCCAGGGTGTTGGTGCTCGCCGCGTCGCCCAGGGCCGCGTCGATGTCGCTGTTGCCCGAGCCCGTCCGGCCGTTGATCCGGTAGTGGCTGCCCTTCGGCACAGACACGGTCACCCCGCCGGAGACGGTCCTCACCTTGACGTCCTGCGGTGCCGACGAGAAGGTCAGGTCCACCGCTCCCGAGGTGCTGGCCGCGTCCACCCGGTCCGAGGCGAGGTCCTCCCCCTCCACCTGTCCGGAGGTGGCGTGCGCGTAGACCGGTCCGGTCAGCCTGCGCAGTGTGATCGCCCCGGAGGTGCCGTCCAGCCGCACCTCGCCGGTGAGGTCCTTCACCTCGACCGCGCCCGAGGTCACCGAGCCGGAGACCGAGGTGCCGGTCGGCACCTCCAGCTCGATCGAGGCGCCGCAGTTGAAGAAGGGGAGGGAACGCCGACAGGTCACGCCGACGGTCATCGTGTCGCCGACGAAGTCGGCACGCACCTGCGGCTCGGAGACCGTCCAGTCGAGGTTCTTGCGCATGACGACCCGGTCCTCCGCACCCGCCTTGATCTTCACGGCCGCGCTGCTCGTCGAGAGCTGCAGCTTGTGAATGGAGGCGGTGTACGTCTGCTGCTCGGTCCGGTCCTGCCGGGCCACCGTGGCCAGGGCCTGTGCGCCGCCCATGACCACCACGAACACGACGGTGAGAACCCCGGTGAGCCGCCACGCCTTGGCGGCCCGGGCGCTCACGCGATCTCCAGGAAGCGCAGCACCGCCATCACCCGGCGGTGGTTGTCGTCGGCCGGCGGCAGGTCCAGCTTGGTGAAGATGGAGTTGATGTGCTTGGCCACCGCGCTGTCGCTGACCACCAGGGCGGCGGCTATGGCCGCGTTGGACCGGCCCTCCGCCATCAGCGCGAGGACGTCCCGCTCACGCGGGGTCAGCTTCTCCAGTGGGTCCTGCTTGCGACGCACCAGCAGCTGGGCGACGACCTCCGGGTCCAGCGCGGTGCCGCCCTCGGCGACCCGTTGCAGCGCGTCGAGGAAGTCGTCCACATTGGCCACCCGCTGCTTGAGCAGGTAGCCGACGCCGCTGGTGTTGGTAGCCAGCAGATCGGCGGCGTAGCGCTCCTCCACGAACTGGGAGAGCAGCAGCACGGCGACCTCCGGCCACTGCCGACGGATCACCATCGCGGCCTTGACGCCCTCGTCATGGAAGCCCGGGGGCATCCGGACGTCCGCGACCACCACGTCGGGGCGGTGCTCCTCGACCGCGGCCAGCAGTTCGTCGGCGTCCCCGACGGCGGCCACGACCTCGAAGCCCACCGCCTCCAAAACCTTGACCAGGCCGACCCTGAGCAGGACCGAGTCCTCGGCGATCACAGCGCGCACGGCAACTCCACGGTGATGGTGGTGGGACCCCCGAGGGGGCTGAGAACGGACAGCGTGCCGTCGACCGAGGCGGCGCGCTTGCGCAAACCGGTCAGCCCGGTGCCGCGCGAGGCGTCCGCACCGCCGACGCCGTCGTCGGTGACGACCAGGCGCAGCCTGCCGCCGGCAGTCCGCACGGACACGTCGACGGCGGAGGCGCGGGCATGCTTGGCGACGTTGGTGAGCGCCTCGGAGATGGTGAAGTAGGCGACCGCCTCGACGGTGGGGGCGATCCGCTCGGCCAGGTCCACGTCCAGCCGGACCGGCAACGGGGTGCGGGCGGCGACGCCGGACAGCGCCGCGTCCAGGCCTCGGTCCTCCAGCACGGCCGGGTGCAGACCGCGGACCAGGTCGCGCAGCTCGTCGATGGCCGCCTGCGCCTCCTCGTGCGCGGCGACGATCACCTCCATGGCGTCGGGCGGGCAGTCCTTGAGGGTGCGCCGGGCCAGGCCCAGGTTCATCGCCAGGGAGGTCAGGCGCTGCTGGGCGCCGTCGTGCAGGTCGCGCTCGATCCGGCGGCGCTCGGCGTCCACCGCGTCCACCAGGCCCGCCCGGGACTCGGCGATCTCCTCGACCCGGCGCTCCAGCGCCTCGGCGCGGTTGGGCCCGAGCAGGATCTGCGCCGAGCGGACCTCGAGCCAGGCGGTCAGCGTCGCCAGCCACGGCGTCACCACCAGCAGCAGCACGCCGATCACGGTGAGCGCCACGTCCAGGCCGGCCAGCTGGGCGCGCAGCCCGACTTCGAGCGGCATCAGCCAGATCCAGGCGTACAGGGTGGCCAGCGCCAGGGCGACGCCCCAGAGGTAGACGACGGCCAGCGCGCCGACCGCCAGGGCCGGACCCACCAGCAGGTGGTAGGTGATCTGACGCCAGCTCAGACCGATCCGCAGCCAGCGCAGCCGCACCGTCGCGGGCTTGCCGGGGGGCGGCACCTCCACTCCGTACAGGGCGCGCAACCGGCTGCGTTGGACACCGGTGAGCCAGCGCGTGCAGACCAGCACGACAGCGAGGACCGGGAACAGCAGCGACGATGTGGTGACGGCCCCCCAGACGGGAAGGGCCAGGGGTATCCCGGCGGCTATGAAGCGCGCGTCCCGCCAGGCCTCCGGCGACCACGGAGGGCGCCGCAGGCTCCTGGCGAGCGCTCGGCGCCACGTGGTGGAGGGGCTGAAGGACATGGCGGACAGCGTAGGACGTAGTGATCAAGAACCGCCATGAAGAGGGGTGCCGGGTGGGGGTGTATCTGGCTACACCCCCGATTCGGTGTGGAGCACCACCGACAAGCGGCCCCCGCCGCGGAAGGCTTGGGGCCATGACGAGCACCGCATCGCACTCCGCCACTCCGCCGCACGGGCGGCCCGTCCCCGGGGACCACGGGGGTGTTCCCGGGGGCGCGCTTCGCCCGGCGCCGGGGCCGGAGGGGACGCTGCCCACCGGGGCCGGGCCCTGGTCGGTCCGCAGCGTCGGTCCCGGCCGCGGCCGGGCCGCGCTGGAGCTGTACCAGCACGGCGAGTTGGCCGACGTCCTGGTCGCTGCCCGGCTCGCGCCGCAGCTGGTGCACGGCGCGCGGCGCAGCCCGTCCGCCGGGCGCGGTTCGCACGTGCTCGCCTGGGGGCTGCTGCCCGCCGACGGCGCGACTCCCTCGGTGGTGTTCACCGGCGGGTGGCGGCCGTTCCGTACGTTCCGGGCGGCGGCGGCCGAGGTGGTCACGGTGGCCGGGGTGTTCTGGCTTGCCTGGGCCGAGGGGCCGTACGACACGGTGCTGGTCGAGCACCCGGCGGGCGGCGGCGCCGAGCGGCTGGCGCTGCAGCGGGTGCGGGAGCGGCGGGTTCGGGTCCGGCGGGCGGCGGCGGTCGGGGGTGCGGCATGACCACGGCCGTCCTCCACGGCGCAGCGGCGTTCGCGCTGCCGGAGCGGTTCCGGCAGCTGCCCCGGCTGGCGGCCTTCGCCCTGCTGCCCTGGCTGATGCTGCTGGCCGTCAACCACGAGACGCCGTGGGTGGTGCTGGACCTCGCGGAGTTCGCCGCCCTGCTGTCGCTGGACGCGCTGCTGCGCCGGCGCAGTGCCGCCGCCCCCTGGCTGGGCGGGGCGGTGGCGCTGCTGCTGGCCGGGGACGCACTGGCCGACACCGCCTGCGCCGGGCCGGGGCACGCGGTGCTCGCCGCGCTGGTGATGGCGTGCTGTGTCGAACTGCCGCTGGCGGCGGTGTGCGTGCTGCTCGGGCGCGAGGCGATACGCGGCTGAGCGCCGGACAGCTTCCGACGCTTAACGCTGGGCCGGGAGCTCGTCCATCAGGACGCGGGTCTCGTCGTCCAGCGGGGTGTAGCTGATCAGGCGCGTGCCGAGCCGGGGACCGAGCCAGAAGTTGGTGTAGCTGCAGCGCAGCAGGCCCACGCCCGGCACCAGGAAGCGCTTGATCCCGTTGCCCGGCCCCATCACCTCGTGCCGCTGCCACTCCTCCTCGAAGTCCGGCGAGGCCTTTCGCAGCCGGGCCAGCAGCGCCTTCCAGGCCGGCTCGGCGGAGTGGTCGGCCATCGCGGCGCGGAACCGGGCCACCATGCCGATCCGTTCCGTCCGGTAGTCGATCAGCACCTCGCGGAAGCGCGAGGGGGTGAACGCCAGCCACATCAGGTTCCGCTCCTCGACGGGCAGTTCGCGGAGGTCGCCGACCAGCGCGGAGTACGGCGCGTTGTGCGCCAGGATGTCGTAGCGGGAGTTGACCACCGCGGCCGGGTACGGCGCCAGCTGATCCAGCACCAGGCGCACGCTCGGGGTCACCGAGGGGCACTCCGTCACCGGCGCCGGGTCCTCCGCGCCGGCCAGGGTGAACAGGTGCGCCCGCTCGCTCGGGTCCAGCAACAGCGCCCGGGCCACCGCGTCCAGCACCTGGGCGGACACCTGGATGTCCCGCCCCTGTTCCAGCCAGGTGTACCAGGTCACGCCGACGGCGGCCAGCTGCGCCACCTCCTCGCGGCGCAGCCCCGGCGTACGGCGGCGGCCGGTCATCGGCAGGCCCACCTGCTCGGGCGCGATGCGCTCGCGGCGGCTGCGCAGGAACGCCGCCAGGTCGTGTCGGCGGGCCTCGTCCGGGGTGCCGCGGTGCGGTCCGGCGACAGCGGGACGGGCTTGCGCGGCCGGGGTCATCAGGCTCATGCTCCCCAGCATGCGGCACGCCGCAGCCTGTTGCCAGGTACTTCTTATACCTGGATAACCACACTCTGGTACCAGGGTACGAAGCGGCGGATCGTATGACCCGTGACTCAACAACTCGCCGTCGCCCCGGCCCCGACCCGGACCGCCCCCGTAGCCGCTCCCCACACCCCCACCCTCGGCACCGCCGGACTGGTCACCGTCCTGCTCGGCGCGTTCCTGCCGATGCTCGACTTCTTCATCGTCAACGTCGCCCTGCCCACCATCGACAAGGACCTGGCCGCCGGACCCGCCGTCCTGGAACTCGTCGCCGCCGGCTACGGCATCGCCTTCGCCGTCCTGCTCGTCCTCGGCGGGCGGCTCGGCGACATCTTCGGCCGCCGCCGGCTCTTCGTCGTCGGTGCCGCCACCTTCGCCCTCACGTCGCTGGCCTGCGGCCTCGCCCCCGACGCCTGGTCCCTGGTCGCCGCCCGGGCCGCCCAGGGCGCCTCGGCCGCGCTGCTGATCCCGCAGGTGCTCGGCACCATCACCGCCGCCACCGACGGCGCCCGGCGAGGCCGCGCGCTCAGCGTCTACGGCGCGGTCGGCGGCATCTCCGTGGTGATCGGGCAGGTGCTCGGCGGGATGCTGGTCGCCGCCGACGTGTTCGGCACCGGCTGGCGCTCGGTCTTCCTGCTGAACGTGCCGTTCGCGCTGCTCGCCGTCGTCCTCGCCGTCCGGTACGTGCCGGAGAGCCGGGCCACCCAGGCCGCCGCGGTGGACGTGCCCGGCACCGCCCTGCTCACCGCGACCCTGCTCTCGCTGCTCGTCCCGCTGATGGAGGGCCGGGCGGCCGGCTGGCCGCTCTGGTCCTGGGTGCTGCTCGCCCTGTTCCCGGTGTTCGCGACCGCCTTCGCCCTGGTCGAGCGCCGCGCCGAACAGCGCGGGGCCGTCCCGCTGGTGCCGCCCACCCTGCTGCGGATCCCCGAGATGCGGCGCGGACTCGGCATCGCCGTCCCCTACTTCGCGGGCTTCGGCGGCTTCATGTTCGTCATCGCGGTCGCCCTCCAGCAGGGCCTCCAGCTCGGCGTGGTCGCGGCCGGCTGGGCGCTCGTCCCGATGGCCGTCGGCTACTTCACCGCCTCGCTCTCCGGCCCGCGGCTGATCGGGCGCTGGGGCAGCCGGGTGCTCAGCGCCGGCGCCGTCATCCAGGCCGTCGGTCTCACCACCATCGCGCTGACCGTCCTCGCCGACGCGGACCACTTCTCCCCGCTGCGGATGGCACCCGGCGTCGCCCTCGCGGGCATCGGCCAGGGCCTGATCGGCACCCCGCTGTTCCGGGTCGTCCTCTCCAAGGTGCCCGCCGCCCGGGCCGGCGTCGGCAGCGGCGTCCTCGCCACCAGCCAGCAGTCGAGTCTCGCCCTCGGCGTCGCCACCCTCGGCACCCTCTACCTCTCCCTCTCCCCCAGCCTCGGCATGGGCCGCGCGCTCGCCCTGTGCCTGGGCATCCAGTTGCTCGGCTCCTTCACCGTGCTGTACCTGACCACCCGCCTGCCCCGCTCCATCGGCTGAGCCCCAGGGGCCACGGGCCCAGGGCGACGGCGTACGGCCCCGCGACCGGTTCCTCCGGTCGCGGGGCCGCTTCCTTCCGTGTCCCCTTCTCCACGCGTGCAGCCCGTCGAGCCAGCGGCCGACCGGCTTCCCGGGAGGGGATGACGCTCATGAGGGTGAAATCGACGCACACTGCTCACGGTCGCCGCACGGTCCGCCCTACCGTGAGTCGTATGACAGCCAGAGTTCCCATCCGGCAGCTCCAGCAGCACGCCAGCGAATTGATCGACCGGGTCGCGGCCGGGGAGCGTGTCGAGATCACCCGAAACGGGCGGCTGATCGCCGTGCTCTCGCCACCCGACCCCGAGCAGCGGGTGCTGGAGGACCTCGTGCGCGACGGCACCATCGACCCGGAGAACGCCGCCACCGCGCGTGGACTGGCCGACTGGACCCCGCCCACGGTCGACGTCCGGCTCCCGTCCGCCAGCGAGGCCCTGCACAGGATGCGCGAGGAAGAAGACCGTTGATCTACCTCGACTCCTGCGCGCTCCTCAAGCTCCTGGTTACGGAAACCGAGTCCGCCGCGCTCCGCACGTTCCTCTCGTCGCACGGCTCCGAGGGACATGCGACCAGTGCCCTGGCCCAGGTCGAAGTCCCGCGCGCGCTCATCCGGGTCGGCGCGCCGCAGCAGGTGCTGGATGCCGCGGCGGACCTACTGGACCGCGTGCTCCGCGTCCGCCTGTCCGACCCGGTCCTTCGGGCCGCCAGCCGCTTCCCCACCCGGCACCCGCGCACGCTCGACGCCATTCACCTCGCCAGTGCCGAGCACCTGGAACACGCGCTCACCGCCTTCGTCACCTACGACAAGCGCCTCGCCGAAGCGGCCGACGAACGCGACCTGCCGGTCACCGCGCCGGGCTGGGTGCCGGGCGCCGAGCCCGGCGGAAGTCCCGCATAGCAACCATCAGCCCGGTGTCGGCCCGTCGCCGGGCGCCAGCGAGCCGATGAAGCCATCCAGTCGTGCGACGACCTCGCGCAGGGTGTCGACCGAGCCGACCGGGTCGTGGGGCAGTTCGAGGCCGTGGTCGGCGGCGGGGAGTTCGAGGACCTGGTGGCCGGTCGAGTCGGCGACGGTGCGGCTCCACAGGTCGTCGGCGCTGCCGCCGATGAGGAGGGTAGGGGCGCAGGCCCGGTGGAGGGCGCGGGTCACGTGGTCGAGGGTCAGTACGGGGGTCAGCCAGGCGGCCGCGAGGTTCCGGTCGGCGGCGAGCCCGGCGGCGAAGCTGCCCAGTGACTTACCGACCAGCAGTCGGCAGGCGCCGTGTTCGGCGTCGACCGCTTCGGCGACCTGCCGTTCGACCCAGTCGATCCGGTCGTCCGTCGTGAACTCGCGGAAGGCGTCCGGAACATGCCACCACAGTTCCTGGACCGTCCAGCCGTGCCGCTGGAGCACGGAGCCGGCGAAGTGCAGCAGCGGGCGGGCGGGCGAGTAGCCGGCGCCGGGGATGACCAGGGCGACCCGGTCGGGGTCGCCGTCCAGACGGGTGGGAAGACCGAGGGCGGCAGGAGAGGACATGAGCGCAGGCTACCCGCCGAACTGCCCTGCACCGGAGGGCGCTTGGCACTTCACGCCCGACCGGCCCCGGGCAGGGCCGGCTGGGAGCGGGTGGCGGCCACCGCGAGGGTGCCGGCCAGGGCGATCGAGGCGAAGACCGCCAGCGCCCCGGTGGTACCGACCGCGCCGGCCAGTGCGCCGCCCAGCAACGCTCCCACCGGCACCACCAGCTGGCCGATCGAGCGGGACAGTCCGAGCACCCTCCCCAACTGCTCTGGCGGGGACAGGCGTTGCTGGAGGGTCACCCAACTGACGCTCCAGACCGTCGCGCAGAACCCGAACACCAGCTGGTAGGTGATCAGCACCGGGAGCGCGGCCCCGAGCGAAGCCAGCGGGATCAGGAACAGGGCGCCGGCGGCGAGCGGACCGAAGAGCGGGATCACCCTGGTCAGGCCGACGCGCCGGACGACCCGCTTCGCGGTGAACACCGCCGTCACCGCGGCGATGCTGTAGACGGCCTGGGTCAGCCCGAGTTCACCGGGGCCCAGGTCCACGACCTGGTAGGCGAAGTAGACGAAGAGGCCGCCGAGCCCGGCCCCGCCGAGGTTGAGGGCGGCCGCGGCGACGGCGAGCCGGGCCAGCAGCGGCTGGTCGCGCAGGACGTCGATCCCCTCCCGCAGCGAATCGGCGATCCCGGGACGCGCCGCCGCCCGCTCCGGCTCCTCGTCCCGCCGGAGCCGGGGGAGGCTCATGGCCAGCGCGGACAGCCCGTAGCTCACCGCGTCCGCCACCATCGCGGTGGCCGCGCCCACCGCCTGCACCAGCGCGGCCGCCAGCCCCGGCCCGGCGATCTGACCGGCCGAACGGGCCCCGGCCAGCTTGGCGTTGACCGCCACCAGGCCGTCCCGGGGCACGAAGTCGGCCACCACGGTCGGCACCGCGATGGCGGTGACCCCGCCCAGCGCACCGGAGACGGCCGCGACCGCATAGAGCTGGACCAGGGTCAACGCGCCGACGGCATGGGCCAGCGGGACGGTGGCGACCAGCAGCAGCTGGACGACGTCCACCGCGATCAGCAGCCGCCGACGGGAGGCGACCCGGTCGACCAGCACCCCGGCGAACGGCCCGGTCAGCCCCTGGATCCCGTACTCCAGGGCGAAGACCAGCGAGGCCGCCAGCGGTCCGGCGTCCAGCAGGAGGATCGCCAGCGTGGGCAGCGCCAGCGCCGTGACCTGGGTGCCCGCCACGCCGACGCCCTGGGAGAACATCAGGGCGGCCACGGCCCCGCGGGAGGAGGGAGCGGTGACCTCGGATGCGGCTCCCGGGCTGTCATCTGCCATGCGCCTCAAGCTACTTCATTCCGTCGAGGTGCGGCGGCCCTTACCGCGCCACGCTGGTTCGTGCAATGATCAGGCCCGGAGGGGAAGGGGATTCCATGGGCTTCGTTCTCGTGTTCCTGGTCGCGCTGGTGGCCACCGTCGTCGGCACCACCCTGTTCCTGGTGCGGCGGGAGCGGGCCCGCCGGCACTGGGCGGGCGAGATCGAGGGCCTGTCGGTCGAGCAGCACCGGACCGCCCAGGCCGCCCAGATGCGCAGCACCTACACCAGCGTGGCCGTCCACAACGGCCACGGCCTGTTCACCGACGACCTGCACAAGCACCACCCCTGAGGGCGCCCGGGGGCGGACGGAAACCCGGTGCACCGGCCAGCCTCCCCGCGCGACACTACCCGTATGACCTCCGAAGCCGTCCGGACACCGCAGCAGCGGGCCCTCGACCACGTGGCCGCGCTGTCCTCGGGCCCGCCCGTCGATCCGACCCTGCGGGTGACCCTCAACTTCCACCCGGACCGCTCCTCCCACGGCAGGCCGATCCTGGACGCCCTCGCCGAGGGCGGCGTCTACCTCTCCCAGTTCGCCACCGGCACGAGCAACGGCGGCCTGACCGCCCACCCCGGCGGGGACCGGTGGCGGTGGGAGAGTCGGATCTTCGACCGCGCCTACGACGAAGCCGCGCCCGCCGAACGGCCCGCCTACGGGGCGCTGGACTACCGCCGCAAGCCGGTCGGCGCCGCGCCGCGCTTCGGCTCCGCCCACTTCCGGCTCGCCGCCCACGCGCTGGAGCGCACCACCTTCTGCTACCCGGACAGCTTCCTGGAGCCGGAGGACTTCGGCACCGCGGACCGCATGCGGCTGGTCGAACTCGCCCTGGCCGGCCGCCAGGACGCCCTCGACGACTACATCGAGGCGCAGGTCCACGGCCCGGTCCGGCTCGCCCGGGACATCGAGGCCCTGGTGCTGGACCCGTGCTACCGGGGCACGGCCGTCGAGGAGTCGGCCCGCCGCCTCCCCTGCCCGGTGGAGTGGCACCCCGGATTCCGGCTCACCGTCCAGGAGCTCCGTCGGCACCCCGGCTACCGCGGGCAGGAGTTCGTCGACCTGGGTACGCAGATCGCCGTGGACGGCCTGCTCGATCCGCGCATCGTCGGCGCCGCCGCCGAGACCGGCCGGCACGACCCGCAGGCGGTCAAGAAGGTGTGGCACTACCTCGCCCGCTTCGGCGCACCCGCGGCGAACGCCACCGTGGCGGGCTGAGCGACCTTCACGGCCGGAGGGGTCCCGACACCCCCGGCGCCACCAGCGCTCCCAGCGCCGCCGGCCGCACCGCGCCCGCGGCGGTCGAGCCGAGCAGCAGGGCGGACAGGTCGTGCGGCGGCGCCGGTTCCCCGGTCGGGGCCGCCGCCGTGATGCGGTCAAGCCGGAAGCCCCGGCCGGCCTGCCGGGTGCGGCACCAGGCGATCAGGTACCACTTGCCGTCGGCGGTGAGCAGCCCGGCCGGTTCGACCAGCCGGTCGCTCTCCCGCCCGACCGCGTCCAGGTAGGACAGCCGCAGCACCGTGCTCTCGGTGAGGGCCCGCTCGACGGCCGTGCGGACCGACTCGGCGGAGCGGGCCGGCAGCGCGACGATCCGGGCGGCGAGGTCCCGGGCCGCCGTGGAGGCGGGGCCGCTCATCGAGGCCGTGATCTTCTGCGAGGCCGTACGGGCCGCCCCGGCGTACGGGGCGGAGGCGTCGGCCGCCGCCAGCGCGGTGACCAGGGCGGAGGCCTCTTCGGGGGTGAAGCGGATCGGCGGGAGGGTCATCGCCGGGTCGATCGACCAGCCGCCGCCGCGCCCGGTGATGGTGCGCACCGGAACGCCCGCCGTCATCAGCGCCTGGAGGTCGCGCTGTACGGTGCGAGTGCTCACCTCGAAGCGGGCGGCGAGCGCGGCGACCGTCAGGGGCCGGGGCGCCGCCGCGCGCAGCTCCTCCACCAGTGCGTAGAGCCGGGGGGTGCGATCCATGCGGCCGACGCTACCGTCCTGCGGCCGCCAGGAAGTCCCGCTCCCGCCGGTGCTCGCGCTCGGTGACGGCCAGCGGGAACAGGGTGAAGCCGTGCATCGCGCCGGCCACCACGTCGAGTCGGACGGGCGCACCGGTCGCCCGCCACCGCTGGGCGAGGAAGCGCGAGTCGTCCAGCAACGGGTCCTCAGTGCCGACGACCATCCGGGCCGGCGGCAGGCCGGTCAGGTCGGCGTACAGCGGGGAGACCTCCGGGTCGCGGCGCTGCTCGGGGGTCATATCGGGCGTGAACAGCTCGTAACTCCCCTTGAGCGACTCGGAGTTGCTCAGCAGCCGTCGCGAGCCGAACAGCCGCTGACTGGGCGTCATCGACAGGTCGTACGGACCGAAGGCCAGGTGGGCGGCCCGGAACGCGCCGGTGAGGCCGTGCCGGTCGCGCAGGCGGAGCAGAGTCAGGACGGTGAGGTGGGCGCCGGCCGACTCGCCGCCGATCAGCAGCCGCCGGGTGCCGAACTCGGCCTCGGCGTGCTCCACCAGCCAGCGGGCGGCCGCCTCGCAGTCGTCGGGCCCGGCGGGGAAGGGGTGCTCGGGCGCCAGGCGGTAGTCCACGCTGACCACGGCCAGCCGGGCGTCGGTGGCCAGGCGCCACAGCTTCTCGTCCTGCCCGCCCGCCGAGCCGAAGGCCCAGCCGCCACCGTGGATGTGCAGGTACACGCCGTCGACGTGCTCGGGAACGAAGATCCGGACCGTGACCCCGCCCGGCAGGCCGCGGTCGCGGCCCTGCGGCAGCCGCACCGGGGGCGTGTCGCCGCCGAGGCGGTTGGTCCGCAGGTGTTCGAGTGTCGCGGGGTCCAGGGTCCGCCCGCGTGGCGGGCGGAGCGCGGCGGCGGCCTCGAACTGCTCGTTGAAGGCCAGGGTCTCGGTGAGGCAGTCCTCGTCGGTGATCGTCATGAGCCGATCCTGACGTCCGTCCGCGACAGCCCAGTGTCACCCTTTTCCAGTGACCCGTGTCACACTCCCCAGGGCTCGGCGCCGCCCGCGCCGCGGCGGCACGTGGGTGATCGAGCCCCGGGACGCCGTCGGCCCGACGGCCACGTCCGTCCAGGTCGGGCCGGCAGGCGGTCATCGCCCGGCCCCCGCCGGACCCGGCACGGTTCTCGGCGGCTCCCCAGGAGGGCGGACGGCGGGCCGGCCCGACGGTTCGCTGCCCCGTCCGCCGGCTCCGGACCAGTCCGCCGTTGCTGAAATCCGGTGGTCCGACCGTCGTACGGCGTCCGAGAATCGCCGGATGACCCACGACGATCAGATCGACTGGGGGCGCCTGCGCGCGGCCCGACGGGCGTGCACCCGCCTGCTCTCCGGCAGCCGCCCCCTCACCATCCACGAGCGGCTCACCGCCCTCACCGCCGCGGTCGAGCCGGACGTCCGCCCCGACTTCTACGGCGACGGCGGCCCGGTCGGCGAGCTGGAGGAGCGCACCGCCGCGCTCCTCGGCACGGAGGACGCGGTCCTCTTCCCCACCGGCACCATGGCCCAGCAGGTGGCCCTGCGCTACCACGCCGAGCGGGCCGGCAACCGGGCCGTCGCCCTGCACCCGCTCAGCCACATCGAGCGGCACGAGCGCCACGCCCACACCCAGCTCACCGGCCTGCGCGGCCTCTGGCCCACCACCGAACAGCGCCAGCCGACGCCGGAGGAACTCCGAGCCCTCGGCGAGCCCTTCGGCACCCTGGTGGTCGAACTCCCCCTGCGGGACCCGGGCTACATCCTCCCCACCTGGGACGAGCTGACCGAACTCACCGCCGCGGCCCGGGAATCCGGTGCCCGGGTGCACTTCGACGGCGCCCGGCTCTGGAACACCACGGCCCACTTCGGCAAACGGCTCGACGAGATCGCCGCGCTCGCCGACAGCGTCTACGTCTCCTTCTACAAGGACCTCGGCGGCATCAGCGGCGCCGCCCTGGCCGGGAACAAGGCCCTCACCGCCTACGCCCGCACCTGGCGCCACCGCTACGGCGGACAGCTCTACCAGCAGTGGCCTGCCGCCCTCTCCGCACTCTCCGGGCTGGACACCGAACTCCCCCGGCTCGCCGGCTACACCGCCCACGCCGCGACGCTCGTACCCGCCCTGGCCGCCCTCCCCGGCGCCCGCGTCCACCCGGCCGCGCCACCCACCCACGAGTTCCAGCTCTGGCTGCCGCACTCCGCGAAAACCCTGAACGCCGCCGCCCTCGCCCTCGCCGAGCAGGAGAAGACCTGGTTCCTGGATTGGACCGACGCCGCCCCCGGCCTCGCCATGGCCGAGGTGAGCCTGGAAGGGCCGGCGCAGGACTGGACACCGCAGGAGGTCACCGAAGTCGGACTCCGCCTGCTGGAGTTGGTCGCGGCCGGGAGCGGAGGCCCCGCCGCCCGGCAGGCCTGAGCGGCGACATCACCGGGACCCCACCGGCAAAGGGTTGGCAGGCGCCCGACCCTTTGTGTCAGAATGACGATTATGAGCAAGCAGCATGTGGGGGACCTCGCCGACGTCCGTGACCGCGAGGAACTGGCGGCCCTGATGGCCGCCGGGGCGCGGCCGAAGTGGGTGATGTTCTGGGGGCACACCGTTCGCAAGGGCGGTGCGGTGCGGCACGAGTGCCTGAGCCAGTGGTGGCCCGGGCGGTTCACCGTCGACGGGGTGACGTATGCCTCCGCCGAGCACTGGATGATGGCCGGGAAGGCCCGGATGTTCGGGGACGAGGCCGTCGAGCAGCGGGTGCTGGAGGCCCGTACGCCCGCCGAGGCGAAGAAGCTGGGCCGACTGGTCAAGGGCTTCGACGAGAAGACCTGGACGGCGGGCCGGTTCGACCTGGTGGTCGAGGGGAACGTCGCGAAGTTCGGCCAGGACGAGGCCCTGCGGGAGTACCTGCTGAGCACCGGCGGTCGCGTCCTGGTCGAGGCCAGCCCGCTGGACCGGATCTGGGGCATCGGGCTCGCCGCGGACGACATCCGGGCCGAACGCCCGCTGGAGTGGCGGGGGTTGAACCTGCTGGGCTTCGCACTGATGGAGGCGCGGGCGCGGCTGGCCGACTGAGGCCGGTCGCCACGCCCCCGGCCCGCGCCTCCGGCCCCACCCCCCGGCCCGCACCACGGGGCGACCCTCCCCCGGAGCCCGACCGGCGCACTTCGCGCAACGGCCGCCCCCCGCACGCTCCTTGACATCACTCGGGTAGGACTGGTCGCGCTCCCGTAACTCCTTCGCCACATTCCGACGCCAGGATGGCCCGCAGTCAGGGTTCAGATGGACAGGTTGGGGCGATCATGCGCATGCGGTCGACGGAAGAATCCGCAGGCCAGCAGCCGGAGGGCGAGCAACGGGCCGCCGAACTCCGGGCAGAGTTGGACGAGTTGCTCAGCGCGAGCCGCTACGCGGGCCAGCGCGAACGGCGGCTGAACGAGGCGATACGGGCGGCCCCGGGCCGCCGGCGCCCGGACGGCGACCTGCTGCGGCAGCTCGCCCAGGCCCGCACCCTCCGCGAGGGCCTGGGCGCACGCTGCCTCCAACTGAGCGACGAACTCCATGAGTTGGAGTCCCACCTGAGACAGCGGCAACACCCGCAGCCCACTCGGCCCCCGCAACCGCCGCTCCCCCCGGAGCCGCAGCCCCGCCCGGCCCCGACGCCACCGCCGCCGACCCGGCCCGACCTCGGCGCCCTCAGCGAGCGGATCACCGGCCTTCACCGGCGCGGCGCCTCCCCCGAGGCCGAGGAGCTGCTGAACCAGGCCGCCGCCCGCCTCGCCCCCGCCGACACGGCGCTCCTGGTCGGGATGCTCTCCCGGCGCGGCCCGACGGGCGCCTCGCTCCGCCTGGCCCGCACCGCCGCCGGTGGCGCCCCGGAGCACGCGGTCGCCGTACTGGCGGAGCTGCGCGAACTGGGCCTGGCCGAGGAGGCCGCCGAGCTGTTCCACGCGTTCCGGACCTACCCGGCATCCGCCGTCCCCGCTCTGCTCGCCGCCCTGGAGCGGGCCGGGCAGCACGCCGACTGCGCCACCCTGCTCTGGGAGTGGGGCTCGGCCCCGACACCGGAGCTGACCTCCCTCGCCGCCCGCCTCCAGCAGCACGGCCGCCCCGCCGACGTCCGGACCCTGCTGCGCCAGGCCGCCGGGCGCCCCACCGCCGACCTCGCCGGCCTCGCCACGGAGCTGCCGCCCGCGCTCGCCACCCTGCTGCTGCACGAGCTGGCCACCCTGCGCCCGACGGTCGAACTGGTGCGCCTGGCCGCCGCACTGGACGGCCGCCCGGACCTCTACGGGCAGCTGCTGGCCGCCCTGCTCGCCGACGACTGCCGCCACCGCACCACCCTGGCCGCACTGCGCAGCGCCGGCCTGCCGACCGCCCTGCCGGGCGCCCAGCGCTCCCGCTGGGGCCGCCGGTAGCGCTCCGCACAAGCAGAAGCCCCCGCCCGCCCCCCACGAAGGAGGACGGCCGGGGGCTCCCCGGGGTACGGCCTCAGCAGCCGATCAGACGGGCCGCCAGATAGCCCTTCACCTGGTCCAGCGACACGCGCTCCTGCGACATGGTGTCGCGGTCGCGGACGGTCACCGCGTTGTCCTCGAGGGTGTCGAAGTCGACCGTGACGCAGAACGGGGTGCCGATCTCGTCCTGGCGGCGGTAGCGCTTGCCGATCGCGCCGGCGTCGTCGAACTCGACGTTCCACGCGGTGCGCAGGTCGGCGGCCAGGCCGCGGGCCTTCGGGGAGAGGTCCGCGTTGCGCGACAGCGGCAGCACCGCGACCTTGACCGGGGCCAGGCGCGGGTCGAGCCGCATGCCGACGCGCTTCTCCATGACGCCCTTGGCGTTCGGCGCCTCGTCCTCGAAGTAGGCGTCGATCAGGAAGGCCAGCATGGCGCGGTTGAGGCCGGCCGCCGGCTCGATGACGTACGGGAAGTACCGCTCGCCGCTCTCCTGGTCGAAGTACTTGAGGTCCTGGCCGGAGGCCTCGCTGTGCACCCGCAGGTCGTAGTCGGTGCGGTTGGCGACGCCCTCCAGCTCCGAGAACTCGCTGCCACCGAAGTTGAAGCGGTACTCGATGTCCACCGTGCGCTTGGCGTAGTGGGAGAGCTTCTCCTTCGGGTGCTCGAAGAAGCGCATGTTCTCGGTGCGCAGGCCGAGGTCGACGTACCAGTCCCAGCGCTGCTGGAGCCAGTACTCGTGCCACTGCTCGTCCTCGCCCGGCTTGACGAAGAACTCCATCTCCATCTGCTCGAACTCGCGGGTGCGGAAGATGAAGTTGCCGGGGGTGATCTCGTTGCGGAAGCTCTTGCCGGTCTGGGCGATGCCGAACGGCGGCTTCTTGCGCGAAGTGGTCTGGACGGCCCTGAAGTTGGTGAAGATGCCCTGGGCGGTCTCCGGGCGCAGGTACGCCAGGCCGGCGGCCTCCTCGGTGACGCCGAGGTGGGTCTTCAGCATGCCCGAGAAGTCCTTGGGCTCGGTGAACTGGCCCTTGGTGCCGCAGTCGGGGCAGTTGACGTCCTTGAGGCCGTTCGGCGGCGGGAAGCCGTGCTTGGCCTCGTACTTCTCCTCGAGGTGGTCGGCCCGGTGGCGCTTGTGGCAGGACATGCACTCGGTCAGCGGGTCGTTGAAGGTGGCGACGTGGCCGGAGGCCTCCCAGACCTCGCGGGCCAGGATCACCGACGAGTCGAGTCCGACGACGTCCTCACGGGCCTGGACCATCGCGCGCCACCACTGGCGCTTGATGTTCTCCTTGAGCTCGACACCCAGCGGTCCGTAGTCCCAGGCGGCACGCGTGCCGCCGTAGATCTCGCTGCAGGGGTAGACGAAGCCACGGCGCTTGCTCAGGCTGACGATCGTGTCGATCTTGTCGGCGGCCACAGTGCTCTCTTCAGTACGTACGGCACGGTCAGGGCACGGCTGGTTGCGCGTACCCGAATACCTCAGGTTACCGGCCAGACGGGTACGGGGTTCAAATCGGTATCGTCCGGCACCCTCCAGCCATGGCCACCTCCCGTTCACCCATCCGAGTGATTTGACAATCATTTCCAATTCAGATGAGAATGATTGTCATGATGATCGGACTGCCTGGACGCCGGACCCGCACCACCATCGCCCTGACCGCCACCGCCCTCGCGGCCTCGCTGGCCCTCACGGCCTGCGGCGGGAGCAGCAGCGCCAAGGGCACGGACGGCAAGCTGAACGTCGTCGCCTCCTTCTACCCGATGGAGTTCCTGGCCCAGCAGATCGGCAGGGACCACGTCTCGGTCACCGACCTCACCGCACCCGGCGTCGAGCCGCACGACCTGGAGCTCACCGCCAAGCAGGTCGCCGGCGTCCAGAAGGCCGACGCGATCCTCTACCTCAAGGGCCTGCAGCCCACCGTCGACCAGGCCGTCGACCAGTCGTCCGCCAGGACGAAGATCGACGCCACCGCCGCCAGCCCGCTGGTCGACCACCACCTCGACGAGGGCGCCGAGGGCGGCGACACCCACCAGGGCAAGGGCCCGGCCGGCGACCCGCACATCTGGCTCGACCCGGCCCGCTACGCCGCGATCGCCAAGGGCGTCGGCGACGGCTTCGCCAAGGCCGACCCCGCCCACGCCGAGGACTACAGGAAGAACACCGACGAGCTGGTCACCCGGCTCACCGCCCTGGACCAGGAGTTCCAGGCCGGACTGAAGGACGCCAGGACCAGGACCTTCGTCACCAGCCACGCCGCCTTCGGCTACCTCGCCGACCACTACGGCCTCACCCAGGTCGCCATCAACGGCGTCGACCCGGAGTCCGAGCCCACCCCGGCCCGCCTCGCCGAGGTGCAGAAGGCCGCCAAGGACAACGGCGTCACCACGATCTTCTTCGAGACCCTGGTCAGCCCCAAGCTCGCCGACACCGTCGCCAAGGACCTCGGCCTCAAGACCGCCGTCCTGGACCCGCTGGAGGGCGTCAAGGACCCCTCCAAGGACGACTACCTCACCGTCATGAAGCAGAACCTGGCCAACCTCCGGGCCGCCCTCGGCGCACCGAGCACCACCCCCACCCCCGCGAGCTGACGGGACACCACCATGACCGACCCGATACCCCCGGCCGTCCGCCTCCGTGACGCCGTCGCCTCGCGCGGCGGTCGGCCGGTGCTGCGCGGCGTCGACCTCACCGTCCGACCGGGCGAGGTCGTCGCCCTGCTCGGCGCCAACGGCTCCGGCAAGTCGACCACCGTCAAGGCCGTGATCGGCTCCGTGCCGCTGGAGCAGGGCACCCTGGAGCTGTTCGGCACCCCGTACGGCTCCTTCCGCGCCTGGCACCGGATCGGCTACGTCCCGCAGCGCACCACCGCCGCCTCCGGCGTCCCTGCCACCGTGCGCGAGGTGGTCTCCACCGGACGGCTGGCGCAGCACCGGCTGCTGCCCTTCCGCCGCCGGGACCGCGCCGCGGTGGACCGCGCACTGGACGCCGTCGGCATGCTGGACCGGGCCGGGGACGGCGTCGCCGACCTGTCCGGCGGCCAGCAGCAGCGGGTGCTGATCGCCCGGGCCCTGGTCGGCACGCCCGACCTGCTGATCATGGACGAGCCGATGGCCGGCGTGGACGCCGCCAGCCAGCAGGTGCTCGCCGACACCCTGCGCAGCGAGGTCGGGCGCGGCGCCTCCGTCCTCCTCGTCCTGCACGAACTCGGGCCGCTGGAGCCGCTGATCGACCGCGCCGTGGTGCTGCGGGACGGCTGCGTCGCGCACGACGGCCCGCCCGTGCCCAACACCGGCCTGCACGCACTGCCCGGCCACGACCACGTCCACCCGCACGCCGACCTCACCCCACCGAGGCTGCTCGCATGACCGAGATGCTCTCCTACGACTTCATGCAGCGGGCCCTGCTCGCCGCCGTGCTGGTCGGGATCACCGCCCCCGCCGTCGGCATCTACCTGGTGCAGCGCCGCCAGGCCCTGATGGGCGACGGCATGGGCCACGTCGCGATGACCGGCGTCGGCCTCGGCTTCGTCTTCCGGACCAGCCCGGTCTGGATGGCCGTGCTGGTCTGCGTGCTCGGCGCGATCACCATGGAACTGGTCCGCTCGCGCGGCAACCAGCGCGGCGACATCGCCCTCGCGATGCTCTTCTACGGCGGCATGGCCTGCGGCAAGCTGCTGGTCTCGGTGTCCGCCCAGGCCGGGGCCGGCTCCCTGGAGAGCTACCTGTGGGGCTCGATCCTCACCGTCGCCCCCGAGGACCTGGTCACCATCGCGGTGCTCGGCGCGGTGGTCATCGCGGTGGCGGTCGGCCTGCGCCGCCAGCTCTTCGCGATCTGCCAGGACGAGGACTTCGCCCGGGTCACCGGCGTGCCGGTGCGCACGCTCAACCTGCTGCTCGCCGTGATGGCCGCGGTCACCGTCACCGTCGCCATGCGGGTGGTGGGGCTGCTGCTGGTCAGTGCCCTGATGGTGGTCCCGGTGGTCGCCGCCCAGCAGCTCACCCGCTCCTTCGCCGCCACCCAGGCCGCCTCGATCGCGCTCGGCGTGGTGGTCTCGCTGGCCGGCGTCACCGGCTCCTACCAGCTCAACGTGCCCTCCGGCCCGGCCATCGTGCTGCTCGCCATCGCGGTCTTCGCGGTGTTCAGCGTGATCGCCGGCCCGCTCGCCCGCCGCCGCCACCGCCGCGGCGGCACCGAGCCGGGGCCGCAGGTCTGCGACGTCCGGATCCCGGGGCCGGGCCGAAGCCGAAACCCCGGCCAAGCCCCGGAAAAGACTTCCTCCGACACGACCACCCCGGAGCGGCGGGCCGGGCTGGCACAATGAGGTGCGTGACGCCCACGACCCCAGGAGGACCCACGGTGACCACCGCAGGCCCGTCGCCGCGCGCCCGCTCGACCCGGCAGCGTGCCGCCGTCTCGGCGGCCCTGGACGAGATCGCGGACTTCCGCAGCGCGCAGGAGCTCCACGACCTGCTCAAGCACCGCGGGGACTCCGTCGGTCTGACCACGGTCTACCGCACCCTGCAGTCGCTCGCCGACGCCGGTGAGGTGGACGTGCTCCGCACCGCCGACGGCGAGGCCGTCTACCGCCGGTGCAGCAGCGGGCACCACCACCACCTGGTCTGCCGGCACTGCGGTGCCACCGTCGAGGTCGAGGGCCCGGCGGTCGAGCGCTGGGCCAACGCGGTCGCCGCCGAGCACGGGTTCAGTGACATCGCCCACACCCTGGAGATCTTCGGCACCTGCGCGGACTGCGCGAAGAAGGACTGAAGCCCGTACCGGGGCAGCCGGTACGGGCGAACGGAAGGGGCCCGCAGGAATCGTTCCTGCGGGCCCCTTTCCCGCGCCCGGGGGTGTCGGCTTTCCCGCGCCCGGGGCGCGTCAGCGCTGGGAGGGCAGCACGCCCGGCGCGGGGAGCTCGTTGGGGATCGCCCCGCCGAAGCGGCGGTCGCGCATCGCGAACAGCTCGCAGGCGCGCCACAGGTCGCGGCGGTCGAAGTCCGGCCAGAGCACGTCCTGGAACACGAACTCGGCGTACGCGGACTGCCAGAGCAGGAAGTTGGAGGTGCGCTGCTCGCCGCTGGGGCGCAGGAACAGGTCCACGTCCGGCATGTCCGGGTGGTACATGTAGCGGGCGAGGGTCTTCTCGTTGACCTTCTTCGGGTCCAGCTTCCCGGCCGCGACGTCCCGCGCGATCGCCTGTGCGGCGTCGGCGAGTTCGGCCCGTCCGCCGTAGTTGACGCACATGTAGAGCGTCACCGCGTCGTTGCCCTTGGTCTGCTCCTCGGCGACCTGCAGCTCCTGGACGACGCTCTTCCACAGCTTGGGCATCCGGCCCGCCCAGCGGATCCGCACGCCCATCGCGTCCATCTCGTCCCGGCGGCGGGCGATGACGTCCCGGTTGAAGTTCATCAGGAACTTCACCTCGTCGGGCGAACGCTTCCAGTTCTCGGTGGAGAACGCGTACAGCGAGATGTTCTTGACGCCGAGCTCGATCGCGCCCTTGAGCACGTCCAGCACGACGGACTCCCCCACCTTGTGGCCCTCGGTGCGCGGCAGTCCGCGCTCCTTGGCCCAGCGGCCGTTGCCGTCCATCACGATGGCGACGTGCTCGGGCACCAGCTCGCCGGGGATCTTCGGCGGCTGTGCGCCGCTGGGGTGCGGGGTCGGGGGAACGTAGTTCCGCTGCTTGCCGCCGCCGAAGAGCCGTCGCGCTGCCATGTGCTCACTTCTCCACGTATCTCATCGAGCGGATGCCCCGCTCCAGGTGCCACTGCAGATAGGCCGCGACCAGGCCGCTGCCCTCCCGCCAGTACCGCGGCTCGCAGGCGTCGGCCGTCCGCCAGTCCCCTGACAGCAGCGCCCCGAGCAGTACCAGTGTCTCAGGGGAGGGTACGGCACATCCGGGCACTCGGCAGTCCGGGCACAGCACGCCCCCTGCGGGGAGCGAGAAGAAACGGTTCGGCCCTTCCAGGCCGCACTTGGCGCAATCGGTGAAGCTCGCGCCGTAGCCGTTCACCGCGAGCGAGCGCAGCAGGAAGGCGTCCAGTACGAGGTGCGACTCGTGCAGCCCGGCCGCCAGCGTGCGCAGCCCGCCCACCAGCAGCAGGTACTGCTGGACGGCCGGCTCGCCCTCGTTCTCGGCGAAGCGCTCGGCCGTCTCCAGCATCGCCGTTCCGGCGGTGTAGCGCCCGTAGTCGGTGACGATCGAACCGCCGTACGGGGCGATGGTCTCCACCTGGGTGCACAGCGGCAGCCCGCGGCCGACCAGCTCGCTCCCCCGGCTGAAGAACTGCACGTCGACGTGCGAGAACGGCTCCAGGCGGGCGCCGAACTTGGACTTGGTCTTCCGCACCCCGCGCGCCACCGCGCGCACCTTGCCGTGCTGGCGGGTCAGCAGGGTGATGATCCGATCGGCCTCGCCGAGCTTCTGCGCCCGCAACACGACGCCGTCGTCCCGGAAAAGACTCATGGGAACCATTGTCCCCCCAGACACGGACAGCCACGGACGGCCATGGGCAGCCGCGGACGGCGCCGGACAGCCGTGTTGCCCGCACCGGGGCCGTGGGGGAGGACCACTGCGGTGCGGGTCACGGCGGGCCCGGAGGGGGGGCGGACCCGTTTGTGGGGGATGCGGAAGGTCTACGGGCGCCCGGGCGCCGGGTCCTACAGGTTCTCGTACGGCGCCCTGGTCGCCGCCTCCAGCAGCGCCGGCACCTGGCTCTTCGGCAGGTCCAGACAGCTCCCGACCGCGGCCAGCGCGTCGCGCTCCTGCGGCAGGTAGCGCCCGTCCGCCAGGGCGATCGCGGCGCCCTGCAGCAGCAGCCGCTCCCGGCCCTGCTGGGCCAGGTGCGGGGCGAGCGGTTCGAGCACCGCGTGCAGTTCCACGGCCAGGCCGCCGGCCTCCCCCAGCCGTTGGCCGAAAGGTGCCCCCAGTTCGTGGGCGTCGTGGAGCTCTCCGCCGAGCCCGGACAGCGCGGCCAGCGCGGCCAGCACCTGGGCCTCGCCGCAGTCCTCGAACCCGGCCTCGCGCACCACCGTGCAGGCCGCCTCGCGGGCCGCCCGGTGGGCGGTGCCGCCGGCCGCGAGCAGGGCCAGCGCGATGGTGTACTGGGCGTCCCGCAGCATCGCGCCGAGGCGCACGCTGGTGGGCTGCTCCAGCGCTTCGACGCCGTAGCGCCCGTGGCAGCTGGTGCACTGCACGCTGCCGATCACCGGCCCGAGCGGGAGGAGGGGCGTGCCCAGCAGCCGCAGCCACCGCCGGCCGTGCTGCCGCCGGTAGTTGCGGTCCCCGCCGCAGCCCGGGCAGAAGAAGTCACCGAGAACGTCAGTCCGCCACTTCGGGCGAACACCCCACAACCTGGTCACGGCGCCACTCCCCAGACATGGCAGGCGGCCTGCACAACTATGGGCAGGTCACGCGACCGGACACCGAGCCGTCCCACCGACCCCGGCTTTCCGGTGGATCGATGTTGCCATGGTTACCGGCACGTGTCAGTACCTCGAACGGCTTCCGATCCGAAAAAATGTGGCGCAGGCCACAAAGGGCGCCGAACACGGCGAAGGGCCGCCCGGCGGGACGGCCCTTCGCGTACCACCCGTACGAATTAGCCGCGCTGCGAGCGGTTGACGGCACTGATCATCGCCTTCAGCGAGGCCAGCACGGTGTTGCCGTCGATGCCCACGCCCCACAGCACCTTGCCGTCCACCGCGCACTCCACGTACGCGGCGGCCTGGGCGTCGCCGCCCTCGCTCAGCGCGTGCTCGGCGTAGTCCAGCACCCGTACGTCCACGCCGATCCGGCCCAGCGCGTCCGCGAAGGCCGAGACCGGGCCGTTGCCGGTGCCGGTCAGGGTCACCGGGGCGCCGTCCACCACGGCCTCGGCGGTCAGCGCGTCCCGGCCGTCCTCGGTGGTCAGGCTGCGCGAGCCGGTCAGCGACAGCCGGCCCCACGGGTTCGCCGGGGTCGGCAGGTACTCGTCCTCGAAGACCCGCCAGATCTCGGCCGGGGTGACCTCGCCGCCCTCGGCGTCGGTCTTGGCCTGGATGATCCGGGAGAACTCGATCTGCATCCGGCGCGGCAGGTCCAGCTTGTGGTCGTTCTTCAGGACGTACGCGACACCGCCCTTGCCGGACTGGCTGTTGACCCGGATGACCGCCTCGTAGGTGCGGCCGACGTCCTTGGGGTCGATCGGCAGGTACGGCACGCCCCAGGTGTGCTCCTCGACCGGCACCCCGGCCGCCTTCGCGTCGGCCTCCAGGACGTCGAAGCCCTTCTTGATGGCGTCCTGGTGCGAGCCGGAGAAGGAGGTGTACACCAGGTCGCCGGCGTACGGGTGGCGCGGGTGCACCTCCATCTGGTTGCAGTACTCGGCGGTGCGGCGCACCTCGTCGATGTCGGAGAAGTCGATCTGCGGGTCGACGCCCTGCGAGAACAGGTTCATCCCCAGCGTCACCAGGTCGACGTTGCCGGTCCGCTCGCCCTGCCCGAACAGACAGCCCTCGATGCGGTCGGCGCCCGCCATGTACGCCAGTTCGGCGGAGGCGACCGCGGTGCCGCGGTCGTTGTGCGGGTGCACCGACAGGCAGACGAACTCACGGCGGGACAGGTTGCGCGACATCCACTCGAACTGGTCGGCCTGGACGTTCGGGGTGGCCCGCTCGATGGTGGCCGGCAGGTTCAGGATGATCTCGCGGCCCTCGCCCGGCTGCCAGACGTCCATCACCGCCTCGCAGACCTCCAGCGCGAAGTCCAGCTCGGTGTCCACGAAGATCTCCGGCGAGTACTGGTAGCCGAAGACGGTGTCGTCGCCCAGCAGCTTCTCCGCGTACTCCATCACCAGCCGGGTGCCGTCCACGGCGATCGCCTTCGTGGCCGCCCGGTCGTTGCGGAACACCACCCGGCGGAACAGCGGCGCGGTCGCGTTGTACAGGTGGACGGTCGCCCTCGGGGCGCCGACCAGCGACTCCACGGTCTTCTCGATCAGCTCCTCGCGGGCCTGGGTCAGCACCGAGATGGTGACGTCCTCCGGGATCGCCCCCTCCTCGATCAGCGACCGCACGAAGGCGTGGTCGGTGGCGCCGGAGGACGGGAAGCCGACCTCGATCTCCTTGTAGCCCATGGCGACCAGCAGGTCGAACATCTTCCGCTTGCGGGCCGGGGACATCGGGTCGATCAGTGCCTGGTTGCCGTCCCGCAGGTCGGTGGAGAGCCAGCGCGGCGCCTTGGTGATCACCTTGTCCGGCCAGGTGCGGTCCGGCAGGTCGACGGTGCCGAACGGCAGGTAGCGCCCGTGCCGCATGCCCGAGGGCCGCTGGCGGACGGAGGCGGAGGTGATCGGGGTCGGCCGGTCGACGAAGGCGCGAGCGGCGGGGACGGACGCGGCGGAGGTCTGCTCGGTCATGGAGGTGACTCTCGGCTTCCTGTGGATGCGTGGTGCGGGCGGGTCGGGAGGGATCAACACCGACTGGCCGGCCTTCTGCTGCCGCTCGCGATACGCCGTTGGATCGCCGATTCCGCGCACAGCACGTTCCCCGCGGCGAGGGAGCCGGCCCCGTGGACTACAGGCCCTCGACGCGGCAGCTAAGAAGAAGCAGACCGTTGCGCATGATGGGACCCAGCGTAACCCAGCGCCGCGCGCCCCCGAAGTGATCCGGGCTTCCGTTCCACCCCTTGAGACGGCGATCGGTCACGCAAGGGTGGTGACAACCAGTCATCGATGCCTCACTCTGGGCGACATGAATGCAGCAGTACCGATCTGCGCGATCGTCCCGCCGTACGTACTGGACCGCCTCGCCGAGGCCGGTCACGAGCCCGCCGTCCGCTCCCTCGCCCTCGACACCGCGCACCGCGCGGCCCGTCTCACCGCTCCCCCGCCGACCGCCGGCGCCCGCGGGCTGAACCGGGTGATCGCCGACACCGGGCACAGCCAGCGGCTGCCCGGGCGCACCGTCCGCACCGAGGGCCACGCCCCGGTCGCCGACCCCTCCGTCAACCACGCCTACGACGGCCTCGGCGACACCTTCGCGCTGTACGCCCAGGTCTTCGGCCGCGACTCGATCGACGGCCGGGGCCTGCGGCTGGACGCCAGCGTCCACTACGGCCAGAACTACGAGAACGCCTTCTGGAACGGCCGGCGGATGGTCTTCGGCGACGGCGACGGCCGGATCTTCGGCGACTTCACCGCCTGCGTCGACGTCATCGGCCACGAGCTCACCCACGGCGTCACCCAGTTCACCGCAGGCCTGGAGTACCAGGACCAGCCCGGCGCGCTGAACGAGTCGGTCTCCGACGTCTTCGGCTCGCTGGTCAAGCAGTACGCGCTGCACCAGAGTGCCGCCGACGCCGACTGGCTGATCGGCGCGGGGCTGCTCGCCCCCGGCATCCAGGGCGTGGCGCTGCGCTCGATGAAGGCCCCCGGCACCGCCTACGACGACCCCCAGCTCGGCAAGGACCCGCAGCCCGCGCACATGCGGGACTACGTGAACACCACCCAGGACAACGGCGGGGTGCACATCAACTCCGGCATCCCCAACCACGCGTTCTACCTGCTGGCCACCGCCCTCGGCGGCCAGGCCTGGGACCGCGCCGGGCGGATCTGGTACGACGCCCTGACCGGCGGCGGGCTGTCCGCCGACGCGGACTTCACCGCCTTCGCCCGGGCCACCGTGGCCGCCGCCAAGGCGCGCTACCCCGACCGGTCCTCGATCGCGGACACCGTGTCGGCCTCCTGGGCCCAGGTCGGGGTCAGCCCCGGTTGAGAAGGGGTTGAGTCGCACTTAAGGTCACGGTCCGGGAAAAGTGCCGCAAAAGCCTTCCCTGGGCAGCACCATGGACACCATGCGTATCCAGGTGACCCGGACCGGCGGCCTCGCCGGAATCGTCCGCCACGCGGAGCTCGACACCGTCGACCGCACGGACGCCCCGCACGTCCACGCGCTCGCCCGCGAAGCCGTCGCGGGCGGGCTGCGCGCCCCCTCGTACGGCGTGCCGGACGGCTTCCACTACGAGATCACCGTCGACGGGCGGACGGTGCACTGTGCCGACCCCAAACTCACCGACTCCCAGCGGGAGCTGGTGTCGCTGGTGCTGCGCGAGGGCGCCTGACCCCCGCGCGGCACCGGCGACCCCGGCCCCGGGCTTCCCGGCTTCCCGGCTCCCCGGCTCCCCGGGGAGGCCGTGCGTCAGAAACCGAGCT
This sequence comes from Kitasatospora aureofaciens, assembly GCF_001188955.3. Lineage (GTDB taxonomy): Bacteria > Actinomycetota > Actinomycetes > Streptomycetales > Streptomycetaceae > Kitasatospora > Kitasatospora aureofaciens. The sequence goes on along the minus strand of NZ_JPRF03000065.1, from coordinate 67,514 downwards.
TGCGCAGCTGCTTGGGGTCGCGCTGCCAGTCCTTGGCCACCTTGACGTGCAGGTCCAGGTAGACCGGCGTGCCGAGCAGCGCCTCGATGTGCTTGCGGGCGGTGGTGCCGACGTGCTTGAGCCGCGAGCCCTTGGCGCCGATCACGATCGCCTTCTGGCTCTGCCGCTCGATGTAGACGTTGGCGTGGATGTCCAGCAGCGGGCGGTCGGCGGGGCGGCCCTCGCGGGGCAGCATCTCCTCGACCACGACGGCCAGCGAGTGCGGCAGCTCGTCCCGCACGCCCTCCAGGGCGGCCTCGCGGATCAGCTCGGCAACCATGATCTGCTCGGGCTCGTCGGTGAGGTCGCCCTCCGGGTAGAGCTGGTCGCCCTCGGGCAGCAGCTTGGTGAGCAGGTCGGCGACCAGCTCGACCTGCTTGTCGCCGACGGCGGAGACCGGGATGATCTCGGCCCACTCGAAGCCCAGCTCGACGCCCAACTGCTGGATGGCGATGAGCTGCTCGGCCAGCCGCTTGGAGTCGACCAGGTCGGTCTTGGTGACGATGGCGACCTTCGGGGTCTTCTTGATCCCGGCGATCTCCTTGGCGATGAACTTGTCGCCGGGGCCGATCTTCTGGTCGGCGGGCAGGCAGAAGCCGATCACGTCGACCTCGGCCCAGGTGGTGCGGACCAGGTCGTTGAGGCGCTCGCCGAGCAGGGTGCGCGGCTTGTGCAGACCGGGGGTGTCGACCAGCACGAGCTGGGCGTCCGGGCGGTGCACGATGCCGCGCACGGTGTGCCGGGTGGTCTGCGGGCGGTCGGAGGTGATCGCGACCTTCGTCCCCACCAGGGCGTTGGTCAGGGTCGACTTGCCCGCGTTGGGACGGCCGACGAAGCACGCGAACCCGGAGCGGTACGAGGAGGAAGGGGCATTCATGGGCTCCATTCTCCCTGATCAACGGAGCCCCGCCGTCCGGGGCCGGTCCTCACGCGCTCAGCCCTTGTCACCGCCCCTGCCGACCAGCGAGAACAGCACCAGCAGCGCCAGGAAGGCGAGCGAGCCCCAGAGCCAGTAGACCGTGCCGGTCTCCTGCCACTTGCCCATCCCCATCACGAACAGCACCAGCCCGGCGACGAACGCCAACGCCCCCATGCCCCAGCCCCTCACCGAGTCCACTCCCCGGTGAGATTATCCGCTGAACACATGAGGGCACGGGGCGCAGTGGCCCCTCAGCGGGCCTCGACCGACACCCGCAGCGTCCCGTCCGGGCCGGCCAGCAGCACCGGCGTCCCGGCCCCGCCCAGGTCCCGCACGGCCGCCAGGTCGGCCTCGGCCGGCTGCTCGGCCTCGGTCACCACGGCGGCCGCCTCCAGCGACTTCGCGCCGCTGGCCACCGCCATCGCCACCGCCGTCCGCAGCGCGCTCAGCCGCAGCGACTCCAGCGCGACCGTCCCGGCGACGTAGGTGCGGCCGGTCTCGTCACGCACCGCGGCCCCCTCGGCCACACCGTTGCGGGCGCGGGCCGAGCGGGCCAGGGTGATGATCTTCTTGTCCTCGGGGTCGAGCTCGACGATGTCACTCATGCCGCCGAGCATAGGCGGCGCCGGCGAGAGGCAGCTCAGTGGCCGACCGGGTGGGTGCGCCCCCGGTTCGGGTTGATCACCTTGACGAAGGTCTTCGGTCCGGAGGGCAGCGGCTCCTCGCGTGAGATCCGCTTGCGCCAGAACGGGTTGTCGTGCGGCAGGTGACTGCTCACCCGGCCGTACATCCCGAAGGTGGTCACGACGATCCCGAAGACGAAGGCGAACAGCACGTTCGACATCCGGAAGTTGAGGATGTTCGCGTCCGGCCGGCCGAGCACCGTCAGTCCGTAGAAGCCTGACAGGACGAACAGCACGCCGACGATCATGTTGAGGTTGGACGCGAAGTTCCCGCCGATCACCGCTCCGAGCATCAGGATCACCCCCGCCACGACGGACAGGATGCTCAGCGCCCCGTTGGTGGACAGCCCGGCGATCCGGTCACCGTGGGTGGCCAGGAAGCCGGGGTGGTCGGACAGTCCCAGGATCCCGAACACGATCAGGAAGATCCCCCCCAGCCCCGCCCCGACCCGCCACACCAGGGCGAGCCGGCGATCGACGGTCGGCAGTTCGTCTTGCAGCTTCATGGCACCTCCAGAGCTTCGGCGACTCCCCAGCCGTGGGGACGGCTAGCTGTACGGATGGCTCCCCTGCATGTGCGGCGTCTCGTGCATGTAGAGCGAACCGCACTGCTGGCAGCAACGCAGCCCGGTGCCCCACTCCTGCTCGGGCCGCGTCTCGGCGTCGTCGGGCATGGTCCGGCCGCAGAGGGCCGTCGCCGGGTCCTCGTCCCGCACCACGTGCCAGGACCTGACTCCGCCGGCCGGCCCCTGCGGGCCGTACTCCGCGCGCAGTTTGTGCGTCATGCCCTCCATGGTCGCTCGGCGACCGCCCACCCGCTACTCGCCAGGGGCCTGCGCCGCCTCCGCCCCGCGCACCGGCGAGGCGACCATCGAGCCGATCCGGTTGCGGCGCCCGGCCGAGGACTCGGCGGTCAGCAGGATGCCGGTCAGGCCGTCCGCGACCGGCTCGGGCAGCGGGATCTCGCAGGAGGAACCGGGGATCGGCACCCGGCCGAGGTGCTTGGCCAGCAGGCCGCCGACGGTCTCGACGTCCTCGTCCTCCAGCTCGATGCCGAACAGCTCGCCCAGGTCCTCCACCAGCAGGCGGGCGGTGATCCGGTACGAGCCGTCGCCGAGGTCCTCGATCGGCGCGATCTCCCGGTCGTACTCGTCGGTGATCTCGCCGACGATCTCCTCCAGGACGTCCTCGATGGTGACCAGGCCCGCCGTGCCGCCGTACTCGTCGATCACGATGGCGACGTGCGAGCGGCGCTGCTGCATCTCGCGCAGCAGGTCGCCGGCCGGCTTGGAATCCGGGACGAACACGGCCGGGCGCATCACCGCGCCGACCTCCTCGGCCTCCGCCTCGCGGTTGATGTGGGTGCGGCGCACCAGGTCCTTGAGGTAGACGATGCCGACCACGTCGTCCTCGTTGTCGCCGACCACCGGGATCCGCGAGAAGCCCGAGCGCAGCGCCAGGGTCAGCGCCTGCCGGACGGTCTTGTGCCGCTCGATCATCACCAGGTCGGTGCGCGGCACCATCACCTCGCGCACGATGGTGTCGCCCAGCTCGAAGACCGAGTGCACCATCCGGCGCTCCTCGTCCTCGATCAGGTCGTCCTTCTCGGCGAGGTCGACCAGCGCCCGCAGCTCCGCCTCGGAGGCGAACGGCCCCTCGCGGTAGCCCTTGCCCGGGGTCAGCGCGTTGCCCAGCAGGATCAGCAGCCGCGGGATCGGGCCGAGCACCGCGGCCAGCGGCAGCAGCACGAAGGAGGCCGCGGTCGCGGTGGAGATCGGGTGCTGGCGCCCGATCGTGCGCGGCGAGACGCCCACCGCGACGAAGGACACCAGCACCATCACGCCGAAGGCCAGCAGCACGGCCTGCCAGGTCGGGTGGATGTTGTGCACGCACACCGCGGTGACCAGCACCGCGGCCGCCATCTCGCTGGCGACCCGGATCAGGGTCGCCAGGTTGAGGTAGCGGAACGGGTCGGAGGCGACGGCCAGCAGCCGCGCGGAGCCGCGCCGCCCGTTGCGCACCGCGTCCTCGGCCCGGAACCGGGAGACCCGGGAGATACCCGCCTCGGCGCACGCCGCCAGCCAGCCGAGCACGACCAGGGCGACGGCACCGAGGATGTAGCTCGTACTCTCACCACTCACAGGGGTTCGGGCTCCGCGCTCAGTGGGTGGTGGGGGCCGGCGAGATGCCGCCGAGGCCGCGGCCCGCCCGCCAGTCGTCCAGGATGCGCTTCTGGAGGGCGAACATCTCCTCCTCTTCCTCCGGCTCCTCGTGGTCGTAGCCGAGGACGTGCAGCACGCCGTGGACGGTGAGCAGCTGCAGCTCCTCGTCCATCGAGTGCTTGGAGGGGGCCGCCTTGCCCTGCTGCTCGGCGACCTCGGGGCAGAGCACGATGTCGCCGAGCAGGCCCTGCGGCAGCTCCTCGCCCTCCTTGCCGGGACGCAGCTCGTCCATCGGGAACGACATCACGTCGGTCGGGCCGGGCAGGTCCATCCACTGGATGTGCAGCTCCTCCATCGCCGCACCGTCCACCAGGATCACGGACAGTTCGGACTGCGGGTGGATCCGCATCTTGTCCAGGGCGAAGCGGGCGACGTCGAGGATGGCTTCCTCATCCGCGTCCCAGCCGGACTCGTTGGCGATGTCGATCGACATGACGGGCTGTGTGCTCAGCTTTCGGTGCGATGGGACTGTCGGGGTGCGCGCGCCGCGGCGGTCTTGCCGGGGCGCCGCTGGGCGGGCTTGCGGGCGGCCGGGGCGTTCTCCTCGGCCTCCTGCCGGGCGTCCCAGCGCTCGTAGGCGTCCACGATCCGGCCGACCAGCTTGTGGCGGACCACGTCGGTGCTGGTGAGGACGGAGAAGTGGATGTCCGGGACGTCGGCCAGGATCTCCTGGACGACCTTGAGACCGCTGCGGGTGCCGCCCGGGAGGTCGATCTGGCTGGTGTCGCCGGTGACCACCACCCGGGAGTTGAACCCGAGGCGGGTGAGGAACATCTTCATCTGCTCGGGCGAGGTGTTCTGGGCCTCGTCGAGGATGATGAAGGCGTCGTTGAGGGTGCGCCCGCGCATGTACGCGAGCGGGGCGACCTCGATGGTGCCGGCCGCCATCAGGCGCGGGATGGAGTCCGGGTCCATCATGTCGTGCAGCGCGTCGTACAGCGGGCGCAGGTACGGGTCGATCTTCTCGTAGAGGGTGCCGGGCAGGAAGCCCAGCCGCTCTCCCGCCTCGACCGCCGGGCGGGTCAGGATGATCCGGTTGACCTCCTTGGCCTGGAGGGCCTGGACGGCCTTGGCCATCGCCAGGTAGGTCTTGCCGGTACCGGCCGGGCCGAGGCCGAAGACGATCGTGTGCTTGTCGATCGCGTCGACGTAGCGCTGCTGGTTGAGCGTCTTGGGGCGGATCGTGCGGCCCCGGTTGGACAGGATGTTCGCGGTGAACACCTGGGACGGCGCCGGGCTGTCCGGGTCCTCCTCGCGAAGCATGGCGATCGAGCGCTCCACGGAGTCCTCCGTCAGGGGCTGGCCGGTGCGCAGCACCAGCATCATCTCGTTGAAGAGCTTCTGCACGAGGGCGACCTCGGCGCGCGTCCCGGTGGCGGTCACCTCGTTGCCGCGGACGTGGATGTCGGCGGCGGGGAAGCCCTGCTCGATCACGCGCAGCAGCGAGTCCGCCGTGCCGAGCAGGGTGACCATCGGGTGCTTCTCGGGGATGACGATCCGGGCGCTCACCCGGCCGTCGTCAGCCGGTTCCGGGCGCGACTGCCCATCGGTACGGGTCTGCGATGTGTCACTCATAGGTCGGCGCTGGGGCCTGCCTCATCCCATCCGTGGTCTCGTGTGCCGCTCGGTCTCCGGGGCACCAGGGTACGCCGCGAGCGTGATCGCTGCGGCGGGCGGCGGGGCCGCACCCGACGATGCTGCGGCAGATCGCGGGGCGGCGCGAACCCTTTTTCCGTCGGCCCCGCGCACCGCGCCCGGCCGGTGGCGCGCCGGTCACCGGTGGCGGCGGGCCGGGACGGGCACCCGGGCGAGGTCCTCGGCGAGCACCAGCTCCCCGTCGAAGTGCTTTCGGGCGTCGGCCAGGTGCTGGCCCAGGTCCGGGTAGCGCTGGGAGAAGTGGGTCAGCACCAGGGTCCGCACCCCCGCCTCGGCGGCGGCCTTGGCGGCCTGGCCGGCGGTGAGGTGGCCGTGGTCCTCGGCGAGCTGGGCGTCGGCGTCGGCGAAGGTCGCCTCGACCACCAACAGGTCGGCTCCCTCGGCGAGTTCGTGCACGCCGTCGCACAGCCGGGTGTCCATCACGAAGGCGAACCGCTGGCCCGGCCGCGGCTCGCTGACCTCGTCCAGGGTGACGGTGCGGCCGTCCACCTCGATCGCGCCCTCGTGCTGGAGCCGGCCGACGGCCGGCCCGTGCACGCCGGACGCGGCGAGCCGCTCGGGTACCAGGCGGCGGCCGTCCGGCTCGGACAGCCGGTAGCCGAAGGACTCCACCGGGTGGTCCAGCCGGACCGCGTCCAGCGCGAAGCGGGCGCCGGGCGCGGGCAGCGGGCCCGGCTCGTCGATCGGCCGGGGCCGCAGCACCGCGGTCTCGTGGTAGGCGGTGGCGTGCCGCAGCCGCTCGAAGTAGACCTCCCCGGAGGCCGGGAAGTAGACGTCCACCGGGTGCGGGACCCGGTCAAGGTTGATCCGCTGGATCACCCCGGCGAGGCCCAGGCAGTGGTCGCCGTGGAAGTGGGTCACCGCGATCCGGGTGATCTGGGTGGCCGAGACCCCGGCGCGCAGCATCTGCCGCTGGGTGCCCTCGCCGGGGTCGAACAGCAGACCCTCGCCGTCCCAGCGGAGCAGGTAGCCGTTGTGGTTGCGGTGCCGGGTGGGCACCTGGCTGGCGGTGCCCAGGACGACGAGTTCGCGCTGCGACACCTGGGATCAGACCATGCTCTCGGTCATGGGCTTGCCGCCGAGCACGTGCACGTGGGCGTGGAAGACGGTCTGCCCGGCGCCCGCACCCGTGTTGAAGATCAGCCGGTAGTCCTCGACGCCCTCGTCCCTGGCCACCGCGCCCGCCTCGGCGAGCAGTTCGCCGGCGATCTCCGGCTCGGCGGCGGCCAGCGCGGCGGCGTTCGGGTAGTGGACATGCGGGATGACCAGGACGTGCACGGGGGCCTTGGGGGCGATGTCCCGGAAGGCGAGGACGCGCTCGGTCTTGCGCACCACGGTCGCCGGGATCTCGCCCGCCACGATCTTGCAGAACAGGCAGTCGGACTGCGGCTCGCCGGCCATCGGGTTCTCCTCGGGTCACTCGGTCTTCGCTGACGTTGGGGCCGTACGGCCGCAGCCTAGCCGAGCCGCCCGACCGCCTGCTGGTACTCCTGCAGGTGCTTCCAGCGCACCGACCGCATCCCGACGATGTCCCCCTCGGACACGTCGAAGTCCTCGGATATGAGGACCACCGCCAGGTAGACGAAGCCGAGCAGCCAGCGCCGGGTCAGCCGCCACGTGTTGGGGCGCATGACCCGCTTGCGGCGCACCACCCGCATCGCCATGATCCCCTTGCCCACGCTGAAGCCGGTCAGCCGCGCCAGCACCACCTGGTTGAGGAAGGAGGCGAGCAGGCCCGCTCCCAGGAACGCCACCCAGAACGGCACCACCGGGCTCTGGACGGCGGCGTGGCCGGCCGCGTGCACGACGGGCTTGGCGTGCTTCGCGGTGTTGTCGTCGGCGATGGCGGTGGCGAAGCCGAGGCCGAAAGCGAGGACGAAGTCGAGCACGATCGCCAGGAAGCGCCGTCCGGCGTACGCCTCCGGGGGACACGGCGGCAGTGCGGGCCGCGCCTGCGGGTAGACGTCCTGCCCGTACGGCTGCTGGGCCTGCGGGTACGGCTGCGGAGGTTGCGCGTACGGCCCCTGGCCGTACGGGTTCGGCCCGTAGCCGTTCGGCGGACCTTGCGGGTACTGCGGATTCTGCGGGTACTGCGGGTACTGCGGGTACTGCGGCGGTGGATAGCTCTGCGCCATGGTGTGCTCCCCCGTGAGCTGCCGATCAGATCAAGATCGCGATCAAGGACAGCCCCGCATCCTACCCACGCCGCGGAGCGGGAGGTCGGCCCCGCCGGCTTCCCGCTCCGTACCCCCACCGGCTACGCCCAGGGCAGCCCCGGCCCCGAGCGGGCCGGGGTTCCGGCGAGGGTCTCCAGGGCGATCCGCACGCCCTCGGCCAGCTGGGGGTCCTCCCCGGCCGCCCAGTGGTGCGGGGCGAACGGCACCTCGACGTCCGGGTCGACGCCGTGGTTCTCCAGGCCCCAGCCGTAGTTCTCCAGCCACATCGCGTACTTGGGCTGGGTGACCAGGGTGCCGTCGACCAGCTGGTACCTGCTGTCGATGCCGATCACCCCGCCCCAGGTGCGGGTGCCGACCACCGGACCGATCCCCAGCGCCTGGATGGCGGCGTTGACCACGTCGCCGTCCGAGCCGGACAGCTCGTTGGCGAGGGCGACCACCGGCCCGCGCGGGGCGTCCATCGGGTAGGGCACCGGGTGGTCGGTGTCCCGGATGGCGTACCAGCCGACGATCCGCCGGGCCAGCTTCTCGATCACCAGCTGCGAGGTGTGGCCGCCGCGGTTCTCCCGGACGTCCACGATCAGGCCCTCCCTGGCCATCTCGGTGGACAGGTCCCGGTGCAGCTGGGCCCAGCCGGCCGTCTGCATGTCGGGGATGTGCAGGTAGCCGAGCCGGCCGCCGGACAGCTCTCGCACCGCGGCCCGCCGCCCGGCCACCCAGTCGTGGTAGCGCAGCGCCTCCTCGTCGGCGAGCGGGACGACCACGGGGTGGCGCTGGTCGGTGCCGTCCTTGCCGGCCACGGTCAGCTCGACCGGCTGCCCGGCGGTGCCGGCCAGCAGCGGGGCGGGGCCGGTGACCGGATCCACCGGGCGGCCGTTGACGGCCAGCACGGCGTCGCCCGGGCGGACCGCGGCGCCGGGGGCGGCCAGCGGCGAGCGGGCCCGGGGGTCGGAGGACTCGCCGGGAAGGATCCGGGCGATCCGCCACCGCTCGCCGTCCCTGACCAGGTCGGCGCCGAGCAGGCCCTGGCGCCGGGCCGGCTCGGTGTAACGGCCGTACGGGACGACGTAGGCGTGCGAGGTGCCGAGTTCGCCGTGCACCTCCCAGAGCAGGTCGACCAGTTCGTCGTGGGAGCCGACCCGCTCGACCAGCGGCCGGTAGCGGTCCAGGATCCCGGCCCAGTCGAGGCCGCCGAGGTCCGGGCGCCAGAAGTTGTCCCGCATCAGGCGGCCGTTCTCGGCGTACATCTGCCGCCACTCGGCGGCCGGGTCGACGGTCACCCGCAGCCGGGTGAGGTCGACGGCTGTCTCGTCGTCCTCGCCGCCCGCCTTGTGGTCGGCCGGGACGATCCGCAGCTCGCCCTCGTCCAGCACGGCCACCCGGGTGCCGTCCCCGCTGACCGCGAACCCGTCGACCCCGTGCACCAGTTGCTCGGCCCGGCGCTTCCTGAGGTCGAAGCGCTCCAGCACCGGCCGGGGCCGTTCGTCGTCCAACGAGGCCGCCTCGTCGCCGAGTTCTCCCAGCAGCGGTGCCCTGGTCCACAGCACCCCGTCCTTGGCGGCGCGCAGCACGTGGAACCGGCCGCCCTCGACCGGGAACGGCAGGATCCGGTCGGCGATGCCGTCCAGGTCCACCCTGGTGGCCGGCGCGGCCCCGTCCGCGCCCTCCTCGCCGTCCGCCTTCCGGGCCCTGGGCTCGTCCTCCTCCCCGCCCGGCGGGCGCCCGGCCCGCTGCGGCCCGAACGGGGACGGCGTGTCGGCGGCGAGGGTGACCAGGTACGGGCGGCAGCCGTTCGGGAAGGACAGGTCGAAGGCGTGCGCGTCGTAGACCGGATCGAAGTTGCGCACCGACAGGAAGGCCAGGTAGCGGCCGTCCGCGGTGAAGGCGGGCGAGGTGTCGACGAAGCGCTGCTGGGTGACCTCGCTGACGGTGCGGGTCGCCAGGTTCCCCAGCACGATCTGGCGCAGGGAGTACGGGCCCATTCGGTGCACCGGGCGGGACCAGGCCAGCCAGGCCGAGTCCGGGCTGAACGCCAGCCCGCTGACCTCGCCGTCGGTACTGCGGTCCAGCTCGTGCACGGCGCCGTCGGCCAGCGAGACCAGCAGCACCCGGCCGTCGTGGACGCCGAGCGCCGCCTGCTTGCCGTCCGGGGAGACCACCAGCGAGTTGACCCGGCCCAGCTGCCCGGCGGCCAGACGGCGCCGCTCGGGGTCGTGGACGGCGGGGGCGTACTCCAGGGCGTCCTCGCCCTCGGCGTCGGACACCCAGAGCACGCCCTGGGCGTCGTCCTCCCCCGGCACCACCCGGACCAGCCGGGCGCGCACGCCCGGCGTCTCGTCCAGCACCCGGGCCGGGCCCTCCCGGTGGGTCAGCCAGTGCACACTGCCGCGCACCACGACGGCGCTGGCCCGGCCGGTGCGGTCGGGGGCGGCGGACTCCAGCCAGTGCGCGGCGGGCACCGGGCGGGGGCGGCGCCCGTTGCGCGGACCGGCCAGCCGGACGTCCAGGCGGCGGGGCGCGGCGGTGTCCAGGTCGTCCAGCAGCCAGAGGTCGCCGGCCCGGTGGAAGACCACCCGGGTGCCGTCGGTGGCGGCGTTGCGGGCGTAGAAGCCGTCCGGGTCGGTGCTGTGGCGGCGCAGGTCGGAGCCGTCCGGACGGCTGGACCACAGCTCGCCGACGCCCTCGTGGTCGGAGAGGAAGGCGATCCGTTCGCGCACCCAGAGCGGGGAGTCGAGCTGCCCGTCCAACTCCTCGTGGATGCGGGTGAACCGGTCCTGACCGATCCACAACTTGCCCGCCCGGCCGCCCCGGTAGCGCTTCCACCAGGCCGGCTCGCGGTTGTTGACGGTCACCAGCAGCGCGCGCTCGCCGTCCGGCTCGAAGGCCAACCCGCCGACCGGCCCGTACGGCAGCCGCGCCGTCTCGCCGCCGTCCAGCGGGACGGCGTGCGCCCAGGTGCGCCGCACGCCGGACTCGCCAGCGCCGGTGGTGGCGATCGGGCGCCCGTCGGCGGTCCAGCCGTGCACCCGGGTCTCGCCGTTGCCCCAGTACGTCAGCCGCCGGGACGGCCCGCCGTCCACCGGCACCACGTGCACCTCGGGGGCGCCGTCCCGGGTGGAGGTGAAGGCGATGAGCCGCCCGTCCGGGGAGAACCTGGGGTGGTGCACCGGCAGGTGATCGGCGGTCAGCCGCCAGGCCCGGCCGCCGTCCAGCGGGGCGAGCCACAGGTCGTCCTCGGCGACGAAGGCGACCAGGTCACCGTGCAGATGGGGATGGCGCAGGTAGGCACCCGCGGAGGTGCTCAGGGAGTCCGTCACCCGGTCAGCGTAAGCAGGTGCGGGTACGATCCGCGCCGGTTTCCCGAGAACCCCGGCCCGGCGCACGGGAGTCAGGGCGTATCCGGCAATTCGCGCCCGGCGGGAACTGTCAAAGACGCCCTAGTGTCCTGAGTCTGGAATTTCATTCATAAATATAGACTGGGGCTGTGGCGCGGACGGGTCGGCCGAAGGTCGAGTTGGTGTTGTCGGAGGATGAGCGGGCTGCCCTGGAGGGGTGGGTGCGTCGCCGGTCGACGCCGCAGGCCTGGGCTTTGCGGTGCCGGATCATCCTGGAGTGCGCGAGCGGCGCGTCCAACAAGGACGTCGCGGAGCGGCTGGGATCGACGCCGCATGCGGTCGGCCGGTGGCGGGCCAGGTTCGTCGAGCACCGGATCGCCGGTCTGGGCGACATGCCCAGGCCGGGAGGTCCCCGCACGGTGACCGACGAGCAGGTGGCCGAGCTGGTCGCCAAGACCCTGGAGCGCACCCCGAAGGACGCTACGCACTGGTCGACCCGGTCGATGGCCAGGGAGACCGGTCTGTCCCAGTCCACCGTGTCACGGGTCTGGCGCGCGTTCGGACTGCAGCCGCATCGCGCTGAGACCTTCAAGCTGTCCACCGACCCGTACTTCGTGGACAAGGTCCATGACGTGGTCGGCCTCTACCTCGACCCGCCCGAGCGTGCCCTGGTGTTCTGCGTGGACGAGAAATCCCAGATTCAGGCGCTTGACCGGTCCCAGCCGGTGCTGCCGATGATGCCGGGCGTGCCGCAGCGGATGACCGCCGATTACGTCCGCCACGGCACCACCACCCTGTTCGCCGCACTCGAGGTCGCCACCGGCAAGGTCATCGGCTCGCTTCACCGCCGCCACCGGGCCGAGGAGTTCAAGAAGTTCCTGCTCCGGCTGGACAAGGAGGTCCCCGAGGGGCTGGATGTTCACCTCGTGCTGGACAACTACGCCACCCACAAGACGCCGGCGATCAAGACCTGGCTGGTCTCCCACCCTCGCTTCCACCTGCACTTCACCCCGACCGGCTCGTCATGGCTCAACCTGGTCGAGCGCTGGTTCGCCGAACTGACGAACAAGCAGATACGGCGAGGCGTCCACAAGTCCGTCCAGGCCCTCGAAGCCGATATCCGTGACTGGATCGCCACCTGGAACACCGACCCGAAGCCCTACGTCTGGACCAAGACCGCCGACGAGATCCTCAACCGCCTAGCCGGATATCTGAAGCGAATTCCTGACTCAGAACACTAGGACCAGCGGCCGGTGCGCCCCAGCAGCAGCGCCCCGGCGGCCACCCCGGCGGTCGAGGTGCGCAGCACCGAGGGGCCCAGCCGGTACGGCCGGGCGCCCGCCTCGGCGAAGGCGGCGAGCTCCTCCGGGGAGACCCCGCCCTCCGGGCCGACCACCAGGACGATGTCCCCGCCGGCCGGCAGCGCGGCCTGCGCCAGCGGCTCGGCGCCCTCCTCGTGCAGGACGGCGGCCAGGGCGGCCTGCGCCAGCAGCGGCGCCAGCTGCCGGGTGGTCATCAGCTCCCGCACCTCGGGGAAGCGCAGCCGACGGGACTGCTTGCCCGCCTCCCGGGCGGTGGCCCGCCACTTCGCGAGCGCCTTGGCGCCCCGCTCGCCCTTCCACTGGGTGATGCACCGGGAGGCGGCCCAGGGGACCACCACGTCCACGCCTACCTCGGTCATGGTCTCCACGGCCAGCTCGCCGCGGTCGCCCTTGGGCAGCGCCTGGACCACCACGATCCGCGGCGCCGGCTCCGCCTCCCGCCGCACGGCGTCCACCGTGACGTCGATCGCGTCCTTGCCCAGCACCTCGGCGACGGTGCCGTCCACGCCGAGGCCCAGCCCGTCCGCCAGCGTCACCGCCTCGCCGGCCGTCAGCCGCTTCACCGCCGCCGCGTGGCGCCCCTCCGCGCCGTCGAGCCGCACCACGGCCCCGGGCGCGGCGGCGGCGATCCGCTCGGTCTCGACGACGAAGACGGGCGCGGTCATGAGGAGGACCTTTCCGGGGAGGGGCCAGCGGCCGGGTGGGGACAACACGGAAGGGGTGCCGGGGGACTGCCCCCGGCACCCCTTCCCGGACGACTACCGGCCGTTGAAGGCGTCCTTCAGGCGCGAGAAGAGGCCCTGCTGGCCCGGCGCGAACTGGCCGGACGGCCGCTCCTCACCGCGCAGCATCGACAGCCGGCGCAGCAGCTCCTCCTGCTCGGCGTCGAGCTTGGTGGGCGTCTGCACCTCGACGTGCACTATCAGGTCGCCACGGCCGCCGCCGCGCAGGTGGGTGATGCCCCGGCCGTGCAGCGGGATCGACTGGCCGGACTGGGTGCCGGGCCGGATGTCGACCTCCTCCAGCCCGTCCAGGGTCTGCAGCGGCACCTGGGTGCCGAGCGCGGCGGCCGTCATCGGGATGGTGACGGTGCAGTGCAGGTCGTCCCCACGCCGCTGGAAGACGCTGTGGGCGGTCTCGGCGATCTCGACGTACAGGTCGCCGGCCGGGCCGCCGCCGGGGCCGACCTCGCCCTCGCCGGCCAGCTGGATCCGGGTGCCGTTGTCGACACCGGCCGGGATCTTGACCGTCAGGGTGCGGCGGGCCCGCACCCGGCCGTCGCCGGCGCACTCGGGGCAGGGGGTCGGCACGACGGTGCCGAAGCCCTGGCACTGCGGGCACGGGCGGGAGGTCATGACCTGGCCCAGGAAGGAACGGGTGACCTGGGAGACCTCGCCCTTGCCGCGGCACATGTCGCAGGTCTGGGCGGAGGTGCCGGGGGCCGCGCCCTCACCGTTGCAGGTGGTGCAGGTGACGGCGGTGTCGACCTGGAGTTCCTTGGTGGTGCCGAAGGCGGCCTCCTCCAGGGTGATCTCCAGCCGGATCATGGCGTCCTGACCGCGGCGGGTGCGCGAGCGCGGGCCGCGCTGGCCGGCCGCGGCGCCGAAGAAGGCGTCCATGATGTCGGAGAAGCCGAAGCCCGCCGCGCCGGCGCCGAAGCCGCCCGCGCCACCGCCGCCGCCGGGCGACAGCGGGTCGCCGCCGAGGTCGTAGACCTGGCGCTTCTGCGGGTCGGAGAGCACCTCGTAGGCGGCGTTGATCTCCTTGAACCGCTCCTGCGTCTTCGGGTCCGGGTTGACGTCCGGGTGCAGTTCGCGTGCCAGGCGCCGGAACGCCTTCTTGATCTCGTCCTGCCCCGCATCCCGTCGGACGCCGAGTACCGCGTAGTAGTCCGTGGCCACCAAATGCTCCGCTTGTTCCGCCTGTAGTAGTGCGACTGGACACCGCCGCCGGACATCCGGCGACGGTTTTGCTTGCTACGACTCGGCCAGGATCTGGCCCACGTACCGTGCCACCGCTCGCACCGCCCCCATTGTGCCCGGGTAGTCCATCCGGGTCGGTCCGATCACACCCAGTTTGGCCACGCTCTCGTCGCCCGAACCGTAGCCGACCGAAACGACCGAGGTGGAATTCAGCCCTTCGTACGCGTTCTCCCGCCCGATCCGGACCGTCATCGCGGGGTCCGCGGTCTCACCCAGGAGGCGGAGCAGGACCACCTGCTCCTCCAGTGCCTCCAGCACCGGCTGGATGGTGAGCGGGAAGTCGTGCCCGAAGCGGGTCAGGTTGGCCGTGCCGGCCAGCATGATCCGCTCCTCGTTCTGTTCGGCGAGCGCCTCGAACAGCGTCGCCAGGACCGTACTGACGGTCGGCCGGTCGGTCTGCTCGAAGGCCGCCGGCAGCTCCTCCAGGAGGCCCGGGACGTCCGGCAGCCGCTGGCCCGCCGCCCGTGCGTTGATCCGGGTCCGCAGGTCCGCCAGGACCGTCTCGCCGACGGTGCCCGGGCAGTCGATCATCCGCTGCTCGACCCGGCCGGTGTTGGTGATCAGCACCAGCATCACCTTGGCCGGGGCCAGCGCCACCAGCTCGATGTGCCGGACCGTGGAGCGGGTGAGCGAGGGGTACTGCACCACGGCGACCTGCCGGGTCAGCTGGGCGAGCAGCCGCACCGTGCGCCTGACCACGTCGTCCAGGTCGACGGCGCCGTCCAGGAAGTGCCGGATCGCCCGGCGCTCCGGGGAGCTCATCGGCTTGATCTCGGCGAGCTTGTCGACGAACAGCCGGTAGCCCTTGTCGGTGGGGATGCGCCCGGCGCTGGTGTGCGGCTGGTGGATGTACCCCTCCTCCTCCAGCGCCGCCATGTCGTTGCGGACCGTCGCCGGGGACACCCCCAGGTTGTGCCGCTCCACCAGGGCCTTGGACCCGACCGGCTCCTCGGTGCCCACGTAGTCCTGGACGATCGCGCGCAGCACGGCGAGCTTGCGGTCGTCCAGCTGGCGGACCTCACCGGCCATGGGGCACGCACCTCCGTCTTCGCACGTTGTCCGTCTGTGATGCTGCGAGCCGCTCCTCCCGGAGGGCCCCGACCTTGGCACTCTGCACGCACGAGTGCCAAAACCGTACGTGCCAGTGTACGGCCCGGCCCCTACCGCAGGAACGGCCCGGCCGGGGTGATCCTGCCCGCAGTTCCGGACGGCCACCGCGACACTCCGCGTGCGGGGGGTGGTGCCCCGGGGCCGTCCGGGTGGCAGCATCGAAAGCGACGGCGAACGGAGGAGCAAGAGATGTCGAGCTCGGGCCAGCACACCCGTTTCGCGCCCGACCGCGGCCTGACCAGCCGCATGGTCGCGACGATGTTCGTGATCGGGCTGCTGTACGTCGGCTTCACGGGCCTGCTGATCGCGCTGCTGCGCGGGGCCTGGCCGCTGATCGTACTGATCTCCGGCGGGCTGTTCGTGGCCCAGTTCTGGTTCAGCGACAAGATCACCGAGCGGGCCATGGGCGCCCGGCCGGTGACCGCGGAGCAGTTCCCCCAGCTGCACGGCACGGTCGACCGGCTCTGCGCCCTGGCCGACATGCCCAAGCCCCGGGTGGCGGTCGCCGACAACGACATGCCCAACGCCTTCGCCACCGGCCGCAACCCGCAGAACGCCGTGGTGTGCGTCACCACCGGCCTGCTGCGCCGGCTCGAACCGGAGGAGCTGGAGGGCGTCCTCGCGCACGAGCTGTCGCACGTCGCCCACCGGGACGTCGCGGTGATGACCATCGCCGGCTTCCTCGGCGTGCTCGCCGGGGCGATGACCCGGATCGCCATGTACGGCGGGTTCATCGGCGGCAACCGCAACAGCAACGACCAGAACGCGGCCATCGCGGCGCTGGTCATCCCGCTGGTGTCGATGGTCGTCTACGCCATCAGCTTCCTGCTCACCCGGCTGCTCTCCCGCTACCGTGAGCTGGCCGCCGACCGGGCCGCCGCCCAGCTCACCGGCCGCCCCAGCGCCCTGGCCTCCGCCCTCACCAAGGTGACCGGGCAGATCGCCGCCATCCCCACCGAGGACCTGCGCCGCTCCCAGCCCTACAACGCCTTCTACTTCGCCCCCGCGCTGAGCGCCCGGGAGACCGCCTCCCAGCTGCTCTCCACCCACCCGACGCTGGAGAAGCGACTGGCCCAGCTGGCGAAGATCTCCGAGCAGCTCGGCCGCTGAACACCCCCGCCTGCTTCGAAAGGACCGCCGTGGGATTCCTGGACGCCCTGTTCGGCCGCACCAAGCCCGTCAAGCCCGACCTCGACCAGCTGTTCGGCCTGCCGTCCGCCGCGCTCACCCTGGAGGCCGGGGCCGGGTTCCTGCCCACCGGACTCGGCTCGGTCTGCTTCGCGGCCGTCGAGGGCGCGGCCTTCGTCCAGGTGGAGCAGCAGGTCCGGGCGCTGCTGGACGCCGACACCGAGCGCGGTGGCGTCCCGGTGGAGGCCTCCAAGGACGGCTACGGCTACTCCTGGCTGCTCGCCCGGCACACCCCCGACGAACTGCCGGAGCTGGTGAACGACCTCCACGCGGTCAACAGCGAACTCGAGGCGAACGGCTTCGGTCCGCAGCTGCTCTGCTCGCTGGTCGCCTTCCGTAACGGGGAGGGCCAGTCGCTGGCCCTGGTCTACCTCTACAAGCGGGGCACCTTCTACCCCTTCGCCCCGATGCCGGGCGGCGGCGAGCGGCGCAACAGCCCGCTGGAGCTGCAGGTCAACGCGATGCTGGGGAACGACCTGCGGCTGGAGAAGGACCTCAGCCGCTGGTTCCCGGTCTGGGGCGCGCCCGGCCTCTGACGGGCCGTCCTATAGTCGCCCCCATGCGCAGCCACCAGTACGGACCCGACCTCACCCCGCCGTGGAAGAAGCAGCAGCCCGCGCCCGAGGTGCCCGCCGAGCGGGACCTGGTGGTGGAGGAGGCGGCCACCGGCTTCTGCGGGGCGGTGGTGCGCTGCGAGAAGACCGCCGAGGGCTTCACCGTCACCCTGGAGGACCGGTTCGGCAAGCACCGGGTCTTCCCGATGGTCCCGCGCGGCTTCCTGCTGGAGGGCAGGGTCGTCACCCTGGTCCGCCCCGCCGGCCCGGCCCCCTCCCGCGCCCCGGGCCGTACGGCCTCCGGCTCCGTCGCCGTCCCCGGGGCCCGTGCCCGGGTCGCCCGCGAGTCCCGGATCTACGTCGAGGGCCGGCACGACGCCGAACTGGTCGAACGGGTCTGGGGCGACGACCTGCGCATCGAGGGTGTCGTGGTCGAGTACCTCCGGGGCATCGACGACCTCCCCGCGATCGTCGCCGACTTCGCCCCCGGCCCCGGCCGCCGCCTCGGCGTCCTGGTCGACCACCTGCTCCCGGGAACGAAGGAGCAGCGGATCGCCGCCCAGGTCACCGGCGACTCGGTCCTGGTCGTCGGACATCCCTACATCGACATCTGGCAGGCCGTGAAACCGTCCTCCGTCGGCATTTCCGCCTGGCCCGCCGTCCCCCGCGGCGAGGACTGGAAGGAGGGCACCTGCCGCCGCCTCGGCTGGCCGGTGGACACCCCGGCCGCCTGGAAGCACATCCTGTCGAAGGTGAACAGCTACAAGGACCTGGAACCCGAACTCCTGGGCCGGGTCGAGGAGTTGATCGACTTCACGACCCTGCCGGGTCAGGAGTAGGTCTGGAACTCCGAGGTGTCCAGGGTGATGTCGAGCAGGTCCACCCGAATCGGGTCACCGAATTTGGTGGTCCGCTCGGACCAGTACACCGGGAGTCCCGACGGCGTGTCGGTGGTCAGGTCCGTGAGGAGCACGCACACGCCCTTGAGCGGATCGACGATGAGGTACGCCGGAATGCCACCCTGGGCGTACATCTCACGCTTGATCCGGTAGTCCCGGTGCACGCTGGTCTTGGAGACCACCTCGACCACGAGGGTCACCGCGGAGGCGGACAGCAGACGGCCCGCCTCCGGGACGACACCACGCTCGAAGACGACCAGATCCGGTTGGGGTTCGCTGGCCTCACCGGAGATGATCAGGTCCTGGGTCTGGAGTGCCCGCCACCGGGCGTACGGAGTCTGATGCTGAATCGCGGAGACGATGAGGTTGCGGACCATGTCCGGCCCGGCCATCATCACGATTTCCCCCCTGATGAGTTCGGCCTTGACGCCTTCCGGCACCTCCAGGTTCTCGAAGATCCCGGTCATCCGATCATCGATGGCGGTCATCGCACGCTCCCTCCGACGGCTGACGCCCACGTTAACGAATGTCAGTCCACGAGGTCACGCACGACCGCGTCCGCCAGCAGGCGGCCCTGGAGGGTGAGGGCGGCGCGGCCCCGCTCGTAGGGCTCGGGGGCGAGGAGGCCGTCGGAGAGGGCCTTGGTGGCGGCCTTGCGGCCCGTCCCGGTCAGCAGGTCGAGCGGGACTCCCTCCACCAGGCGGAGCTCCAGCAGGATGCGCTCGACCCGGCGGTCCTCGTCGCTGAGGACCTCGCGGCCCTGGGCGGGGGTGCGGCCCTCGGCGAGGGCCTGGGCGTAGGCGGCGGGGTGCTTGGCGTTCCACCAGCGGACGCCGCCGACGTGGCTGTGGGCGCCGGGGCCGGCGCCCCACCAGTCGGCGCCGGTCCAGTAGAGCTCGTTGTGGCGACAGCGGCCCTCGGGGGTGGTGGCCCAGTTGGAGACCTCGTACCAGCCGTAGCCGGCCGCGGCGAGGGCCTGCTCGGCGATGAGGTAGCGGTCGGCGTGCACGTCGTCGTCGATCATCGGCAGTTCGCCGCGCTTGACCCGGGCGGCCAGCCGGGTGCCCTCCTCGACGATCAGGGAGTACGCGGAGACGTGGTCCGGCCCGGCGCCGATCGCGGCGTCCAGGGAGGCCCGCCAGTCGTCGTCGGACTCGCCGGGGGTGCCGTAGATCAGGTCGAGGTTGACGTGCTCGAAGCCGGCGGCGCGGGCCTCGGCCACACAGGCCTCGGGGCGCCCCGGGGTGTGGTGGCGGTCGAGCAGCTGGAGGACGTGCGGGCGGGCGCTCTGCATGCCGAAGGAGATCCGGTTGTAGCCGCCCTCGCGCAGTTCGCCCAGGTACGCCGGGTCGACGGACTCCGGGTTGGCCTCGGTGGTGACCTCGGCGTCCGGGGCGAGCCCGAACTCCTCGCGCAGCGCGGCGAGCATCTTCACCAGGTCCCGGGCCGGCAGCAGGGTGGGAGTGCCTCCGCCGAGGAACACCGTCCGCACCGGCAGGTCGGCGTCGCCCAGCACCTTGCGGGCGAGCCGGATCTCGGCGACCACGTTGTCCGCGTAGGTCTCCTGCGAGGCAACCGCCCCGGAGGAGCGCAGTTCGGTGGCGGTGTACGTGTTGAAGTCGCAGTAGCCGCAGCGGCTGGCGCAGTACGGCACGTGCAGGTAGAAGCCGAACGGCCGCCGGCCCAGCCCGGTGAGGGCGTCGGTGGGCAGGGAACCGTCGGACGGCACCGGTTCGCCGTCGGGAAGTGCGGAGGGCATGACCCCATTGTCCCGTACGGCCCGCGAACCCCCGCGCGGGCCGTACGGGAGCGGGGCTCAGGCCTCGTTGGTGCCCGCGTACATCGCCGCCACGGCGTCCGCGTAGGTCCGCTCGACCACCGGGCGCTTGATCTTCAGGCTGGGGGTGAGCTCGCCGTGCTCGATGTCGAGGTCGCGCGGCAGCAGGTGGAACTTCTTGATCGTCTGCCAGCGCTGGAGGTCGCCGTTGACCCGCTTGACGAAGCCCTCGATCAGCTGGTGCACGGCCGGCTCGACGGCCAGCTCGGCGTAGCTCTTCCCGGCCAGGCCGTGGTCGGCGGCCCACGGCATCAGCACCGACTCGTCCAGGCCGATCAGCGCGGTGCAGTAGTTGCGGCCGTTGCCGATCACCAGGATGTTGCTGACGAACGGGCAGACCGCCTTGAACTTGCCCTCGACCTCGCTGGGCGCCACGTACTTGCCGCCGGAGGTCTTGAACAGGTCCTTCTTGCGGTCGGTGATCCGCAGGAAGCCGTCGGGGCTGAGCTCGCCGATGTCCTCGGTGTGGAACCAGCCGTCCGGCTCCAGCACCTCGGCGGTCTTCTCCGGCAGGTTGTGGTAGCCGCGCATGACGCCGGGGCCGCGCAGCAGGATCTCGCCGTCCTCGGCGATCCGCACCTCGGTGCCGGGCAGCGCGCGGCCGACCGTGCCGATCCGCACGTCCTCCTTGCGGTTGACGCAGGAGCCGGCGCTGGTCTCGCTCAGTCCGTAGCCCTCCAGGATCGGCACCCCGGCGCCGAGGAAGAAGTAGCCGATCTCGGGGGCGAGCGCGGCGCTGCCGGAGACGGCGCCGCGCATCCGGCCGCCGAAGGCCGCCCGGATCTTCGCGTACACCAGCTTGTCGGCGAGCGCGTGCTGCAGGCGCAGGCCGAGCGGGGCGCTCTCGGCTCCGGTGGCGATCCGGTTCTCCTGGACCACCCGGGCGTACTCGCGGGCGACCTGGGCGGCCCACATGAAGATCTTGTACTTGGCGCCGCCCTCGGCCCGGGCCCGGCCGGCGATGCCGTTGTACACCTTCTCGAAGATGCGCGGCGCCGAGGCCATCACGGTGGGGCGGATGACCGGCAGGTTGTGGATGATCCGGTCGACCCGGCCGTCCACCGCCATCACGTGGCCGGTGGCGATCTGGCCGGAGATCAAGGTCTTGCCGAAGACGTGCGACAGCGGCAGCCACATGAACTGCACGTCGTCGGGGCCGAGCAGGCCGCTGGCCTCCTGGGCCTTGCCCTCGTACGCCCAGCAGTCGTGCACCAGGCGCACGCCCTTGGGGCGGCCGGTGGTGCCGGAGGTGTAGATGAGGGTGGCCAACTGCTCCCGGTCGAGCGCCGCGACGGCCTTCTCGACCGCGTCCGGGTGCTGCTCCAGGTACTCGGCGCCGCGCCGTTCCAGCTCGGCCAGGGTGATCAGGTCGAGGCCGGCCGTCCGGAGTGTCTCCGGCCGGGGCGCCCCGGCGGGCACGTCGAAGAGGATCACGGTGCGCAGCTCGGGCAGCTGGTCGATGTGGTCGACGGCCTTGGCCAGCTGGGCGGCGTTCTCGGCGAACATGGCCCGGGAGCCGGAGTTGGAGAGGATGAAGGCCGTCTCGTCCGCGTTGGTGCTCGGGTAGATCGTGGTGATGGCCGCGCCCGCGCACATGGCGCCGAGGTCGGCGAGGATCCATTCGAGCCGGGTGGAGGCGGCCAGTGCGACCCGGTCCTCCGGCTGGATGCCCAGCGCCATCAGGCCGGCGGCCACCGCCTTGACCCGGACGGCGGTCTGCGCCCAGGTGAGCGAGCGCCACTGCTCGGCGCCGGGCGCGCCGTCCGCGGCCTGCTCGTCGACCGTCACGGGGTGGCGGTAGGCCTCGTGGTTGGGCGTCGCGGCGACGCGTTCGAGGAAGAGGTGGGCGACGGAGGCGGGACGCCCGGCGACGATGTCGGCTTTGCCGGAGTCGATCAGGGACTGCGCGGAACTCAACGAGGACCTCCGGGGGCGGGTGGCCGTCTGAGGGATTGTCGCGGCGTCCGTGGGGGCGGCCGCCGGGCCCGTTAACCTGAGCGGTACCGGTCAGTAACAAGGGCGTAGTCAGCAGCCTAGGGGGAAACCGGTCATTCCGTAAGGGGTCGAATCCAGCTGGCACGCCATCACGGGCCCGATGCCCGGCACCGCGGACGCAATGGCAAAGGCCCGGCAAACCTCGGCCGGACAGCCCCGGAATCGTCTGGACGACGCCACAGAACCACGAGAATTGGGGTGCGAACCCGACCGGCGACGACAAGAGTGTGCCAGTGCTGATCAGACTGCTCCGGGCGTACCTACGCCCCTACTCCCGACCGATCACCCTGCTGGTGGTCCTCCAACTGGTGTCCACCCTCGCGGCGCTCTACCTGCCGACGCTCAACGCCGACATCATCGACAAGGGCGTGGTCAAAGGCGACACCGGCTACATCCTGCGCCTGGGCGCCGTCATGATCGGCGTCACCCTGGTCCAGGCACTGTGCTCGATCGGCGCCGTCTACTTCGGCGCCCGCACCGCGATGGCCTTCGGCCGCGACGTCCGCGCCGCCGTCTTCGACCGGGTGCAGAGCTTCTCCGCCCGTGAGGTCGGCCAGTTCGGCGCCCCCTCCCTGATCACCCGCACCACCAACGACGTCCAGCAGGTCCAGATGCTGGCCCTGATGAGCTTCACCCTGATGGTCGCCGCACCGATCATGTGCGTCGGCGGCATCATCATGGCGCTCAACCAGGACGTCCCGCTCTCCGGACTGCTGCTCGCCGTCATCCCCGCGCTCGGCGTGGTCGTGGTCCTGCTGGTGCGCGCCCTGCGGCCCAAGTTCCGCAGCATGCAGGTGAAGATCGACACCGTGAACCGGGTGCTGCGCGAGCAGATCACCGGCATCCGGGTCATCCGCGCCTTCGTCAAGGACGACCACGAGCAGGCCCGCTTCGCCGACGCCAACGAGGACCTCACCCACACCGCCCGGCAGGTCGGCCGGCTGATGTCCGTCATGTTCCCCGCCGTGATGCTGGTCGTGAACATCTCCAGCGTCGCCGTGCTCTGGTTCGGCGCCCACCGCATCGACAGCGGCGACATGGAGATCGGCGGGCTCACCGCCTTCCTCTCCTACCTGATGCAGATCCTGATGAGCGTCATGATGGCCACCTTCATGTTCATGATGGTGCCGCGCGCCGAGGTCTGCGCCGAGCGCGTCCAGGAGGTCCTGGACACCTCCTCCAGCGTCGTCCCGCCCACCGCCCCGGTCACCGAACTGCTGCGCCGCGGCAACCTGGAACTGCGCGACGTCGACTTCCGCTACCCCGGCGCCGAGGCCCCGGTGCTGCGCGGCATCGACCTCACCGCCCGCCCCGGCCAGACCACCGCCATCATCGGCTCCACCGGCAGCGGCAAGTCCACCCTGCTCGGCCTCGTCCCCCGGCTCTTCGACGCCACCTCCGGCCAGGTCCTGCTCGACGGCGTGGACGTGCGCGAGCTCTCCGCCGACGCCATCGCCGACAGCGTCGGCATCGTCCCGCAGAAGCCGTACCTGTTCACCGGCACCGTCGCCAGCAACCTCCGCTACGGCCGCCCCGACGCCACCGACGAGGAACTCTGGCACGCCCTGGAGATCGCCCAGGCCAAGGAGTTCGTCGAGAAGCTCGCCGAAGGCCTGGACGCCCCCATCGCCCAGGGCGGCAGCAACGTCTCCGGCGGCCAGCGCCAGCGCCTGGCCATCGCCCGGGCCCTCGTGCGCAGGCCCGACGTCTACCTCTTCGACGACTCCTTCTCCGCGCTCGACTACGCCACCGACGCCAAGCTGCGCAAGGCCCTCGCCCGCGAGACCGCCGACGCCACCGTCCTGATCGTCGCCCAGCGCGTCTCCACCATTCGCGACGCCGACCGGATCATCGTCCTCGACGAGGGCGCCGTCGTCGGCACCGGCACCCACCACGAACTGATGGCCGACAACCCGACGTACCGGGAGATCGTGCTCTCCCAGCTCACCGAGCAGGAGGCGGCGTGACCACCCCAGCAAAGCCCGCCGGGAACCCCGCCGGGCCGGCGGCCTCGGCCGCGCCCGGACCGGCGTCCGGCAAGCCCGCCGGGAAACCCCAGGACCAGCTGCCCAGCGACTCCCAGGCCGCCGCCGCCCGCCGCGGCCCGGCCGGACCGGGCCGCTTCATGGGCGGCCAGGGCGCCGAGAAGTCCATGGACTTCAAGGGCTCCGGCAAGCGCGTCCTCGGCCTGCTGCGCCCCGAGCGCAAACTGCTGGCCGGCGTCCTGCTGCTCGGCGTCCTCGGCATCGGCTGCGCCGTCACCGGCCCCAAGATCCTCGGCGACGCCACCGACCTGATCTTCGCCGGCGTCATCGGCGCCCGCTTCCAGCCCGGCACCTCCAAGACCGAGGTCATCGAGGGCCTACGCGCCCACGGCCAGGGCGGCATCGCCGACCTGCTCTCCGTCGTCGACTTCACCCCCGGCCACGGCATGGACTTCGGCGCCATCGGCTCCGTCCTGCTCTGGGTGCTCGGCATCTACCTCGCCTCCGCCGGCTTCGGCATCCTCCAGGGCCAACTGGCCACCAAGGCGATCCAGTCGGCCAGCTACCGGCTGCGCCAGGACGTCGAGGCCAAGCTCGCCCGCCTGCCGCTCAGCTACTTCGACAAGCAGCCGCGCGGCGAGGTGCTCAGCCGGGTCACCAACGACATCGACAACATCGGCCAGTCCATGCAGCAGACCATGGGACAGGTCGTCAACTCGCTGCTCACCGTGGTCGGCGTGCTGGCGATGATGTTCTGGATCTCCTGGCTGCTGGCGCTGATCGCCCTGGTCTCGGTGCCGCTGTCGGTGGTCGTCGCCGCCAAGGTCGGCAAGCGGGCCCAGCCGCAGTTCGTCCAGCAGTGGAAGTCCACCGGCCAACTCAACGCCCACATCGAGGAGATGTACACCGGCCACACCCTGGTCAAGGTGTTCGGCCGCCAGCGCGAGTCCGCCGAGACCTTCCGCGAGCACAACGACGCGCTGTTCCACGCCAGCTTCCGCGCCCAGTTCATCTCCGGGATCATCCAGCCCGCGATGATGCTGATCGGCAACCTGCAGTACGTACTGGTCGCGGTCGTCGGCGGCCTGCGGGTGGCCAGCGGCTCGCTGTCCATCGGCGACGTCCAGGCCTTCATCCAGTACTCCCGGCAGTTCAGCCAGCCGCTCACCCAGGTCGCCAGCATGGCCAACCTGGTGCAGTCCGGGGTCGCCTCCGCCGAGCGCGTCTTCGAACTCCTCGACGCCCCCGAGCAGAGCCCCGAGCCGGCCATGCCCGAGAAGCCGGACGCGGTCCACGGCAGGGTCTCCTTCCAGGACGTGTCCTTCCGCTACGACCCCGACAAGCCGCTCATCGACGACCTCTCGCTCAAGGTCGAACCCGGCCAGACCGTCGCCATCGTCGGCCCCACCGGCGCCGGCAAGACCACCCTGGTCAACCTGCTGATGCGGTTCTACGAGGTCAGCTCCGGACGGATCACCCTCGACGGCGTCGACATCGCCGCGATGTCCCGCGAGGACCTGCGCTCCGGCATCGGCATGGTCCTCCAGGACACCTGGCTGTTCGGCGGCACCATCGCCGACAACATCGCCTACGGGGCCGGGTCCGCCACCCGCGAACAGGTCGTCGAGGCCGCCAGGGCCGCCCACGTCGACCGCTTCGTCCGCACCCTCCCGGACGGGTACGACACCGTCATCGACGACGAGGGCACCGGCGTCAGTGCGGGCGAGAAGCAGTTGATCACCATCGCCCGGGCCTTCCTCGCCCAGCCGTCGATCCTGGTCCTGGACGAGGCCACCAGCTCGGTCGACACCCGCACCGAGGTGCTCATCCAGCGGGCCATGGCGCGGCTGCGCACCGGCCGCACCAGCTTCGTCATCGCCCACCGCCTCTCCACCATCCGGGACGCCGACGTCATCCTGGTGATGGAGAACGGCTCCATCGTGGAGCAGGGCTCGCACGACGAGCTGATCGCCGCCGACGGCGCCTACGCGCGGCTCTACCAGGCGCAGTTCGCGGAGGCCGTGGCCGAGGTCGACTGACCGACCGACCGGCCGGCTGGCCGGCTGGCCGGCCGGCCAGCTGACCGGCCGATCGGTCTCCGGCCGGGTCCGGACACGCGGAAGGGCCCCGGGGTGATCGCCCCGGGGCCCTTCCGTCGTTGCTACTTCTTGTCCTTCGGCGACTCGGCGTCGGTGGACAGCGCCGCGATGAAGGCCTCCTGCGGGACCTCCACGCTGCCGACCATCTTCATCCGCTTCTTGCCTTCCTTCTGCTTCTCCAGCAGCTTCCGCTTGCGGGAGATGTCGCCGCCGTAGCACTTGGCGAGGACGTCCTTGCGGATCGCCCGGACCGTCTCGCGGGCGATCACCCGGGAGCCGATGGCGGCCTGGATCGGCACCTCGAACTGCTGGCGCGGGATCAGCTTCTGCAGCTTGCCGGCCATCATCACGCCGTAGCCGTAGGCCTTGTCCTTGTGCACGATCGCGGAGAACGCGTCCACCGCGTCACCGTGCAGCAGGATGTCGACCTTGACCAGGGCGGCGGTCTGCTCGCCGATGGGCTCGTAGTCGAGCGAGGCGTAGCCGCGGGTCTTGGACTTCAGCTGGTCGAAGAAGTCGAAGACGATCTCGGCGAGCGGCAGGGTGTAGCGCAGCTCGACCCGGTCCTCGGACAGGTAGTCCATGCCCTGGAGGCTGCCGCGGCGGGACTGGCAGAGCTCCATGATCGCGCCGACGAACTCGTTGGGCGCGAGGATGGTGCCGCGCACGACCGGCTCGTACACCTCGGCGATCTTGCCGGACGGGAACTCGCTCGGGTTGGTGACGGTGTGCTCGGTGCCGTCCTCCATCACCACCCGGTAGACCACGTTCGGGGCGGTGGAGATCAGGTCGAGGTTGAACTCGCGCTCCAGGCGCTCCCGGATGATCTCCAGGTGCAGCAGGCCGAGGAAGCCGCAGCGGTAGCCGAAGCCCAGCGCGACCGAGGTCTCCGGCTCGTACACCAGGGCGGCGTCGTTCAGGCGCAGCTTGTCCAGGGCGTCGCGCAGCAGCGGGTAGTCCGAGCCGTCCAGCGGGTACAGGCCGGAGAACACCATCGGGCGCGGGTCCTTGTAGCCGCCGAGCGGCTCGGTGGCGCCCTTGTGCATCGAGGTGATCGTGTCACCGACCTTGGACTGCCGGACGTCCTTCACACCGGTGATGATGTAGCCCACCTCGCCGACGCCCAGGCCGTCGGCGACCTTCGGCTCGGGCGAGATGACGCCGATCTCCAGCAGCTCGTGGGTGGCGCCGGTGGACATCATCTGGATGCGCTCGCGCTTGGTGAGCTGGCCGTCCACGACACGGACGTAGGTGACGACGCCGCGGTAGGAGTCGTACACCGAGTCGAAGATCATCGCGCGGGCCGGGGCGTCCGCGGCGCCGACCGGGGCCGGGATGGTGTTGACGATGTGGTCCAACAGGTCCTCGACGCCGAGGCCGGTCTTGGCGCTGACCTGCAGCACGTCCGAGGGGTCGCAGCCGATGATGTGCGCGATCTCCGCCGCGTACTTCTCCGGCTGGGCGGCCGGCAGGTCGATCTTGTTGAGGACCGGGACGATCGTGAGGTCGTTCTCCAGCGCCAGGTACAGGTTGGCGAGGGTCTGCGCCTCGATGCCCTGGGCCGCGTCGACCACCAGGATGGTTCCCTCGCAGGCCGCGAGGGAGCGGGACACCTCGTACGTGAAGTCCACGTGGCCGGGGGTGTCGATCATGTTGAGGATGTGCGTCGTCCCGGCGTCCGGCCCGGTCTTCGGGGCCCACGGGAGGCGGACCGCCTGCGACTTGATGGTGATGCCGCGCTCACGCTCGATGTCCATGCGGTCGAGGTACTGGGCACGCATCTGCCGGGGGTCGACGACGCCGGTGATCTGCAGCATCCGGTCTGCGAGCGTCGACTTGCCGTGGTCGATGTGGGCGATGATGCAGAAGTTGCGGATCAGCGCCGGGTCGGTACGGCTGGGCTCTGGCACATTGCTGGGGGTCGCGGGCACCTTGGTCCGATTCTCCGTTGGTCCGGGGCCGGGGGTGTCCGGATCATCGCTGACCGGCTATCCCGGGGACCGGACAGTCTCGTCCGATCGAAATAGTTCCTCCCATCTTCCCACGACCTCGGCACCGGACACCGTTCGGGCACCTCGCAGTGTTCCGTGCGCTGTTCCGTCCCCGGTCGCGAAGGGGGCAGGATGGCCTCCCGTGATCCTGGAAAGCGCCCTGCTCGACGTCCTGCCCGGCCGGGAGGACGAGTTCCTCGCCGCCTTCGCCGAGGCCCGTCCACTGATCGCCGTCCAGCGCGGGTTCCGCACCCTGCGGCTGCACCGCTGCCTGGACGAGGGGCGCGGCTCCCGCTTCCTGCTCCAGGTGGAGTGGGAGACGCTCGCCGACCACACCGAG
The DNA here is from genome assembly GCF_001188955.3 of Kitasatospora aureofaciens. Taxonomy (GTDB): domain Bacteria; phylum Actinomycetota; class Actinomycetes; order Streptomycetales; family Streptomycetaceae; genus Kitasatospora; species Kitasatospora aureofaciens. Next base: position 39,181 of record NZ_JPRF03000065.1, on the reverse strand, counting down.
GGGTTCCGCGGCTCGGCCGAGTACGGGCGGTGGCGGGAGCTGCTGCACCGGTTCTACCGGCCGTTCCCGGAGGTCGAGCACTACGGGGAGCCGGTGCTGAGCGCCTGAGCCGGCGGCCGGTGCGGCGGCCGGACCGCCGGCTGGACCTCCGGCTGGACGTCCGGCCCGGCGGCCGGTTTGGGGCGGGCGGTGGGCCCCTGGTAGCGTGGTCAGCTGCACCTGGCCTCGGCATGCCCTCTCAGCTGGTCCGACGGCCATCAGGCGCAGCCCGTTCAAACCTTTTAGACAAGACTGAGGCTCCTTCGTGGCGAACATCAAGTCCCAGATCAAGCGCAACAAGACCAACGAGAAGGCGCGCCTGCGCAACAAGGCCGTCAAGTCCTCGCTGAAGACCGCTCTGCGCAAGGCCCGCGAGGCCGCTGCCGCCGGTGAGACCGAGAAGGCCGCCGTGCTGGCCCGCGCCGCCTCCAAGGCGCTGGACAAGGCCGTGAGCAAGGGCGTCATCCACGCCAACCAGGCCGCCAACAAGAAGTCGGCCATCACCAAGCGCGTCAACGCGGCCGCCCAGGCCTGACGCCGCCGGGGGCTCCGGCCCCCACCGCCTCCGGACGAACCGGCCCTCTACCCGGACTCCAGAGGCGTGCCAGACTCGCACCGCACGCGGCCTGCGTTCGCCACGCGGGTGCGGTGCACACCAGCTGTACGGCAGGCGCCGCAGTCGGCCTCTTCGCAGAGGCCGACTGCGGCGCCTGTCGCGTTCCGCGCCCCGGCCGCTATGGTCGATCACGCGCGACCGAGGATGCGGGGGGGCATCCCGAGCGCAAGTCCCGAGGGGGGAACTCCATGACCACGCCACCACCGTCGCAGCCGCCGTCCCCGGCACCCAACGGGCCCGGGTACGGGTTCCCGCAGCAGGCACCGGGGGCGCCCGGCTTCGGTCCGCCGCCCGGACTGCCCGCCTCGCCGGGTGCGGGCGTGCCCCTCGCCGGGACCGGGCCCGGTGGTCCCGGTCCTGCTGGTCCCGGTCCTGTTCCTGTTCCTGCGGGTGGGGCGCCCGGGGGCCGCTCCGGGGGCAACCTGCGGCGCAACGCCGTCTGGGCCTTCGTCGGTGCGCTGCTCGCCTCGGCCGGCTGGACCGCCGCCGTACTGGTCGTACCGGGCATGGTCGGCAGCAGCAGCGGCGACTCCGCGCCGCGCAGCCTCGGCAGCTACCACGTCTCGGACGACTTCTGCGCCGTCGGGAAGCCCAACCGGCTGCTGGAGAAGTACTCGGTCAACACGACCGGCAGCTCCCCGAGCCACCACACCGACCGCAACCCGGCCCTGGACAGCATGAACTGCTCGATGTCCCTCAAGCGGACCGGCGGCACCAGCGACAGCGAGTACGCCTCGGTCTACCTGCGCGCCGACCTGCACAAGGCGGTGAACCCCGCGCCCGAGCTCTCCGCCAACAAGGAGACCTACCGGACGCGCGGCTACCAGATCTCCAGCATCCCGGGCATCGGCGAGGACGCGTACTTCGTGTACAAGGACGACGGCTCGTCGGACAAGTACCGCGACGTCTACGCCGAGGTGGACGTCCGCGACGGCGGGATGACCTTCTACATCACCTACAGCGCCAGCTACACCCAGGGGAAGGCCACCCCGCCCTCCATGGACGAGCTGCGCACCATGCTGCAGTCGGACGCCGACAGCACCGTACGGGCGATGCGCAAGTAGCGCGGGGCGGGCTACCGGGCGTCAGTAAGCGGGGCGGGCCGCCAGCCGGCGTCAGTAGGCGGGGCGGGAGCCGGCCCGGGCGGCCTTGGCGACGGCGACCACCGCGCACTCCAGGGCGAAGGCCGGGTCGTCCGAGCCGCCCTTGACCGCCGCGTCGGCCTGGGCGATCGCGGTCAGCGCGGTGGCCACCCCGTCGCCCGTCCAGCCGCGCATCTGCTGGCGGACCCGGTCCACCTTCCACGGCGGCATGCCCAACTCGCGGGCCAGATCGGCCGGGCGCATGTTCCGCCCGGCCGTGGCCAGCCGCCCGATGCTGCGCACGCCGGACGCCAGCGCGTAGGTGATGCCGGTCGGCGGCTGGCCGACGGCCAGCGCCCAGCGCAGCCGCTCCAGCGCCTCCGCCGCCCGGCCGGTGACCGCCAGGTCGGCCACCTCGAAGCCGGTCGCCTCCGCCCGGCCGCTGTAGTAGCGGGCCACCACGGTCTCGTCGATGGTTCCCTCGACGTCCGAGGTCAACTGGCTGCAGGCCGCCGCCAGTTCGCGCAGGTCACTGCCGAGCGCGTCCAGCAGCGCCTGGCAGGCCTCCTGGGTCGCGGAGCGGCCCAGGGCGCGGAACTCGCCCTTGACGAAGGCCAGTCGCTCGCTCGCCTTGGCCAGCTTGGCGCAGGCCACCTCGCGTCCGCCCGCCTTGCGCCCGGCGTCCAGCAGCCCCTTGCCCTTGGCCCCGCCGGCGTGCACCAGCACCATGATCACTTCTTCGGCCGGCGACTCGATGTACGCCTTGACCTCCTTCACCGATTCGGCGGAGAGGTCCTGGGCGGCCCGGACCACGATCACCTTGCGCTCGGCGAACAGCGAGGGAGTGGTCAGCTCGGCCAGGCTGCCGGGCTGCAGCCCGCCGGGGGGCAGGTCCCGTACGTCGGTGTCCGGGTCCGCGGCCTTCGCCGCGGCCACCACCTGGGCGACCGCGCGATCCAGCAGCAGCTCCTCCTGGCCGACCGCGAGGGTCAGCGGGGCGAGCAGGTCGTCGGGTGCACTCTTCCTGGCCATCGCCTACCAGCATCCCACGCGCCGCGGACAGTCCCTCCCGGACGGGCTTTGCGTGGACAGGCCTCGGCGTGAACGGGCCGGCCTCCGTACGGGCCGGCCTCCGTACGGGCCAACCGCCCTGCCGGGCCGTTCCGCCCGACCTGGAGAATGGGCCGGTGACCGAGAACCACACCCCCGACCTCCCGGACGTCGACGACCCGTTCGTCCGCCAGCTGCTCGTCCTGCCCGACCGCGACGCCGCCGACGAGGCCGCCGAGGAGCTCGGCGCCGCCCACCCGGACCTCGGCGAGCCGGAGATCGTCCGCGACGCCCTGGCCGGCGAGGACGACGCCGAGGACGCCCAGTGGCTGGTCGTCCTCGACCCGCCGGCCAACGGCTGGACCCCTGCCCTGCTGCACGTCCTCGACACCCTCGCCACCTCCCACGAAGGCTGGCGCGAGGAGGCCTGACCAGCGTTCCCGATCACCTCGACGCCGTCCCGGGCCCCCGGCAGTCGCTCAGCGCGGGAGCACCCAGCCCGGCCGCCAGGTGCCCGGGGCGTCGAGGGCGGGCCGGGTCGCGGCGAGGTGGGCGCGGAGGGCGGCCAGGGCCGGGTGGGGGTTGTCCCGGTGCCAGAGGAGGGAGTGCGGGTAGACGGGCGTCGGGTCGGTCACCGGGATGCGGCGCAGGCCGTGGCCGGCGGGCCAGACGACGCGGGTGTGCTCGCTCATGAAGGTGGCCAGGGCCGGGGTGTCGGCGACGGTGTCGAGGAGCGCGTCGGAGCCGAAGTTGGGGCCGGTCACCTCGATGCCGAGTCCGAACTCGGCGACGAGGTCGTCGTAGTAGGCGGCCCACTCGGTGCCGGGCGCGATGCCGGGCATCCAGATCCGGTGCCCGGCGAGCTGGGCGACGGTCACCGAGCGGGCCCCCGCCAGTGCGTGGGCGGGGCCGGTGAGGAGCTGGAGCGGCTCGTCCAGCACCCGGACGGACTCGATGTCCTCGGGAAGGGACCGGCCGGGCGCGGCGACGGCGCGGAAGGAGGCGTCGATCGCGCCCGAGCGGATGGCGCCGACCGCCGCCTCGACGTCGAACAGCATCACCACGTCGAGGTCGACCTCGGGGTGCGCGCGGTGGAAGTCGCGCATCAGGCCCGACGGCGCGACCCGCGAGGCGATCACGTCGACCCGCAACGGCCGGCGGCCGGTGCCCACGGACGCCACGGCACGCTCGGCGGCCCGCAGCAGCTCGCGCGCGTGGGGCAGGAAGGCCTGCCCGTCGATGGTGAGCTCGGCCCCGCGCGGGGTGCGGGTGAACAGCCGGGCTCCGAGGTCGCGCTCCAGGGTGGCGACGCGCTTGGAGACGGCCTGCTGGGTGATCGCCAGGTCGGCGGCGGCCTTCTGGAACTGGCCCGCTTCCACGACGGCGGCGAAGGTGCGTACGGCTTCGAGGTCCACGCCGATCCACCTTAGTGAACAACGGACGGTTGTGGAGAAACGGCGGGACGGTTGTTTGACCTGCGATTGTGCCGCTCGGTTAGCTCTCACCGGTCAACGTCGGCTTGTTCGAACGGGACGTCGAGGGAGTGCGCGGCATGGTGGACAGGATGAGCGGGGCGGGCGGGACAGGCAGGACGGGCAGGTGGCGCAGGACGGGCAGGAAGCGGCTAGGGCCGCAGTTCGGCTGGCTCTGGGCCGCGTACGCGGTCAGCGCGTACGGGTCCGGGCTGGGGTTCGGAGCCCTCCCGCTGATCGCCGTACTGGCGTTGCACGCCGGACCGGCCGAGGTATCCGCACTGTCCGCGGTGGGCCCCGCGGTGGGCGCGCTGATCGCGGTGCCGCTCGCACCGTGGGTGGAGTTCCGGCGCAAGCGCCCGGTGATGATCGCGATGGACCTGGTCCGGTGCGCGGCCATGGCCACCATCCCACTCGCCTACGCCCTCGGCCTGCTCGGCTTCGTCCAACTGCTGGTGGTCTCGGCCGTCGTCGCCGCGGCCAAGATCGCGTTCAACGCGGCCAGCGGCGCCCACCTCAAGGCCCTCGTCCGGCCCGACGACCTGCTGGTCGCCAACGCCCGGTTCGAATCCACCAACTGGAGCTCCATCGCCGTCGGACCGCCGCTCGGCGGAGCCGCGATCGGCCTGTTCGGGCCGGTCACCACGGTCGTGGCCGACGCCCTCAGCTACCTGCTCTCCGCCCTCGGCATCACCGCGATCCGCGGCCGGGAGGAGACCCCGCAGCCCACCGCCAAGGCCCCGGTCCGGGCGGGCGCGCTGCTCGACGGCTGGCGGCACATCCTGGGCGACACCGGCCTGCGGGCGCTCTACCTCAACAACATGCTCGTCAGCGGCCTGATCATGGCCACAGAACCGCTGCTGGCTGTCCTCCTGCTGCGCCAACTCCACTTCCCCGCCTGGCAGTACGGCCTCGCCTTCGCCGCCCCCTGCCTCGGCGGGCTCATCGGCTCCCGGCTCGCCCGGCACGTCGTGGCCCGCTACGGACGGCACCGGGTCTTCCGGACCGTCGGCACCCTGCGTGCCGTGTGGCTGATCGGCCTGGTGTTCGTCCGCCCCGGCGTCGTCGGCCTGGTCACCGTGATGGCCGTCGAGCTGGCGATCATCGTCAACATGAGCCTCTACACCCCGGTGCTCGCCACCTACCGGCTCGAACGCACACCCAAGCACCTGGTCGCCCGCACCCTGTCGGCCTGGTCGATCGGACAGCAGGCGTCCATCGCGGTCTGCACCGCCCTCGGCGGGCTGCTCGCCGACGCCACCGGCCCGCGCACCGCCCTCGCCGTCGCGGGGCTGCTCATCCTCGCGACCCCGCTGCTGCTCCCCCGACGCGAGCAGGCACAGGAGCCGGAAGCCGCTCTCAGCCACGCCTGAGACCACCGGCGTCCGGTCGCCGCCGCTCCCGCACCATCCACAAGCTCTCACCCCAACCACAAGGAGGAGACCCGCGCATGAGCACCACCCCCGCGCTCGACCCCGCACACACCGCTCTTCTCGTCCTGGACTGCCAGCCCGCCGTCCTCGCCGTCCTGCCCGACGACGCCGCCCGCGAGGCCCTGCTCGGCCGCATCGAACGGGCCGTCGCCGACGTCCGGGCAGCCGGCGGCACCGTCGCCCACGTGCGCGTCGCCTTCACCGAGGCCGACTGGGACGCCGTCCCGGACACCAACAAGTCCTTCGGCCCACTCGCCCGGCACCGCGCCATGCACCACCAGGACCCCAGCACCGGCTTCCACGAGCGCCTGGCACCCCGCGGCGATGACATCGTCGTCCGCAAGACCCGGTACGGCGCCATGTCCACCACCGACCTCGACCGGCAACTGCGCGAACGCGGCATCACCACCCTGGTCGTCGCCGGCACCAGCACCACCGGCGCCGTCCTGTCCACCGTCCTCGACGCGGCCGACCGCGACTACCTGCTCCACGTCCTCTCCGACGCCGTCGCCGACCCGGACCCCGAAGTCCACGACCTCCTGCTGCGCCGGGTCCTCCCCTCCAGGGCGCACCTCGTCGACACCGCCGGACTGCCCGAGCTGCTCCGGGCCGACTGACACGCCCGACGACCGGGAGCGCACACCGCAGGGATGAATCGACGGTGTGCCAGGAGCCCGCGGCCGTCGATGCCCGGACCTCCTGATCCACAGTGGCGGGCGGCAGTCGGCTGCCCAACAACCCTCCTCCGCCCGTTCCGGGAGCCCCCTGACGCAGGGCGGACCGCCGCGGCACAACCGTTGGACAGCCCCTCGAGGGCCCCGCCGGTGCTCGGCGGGGCCCTCGCCGTCTCCGTGCTGCTCTGGATGCGCCTTGACGCCCCCTGGGCGTTCCCGGCGACGCGCCGACCGGAACCGGACCGTCAAACTCCGCAAGGTATAGCCAATTCGGGTGAAGGTTTGTCCACTGATCGGCTGGACGCGACGGGCCGCCATAGCCTCGGTGGCGCCCCGTCGCCGCTCGGGTGCGCGATCCGGGCGAAGGTGCGGGATCCGTCGATCCGGAAGGCCACCGACACCCATGACACGCTCAGCGGACGGAAACGACGAGTCGACCGGCGGGCCCTCCCGCCGCCAACTCCTCAAGATCGGCATCGGCGTCGCCGTGGGAGCGGGGGCCATCGGTCCGGGTGCGCCCTCCGCCGTCGCCAACGGCCCGTACGACCCCACCAGTCCGACGATCGCGACCAAGGTGAAGAACCTCAGCGGCCCGGTCGAGACCGGGCCGCTCGCCTCGCCATGGACCGACCTCGGCATCCCCGTGCGGTGCCCGAACGGCAGCATGCTCTTCGTCTGCGGCGACACCTTCGACGGCGACCAGGTGGGCTCCGCCGACTGGCGCGCCCCGGTCGGCCTGCGCTCCAGCAGCGCGGACCTGAACAACCTGCGCATCGACGGCAGCGTCGGCGGTGGCCACGCCAACAGCCTCGTCGACGAGCCGCACAACCCGGTCGGCGACAAGTTCACGACGGCGATCCCGTCCGACGTGTTCGTCGTCGACGGGGTGATGTACATGCACCTGATGCGCGGCGTCATCTACGACACCCACCACACCGACTTCTGGCGCTCCACCGACAACGGCGAGAGCTGGGAGTACCTGTGCCAGTGGCCGGGCGACCTGCACGGCGGCCAGTTCCAGCAGAAGACCTACGCCGTGGCCGACGACGGCTACTGCTACGTGCTCTCCACGGTCTTCAACCGCGACGTGCAATCGGGGATGCTGCTGCACCGGGTACGGAAGGAGAGCCTCGGCAATCCGGACGCCTACGAGCCCTGGGGCTTCGCCGACGGCGGCTGGCGGTGGAACGCGCCCGCCCCGACGACCGTCTTCGGCACCCGCAAGTGGGGCGAGATGTGCTTCCGGGCCATGGACGGCAAGTACGTGCTCACCTGGCTGAACATGGACCCGTTGTCGATCAGGGCGATGGTCTTCGCCCTCCCGACCTCGGACCTGACCAGGACGCTGGAGCAGACCATGATCCTCCCCGGTGCCCCGGGCCAGGAGATCGGCAACCTCGTCGCCAGCCCGTACGGCGGCTTCGTGATCCCGGGCTCGACGTTCGGCAACTTCCACATCGTCGTCAGCCAGTGGTACGACCCGAAGAACTACCGGATCATGCAGTACCGGATCAACATGCTGTCCTGAGCCTGCCCGCTCGGTGGCTCATCCCTGGGGCGGGGGCCCCGGCGGCGGGCGTTTCCGTCGGTGCGCTCCGGGCCTGCCCGGAGCGCACCGCAATCCTCTTCCCCCGGGCCCCGGCCCCGCCCCGCCCCTCCCCTCCCCTCCACCCTCCCTCCACTCCCCACCCTACCCATGCCCACCCCACGTCGTGGAGGGAGGAGGAGAGCGGGGTCACAGGGGCGGGGCCCGGGGCTTGCGGGTGGAACGCCCGGAGCCGGAGTGGCCGGCGCGGGCGCCGTGGTCGGGCTGGGGGTGCACGGCGACGGCAAGGGTGGACGGGGAGTCGCCGGTCACGGCGATGTCCCCCACGCGGTCGGTGCGCAGGACGGTGGCGCCCAACGCGCGCAGCCGGTCGACCGTCCGAGGTGACGGGTGCCCGTAGGCGTTGCCCTCGCCGCAGGAGATCAGGGCGAGCCTGGGCCGTAGGGCACCGGCCAGGTCCCAGTCCTGGTGGGCCGAGCCGTGGTGTGCCACCTTCAGGACGTCGACCCGGCCGAGGCGGCCCAACAGGCCCGACTGGGCAGGCGGTTCGAGGTCCCCGAGCAGCGCCATCCGCAGGCCTCCACGCAGTGTCACCAGCAGGGCCACACTCGCGTTGTTCGCGCCTGGCGCCTCGACGGCCGCCCCGGGATCGGGCCACACCACGTCCCAGGACAACTCCGCACCCACCGAACGCCGTTCACCGCGGCCCGCACGTACCAGTGGCACACCGGCCCCTGTCGCCCAGGCCGTCACCCGGGCCGCCTCGCCTGGCGGATCGTCCAGCGCCGTACCCTCGACCGCGCCCACCCGGCGGCCGCGCAACACCCCCGGCACGCCCTCGACATGGTCCGCGTGGAAGTGCGTCAACAGCAGCAGCGGCACCACCGTGATGCCGAGTTCACGCAGGCATCGATCGGCCGCTTCGGGGTCCGGCCCGCTGTCGATCACCACCGCGCTGTCCGGCGCACCGGTCGCAAGGGCCAACATGTCTCCCTGTCCGACGTCGCACATCGCCAGCCGCCACCCCGGCGGCGGCCAGCCCGTGGCGATCCGGGCCAGCTGCGGCGGGCGCAGCAGTACGGCCAGCAGCACCACCAGCAGGACGCCCGTCACCAGCGCCCTGACCCAACGGCGGCGGGGGCGGGCGTGCCGGCCGGTCTCCGCCCGCCGGGGCAGCAGCAGGGGCGCCGCCCAGCAGGCGGCCAGAGTCGCCAGTGCGACCGTCACCACACCGAACCAGCCGCCCGGCCAGGACAGTTGGCCACCGGGCAGCTCGGCCCCGCGCCGTCCGACGAAGGCCAGCCAGCCGGCCGGCACCCCGGCCGGTTCGGCCAACAGCCGCGCCAGGGACGGGAAGAACGGCTGCAGCACGAGCACCCCGAAGCCGAGCAGCGTCGCCGGGGCCACCGCCAGCTCGGCCAGCAGGTTGCACGGGACCGCGACCAGGCTGATGTGCCCGGACAGCACCACCGTCACCGGAGCGCAGAGCGCCTGCGCGGCCGCCGTCGCCGCCAGCGCGCCCGCCAGGTGGTGCGGCCAGCGCCGGGCGCGCAGGGACTCGGCCCAGTGCGGCCCGAGGACGAGCAGCCCGGCGGTGGCCAGCACCGACAGCAGGAAACCGAAGGAGCGGGCCAGGAACGGGTCCAGCAGGACGAGCACCAGAACGGCCCCGGCGAGCGCCGGTACGGCCTGGCGGGGGCGGCCGGTGGCCAGGGCCAGCATGCCGATCAGCCCCGTCCCCGCCGCCCGCAGCACACTGGGCTCGGGCCGGCAGACGGTCACGAAGGCCAGCGTCAGCCCCGTACCGAGCAGGGCGCTGGTGCGCAGCGACAGCCCCAACAGCGGTGCCAGTCCGCGGCGTTCCGGGGTGCCGGCCTGGCCGGGGGAGCCCAGCAGTACGCCGAGGACGATCGCCAGGTTGGCCCCGCTGACCGCCACCAGGTGGACCAGGTCGGTGGCCCGGAAAGCGTCCACCAGGTCGTCGGGCAGCCGCGAGGTGTCACCGACGACCAGCCCGGGGAGCAGCCCGCGCGCGTCCGGCGGGAGTCCGTCGCTGGCCGTGCGCAGGCCCTCGCGCAGTCGGCCGGCGATCCGCTGCGGCAGGCTCGGCGGTGCGAGCTGCCGGGGCGGACCGTGGACGAGGAGCAACGCTGCGGACTCGGTGTCGTAGCCCTCCCCCGCCGGACGCACCTCGGCCTCGACGGCCAGCCGCTCCGAGGGGAGCAGCCGCTGCCAGGACTCGCTCTCCGCGCCGCGGACCATGACGGTCACCGGGGTGTGCGTCCGGCCGGCCCGTCCGTCCGGGAGGAGGGTGGCTCGGTCGACCACGGCCTTGACGGTGAGGAGGGTCTGCCCGCCGGTGGTGGCGCCCCGGGAGGTGTGGACCCTCGGGTCCCCCGCGACGGTCAGCTCCACCGCCACCTCCTGGGCGGGCGTGCCCGGGGAGCGCGGCGGCGCGTGCTCGGCCGCCCGGGCCAGCTCCGGCAGCAGCCCCCGGTGCAGGTCGGCGGTGTGCAGCGGGGTCGCGATCGCGGCCGCCGCGCCGGTGAGCAGGGCGGCCGCCAGCGCCGCCGCGGCGCCACGTCGGCGCAGGAGGCCCGGCCGGGCGAGCAGCAGCACGGCCACGAGCACCGCGCCGCCCGCCAGCGAGAGGAGCAGCACCTCGGACCCCGGCTCGATGGGCAGGAGCACCGCCGTGACCAGCCAGGCCGAAACGGCGGGCAGCAGCAGTCGGAAGTCGGCACCCGTGGAGCGGGCGCGCGGCAGCGGCACGGTGGTGGCGGACATGGCGGTACCTCCCTCCGGGGGTCGGCAAGCGGTAGCAGAGCGGGTGCCGGAGCACGAGAAGCAGGCGGAAGCAGAGCGGGTGTCAGAGCGTGAGGAGCGGGCGGAGTTCCGCGAACGTACGGGCGCCGATGCCGCTGACCTGCCGGAGCTGGTCGATGGAGCGGAACGAGCCGTGCGAGGCGCGGTAGGCGAGGATGCGCTGGGCGAGGGTCGGGCCGACGCCGGGCAGGGCGTCGAGCTGTTCGAGGGTGGCGCGGTTGAGGCTGACGGGCGTTCGGGGCGCGCCGGCCCCGGGAAGTCCGCCGGCGCCTCCGGGGACCTGGACGGGAACCGGCGCCTGTGCCTGCTCGCCGACCAGGATCTGTTCACCGTCCGTCAGGACGCGGGCCAGGTTGAGCCCCCGGGTGTCCGTCTCCGGCAGCGGACCGCCCGCCGCCCGCAGGGCGTCGGCCACCCGGGAGCCCCCGGGCAGGGTGTGCAGGCCCGGCAGGTGGACGCGGCCGCCGACGTCGATGACCACGGCGGGCCCGGCGCCCGGCCCCGAGGACGCCTCGGGTGGACCGGCCCCGCCGCCGGATGGGCTGTCGGCGGCGGACGGGCCCGGCTCCGGCACCGCCGACGCCGCCGCCAGTGCCGGAACGGCCACCGCTTCCGGCCTGGCCAGCCAGAAGTGCTGCACGGCGTAGCCCACCGCGAAGAGCAGCAGGATGGCCAGCCCGGCCACCGCGCGCCGGTCGAGGGCCAGCACGGAGGCGAGCCGTATCCGCGCCCCGGCATCCGGTGGATCGGGTACGTCAACTGCCCCCGGGGGCAGCGCCGCCGACTTCCCCACCGCCGCCGCGGACGCCGGAGGCAGGGCCGCGGACGCGGACGTCGAGGCGGGAGGGGGCGGGGACGAGGGGGCAGGCGGGACCGCCGACGGTGGAGACGGAGAAATCGGCGGAGGGAGAGCAGCAGGCGCAGCAGCACCCACCTGCTCGTCGTCCGTCGGCAGCAGCGCCGCCATCCGCAGCCGCACCGTCTCGTTGATCGCTTGGCGCTTCGCCGCGCCCAGGCCCATGGTCGTCATGGCGAGGACGCTAGAAGCCGCCCGGCGAGCGCGCAGAAATTACCGAAAGCCTGTGGACAACCCGGAGGTTGTGGATAAAAACGGTCACTCACACGAGTGGTCGCCCCATGCCCAAGTTGACCCAAGCCATGCCATGCCATGCCACGCCAGGCCAGGCCAGGCGAGGCCACGCCCAGACCAAGCCAAGCCAAGCCAAGCCGGGCCCAGCCCCGCCCGACCGCCCCCGCCTCAGCGCGGCGCGACCACCACCGCGAGCAGCCCCGGCCCGACGTGCGCGCCGATCACCGCCCCGACCTCGCCCACGTACAGGTCCCGCAGCCCCGGCACCCGCGCCCGCAGCCGCTCCGCGAGCGGCTCGGCCCGCTCCTCGGCCGCCAGGTGGTGGACGGTGATGTCCACCTCGCCCTCCCCCGACCGCTCGACCGCGATCTCCTCCAGCCGCGCGATCGCCCGCGACGCCGTCCGCACCTTCTCCAGCGGCTCGATCCGCCCGCCGTCCAGATGCAGCAGCGGCTTGACCGCCAGTGCCGACCCGAGCATCGCCCGCGCCGCGCCGATCCGTCCGCCGCGGCGCAGGTGCTCCAGGGTGTCCACGTAGAAGAAGCCACTGGTCCCGGCCGCCCGCCGAGTGGCCGCTTCGGCCGCTTCCGCGAGGTCCCGGCCGGCTGCGATCGCCTCGGCCGCCGCCAGCACCCCGTACCCGAGGGCCATGCCGACCAGCCTGCTGTCCACCACCCGCACCGGCACGGGCGCCTCGGCGGCCGCCAGTCGCGCGGCCTCGACCGTGCCGGACAGCTCGCCGGAGATGTGCACGGACACGATCCCGGTGGCCCCTGCCTCGGCCGCCGCCCGGTACGCCGCGGCGAAGGTCTCCGGGTTGGGCCGGGAGGTGGTCACCCGCTGCTTGGCGCGCAGCGCCTCGGCGACGTCCTTCGGGGAGATCTCGACGCCCTCGCAGAGGACCGAGTCACCGACCGCGACGCTCAGCGGAACCACCGTGATCCCGTGCCGGTCGAGGGCCTCCTGCGGCAGGTAGGCCGTGGAATCGGTGACAAGTGCGAGGTCGGAGGGCATGAGCCGGAGATTACTCCCCGTTCCTCCGGGAGTCAGCTCGCCGAGGGCCCTGCCGAGGGCCCCGTCGACGGCTTCCGCAGCCGCTGCGCCAGCTTCGTCAGCGGGTCGGCGAGCCCGAGCAGGTCCTCCGCGCTCGGCCGCCCCTTCCCGTCCGTCAGTCCGGCCCGGACCGCCCCACCACCGGACGAACCCGCCCCACCACCGGACGAACCCGCCGCACCAGCCGCACCGCCCACACCGGCCGAGCCGCCACCGGAAGCGGCAGCGGAAGCGGCAGCGGAAGCGGCAGCAGTCCCCGAAGCAGCCCCAGAAGCGGACCCCGAACCGGCCCCGGTGTCCCAGTGCCGCAGCGCCCCCGCCTCGCTCTCGCACTCCTGGCTCAGTCGGCTCAGCTCGTCGTCCGCGAACCGGTGCATCCGGTCCTGCGCCGCCCACCGCATGGTCTCCGCCGCATGGGTGATCCGTTCCGCCCGCTCCCGCAGTTCCGGCAGCTTGGCGGCGACCCGCGCGGTGTCCGGTTCGCGTTCCAGGACCCGCAGTTCGCCGTCCAGCTCGGCCGCGTGCGCGTCGAGCCTGGTCAGCAGCGCGAGGGACTCGCCGAGCTGGCCGTCCTGTGCCAGTCCGCCCTCCAGCACCTGCCTGGTGCCGTCCAGCGAGGTCCGCAGCTTGAGCCGGACGCTGGCGATCTGGGCCGGCGGGCCGACCTTGGTGTACGTCTTCGCCTTGAGGGTGGCGGTCTCGACGGCGCGCCGGGCGTTGGCCTCGTGCTTCTCGACCTTCGCGGCGACGGCCTTGGCGGCCTTGACCGTACCGACCACCGCCAGTACGAGCGTCGCGATCCCGAAGAGCAGGACCAAGCCGATCATCACGCCGAACACGTCCATCGCGCGCCACCTTCCGCCGCCGTTCCGGCCCCCAACGAGCCCAACGCGGGCCGCAATGCCGAGGGTTCCACGGTAGCCGCCGCACCGGGCCCGAGGGGGTCCGAACGGTCCCGGCGGCCGGAGATCAGGGACAGATCGGGGATCTCCCCGAGGGCCCGCCCCACCGCCCGTACAGCGCGCCCACCGCCCGTACCACGCGCTGTACGGCCCGGAAAACGCGCCGAAAGGCCCGGAAAACGCACCGGGCGGGTGCCCCGAAGGACACCCGCCCGGTCAATCACGCCCTGATGGAGCCACGAACCACGAACAGCCCCGACCTCATCCGGTCGTCACGCTCACCCGGTCACGCTCGCCCGGTCACGCTCACCCGGTCACGATGTTGACCAGCTTCGGCGCCCGCGCGATCACCTTCCGCACCGCCGCGTCACCGATCGCCGCGACCACCGCCGGGTCCGCCAGCGCCAGCGCCTCCAGCTCCGCGTCCGTGATGCCGGGCGCGACCTCCAGCCGGGCCTTGACCTTGCCCTTGATCTGCACGACGCAGGTCACCGTCTCGTCGACCACGTACGCCGGGTCGGCGACCGGGTAGTCGGCGTGCGCCAGCGACTCGCCGTGACCCAGTCGGCGCCACAGCTCCTCGGCGATGTGCGGGGCCAGCGGCGCGACCATCAGCACCAGCTGCTCGGCCACCGCCCGCGGCGTGGAGCCGCGCTTGACCAGGAAGTTGTTCAGCTCGATCGCCTTGGCGACGGCCGTGTTGAAGCGCAGTCCGGCCATGTCGCCGCGGATGCCGTCGATGGCCTTGTGCAGGGCGCGCAGGGTCGCCTCGTCCGGCTCCTCCTCCGTGACGACCAGCTCGCCGGTGCCCTCCGACACGATGTTGCGCCACAGCCGCTGCAGGAAGCGGTACGAGCCGACGACGGCCCGGGTGTCCCACGGGCGGGAGACGTCCAGAGGGCCCATCGACATCTCGTACAGGCGCAGCGTGTCCGCGCCGTACTCGTCGGCGATCTCGTCCGGGGCGACGGCGTTCTTCAGGGACTTGCCCATCTTCCCGGCTTCGCGCTTGACCGGTTCGCCCTGCCAGAAGTACTTGCCGTCGCGCTCCTCGACCTCGGCGGCGGGCACCGGGAAGCCGCGCTCGTCGCGGTAGACGTCCGCGGTGATCATGCCCTGGTTGAACAGCTTGTGGAACGGCTCGACGGAGGAGACGTGGCCCAGGTCGTGCAGCACCTTGTGCCAGAAGCGCGCGTACAGCAGGTGCAGCACGGCGTGCTCGGCACCGCCGACGTACAGGTCGGCGCCGCCGCCCGGCTTGTTCTCGGTCGGGCCCAGCCAGTAGCCCTCGTTGGCCGGGTCCACCACGGCCTCGGTGTTGGTCGGGTCGACGTAGCGCAGGTCGTACCAGCACGAACCGGCCCAGTTGGGCATGGTGTTGGTCTCGCGGCGGTAGCGCTTGACGCCGTCGCCCAGGTCCAGCTCGACGTTGACCCAGTCCTCGTTGCGCGACAGCGGGGTCTCCGGCGAGGAGGCGGAGTCGTACGCGTCGTAGGTGCGCGGCGAGTAGTCGTCGACCTCGGGGACCTCGACCGGCAGCATCGACTCGGGCAGCGCGTGCATCACGCCGTCCTCGTCGTAGACGATCGGAAAGGGCTCGCCCCAGTACCGCTGGCGGCTGAACAGCCAGTCGCGCAGGCGGTAGTTGACGGTTCCCTCGCCGATGCCGCGCTCGGCCAGCCAGGCGGTGACGCGGGCCTTGGCGTCGACGACGCTCAGCCCGTCCAGGGACAGGGACAGCGCCGGATCGCCCTGCTCGCGCGCCGAGTTGACGATGACCGAGTCGTAGGTGTCGAAGGCGTCGTCCCACTGCGCCGGGTCCGAGCCGCGGCCGTCGGTGGGCTCGACGACGCAGCGCATCGGCAGCGCGAAGGCGCGGGCGAAGGCGAAGTCGCGGTGGTCGTGGGCGGGGACGGCCATGATGGCGCCGGTGCCGTAGCCCATCAGCACGTAGTCGGCGATGAACACCGGCACGGACTCGCCGCTGACCGGGTTGACGGCGTAGGCGCCGGTGAAGACGCCGGTCTTGACCTTGGCCTCGACCTGGCGCTCGACGTCCGACTTGGCGGCGGCCGCGGCGCGGTAGCCGGCGACGGCCTCGGCCGGGGTGGCGGCGCCGCCGGTCCACTCGGCGGGCACGCCCTCGGGCCAGGCGGCGGGGACGATCGAGTCGACCAGGCCGTGCTCGGGCGCCAGCACCATGTAGGTGGCGCCGAACAGGGTGTCGGGCCGGGTGGTGAAGACGGTGATCTTCCCGCCGTCGACGGCGAAGTCCACCCGGGCGCCCTCGGAGCGCCCGATCCAGTTGCGCTGCTGCAGCTTGATGGCCTCGGGCCAGTCCAGCAGGTCCAGGTCGGAGATCAGCCGGTCGGAGTACGCGGTGATGCGCATCATCCACTGGCGCAGGTTGGACTTGAACACCGGGAAGTTGCCGCGCTCCGAGCGGCCGTCCGCGGTGACCTCCTCGTTGGCCAGCACGGTGCCCAGGCCCGGGCACCAGTTGACCGGCACCTCCTTGGCGTACGCCAGGCGGTACTCGCCCAGCACCTCGTCGCGCTCGGCGGCGGACAGCGCGGCCCAGGCGCGGCCGCCCGGGACCTCGCGCGTGCCGGCCTCGAACTGGGCGACCAGCTCGGCGATCGGACGGGCCTTGCCGGCCGCCTCGTCGTACCAGGAGTTGAAGATCTGCAGGAAGATCCACTGCGTCCAGCGGTAGTACTCCGGGTCGATCGTGGAGATCGAGCGGCGCGGGTCGTGGCCCAGGCCCAGCCGGCGCAGCTGCTGGCGCATGTTGGCGATGTTGGCCTCGGTGGAGACCCGCGGGTGGGTGCCGGTCTGCACCGCGTACTGCTCGGCGGGCAGGCCGAAGGCGTCGTAGCCCAGCGTGTGCAGCACATTGTGGCCGGTCATCCGCTGGTAGCGGGCGAAGACGTCGGTGGCGATGTAGCCCAGCGGGTGGCCGACGTGCAGGCCCGCGCCCGAGGGGTACGGGAACATGTCCATGATGAAGCTGTGCGGCTTCGCGGCGACGTCACCGGCGGACGGGTCGGCCAGCTCACCGGTGGGGTTGGGGGCGTGGAACGTGCCCTCCTTCTCCCAGATGTCCTGCCAGCGGGACTCGATCTCCGCCGCCAGCGCGGCGCTGTACCGGAACGGCTCGGTCGCGGTCTCGGCCGCGCCGGACGCAGGGGTCGTCTCGCTCATGGTCCTTCAAGCTCCATCGGTGTCAGTTGGCGAACCGCGCGACGCGACCGGTCCGTGGACCCGTCCCACGACGCGGGCGGGGGCGGAAAACAAGGGGCGGAAAACAAAAAATCCCCTCGCAGGAGGGGACGCCACGCCGACTCCGGCACCGCCCGAGGGCGCAGCCGGTCCTGGTCAGCGCGGCCGGCTAAGGAGCAGGCGCACGGTTCGCATGGGCTCAGGGTACCGCAAGCAGGTCAGGGCGCTCCCGGGTATCCCGCCTGGAGGGACGGGCCGGGCAGCCCCTCACCCCATCGCTCACCCCGGGTATCCCGCCTCGACGGAGGGGCCGGGCAGCCCCCCGCCCCCGCAGCTCACCGCGCCGCCGCCCGCCCCGCAGCCTCGAAGTCCCGCAGCGCCCTGGCCAGCCGCTCCGACTGCATCCCCGCCGCCAGTGCCCGCGCCAGCCCCACCGTCCGGGCGGCCTCCCGCTGGTCGCCGAGGCACCGGTGGGCCTCGGCGAGGCGGACCATCAGCATCGCCTTGGCGCGGGCCCGCCCCGGCCCGAGCCCGGCGACGGCCTCGGCGAGCAGCCCCTTGGCCATCCGGTGCTGGCCGAGCGCGAGCCGCCCCTCCCCCACCATCCCGGCGAGGTCGGCCCGGGCCTCCTCCGTGCCGGGCACGCCGTCGAGTTCGGCGAAGGCCCGGGCGGCGGCCGCCTCGGCCTGCTCGGCCTCGCCGCGGCGGCCGTGGGCGCGGGCGATCCGGCCGAGCTGGCGGGCCCGGCCGGCGGGGCTGAGTGCGGGGCCGTGGGCGTCCAGGGCGGTGCGCAGCGCGGTGACGGCGTCCAGGCCGCGCCCGCCGGTGCCCTGGGTGGCGAGCACCACCAGCGCCCCGAGTCCGGCGACGCCGAGCCGGGGGTCGCCGCTGACGTGGGCGGCGCGCAGCGCGGCGACGAAGGCCCGCTGGGCGGCCGCGTCGTGGCCGAGGTCGTACGCGGCCCAGCCGGCCAGGCGGGCGAGCCTGCTGGCGGTGCCGTACAGCTCGCGGCCGAGCCGTTCGTCGTACGCGCCGAGCTCCAACAGCTTGGCCAGCATGGCGAGTTCGGCTCGGACGGGGCCGAGGACGAGTCCGCCGCCGCAGGAGCGTTCGAGGCGCTGCTTGCTGCGGTAGGACAGTCCGAGCTCGCCGGCCAGCGAGGGGTCGACGCGCAGCGCGCCCTCACCTCCGCCGACCGGTGGCGGTGGCGAGGAGAGCCGTTCGGCGGCATGGTCGAGGTCGGCGCTGCGGAACAGGTCGGTCAGGCGGACCGGGCCGGCGTCGGTGGCGGCCTCGCGCAGCGCGGTCTGGGCGTTGTCGGCGGTCCACGGGTCGGTGAGCAGCCTGGGCGAGAGGATCTTGGCGCCGCGGTGGCCGCCCATCCGGCCCCAGAGCTGCTCGTAGGTGACGGCCATGCCGAGGGTGCGGCTGAGCACCTCGCAGACGGTCTGGTCGTGCGGGCTGCGCGGCACCATGCCGCGGTCACGCCACTTGTACGGGGCGGTGGAGCTGATCGCCAGGCCCGGCGGCAGGGCGAGGCTCACCTCACGGGCGAGCCGTTCCGGACTCCAGCCGAGCTGGTGCAGTATCCGGGCCAGCTCCTCGTTCCGCCTTCGCTGCAGATCGGCCATGGCACGACGGTAGCGGTCTTTGCGGCCCGCCCGCCGATGGCATGCACACAACGGCGAAGAGCCGCCCCCCGAATCGGGAGGCGGCTCTCAACCTCTGTGGAGCTATGGGGAATTGAACCCCAGACCTCTTGCATGCCATGCAAGCGCTCTACCAACTGAGCTATAGCCCCTTGACCTGCGATGTCACCGGGTCTCCCGTCGTTTCCGTCCGGTTTCCCTCGGCGACATCGACTACTTTACACGGTCCGGGGCGTGCTCCTGAAATCCGTTTCCCGAGGCAGCCGAGCAGGACAGCCGCACCGGACAGCCGCACCGGACAGCCGGGAAAGCAGCGTCGCCGGGCAACCGCCCGCCACCCGACCGGCCACCCGACCGGCCACGAGCGCTCCCCCGTCAGCGCACCACCCGCCGGCTGCGCTCGGCGAAGCCCGCCCCGACGAGCACCACCGCCGCGTTGACCGCCAGGGTGATCAGCAGCGCGTGCCCCGAGTCGGCGGCCGGCGCCGGCAGGTCCACCTGTCCGAGGAACACCGAGCCGAGCACCGCGACCCCGATCACCTGCCCGAGCTGGAGAACGGTCACCGTCATCCCGCTGGCGTCGGCCGCGTCCTCGGGTGCCACCCCGGCGAGCGCCCGGGCGAACAGCGGCGCGTACGCCGAGCCCGCGGCCAGGCCGAGTGCGGCCGTCTCGGCCAGCACCACCACCCCGATCCCGGCGCCGTCGCCGAGCAGCACGCCCAACAGCAGGTAACCGCCCCCGAGCAGCAGTCCGGCGACCGACGGCAGCAGAGCGTGCAGCCGGCCCGGCAACCGGTGCCAGCGCAGGCTGGCCAGGCCGAAGGCGATCGCGACGGGCGCCGAGCAGAGCCCGGCCCGCAGCGCGCTGTGGCCGAGGGCCGCCTGCTGGTGCAGGGCGAAGGCGAACATGAAGCCCGCGTAGGCCGCCATGATCGTGAACAGTCCGACGGCCGCCGGGCGCAGCCCGGGCGCGCGCAGCACCCGCCCGGGAATCAGCGGCTGCCCGCCGCGCCGGGCGACGCCGCGCTCGACCACCACGAACAGGCCGGACAGCAGCACGCCGGCCGCGATCATCGCCCAGCCCCAGACCGGCCAGCCGAGTTCGTTGCCGAGCACCAGCGGCACCACCAGCAGGCCGAGCGCCGCGCCCAGCACGACCAGGCCGGGGACGTCGAAGCCGCGCGAGGCGTCGCCGGGCAGCTTCGGCAGCAGCCGGGCGCCCGCCGCCAGCAGCACCAGGCCGATCGGCACGTTGACCAGGAACACCGGCCGCCACCCCGTACCGAAGAGGTCGGCGCTGACCAGTACCCCGCCGAGCACCTGCCCGAACGCGACGCCGACGGCCAGCACCGCCGAGTAGAGGCCGATCGCCCGGGTGCGGGCGGCGCCGGTGAAGGTCCGCTGGAGCAGGCTCATCACCTGCGGCACCATCAGCGCCGCGCCCGCTCCCTGGAGCAGCCGGAAGGCGATCAGCCAGCCGGTGGTCGGGGCGAGGCCGCAGGCCAGCGAGGTGGCGGTGAAGCCGGCCAGGCCCAGCTGGAACAGCCGGCTGAAGCCGTAGCGGGCGCCGAGCCGGGCGCCGGTGATCAGCAGTACGGCGTAGGAGATGGTGTAGCCGGCGATCACGAGTTGCAGGGCGGCGCCGGAGGCGCCCAGGTCGGTGCGGATGGTGGGCACGGCGACGTTCACGATGGAGCCGTCGAGCACGGCCATGAACTGCCCGCACAGGACGAGCGCGAGGAGCAGCCCGGGCCGTACGGCCGGTGCCCCGGTGGTACCTCCGGCCACGCCGGGCCGGATCTGAAGGTCCGTCATGGCCACCAGCCTGGGGCCGTGCCGGTACTGGTGGTTAGAGCCTGCCGATCCTGGTACCGGCAGCACCTGTATCGCCCGGGCGCGCTGCGGCACGATGGACGGCATGACCGTCCTGGAGGAACTCCCGACCGCGGCGGGCGGCCGCGAACGCCGTCGGACCGAGCTGGCCCGCTTCCTGAAGGCCTGCCGGGCGCGGGTCACCCCCGAGGACGTCGGCCTGCCGCCCGGGTTGCGCCGCCGTACGCCGGGGCTGCGGCGTGAGGAGGTCGCGCAGCTCGCCGGGGTCGGGGTCACCTGGTACACGTGGCTGGAGCAGGGGCGGCCGATCAACGCGAGCGAGCAGGTGCTGCTGGCGGTGTCCCGGGCGCTGCGGCTGGACGGCACCGAGCGCCAGCACCTGTTCCGGCTGGCCGGGATGGCTCCGTCGCCGCTGGCGCAGCCGGCCCCGCCGGAGCTGAGCCCGTCGATCCAGGTGATCCTGGACTCGCTGGCCCCGCTGCCCGCGGCGGTCTCCAACACCCGGTTCGACGTGCTGAGCTTCAACCGGCCGTACCGGTCGCTGTTCGGCACCGAGCGGATGCGCCCGTCCCACGGGGTCTTCTTCAACAGCCTCTGGTGCATGCTGACCGCACCGGCGTGCTGCAACCCGTGCGAGAACCCGGAGGAGACCCTGCCGCGGATGGTGGCGGTGCTGCGCTCGGCGTACGGCAAGCACGTCGGCGAGCCGGCCTGGGAGGACCACGTGCAGCGGCTGTCGGCCGGCAGCGAGCTGTTCCGGGAGCTGTGGGCCCGCCAGGAGGTGTCGCCGCCGCACACGCTGCGGCGGGCCTTCCGCCACCCGGAGCTCGGCGTGATGCGGCTGAACGCCACCTACCTGACGATGCCGGGCGTGCCGGAGTGCTACATCGTCGTGTACGTCCCGGAGAACCCGGAGGACCGGGAGCTGGTCGAGCGGCTCGACTCGCTGACGCCGGGCGGCTGGACCCACACCTGCACGCCGTGACGAGCCGTGCGTAGCCCGGGAACCCGAGAGCCTGGGAACCCGAGAGCCCGGCGAAACCCGAGAGCCCGGGGGGCCCGAGAGCCCGGCGAAACCCGAGAGGCCGCCACCCACCGGGTGACGGCCTCTCGAACTGCTGTGGAGCTATGGGGAATTGAACCCCAGACCTCTTGCATGCCATGCAAGCGCTCTACCAACTGAGCTATAGCCCCGCGACACGGACGACCGTGGCTGCGGAACCCCGACTGACCACGACCGCCGATGCGGAGTGGAGCTATGGGGAATTGAACCCCAGACCTCTTGCATGCCATGCAAGCGCTCTACCAACTGAGCTATAGCCCCGCACTCACCGGATCTCCCGCTTCCCTTCCGGGCCGCGTTCCTTCCCTGCGAACGAGGAAGACTCTAGCTGGTCAGGCCCGGAACTGCGAAATCCGCTCCTTCCGGGCCCCCGCGAAGCCCCCTCCACCGAGTGCCCTCCACCGAGTGCCCTCCGCCGGGTGCCGTCAGGTGTCGTCGCCGATCACCGGCTGCGGGAGCGTGCCCGCGTTGTGCTCCAGCAGTCGCCAGCCGCGCGCCCCCTTGCCGAGCACCGACCAGCAGCAGTTGGACAGGCCGCCGAAGCACTCCCACACGGGCGGCTCCAGGCCCAGCAGCCGCCCGAGCATGGTCCGGATGGTGCCGCCGTGGCTGACCACGACCAGCGTGCCGTTCTCCGGCAGCTTGGCGACGGCCTCCAGCACCACCGGCACCGAACGGTCGGCGACCTCGGTGGACAGCTCGCCGCCGCCGCGCCGCACCGGCTCCCCGGCCGCCCAGGCCGCGTACTCCTCCGGGTAGCGCTCGCGGATCTCGGCGTTGGTCAGCCCCTGCCAGGAGCCCGCGTACGTCTCCCGCAGGCCCTCGTGGTGCTGCACGTCCAGCCCGGTGACCGCGGCCAGCTCCTCGGCGGTGCGCCGGGCGCGCTTGAGGTCCGAGGAGATCAGCAGGTCGGGGCGCAGGCCGGAGAGCAGCCGGGCCGCCCGCTGGGCCTGCAGGACGCCCTGGCCGGTCAGCTCGATGTCCGTGGTGCCCTGGAACCGCGATTCGAGGTTCCAGGAGGTCTGGCCGTGCCGCCAGAAGACGATGCGCGGGCCGCGCGCGTCCCTGCTCAGTGCAGGTCCTCGGGCTTGCCGAAGTCGTCGGCCGGGGCGACGGCGTTGCCGGCCTCGTCGGTGATGGCGTCGGGGCGGTTGCGCGACTCGATGGCGTCCGCGGGCAGCGGCAGCTCGGGGCAGTCCTTCCAGAGCCGGTCCAGCGAGTAGAAGGAGCGCTCCTCGGAGTGCTGGACGTGCACGACGATGTCCAGGTAGTCGAGCAGGATCCAGCGGCCCTCGCGCTCGCCCTCGCGGCGCACCGGCTTGATGTCCAGCTGCTCGCGCAGCTGGTCCTCGATCTCCTCCGCGATCGAGCGGACCTGGCGGTCGTTGTTCGCGGAGGCGATCAGGAAGGCGTCGGTGATCGACAGCACCTCGCTGACGTCGAAGGCGATGATGTTGTGCGCGAGCTTGTCGGCCGCCGCCTGCGCGGCGACGGTGATGAGCTGCTGGCTGTGGTCGGTGACGGTCACGGTGTTCTTCCGGCTCGGCGGCTTGGGGCGGCCCCGGCGCGCGGCCGGGGTCGCCTTCCAGGATCTCACGCCGCCCCAGCGGCCTCGGAACGCATTTCCGGGGTCGCGGGGGCGGCGGGGCCGGACCGGGCGCCGGCCGGTCACCGGATCCCCCGGTGGCCGGCCGAGCGGCTACTGGGTCTTCGGCGGCTGGTAGTCCTTGCCGAGCACGACCACCAGGTCCGCGTTCTGGGCGTCGCCGACCTTCTTCACCGCCGTGTCCGGCAGCCCCAGGCTGGTCGCCAGGGACTTCGCCGCGGCCTGCCGGGCGTCGTCGGTGTAGCGGATCTCACTACTGGCCTGCGGCGCGGCCTTGGCGCCGCCCGGGATGAACGTCAGGCCCGAGTTGATGATCTGGACCTGCGCGGCGGCGCCCGCCGCGTCGTTGCCGGAGGCGTCCTGCAGCGAGACCCGGGCGGGGGCGTCGCCGGCCGCCGCGGACTTCACGGTGCCGCCGAGCACGTCCTTGACCTGCTTGCCCGCCGTCGCCTCGTCCAGGGTGCCGTCCGGCTTGACGGTCAGCGCGGTGGTACTGAAGTGGCCGTCCTTGGCCTGTTGGGCGAGCTGGGCGAGCACCCCGGCCAGGGCGTCCTCGGGCAGCGAGGGGTCGAGCACCGCGTTCATCCGGTGCACGTCGTCCTTGGCGTCCTTGAACTCGGTCGGCATGGTGCGCACCACCGCGTCCATCACCTGCCCGAACCGGGCCAGCTGGGCGTCCCGGTTCTCGCCGGGCGCCTGGAGGGTCGCGTACGCCACCGCGGCCTTGCCGCTGAGCAGGGTGTTCTTGCCCGCCGGGGACAGCTCCTTGCCGTCCGGCTTGCCGCCCTCGTGGGTCGCCGCGTTGGTGTCCACCCGGACGCCGCCGAGCTGGGAGACCAGCAGTTCCAGGTACGGGGTGTCCAGCCGCCAGGTGCCGGCCACCGGGGCGCCCAGCACGGTGGCCAGGCCGTCGCGGGTCGCCGAGGCGCCGATCGCGTCCATGGCCTGGCCGACGGTGGTCACCGGCGGGTCTCCGGGGCCGGGCAGCCGCAGCACGTCGGGCAGCAGCAGGACCGTGCCCTTGTGCCCGGAGGCGTCGTCGACCAGCAGCGCGCTGGACACCTTGCCCTGCAGGTCGCGCAGGTGGACGACGTTGACCTGCCGCCCGCCGGCCGCGGCGGCCGCGGTCGGCTTGTCCCCGGTGAACCACAGGTAGCCGCCGACGCCGCCGGCCGCGAGCGCCAGCACCACACCGAGGCCGACCAGCCGGTTCTTCAGCTTGCGGCGCCGCTCGGCGCGCACCTCGCTGCGGGACTCGGCGAACTTCAGCCAGTCGATGACGTCCTCGGACTCCTCCTCCCCCTCGTCGACGAAGGTGAACTCTCCCGTGGCGTAGGCGTCCTTGGGCGCCCGGCCGCCGGCCTTGCCGGACCGGGCCCCGGCGACCTGCTCGGACGGCGACTCCGGCGCGGCCGGGGCCGCGGAGGCAGGCGCAGCGGGAGCGGGCGCGGACGCCTCCGGCGCGACGGTCGGCGCGGACTGCGGCTCGGCGGCCACCGGCGCGGCCTGGTACGGCTGCTGGTACCCCTGGTAGCCCTGCTGCTGGTGACCGCCGTACGGGTCCTGGGCGTACACCGGCTGCCCGTACTGGTCGTACTGCTCGTGCTGCTGCCCGTACGAGTGCTGCTGCGGGAACTGCCCGGTCTGCTGCTGGTACCCCTGCTGGTAGCCCTGGTCCTGCTGGTACCCCTGGGCCTGGCCGCCGTACGTGCCCTGGCCGTACACCGGCTGCCCGTACTGGTCGTACTGCTCGTACGGCTGCTCGTACTGCTCGTACGCCTGCGGTTGCGGCTGCGCCTGCTGGTACCCGTGGCCCTGGCCCTGGTACGGCTGCTGGTACTGCCCGGTGGACCACTCCTCCGGCTGCTGCCCGCCGTTGCCGTTGCGATCGCTCACGCCCGCTCCTGGCTCAGGTCCCGTGCGGCGCGTACAGCGCCCGCTTGTCGATGTAGCGGACCACGCCGTCCGGCACGAGGTACCAGACCGGCTCGCCCTTGGCGACCCGGTTGCGGCAGTCCGTGGAGGAGATGGCCAGCGCCGGGACCTCCATCAGGGAGACCCCGCCCACCGGGAGCCCGGCGTCCGACAGGGTGTGACCCGGGCGCGTGCACCCGATGAAGTGCGCCAGCGAGAACAGCTCGTCGGAGTCGTGCCAGGACAGGATCTGGGCGAGCGCGTCGGCGCCCGTGATGAAGAAGAGGTCCGCGTCCGGGTGGAGGGAGTGCAGGTCGCGCAGGGTGTCGACGGTGTACGTCGGGCCCTGGCGGTCGATGTCGATCCGGCTCACCGAGAACTGCGGGTTCTCGGCGGTGGCGATGACCGTCATCAGGTAGCGGTCCTCGGCCGGGGTGACGTGGCGGTCGCTCTTCTGCCAGGGCTCCCCGGTCGGGACGAAGATCACCTCGTCCAGGTGGAACGCGCTCGCCACCTCACTGGCGGCGACCAGGTGGCCGTGGTGGATCGGGTCGAAGGTGCCGCCCATCACGCCGAGGCGCTTCTTCACCGGTTCCGGTCCGCCGGGATTCCCGGCCTGCTCTCCCATGCCGCCACACCTTACGCGACGCCCGTCACGGTGCGGGAACGGCCGTGTGGGGGTTGCCCGCAGATGCGTGAGGGAGCGGCCGGCCCACTGGCCGGACGCTCCCCGAGCGGTCCGTGGTCCCGGCTCAGCGGTCCCGGTTGAAGCGGGTGACGATGAAGAGCAGGAGCATCAGGATGAACAGCGCGGAGCCGCCCGTCAGCAGCGGGTTCAGGCTGTCGTGGTTTCCCCCCTCGCCCTCGGCGAGCAGGTTAAGGACGGGGAGTGCGGCAGCAGTGCTCATGGTCGGCGGGACCTTCTCGGCTCGGTGAACGGACCTGGGGGTGGTTCCGGGCCGGTGAGGGCCCACCCGTCATCGTACGGGGGGTTACGCGGCAACCGCTCGGCGGCCCACCGCCGCTGACCGGCCGTGAGGCCCGGGTGTCGAACGGGGGGCTTACTGGCCCCGGAAGGCGCGGGCCATGATCCAGACCAGCAGGCCGATCCCGACGAAGGACGCGACCACGATGATCCGCAGGAACAGCCCCGGGCCGGCCTCGTCGGAGATGGGTGCGGCCAGGCTGACCAGCGCTTCGGTGGACATCTGAGGGGCTCCTCGAACTGCTCGGTACC
This sequence comes from Kitasatospora aureofaciens, assembly GCF_001188955.3. GTDB lineage: Bacteria > Actinomycetota > Actinomycetes > Streptomycetales > Streptomycetaceae > Kitasatospora > Kitasatospora aureofaciens. The sequence continues at coordinate 12,874 of NZ_JPRF03000065.1, read as the reverse complement.
GCGGCCGGGTCCGGTCCCGGTTCTCCAGGGCATTCAGGGTAAACCGGCCTCACACCGGCGCCGCCCACCGGGCCCCGTGCCGCGCCCGGGCCCGCGCGTACGCTGATCCGGGGACGAGTACGCAACCGCGGACGTTGCACAGGCAGTCGTTGCAGACGAGTCGTTGCAGGCGAAGACCAGCGGGGGGCCGGCCACTGCGCCGGAGCCGCCGTCGACAGGAGGCACTCACACCATGACCGACACGACCGCGAAGGCCCCGAGCCGGCGCCGCCAGCGTTTCCCCGAGATCTCCACCCGGGCCTGGGAGCACCCGGCGGACCGCTCGGCGCTGGTCGCCCTGCGCAAGCTGTCCGGCTTCGACGACATCCTGAAGAAGCTCGCCGGCCTGGTGTCCGAGCGCTCGATCCGGCTGATGTTCCTGGCCACCGCCGTGAAGACCTCCGAGCGCCAGTTCCCCGAGCTGTACGACATGGTCCGCGACGCCGCCTACGTGCTGGACCTGGATCAGGTCCCGGACCTGTACGTCACCCAGGACCCGGCGGTCAACGCGTTCACCATCGGCATCGACACCCCGATCATCGTGATCACCAGCGGCCTGGTCGAGCTGCTGGACGAGGAGGAGCTGCGCTCCGTCATCGGCCACGAGGTCGGCCACGCGATGTCCGGCCACGCCGTCTACCGGACGATGCTGATGATCCTCACCAACATCGCCACCCGGATCGCCTGGGTGCCGCTCGGCAACCTCGCGATCATGGCGCTCGTCACCGCGCTCAAGGAGTGGTTCCGCAAGGCCGAGCTGTCCAGCGACCGGGCCGGCCTGCTCGCCGGGCAGGACCTCCAGGCGTCCATGCGGGCCCTGATGAAGCTGGCCGGCGGCCACAACCTGGCCGAGATGAACGTCGACGCCTTCCTGGAGCAGGCCGAGGAGTACGAGAAGGCCGGTGACCTGCGTGACGGCGTGCTCAAGCTGCTCCAACTGCTGCCGCAGACCCACCCGTTCGCGGTGGTCCGGGTCGCCCAGCTGAAGAAGTGGGCGGAGAGCGACGAGTACCGCTCGATCACGGCCGGCGCCTACCCGCGCCGCAGCGACGACCGGGACACCTCGGTCGGCGAGCAGTGGAAGGCCGCCGCCGAGCACTACACGACCTCGGTCAAGGAGAGCAAGGACCCGCTGATGGGCCTGCTGCGCGACGTGGCCGGCGGCGCCGCGACCGTCGGCGGCAAGCTGCGCGACACCTTCACCGGCGGCGGCCGCACCGGCTCCCCGACGGACCACGGCTCCGCGGAGCGCACCGACGGCTGAGCCGCCCGGTCCGGGACGGCCGGCGCCCGCCCGGGGCACCGGCCGTCCCGGCTCGCCGCGGCAGCGGGCCCCTCAGCTCCCCGACAGGACCCCGCACACCTGCCAGGCCGGCCGCGCGTGGTCACCCGGGTCCACCGCTGGCGGCGGCGGGACCACCGCCCCCCGCGCGGTGGCCAGCACCGGCTGCAGGAAGCCCGCCATCGAGGCGGTGCACGGCTCCGGCCCGGCCTGCACCACCGAGTCCACCAGCCGCAGCTGCGCCGAGGCCAGGTCCACCCGGTCGAACTGGAAGGTCAGCTCGCGCCGCACGGTCTCCAGGGTGACGGGCGCCCCGGCCGGGGCGCCGGCCGGCTTCAGTGCGTAGACGAAGGTGTGGTCGGTGGTGATCTGCAGCGTCCCGCTGTCCGCCTCGTCGACCCGCATCGCGCCGACCACCTTCACGGTGTCGGAGGCCAGGGCGGCCTGCGCCGGGTCGAAGCGCACGATCCAGCCGGTCACCGCGTGGTGCCGGTCGTCCACCGGCTGGCTGACGGAGGCGTCGAACTGGGCCTGCTCACCGGGCGTCACGAAGGTCCGCACATCCGTGGTGGCGCCCTGGACCAGAGCGGCCGGCGTCAGCGAGGAGGCCACCAGGTAGCGCTGCACGGTGTCCAGCGCCTTGGTCACCTCGACCTTGCTGAAGTGCTCGGTCGCGGCCCCGGCCGGGGTGTTCAGCCCGGCCGCCCCGTCGCCGTACCCGGGCGGCAGCGCGGCGAACGGATCCGCCGGGTCGGCGACCGGGTGGACGGCCGAAGCCGGGCTCAACGCGACCAGGCTGACGGTCAGTTGACTGCCCTCCGGCCGTGACGCGAGGCCCTTGGGCGAGTTCACCCCGAAGTACACCGCGGCCCCGAAGGCCAGCAGGATGAGCAGCAGCAGGGCGAGCGCCTGGCGCGGCACCGTCCCCAGCGGCCCGAGCCGCACCCGCGCCCGGGTGGCCCTGCCGAAGGAGCCCGCCAGCCGCTCCCGGGCGGACAGCTCCTGGATCCGGGCAGCACGGACGAACGATTCGTCGAAGACGACGGACCGGAACTCGTCCTCGTTGCCGGAACCGCCCTCGGGCGTACCCTCAGGAGGCTCGCGCGGGTCACCCATAACACCAGGGTAGGCGGACGGCAGCCCCGCCACGAGGGCCCTTGCGCAGTTTGCCGGGAACGCTCCGTGACCACCCGCCCCGGGCGTGCGCCCCCGTACCGCTCAGCCCGCGCGCGCCGTGACCACCGGCAACGGCTCGGCGGGCGCGGACCGCGGGTCCGCCCCCGGGCTGCTGCTGCCGGACTCCGGCCGCCGGGGCGCGCCGGCGGCGCCGCCCACGCCCTGGTAGACCGCCGCGACCGCCACCGCCACCAGGCTGACGCCCATGATCACGGCCAGGACCCAGGCCACCGGCCGGTGCCAGCGCTGCTGGGCCACGTACCGCCCGCGGGCGCGCACCGGATCGTAGCGCCGCCCCCAGCGCCGGCCCCGGCAGCCGGTCGCCCGGACGGGGCCCGACCAGGGGTCGGGGTACAGGTGGTCCTCGTCGAGTCCGCTCGGGTACGGCCGCAGCTCCAGCGGCAGGCCGTCCCCGGCCGGAAAGTCGAAGCTCCAGCCCGATCCCGCGGTGTCCGGCTCGAACCGCGCCTCGGCTGCGGCGAGCTGCCGCTCCCTGGCCGTCGGCTCGTGCACCGCGGCGGACCGGACGAAGGCCTCATCGAAGACCACGGTGGCGAACTCGTCGTCCGCACCACCGTGGTCGGCGCCGTCGGGGTACGGCAAGCCCCCCACATCCTCAGCCACGGATTCAGCGTATTACCGGCCGCACGATTTGTCTGTGGCTCCCGGCAGTTGGTCCGTCACGCGTGTGACGGCCGCTCCCCCGACCCGGCGTGATCCGAGAGCCACGCCCTAACCGCGGACGTGCCCGTCACCGGTGACGATGTACTTGGTGCTGGTGAGCTCCGGCAGGCCCATCGGGCCGCGGGCGTGCAGCTTCTGGGTGGAGATGCCGATCTCCGCGCCGAAGCCGAACTCACCGCCGTCGGTGAACCGGGTGGAGGCGTTGACCGCCACCGTGGTCGAGTCCACCAGCTGGGTGAAGCGGCGGGCGGCGGCCTGCGAGGTGGTCACGATCGCCTCGGTGTGGCCGGAGGACCAGCGGCGGATGTGCTCCACCGCGGCGTCCAGCGAGGGCACCACGGCCGCGGCCAGGTCGTACGAGAGATACTCGGCGCCCCAGTCCTCGTCGGTGGCCGGCACCACGGTGGCGGCGCTGCCCTCGGCGGCCTTGAGCACCGCCTCGTCGCCGTGCACCGTCACCCCGGCCTCGGCCAGGGCGGCCAGCGCGAGCGGCAGGAAGGCGTCCGCGACGTCCTGGTGCACCAGCAGCGTCTCGGCCGCGTTGCAGACGCTGACCCGCTGCGCCTTGGAGTTCAGCAGGATGCCGACGGCCATCGCCAGGTCGGTCTGCGCGTCCACGTACACGTGGCAGTTGCCGGTGCCGGTCTCGATCACCGGGACGGTCGAGCCCTCGACCACGGTGCGGATCAGCGAGGCCCCGCCGCGCGGGATCAGCACGTCGACGTAGCCCCGGGCGCGCATCAGTTCCTGCACCGAGTCCCGGCTCTCCCCCGGGACGAGCTGGATCACGTCGGCCGGCAGCCCGGCCGCCTCGACGGCGTCCCGCAGGACGGCGACCAGCGCGGTGTTGGAGCGGTAGGCGGAGGCGGAGCCGCGCAGCAGCACCGCGTTGCCGGACTTCAGGCAGAGCGCCGCGGCGTCCACCGTGACGTTCGGCCGGGCCTCGTAGATGATGCCCACCACGCCGAGCGGCACCCGCACCTGGCGCACGTCCAGGCCGTTCGGCAGGGTGTAGCCGCGCACCACCTCGCCGACCGGGTCGGCCAGGCCGGCCACGTCGCGCACGTCGGAGGCGATCGCGGCGATCCGCTCGTCGGTCAGGCTCAGCCGGTCGATCACCGACTCGGCCGTCCCGGCCTCACGGGCCCGGGCCACGTCCTCGGCGTTGGCCGCGACGATCTCGGCGCTGCGGGCGACCAGCGCGTCCGCGATCGCCAGCAGCGCGGCGTCCTTGGCCCGGCGCGGCAGCGGGGCGAGCGCGGCGGCGGCCTCCCGGGCTCGGCGCGCTACGGCGAGGACGGGGCTGTCGGCGGTGGTGAGGTCGCTGGTCATGCCGCCAAGAGTAGCGACTGCCCCCGCGCGCCCGGTCGCCGTTTCGCCATCCGAACAGGGCCGGTCAGTACGGGTACACGCCGCCGAGGCGCGGCGGCGGACCGCCGAAGCCCTCGGCCACCCGCTTGTGGTACGTCGCCCGGTCGACCACCTCCAGGCCGACGATCTCCCACGGCGGCAGGTTCGCGGTCACCTTGTGCTCGCCCCACAGCCGCAGCGCGATCGCCGCCGCGTCGTGCAGGTCCCGGGCCTGTTCCCAGTAGCGGATCTCGGCGTGGTCCGCCGCGTAGCGGGCGGTCAGGAAGAACGAGTGGTCGTGCGCCAGTCGCTCAAGCGAGGCCCGTAGCGAGCACAGCGGGGTGGTCTGCCCGGCCACGCTCAGCACCACGTGCCACAGTCGCGCCTGCTCCGGCACACCGGGCGGTTCCGCCGCCTCCGCGCGCTGGGGCCGGAGCCCGCGCGCCCCGCCCGGTCCCTGCGGCGGCGGACCGGCCGGCTCGGCGGGGCCGTCCCCGCGTCCGCCGTCGATACTGGTCAGCCGCCGGCCCGCCGTCCCTCCGGTCAGCGCTGCCTCGCGCCTGCGTTCCACCGGCGGCCTCCTGTTCGGCGATCTCGTGTCGTCCCCCACCGCCCCCGCCGGCCCTCGGCCGACCGGCACGGCTGCGCCCCTCCTCGCCCGCGGCCGGGCCGCTCCCGGTACGGAGCGGCCCGCCGACCGCGCTGCGCCGTCCGGCCGGTGCCGGCCGAACGGCCGGTCAGCCGCGCAGAACGACCAGGTCGTCGCGGTGGACGACCTCGCGCTCGTACGCGGCGCCGAACTCCTGGGCCAGGTCGCGGGTGGACCGGCCGAGCAGGCGGGGCAACTCCCTCGCATCAAAGTTGACCAGCCCGCGAGCCACGATGTGGCCGTTTTCGGCAAGAAGGTCCACCGGATCCCCCGCGGCGAACTCCCCGTCGACCTTGGTCACCCCGGCCGGCAGCAGGGACGCGCCGGCCGAGACGACCGCCTCGACCGCGCCCGCGTCCAGGTGCAGGGCCCCGCGCGGGCTGCTCGCGTGGGCCAGCCAGAGCATCCGGTCGGAGGTGCGGCTGCCGGTCCGCAGGAAGAGCGTGCCGGTGGGCCGCCCGGCCAGCGCGTCGGTCGCGTGGCTGGCCGCGGTGAGCACCACCGGGATGCCCGCGCCGGTGGCGATCCGGGCCGCCTCGACCTTGGTGACCATGCCCCCGGTGCCCACGCCCGCCTTGCCGGCGCTGCCGATCTCGATGCCGTCCAGGTCGTGCGGGCCGCGCACCTCGGCGATCCGGCTGGTGCCGGGCTTGGCCGGGTCGCCGTCGTAGAGGCCGTCCACGTCGGAGAGCAGCACCAGCAGGTCGGCCCGGACCAGGTGGGCGACCAGCGCGGCCAGCCGGTCGTTGTCCCCGAACTTGATTTCGGCGGTGGCGACGGTGTCGTTCTCGTTGACGATCGGCATCGCGCCCATCGCCAGCAGCTGGTCCAGCGTCCGGTAGGCGTTGCGGTAGTGGGCGCGGCGGCTGGCGTCCTCGGCGGTGAGCAGCACCTGGCCGACCCGGATGCCGTACCGGGCGAAGGAGGCGGTGTAGCGCGCGACCAGCAGTCCCTGGCCGACGCTGGCGGCGGCCTGCTGGCGGGCCAGGTCCTTGGGGCGCCCGTCCAGGCCGAGCGGGGCGAGCCCGGCGGCGATGGCCCCGGAGGAGACGAGGACGACCTCGGGGGCGTCCGGGCGGCTGCGCACCTTGGCGATCGCGTCCACCAGGGCGTCGACCCGGTCGGCGTCCAGGCCGCCGGCCGCCGTGGTGAGTGAGGAGGAGCCGACCTTGACCACGATCCGCCGTGCGGTCAGCACCTCCTCCCGCAGTGAGTCCTCGCTCATCTCGCTGTACGCCCTTCCGGTGGTGCGGGTACGACGGGGCCGGGCCCGGCCGCCATGTCCGAAATCTACGCGATCCGCGCAGGTCACCCCCACGGGGTTTCACCGGCTGGACCCGGCCCGGTCACGGGCCCGCCACAACCAGTACGTCAATCCGGACGGCTGGTATGGTCCCTGACCGAAAGCCAGATCGGGGGACGGCTTCTTGCCCGCTGTACCCACTCGTCTTCGACGTTCCCGTCACACGGGGCGGCGCCGCAACGGGCAGGCCGGCAACGGTTCGCGGCCGCGCGCCCAGGAGAAAAGCGCACCATGCGTTCGTACACCACGAAGCTGACCGTCGCCGCCCTGGCGGCGGCCACCGCCCTCTCGCTCGCCGCCTGCGGTCCGGACAACTCGGACCCGGCCGGCACGGGCGGCGCCACCGGAGCGGCTCCGGCCCAGACCGGCGCGGCCACCGGCGGCGCGGCCGGCGGTTCGACCGCCGCCCCGTCGGGAGCGGCCACCGGTGGTGCCGCCACGGGCGGGGCCGGGTCCGGCGGCACGGCGACCGGCGGCGCGGCCACCGGCGGTGCCGGTACGGCCGGCACGTCCGGCACGTCCGGCGGCGGCGCGGGCGGCGGCGCGGGCGGCGGCAAGCTGCCGCAGGCCGGCACCTCGGTGAAGTTCGGCCAGCCGGCCAGCATCGACTTCGCCGACAAGACGTCCAACGCCGCCGCCAAGCTGCAGTGGACCGTCACCGGGATCCAGCCGGGCTCGATCAAGGACTTCCAGGACGCCAAGGCCAACACCGCCGGCCTGGACGGCCGCGCGCTGTTCTACGTCAGCTGGACCATGACGAACCTCAGCGACACCAAGCTGACCTTCAGCGACCCCGCCGCCAAGCTCAAGGTCTACGACGCCTCGGGCAACATCGGCATGGGCGCCGACCCGGTCGGGTCGACCCCGGTCGCCAAGTGCAATACCCCGAGCTGGGCCGGCGCCACCAAGGGCGTCGCGTTCAAGGGCTGCTCCATCGTCAGCTTCCAGGCCGGAGTCACCCCGGTGATGGTCGGCTTCGGCGACGCGAGCGACATCACCAAGGTCCAGGCCGCCTGGACGAAGTGACGTTTCGTCACCGCAGCACGAAGCGGACGGCCCTGCCACCTGTCGAGGTGGCAGGGCCGTCCGCTTCGCAACTACCGGCTACCGGCTACCGGCTCAGTAGTCCTCGTCGTCGCCCTCGATGGCGGACTGCCGGCCGCTGGAGAGCGCCTCGAAGGCGAGGAACTCGGCCTCGGCCGCGTCCCGCCCCTTCTGCTTCTCGCGGCGGCGGTCGACCGCCGGACGCTGGGTCTCCATCCGGTGGTCCTCGCCGCGGCGGCCGAGCATCTCGGCGCCGGCGGCCATGGTCGGCTCCCAGTCGAAGACGACGGCGTTCTCGTCCGGGCCGATGATGACGGTGTCGCCCTCGTGCGCCCCGACCTTCCACAGCCGGTCCTCGACCCCGAGCCGGGCCAGCCGGTCGGCGAGGTAGCCGACGGCCTCGTCGTTGCTGAAGTCGGTCTGGCGGACCCAGCGCTCCGGCTTGACGCCGCGGATGCGGTACGCGCCGTCCTCCTCCTCGATGGTGAAGCCCGCGTCGTCGACGGCGGCGGGCCGCAGCACGATCCGGGTCGACTCCTCGGCCGGCTTGGCGGCGCGCGCCTCGGCGACGATCTTCGCCACCGCGAAGCTCAGCTCGCGCAGGCCCTTGCGGGAGGCGGCGGAGACCTCGAACACCTGGTAGCCGCGCTCCTCCAGGGAGGCGCGGGTCAGATCGGCGATGTCCTGGCCGTCCGGGACGTCCACCTTGTTGAGCGCGACCAGGCGCGGACGGTCCTCCAGACCGCCGTACTCGGCGAGCTCGGCCTCGATGGTCTCCAGGTCGGTCAGCGGGTCGCGGCCGGGCTCCAGGGTGGCGCAGTCCAGCACGTGCACCAGCACCGAGCAGCGCTCGACGTGCCGCAGGAACTCCAGGCCCAGGCCCCGGCCCTGGCTCGCGCCCGGGATCAGACCGGGCACGTCGGCGATGGTGTAGACGGTGTCGCCCGCGGTGACCACGCCGAGGTTGGGGATCAGGGTGGTGAACGGGTAGTCCGCGATCTTCGGCTTGGCGGCGGAGAGCACCGAGATCAGCGAGGACTTGCCGGCGCTCGGGTAGCCGACCAACGCCACGTCGGCGACGGACTTGAGCTCCATCACGATGTCGCGGGCCTCGCCGGGCTCGCCGAGCAGCGCGAAGCCCGGGGCCTTGCGGCGGGCCGAGGCCAGCGCGGCGTTGCCGAGGCCGCCGCGGCCGCCCTGGGCGGCGACGAAGCTGGTGCCGTGGCCGACCAGGTCGGCGAGCACGTTGCCCTTGCGGTCCAGGACCACGGTGCCGTCCGGCACCAGCAGGACGAGGTCCTCGCCGTCCGCGCCGGTGCGGTGGCCGCCCGCGCCGGGCTTGCCGTTGGTCGCCTTGCGCTTGGGCGAGTGGTGGTACTCGAGCAGGGTGGTGACCTGCGAGTCCACGGTGAGGATGACGCTGCCGCCCTCACCGCCGTTGCCGCCGTCCGGCCCGCCGAGCGGCTTGAACTTCTCGCGGTGCACGGAGGCGCAGCCGTGGCCCCCGTTACCCGCGGCGACATGAAGTTCGACGCGGTCCACGAAGGTGGTCATGGTTGTGCCTCCAGTGCGGATGAGTCTGCTTGCTTGCTGCGTAAAGCCGAAGGGTGGACCGGAACATTCCGGCCCACCCTTCAGTGTGAGTCTGGTGCGACTCGCGAGTCCGCGGGGACTCAGGCCTCGACGGCCACGATGTTGACGACCTTGCGGCCGCGACGGTTGCCGAACTGAACCGCACCGGCGGTCAGCGCGAACAGGGTGTCGTCGCCACCGCGGCCGACACCGGCACCCGGGTGGAAGTGGGTGCCGCGCTGGCGGACGAGGATCTCGCCGGCGGAGACGACCTGGCCGCCGAAGCGCTTCACGCCGAGGCGCTGGGCGTTCGAGTCACGGCCGTTGCGGGTAGAGCTTGCGCCCTTCTTGTGTGCCATATCTCGCTAACCCCTTACTTGCTGACCGAGTCGATGCTGGTGATGCGCACCGCGGTGTGCTTCTGACGGTGACCCTGACGACGGCGGTAGCCGGTCTTGTTCTTGTAGCGCAGGATGACGATCTTGTCGCCCTTGGTCTGGTCGACCACCTCGGCGTGAGCCTTCACGCCGGCCAGGACCCACGGGTCGGAGGTGACGGCGTCACCGTCGACGACCAGGATGGTCGAGAGCTCCACCGAGTCACCCGGCTTGGCCTCAATACGGTCGATCTCCAGCACGTCGCCGACGGCGACCTTGTGCTGGCGGCCGCCTGCGCGAACGATCGCGTACATGCGGTACCTACTTTCCCAACTCGGTCGGAACTCCCGACGCCAGCCACCTGGGTACGGACACAGGGGCCTCTTTCCGACCGCTCCGCGCTGGGCGCGGGGCTCTCGGGAAGGTGATGTGCTCGGGAGCGTGGCGTAGACACGCCGATGGTCAAGAATACGGACCGGCCGCCTCTGGGGCAAACCGGCCCGTACGGCCCGGGGCGGATCGCGCCCGCCCCGGGCGTGGGCACTACTCGGCCGCCGTATCACCCTCGGCGGCCGCGGCCTTCTTGGCCGCCGCGCTCGTCCGCTTGGTCGCGGTCTTGCGGGCGGTGGTCTTCTTGGCCGCCGCGGTCGTCTTCTTGGCGGCGGTCTTCTTCGCGGCGGTCTTGCGGGCGGCCCGCTTCTTGGGCGCCGGGGCCTCCTCGGCGGGCGCCTCCTCCGCAGGGGCCTCCGCCTCGGCCGGGACCTCGACGACCACGGCCTCCGCGACGACGGCCTCCTCGGCGGCTTCGGGCGCGGCCTCGGCCACGGCCTCGGCGGCAGCCTCGGCAGCCGGGGCGGCGGCAGCCAGGGCCGCCTCCATGGCAGCCTCGGCCTTCGCCTGCAGCACCACGATCTCGGCGGCCTGCGGCGCACCCGCCGGAGCCGTCGCCTTGCGCACCGCGCGCCGGCGCGGACGGCCGGCCGGAGCAGCGGCCGGGGCCTCGGCCACCGGCGCCTCCTCGGCCTTCGGCGCCTCGACCACCACGGTCCCGACGGCCGGGACCTCGACGGCCTCCGCCTCGACGCCCGGGACCTCCAGGGCCAGCTGGCCCTCGATCTCCTCGCGCACCGGCTCGGCGGGCTCCACGGCCGCCTCGACGACGGCCTCGGCCACCGGCGACCCGGTCTCGACGGCCTGCGGCTCCTCGTGGCCAGCGCCGCCCTTGCCCCGGCGACGGCGCTTGCCGCTGCCCGGGCCCGCCTCGGCGGCCGCGGCCGCCGGGGCGTGCACGTGGACGCTCGGCTGCTCCATGTGCACGATCACGCCGCGGCCGTTGCAGTGCACGCAGGACTCGGAGAAGGACTCCAGCAGACCCTGGCCGACCCGCTTGCGGGTCATCTGGACCAGGCCCAGCGAGGTGACCTCGGCCACCTGGTGCTTGGTCCGGTCCCGGCCCAGGCACTCCAGCAGGCGGCGCAGCACCAGGTCGCGGTTGGACTCCAGGACCATGTCGATGAAGTCGATCACGATGATGCCGCCGAGGTCGCGCAGCCGCAGCTGGCGCACGATCTCCTCGGCCGCCTCGATGTTGTTCCGGGTGACCGTCTCCTCCAGGTTGCCGCCCTGGCCGACGAACTTCCCGGTGTTGACGTCGATGACGACCATCGCCTCGGTGCGGTCGATCACCAGCGAACCGCCGCTGGGCAGCCAGACCTTGCGGTCCAGCGCCTTCATCAGCTGCTCGTCGATCCGGTAGGTGGCGAACACGTCCACCTCGGAGGTCCACCGCTGGAGCCGCTCGGCGAGGTCCGGGGCCACGTTGGAGACGTACTCGTGGATGGTCTTCCACGCCTCGTCACCGGAGACGATGACCTTGGTGAAGTCCTCGTTGAAGATGTCGCGCACGACCCGGACGGTCATGTCCGGCTCGCCGTACAGCAGCGCCGGGGCGTTACCGGTCGCGGCCTTCTTCTGGATGTCCTCCCACTGCTGCTGGAGGCGCTGGACGTCGCGGGTCAGCTCCTCCTCGGAGGCGCCCTCGGCGGCGGTGCGCACGATGACGCCCGCGTCGTCCGGGACGATCTTCTTGAGGATCTGCTTCAGGCGGGCGCGCTCGTTCTCGGGCAGCTTGCGCGAGATGCCGGTCATCGAGCCCTCGGGCACGTACACCAGGTAGCGGCCGGGCAGCGAGATCTGGCTGGTCAGGCGGGCGCCCTTGTGGCCGATCGGGTCCTTGGAGACCTGCACCAGCACGGACTGGCCGGACTTCAGCACCGACTCGATCCGGCGCGGGCCGCCGTGGCCCAGCGCGCCGAAGTTGACCTCACCGGCGTACAGCACCGCGTTGCGGCCCTTGCCGATGTCGACGAACGCGGCCTCCATGGACGGCAGCACGTTCTGGACCTTGCCCAGGTAGACGTTGCCGACGTACGAGGTGGCCTGCTCCTTGTTGACGTAGTGCTCGACCAGCACGCCGTCCTCCAGCACGCCGATCTGGGTGCGCTGGCCGTTCTGGCGCACCACCATGACGCGCTCGACCGACTCCCGGCGGGCCAGGAACTCGGCCTCGGTGATGATCGGCACCCGGCGGCGGCCCAGCTCACGGCCCTCGCGGCGGCGCTGCTTCTTCGCCTCCAGACGGGTCGAGCCCTTGATGGACTGCACCTCGTCCGGGTCGAAGGACGGCTCGGTGGAGCGGCGGCGCGGCTCGCGCACCTTCACCACCGTGCGGACGCCGTCCTCGGTGGTCTCGGTGGTCTCGACGGCGCCGGACTCACCGCTGCGGCGGCGACGGCGGCGGCGACGGCGGGACGAGGACAGGCCGGCGGCCAGGTCGTCGTCGTCCTCCTCGTCCTCCTCCTCGGCAGCGGCCCGGACCGGCTCCTCGACGGCGGGCTGCTCGGCCTCGACGGTCTCGGCGGCCTCGAACTCCTCGGCCTCGCCACGGCGACGGCGACGGCCGCCACGGCGGCGACGGCGCGACGGACGGCCGTCATCCTCCCACTCGCCCTCGGTCTCCGGACCGGCGGCGGGGGCCTCCACGGCGGGCGCCTCGGCGGCCGGAGCCTCCACGGGCGCCTTGGCCGCCGGGGCCTTGGCGGCGGCCTTCACCGGCGCCTCGGCGGCCGGCTTGCGGCGGGTCGGCTCGACCCGGGTACGGACCCGGCGGCGACGGCCGACACCGCTGTACTCGTACTCGTCCTCCTCCGAGCGCTGCTCGGCGGCGGCCGGGGCCTCCACCGGCGCCGGGGCGGCGGCGGGCTGCTGCGGCGCGGTGGGCGGCGCGACGTAGGGGGCGGGCTCCTGGAACACCGGGGCCTGGAAGACTGCGGTGGCCGGGCGGACGGCGCGGCGGCGCACCCGGTGGTGCGGCTCCGCCTCGGCGGCGGGGGCGGGGG
>NZ_JPRF03000064.1 GCF_001188955.3 Kitasatospora aureofaciens | reverse complement strand
GGCGGGGCGGCGGTGCTGACGCACCGCCAGGTGCGGGGGTGACGCCTGGCGGCGTCACCGTGCGTGGCGTTCCCGAGGCTGCGCCTCGGGGCCCGGCTGCGCCGGGCGGGGTGGCTTGGGCCATTCGCCTGCGGCGAATTCGCTGGCAGGCTTTGGCCCCTGACGGGGCAGCAACTGAGGGGGCCTACGGCCCGGCTCCTCGGGCGCGTTGACGATGTGACGCGAATTTCGGGTACAAGGCCCCTCCCCCGGGGCCGCCCCGCCGTTGACGATGTGACGCAAAATTCCGGTAGCACCCCTCCCCCTCCCTACGGTCGGGCAGCGTTGACGATGTGACGCGCATTTCCGGTACAAGGCCCTCCCCCGACGAGAAGGGGGTACCCGGCCGAGCACCCGTTGACGATATGGCGTAAATCCCCGGTGCAGCGTCTCACTCGGGGGTCGGGGGTGCCTCTGCCGGGGGTCCGGGGCCCCTGCCGGGGCCTCCACCACCACCCCGTCCAGCGGCCCCGTGCCGGGGCTCCCCGGGCAGTCCTCCCCAGGCCTGACGCCCCGTGCCGGGGCGAGGCGGGGGCGGGGCCGTCGAAGATGCAAGAGCTGTCACCGACCCGACCCCCGCACCACCCCCGGGAATCCGGCCGGGGCACCCCCCGAAAACAGCCACCGAACCGTCACACCCCACCCCGTCAAAAAGCCCCAGGCACGGCGCAGCACAGGGCGCAGCGCGGGGCGCGGCGCGGGGCGCGGCGCGGGCCCCCTGAAACGCACGGGGATGTCACCGTGAACCGGTCTCGGACGTCACCGGGCAGACGCGCGGGAATGAGGCTGGACACACACCACGGCATCCGGTCCTAAACCCCACCGCCAGCACCTGGAATCCCGCCCCTAATGTCACAACGACCACCAACCCGCTACCCGCTGCCACCGGCCAACAATGACCGGTCCCGGCACCCTCCCGAACTCCGAGACCCAACACGACGAAAACAACCAGAACCGGCACCGGAAAACAGCGCGGGCCTTCGGCGAGGGTCGGGGCCTGGCGGCCCCTCGGAAAGGGCTGGGGGTGTCGCCTGCGGCGCCACCGAGAAACAGGGGATGGCCGGTATTCGGGTGGGCCTGGCGGCCCGGCGCCGAGGTCGTCCAGGAGGCGCCTGCGGCGCCCCGGGCGCAGGTGCCGGCCAGACCCGCCACGGGGGCGCAGCCACCCTCCCAAGGCCTCTCCCGAGGGCGGCGTACCCGTCTCCTGGACGGCGGCCTGACGGCCTCCCACACCCCCGGGCGCCGGCCCTGGGGCGCCGGGCTCCGAGACGGCGGCCACGACGGCGGGACGGCGGCACGGCCGCGGGGAGCAGCCGCCACCCCCCGGCCTCCATGCGACGCGCGAGGCATCAACCGACGACGTCGACCAGACGCAGCGACCCAAGCGACCCGCACGGCCACTGACGGCCCCGGACGGCCTGGACGGCACCCGGACGACGGTGGGCCGGGCGCCCATCCATGGCACGCGCGAGGCACCCAACATCGCCAGCCGGGCTCCGCCGACGGCGGCCCCGGGCGGGCGCTGCCCTACAGGCCACACAGCCCCACAGGCCGCCCTACAGACAAGCACCCCCACCAGGGCGAACACGGGCCCTGCCCCACAACCCCCACAGGGCATACCGGACAAGACCGGCATGCCCGGCTCACAGGCCCCACACCCAACCCCACAACCCCACAACCAGGTTCACCGCGGCTGTCGCGCCCACCTGCCACGTCCCCACCACACACAAAACGGCGGCCGGAGCAGGGCGCAGCACCGCACAGCGGCGCCCCGGACAGCGGGCGCGGCGGCCCCCGGACGGCGGGCACGGCGGCCAGGACGGGCGCCAGGGGGCGGGATACGGCAGGGGCGCGGACAGCGGCCAGACAACCGACCCGCACCAAGCTTGATGCCACGCGCGAGGCATCCAGCCAACCCCCCGGCCGGCAAGGACGGCGGCACCGAACAGGACCAGGGCCAGGCGGACACCGACAAGCAGCCAGGCGGCCTCGCGCCGCGCGGCCTGGACGGCGGCGAGCAGAACACCGACGGCACCGAGCAGGACCCCGACGAGCGGCCCCCGGACACCGTGGGCCCCTGGGAGACGAGTACTCAAATCGAGCCCCAGAGCGCGCGGGCAGAAAACCAGCAAAACCACCGGCAAAAACCTCGGCTAAAACTCCCCCGAAAACCACCCGCAGAAAATCCAGGAACCCGCCGGAAAACCCGCCAACTCCCCACCCCCGGCACCCCCGCCCCCAGTCGTATGGCATGCCCACGGCGAACACACACAGCAACCAGCAACAGCCCCGGCCCGGGACGGGCGTAGCAGCCGACCGGCTGCCCCAGCCAACCCCGCCAACCCCAAAAAGCGCCTCCAACCACCAACAGGTCACACCCGGCGGCCCCTCACCGGGTAGAGCTTGGCGTGCAGCACCCGTTCCTCCCACCACGGATCGTCCGGGGCGGAGACCAGCGCGGCCACCTGCTCGCGCTTGGTCGGGGCGGGCAGCACCAGCGCGCCCAAGTCCTTGATGGCGCGGTCCTGTTCGCACTGCGGGCACTCCAGCCGGTCCGGGCTGGCCTTCTCCCGCAGCTCCAGCTTCGAGCCCTCCTTCCCCCCGATCGAGCCCCGGCACGTCCAGCACGGGCGCAGCAAGGCGTTCGCGGTCCGGGCGGCCTCCAGCTGTTCTTCGGCCTCCCGTTCCAGGCGCTCCTCGCGGTCCTGGTGGCAGGGCCAGCAGCGGCCGCCGGGGCGGCGGGTCCACTCGACCTGTCCCTGGCGGCCGTACTCCCAGGTGCTCTCCTCCTCGGGAACGTCGCCGCAGTCGATGCAGACCAGGGAGTCCATCAGCTCCTGGTGGGCCTTGTGCTCCTCGTCCTCGCGGGCGGCCTGGCGCAGGTCGTAGGCGGCCCGGTTGTTCGGGTCCTCCAGCGCCTCGATGAGGCAGTGCCGGCCCGAGCGGCCAAAGCGCCACCAGATGGGCCCGAGCGGCCCGCGGGCGGCCAGCAGCTCCAGCGTGGTCGCGACGATGGGCACGGCGTCGTCGTACTCGCGCCACCCGTCGTCGTTGTCGTCGCGGACCTCCCTGCACCACCGGCCGCGCCAGCACTCGGCCGACAGCTCCCCGACCGCTTCCTGGCGGTTGGCCAGGGCGACCGGTCCGGCGTCGGTGACGACCAGCGCGACCGGCGGGTACCCGGCCCGGGTGTGGCCCGGCCAGGTACGGCGCCACCAGTGCACCGTCCGGTCGGCCGGCTCCCGGTCAGCGAGGGCCGGGTCGTTGTCGCGGACCCTGGTGCGGAACAGCTCGCGGTACCGGGGGAACTTCGCAGCGACGTCAGCCGGCGCCATGGTGACGCGGTCAACCTCCACCATCAACACCGGCACCCCGATCTCCGGGGCCTGCCACACCCCGTCCGGACGCACCTTGCGCCGCCCGCCCGGCAGCAGGAACTCGGTCTCGGTCGACCAGGACCGCACCGTGCCCACCCCGCCCGCCGCCCCGGGCGCGCTACCGCCGAGGACGAACGCGAGCACGGTCTCGTTGACCGCCATCGCATGCTGGGCACCGGAGCGCCCGGCGCCCCGCGCCGTGCCTCCCATCTCCGAGCGGACCATCCCGAGCACCTGACCGGATGCCGTACACCCAGGAGGGCTTGTAGCCTTCGGTTCTCGAACCGAGGGCTACGTCGACGGGAGTAGGCGCTGCACCATTCCGTTCGCGGTCATGCCTATGGCTGTGGCAAGTTGGTGCAGGCTGCCGCGTTACGGTGGGTGGTCGAAAACACTGCTCAGGTCTCAGCGGCGCGAGGGGCATGGGGGCTGGTATGGGATCCCCGGGGCGTACTGCGTCCAGTCGTTCGTACTGATGCCGGTGCCGGCGTAGGCGCAGAGGCGATCGGCCAGTGCAGTCGGGTCGGTGTCGAAGAAGCGGACGGAATCACTGCCGACAACGGCGAGCCGGTCGCCGTTGGGCGTGAACTGGATGTCTTCCGCGTATTCGCCGGGGGCGATGGTCCCGGTCACGTGGGGGATGGACGGGTTGCGGATGTCCCACAGTTGAACTGCGGACTTGTCGCCACGGGCCCATACGGCCATGAGTTTGCTGTTCGGGCTGAAGGCGACGGCGCTGGTACCAGGCTGGGTGTTGATGGCCGCGATGGACCGTGGTTGGGCCGGGTTGCGGGTGTCCCAGAGAGCCAGGGTGTTCTCAGCCGCGCCGGTGGCGGCCAGTAGCTTGCTGTCGCCGCTGAATCGCACGGTGGATCCGGAGCGGTCGGAGAGTTTGACGGTGCTGGTCGGGTGGCCGGCGGTGAGGCCGTACAGGTACAAGCTGGTGCCGAACCCGCTGGCCTGCGTAGTCGCGGCGGCGACGCCAGAGGAACCCGCAACGCTGCCGTGGTTCACGCCGGTCAGCGGCGAGTCCACGCCATGCTGCGGGTGGTGCGGATCGCTGATGTCCCACCACGTGACGCCGTCCTGGGTGAGGACGCAGGCAGTGTGGTTGTCCACCAGGCCGGCCAGGTCCCGGTTGGGGTCGGGGAGGGGGAGCTTGCCTGCCTTGAGGACGGTGTGGCTGTCGGTCACGCGCCAGAGCTGGAGGTAGCCGTCGCCCTGTACGGCGACCAGGCTTCCATCATCGGAGGAGGTGACTCCCGAGGACACGATGACATCGCCGAGCCCGGTGGGGGTGGTGGGGAAGTGTGCCGTGCCGAGTGAGACGCCGGTTGGGTGTGTGGGATCGTGAATGTCCCATAGTTGCACCGCGCCGTCGTGGTCGACGGTCAGCAGCGCAGTCGCGGTGAGGAAGGTGATCGTTTGCGAGAAGGTGGCGAGGGGGATTGTGGCCAGGGGGTCCTTCCCGCCGGCTCCGGATCCGGGTACCTCCCACAGCCCGACGATTTTCGAGTTGTCGCCCATGGTGCCTCGTGCACGCGTTTCGACCGGTGCCGCGATCAGGTTCCCGTCTGGGCTGATCGCGAAGTTGTCCTTGCCCGTCACCTGGAGGCCGCCGACCCGCGCCACCGGGTCTCGCCACAGGCGTACCTTTCCGTCTCCTCCACCGCTCAGTACCGCGCCGTTCGGCGTGGCCGCCAGGGTTCTGGTGTCGAAGGCGGTGCTGGTGCAGGCCGGAACCACAAGGCTGTCAAGGCTGATATTCGAGACGTCCACATGGCACAGCGCGCCCTTGGCGTCATACGTGCCCATTCCGCCGAAGGTGAGTTGGCTGCCCTCTGGGCTGTAGGCCACGCTCATCACATCTACCGAGACCCCGGGGAAGACCGATAGCGGTTTCGAGGTGTCGCCAATCTTCCACAGGTCCACATGCGCGTCCCCGCCCGCGGCCAGCCAGTTGCCGTCCGGGCTGAAAACGAGCGACTGGTAGCCGGTGGAGATGGCGGTGGTCGAGACGGGTTTGGCGGGGTCGGTCAGGTCCCAGAGCTGGGTGGCGCCGGCCTGGTTGCTGGTGGCCAGCAGTTTGCTGGTGGGGGCGAAGGCCACTCCTCCTATCAGGGTGCCGTTGCCGTTGCCGGGCAGTACTGGCAGGAGGCGCGGGTTCGCGGTGTCCTGGACGGACCAGAGCATGCTGGAGCCCTGCTCTGTGGCGGCGGCGAGCAGGTTCCCGTCCGGGCTGAATGCGAGTGAGCTGACTCTCAGGCCGCCGGGGAGTTGGTCCGGTCCGGGCAGGGGTAGCTTGGCCAGGGTGCTCGGGTGCTGGGGATCGGCCAGGGACAGCAGACACAGGCCGCTCTGGTCCGGGCATCTTGCGGCCAGTTGCGGCTGGTCGGGAGCTAAGGCGATCGCGGCTGCGCGTTGCAGGTGCAGCGTCGTGTGCGCAACCGGGGCGGACGGGTCGGCCGTGTTCCATATCCGCACGGAGCCGTCTTCGGTACCTGCCCCTACCAGGGAGCCATGCGCCTGCGCAGCTACGCTGATCACTTCGCTGCCCGTGGTGGCGAGGACGTGGTCGAGCGGCGTGCCGAGGATTGTGTAGAGCTGGCTGGCAGCGGCTTGGGTGGGGGAAGTGCGGTAGGCGGCGATCGCGAGTTGGGCGGCCAGCCCCGGTTCTGTGGGGGTCAGGGCGGCTGCGTCCGCGGCGAGGGTGTTCGCGCGGGTGATCGCGACGTTGCGCGCGGCGTCCTTGTGTGCGCGTTGTGCGTTCACTGCGGCTGCCGCGGCGACGAGCGCCAGGACGCAGACGGTGGCGACCCCGGACCACAGTGCGCCACGACGACGGCGCAGGCGCCGCTTGCCGTGCTTGAGGAAGTCCTTCAGTGGCTCGCTCAGTTCGGCCGAACGGGCGGGCAGCCACTGTCGTGAGAGCGCGATGGCGGTTCGGGTCGGCAGTAGGTCCGCCGGCCGATTCCGGTCCTCCCAGCGGTCCAGGTCGTTCTGTATGCTCTCCCGCCAGGCCAGGAACGAGCGGTCCGCTGCCACCAGCTCCCTGGTGGTCTCCCATGCTGTGATAACCGCCTCGTGGGCGAATTCGACACGCCGGCCCTCGCCCGCGCGGTCGCTGCTGTCCTGGCCCTGGATCACCAGGAGCCTGGCTCTGGCCAGGCGCTGGGCGATATCCCATTCCTGGGGATCGATCTCGGTTCGGTAGACGGCGCGGCGCAGCGGCGCGGCCGTGCCGACCGGGATCCGCACCAGTCGGGTGAGCAGTCGTCTGGCGGCTTCCCGGTCCGCGTCCGGTATCAGGGCGCCCCACTGCTCCTTCGCGCAGTAGTTGAGGGCGCCGGCGACACCGCCGAGCCGGGTGTATTCCTGATAGGTGATGAGGCCGCCTGCGCACCGTCGCCACAACTGGTCGAGGGTGAAGCCGAGCAGCGGCAGAATGCCGGGTTCGGAGCCGGCGTCGGCCAGAATGCGCTCGATCAGCTCGTCCTCGTAGCGGGCACCGGGGACCGCGTCGACCGGCTTGGCGATGACCTCGCGCAGTTGGTCGGGGCGCATCGGTTGGAGTGCCTGGATCTTCCTGCTGACCAGCGGGCCCAGCCGTGGGTGGGCGAGGGCGTGTTCCAGCAGGTCGGCGCGCAGGGTGGCCAGCACGGCGACCTGGTCGGGGGTGCCGGGGCCGCCCAGCACCTCGGCCAGCTCGTCGATGGCGCTGTCGCTCTGGTCGAGGAGTTCCTCGAACTGGTCGAGCACGACCAGCAGACGTGAGCTTTTCTTCAGTTCCAGGATCCGGAATGCGGTCTCGCGAATCCCTCGGGTGGCGAGTTCTTCGGTCAGCTCGGTGATCCTGGCCGGGCGCTCGGCCTCGGACAGTTCGGGGTTCAGCTCCTGCAGCAGGGCCGCGGCCAGCGCCCGCAGCGCGGTGTTGTACGCGGCGAAGTGGACCACCACGGCGCTGTCTCCGGCCTTACGCCGCCTGGGGATGACGCCTGCCATGGCCAGCGACGACTTGCCGCAGCCGGAGGGCCCGACCAGCGTGGTCCAGCGCTCGCGCGCGGTGATGGCGGCGAGCTGGTCGGCGTCGGCTTCGCGGCCGAAGTAGCTGCCGGTGTCGGACTCCTGGAATGCGTTCAGTCCGCGAAACGGTGAGGGCGGCTCGGCGAGCGGTCCCAGGTCGGGCCAGGCCGCGATCAGCCGGTCGGTCGGGATCAGGTAGCTGACCGGCGGGGTGCCCGCCTCTGCCACCGTCATCAGGCCGACCACGCCGCCGAGTTGCTCGTCCCAGACCGCGCTGCCACTGAATCCCGCCGACACCCGGTGGCCCTGTCCGGACTGGTCGAGCTGCACCCACTGGCCGGCCAGCCTCGCCCGAAGGGTTCCGGAGTGCCACACGCCCTCGGGATGCCCCTGGGGGAATCCGAAGACCCGGGACGGGTGGTCCCAGGTCTGCTGCGGGCCCGTCTTGATCAACCTGATCGGCCGGGCACCGGGCAGTGGCGCCTCTAGCGCGAGCACGGCCAGGTCGGCCGCGGCCGGCTGCGCCGGGCCCCAGACTCTCACCCGCGCCGTGCCCGACACCGGTTCCCGCCCCGGCATGGCCGGTAAGAGAGCGGCTTCGAGCACGAGTTGCGCGCCGTCTGGCGGCATCTCACCACCGGGCAGCCCGAGTGCCGTGCTCACCACGTGGGCGCAGGTGAGCACCAAGTCCTCCGCCACCAGGAAGCCGACGCCGACCGGCTCGCCCCGCGAGTCCTGGACCCGCAGCAGCGCCGCGTGCAACGCCGCCGGATCCCCCCCAGCCGATGGCTCGGGAGTGGTCACGGCGTCCGACCCGCCTCGGCAGACGGCGGACGCCAGGTGAGCGAGACCTTGAAATTGGCCTGCGCCGTGGTCGTGGAGATCACCAAGTCGGCTTCGGCGGACATCGACAGGCCGAACTCCAGCGAGATCTCCTCCGGCGCCTGCGCCATCCCGCCCAGGCCCTCGACAAAGCTCTCCGCCACCGGCCTGATACCCGCCAGCATCTCCCCGAGCGAACGCGCCGCCCGTGCCGCCACCTGGCCGGGCCGGGACACCTGAATCAACCCCTCACCGGCCGGCTCGACCTCCACCCTCACCAACTGCCCCAGCCCGGCCTCACCCTCGACCGGGAGTTCCACCAAGTACTTCACGTCCACCCCTTCGCAAGAGTCGCACCCTGCGGGCAAAGCCATGAACGACACCGCTGCCGCACCGCGCTGTTGCGCGCCCGCGGTGCAGCTCGCACGGCCTGCACCGCCGCCAACCGGTAACTGGCTCAGCAGCACGGCAGGTCGTCGGTGCCGGAAAGTCAGCCAGCCGGCAATCCGGCAGTCACTCACAGTCTCCAGCCAACTCGGCGGGGAGAAAAGCGATTTGAGCAAAAGCGGAGCTTCGGGCAGGGGTAGACCGGCAACACCTCGCCAGCCGCCTACCCCCTCGCACGCGCCCTTGACGGCGAGGAACGGCCCGGCCCGTCCGAGGACGGGCGACGGTGTCGCCGGTCCCAACCGGCTTGCCCGGGCGGTCCGGCCTGGGGAAACAGGGGCGGCGCCGGACGGGGGCCGCTACCTCCGGTACAACCTCCGGTCACACCGTCCAGCACACCGTCTGGGCAACCCTTCAGCACCCTGCCCAGGCAACCGACGCCCGGCGGCCGTCACTGCAGACCGGTCAGCCCTGTTCCATGGGGAAGAGCGTCTCGTTTGGTTGCCGAGCAGCGGGGAGAACAGCGGCGCTGGAGGGGTTGCGCAGCTGGGGCAGCTCCATCATCAGGGTGATCAGGTCGACTGGCGGGGTGTGGCCTCCGGAGCGCTTGCGGAGGAACTCCTTGAGGTGGACCTTTCGGGCCGGGATCGTACGGGCCCCGTCAAGAGCACCGCTGGCGACCAGTTCGTCGGCGAGTTCGGGCAACTGGGTCATGTACTCACTGAAGATGGCGTCCGCGGCTTCTTCGATGGCGCTGATCGCCTCCTGGATCGCGCGCGTTCGAATCCGGCGCGCCTCGAAGTCCATTTCGTCCGGACGTGGCACCAGCCGATCGGCTGCGCGGCGTCGGGCCTGGGGATCCTTGGCCTCGCGGAAGGTCGGATCGTCCTGCAGTAGTCGCGAGATTCGCGTGACCTCCGCCTGCTCGTCCCTCGCTCGGCTCGTACGGATCTGCTCGACCATGTCGTTCTTCTCGTCCTGGGCCTTCTCGGCGTCGTCCGCGAGGGCCGCCGCCCATGAGGCAAGGCGTGACCAGAACACGGCGACGCCGTCCAGGACGACGCACAGCTGCACGTCCACGATCTGGCCGTCGTGGCGCCTGGCTCGACGCCGTACCCGTTCGACCGCCTTCACGCTGGCGGTCTCGGCCTCCGACAGGGCGTCAGGGTCGTCGTCGTCCTCGGGGAAGGCGCCGGCCAGGAAGGCATCGGCGTCGAAGGCGGTCGTGCGGTGGAACAGCACCCGGGCGCCGGCCGCACGGGCGAGGCCACAGAACTCGTCCACCGTCATCGCCTCGCCGTCCACCTCCGCGCGACCTGGGTGGTCCTCCGGTACGGCCGGGACCATGTGCAGGCCGTACTCACCGGCCAGGACAGGCAACCGCTCACACAACTCAACGAGAACAGCGTCACCCTTCACCTCTACACCTTTCCTTGATCACTCAACGCATGCTCTTCATGACCATAGGTGAAGAGTCTGACGCTACGTCACCCATTCAGCGGGCAGCCGAATGGTGGAATCAGGGATGCGGACAGACCACACCCGACGCCGTCCGCACCCGGGAAGCGGCTGACCGCCTCGACCACGCCGAAGGACCGAAGGTCGGCACCCCCGGCTCGGCGTCAGCGCCGCAGCCGGTCAAGCCAGGCCGCCAGGCAGGGCCCACCAACAAGCGCCGCAGGCCCCACCACAACCCGACGGCGCACCCCCACCCCCACCCCCACCACCAGGAGGACAGGGGCGCGCAGAGAGGGATGTCGGTATTACCGGCCACCTTGGTTGGCCCTGTGAGCTGCGCAGATGCCACCCCGCGCCCGGGCCGGGGGTGCTGGCATCAGGAGCTACATCAGGAGCTGCATCGGGAGGCCCGGGAAGGGCCGTTCCCGGGCCGCGTGGAGGCCGGACCGCCCTTGGGCCGGACGGCGCGTCAGGGCACGGCGGTCGCCGTCAGGGGCCGCTTGTGGGGCATCGATCGGGCCGGGGGGCGGTGCCGGATCCGGTCGACGTCGACAGTCCAACCGGACCGGGGGAGGGCCTGGCGAAGGATCGCCGCCGATCCGGCCCCACGGGGCCCGGGGGCGTCCGGCGTTCGCCGGGCGCTCACCAACCATTACGGCCCCGCAGGGTCAGACCCCTGCCGGCCGGACCGTCACCCACCACCGCCCCACCACCTACCAGCAAGCCGGGAAAGGGATGGACAGAAGGGGTCGTCGTATTTTCCGGCCGTCCAAAAATGGCCGCTGAGCTGCGGAAACGCGCGGACGCGGCCGGGAGCGGCGGGGTACGTACGGTGGTACCTGCGGTGGTGCCGTCGGTGCCGCCTACGGTGGCACCTGCGGTGGTGTCTACGTGGAACCGGCGCGGTACCGGGACCGCCGTGGGCCGGCTGGTCGGCGCGGACGGCTTCGCCGGACGCGCCGAAGAACCACCGGCCCGCCGCAGGCGCGAACCCCGAACCGAACCGACCTACCTCCACCAAGACAAGGACAGGAGAAGGGTTGTCGGCACTTCCGGCCCACCCAAAACAGCCCCCGACATGCGGTGATGCCGTGCCGGGCCGGATCACCATGCACTCACAAGACCACTCACAAGGCACCCCACGAGACCACTCACAAAACGCGGCGCTGCGGGTCAGGTCAGCTGCTGGTTGCGGGCGGCACGGAGCAGGGCGACGGCGTGGAGCGCGTCGGTGGAGAGCCAGGGATCGCCGTCGGTGGCGTCGATGATCAGGCGGCCCTGGATGTAGGTGCCCCGGCCGTCGCCGAGCGCCTCGACCCAGCCGAGCAGCCGGCGGTTCGGGTCGCGGACGGCGAACAGGTCCGACGTGCTGTCCCAGCCCTCCACCGCCAGGTCGCTCCCCTCGATGCTCCAGGTGGAGTTCGGGGCCCCCAGGCCGCGGGCGAGCGGCGAGGAGGAGGTGCGCTCAGACGCCAAGGCCAGCTGCAGTTCCTGCGGCAGGGTGTCGACCGGTTGCGGCTGCTGCGCGACGGACGCGGCCTGGTCTGTTTCGACGCGCGGGGAAACGGTGGAGCGGGCGGCGGCCGGGCCGGCGCCGTTTGTTTCGACGCGCGGGGAATCAAGGCGGGCGGCGGCAGGCTCCGGGGCGGGCGCCTGGGCACGGGCCCGCTCGCTGCGCAGCCGGGCGGAGGTCATCTCGTAGCGCAGCACGTGGGCTTTGCGCAGGATGCGCTGTGTGGCGCCGGTGAGGCTGGTCTCCAGGAGTGCGAGGGCCTGGTTGCAGCGCGGGTCGTCGCCCTCGCCGCGGCGGGCCTGTTCCAGGTGTTCCAGGAAGCGGGCGGTGCTGCGCTGTACGGCGGTGGCGAGTTCCAGGAGCTCGTGGTGGCCGGTCTCACCGGTGGCCGGGATTTCGACGCGCGAGGTAACAAGGGCGTCGGCGACGGCGGCGCCATCAACCTACGCCCTCGCTCGTCAGGCGCGGTACCGCTCGGCGTTGCTGGAGGCGGCTGGCAGCGCGCGGGCTCCCGATCGGTTCGGAAGCCGACTCGATCCGCTGGAGAGCGCGGTGCTGGCCAGTCCCCCGGCTGCAGCCCTCCAAGCCGTACTCGAAGAGGTCCTCGCGGTGGCGGCGCGCGCCCAGGCGGTGGCGTGAACCTCGGCGCCGGGGGCCTGTCGGCATCAGTCGGCGGCTTCCTGGTGCGGCGTGATCGGTTGGGTGGTGGATTGGTCCGATTGGGTGAAATCGCGTCAAGGGCTGGTGTCGTATTGCCTATTTCGGGTTAATAGTGGTGACCGTTTTTCCGGTGGGTTGCCCATCTCTCCGGGGATAGAGGCAACCCCTGTGTGCGTGGTATGCGTAGGCGGGTCCTTCTCTCTGTCCCGGTGTGCAAGCGGTGATCCGGTTCGCGTATACCGGCGCCGTGCGGCGCGGGCCCCGGTGGGATTTCTTGGGTGGCCCTCTCAGCCCAGAGAGGTTTGCCATGGAGCCGAACACGGGTTGGTCGGGAGCTCCGGCGATAGTCTGCGGGGTTCGGCCGGTTGTACCGGCGGGTGGATCCCAGGTGCCCGCTGTACGGGGGCCTGTGGCGCCGCTGTTGAGTGCGGCGTTCTCCACGGTGACGATCCCGGCGGGCACGAGCCCGCTCGCGGTGGCGGTGGCGCCGAACGGCAACGTCTACGTCGGCAACAACAATTCGAACAACGTGACGGTGATCAGCAGCGTCTCGAACGCCGTCCTGGCCACCGTCCCCGTCGGCTCGAACCCGGCGATGATCGCGGTGGCGCCGAACGGCAACGTCTACGTCACCAACCAGAGCTCGAGCAACGTGACGGTGATCGACAGTGCCACGAACACCGTCCTGACCACCGTCGCCGTCGGCGGGGGCCCGTTCGCGGTGGCGGTGGCGCCGAACGGCAACGTCTACGTCGCCAACTCCACTTCGAACAACGTGACGGTGATCAGCAGCGTCTCGAACACCGTCCTGGCCACCGTCCCCGTGGGCGCGGTCCCGGACGCGGTGGCGGTGGCGCCGAACGGCAACGTCTACGTCGCCAACCGGAATGACAACACCGTGACGGTGATCAGCAGTGCCACGAACACCGTCCTGACCACCCTCCCCTCCGGTGGTTTCCCGGGCTTCGCGGCGGTGGCGCCAAACGGCAACGTCTACATCGCCAACCAGACCTCGAACAACGTGACGGTGATCGACAGTGCCACGAACACCGTCCTGGCCACCGTCCCCGCCGGCATTGTCCCGGGGGTGATCGCGGTGGCGCCGAACGGCAACCTCTACGTCACCAACACCGTTTCGAACAACGTGACGGTGATCAGCAGCACTACGAATACCGTCCTGGCCACCGTCGGCACCGGCGCCGGCCCGTTCGGGGTGGCGGTGGCGCCGAACGGCAACGTCTACGTCGGCAACTCCAATTCGAACAACGTGACGGTGATCAGCAGTGCCACGAACACCGTCGTGGCCACCGTCCCCGTCGGCGCGTTCCCGTTCTCGGTGGCGGCGGCGGCGAACAGCAACGTCTACGTCACCAACGCCAATTCGGCGAACGTGACGGAGATCTCGCCGTTGACGGTGACGACCTCACCGGCGTCGCCGAGGTGCGGGCAAGCGGTGACATTCAGCATTTCCGGGGGAACTCCGAACGGGACAGCGGTGGTGAACTTCGGGGACGCCAGCCCCACGGTCACCGCCGCCCTGGACGCCACCGGGAGCGGGCAGACCACCCACACCTACACCGCCGGTACGTTCACCGCGACCGTGAACGGCAACCCCACCCCCGTCACCGTGAGCCCCAACCCCACAACGCCGACACTGTCGGTGACGCCGAACCCCTCCAGCTGTGGGCAGAGCGTGACCGTGTGCGCCACCATCACCCCGGCACCAGGCACCACCTCAGTGCCGATGGGCACGGTCACCTTCACCCTCCCCAACGGCCAGAGCCAGATGATCCCCGTGAACGGCGTGGGGCAGGCCTGCTTCACCACCACCGCCCTGACCACCGGCACCCTCACCGCCGCCTACAGCGGTGACAGCTGCTTCACCGGCTCCACCGCCAGCACTCCCGTCACCGTGACACCCAATCCCACAACGCTGACCGCGCAACCAAGCACGATCCGGCTCCGGCTGACCCCGCTGCCGGAGTTCTACATCCCCACCCTCAGTGCCACCCTGACGACCACCTCGGGGATGCCGGTGGCTGGTCAGCCGGTGACCTTCACCGCCATCACGCTCTTCGGCCCGGTCAACCTCGGTACCGCCGTCACCGATGCCAGCGGCACCGCCACCATCCACAACGCCATCGTCCCCGTCTTCACCGTCGCCACCCCCTTCTACACCGCCACATTCGCCGGCACCGCCTGCTACACCGCCTCCACCGCCCACGGCATCCTCCTGTTCATTCCCCTCCCGTCCTGACCTCATTGGCTCCGGCAACCGCTGTCCTCCCCTCCACCGCATGCGGGCCGGCGGTGTCAGGTCAGCGTCGTCGCCGGTGCTCCAACCGGGCGAGGATGGCCTGCAGGACGAGCTCCTCCAGGGGCGGACACGGCCCTCGACGACCAGCCGGCGATTGCCGGCGGTGCGGTGCGCCTCATCCACGACGACCAGGTCCCACGCGGGCAGGCCGTGCAGCTGGTGAGCCTGGACGATCCGCTCCAGGGACGCGTAGGTCGCGTACACGGTGACCGGCTCGCCGGGCCTGGCGGAGGCGACCAGGTCGGCGATCCGCGCGGCCTGCGTCGACACCTGCGCCCGGATCCGGCCACCCGCCTCCGCGCTCTCCAGCGCCTCCTCACGGGAGCAGGCCGCCACCGCCAGGCCCCGGCGTCCGCCGTTCAGCAACCAGGCCTCCGCCGTCTGCGTGGTACGAGCGGCACCGGACCCTCCAGCTCCCGGCGGGCAAGGCAACGGGGGGCTTGACCGGGCAGGTAGCGTCCCGAGTACTCGACGCCCAGGTCGGCACCGTCGTTTACCGAGTCCATGAGCGCTACTGGGCCGTCCGTCGTCCAGATGCCGCAGTCCTCCCAGCGCGTGACGGGTCCGCCAGGACGCGGTCGGCCGCAGTGACCAGCCCGGCTACAAGGGCGTGCAGGTCTGGTACTTGCCGCGCAAAGACGAGGCAGCGGCGCTGGCCACGTCGGTTCGAGGGCCGGCTGCGCAATCCCGGAGGAACTCTTGAACCCGGGGGCCCGGCCATCCCGCTGCGGCGGCCGCGGCCCAGAACCGAAGGCCATCGTGGGGGCCCAGGGGGCCGAGGAGATCGAGAACGTGGTCGATCGTGGTTGTGTCCGGGCGCAGCCGCTGCATGGCGACAGCGCGCAGGGCGCCGTCGGCGAGCATCGGTGTGCCGCTGTCCAGGCACCAGCGCAGGGAATCGGCTGTGGCTTCGGGAGCACTCAGCCGCATGATGGCGTCGCCGAGCGCGGTGTACACCATGGTCGCCTCGAACGGGCGCTGGGCAAGGTCCCGGAGCAGGCCGAGCGCGGGACGGTGCCCGCACATCCCCAGTGCCATGACCATCTGGTACTGGGTCTCCCACGTACGGGGGTCGCGCACCTCCCGCTCAAGGGCGTCCAGGAGCGGCGGCCCCGCTACGGGATCGGCAAGCCGGCGCAGCCGTGTCGCGGCGGAACGCCGCTTCGGCGAAAGCCGGTGGCCGAGCTGCTCCACCGCCTCATCCAACGTCAACGCCATCGCGGTCCCTGTCTGCTCGGCTTCGTTCCCGGCGCAGCGTAGGGCCCCGTACCGACAGTGCCTGCCGGGTGGCTGGGGGAAGCGCGCGCTCCGGTGTTCTGGGCCGAGGGGGGAACCGATCGATGGATGCGGCCGGACGGTTGGCGTGGGTGTACTCGTCCGCGATGTTGAAGACGCTGGCGCACACCGGGCATTGCGCGTCGCCGAAGAGGTGGGCGATCCCGTCGGCGAGCGCCTCCTGCCCGTCGCGGACCGCGATCCGGTGCATCCACCGGCCGGTCCCGGTGAGCTCTTCGGCAACGGCCGGTCGCAGTTCCCGTCGCAGCTCCTCGTCACCGTCCCACACCTGCGAGTAGCACCCGAACCGGCCGACGGCGATCTTCATCCCCGCACCGCAGTGCGGGCACTCCAGCTCGTAGATGTCGTCCGCGAAGCCCTCCAGGACGTTCACCCAGTGATACTCCTGCGCGACGGCGAGCAGAGCGCGGAAGGAAACAAGGTAGTCAGCCGGCCGCGACCGCAGGTGCCGGTCCAGCACCTCGCCGAACTCCGCGATCGTGCCCGCGCAGTCCGCCAGCAGGTCGTCGCAGCCGTGGTACGCAGCCGCGCGCTCGAGGATCCGCCCCGCCACGGCGCGCGCGTGCGCGCTACACGGCGCGAGGCTCACCAGCCGCGGCAGGGCAGCGAAGCCTGCCGGAAAGACCAGGTCGCCCTCGAGGACGAGCCGCCAACCCAGCTCCTGCCCCGCATCCGCGTCGTCCCAGCGCTCCAGCCGCGCCACAAGTGCCGGGACGCGATCGACCTCGAAACCGCTGTCGCCTACGCGCTCCCAGTCCACCACCCCGGTATTGAACACCGGACACCCGACATCCGGAGCCGGGCTCTGCACGCCGGCGGTTGGCATAGGGATCTGCATCATGATGTCACCGGGCGACGTCCCCTGATGTCACCACACATCCGCGCCCCGGTGACACCCACGACTCCCCCGCCCCCACACGCCATCACCAACAAGGGCCAGTGACATCAGCTGATTCCCAAGTGACAACAAACCGCAGATTCGCAGATGATATGGCGTAAATCCCCAGAAGAAGCGTCTCCCCCGGGGCCGGGGGCCCCTGCCGGGGCCTCCACCACCCACCCGTTCGGCGGCCTCCCCGGGCAGGCCTCCCTAGGGCCCTGCCGCCCCGTGCCGGGGCGGGGCGTCGAAGATGCAAGAGCTGTCACCGACCCGGCCCCCGCACCACCCCCGGAATCAGGCCAGGGAGCTGCCCGGGAAACAGCCCACCAACCGTCACAACCCACCCGGCCTTGGCCTGTGCCCTTTGCTGAGCCGCCGTCATCGTCGCCATGGACCGTTCTCCTGACCCGCGGGTGCCTTACGCACTGCGAAGTGCCTACTTCCTGATGAGGAGCTACGCACCAATAGTGGTGCAAGGCGCCGAGAACACCACCATCCTCTGCCCGATGCGAAAGGCACACCATGCGCACCTCCTCCGCCCCGCTTCCCGGCGGCACCTGGGCCCTGGGCGACCTGACCGTCACCCGGTTCGGCTACGGCGCCATGCAGCTCGCCGGCCCCTGGGTCATGGGTCCGCCCGCCGACCACGACGGCGCACTCGCCGTCCTGCGCGAGGCCGTCGGCCTCGGTATCACCCACATCGACACCGCCGACGCCTACGGGCCGCACGTCACCAACCAGCTGATCCGCGAAGCGCTGCACCCGTACTCCGACTCGCTGCACATCGTGACCAAGGTCGGCGCGACCCGCGACCAGGAGGGAGGCTGGCCCCCGGCACGCAGGCCCGACGAGCTGCGCCGGGCCGTCATCGACAATCTGGAGGCCCTCCGCCTCGACACGCTGGACGTGGTCAACCTCCGGCTCGGTGACGCCCAGGGACCCGTGCCGGGTTCGCTCGCGGAGGCGTTCGGGACGCTCGTCGACCTCCAGCGGCAGGGATTGATCCGGCACCTCGGCGTGAGCAACGCGACAGCGGAACAGGTCGCCGAGGCACGCTCGATCGCGCCGATCGTGTGCGTGCAGAACATGTACAACCTCGCCCACCGCCACGACGACGAGCTCATCGACGAACTCGCCGAGCATGGCATCGCCTACGTGCCCTTCTTCCCCCTCGGCGGCTTCACCCCGCTGCAGTCCTCGGCGCTCACGGCCGTAGCCTCCCGGCTGGACGCGACGCCGATGTCGGTCGCCCTGGCCTGGCTGCTGCGGCGCTCGCCGAACATCCTGCTGATCCCTGGCACCTCGTCGGTGGCGCACCTGCGCGAAAACGTCGCCGGCGCGGGACTCCCGCTCTCCGACGACGATCTCGCCGAGCTCGGCAAGATCGGCTGCTGATTCCACGGCGCTCCCCAGCGGGTGGGCCGCAGCGGCCGCGGGGCGCTCGGGGCGGCGGCGCCGCGCGTCGATCCCACGGCGGCTCGGTCAGCCGTGCTGGAAGAACGGGCACAGGTCTCCCAGTGATCACGGAGGCCTGTGCCCGCCTCACTACCGGGAACCCCACCGCGCCGATCCGCGCAGCCTCCTAGGAGCGAGAGCAGCTGCCGATGCCGACGGGCACGTGCCGGAATGTGGGCCAGTTCCTTGGAGCGCCCCGTGTGCGCCCAGACGATCTCGTTGTCGGGGTAGTGCGCGAGGATCTCCGTCAGTTCGTCTCCGCCTGCAGCGTCCGCGTTGCGCTCTGCGCGGCATGTTCCACTCCGCCTTGCAGGAGGACTTCGCCCAGCAGTGTGATGTGGTGCAGCACTGTGCCGCCTTGTCGCTGTTTGGTGGTGAGGCCGGCGTCGGCCAGGATGCTGGCGTGCTGGCTGGCAGTGGCCGGGGCGATGCCGAGCGCGGCGGCCAGGTCGCTGGTGCTGAGCGGGCCGCCCGTGGCCAGGGTGTCGAGCGCGACGGCCCGGGTCCGGCCCAGCAATGCGGTCAGCGCCGGTGGCGGGCCGACCCGGTCATCCGTGAGCAGCAGCCGGTCGGCCGGCAGGGGGTAGATGAGCACGGGCGGGTCTTCCGGACGCTCGAAGCCGGCGATCACCAGGCGGCCGGACGCGAAGACGGCCGGCTGAAGCACCAGGCCGCGACCCGCCAGGGGAAGCTCGGTCACGCAGGGCGACGACATCGGCAGGCTCAGGACAGGTGGCTTCCACCGGGCGGCCGGGTGCAGTGTGGCCAGTACCGCGTTCAGGCCCCCGGTGGCCAGCTGCCTCGTCCGGTACTGGTGCTCCGCGGCCACCACAGCGTCGATCTGCTCCCAGTACGGCGTGATTGCCGCCGACTGGTACTCCGCCGTGAGGTCGCCGAGCAGCACACGCGACCGGTGGTCACCGTTCGCCAGATCCCTGGCGAACGGTGTCAGCCGGCGCAGGCGGCCCAGCCCTCGCAGATAGCCGCGACCGTCCCGGTCCATCCCGTCCGCCGTGGCCTCGGCCGTGTCCCGGCCCTCTGGCCGCGCGATCAGGAATTCCGGAAGGTCGGTCGCCGCGAACAGGTCGAACAGCATGGCCGAACGCGGCTTCCAGCGCCGCCCGAGTTGCTCGTGCCACTTCCCGAGCCTGCTCTCCGGCCGGCGGGTCGCCAGCAGGTGGAGACTCAACGACAGTTCCGCGGACATGTCGGCGGCCGGCGCGACCCGGGTGAGCGCCAGATCCCGGTCGGTGAAACGGATCCTCAACACCTGCTGATCCTGGACCCCGTCGGGCAGCCGCGGCAAGGGATTCGTCGAGAGACGAATCCCTTGGCCCAGGAGGCGAGGTGACGCATCGTCATCGGCAGCGAGAGACCCCAACGGCCCCGCAACGGCTCCGGGCGACCCGCTGCAGAGCCGGGAACTGACAGATTTCCATCTCATCGAGAGCGAAGGTTGCCATGCTCAAGCGAAACCTTGCCCGCCTTGGCGCGCTGGCCGGCGTGGCCGCACTTGTGACTGCGGCCACTCTGGGAACGGCCAGCGCCTCGACGTCGGCGCCGTCCCTCAGCCTCGGGTCGAGCGGGGCGGGTGTCTGGTGCGTGCAGCACGACATCAACGACATCCTCCACCTCGGCCTGTCGGAGGACGGCCAGTTCGGACCGGCCACCCAGGCTGCCGTGAAGACCTTCCAGGCCAACTGGGGCCTGCAGCAGGACGGCATCGTGGGACCCCAGACGGGCAACTACCTGTTCTACTACGGGGACTCCTACTACAACGGCACCGCCAACGGCTACTGCTACTCGCACCTGCCGACGACGTGGTGAGCACCCGGTGAGCACCCGCGGCCCCGCCCCGCTCCCGATGGGGGCGGGGCCACACGACTGCGTCGGGACCGCGAAGCCCGCCTCATCGGCCCCACCATCGAACTCCGTGGCCGGGTCGTCGAGCGACATCACCCACACGTGTGCGGCGCTCCCGGCGACCGCGATCCCGTGGGCGGCGAGCGGCACGGGAACCGGGCCGGTGCCGGTCTCGCCGGAGGACGACCGGGCCTACGGGTGCTCGACCTGGGACGGCTCCCAGCGGTTCGTCGACACCCCGGTGGCCGCCCCGCCCGCTCCCGGCGCGCCGCCGCGCAGCGCGCAGGGGTGAAGAGGATCCAGTGGCCCCAGGTGGTGAAGGCCAGGATGAGGGAGAGGACCGTGACGATCCCGCACGTGCTCCCGGTCAGGAGGCACTCCCAGGGTGAGGGTGGTGGGCCGATCCAGCAGCCTTTCCGTGTGCTCCCCGGGAGCGCGATGGCGATCGAGGCCACCGGGGCGACGGGGAGGGCCTGGCGGATGACGGTGGCACGGTTGACGGCTCGGTGCCCCAGGGATTCCAGCCTTGCGCAGCGTGACCACCCTGATGCCGGCGCCGCGCGCAGGAACTCGCCGTCACCGTGCCGCAGGCCGGCCGGGCGAAGGCCTGGCACCTCACCGCGTCCGGCTCCGCCGTCACCGCCACCTTTCCCGAGGCCTTGCGGGTGGAGGTGAGGATGAACAGCACCCTCCGGCCGTAGTGCACGGCGGAGACGACCAGCGGAGGGTTGTCGTGGCCCATGTCCTCCTGGTTGACGCGCTTGCGGCTGATCTTTCAGGATTCGCCGCCCCTGGCGCGGTACGTGGCCGATGATGTGATCTGTCCGGCGCCGGGATGGGCGGGCCGGAGCCGGGGGAAAGGGACCGCTTGTGGAGATCGTCAGCAGCACCGGACTGGACGGCCTGCCCTGGCCGGAACTGCTGCCCGACCGAAGCCCCGTGCTGGTCTTCCCCGCGCACCCCGCACGCCTGCCCGTCCCCGAGGACGGCTGGGCCGGCTGCGACGCCGCCCGCACCTTCCCGGCCGCCCCGCAGCCCGGCTGGTCCGCCGTCATGACCGGCACCCGGCTGACCATCCACCGCCCGGGCGGTGCGATCTGGTTCGACGGCGAGATCACCGCCACCCGGGAATGGCACCGCCGCCTGCGCGACCAGCACACCCTGCTGCTGATCACCGGCGCCTTCACCAGCGCCTTCGACCTGCGCCCGGCCGCCGCGGCCGGCCGGCTCCTGCTGCTCACCGCCCCGGTCGGGCACACCGACAACCCCTGATCCGAGCAGGCACGACCCGCCCCCTCGGTGACGGGGCGTCAGCAGGCCCCGTAGCCGGAGTCCGGTTGAGGCAGCCGGCCAGATCGTGGCGGTGGGCCGGGGCATGCCGGTCGAGGACCGCGACGGGCCGGACGGCTCGGCACGGGCCGCACGTTCTGTGGCAATTCGCCCACCATCTGTCATGTCCATGACTATCATGGGCGGGGCGCCACGCCCGATGCACGCCCGCCGAAGACGTCCATCTCACACCTGGAGACCTCGTGAATTCCACCGTTTCCCGGCGACAGCGCCTGTACGCTCCCACCGCCGCCGGCCTTGCACTGTTGTGTTCCGTCGCCCTCGGCGCCGCGACACCGGCGCAGGCCTTCAGCGGGGACAACCACGAGAAGGTCACCCGGGCCGCCCTGGGACCCGGGGGCTGGCACCCGAACTCGCTGACGGCGATGGCGGACGGGAACTCGGGCGCGATCGTCGCCAACGACCACGGCGAGTACTTCGGCATCGGCAAGCTCCACTGCGACAACGCCGACTACCTCGACCCCCGGTACGACAGCCGCTACCCCCGCACCCGTGCGCAGGCCGATGCCGAGATCATCGACTGCGTCGAGGGCTCCGTCGACCACGTCAAGCGGGCCCTGGCCGCCGCGGACCGGCTGGTCGACGCGAAGGGGCACGTCATCGCCGCCCAGACCTCCATCTCCCCTGCCTGCGCATGGAACGACCAACCGGGACGGGCGAAGTGCGAGGTACTGGAGGACCTGGGCCGCGGCTGGCACCAGATCGAGGACTTCTACGCCCACAGCAACTGGGCCGACCAGGCCGCCCCGGGAGCCGTCGGCGCCAGGAACCCCCCGGGACTGGGAAGGACCGACCTGCCCGCGTTCTTCTCCATCGCCCGCTACAGCTCCATGAACCGGGCCGACTGGGTCAAGGACGCCACCCGCCACATCCCGCACGACCTGGCCACCGGCTGCTACCCGGACCGCGACCACACCGGGACGGTCTCCAACTGCGCGAACCGCGTCACCCACGACGGGGTACTGAACAAGGACACCAAGGACAGCCCCCGCTCGGCCGTCGGCCACAACTTCGACCGCGCCTACGATCTCGCCGTCAAGGACATCGCCCGCCAGTGGAAGGAGTTCAAGGACGAGCTCCAGCACAGGTACCCCGACAACGGCCGGGCCCAGGCAATGATCTGCGCCATCACCCATGACCACCCGGACAGGACCTGCGGCTGACCCGCCACCAGGAGGACGACGGGTCAGCCGGTGACGGTCTCGGCGTGCCGGTGGAGGGCGTCCAGGAGGGCGGCCTGCCGGTCGGTCAGCTTGCCCTCGGTTCGAGCCCTGGCCTGTTTGCGCAGCCAGGTGCCGGGGCGGAAGGTGGGGTCGGCCTCGCCGCCGGTGCGGTTGGCGGGGCCGGTGAGGGTGCCGCCGGCGGTGAGGTAGGCGAGCAGGCGGCGGTAGGAGCGGTTCCAGTCCGGCTCCAGGCGCCACAGCTCGTCCAGCGCGTCGAGCCTGGCGACCTGGTCCTCGGTGAGGCCCGCGGCCTTGCGCTGGCGGCGCATCCAGGCGCCCACGGCGTAGTCGTCGAGCTTCGCCGTCGCCGGGATCGCGAGGTGGCCGTGCTGGTGGTGGAAGGCGGCGGCGTAGGCGGCCCCGCGTTCCCAGGCGTTGGCGTTCTTCGACCAGATCATGCCGAGCGCGTCCAGCTCGCTGACGCGGGCGGGGTCGAGCAGGCCCTGGCCGTACAGGTGGCGCTGGCGGGTGAGCCAGGAGATCAGCTCGGCGTGCGCCTGCTTGTCGGTGGGGTCGAGGTGGCCGTGCCGGAGGTGGAAC
The DNA here is from genome assembly GCF_001188955.3 of Kitasatospora aureofaciens. Classification (GTDB taxonomy): domain Bacteria; phylum Actinomycetota; class Actinomycetes; order Streptomycetales; family Streptomycetaceae; genus Kitasatospora; species Kitasatospora aureofaciens. Next base: position 4,374 of record NZ_JPRF03000064.1, on the reverse strand, counting down.
ACGGCGGCGACGGCGTGCATCCGCTGCCACTCGACCGCGCGCGGGTTGAAGGCGCGCAGCTTGACCGTCTGGAGGATCTGCGCGGCGTGCCGGCGGGCGTTGATCTTGAGCCACTCGATCGGCGACTCGGCGGGCGCCGGCTGCTGCTGTCCCGCCTCGCCCTCGGCCGGCGTGGCTGCGGTGGTGTGCGCGGTGCCCTGGGAGCGGTGGGCGCGCAGTTCGGTGATCCGGCCGGCGACCCGGGCGTCGTGCGCCGCCAGGGCGCGCAGGACGCGCCAGATCGTGCGGAAGGAGCCGGCTTCGATCTCGGTGTCGGCCTCGGCTTTCACGGCCTCTCCGGCGTCGCGGACCTCGGCCGGGTGCGCGGTTGCGGTGTCGTCGCCGACCTCCGGGGTGGGGAGGTAGACGGGGATGATGACCCAGGAGACCTTGCCCTGGCGGTAGGACTGGCGCAGGGCCCGGCCGACGGCCTGGACGATGTCGATCACGCTCGACTTGGGATCGGCGAAGCAGATGGCGTCCACGGCGGCGACGTCGATGCCTTCCGTCAGGAGTCGGGAGTTGCAGAGGATTCCGCACTCCTCGCCGTCCTCGCCGGTGTGGGCCCTGAACTCGGCGAACGCGGCCCGGCGTTCGCGCAGGCGGTCGGTGCCGGCCACCGCCTTCGCCCAGATCCGCTCCGGGCGCTCCGCGTCCTCCAGCAGCTGGGAGGCGTCCAGCAGGGTGCCGGCGAACTCCCGCGCCGCGGACACCCGGGAGTGGAAGGTGATGACGCGGCGCAGGCCGAGGTCGGCGACCGCGCGCAGCACCGCGATCTGCAGGGCCAGGCGCAGGAGTTCCTCGTTGGTGCGCTGGGAGCGCAGGTCGGCGACGGCCGGGAGGTTGAGCAGGTCGCGCAGGTCCTCGTCGGTGACGACGGGCACCAGGACGCGGTAGTCGGCGAGGTAGCCGTGTTCGATGCCCTGTCCGAGGGTCCAGGTGAAGCAGGTCCTGCCGTAGGTCTGCTCGTCGTCCATGGAGCAGAGGGCGGGCAGTTTCTCGGCGCCGCCGCTGTCGGCGTCGGCGAGGTCGGCCAGGCCGTCCTTCGCGCGCCGGTCGTCCGCGATCCGCGGGGTGGCGGTGAAGTACAGCCGGCGGACGGCGGGGACCTGGTCGTCGGCGTGGATCGCGGCCCACGCCTTGCCCTCGGCGCCGGCGGTGCGGTGGGCCTCGTCGATGACGACCAGGTCCCAGGCCGGGAGGCCGAAGTCGCGGTGGGCCTGGACGATCCGCTCCAGCGACGCGTAGGTGGCGTACACGGTGACCGGCTCGCCGGGCTTCTCCTGGGCGACCAGGTCGGCGATGCGTGGGGCCTGCGTGCTCACCTGGGCGTGGACGCGGCCGCCGGCCTCCGCGCTCTCCAGCGCCTCCTCCCGCGAGCACGCCGCGACGGCCAGCCCCCGGCGCCCGCCCCGCAGCGACCACGCTTCGGCGCTCTGCTCCAGCAGCTCGATCGTCGGGACCAGGACCAGCACCCGGCCGCGCGCGGCCAGGCGGCGGGCGCAGCCGGCTGCGATCAGGGTCTTGCCGGAGCCGGTCGCCGCGACGACCGTCGCGCGGCCGCCGTCCTTCACCTCGCGCACCGCGGCCGCCACCGCGTCCTTCTGGAACCGGTGCAGTGGCAGCGGGTTCACCGCGGTGGTGCCGGACGGCTGCGCCGGGAGCGGCGGCACCGGGGCCTGGGCGCGCGGTCCGGGCGGCGTGTCCTGCGCGGCGGTGGCGGTGGTGGTCTCCACGGCGGTGCGTTTCCTTCGGATGCTGAGACGGCGGGGCCGGTGCGGGCGGTGCTGTGGGAGGGGCGGGGCGGGCGGCCTCTCCCCGGGGCCGGGTCATGGGGTGGGGAGGGGCCGGCCGGACTCCCTACTGCTGCTGGGGCGGTACCCAGGCCCGGACCTCGAGGTACTGGATGTCGGCGTCCTCGACGGCGCGGCCGGTCTCCACCAGCCAGGCCTTCATGGCCTCGGTGACGTCGCCGTGGTGGTCGGCGACGCGCTGGGACCACTCGGCGGCGTCGAAGCCGCCGGTGCTGGCGGAGCCGTAGGTGCGCTCCTCGGTGCCGTCGGCGCGGGGGACGAAGCCGCGGCGCAGGCCCGGGGAGTCCTCGGTGGAGCCGGCCGACATCGTGTACTGGTCGGCCTTCATCCGGACCGTGAAGGCGAGGCGGCCGCCGGCCCGTCCGGTTTCGTGCACCACGGGCGCGAGGTGGGAGGCGCCGGACCTGATGGCCTGCTTCCCGGCGCGGCCGGCCATCGACTCGCCGGGCGCGCCGACGACGTCCTTGCCCCGCACCCGGGCCTTCTGCCCGGTCCGGGTCCGGCGGCGTTGCACGTTCTCCTGGGCGACGGCGCCGAGCGCCTCGGTGTCGCGTTCGCCGCCGCGCACCGCGCGCACGACCTGGCGCAGCGCGTTCACGAAGGCCGCGCCTTTGCCCTTGGTGAAGAACTGGGAGACGAGGGAGGCGTCGCGGCCGAGCATCCTGGCGATCTGGCGCTTGGTGTAGCCATGGTCGATCAGCTGCTGGGTCAGGCGGGCGGCTTCGTTGGGGTTGTCCGGGTCGGCCGGGCTCACTGGTCAGCTCCCGTGTGCGTGAGTTCGGCGCGGCCCAGGCCGCGCAGTGTGAGGTACTGCTCCTGGGTGGTGGGGTGCTCGACGGGGCCGGTGAGGTGGCCCTTGAGGAGGTAGTCGCCGGGCTCGCCGCGGTAGGGCCAGGGCTGGCGTTCGGTCAGGGCGATGCCGTCGGTGCCGAAGTACACGACGGTGCCGGGCTTCGCGTGGAGGGCACCGGCGTGGCCGATGACCTCCTTGCCCTGGCGGTACTTCATGTCCAGCAGCGCTGCCCGGGCTCCGGACCACACGTAGGCGGCCCACTCGGGGTGGGCGTACGGGTCGCGGGAGAAGCCGGCCTGGCGCTGCCAGGTCACGACCGTCTCGTCCTGGCCGAGGATCTCCACCCCGGCGGGGAGGGCCTCGCCGACGGGGGTGGTGCCGGAGACCAGGCGGGGGCGCTGGGCGAAGCCGCCGAGGCCGAACAGCAGCACCGACCGGACGGCGCGGGAGGCGAGGTAGGCGGCGGTGCGCTGGCGTTCGTCGGCGTGGGCGCGGGAGAGGCTGGTCAGGTCCGCCCAGGCCGACTTGAGGCGCTTGCCCCACTCGTCGAGGGGCTTGCCGTCTTCGAAGAGCAGGCCGTCGAGGACCTCGATCCGCCACGGTGCGATGTGGTTCGACAGGGCGAGGTGGACCTCGGCGCCGCCCGCCCAGGTGGTGAAGGTGGCGCCGGGCTCGGAGGGGTAGATCCAGGCCCGGTCACCGGTGACGGGGGCGGGCAGCAGGCCGACGTGGTTCCACCCGGGCGGGACGGTCACGCGCACGTTCCAGTGGGAGCAGGACATCAGGGCCTTGGTCTGCTCCTGCTCGGTCATCGCGGCGAACGCCTGCGCGGTGATGCGGCGTGGGGTGCCGACCGGGGACTTCCACAGGTGCTTGGCGTAGGCGAAGGTGCGGTCGTACTCCACCAGGGCGGGCAGCCGATCGGGCACGCGGGGCGGCAGGATCAGCTCGGTGCGGCCCTGGCCGCCGGTGGCGTGCAGCAGGCCGCGCAGTTCCTCGGACAGGACGGGGTAGCCGCCGGCCCACTTGCCGGTGGTCGGGACGGTGCGCGACCACAGGTCCCGGCCGGTCTGCGACGGGGAGCCCATCAGGACCGCGTCGTCCCAGTGGCGGCGCAGCGCCTGCCACAGCAGGGTGAACGCCTGGCGGCAGGTGACGACGTCGGCGCCGTCCGGGTCGAACCACTCCCCCATCGAGCGGATCTCCGTGGTGCCGCTGTCGGGGGCGGCGGCGGGGGCGTAGCGGCCGACGGGCTGGCGCTGGTGGACGAAGTGCCCGGCGAGCTTGTCGCGGCCGGAGCCGACGGCGGTGGTCCACCGCTCGCTGGGGGTGTTGAGCCAGGCGGCGACGGCGTCCTTGAGGGTGGAGTACCGCTCGGCGCCGTCGTGCCAGGGCGCGCCGGTGGTGATGTAGATGCGCTCGGTGCCGGGCGCGGTCGCCAGGACGGCGTCCAGGATCTCGCCCGGGGTGCGGGTGCCGAGGTCGAGGCGCACCACGCGGTCGCGCACGGCGAGGTCGCCGGTCGCGGCGTCCAGGAACACCGTGGAGCGGGCCTGCTGGGTGAAGTTCGGGCGCTTGGAGGCCAGGCCGGTGGTCGCGGCTTCGAACCGGGCGCCGGCGGGGCCTTCGGGGAGGGTGGGCAGTGCGCGCGGCCCGACAGCGGCCGGGGCGACCGGGGCGACCGGGGCCGTCGGGGTGGCCGGCGCGGCGGCGACGGGCGGGGCCGGG
>NZ_JPRF03000063.1 GCF_001188955.3 Kitasatospora aureofaciens | reverse complement strand
GGCGGCCGCGCTGCCGGCCGCGCCCACCTCCACGTCGGGCTCGGCGGCCAGGGCCGCGGCCAGCGCCTCGGCGAAGATCCGGTGGTCGTCGACCACCAGGACCCGGATCCGCCCCATCGTCACTACCCCCTGCTCAGAGCGCCCGAGCCCGGGAGCGGGGACCGGTCCGGCGTCCGCGTTCCGGACCCTCCGCTCCGCCCGCCCACCGGTGGCCGGCGCGGCCGAAAGGGCGCCGGCCCCCACCGGTACCGCACTCAGCGTACGGGCCGGGAAACGCTCCCGTGCCGGTTCGGTGAAGTTTCGTCAGGAGTGGCGCGAGCGGCGCGGCCGGCCAGCCGGGCGGCTCCGGAGAGACGCCCAACTGACCGGCCGGGACGGGCGGTTGGCCCTGGCGGGCGGACGGTCCTACTTGCCGTTCTTCTCCAGGGTGAACTTCCAGGCGTCGGCGACGATGTCGTCCAGGTTCGGACGGCGCGGCGTCCAGCCCAGCGCCTCGTGGGCGCGCTCGGCGGAGGCCACCAGCACGGCCGGGTCGCCGGCCCGGCGGGCGGCGACCTGCACCGGGATCTCCCGGCCGGTGACGCGCTTGACCGACTCGATCACCTCGCGCACCGAGAAGCCGCTGCCGTTGCCCAGGTTGCAGATCAGGTGCTCGCCCGGCTTGGCGGCGTCCAGCGCCAGCAGGTGGGCGTCGGCCAGGTCGGCGACGTGGATGTAGTCGCGGATGCAGGTGCCGTCCGGGGTCGGGTAGTCGTCGCCGAACACCGCGATGTGCGGGCGCTGTCCGAGCGCGGCCTGGAAGACCAGCGGGATCAGGTGCGACTCGGGGTCGTGGCGCTCGCCGTAGGCGCCGTACGCGCCGGCCACGTTGAAGTAACGCAGCGAGACGGCGGCCAGGCCGTGCGCGACGGCCTCGCTGGTGATCATGTGGTCCATGGCGAGCTTGCTGGCGCCGTAGGTGTTGGTCGGCGAGGTCCGGGCGGTCTCGGCGATCGGCACGACCTCCGGCTCGCCGTACACGGCGGCGGTGGAGGAGAACACCAGCTTGCGCACGCCCGCCGCGCGCATCGCGGTGATCAGCTCCAGCGAGCCGGCCACGTTGTTGCGCCAGTACTTCTCCGGGTCCACGACCGACTCGCCGACCTGCGAGGAGGCGGCGAAGTGCAGCACGCCGTCGAAGGAGCCGTCCAGCACCTTGCCGGCCTCCTGGATCCGGCCCTCGACGAACTCGGCACCGGCCGGGACACCCTCACGGAAACCGGTCGAGAGGTCGTCCAGGACGGTCACCTGGTGACCCGCCTCCAGCAGGTGGGCGGCCACCACGCTGCCGACGTAGCCGGCGCCACCCGTGACCAGGTACTTACTCATGATGAGACCTCCAGCGGGCGATGGTCCGCCCGGTCGGGGGCGCCATCGAAGGAATGCGAACGACTGGGGTCAATTGTCCCCGTCCGGCGGGGTGCTCCCGACCACCGGGGCTCCCGCTCCCGCGCATTCTCACCCACTCCTCAGCCGTCCTCCACAGGCGCCCGCGGCCAACCCCCGTCGGCCCCACCGCTCAGCCTTCGGCCTCACCGCTCAGCCTTCGGCCATCCGTTCCAGCAGGCCGGTCCGCGCGGCCACCGCGGCCGCCTCCAGCCGGGTGCGCGCGCCCAGCTTCATCAGCACGCGCTGCACGTGGGTACGGGCGGTGCTCGCGGCGATCCGCATCCCGGCGGCAATCGCCGCGGTGTCCTCGCCGTCCGCGATCCGGGCCAGCACCTGCACCTCACGGCGGGTCAGCAGCCGCAGCAACCGGACCGACTCGTCGTCCGGTTCGGCCACCGGGCGCAGCAGCTGGTCGAAGGCCCCGCGCAGGACGTCCACGGCCACCGCGGCCTCGCCCGCCCGGGCCCGTCCGATCGCCCGCTCGACCACCTCGATCCGCTCGTCGCTCGGCACGTAGCCCGCTGCTCCGGCCGCGAACGCGCAGGCCACGCCGCCGAGTTCACCGACCGGCCCGAGGACGATCACGGCCACCTCGGGGCGCTCCCGGCGGATCCGACGCAGCCCGTCGAAGGCGCCCGGCTCGCCCGGCGCGGACACTCCCAGCAGGCACACCTCGGGCCGCCGCCCGGCGACCAGGTCGGCGACGACGCCGACCGGGGAACCGACCGCGAGCACCCGGTGGCCGCGCAGTTGCAGTGCCGTGGCCAGCGCCTCGGCCAGCAGCCGGTGGTCGTCGACCACCACGAGTCGAACACCCATGACGCCCTCCCGGTCGGGGCCCGGCTCGCACCCGCACCCCCTCGGGCGGGCGGCCGATGACGCACCATCACAGCGCATTCCGTACCCGCCCCGCTAGGCCGCCGCGTGTCACCGGAACCGGAACGCACCCGGGTCGGGGAACGCGAAAGACCCCCGCCGCGAGGCGAGGGTCTTTCAGTGGAGCCCCCATGCGGAATCGAACCGCAGACCTTCTCCTTACCATGGAGACGCTCTACCGACTGAGCTATAGGGGCTTGCCGGGTTTTTGTTTTCCCGGGCCGGTCGAACAAGGAAGACATTACACGGCCGTCGACCCGAAAGGGAAATCGGCCCCGCTCCGCCCCCCGGCCGCCCGGTTCGCCCGCTCGATCCGCCCGATCCGCCTGATCCACCCGACCGGTCCGCCCGGACCGTGCCGCCGGGCAGCCCGCTACCGGGACCCCTCGGGGTGCGCCGCGTCGAACTCCTCGCGGGCCGCGAGCATCTGCCGGGCGCGCCGCTCCGTCCAGTGGCCGAGCGGGGCGACCAGTTCGGCCAGCTCCCGGCCGAGCGGCCGCAGGTCGTAGACCACCCGCGGCGGCGTCTCCGGGAAGACCGTACGGAGCACCAGGCCGCTGCGCTCCAGGTTGCGCAGCGACTGGGTGAGCATCTTGCGGCTCACTCCGCCGACCCCGCGCTGGAGCTCGGAGAAGCGCTGGGGTCCGCAGGCGGAGAGGCTCATCAGGATCAGCAGCGACCACTTGTCGGCGAGCTCAGCGAACATCTCGCGGCTTGGGCAGAGCTGGGCGAAGACGTCGTGCTCCTGCTCCGCCTGCGGCTCGGCCCCGGTGCGGGCGGTTTCCTCCGTCGTCATGGCGTCCAGGGTAGACCTGCGGTCTCCGATTCGAACCTGGTCTCCGATCCATGCTTGGTCTCTATCAGAGACCTGGTCTATATTGGAGACCGCTCGACCGGCCGTAGCCCGCCGGACCCGCATCCGTTCCCCCGCCGCACAGGAGTGCCCCCGCATGACTGCCATCCGCCCGACCGTCGCCCTCGCCTACCACTCCGGCTACGGCCACACCGCCGTGATCGCCGAGGCCGTCGCCCGCGGCGCCGCCGCCGCCGGTGCCGAGGTCGTGTCGATCGCCGTCGACACCATCACCGACGAGCAGTGGGCCCAGCTCGACGCCGCCGACGCGATCGTCTTCGGCTCCCCCACCTACATGGGCACCGCCTCCGGCGCCTTCCACGTCTTCGCCGAGGCCACCAGCAAGCGCTGGTTCACCGACGCCTGGAAGGACAAGGTCGCGGCCGGCTTCACCAACTCCGCCTCCAAGAGCGGCGACAAGGCCAGCACCCTCGGCTACTTCCAGACCCTCGCCGCCCAGCACGGCATGAACTGGGTCAACCTCGGCCTCAAGCCCGGCTGGAACGCCACCACCGCCAGCGAGAACGACCTCAACCGCCTCGGCTTCTTCAACGGCGCCGCCGCCTCCTCCCCGTCCGACGCGGGCGCCGAGGCCGTCCACAAGGCCGACATCGCCACCGCCGAGCACCTGGGCGAGCGCGTCGCCCGGCACACCGCGATCGTGCTGGCCGGCCGCGCCGCCCTGGCCGGCTGACCGCCCAGGCCCCCCCGCGTACGGCTACGCCGCCGGGTCCGCCCCCAGAACGGGCGCCCGGCGGTATCCGCCGTCCACCGCCGCCAACTCCGCACCCGTGGTGTCCGGCAGCACCCACAGACAGCCCAGGGCCAGCACGCCCAGGGCCGCCAGGTACCAGCCGGCCGGCTGCGCCGTGCCGTACGCCGCCGTCAGCCTGGTCGCCACCAGCGGCGTCGTCGCCCCGCCGACCACCCCGCCCAGGTTGTACGTCAACGCGGCACCCGTGTAGCGCACCCGAGTCGGGAACAACTCGGGCAGGAACGCCGCCAACGGGCCCATCAGACAGCCCAGCACCACCATCGCCCCAGCCAGCCCCAGGAACATCAACGGCCGGCGCACCGTCTCCAGCAGCGGGAACAGCACCAGCGACCACCCGGCCGCCAGGCCCGTCGCCCACCGCAACGTCCGCCGACGGCCCCACCGGTCACTGTGCGAAGCGCTCAACCACACCGTCACGGCCCCGCCCGCCGCCCCGGCCAGCAGCATCGCCAGCACCAGCGTGCTCGCCACCCCGAGACCGGACGTCGCGTACGCCAGCGCGTACGTGGTGGTCAGGTAGAACAGCGCGTACCCGACCGTGATCGCCCCGCCGCCCGCCAACACCGGCCGCCAGTGCTCGCGCAGCACCTCCACCACCGGCGGACGGTCCCGCCGCACGTCCGCCCGGAACAGCGGCGACTCCGCCAGCCGCAGCCGCACGAACAGCCCCACGGCCACCAGCACCAGCGAGGCCAGGAACGGCACCCGCCAGCCCCACTCCCGGAACGACCTTTCGTCCAGCACCAGTTGGAGCGCCAGGAACCCGCCATTCGCCAGCACGAACCCGGCCGACGGCCCCAACTGCAGGAACCCCCCGTACCGCCCGCGCCGCCCGGCCGGCGCGTTCTCCGCGATCAGCAGCGCCGCCCCGCCCCACTCCCCGCCCAACCCGACGCCCTGGCACACCCGCAGCACCACCAGCAGCGCCGGCGACCACCACCCCCACACCGCGAACCCCGGCAACAACCCCACCGCCGCCGTCGCCAACCCCATCAACAGCAGCGACACCACCAACGTCGCCTTCCGGCCCACCCGGTCCCCGAAGTGCCCGAACACCACCGCCCCCAACGGCCGGGCCAGGAACGCCACCGCATACACCGAGAAGGCCGCCAACAGCGCCCCCACCGTGCCCAGTTCGGGAAAGAACACCGGCCCGAACACCAACGCGGCCGCCGTCCCGTACAGGAAGAAGTCGTAGAACTCGATCGCCGTCCCGATCAACGCCGCAGCCGCCGCCCGCCGCAACTGCCCAACCCGCCAAGCACCCTCCGCATCCATACCACCCACCCTCACCACCACCCGGGCCCCCCACCAGCCCCCACCCGAGTGACCCAAGCGCACACCCCCAACCCCCACGCCCACCCCGCGCACCGCGCGCCACCACGCGACCGACTACCGCGCGCCCCGCAGCACCACGATCAACCGCCGCACCAGCAGAGCCACGATCACACCCGCCGCAACAACCACCACCACGATCACCGCAATGGCCACCGGCCAACTGAGGCCGGCGTTCACACCGCCGGTGTCCACCGCTGCCACTGCGGCCGACGAAGAGCCGCCCGTCGACGACGCGACCGTCGGCGACGGACCGGCGGGGGTCGCGGTCGGCAACGGCGAGGCCATGAGTGCGGACGACGGAGTCGGCACAGGCACGTCGCCCGGAAGCGGCGACACGTCAGCCGGTCCGGGATCGCCGGGATTCGTCAGTGCGATCCTCGGCCGGACCGCGCCCCACCCGGCGCTGTTCGTACGGCTGTTGCCATCATTTGGTCTGCCGGCCGTGTTGATGAGCACCCGAAGGACCTGATTCGCGGTCCACTCCTTGTGAACCGCCCAGACCAGCGCCGCCGAAGCGGACACCAGAGCCGCAGCAGCAGACGTTCCATGGCGCTTGCAGTAGCCGGTGGTGCCCGTGCAGGCGTCGACCACATCGATGCCGGGGGCCACGAACGCGACGTGCGGCCCCGTCTGGGACTCCTCCGTCACCGTGCCGTTCCGGTCAACGGCTCCGACGCCGACGACGTTGGGCAGCGCAGCCGGATACATGACGAGGTTTCCGTCCTTCGCGGAGTTCCCAACACTTGCGACCACGAGCACCCCCTTCGCCCTCGCGGCCGCAAGAATGCGATTCAACTTGGCAACGTTCTCCGGAGTGGCGGTGACCGCCGCGCTCTCCTCCGAAATGCTGATGACCTTCGCGCCCTGGTCAACCGCATAGTTCACGGCCTGACCGACCTCATCGAGGAAGTCGGACGAGATGGAAGCCCCCAGGGACCGGTCCGACCCGTCATTCATCTTCAGGGGAAGAATCTTGGCCCCCGGCGCCAATCCGTAGGCACCCGTCCCGCCGCTGCTCTTGCCGGTTCCGGCGATCAGACTCGCCATCTCGGTGCCATGCCCGTCCACGTAGGACCCCACGCCGCCGGGACTACCGCTGAAGTCCTTACCCGGAAGGAACTGCCCCTCCAAGTCCGGATGATCCAGCTTGAACCCGCCATCGATCACCGCGACAGTGATCCCCTGCCCCTTGGACGTCTTCCACATTTCAGGAGCGTGCATAGCCTCCAGATGCCACTGCTGCTGGCGGATTGTGTCCTCAGCAACGGCTGGTGCTGCGACCGGACCCACTACGACTCCCGCAGCCAGAAGGGCCGCAGCCGCAGCCCGCCAGCGCACTCGCGCGTCCGTCCGCCCCATCACAACTCCTCGTCAGTCTCCCCCCGCAGGCCGGGAAAGTGTGTCCGAACATAGCTGCCCGGCCACTGGGCTCGCCCAGTGGCCGGGCAGCTGTTGTCGCGCGACCGACCGCCTACCTCGCGTACGGATTGTCCTCCGGCGGCACCGATGGCTGCTGCAACGGCGGAGGCGGCACGGCCACCGCGCCCCCCGGCGGCACAGCTGCCTTCCGCCGCCTCACCACGGCGAACACCACCCCAGCCACCACCAACAATCCGGCCACCACGCCACCCACGATCGGCAGCGCACTGCCCGACCCGGACGACGCCTCAGCCTTCGGCTGAGCGGTCGGCGCGCCTACCGCCACATCGCTCGGACTCTCGGTGGAGCTCGGCACCGACGACGGGAGGGCGGATGAACTCGCAGCCGGGGCTGGCATTGCGGGCGGCGAGGCCACATCAGCCGGGAGCGGGGACTGGTCCGCAGGACCTGGGTCACCAGGAGACGTCAGGGCGATCCGAGGCCGGACCGCGCCGTATCCTGCGTCATCGTTTCGGTTGGATCCGTCGTGTGGCTTACCAGCCGTATTGATGAGCACCCGCAGGACCTGGTTTGCCGTCCAGTCTGGATGTACCGACCAGACCAGCGCGGCCGAAGCTGAAACCAAGGCGGTCGCATCCGACGTGCCATGCCCCTTGCAGTAGCCGGTCGACCCGGTACAGGGCGCGATCGTGTCCATACCTGGTGCGATGAGAGTGACCTGCGGACCGCGCTCCGACTCTGCGGTAACCGTGCCATTCCGATCGGAAGCGCCTACCCCGACCACGTTGGGCAGAGCTCCCGGGAATTCGACGGGGTTCCCCGACTGGGCCTCGTTCCCAACACTGGCGACCACAAGGGATCCCTTGGCCCGCGCCCAGGCCAGGGTCTTGTTCAGCTTTTTGACGTCTTCGGGATTGACCAGGATCGCATTCGTTCCCTGCGAGATGCTGACGACCTTGGCGCCCTGCTCGACCGCATAGGTGATGGCCTGCCCGATCTGCCCGACGAATTCGGACTCAAGTACCGATCCCTCATCGCCATTGGCGATCTTCAGCGGAAGGACCTTGACGCCAGGCGCGAGGCCGTAAGCGCCCTTCCCGCCATTGGCTTTCCCGGTCCCGGCAATGAGGCCCGCCATCTGCGTGCCATGCCCCTTCACATAGGACCCGACGCCCCCAGGACTCCCGCTGAAGTCCTTTCCCGGTAGGAACTGCCCCACCAAGTCAGGGTGGTCCAGCTTGAACCCGCTGTCGATCACCGCAACAGTGACGTTCTCTCCTGTCGAGATCTTCCACATCTCCGGAGCGTGCATCGCGTCCAGGTGCCACTGATCCTCACGGATCGAGTCGCCTGCGAATGCCGGTGCCGCGACGGGGCCCGCCACAATTCCCGCCGCCAGAAGCGCCGAAGCGGCAGCCCGCCAGCACCGTCGCACGTTCGTCCGCCCCATCACAACTCCTCGCCAATCCCTCCGCCAATGGCGAAGCGTGCCCCGAACAGATCTGCCCGGCCACTGGGTGCGCCCAGTGGCCGGGCAGTCGTTGTCGTCCTACTCAACCACGTCCGGGTTGCTGTGCGGCGTACCGCTGGTCCAGGTCTCCTCGTCCTCGTGGAGGTAGTCCGCGCGGTTGCGGCGGTCGCGGTCCTTCTTGCCGCCGTGGCCGCCCGCGCCCGGGGCCATCATGCCGTTCTGCCCGGACCGGGAACCGCCCTCGGCGGCTCCCGCTGCGGCTGCACGGTTGCGCAGGCCCGTACCGCCCGGGGTGAACTCCCCACCGGCAGCAGGGCCCTTGCGGCCGCCGACCGTTCCACCGGCGGTCGAGGTCAGGCCCCGACCACGCGAGCCGCCGACACCGCCGCCGCCGACACCGTGGCCGCCGCCCATGCCGGGGTGCATGCCCATCCCGCTGCCCATGGACGATCCGCCGACCCGCCCGCCGCTCGCCGCGCCCTCCCGGCCGAAGACCGTTCCACTGGGCAGGCCCGGGGTGCCGGCCTTGCCGGGAACCGTGCCGCCGCTGAACGGACCGGTGCGAAGGGGTGCCGAGCCGCCGCTCTTGCCAGGGATGCTGCCGATGCCCTTGGTCGGGACGGAGCCACCGCTGGTCCCGCCCGGGAAACCGCCGATGGGTCCGCCACCTGGCAGGCCGGGCAAACTGCCGGGGCCACCGGGGCCGCCCGGGTAGGCGGGGGTTCCGCTCGGGCCGCTCGGCAGCACGGGGCCGCTGCCAGGGCCGACCGGGGTGGTCTGGTCCGGCAGGGTCGGAAGGCTGTCCAGGCCGGTGCCCGGGCGGGTGACCGGGTCCGACGGGTGGGACGGCGGAGTGGGTGTGCCCGGGTCGTGCGGCGGCGGAGGCAGCTGGCCGTGGTCGTACGGGGGGACCGGTCCGGGGTGGGTCGGGTTGGACGGGTCCTGCCAGCTCGTTGACGGATCGCGTGGCCTCATGCTGGCGCCGTCGTAGTGGCCGACGGATGCACCGTAGGAACCCGTAGTGCCACCACCGGTTGCGCGGGGAGTACGGACGGAACCGCCGTACCCGCCGCTGGGACCACTGTTCGAGTAGTCCGAAGCATCACCTTTGTCCTTGGACGCGTCAGGTGTCCCCGGCAACACCACGTTGTCGCCGAGCCCGTTCAGTGTCGTCGTCGCCGCGATGTAGGCCTGCCCGAGCTTCTCCATCTGATGGATGGCATCCTGATGCGCCGTATAAAGCTCACGGGATCCGGCCATTGCCTGCGTTTCAGTGACCCACGCGTCACCTACGCTTTGCCTCATCGCCGCATCGATTTGCGCGGTGGAAGGGCCGCTGCCATCCGGATTCAAGGTGGTCAACTTCAGGCGGTTGAGCACCACAGGATCAGGTTTCTGCGTCTTACGGGTGTTCACCCAGTTGAGGGCATCGGACGGCACAGGCGGCATGCCGGACTTGACGGTGCTGAGCGTCTCACCGGCCAGGTGCATGGCGTCACCGGCACCCGTGGAGTACTTACCCAGCAACTCCGCCGACTGCTGTAGGTTTCCAGCCCAGGTCTTGAAGTTCTCTGCGGCCTGGCCTTCCCAGACAATGTTACCGAGATGCGCTTTGAGGGCGTCGCTCAGCTCTTTCAGAACGCGACCAGCCTGCCCAAGCTGATTACCACGGCTCAGCACCACGGTGGGGTTGGTGTGCTGCACCATGTCAATGAGCTGCTGGTGCTGGAAATCATCGAACTTGGTTTCGCCTGCCATTACCTGCTCCCCGTCTCCCCGTACGTCTTCCCCCGAGCCGCTCTTTAGTAGTCGGCCTCGGCGCCCTTCGATGCAGGCCTGTTCGCCGCCACCTTCGGCGTGGTCACGCCCGCGCTCTGCGCGACCGCCTTCTGCGCAGCCGCCGCATTGTCATCGCTCGTCTGGTAGGCGCCCGCCGACTTTGCGACCGCGTCCTTCATGGCCGTGATCTGGGACAAGAAGTCCTTGTGGAGCCTGACGAGCTCCGCATGCACCTTGCCGTAGGCGGTCGTGAGGTCCGTCGCCTCCGTGAACGTGGCGCTGGCCAAGTCCGTACCCTGAAGCTTCTGCTCCTTCATGTTGTACGGCGCGGCCGCTGACCCCTCCATCGCTTGGAGCAGCGCCTCGACCTTGTTCGCGAAGACAGTGAGCGTGTCAATCTCGATCTTGACGTTCTGCCCACCGAAGGCGGTCACGAGGTCCTGGGCGCTCGAATAGGTCTGCGACTCACTGATGGTGGGGCCGTACATCTTGGGGTTGGCGGGCAAGGTATACGCGCCCCCGCCAGTCGGGCTGGCCCCCGACGGCGTCGTCCCCGCGCTGGGCGCGCTGCTCGTCGGATCCGTCACAGCAATCCACTCCTCCCCCGTACGGCCGGACGCCCGGGCGGCTACTCCCGGGCCCTTCCGGCCGCAACACACCGTCAACTTCTGGATCTGACCGTCCTGGTCGGTTCGACCGCCCGCCCTGGGGGCGGTCTGCCGCCTCCGTCATGGTAGCCACCGCCTCTGTCGGACCGGCAGGGACCTTGGCCTGCCCGGGCTCGATCGGTACGAACTTGACACGTACAACCCGCTTCCGGCCGCTGGGTAGACTGACCCGGTACGCCCCATCTGCCGCGCAACGTCGCACAGCAGCGACCCGAGGCCGCAGAACGGACGTGACGGCATGCCTGCGCACGAGCAGATCCCGACCCCCTGGTGGGCCCGTGCCGTGCGGCCGGCGCGGCCGCCGGTGCCGGTGGTGTTGATGGTCCGGGCGGCGGTCGGGTTGGCGGTGCCGCTGAGCGTCGGGCTGCTGTCGCATCGGCTGGACCTGGGGGTGTTCGCCGGGCTCGGGGCGATGCACGCGACGATGAACGACCGGGTCGAGCCGGTGCTGCTGCGGGTGGGCCGGGTCGGGTCCGCGGTGGCGGCTTCGGCGTCGGGGATGCTGGTCGGTACGGCGTTGCAGCACGCGCACGTGGGTGCCGCCGTGCTCGGCGTGGGACTGACGTTGACGGCGTTCGTGTCGGGTGCGCTGAGTGCGACCGGTCCGCGTGGCTCGGCGGCGGGGATGCTGCTGCTGGTGTCGGCCGCGCTGGGCAGCGGGATGCCGTTGCCGGGGCCGTGGTGGGCGGCGGCGCCGATGATGCTGGTGGGTGCCGCGTTCGTGGTGCTGCTGGGCCTGCCGGCCACCGCGCACCGCCGGCCCGCTTCCGATCCGCGCAACCGGGCGTTGGCGGCGGTGTACGAGGCCCTCGGCCGCACCCTCGCCGATCTGGGCACGGTGCGGGGCGCGGGCGCGCGCCGGGTGTTGACGGCCCGGCTGAACCAGTTGCAGGACCTGCTGCCGAACCGCCGTCGCCCGGACCGCGCCGGCCTGCGCCCGATGTACGAGGCGGCCCTGGCCGCGACGGAGGCGGCGACGGGCCTGCTGTGGGCCTGGCGGCCCGTCCCGCCGGAGGTGGCCGCGGTGCCGGGGCTGCTGGCGGAGGCGGTGCGGCGGGGCGGTGGCGAGGTGGTGGTGCCGGACTGGGGGCCGGACACCCCGGCCCGGCAGGCGTTGGACGTGGCGTTGCGGGCCGCCGCCGAGGCCGTGGCGGGCCGCCCGGCGCGGATCGGTACCGCTCCGGCGCCCCCGCCGGACCCGTGGCGGCTGCGGGCCGGGCTGCTGTCGGGACCGTCGGTCCGGTACGGCCTGCGGGTGGCGCTGTGCATCGCGGCGGGTTCGGTGGTGACGGCGAACTTCCCGCTGAGCAGGAGCTACTGGGTGCCGATGACGATCGCCTTCGTGTTGAAGCCGGATCTCGGTTCGGTGTTCCTGCGCGCGGTGAGCCGTGCGGTCGGCACGGTGCTCGGTGTGGCGGTGACGGCGGCGCTGCTGTCGCTGACCACCGAGGAGTGGGCGCTGACCGCGGTGGCGGCGCTCTGCGTCGCCCTGCTGCCGTACGCCACGGCGGCGCACTACGGGCTGAACACCCTGGTGATGACGCCGATGGCGCTGGTCCTGCTCCAACTCGGCGGGCAGAGCAGCGCGGCCGAGTTCTGGCCCCGGGTGCTGGACAGCGTGCTGGCGAGCGCGGTGGTGCTGCTCTTCGGCTACCTGTTGTGGCCGGAGCGTCCGCGCCACCGGATCGAGCCCCGGCTGGTCACCGCGACGACCGCGCTGCGCGCCTACCTGGACGCGGTGACCGACCACCGGAGGACGGGCGAGGTGTGGCTGCGCCGTACGGCCTACCGGTCGTTGGCGGACGCCCGGCACGAGGTGCGGCAGGGCTTGGCCGAGCCGCCGCCGACCGGGCGGCTGGCCGAGCAGTGGCTGCCGGCCACGGCCGCGCTGGAGCGGCTCGGCGGCGCGGTGGCGGCGTTCGCCGCGCAGGTCCGGTACGGCGGCCGGGTGCCGGACCCGGCCGAGACGGAGCGGGTCCGCCGGGCGCTGGACGAACTGACCGCCGCGGCCCGTGAGCACCGGCCGCCGACCAGCCCGGCGGCCCGGCCGAGTGCGCCGCACGACCCGGCGCTCAGTGCGCTGGGCCGTGCGGCGGACGAACTCGAAGTACTGCTCAGGAAGCGGTAGTTCGGCCGCGGAAGGCGGCGGTTCAGACCTGCTCGGCCAGCTCCAGCCAGCTCATCTCCAGCTCCTCCTTCTCCTCCCGGACGGCGCGCAGCTGCCCGTCCAGTTCGGCGACCTTGGAGAAGTCGGCGGCGTGCTCAGCGAGTTGGGTGTGCAGCTTGGACTCCTTCTCGTCCAGCTTGGCGATCTGCCGCTCCAGCTTCTGCATCTCCTTCTTCGCGGCGCGCAGGTCCCCACCGGACAGCCCGGCGGCGGCACCCTCACCAGCCGGAGCGCCGACGGAGGAACCGGAAGGAGCGGAGGAACCGGAGGAGGCGGAGGAACCGGAGGAAGCCGAGGAAGAAGCCGTGGCGGCCGCCATCCGTGCCCGCCGCTCCAGGTACTCGTCCACGCCGCCCGGCAGCATCCGCATCTTCTTGTCGCCGAGCAGCGCGTGGACGACGTCCGTGGTCCGCTCGATGAAGAACCGGTCGTGGCTGATGACGACCATCGAGCCGGGCCAGCCGTCGAGCAGGTCCTCCAGCTGGTTGAGGGTCTCGATGTCCAGGTCGTTGGTCGGCTCGTCGAGGAACAGCACGTTGGGCTCGTCCATCAGCAGCCGCAGCAGCTGGAGCCGCCGCCGCTCGCCGCCGGACAGGTCGCCGACCGGCGTCCACTGCTTGTCCTTGCCGAAGCCGAACTGCTCGCACAGCTGCCCGGCGCTCATCTCCCGGCCCTTGCCGAGGTCGACCCGCGAGCGCACCTGCTCGACGGCCTGCAGCACCCGGGTCTCGGGGTCCAGTTCGGCGACCTCCTGCGACAGGTAGGCCAGCCGCACGGTCTTGCCGACCTTGATCACGCCGGAGGCCGGCTGCACGTCGCCCTCGGAGGCGTACGCGTCCCGCATGGCGCGCAGCAGTGAGGTCTTGCCGGCGCCGTTGACGCCGAGCAGGCCGATCCGGTCGCCGGGGCCGAGCTGCCAGGTGAGGTTCTCCAGCAGCAGCTTGGGGCCGGCCTTGACGGTGACGTTCTCCAGGTCGAAGACGGTCTTCCCGAGCCGGGCGTTGGCGAACTTCATCAGCTCGCTCTTGTCCCGGGGGTCGGGCACGTCCGCGATCAGCGCGTTGGCCGCCTCGATCCGGTAGCGCGGCTTGGAGGTGCGGGCGGGGGCGCCGCGGCGCAGCCAGGCGAGCTCCTTGCGGGCCAGGTTCTGGCGCTTCTGCTCCTCGACGGCCTCGATCCGGGAGCGCTCGGCGCGGGCGAAGACGTAGTCGGAGTAGCCGCCCTCGTACTCGTGCACCTCGCCGTGCTGGACGTCCCACATCCGGGTGCAGACCTGGTCGAGGAACCAGCGGTCGTGGGTGACGCAGACCAGCGCGGAGCGGCGCTTCTGCAGGTGCTGGGCGAGCCAGTTGATGCCCTCGACGTCGAGGTGGTTGGTGGGCTCGTCGAGGATGATCAGCTCCGGGGAGCCGAGCAGCAGCTTGGCGAGGGCGATCCGGCGGCGCTCGCCACCGGAGAGCGGGCCGATGACGGTGTCCAGGCCGTCGGCGAAGCCGGGGAGGTCGAGGCCGCCGAAGAGGCCCTCGATGATGTCGCGGATCCGGGCGTCGCCGAGCCACTCGTGGTCGGCGCGGTCGGCGATGACCTCGTGCCGGATGGTCGCCTCGGGATCGAGCGAGTCGTGCTGGGTGAGGACGGCCGGTTCGAGGCCGCCGCTCCAGGTGATCCGGCCGCCGTCGGGCTCCTCCAGCTTGGCGAGCATCCGGATCAGGGTGGTCTTGCCGTCGCCGTTGCGGCCGACGACGCCGATCCGGTCGCCCTCGCTCACGCCCAGGCTCACCGCGTCCAGCAGGGTGCGGGTGCCGTAGACCTTCGTGACGGACTCGATGGTGGCGAGGTTGACGGCCACGTGTGCTGCGCTCCTGGGTTCGGCGGTCGCGGGGCGGCCCGCCCTCAGCGGTGGGACGCCCCCTCTCGGGGGCTCCCCGATCACTCCAGCCTAATGGGCCCGGCCGGCAGCCCCGGACGCGTCAGGAAACCACCGAAGCGCCCGGCACCGGCCCGTACGTGGCGTGCGCGGCCCGGCAGGTGCCGGAGGCCAGCAGGGCCGCGGCGACGGCGGTGGCCGCCTCGGCGTCCTTGGCCAGGAAGGCGCAGGTCGGCCCGGAGCCGGAGACCAGGGCGCCGAGCGCGCCGGCCTCGGTGCCGGCCCGCAGGGTGGCGGCCAGCGAGGGGCGCAGCGAGAGTGCCGCGGGCTGGAGGTCGTTGGCGAGCGCGGCGGCCAGGGCGACGGCGTCGCCCTCGGCGAGGGCGGCGAGCAGCGCCGGGTCGGCGTCGGGGGTGCGGACGTCGGTGTCGCTGGAGCCGGTGCCGGCCTCCTCGCGCAGCCGGTCGCACTCGCGGAAGACCGCCGGGGTGGACAGCCCGCCGTCGGCGACGGCGAAGACCCAGTGGAAGGTGCCGGAGACGGCGAGCGGCTCCAGGATCTCGCCCCGGCCGCGGCCCAGCGCGACGCCGCCGAGCAGCGCGAACGGCACGTCGGAGCCCAGTTCGGCGGCGAGTTCCAGCAGCGTCTGGAAGGGCGTGTCGAGCTTCCACAGCGCGTCGCAGGCGACCAGCGCGGCGGCGCAGTCGGCGCTGCCGCCGGCCATGCCGCCGGCCACCGGGATGGCCTTGGCGATGTGCAGGTGCACGCCCGGGTCGGCGATCCCGTGGTGGGCGGCGAGCAGCCGGGCGGCGCGGGCGGCGAGGTTGCTGTCGTCGAGCGGGACGGCCCCGGCGTCGGGACCGGAGCAGGTCAGCGTCACGCCCTCGCCGGAGGTTGCCGTGACCTCGTCACCCAGCGCGACCGCGAAGAAGACGTTGGCCAGGTCGTGGAACCCGTCGGCGCGCAGTCCGCCGACCCCGAGCTGGACGTTGACCTTGGCCGGCACCCGTACGGTGATCACTCGCTGTCCCTCACAGGCTTGTGCTCGGCGATCGCGGCGAACTGTTCCACCGTCAGCATCTCGCCGCGCAGCTTGTGGTCGATGCCGGCGGCCGCGAGCGCCTGCTCGGCCCCGGCGGCGGAGCCGGCCCAGCCGGCCAGCGCGGCGCGCAGGGTCTTGCGGCGCTGGGCGAACGCGGCGTCGACCACCGCGAACACCTCCGCGCGGCTGGCGCTGGTCTTCGGCGGTTCGCGGCGGACCAGCGAGACCAGCCCGGAGTCCACGTTGGGGGCGGGCCAGAACACGTTGCGCC
Organism: Kitasatospora aureofaciens; assembly: GCF_001188955.3. Classification (GTDB taxonomy): domain Bacteria; phylum Actinomycetota; class Actinomycetes; order Streptomycetales; family Streptomycetaceae; genus Kitasatospora; species Kitasatospora aureofaciens. The sequence continues at coordinate 15,099 of NZ_JPRF03000063.1, read as the reverse complement.
CGATGGCGCCGGCCCGCTTCACCTCGGCGTACCAGTTGGCCTTGACCGACGGCACGCCGTACACCTTGTTGCCGGGCTTGGCGGCGAGCCGGTCGGCGACCTCGCTCTGCACCATCACCAGGGTCCGCTCGATGCTGGGGAAGGTCGCCAGCATGTGCAGCAGGACGGGCACGGCCACGTTGTACGGCAGGTTGGCGACCAGCGCGGTGGGCGCCGGGCCGGGCAGTTCGGTGACCTCCATGGCGTCGCTGAACACCAGGTCGAAGGAGTCCGCCTTGCCGGGCATCCTGGCGGCGACGGTGTCCGGCAGGTGCTGGGCGAGCACCGGGTCGATCTCGACCGCCGTGACGTGCCGCGCCACCTCCAGCAGCGCCAGCGTCAGCGAGCCGAGCCCGGGCCCGACCTCCACCACCGCGTCCTGCTCCGTCACCTCGGCGGCCCGGACGATCCGCCGCACGGTGTTGCCGTCGATGACGAAGTTCTGCCCGCGCTGCTTGGTCGGCTTCACGCCGAACGCGGCCGCCAGCTCCCGGATGTCGGCGGCGCCCAGCAGGTGGCTGTCAGGGGTGGGGTCGGTGGTGCTCACGCGCCAAGGATACGGGCGCACGGGCCGGCGCCCGGACGCACCGGTGCCGGGGGCGAGCCTCAGTACCCGAAGGCCCGGGCGGTGTTCTCCGCGACGGCCGCCGACAGCTCGTCCTCGTGCAGGCCCAGCGTCGCCGCCATCGAGCGGACCGTGACCGGGATGAGGTACGGGGCGTTCGGGCGGCCTCGGTAGGGGTGCGGGGTGAGGAAGGGGGCGTCGGTCTCGACCAGGATCCGGTCGAGCGGGGTGGCCAGCAGGGCGTCCCGCAGCGGCTGGTTGGCCTTGAAGGTGACCGGGCCGGCGAAGGAGAGGTACCAGCCGTGCTCGGCGCAGACCTTGGCCATCTCGGCGTCGCCGGAGTAGCAGTGGAAGACCGTCCGCTCCGGGGCGCCCTCCGCCAGCAGGACGGCGATGACGTCCTCGTGGGCGTCGCGGTCGTGGATGACCAGCGCCTTGCCGTGCCGCTTGGCCATCTCGATGTGGCGGCGGAACGACTCCTTCTGGATCTCCACGCCCTCCGGCCCGGTGCGGAAGTAGTCCAGGCCGGTCTCGCCCACGGCGAGCACCTGGGGCAGGGCGGCCAGCGCGTCGATCTCGGCGAGCGCCTCGTCCAGGGCCGCCCGGCCGCCGGCCGGGCGCTGCTGCCCGGACCAGCCGTCCGGATCGCCGAGGAAGATCCGCGGCGCCTCGTTGGGGTGCAGGGCGACGGCCGCGTGCACCTGCTCGTACGAGGCCGCCAGTTCGGCGGCCCAGCGCGAGCCGGGCACGTCGCAGCCCACCTGGACCACGGTGGTGACCCCGACCGAGGCGGCCCGGGCGAGCCCCTCGGCCGGGGTGCCGGCCTGCATGTCGAGGTGGGTGTGCGAGTCGGCCACCGCCACGGCCAGGGGTTGCGGCAGTGGCGGCGGGGTCGACCGGTCGTCGTCCTTGGCGGGCATCAGGAGGCCGGCTTCTCTTCCAGGCGCGGGAACAGGATCTCGCCCTTGGTGACGGTGGCGCCGGCGGGCAGCCGGCCCCAGTCGCCGGAGGTGGCGACGGGCTGCGCGGCGAGCGCGCCAAGGCCCTCGGCGGCGCCCAGCGAGGCCCACAGCTTCTCGGCGGTGGACGGCATCACCGGGTTGAGCAGCACGGCGGTGCCGCGCAGCGCCTCTGCGGCGGTGTAGAGGATGGTGGCCAGGCGGGCCTGCCCCTCGGCCGACTCGTCCTTGGCGACCTTCCACGGCTCCTGCTCGGTGAGGTAGCCGTTGACCTGCTTGACGAACTCGAAGACCGCCGCGAGGCCGCCGGCGAAGTCCAGCTCCTCGCCGATCTTCCGGTCGGCGACCTCGACGGCCGTGCGCAGCCCGTCCGCGACGGCCTGCTCGGCGTCGCCGTGCGCGGCGGAGGCGGGCAGCGCACCGCCGAAGTACTTGCCGACCATCGCGGCGACCCGGGAGGCCAGGTTGCCGAAGTCGTTGGCGAGCTCGGAGGTGTAGCGGGCGGTGAAGTCCTCCCAGGAGAACGAGCCGTCCGTGCCGAACGGGATCGCCCGCAGGAAGTAGTAGCGGTACGCGTCCACGCCGAAGTGCGAGGTGAGGTCGGTGGGCGCGATGCCGGTCAGGTTGGACTTGGACATCTTCTCGCCGCCGACCATCAGCCAGCCGTTGGCGACGACCCGCTTGGGCAGCGGCAGGCCCGCGGCCATCAGCATGGCCGGCCAGATCACCGCGTGGAAGCGCAGGATGTCCTTGCCGACCAGGTGGACGGAGGCCGGCCACAGCTCGGCGAAGCGCTCCGGGTCGCTGCCGTAGCCGGCCGCGGTGATGTAGTTCTGCAGCGCGTCCACCCAGACGTAGAGGACGTGCTTCTCGTCCCAGGGCAGGGGGACGCCCCAGTTGAAGGTGGAGCGGGAGATCGAGAGGTCCTTGAGGTCCTGCTCGACGAAGCGCAGCACCTCGTTGCGGGCCGAGGCCGGCTGGATGAAGTCGGGGTTGGCGGCGTAGAACTCCAGCAGCCGCTCGGCGTAGGCGGAGAGGCGGAAGAAGTAGTTCTCCTCCTCCAGCCACTCGACCGGCTTCTTGTGGACGGAGCAGAGCTTCTCGTCCTCGGTGGCGCCGTCCAGCAGCTCGGAGGGGAGCTTGAACTCCTCGCAGCCGACGCAGTACGGGCCGGAGTAGCCGCCCTTGTAGATCTCGCCCTTGTCGTACAGGTCCTGGACGAACTCCTGCACCCGGGCGGTGTGCCGCTCCTCGGTGGTGCGGATGAAGTCGTCGTTGGCGATCTCCAGGTGCTGCCAGAGCGGCTTCCAGGCCTCCTCGACCAGCTTGTCGCACCACTCCTGCGGGCTGACGCCGTTGGCCTCGGCGGTCCGCATGATCTTCTGGCCGTGCTCGTCGGTGCCGGTCAGGTACCACACCTTCTCGCCGCGCTGGCGGTGCCAGCGGGTGAGGACGTCGCCCGCCACGGTGGTGTACGCGTGGCCCAGGTGGGGACGGTCGTTGACGTAGTAGATCGGAGTGGAAACGTAGTACGCCGGGGCGCTCGCCCCGGTGGTGCTGTGGTCTGCAGTGGCCGCCATGGTCGGCAAGCTTAGTCGGGCCCGAACGCACCCCTCGACCGCGTTGCGGCCGGGTACGGCGGGCCGCCCGCCGCGCTGCTCGCGGCGGGCGGCCCCGGGTCCGACGGTCAGCCCAGCAGCCGCGCCCAGAACCGGGCCCAGCGCCCGCGCGGCTTCACGGGCTCGGGCACCGCGGGCACCGGGGTCGCCCCGGCCGGCTCGGCGTGCGCCGGGTAGCCGGGGGCGTGCTGCCAGGGCTGGTCGGCGGAGGCCACCCGGCCCTCGCGCATGATCCGGACGGTGTGGCCACCGCAGCCCGGGCAGGTCGGCTTGAGCAGCGGGGACGGCACCCGGACACCGTTGGCGTGGTACTCGAACACGATGTGGCCGTCCCTGGCCACATGGTGCTCGATGTCGTACGCCTGCTCCCAGCCGTACCCGCAGCGCAGGCAGGCGAAGGAGTAGGCCTCCCGTACGGTCTCGACGGGAGTGTGCGCCCGCCCCGCCAGGCCGGGGACGTTCAGCGCGTTGCCACTGCGGGGGCTACCGATCGTGTCGCTCATAGCCAACTCCCACTGCCCGTCGGGCGCTCGCCCGGCTGGGTCTTTCCATTCCAGGAAATGCCCGGACCGCCCCGTCCGACGCCCTTCTTGTGAAAGCTTGGATGCGGGTTGGGAAGCCCTATACGAAGGGCCTCCCGGAGCCCGCCCACCAGGACCGAAACTTCAGCTCAGCGGGCGTTTACCGGGGCCTTCTCTCCACCGTACGACTCCCCGCCCGCCTCGCAACCCCCGGAAATTCACCCCTTTTTCAGGGCCTCTCCCGACGCCTCCTTCTTGGCCGCGACCACCGCGTCGAAGACCTCCCGCTTTGGCACGGAGAGTTCGACCGCGACCGCCGCGATGGCCTCCTTGCGCCGCTCCCCGGCCTCCTCCCGGACGGCCACCAGCCGGGCCAGTTCGGCCGGGGTCAGCTCCCGGGGCGCGGCCGGCGGGGCGCCCGCGACCACGACGGTGATCTCGCCCTTGACGCCCTCCGCCGCCCAGGCCGCCAGCTCGCCGATCGGCCCGCGCTTGACCTCCTCGTAGGTCTTGGTGAGCTCGCGGCACACCGCGGCCGGCCGCTCCGGCCCGAAGGCCTCGGCCATCGCGGCGAGCGCCTCGGCGATCCGGTGCGGCGCCTCGAAGAAGACCATGGTGCGCGGCTCGGCGGCGATCGAGGCCAGCTGCCGGGCCCGGTCGCCGGCCTTGCGCGGCAGGAAGCCCTCGAAGGTGAAGCGGTCGACCGGCAGGCCGGACAGCGCCAGCGCGGTGAGCACCGCGGACGGCCCGGGCACGGCGGTGACCTTGACGTCCGCCTCCACGGCCGCCGCCACCAGCCGGTAGCCCGGGTCGGAGACGGAGGGCATCCCGGCGTCGGTGACCAGCAGCACCCGGGCGCCGCCGAGCAGCGCCTCCACCAGTTCGGGGGTGCGGCCGACCTCGTTGCCCTCGAAGTAGGAGACGACCCTCCCGGCCGGGGTCACCCCGAGCGCCTGGGTGAGCCGGCGCAGCCGCCGGGTGTCCTCGGCCGCGATCACGTCCGCCGTGGCCAGCTCGGTGAGCAGCCGGGGCGGGGCGTCCGAGACGTCGCCGATGGGGGTGCCTGCGAGAACGAGTACTCCTGTCACGGGCCCCATCCTTGCAGTTCGCGGGCGCCGGGGCTTTTGGTGACGATTCGGGCAGCTTCCGAGGGACCGCTCACACGTACGAGGAGCGCCCCTACGATGTGGCGGATGAACGGCGACACGGCGGCGCAGGCGCCCACTGGTACGGACCACTCCGCGCAGGGCGGTGCCGGCCTGCCGTCCCCCCGCTCACCCGGCTCGCCGCTGAGCTGGCGGGAGCGCCTGGCCCGGCACGGCTACCGCGCCCGCCCCACCGGCACGCTCACCGAGCGACTGGTCCCGCCGATGCCGGACGGCCCCGGGGTGACGGAGCCCGGCGTCCCGCAGTCCCCGGTGCTGCTGCGGCTGGGGATCACGCTGCCGCAGGGCCTCTGGTACTTCCTGTGCCGCTGGTCCGGCTGGCTGGGCCCGATCGCGGTGGCGGTGTTCGCCGGGCTGCTGCGGTTCACGAACCTGGGGCAGCCGCACGCGATCATCTTCGACGAGACGTACTACGCCAAGGACGCCTACGCGCTCTGGCAGGGCGGCTACGAGATCAACTGGCCGGAGGACGCCAACACGACGATCATGACGCCGGGCGCGGCCGTCCCGTACCGCTCGACGGCGTCGTACGTGGTGCACCCGCCGGTGGGCAAGTGGATCATCGGCGCGGGTGAGCAGCTGTTCGGCATGAACCCCTTCGGCTGGCGGTTCGCGGTGGCCCTGCTCGGCACCCTGTCGGTGCTGATGCTGGCCCGGATCGCCCGCCGGATGTTCCGCTCCACCCTGCTGGGCTGCGTGGCCGGCCTGCTGCTCTCGGTGGACGGCCTGCACCTGGTGCTCAGCCGGACCGCGCTGCTCGACCTCGTGGTGATGTTCTGGATGCTCGCGGCCTTCGGCTTCCTGCTGCTGGACCGGGACCACACCCGGGGCCGGCTGGCGGCGCGCCTGGGAGGGGTGGCGGACCCTGCGCGGGCCCAGCGGCTCAACCTGGGCTGGCGCCCGTACCGGATCGCGGCCGGCGTCTGCGTCGGCCTGACCTGCGCCACCAAGTGGAGCGGCCTGTACGTCGCGGCGGCCTTCGGCGTGCTGACCGTGCTGTGGGACGTCGGCGCCCGACGACTGGCCGGGGCGCCGCGCCCGTACCTGGCGGTGCTGGCCCGGGACGTGGTGCCGGCCTTCGTGTCGGTCGTGGTGGTCTCGGTGACCGTCTACCTGGCCTCCTGGTGGGGCTGGTTCGCCAGCAGCAACGCGCCCGGCCGGGGCGGCTGGGGCCGGGACTGGGCGGTCGGCCGCTCCACCGACTACCCGTGGATACCGGAGGGCCTGCGCGCCCTGTGGCACTACCACTCGACGGTCTACGAGTTCCACACCCACCTGACCGACCCCCACACCTACCAGTCCAACCCGTGGTCCTGGCTGGTGCTGGGCCGCCCGGTGTCCTTCTACTACGAGTCCCCCAAGTTCGGCCAGGACGGCTGCACCGTCAGCGACTGCGCCCGCGAGGTGCTGGGCATCGGCACCCCGCTGCTGTGGTGGACCGCGGTGCTGGCGCTGGTCTACTGCCTGTGGCGCTGGGCGTTCCGGCGGGACTGGCGGGCGGGCGCCCTGCTGTGCGGCCTGGCCGCGGGCTACCTGCCGTGGTTCCTGTACCAGCAGCGGACGATCTTCCTCTTCTACGCGGTGGTCTTCGTCCCGTTCCTCGTCCTCGCCGTGACGATGCTGATCGGTGCGCTGATCGGACCGGCCGGCGCCTCGCGGGACCGCCGGATCATCGGCTCCGCGACGGCTGGTCTGCTGGTGCTGCTGATCATGTGGAACTTCCTGTACTTCTTCCCGCTGTTCACGGGGCAGACCATCCCGCTGGAGGACTGGCGCGCCCGGATGTGGTTCAACAGCTGGATCTGAGCCGCCGGCCCGGCCGGGGGGCGGCCGACACACCGTTCCCCCGGGACGTCCGTACCCGGTCCACGACACGTACCAGATCCGTCACAAGTCCCCGGCGTTTCGTCGGCGTCCTCATCAGGGCTGCCTAGGGTGGTGCACGTACCGCGTTTCCGGCCCCGCCGGTTGCGCCCGGCCGCGAGACCCCTGGGGGATTTGCACCATGCGCAGTGGCGCGAAGATCGGCATCATCACCGGCGTGTCCATCGTCGTCCTCGCGGGCGGCGGCTACGGGGCGTACAGCCTGATGGGCGGCTCGGACTCCGGGTCCGGTGGCAAGCCCCGCACGGTGGTCGCCGACCCGCCCTCGGCCGACCAGGCGGCGAGCGGTGCGAAGGACTTCCTGGCGGCCTGGGCCTCCGGCGACATCGCGAAGGCGGCCTCGCTCACGGACGACCCGACGGCCGCCACCACCGCGCTGACTGCCTTCAAGACCCAGGTGAAGCCCAGCGCGCTGACCCTCACCCCGGCCGGCCCGGCCACCCCGCAGGCCTTCGCCTCGGCCACCGGCACGCCCACCCCGGCCAAGCCCACCGGCGCCGCCTCGGCCACCCCGTCCGCGACCGGTACCCCCGGCGCGGGCGACTCGCCGTCCGCCACCCCCGGGCCGACCGGCGTGCTGATGGGGTTCAAGGCCCGCGCCGAGTTCGAGGGCACCAGCCGGGTCTGGGACTACAACGGCTTCCTGAGCGTCGTGAAGATGAGCGACAACACCCCGGCCGTGCACTGGGCGCCCTCGGTGATCCACCCGCACCTGTCCGGCAACGAGACGATCGCCACCCAGCAGGTCTTCGCCCCGCCGTCCACCGTGGTGGACCGCAACGGCAAGGCGCTGCAGGGCGCCTCGCTCACCCCGGCGCTGATGGCCAGCCTGCAGGAGAACGCCCGCAAGCTGCTGCCGCCGGACCCGAACAAGGACCAGGACGCGGGCAGCGCGGTGGTGATCACCGACCCGTCCGGCAAGACCGCCTCGGACAAGCTGTTCACCATCGTCGAGCCCAAGCCCGGCAAGCCGTTCAAGGTGACCATCGACAACACCCTCCAGGCCGCCGCCGAGAAGGCGATGACCGACCTGGGCGGCAAGCAGGGCTCCATCGTGGCGATCGAGCCGAGCACCGGTCAGGTGCTGGCCTTCGCCAACGCCCCGGCCACCGGCCAGAACCGGGCCTTCACCGGCCTGCTCGCCCCCGGCTCGACGATGAAGATCGTCACCTCCACGGCCCTGCTGGAGGCCGGGCTCAGCCCGGACACCCCGGTGGCCTGCCCGGAGAAGAGCAGCAACCCGGTGGCGATCCCGAACGACTTCCCCGGCGCCTTCCCGGAGTACACGCTCCAGAAGGACTTCATGGTGTCCTGCAACACCGCCTTCATCAACCAGGGCCTGACCAGCCTCAAGCCCGAGACGCTCGCCGGCACCGCCAAGGACGTGTACGGCATCGGCCTGGAGTGGAAGACCGGCCTGCCGAACGCCGACGGCAAGATCCCGGCGACCCCGGGCAGCAAGGACGAGCAGGCCATGAACTACATCGGCCAGGGCAAGGTCCAGATGAACCCGCTGGCCATCGCCTCGGTCACGGCGACCGTCCAGAGCGGTTCGTTCAAGCAGCCGGTCCTGGTCGCCGGCCTGCCGCAGCAGCAGGCGGCCCGGCAGATCTCGCCGGACGTCGCCGCCAAGCTGCGCGCGATGATGAACGCCACCGCCGTCGGCGGCACGGCCAGCCAGGTGATGGCCGGGATCACCGACAACGCGGGCGCCAAGACCGGCTCCGCCGAGGTCCAGGGCGCGTCCACCACCAACAGCTGGTTCACCGCCTTCCGCGGCAACCTCGCGGTCGCCGCCGAGGTCCAGGGCGGCGGGCACGGAGTGGACGCGGCCGGCCCGGCCGTCGCCTCGCTCCTCAAGGCCGGCCACTGACGCCCCGGTCCGCGAAACGTACGGAGCCCGCCCCGCCGTCACCGGCGGGGCGGGCTCCGTCGCGTCACGGCCCGTCGTCGTGCGGGCTCAACGGCGCGGCACGGCGGGCGCCGGCGCGTCCGGCACCGGGCGCGGCGGCACCGGCCGGCGGCTGGTCCAGCGCCGGGCCGCCAGCCGCGGCCAGATCATCAGCACGGCCGGCAGCGCCAGGTACCCGAACCGGCCGGCCGGGGCGAGCGTGAAGGCGATCGCCAGTCCGGCGGCCAGCAGGTCGGCGGCCGCTATCGCGGAGACCGGCGGACGGGCCAGCAGCCAGATCGCCACCCCGACCAGGGCCGTGGTCATCAGCGCCAGCGAGACGGAGTGCCCGGTCGGTCCGAAGCCGGCCAGCACCTTGCCGGGCAGCGGACTGCCGGCCGGGGTGCGGATCGCGGTCATCCCGAGCGGGAAGCGCACCACCTGGTCGCGCAGTGCCTGCGGCTGGGTCAGCACGGACGGCAGCAGCACCGCCGCGCTCACCCCGGCCCCGATCAGCGCGGTGCGGGCGGCGGGCCGACGCCCGTACAGCCGCCAGAGCAGCAGGACGGCCACCGGCAGGGCGGGCCAGGCGGTCCACTTGAGGCTGCAGGCGAGGGCGAGCACCAGTCCGGCGCTGACCGTGCGGTCCCGCTCGGCGAGCGCCATGGCCAGGCAGCAGACCCCGATCAGCGGCAGGTCCACCCCACCGACGACGAGGGCGAGCGCTATCAGCGGCGAGGCCGTGAGGACGGCCAGCGGCAGCAGTGGCGCACGGTCCCTGGAGGGCCGCAGCAGCCGCCAGGCTCCCAGCAGGCAGGCGATGAAGGTGAGGGCGAACCAGATCCGGGCGTCCCCGGCGACCCGGGCGAAGGCGGTGGAGCTGCCGAGCAGCTGGCGCGGCAGTCCGAACAGCGACATCGCCGGCAGGTACGGGTTGTAGTCGGTGACCACCACGGGGTGCTGGAGGTAGACGTCCCCGGTGGTGAGCAGCAGGTGGGCGGAACGTTCGACCACCATGACCTCGGACTGGTGCCGACCGGTCACGGCGAGTAGCCCGAGCGGGGCCAGCACGGCTCCGACCAGGGCGACCACGGCGGCGGCCTCGGCGGCGAAGCGGCGCGGCAGGGTCAGGCACAGGAGCCCGGCCACGAGGTAGGCGGGGGCCGCGACGAGGCCCCACAGCCGCTGGTTGGCCAGGTCGGAGACCAGCGGGAAGGCGGCGGCCCAGCCGGCCGCGATCAGGCAGCCGAGCAGCTGGACCCGGCGCAGCGAGGCGAGTCGGGCGGGATTCCACCGATCGGGCGTGGGCGGAAAGGTGCTCTCGCCACGCTGCCGGGGGAACGGTCGGGTCGAGAAGCCCGTCGGCGGCCGTCTCCGTCTGGACGGCAGTTCGGCGCTGATGGACTGGGCCGGCGTTCTGGCGCGGCCGGTGAAGCGGCCGCGCGGGCGGGAGAAGCCGGGCGTGCGGGTGCTCACCATGGTGGAAGGTTATGGGTGCGGGCGGGGCCCTGTCGCCATCGCGTCGGGCGGTTGATGGCGGTTTACGCGCGTAGGGCCGCCCGGTGTCGTACCTGGCGGCGGCCCTTCACGATTGGGTAACGGCACGGTCAGCCGGCGTTGGTGTCGACCGGGACGGGCTGTTCGGCCCGCTCCAGCCGGGAGTGCTTGATGCTGTAGCCGAAGTAGACGGCCACGGCGACGGCGAGGGCGATCGCCCCGGCCCGGAAGGTGTCGGCGTGCAGGCCGGTGATCAGGTAGATGCAGAAGCCGACGCTGAGCAGCGGGACGACCGGGTAGCCGGGGACCTTGAAGCCGCGCGGCAGGTCGGGCTGGGTGCGGCGCAGGACGATCACGCCGATCGAGACCACCGAGAAGGCGATCAGGGTGCCGAGGCTGGTGATGTCGGCCAGGACGTCCAGCGGGATGAACGCGGCCAGCGCGCCCACGCCGACGCCGACCACCAGGGTGTTCCAGACCGGGGTGCCGGTGCGCGGGGAGAGCTGGGCGAAACGCTTGGGCAGCATGCCGTCGCGGCCCATCGAGTACAGGATGCGGGTCTGGCCGTAGATCACCACGAGCGTGACGCTGAAGATCGAGATGATCGCGCCGACCGCGAAGATCATCGCCGGCCAGCTCTGGCCGGTGATGTTCTGCATGATCTGGGCGAGCCCGGCCTCCTGGCCGCCGAACTCGGTCCACGGCTGGGCGCCGATGCCGGCCAGGGCGACCAGGATGTAGAGCAGGGTCACCACGACCAGCGAGATGATGATCGCCATCGGCAGGGTGCGGCGCGGGTTCTTGACCTCCTCACCGGCGGTGGACACGGCGTCCATGCCGATGAAGGAGAAGAAGATGCTGGAGGCCGCCATCTGCACGCCGCCGATGCCGAGCGGCATGAACGGGGTCAGGTTGCCGGACTTGAAGCCGGTGAGGGCGACGCCGATGAACAGCAGCAGGATGACGATCTTGATCCCGACCATGGCCGCGTTGACCTTCGCCGACTCGCTGACGCCGCGGACCAGCAGGAAGCAGACCATGGCGACCAGCAGCAGCGCCGGCAGGTTGAACCAGTGGCCACCGCCGGGGGCGCCGGAGAGCTGCTCGGGGATCCTGAGCCCGAAGGCCAGGTCGAGGAACTTGTTCAGGTACTCGGCCCAGCTCACCGCGATAGCGGAGGCGGACACGCCGTACTCCATCAGCAGGCAGATGCCGACGCCGAAGGCGACGCCCTCGCCGAGGGTGGCGTAGGCGTAGGAGTACGAGGAGCCGGAAACCGGGATCGCGGAGGCCATCTCGGCGTAGCAGAGCGCGGTGAGCCCCGCGGTGACCGCGGCGACCACGAAGGACAGGATGACGGCCGGTCCGGCCTGCGGGACGGCGCTGCCGAGCACGAAGAAGATGCCGGTGCCGATGGTGGCGCCGATGCCGATGGCGGACAGCTGCCAGAGGCCGATCGAGCGGCGCAGGTGGATGCCGGAGCGTCCGCCTTCCTCGGGTGCGCCGGCCGGAAGGCCGTGGCCCTCGCTCTCCGCGATCAGGGTCGAGACGGGCTTGCGTCGCAGCAGACGCGCACCAAAGGTGTTGCTGGCCAAAACTGCGGTCCTTCTAGGCGGGGGAGGGTGTCCTAGGGGCCGGTCACCCGAGGCACTGGGAGGTGTCATCGGGAACCAACCGAACAAACATGGGACAGTACCCGGCGAAGACACCAGTGTCGCAAACAAACAATACTGATCGGCGCATTGTACGAATTGGCGTATCAGACATCACAAACCGGACACTTCGCACGCGGCGGAGTTTCCGGGCCTTGGCTAGAAGAGCAGGTCAGAGGCCTGCCGGGTCAGCGGCCCAGCACCGCCCGCATCACCGAGCGGGCGATCGGGGCGGCCAGTGCGCCACCCGTGACGTCCGTGGCGTCACTGTCCGCCACCACCACGGCCACCGCGACCGGCGGCACCGCGTCCGAGCCGGCCGGCCCGGCCCAGGAGATGAACCAGGCGTACGGTGTCCCGCTGTTGTCCACCCCGTGCTGGGCGGTGCCGGTCTTCCCGCCGACCACCGCCCCCGCGATCCGGGCGTTGCCGCCGGTGCCGTCCTCCACCACGTCGGTCATCAGCTTCCGCACCTGCCCCGCCACCGCCGGGGTGACCGCCCGCCGGTAGACGGCCGGCCTCATCAGCTCCACCTCGGTGCCGTCGCTCCTGGTCAGCTTGTCCACGAGCTGCGGACGCATCACCGTCCCGTCGTTGGCGATCCCGGCCGCGACCATCGCCATCACCAGCGGGGTGGCCGCGGTGTCGAACTGCCCGATCGAGGAGAGCGCCAGCTCGGCGGGGTCCATCGAGGTGTCCACGTTGGACCGGACCGGGCGCACCGGCACGTCCAGCCGGGGGTCGTTGAAACCGAAGCCCTCGGCCGTCGCCACCACCTTCGACAGCCCGGTCCGCACCCCGAGGTAGCCCAGCACGCTGTTGCAGCTGGCGGTCATCGCGGCGTCCAGCGACAGCCCCGGCCGGTCGCAGTCCGCGCTGTCGTTGACCAGCGGCGTGGTCGTCCCCGGCAGCACGTACGGGAAGGGCGCGTCGGTCGGCGCACCCGGATCGGTGACCACCCCGGCGCTCAGCGCCGCGGCGGCGGTGACCACCTTGAAGGTCGAGCCCGGCGGGTAGGTCTGGCGCAGCGCCCGGTTGAGCATCGGCTGGTCGGTGTCGTCCCGCAGCCGGTTCCAGGCCGTCCGGTCGGCGCCCGAGGAGCCGGCGAAGTCGCCCGGGTCGTAGGAGGGGGTGCTGGCCAGCGCCAGGATCCGCCCGGTGGCCGGCTCGATCGCGGCCACCGCGCCCTTCCGGCCGCCGAGCCCGCTCATCGCGGCCTGCTGGGCCGCCGGGTCGATCGTGGTGTGCACGTCCCCGCCGGGGTTCTGCCGGCGGGTGATCGCGTCCCACAGCGACCAGCCGGTCAGCCGGCCGTCGGTGCCGGTCAGCAGGCCGTCCTCGGTGCCCTCCAGCTGGCTGTTGCCGTACGCCTGGGAGGCGAAGCCGGTGACGGCGGCGTACGTCGGGCCGTCGGTGTAGCCGCGCTTGTACGCGTACCGCCCGCCGGTGGGCCGGGAGCCGGTCACCGGGCGGCCGCCGACCAGGATGTCGCCGCGCGGCCGGGCGTACCGCTCGATGGTGAGCCGCTGGTTGGCGGTGTTGTGGTCGAGGTCCGCGGACTCGAAGACCTGCGCCCGGGTGGCCTGCACGCACAGCGCCCCGACCAGCAGCAGGCAGAAGGTGGCCGCCCGGCGCCCGGTGACCGAGATCCCGGGCAGTCCCTGCGGGCCGTTGCCCCGCGCTCGGGTCGAGGCCATCAGCCCACCTCCGGCCCGGGCGCCGGGAAGGGCGCGGGAGCGGGCCGCCGGGCGTCGTCGCTCATCCGCACCAGCAGCGCGACGACGATCCAGTTGGAGACCACCGAGGAGCCGCCCTGGGCGATGAACGGCATGGTCATCCCGGTCAGCGGGATCAGCGCCAGCACCCCGCCCGCCACCACGAACACCTGCAGGCCGACGGTCGCCGCCAGCCCGATCGCCAGCAGCCGCCCGAACGGGTCGCGCAGCGCGATGCCGGTCCGGAAGCCGCGCGAGACCAGCACCGCGTACAGCAGGAACACCGCGACCAGCCCGGTCAGGCCGAGCTCCTCGCCGATGGTGGCGAGGATGAAGTCCGACTTGGCGGCGAAGCCGATCAGCACCGAGTGCCCGTTGCCCAGCCCGGTCCCCAGCTCCCCGCCCCAGGCGAAGGCGAACAGCGACTGGGCGATCTGGTTGGCGCCCCTGCCGGCCGCGATCGACCCCAGCGGATCCAGCCAGTCCACCACCCGGCTGTGCACGTGCGGCGAGAGCCGGCCCACCGTCACCGCGGCGACCGCCGCCAGGCCCAGCCCGATCGCGATCCAGCCGGTGCGCGCGGTGGCCACGTAGAGCATCACCACGAACAGGCCGAAGTACAGCAGGGACATCCCGAGGTCGGTCTCCAGCACCAGCACCCCGACGAAGGCCGCCCAGATCATCAGCACCGGCCCGAGCACCCGCCCGCGCGGCAGGTGCCAGCGCCAGACCCGGCGCCCGGTGAGCGCCAGCGCGTCCCGGTGCACCGCCAGGTAGGCGGCGAAGAAGACGGCCAGCAGGAGCTTGGCGAACTCCCCGGGCTGGAAGGAGAGCGGCCCCACGACGATCCAGATCCGGGAGCCGTACACCGGCGGGAAGAGGACCGGCACCACCAGCAGGACCAGCGCCACCAGCGCCCCGAGGTAGGCGTAGCGCCGCAGCCGCCGGTGGTCGCGCACCAGCAGCAGCACCGCGATGAACAGCGCCACTCCCAGGCTGGACCAGAGCAGTTGGGCGGAGGCCGCCTCGCGGCCCGGGGTGGCCCGGTCGAGGCGGTGGATCACCACCAGTCCGATCCCGTTGAGCAGCACCGCGATCGGCAGCAGCAGCGGGTCCGCGTACCGGGCCCGCCACCGGACCACGCCGTGCGCCGCCAGGGCGAGCACACCGAACTCGGCCCCGTACCGGGCGGCGTCGGCCGGCACCTCGCCGTCGAGGTTCACCCCCACCTCGACGTAGCCGAACACGGCGGTCAGGACGGCGGCCAGCACCAGCACCAGCTCGGTGGTGCGCCGGCTCGGCACCGGCCGGTTCGGCCGGGCGGCGGATCTCGTCACGGCGGAGGGTGTCGCCACGGACCGTCCTGGGGGAGGCGGGGTTGGCCGGGTCGGGCGCCGATGCCCGGGGTTCGTCACCCTAACGAGCGCTGTCCACATGTATCGGCTCTTCACCGCGGTGTGTCCGCAATTGCGCCCGCGGTCGCCTACTCCGGCCGCCGCCCGGCCAGCGCCGCCACCCCGGCCCCGACCGCGGCCGACAGCACGGCGGCCAGCAGCAGTTCGCCCCAGGGCGCGGCCGGCCGCCCGGTCCG
>NZ_JPRF03000062.1 GCF_001188955.3 Kitasatospora aureofaciens | reverse complement strand
CCGTGGTCGCGGCGGGCGCCGTGCTGCTCGTCCGGCGCCGTAGGGCGAGCCGCCGCCGCTGGGGCCGCTTCGAGTGCTGACCCCCGGCCCGGAGGCGAGCGGGCGGGCTACTCCTGCGGCCCGGCCGGCGTCCCCGCCGCGGCCTCCGACCGGTCGGCTGCGGCGAGCAGCGCCCGGCCGTGTGCCCTGGTCCGCTCGCGGGCGGCGTCCGGATCGGCGGTCGCCGTCCAGGCCACGCAGTACATCAGCAGTCGGCTGACGAAGTTGATCCACAGCAGCAGCGCCACCGGCGTGGCGAACGCGCCGTACAGGCTGCGTCCGGCGACCGAGCCGAGGTAGGAGGCGAGCAGCAGTTTCAGCAGTTCGAAGCCGACCGCGCCGATCAGGGCGCCGTGCACGAGGTCCCGGCGGCGCTGTCCGGTGATGCCGGGGAAGGGCGCCAGCAGGTAGGCGAAGAGCAGCATGTCGCACGCTATGGCGATCAGCACACCGACCCCGGTCAGCAGGTAGCCGCTGCCGAGGCCGATCGCGTCGGCGATCCGCCCGGCGAGCGTGCTGCCGGCGGCGGAGGCGGCCAGCGAGAACAGGGACACCAGGCCGAGGCCGGCCAGCACCACGACGTCCCAGGCCTTGCGCAGCACCGCGTTGCCCTTCTCCTCGGGCAGCTGCCAGAGGTCCCGGATCGAGGTGCGCATGGTGTCCACCCAGCCGAGGCCGGAGATCAGCAGCAGGGCCCCGCTGACCACTCCGAGGGCGCCCGCGTTGGCCACCAGGGAGGGCAGGTTGAGCGCGTCCGACAGGCCGGGCAGCTGGTCGGAGATGCGGTGCTGCAGGTCGTCCACCTGGCTGCCGTTCAGCGTCGCGACCGCGACCGCCAGGCCCACCGTGAGCAGCGGGAACAGGGCGAGGAAGCCGAAGAAGGTGACGGCTCCGGCCAGCCGGTTTCCGCGGGCGGCGGTGAAGTACTCGTACACCCGGTACGGGCGGCTGCGCTGCACCCGGGCCACGAGCGGGCCCAGGACCGGAAGGCGGGTCAGGAAGTCCACCCGACCGGTTATACCGGCCCGTCCCCCGAACGGCCGTCAGGCGCGGGGCCGGACACCCGGGTCGCCGCCCTACCGGTTGACCAGTCGGCGGGCCTTCGCGAGGGCGCGGACGGCCTGGTACGCGGTGTAGCGGCCCTGGCCGAGCAGTTCGGTGCGCACGCCGTCCACGCCGGCGGGCGGGCGGTAGCCGGCCGGACGCAGCCGGGCGCAGTGCGCGGCGGCGCGGCGGAAGTACTCGCGGCGGTCGCCGGGCGGGACCCGGCCGGGCTTGGCGACCACGGTGTTGAGGTGGTGCAGCATCTTCCCGAAGACGACCGGGCGCCAGGCGTCGAGGTCGGGGCGGCGGTCGAGGAAGGCGAACACCAGGTCGTACTGGGCGAACACGTCGAAGTGCTTGCGGCTGGCGGTGGCCAGGATGTTGCCGCCCTCCTGGCGCTGGCGGTAGTGCACGCCGACCCGGTCGAGGAGGGTGATGCTGTCGGCGGCGAGCAGCGCCGGGTACGTCCAGGGGGTGTCCTCGTAGTAGCCGGCCGGGAACTCCAGCTGCTGCTCGGTGATGAAACCGCGGCGGTAGGCCTTGTTCCAGACGACCTGGAGCAGGTCGAGCAGGTCGGGGCGGGCGGCGAGGTCGAAGACGTCCGGGGAGGCGGCGCCGAAGACGTGGCCGGCGGCGGCCCGGGTGATCCGCCCGTCGGCGTAGGTCCGGGCGTAGTCGTAGACCAGGACGTCCGGGTCGCCGGTGGCGGCGAGCCGCTCGTCGACGGCCTTCAGCAGGTCGGGGGTGAGGGTGTCGTCACTGTCGAGGAAGACGACGTAGTCGCCGGTGGCGACCTCCAGGCCGGCGTTGCGGGCCCGGCCGAGGCCGACGTTCTCCGGCAGGTGGAGCACCCGGACCCGGGGGTCGGCGGCGGCGGCCGCGTCCAGCACCGCACCGCAGCCGTCGGGTGAGCAGTCGTCCACCGCGATCAGTTCGAGGTCGGGTCCGGCCTGGCCGAGGACCGATTCGAGGCATTCGGTGAGATAGTCCTGGACCTGGTACACGGGGACGATGACGCTGAAGCGGGGCACGGGGGCCAGCGTAGTGGGCCCGGGGAGGGCCGGGCCCCGGAAGGTAGGATCGGGGCGCACGTACGCACCGATCCAAGTGCGGCCAGACCCCTCGCGGGCTGCCACGCTCCTCCCGAGAAAGGCCTGCGTAGCCGATGGCTCCCCGCCTCTCCATCGTCGTTCCGATCTACAACGTCGAGCGCTACCTCGTCGAATGCCTCGACTCGATCGCCGCCCAGACGTTCACGGACTTCGAGTGCGTCATGGTCGACGACGGTTCGAAGGACGACAGCGCGGCGCTCGCCGAGGCGTACGCGGCGAAGGACTCGCGGTTCCGGCTGGTCCGGCAGGTGAACAAGGGCCTCGGCGCGGCCCGCAACACCGGTATCCGGCACATCGACCCGGACGCCGAGTTCCTGTGCTTCGTGGACAGCGACGACTCGATGCCGCCCAGCGCGTACGAGCTGATGATCAACACGCTGGACGAGACCGGCTCGGACTTCTGCACCGGCAACGTGCTGCGGTTCCGCGCCGTGGGCTACTACCAGTCCGGCGGGCACTCGAAGCCGTTCAAGGAGACCCGGCTCAAGACCCACATCACCGAGATCCCGGCGCTGGTCACCGACCGCACCGCGTGGAACAAGGTGTACCGCCGCTCCTTCTTCGACGCCGCCGGCCTGCTGTACCCCGAGGGCATCCTGTACGAGGACGCGCCGGTCAGCGTGCCGCACCACTACCTCGCCAAGAGCGTGGACGTGCTCTCCGAGCCGATCTACCACTGGCGCGAGCGCGAGGTCGGCGAGATGTCGATCACCCAGATGCGCACCAACCCGAAGGGCCTGATCGACCGGGTCGCCTCGGTGGAGCTGGTCCGCGCCTGGCTGAAGAAGCAGACCGAGCCGCGCTTCGCCGAGTACCTGCGCTCCTACGACGAGAACACCCTCGTCGAGGAGATCCCGATGTTCTTCTGGTCCGTCGTGGACGGCGACCGGGACTACCGGGACGCCTACGTCCAGCACGTCAGCCGGCTGCTCCGGTCGATCGGCCAGGAGCAGGTCCGCAAGCTGCGGGCGCCGCTGCGGCTGAAGTACCACCTGACCCTGCAGAACCGGGTGGACGAGCTGGTCGAGCAGATCAAGTACGAGGGCGAGAGCGGCGGCGGCGTGCAGGCCCGCGGTCTGCTGCGGCCGTACGCGGACTACCCGTTCCTGCGCGGTGGGCGCAGGAGCGTGCCGTCCAACGTGCTCAAGCTGGACAACTCGCTGGTCATGCGCAGCCGGCTGTACGACAGCGCCTGGGTGGGCGGGAAGCTGCGGCTGACCGGGCACGCCTACCCGGAGCAGCTGGGCGCGGCGAACAAGCACGACATGGTCCGCACCCTGGTGCTGCGCGAGGCCAAGGGCCGCCGGGTGATCGCGGTGCCGATGAAGACCCAGTACAGCGCCGAGGCGACCGCGAGCTGCAACCACGACCTGTACAGCTGCGACTGGTCCGGCTTCACCGTCTCCCTCGACCCGAAGAAGCTCAAGCACCGCGGCCGCTGGAAGGACGGCCACTGGCGCGTCCTGGTGGCCGGCGCGGGCAAGGGCGGGATCTACAAGGGCCGGATCTCGGCGGGCTGGCACGACACCGCCGAATCGATCCCGCCGCACTGGGTCGAGCCGGACGTGCGGATCGTGCCCTGGGTCCGGGACAACTTCGTCTACCTGCAGGTGGAGACCGTCAAGGCCCGGGTGACCGGCCTGGCCGCGCACGGCGACCGGGTGGAGGTCTCCGGCGCGGCGCGCTCCGGCGCGAGCTTCGCCGGGGCCCGGCTGCGGCTCACCCACGTCGAGTCGGACCGCGAGCTGACCTTCCCGGTGGAGCTGGGCACGCCGGTCGGCGCGCTGCAGCCGTTCACCTCGTCGGTCGAGGTGGCAGAGCTGACCGCCGTCCGCGAGGCCTGGGCCGAGCTGGACCCGGTGGCCGGCGAGCGCGTCCGCGACCGCTGGAACAGCGCGCTGCTGCTGGCCGACGGCACCGTCATGCCGCTGGTCTGGGACGACCGCAACGCGCCCGAGCAGCTGCACATGCCGCTGAACCCGCAGGCTCCCGCCGATCAGCGCCGGGTGATCTACACCAAGCCCTCCGCGACGGGCCACCTCCAGTTCTCCGACCAGCTGCTGCAGCCGGTGGTCGACGAGGTGTCGTCGCGCGGCGCCGACGGCTTCCTGCTGAGCGGCTCGTTCCCGCTGGCCGGCTCGCACCGCTGGGAGCTGGTGGTCCGGCACCACTGGCGTGAGGAGGAGCACGTCTACCCGGTGGAGATCGCGGACGGCCGGTTCCGTACCGCGCTGCCCGCCGTGCCGACCGCCACCTTCGCCGGTCAGGTCCCGCTCGCCGCCGGTACCTGGCGGGTCTTCTTCCGTCCGGTCGGTGAGCACGCCGCGGCCCTGCCGGACAGCTACGTGCAGATCTCCCCGTCCTGCTTCGGCGCGCTGCCGGTGGAGGTGCAGTCCCGCGGCAAGCGGATCGTGCTGGAGCGCCGCTACCACGACGGCCTGTCGCTGGAGTCGCACTCGGCGCTGCTGCCCGAGGAGCGGTCCGGCTTCCGCCAGCGCCAGCTGCGCACCGTCGACTACCCGGCCGCCCGCCGGCTGCCGGTGCGCGACACGGTGCTGTACAACGCCGGGCACGGCAGCGTGTACGCCGGCTCTCCGAAGGCGATCCACGAGGAGCTGGTCCGCCGCGGCCTGCCGCTGGAGCACCTGTGGGGCAGCGACGACATGCAGGCCGACCTGCCGCGCACGGCGCGGACGATCCGGCTCTGGAGCCCGGAGTGGTTCGAGGCGCTGGCGACCGCCAAGTACATCGTCACCAGCACCCACCTACCCGACTTCTTCGTCCGCCGGACCGGCCAGGTGGTCCTCCAGACCTGGCAGGGCAGCCCGCTGAAGCAGGTCGGCTTCGACTTCGAGAAGGTCTGGTTCACCGACTCGAACTACCTCAAGGGCCTGTCCCGCGAGGTCCCGAACTGGAGCCTGATGGTGGCCGGCAACAGCTGGTCCGCCCCCGTCCTGCGGCGCGCCTTCGATTACCAGGGCGAGATACTGGAGAGCGGTTCGCCCCGGAACGACCTCCTGTTCGCGGCCGACCGGGAGAAGACGGCCGAACAGGTTCGCGAACGGCTCGGCCTGCCCGAGGGCAAGAAGGTCGTGCTGTACGCACCGACCTGGCGCGAGGACCGTCGCCGGCCGAACGGCGGCTACCAGATCGACCTGCGGATCGACCTGGAGGCGGCCAAGGCCGCGCTCGGTGACGACCAGGTGCTGCTGGTGCGCCGGCACAACATGATGTGCGGTCAGATCCCGGGCGCCGGCAACGGCTACATCTGGGACGTCGGCAGCTACCCCGACATGGCGGAGCTGCTGCTGATCGCCGACGTGCTGGTCACCGACTACTCGTCGAGCATCTTCGACTTCGCCAACACCGGCAGGCCGATGTTCTTCTTCACCCACGACCTGGAGCACTACCGCGACAACCTGCGCGGCTTCAGCCTGGACTTCGAGGCCGAGGCACCCGGCCCGCTGCTGCCCACCTCCGAGGCTCTCGTCGACGCGCTCGCCCGGGTGGACGAGGTCGCGGCAGAGTACGCGGACAAGGCGGCCGCGTTCCGCGAGGCGTACTGCGACCTGGACGACGGCAAGGCCTCCGTCCGAGTGGTCGACGCGATGCTCCGCAAGGAGTAGTCACGGGCCCCGACCGAGGCGCCCGGCGCGATCCGCGCCGGGCGCCTCGGCGCCACCTGGGAATTTCCTGAGAACTGACTGCCCTTTACGTGTATTTTGCACTCGAACTCACGTTTACCAAACAAATTTCAAAGGAAATTCTCCGAACTGGACAGTTGACCCGGGGTGCCTTCCCGGTATGGGATATCGATTCGGCCCCGTCCGGTCCGTTCCGGCACGGCGGCTTCTCCCGGCCACCGCCATGCCGGGATCCCCTCCCCCGAAGGGCCCCCCGCACCATGCCTGCGCTCACCCGGTTCGTTCTGCCGCACGCCGCCCCCCGGGCGAGCGCCGGCCGATCCGCCGTCGACGAGGACGTGGTGTTCGGACTGCTGCGGGCCCGCTGGCACGGCCGCGGGCTCGAGCTCACCGGCTTCGCCCGCCCGCTGGACCTGGACACCGGACGCCCCGGCTCGGCCTGGACCTGGCTGACCCTGCGCCACCAGGACGGCACCGAGCCGCCCCTGCACCTGCGCTCCAGGCCCCGCAAGCTGCCCGAGGTCACCGACGACAGCGCCCAGCCCGACCACAACCACGACTGGTCCGGCTTCACCGCCCTGGTGGAACCCTCCCGGCTGCGCCGTGACGGCCGCTGGCTGCTCGGCGACTGGCAGATCGAGACCACGCTCTTCACCCGCCCCCGCCCCACCCGGCTGCGCCGCCAGTACGGCGCCCTCGCCCCCCACTGGTGCGGTTCCGGCGAGTACCCGCCGGCCCGCTGGGTGGACCGCGACGTGCGCCTCCAGCCGTACTTCGAGGACGACCGGCTACGGCTGCGGCTGGAGCGCCCCGACGTCCGGCTCGACGGCGCCGAGCCCGCCGCCGACGGCATCCGGCTGACCGGCACCGCCGACCACTGCCCGACCGGCACCGTGCTGCGGCTGCGCCACCGGCAGAGCGACGCGGTGATCGAGCAGCCGCTCACCCGCACCGGCAACACCTTCACCGTCCACCTGCCGTACCGGCCGTTCACCGCCGACGGGCGCGGCCGCGGCCCGCTGGAGCACTGGGACGCCGAACTGCTGCGCCCCGACGGCGGCACCGAGCAGCTCTGCCTGGACGAGCGCGGCGGCCCGGTGGCCGGCCAGCACCCGCTGCAGGACGCCCCGGACCGGGTGCTCTACCTCAAGCACCTCGCCGACGGCCGGCTCCAGGTCTGCGTCCAGCCGGCCACCGGAGTGGTCGACCGGATCGCGGTGCACTTCGCCGGGTTCGAACTCTCCGGCCACTGCCCGGACCCGGCCGCCGACCGGCTGGAGCTGGTCCTGCGGCACAGCGGCACTTCGGGCGAGGTCCGCACCCCGGTCGAGCCCGGACCGGACGGCCGCTTCCGGGTGCGGGTGCCCGCCACCCGCACCGGCTCGGACGGCGCCGTGCTGCCGCTGCGCAAGGGCATCTGGGAGGCCGCCCTGGAGCCGGCCGACCGCTCCGGCCCGGCCCGGCCGCTGATCGCCGCCGCCGCCGTCCTGCCCGCGCTGCCCGCCACCGCGACCACCGGCGGCAAGCACGTCCTGCTGCAGCGCCGCTGGCACGACACCCTGCTGGTGGACTCCACCCCGGTGCTCGACGCCACCGAGCGCAGCGCCTGGACCCAACACCGGCTGCGCACCGAGCACTACCCGGCCTTCCGCCGCGAACCGCTGCGCCAGGCGGTGCTGTACGACGTGTTCGGCGGCCGCGGCTACGCCGACTCCCCGCGCGCGGTGCACGCCGAACTCGCCCGCCGCGGCGAGCCGCTGGAGCACCTGTGGGTGGTCGACGACGGCCAGGCCGAGCTGCCGCCCGGGGTCGTCCCGGTGCGGATCTGGAGCCCGGAGTGGTACCGCGCCCTGGCCACCTGCCGTTACCTGGTCGGCAACACCCACTTCCCGGACTTCCTGGAGCGCCGCGAGGGCCAGGTCGTGGTGCAGACCTGGCACGGCTCGCTGCTGAAGCGGATCGCCCACGACGTCGACAACTCCTGGCTGGCCGACCACGGCTACCTGGAGGCGCTCGACCGGGAGACCCCGCAGTGGAGCCTGCTGCTCTCCCCCAGCCCGTTCGCCACCCCGATCCTGCGACGCGCCTTCCGCTACGACGGCGAGGTCCTGGAGTCCGGCTACCCGCGCGGCGACGTCCTGGCCCAGCCCGACCCGCGGGTCGCCGCGACGGTCCGCAGACGGCTCGGCATCCCCGAGGGCAAGCGGGTCGTGCTGTACGCGCCGACCTGGCGCGAGGACCAGCGGCGCGGCGACGGCGAGGGCTTCCGGCTGGACCTTCGGCTGGACGTCGACCACGCCCGCCGGCTGCTCGGCGAGGACCACGTGCTGCTGGTCCGCCCGCACTCGCACGTGCGCGACCCGCTGCCGGGCGCCGCCGACGGCTTCCTGTACGACTGCGGCGACTTCCCCGACCCGCAGGAACTGCTGCTGATCGCGGACGTGCTGGTGACCGACTACTCGTCGATCATGTTCGACTTCGCGATCACCGGCCGCCCGGTCTACTTCTTCACCTACGACCTGGAGCACTACCGCGACACCCTGCGCGGCTTCTACTTCGACTTCGAGCCGAACGCCCCCGGCCCGCTGGTGCCGGACTCCGCCGAACTGCTCGGTGCGCTGCGCGAACTCGCCGACAGCGGAGCGGAGTTGCCGCCCGGCTACGCGGAGCGCTACCGGCGCTTCCGAGCCGAGCACTGCGCCCTGGACGACGGCGGCGCGGCGGGCCGGGTGGTCGGCCGGATGCTCGAACTCGGCCGCGCCGCAGGGTAGTCCACCCGGCGGCGGGAGCCGGCCGGTTCAGGAGAAGTGGTACTCCCGCCAGGGCCGCCAGACCTCGTCCGCGTCGAACCGGGAGAGCGAGAAGCCCGGCACCGGGAAAGACGCCCGGAACCCGCGCGCCTGCTCGTACGCCTGGTCCAGCACGTCGTCCGGCAGGCCGTGGGCGACCGTGACGTGCGGGTGGTACGGAAAGGCCAGCTCGCGGGCCAGCGGGCCGGAGCGGACGTCCGCCTCCAGCAGCCGGCACTCCTGCGCACCCTGCTCGACCCGGACGAACACCACCGGGGACACCGGCCGGAAGGTGCCGGCGCCGCGCAGCAGCATCCGGAACGGCCGGTGCGCGGCCGCCACCGCCGCCAGGTGCTCCTCGACCTTCGGCAGCGCCTCGGCGGGCAGCTCGGTCGGCGGCAGCAGGGTGACGTGCGTCGGTATCGAGCGCGCCTGCGGATCGCCGTGGCCGGCCCGGGCGTCCTGGATCCGCGCGCCGTACGGGTCCGGAACGCTGACGGACACGCCGATGGTGACGACCTCCGGGAAAGGCGGGCCGCCGTCACCACCGGGCAGGGGTGTGAGGGGAGTCACCGCTTGGCGGCCGGGAGGAAGCCGATCCGGTCGTACACCGTGGCCAGCGTCTCGGAGGCCACCGCGCGGGCCTTCTCGGCGCCGATCGCCAGCACCCGGTCCAGCTCGGCCGGATCGTCCAGGAAGGCGCCGGTGCGCTGCTGGAAGGGCGTCACCCACTCGGCGAACAGCTCGGCCAGCTCGGTCTTCAGGGCGCCGTACATCTTGCCCTCGAAGTGCGCGACCAGCTGCTCGACCGACTGGCCGCTGAGCGCGGAGTGGATCCGCAGCAGGTTGGAGACGCCCGGCTTCTGCTCCTCGTCGTAGGAGACGACGGTGCCGGTGTCGGTGACGGCGCTCTTGAACTTCTTGGCGCTGACCTTCGCCTCGTCCAACAGGCTGACCAGGCCCTTGGGCGAGGACGCCGACTTGCTCATCTTGATGCCCGGGTCCTGGAGGTCCATGATCTTCGCCGTCTCCTTGAGGATGTACGGCTTGGGGATCGTGAACACCGGGGCGTAGCGGGAGTTGAAGCGCTCCGCGATGTCGCGGGTGATCTCCACGTGCTGGCGCTGGTCCTCGCCGACCGGGACGGCGTCCGCCTGGTAGAGCAGGATGTCCGCGATCTGCAGGATCGGGTAGGTGAACAGGCCGACGGTGGTGCTGTCGGCGCCGTACCGGGAGGACTTGTCCTTGAACTGGGTCATCCGGGAGGCCTCACCGAAGCCGGTGAGGCAGTTCATCACCCAGGCCAGCTGCGCGTGCTCGGGCACGTGCGACTGGACGAACAGGGTGCAGTGCTCCGGGTCCAGGCCGGCGCCGAGCAGCTGGGCGGCGGAGATCCGGGTGTTCTGGCGCAGCGTCGCCGGGTCCTGCGGCACGGTGATCGCGTGCAGGTCGACGACCATGTAGAAGGCGTCGTTCTCCTTCTGCAGGTCGACCCACTGGCGCACCGCGCCGAGGTAGTTGCCGAGGTGGAACGAGCCGGAGGTGGGCTGGATCCCGGAGAGCACCCGGGGACGGTCCTTGACGGGACCAGTGACCGCTGCGTTGACCATGCACGCCATTGTTCCAGTTCCCCGGCTCGCTCAGGAAACCTCCGCCCCAGCAGGCTCCTCCGGTGTGACCGCACTCACCCTCACCCGGGCGATCCGCCGGCCCTCCACTTTGGCCACCGTCAGCAGCACCGCGCCACCGCCCTCGACCGGGACCCTGGCGTGGTCGCCGTCCCGGGGCAGCCGGCCGAGCGAGGCGACCAGGCAGCCGGCCACCGTCTCGTACGGGCCCTCGGGCAGGGCGACGCCGGTCTCCTCCTCGAAGTCGCCGAGGTTCAGCAGGCCGTCCAGCTCCATGCCGCCGCCGGCCAGCCGGCGGGTGGGGGCGGCCTCCGGCCGGTCGTACTCGTCGCGGATCTCGCCGATCACCTCCTCGACCAGGTCCTCCAGGGTGACGATGCCGGCGGTGCCGCCGTACTCGTCCACCACGATGGCCAGGTGGTGACCCTCCCGGCGCATCTCGCCCATCGCCTCCAGCACCCGCTTGGTGCCGGGCAGCAGCTTGACCGGGCGGGCCAGGTCGCGGACCTTGACGGCCTGCTCGCCGCGGGCGCCGTACAGGTCCCGGACGTGGACGAAGCCGACCACGGCGTCGGCGCTGCCCTCGACCACCGGGTAGCGCGAGTGCGGCGAGGTCTCGGACTGGTGCCGCACCGCGGCCAGCGGGCGTTCGGCGTCCAGGAAGGTCACCTCGGTGCGCGGCACCATCACCTCGCGCAGCTGGCGCTCCCCGGCGGCGAACACGTCCGCGATCAACGCCCGTTCGTCGCTGCCCAGTTCGGTGTTGGAGGCGACCAGGCCGCGCAGCTCCTCGGAGCTCATCGAGCCGCGCCCGGCCGCCGGGTCGCCGCCGAACAGCCGGACCATCAGGTTGGTGGAGTGGCCGAGCAGCCAGATCACCGGGCGCAGTGCCGCCGACATCACGTCCACCACGGGGGCGGCGCCCACCGCGATGGACTCGGCACGCTGCAGACCGATCCGCTTGGGGGTGAGCTCGCCCAGCACCAGCGAGACGTAACTGATCACCAGGGTGAGCCCGACCAGGGCGACCGCGTCCGCCATCCCCCGGGACAGCCCGGCGTCGACGAACAGAGGGGCGACCTTGCCGGCCAGGGTGTCGGCGCCGAAGGCGGCGGACAGGAAGCCCATGCAGGTCACCCCGACCTGGACGGCGGCCAGGAAGCGGTTGGGGTCGGCGGCCAGGTGCGCGGCCCGGGCCGAGCGCCGGGTGCCGCGCGCCTCCAGCGCCCGGATCTGGCCCTCCCGCAGCGAGATCAGCGAGATCTCGGCGACGTTGAACAGCCCGCCCAGCAGGATGAAGACGAGGACGAGCGCGGCGTCCCCGAGGGTTTCGTTCACAGCGGGCCAGTGTAGGCGGCGGGCGTGGACGGGGGCCGGAAGCG
This sequence comes from Kitasatospora aureofaciens, assembly GCF_001188955.3. Taxonomy (GTDB): domain Bacteria; phylum Actinomycetota; class Actinomycetes; order Streptomycetales; family Streptomycetaceae; genus Kitasatospora; species Kitasatospora aureofaciens. The sequence continues at coordinate 20,183 of NZ_JPRF03000062.1, read as the reverse complement.
ACGTGGCCGGACGCGGGCCGGGAACGGCGACGGCCCGCCGCCTCCCGGGAGGGAGGGGCGGGCCGTCGGGAAGGCCGCGGGGGCGGGGCTCAGATGAGGCCCAGCTCCTGGACCGCGTCGCGCTCCTCGGTCAGCTCCTTGACCGAGGCGTCGATGCGGGCGCGGGAGAAGTCGGAGATCTCCAGGCCCTGGACGATCTCGAACTTGCCGTCCTTGGTGGTGACCGGGAAGGAGGAGATCAGGCCGGCCGGGACGCCGTAGGAGCCGTCGGAGACGACACCCATGGAGGTCCAGTCGCCCTCGGCGGTGCCGTTGACCCAGGTGTACACGTGGTCGATGGCGGCGTTGGCGGCCGAGGCGGCCGAGGAGGCGCCACGGGCCTCGATGATGGCGGCGCCGCGCTTGGCGACGGTCGGGATGAAGTCGTTCTCCAGCCAGGCCTGGTCGTTGCCGACGGCCTCGAAGGCCGGCTTGCCGGCGACCTCGGCCTGGAAGATGTCCGGGTACTGGGTCGCGGAGTGGTTGCCCCAGATGGTGACGCGCTTGATGTCGGAGACCAGGGCGCCGGTCTTGGCGGACAGCTGGCCGACCGCGCGGTTGTGGTCCAGACGGGTCATCGCGGTGAAGCGCTCGGCCGGGACGTCCGGGGCGTTGCGCTGGGCGATCAGGGCGTTGGTGTTGGCCGGGTTGCCGACGACCAGGACCTTGATGTCGTCCGCGGCGTGGTCGTTGATGGCCTTGCCCTGCGGGCCGAAGATGCCGCCGTTGGCCTGCAGCAGGTCGCCGCGCTCCATGCCGGCGGTGCGCGGACGGGCGCCGACCAGCAGCGCGACGTTGGCGCCGTCGAAGGCCTCGTTCGGGTTGTCGGTGATGGTGATGTCCCGCAGCAGCGGGAAGGCGCAGTCGACGAGCTCCATGGCGGTGCCCTCGGCGGCCTTGAGGCCCTGCGGGATCTCCAGGAGGCGCAGGTTCACCGGCACGTCGGCACCGAGCAGGTGGCCCGAGGCGATGCGGAAGAGCAGCGCGTAGCCGATCTGGCCGGCGGCTCCGGTGATGGTGACGTTGACGGGGGTGCGGGTCATTTCTACCTTCTCCAGCAAATCGCCAGGTGCCCCAGGCACACCGGCACTGGAGCCAGGATGATCTCTCGACATCGAGAGACCGGCGTCAGGTTATCGCAAAGGGAAGCCTACGCCGCGTGTGCGGGCGTGGCTGATGCGTCACAGACGCACCGCGGCCCCGCCCGGGTTCCGGGCGGGGCCGCGGCGGGACGGCCGGCTCAGTGCTTGGGCCGGCCGATCAGCTGGCCGATGTTGTCCAGCAGCGGGATCTCCAGCCACGGGTTCGGCTGCGCCACCAGGGTCAGCAGCACGATCGAGGCGCCCAGGAAGGCCAGCACGATCACGTCGGTGAAGCGGCTGCGCACCGCCAGCATCCCGACCTCGGGCAGCACCAGCCGCAGCACGGCACCGAGCAGCACTCCGATGCCGAGGATCAGCAGCCCGTACTTGAAGCCGTCCTTGAAGTCGGCGAACCAGGTGACCGCGAGGCCGGCACCGACCACCGACAGGACCAGCGTTATCGGCCACTGCCGGACGGGCAGGGCGTGGTCGCGCCCGAGGGCCGGGGCAGCGCCCTCGGGCGGCAGGGTGCCGGTGGTCCTGACCGGCCTCTGCCGGGACCGCGCCGGTCGCGGTTCAGTCATGCTCGCCGTCCCTCGGGGATCAGACGCCGGCGCGGCGCTCGGCCGCCTCGACGATGTTGTTCAGCAGCATCGCGCGGGTCATCGGGCCCACGCCGCCGGGGTTCGGGGAGATCCAGCCGGCCACCTCGGCCACGCCCGGGTGCACGTCGCCGACGATCTTGCCCTCGCTGCGGCTGACGCCGACGTCCAGCACCGCGGCGCCCGCCTTGACGTCCTCCGGCTTGACCAGGTGCGGCACGCCCGCGGCGGCCACGATGATGTCGGCCTTGCGCAGGTGGGCGCCGAGGTCCCGGGTGCCGGTGTGGCACAGGGTGACGGTGGCGTTCTCGCTGCGGCGGGTCAGCAGCAGGCCGATCGAGCGGCCGACGGTGATGCCGCGGCCGACCACGACCACCTCGGCGCCGTCGATCTCCACGTCGTGCCGGCGCAGCAGCTCGACGATGCCCAGCGGGGTGCACGGCAGCGGGCCCTCGATGCCCAGCGCCAGGCGGCCGAGCGAGGTCGGGTGGAGGCCGTCGGCGTCCTTGTCCGGGTCCATCAGCTCCAGGACCGGGTTCTGGTCCAGGCCCTTGGGCAGCGGCAGCTGGACGATGTAGCCGGTGCAGGACGGGTCGGCGTTGAGCTCGCGGACGACGTTCTCGACGTCCTCCTGGGTGGCGGTGGCGGGCAGCTCGCGCTGGATCGAGGCGATGCCGACCTCGGCGCAGTCCTTGTGCTTCCCGTTGACGTACCAGCGGCTGCCCGGGTCGTCGCCGACCAGGACGGTACCGAGGCCGGGCGTGACGCCCTTCGCCTTGAGGGCCGCCACGCGGGCGGCGAGTTCGGACTTGATCGCGGCGGCGGTGGCCTTGCCATCGAGAATCTGGGCAGTCATGACCCCATTCTCCCGGATCGCGACCGCGTCCCGTACCGGGGCGGCCCCCTGGCCGGTCGGGCGACCGGACGGGTACGGAAGGTCCGCACCACGTTGCGGTTGCGCCACAGTCTCGACCTGGCGCCCACAACCGGCTGGACAGCGCGCTGCCGTCCGGATGACGATATGCGGGCATCCCCTGCCGCGACCCGGCCCGGTGACGGGCCGACGGATCCCGCGGCGGGGCGTACCCGGGGGAAAGAGCCAGTGATCCGACCACAGCAGTCCGCACAGCCAGACCGCCACGGCGACGTCCTCACCGCGCCGTGCCCGTCCAGGCGTCCGATCACCCGCTCGTCACAGCACTGAGCCGGCCGCGCCCGCCACCGCCGCCGGGCTGTCACCGCGCTCCGGTACCGTCCCGTTCCGTCGGCGACCCGACTCGCCGGCCGCAACCGGGTCCTCCGCCGTCCCGTCCCCACGTCCCCGCAACTGCCCGGAGGCATCCATGAGTTACCCGCCCGACCCGAACAACCCGTACGGCCAGCCGCCCGCGCCCGGCTACGGCTACCCGCAGCAGGCCCCGCCGCCGGCCCCGGGCTACGGCTACCCGCAGCAGGCCCCGCCGCCGGCCTACGGCTACGCGCCGGCCCTGCCGCAGGTCATGCCGGGCCTGGTGATGACCACCCGGGTGCTGCTGTTCGTCATCGGCGGTGTGCAGGTGATCCTCGCGGGGTTCTGCCTGATCGCGGCCGCGGTCGCCAACGACGCCGTCAACAAGACCTCGACGAGCAGCGACGACTTCATCTCCTCGATCGGCCACGCCGCGATGGGAATCCTGCTGGTCATCGGCGTCGTGTGGGCGCTGGCCGCCGCGCTGTCCATCACGCTGGGCGCGAAGTTCGGCAAGGGCGGCAACGGTGTCCGGATCACCACCATCGTCTACGGCTCGATCGCCGCGCTGTTCGGCGTGCTCGACCTGATCGGCGGGATCAACACCAAGATCACGGCGAACATCATCATCGGGCTGATCTGGATCGCGATCTGCGTCATCTGGATCACCGCCATGTGCGTCCGGGACGGCGTCAACTGGTTCAACCGGCCGCGGTACTGACGGACGGCACGAACCACGGCGAAGCGGCCCGGCTCCCTCCTCGGAGGGGGCCGGGCCGCTTCGTGCCACTCAGTGGAAGAAGTGGCGCGCGCCGGTGAAGTACATCGTCACGCCGGCCTTCTCGGCCGCCTCGATGACCTGCTCGTCACGGATCGAACCGCCCGGCTGGACGATCGCCCGCACGCCGGCGGCGATCAGGATCTCCGGGCCGTCCGGGAACGGGAAGAAGGCGTCCGAGGCCGCGTACGCGCCCTTGGCCCGCTCGCCGGCCCGCTCGACCGCGAGCTTGCAGGAGTCGACCCGGTTGACCTGGCCCATGCCGACGCCCACCGAGGCGCCGCCCTTGGCCAGCAGGATCGCGTTGGACTTGACGGCCCGGCAGGCCCGCCAGGCGAACGCCAGCTCGGCCAGCTCGGCCGCCGGGAGCGCCTCGCCGGTCGCCAGCGTCCAGTTCGCCGGGTCGTCGCCCTCGGCCTGCACCCGGTCGGCGTCCTGGAGCAGCACGCCGCCGGAGATCGGGCGCACCTCCTGGCGGTTGGCCGGGGCCTCTGGGGCGACCAGCACCCGGATGTTCTTCTTGCGGGCCAGCACCTCGACCGCGCCGTCCTCGAAGGCGGGGGCCACGACGACCTCGGTGAAGATCGGGGCGATCTGCTCGGCCAGCTCGACGGTGACCGGGCGGTTGACCGCGATCACGCCGCCGTACGCGGAGACCGGGTCGCACTCGTGCGCCTTGCGGTGCGCCTCGACGACGTCGGCGCCGGTCGCGATGCCGCACGGGTTGGCGTGCTTGATGATCGCGACGGCCGGCTCGGCGTGGTCGTACGCGGCGCGGCGGGCGGCGTCGGTGTCGACGTAGTTGTTGTACGACATCTCCTTGCCGTGCAGCTGCTGGGCGCCGGCCAGGCCGCCCGTGCCGTCGGTGTAGAGCGCGGCGCCCTGGTGCGGGTTCTCGCCGTAGCGCAGCACGTTCTGGCGCTCCCAGGTGGCGCCGAGGAACTCGGGGAACCGCTCGTCGCCGGGGGCGTAGCCGGCCTCGAACCAGGAGGCCACGGCCACGTCGTAGGCGGCGGTGTGGGCGAACGCGGCACCGGCCAGGCGCTTGCGGGTGGCCAGGTCGAAGCCGCCCTCGCGAACGGCCGTCAGCACGTCCTCGTAGCGGGCCGGGTCGACGACCACGGCCACCGACGGGTGGTTCTTGGCGGCGGCGCGGACCATGCTCGGGCCGCCGATGTCGATCTGCTCGACGCACTCGTCCGGGGTGGCGCCCGAGGCGACGGTGGCCTTGAACGGGTAGAGGTTCACCACGACCAGGTCGAAGGGCTCGACACCGAGCTCGGCCAGCTGCGCGCGGTGCGACTCCAGGCGCAGGTCGGCGAGCACGCCGGCGTGCACGCGGGGGTGCAGAGTCTTCACGCGCCCGTCCAGGCACTCCGGGAAGCCGGTCAGCTCGGAGACCTCGGTCACCGGCACGCCGGCGGCGGCGATCCGGCCGGCGGTGGAGCCGGTGGAGACGATGGCGACCCCGGCGGCGTGCAGGCCCTGGGCCAGCTCCTCCAGACCGGTCTTGTCGTACACGCTGATCAGCGCGCGACGGATCGGACGGATGTTCTCCGAAACGGGGGGCGTGGTGGAGCTGGCAGTCATGCCGGGATCCATACCTTTCGGTCCTCGATGCGGTGACCTTCGCGGGCCAGCCGGCCCACGACGTCGACGAGCAGCTTGCGCTCGACAGTCTTGATGCGCTCGTGCAGCGCTTCGCCGCCATCGGCGTGGTCGGCGTCGACGACCTCGACGACGCCCTGCGCGATGATCGGCCCGGTGTCCACGCCGGCGTCGACCAGGTGGACGGTGCAGCCGGTGACCTTCACCCCGTACGCGAGCGCGTCGGTGACGCCGTGGGCGCCGGGGAAGGCGGGCAGCAGTGCGGGGTGGGTGTTGACGATCCGCCCGGCGAAGGCCGCGATGAACTCGGGGCCGAGGATCTTCATGAAGCCGGCCGTGACCACCAGGTCCGGCCGGTGGGCGGCGACGGAGGCGGTCAGCGCGCCGTCCCAGGCGGCCCGGTCCGGGAAGTCCCTGACGCGGTGGACGAAGGTCGGCAGGCCAGCCTTCTCGGCGCGGTCGAGGCCGGCGATGCCGTTCCGGTCCGCGCCCACGGCCACGATCTCGGCGCCGTACGCCGGGTCGGCGACCGCGTCGATCAGCGCCTGGAGATTGGTGCCGGAGCCGGAGACCAGCACCACCAGGCGGGCCGGTCCGGGCGTACGGGGCGGGAAGAGCTGAGCGGGGGCGGCGGCCACTGCGCGATTCTCCGTAGGTCGGGCGCCGCCCGCTGGTACGTCCACCGGTGGTGGGGCCACTACGAACGGCAGGTCGAGCGAAGGGGAACACCAGGAGAACCGCCGCGACGCGGGGCCTGGGGAACCTATCTGAGCTGCTGACCGTCACCACGATAACGGCTGGTCGGAGGGCCCCCGCACCCTGTCGGCGGCGCTACGCGCGTAGTTGAGACGGGGATCTCCTCGGGCCCGCCGTACCGGAGTTGTGCACGCCCCGTACGGGCGAGGGCAGGCCCCCGCCGGGCCCTCGAACGCTTGCGGGATCATTGGGGCGCGGGAGACCGCTCCGACGCGCGACCCTCCGAACGAGCCACCACCGAAGCCCCGACCGAGCCACGACCGAGCCCCGACCGAGAAGGAACGGCTGAACCCATGAGCAGCGGCGACGAGACCGACGAGCGCAACCCCTTCGCGCCGCCGCCGGCGGACGCCCCGGACCAGCCGTGGCGGCCGCGCAGCCCCTGGTCCGGCCACGGCCCCGACGGCAACGGCGGTCAGGGCGGCGAGAGCGGCGGCCAGGGCGGCGACCGTCCGCCGTTCCCGCCGCCGTGGGGCCAGGGCCTCGGCGAAGGACGCCCCGGCCAGCGGCCGCAGGCCCCGCAACCGCCCCGGCTCGACCCGACCGACCCGAGCCACCGCAAGGCCCGCAACGCCGCGCTGGCCGGGCCCTTCGCGCTGGTCTGCCTGTTCGCCGGCTTCCACTGGATCGCGCTGCTGGTCGGCGTGCTCGGCATCGTCTGGGGCATCGGCGCGCTGCGCGCCAAGCGGCCCGCGGCGGCGGCCGCGGGCGGGCCCGCCGGCATCCCGGCGCCGAACCCGCTCACCCCGGCCGCGCTCGCCGGGATCCTCACCGGCGCGATGACCGTCGTCGTCGCGACCTCGGTGATCGGGCTCGGCTACTACTACCGGGACTACGTGACCTGCGTGCGGGACTCGCTGACCAACGTCGGCGCCGAGAACTGCGACCGGTACGCCCCGCAGTGGTACGTGGACTTCACCGGGAACGCCGAGTAGGGCCTGACCGCGGATCCCGTCGGATCGGCGCGCGGCCTCGGGCGCCCGGCGAGATCCGCCGGACAGGCCCTGGGCCACCGGTTCAGCCGGTAGGGCCGCGCTGCCCGGACAGCCGCCGCACGAGGGCGTGGGTACGGGCGCGCAGCTCCAGCGCGCGCCGGCGCACCGGGACCGTGAGCCGAGCGTGCACGCCCCGCCCGGGCGCCGGTCTCACGAGCCCGGCCGTGCCCCCGGCTGGGGACCGGGCATCGACCGGGCCCTCGACGGTCTCCGCCTGCTCGACGGCATCCGCGCACTCGACGCCGTCCGCGCACACGGCGGCATCCGCGCACTCGACGCCGTCCGCGCACTCGACCCCCGCCGGACCGAGCGCGCGGTGGCGGACCAGCAGGGCGCCCGGTACGGCCACCGCGGCGAGCCAGCCCGCCGCCGCCAGGCCCGTCCACCACGGCACCGGCCCCAACCGGGCCATCCGCCCGGCCGCCAGTGCCCCGCCGGACAGCCAGCCCAGCGCCGCCGCCCCGGCGCCGAGCAGCAGCGCGGCCGCCAGGGCCGCGACCGCCGTCGCGGCGGGCGTCCACGGACCGGCACCGACCGGGGAACGGCGGCCCGCCGCCGCCCGGCCGAGCAGGACCGCGGGCACCAGCCCCGCCAGCAGCGGCAGCAGCAGCACCGCCAGCCGCCAGCCGCCCGGGCCCTCCTGGGGCAGCAGGGCGAAGAGCGGGAACTCCGGCACCGCACCGAGTTCCGTACCGCCCGGCGACACCAGCGTCCCGGCACCGACCTCGAAGCCCGGGCCCAGCGCGTACGCCGCGCCCCACAGCACTGCGTTCGGCAGCAGCAGCACGGTGAGCAGCAGCAGCCCGGACAGCGCCGCGGGCCCGCGCCCGAGCAGTGCCATCCCCCGCCCGCCGCCGGTCACCGCGTCCAGCACCGCCGCCCCCGCCACCAGCAGTCCGCCCGCCGCGACCAGCCCCGCCCCGGCCGCAGCGGCCGCCCGGCACACCGCGGGCATCCCGCCGACCGGCCGCCAGCCCGGGGGGAGCCGGTCGAACCACGACCCTGTCCCGACGGCCACCGACCGGAGGAACCGGGCGAAGGCCGTCTCCGGCCGGACGGACCGGAAGCCGGCGGCCGTCGACAACCCGGCGAGCAGGCCCACGACCAGCAGGTCCGGCAGCACCCGGCTGCGGAACGGCCCGGGTCCCGCGCAGTGCAGCACCACTCCCACCGCCACCGCGCAGTACCCCGTCCACACCGCCACCGGCCCGCCCCAGCGGGAACGCAGCCCCCGCCGCGACGCCGCCCCGGCGCCCGCCCGGTACAGCCGCACCACCATCAGGGCGCCGAGCAGCAGCGGAGTGAGGGTCAACGGGGCGTCCGCACCGCCGCGCAGCACCGGCGCGCCGTGCCCGAGCAGCCACAGCGCACCCGCCAACCGGGTGGCACCGGCCGCGTCCGAGTCCGCGTACGGCGTCGCGATCCAGAGCCCGAGCACCGGCACCCCGACCAGTGCCAGACCGACCAGCGCGGTCCGCACCCCCGCCAACAGGTCGGCCAGCACGGGGCGTCCACCCAGTTCGCCCGGCACTTCCAGGAGTGGACGGCCCATCAGCTGCGTCATGCGCCTCATGGTGCCAAGGCGACTCGCCATGCTCCGTGAACCGGCAAACCGCCGCCGTGTCCCAGATTATTGTCTTATGCGCCTTTTCAGACCCTGCCCCCAAGCCGCCGCCCGGGCCCGGAGCGTCTGATGACCACGCCCCCCACCCGCGTCCCCGAGCTGCGGAAACTGACTCCCCGTGAGGCGGAGGCCCTCTCCCACCTCGCCGCCGGGCACGGCCTCGACCACACGGCCGCCGCACTCGGCGTCACCCCCGCGACCGCGCGCAGTTATCTCCAACGGGCCCTGCACAAACTCGGCTGTCCCACCGAAGCCGCCGCCATCGCCCTCCTCAGGACCGCACCCCCCGTCAGCCCGGGCAGGCGCTCCCCGGCCGGCCCCACCGACCCCGACCGCACGCGAGTGGCCCCCACAGCCCCGGGAGAACGCAGCGGCATGACCCAGACCAACCCGACCCCGGCCTCGGCAGAGTCCGGCACCGACGGCGCCCCCTCCCCCACTGCCGGCCGCCCGACCGGGGACCCGCACCCTCCGCGCCGGGCCGGCGGCACCCCCGAGCCGGGCCCGGCCGCCGTACCCCCGGACGGCGAGCGGCAGCTGCCCGACGGCAGGCCATCGCACCGGAAGCAGCAGCGCGCCCCGCGACCGGACGTGCCCACGGTCCCCGCCGACGGGCCCACCGCCCCGGCCCCGAGCAGGAGCGGACAGGGCGGCGCACCCACCGCAGCCGGGAAGGCGGCCAGGACCATGCCGAAGTCGGCCGTACCCGCCGCCCCGGAGGCCGCCGACTCCCGGGAGCGGATCAGTCAGGCACTCACCGAGGCGGGGAACGGGCGGGACCTGTCGGAGGACTTCGAGGGGCTGTACGAGGACGCGCACACCCGGCTGGTGCAGCAGGTGTACCTGCTGACGACGTGCCGGCACCGGGCGGTGCACTGCGTGCGGCTGGCCTTCGGGGCGGCGCGGCGGGACTGGGGCGCGGTGGTCGGGTCGGGGGACCCGGAGGGCTGGGTGCGGGTGCGGGCCTGCGAGCTGGCGCTGTCGCCGTGGCGCCGGGGCGGGCCGCGGCGGGTGCACGCGTGGACGCTGCCGCACCGGCGGATCCGGGTGCGGCCGGCGGACGAGGCGCAGTCGGTGCTGCCGGACCACGACCGGCTGACCGACGGGGACGAGGCCCTGCTGAGGGCGCTGCGGCGGCTGTCGCGCCCGCAGCGCCGGGCGCTGGTGCTGCACGACGGGTTGGGCCTGCCGGCGGCGGCGGTCGCGCTGGAGGTGGAGTCGACCCTGGCGGCGGCCGAAGGGCGGGTGTGGGCGGCCCGGGCGGCGCTGGCACAGTGGGTGCCCGAACTGGTGGGGCCGGATCCCGGGGCGCCGGGCTTCGCGGACGGCCTGAGCGGGCTGCTGCACCGGGCGGCGGTGCGGGGCTGCCCGGAGCCGCACCGGGCGCCGGTGCCGGTGCTGCGGGCCCGGCACCGGCTGTGGACGGCGAGCCGGACGGGCGCGGCGGTGCTGCTGACGGCCGCGGTGGGCGGGGCGGTGCTGGCGACGCTCGCCGGGATGCGCCCGGCGGAGCTGTTCCAGCGGCCGGAGCAGCCGGTGCCCGTGCTGTGCGTGCCGGCCCCGACCGCGGAGGTGCCGAGACCCGGCGTGCCGCTGCGGCCGGGCGGGGCGCCGAACGGCGTCACCAGCCTGTGGTGCAGTCCGACGCCGGGGCTGGCGGCAGTGGTGGCGGCCCCGCCGCCGCAGGCGATCGCACGCTGGGAGCTGCCGGTGGCGGCCCGGGGTGCGGCCCCGCCCCCGCAGCGGAACCCGGCGGCCTGTCCGGCGTGGTCCCCGCTGCCGTGCGTCGCGGGGCCCCGGCGCTGAAACGGCGAGCGCCCCCGCCCACGAGGGGCGGGGGCGCTCACAGCGCGGGTGACCAGGGTCAGCCGGCGATGATCTCGCGAGCCAGGCGGGCGGTCTCGGACGGCGTCTTGCCGACCTTGACACCGGCGGCCTCGAGGGCCTCCTTCTTCGCCTGGGCGGTGCCCGAGGAGCCGGAGACGATGGCGCCGGCGTGGCCCATGGTCTTGCCCTCGGGGGCGGTGAAGCCCGCGACGTAGCCGACGACCGGCTTGGTGACGTGCTCGGCGATGTAGGCCGCGGCACGCTCCTCGGCGTCGCCGCCGATCTCACCGATCATGACGATGATCTCGGTCTCCGGGTCCTCCTGGAAGGCCTTGAGGGCGTCGATGTGGGTGGTCCCGATGACCGGGTCACCGCCGATGCCCACGGCCGAGGAGAAGCCGATGTCGCGCAGCTCGTACATGAGCTGGTAGGTCAGGGTGCCGGACTTCGACACCAGACCGATCTTGCCGGAGGTGGTGATGTCGGCCGGGATGATGCCGGCGTTCGACTGTCCGGGGCTGATCAGGCCGGGGCAGTTCGGGCCGATGATCCGGGTCTTGTTGCCCTTGGAACCGGCGTACGCCCAGAAGGCGGCGGTGTCGTGCACCGGGACGCCCTCGGTGATGACGACGGCCAGCGGGATCTCGGCGTCGATGGCCTCGACGACGGCGGCCTTGGTGAAGGCCGGCGGCACGAAGAGGACCGAGACGTCGGCGCCGGTCTTCTCCATGGCCTCGGCGACGGAGCCGAAGACCGGGATCTCGGTGCCGTCGACGTCGACGGTGGTGCCGGCCTTGCGCGGGTTGACGCCGCCGACGATCTGGGTGCCGGAGGCGAGCATGCGGCGGGTGTGCTTCATGCCCTCGGCGCCGGTCATGCCCTGGACGATGACCTTGCTGTCCTTGGTAAGGAAGATAGCCATGGTGTTAAGTCCCCTTCCTTACTTGTTGGCCAGCTCGGCGGCGCGGTCGGCCGCACCGTCCATGGTGTCCACGCGCTGGACCAGCGGGTGGTTGGCGTCGTCGAGGATCTTGCGACCCAGCTCCGCGTTGTTGCCGTCCAGGCGGACGACCAGCGGCTTGGTGACGTTCTCGCCCTTGCCGGCGAGGAGCTCCAGGGCCTGGACGATGCCGTTGGCGACCGCGTCACAGGCGGTGATGCCACCGAAGACGTTGACGAAGACCGACTTGACGTCGGGGTCGCCGAGGATGATCTCCAGGCCGTTCGCCATGACCTCGGCGGACGCGCCGCCACCGATGTCGAGGAAGTTGGCGGGCTTGACGCCGCCGTGCTTCTCACCGGCGTAGGCGACCACGTCGAGGGTGCTCATGACGAGGCCCGCGCCGTTGCCGATGATGCCGACCTGGCCGTCGAGCTTGACGTAGTTCAGGCCCTTGGCCTTGGCGGCGGCCTCCAGCGGGTTGGCCGCGGCCTTGTCCTCCAGCGCCTCGTGCTCGGGCTGGCGGAAGTCGGCGTTCTCGTCCAGGGAGACCTTGCCGTCGAGCGCGATGATCTTGCCGTCACCGGACTTGATCAGCGGGTTGACCTCGACGAGGAGGGCGTCCTCGGCGATGAAGACCTTCCACAGCTTCTGCAGGACCTCGGCGACCTGGTCGGCGACCTCGGCCGGGAACTTCGCCGCCGCGACGATCTCGGCGGCCTTCTCCGGGGTGCAGCCCTCGTTGGCGTCGACCGGGATCTTGGCGAGCGCCTCGGGGTTCTGCTCGGCGACGACCTCGATCTCCACGCCGCCCTCGACGCTGGCCATGGCCAGGAAGGTGCGGTTGGTGCGGTCCAGCAGGAACGAGACGTAGTACTCGTCCTTGATGTCCGCGGTCTGGGCCAGCATCACCTTGTGAACGGTGTGGCCCTTGATGTCCATGCCGAGGATCTGCTCGGCCTTGGCGACGGCGTCCTGGGGGTCGGCGGCGAGCTTGACGCCGCCGGCCTTGCCCCGGCCACCCACCTTCACCTGAGCCTTGACGACGGCGCGGCCGCCGAAGCGCTCCGCGATGGCGGCAGCGTCTGCGGCGGTCTCGATGACATCGCCGTCAAGCACGGGCACACCGTGCTTGGCGAAGAGGTCCCTCGCCTGGTACTCGAACAGGTCCACGTGTTTGTCCTTGTTCGTGGTCGCGGATTGTGTCTCTACGAGCGTGCCACGGCAGGATCTTCGCTGCGGGTCGTCGGGGCGGTGCGGGTACGCAGAGGTACGGCCTTGCGGCCCACACAGCCACGGGCGCACACGTCAATCAACACGCGCGTCACGTCCGTCTGGCAGGTTATCCCCGTGGGACGGGCGTGTTCCGCCCGGGGCCTGCCCGGCTTGGGTGAGAACCGTCACAGATCAGCCCGAAGGTGCCGGACGGGGCCGCGGTCCACCGATCGAGTGATTCACACGTTCGAGTGAAGCTGCGCCTCCCCCCGGTCAGCGCCCTTGACCAGGTGCTGCGGGATCGGACGCTTCTCGATCGCAGCCGCCATGATCTCCGGGAAGACGTCCGGGGTGCAGGCGAAGGCCGGGGCGCCGAGCGCGGCCAGCGCGGCGGCGTGGGCGTGGTCGTAGGCCGGCGCACCCTCGTCGGAGAGCGCGAGCAGGGCGATGAACTGGACGTCGGCCGCCTTCATCGCGGCGACCCGCCGCAGCATGCCGTCCCGGATGCCGCCCTCGTACAGGTCACTGATCAGCACCACGATCGTCTCGGACGGCCGGGTGATCCTCGACTGGCAGTAGGCGAGCGCCCGGTTGATGTCGGTGCCGCCGCCGAGCTGGGTGGCGAACAGCACGTCCACCGGATCGGTCAGCTGCTCGGTGAGGTCGACCACCGAGGTGTCGAAGACGACCAGCCGGGTGTCCAGGGTGCGCATCGAGGAGAGCACCGCGCCGAACACCGCGGAGTGGACGACCGAGGGCGCCATCGAGCCGGACTGGTCGACGCAGAGGATGACGTCCTTCTTCACCGCGCGCTGCGCCCGGGCGTAGCCGACCAGCCGCTCGGGCACCACGGTGCCGTGCTCGGGCAGGTAGTTCTTCAGGTTGGCCCGGATCGTCCGGTCCCAGTCGATGTCCCGGTGGCGCGGCCGGTTCACCCGGGCGCTGCGGTCGAGGGCGCCGCCCAGGGTGGCCCTGGTCCGGTCGGCGAGCCTGCGCTCCAGGTCGGCGACCACCTTGCCGACCACGGCCCGGGCGGTCTCCCGGGTGGTCTCGGGCAGCGCGTGCTTGAGCGACAGCAGGGTGCCGACCAGGTGCACGTCCGGCTCGACGGCCTCCAGCATCTCCGGCTCCAGCAGCAGCCGGTCCAGGCCGAGCCGGGTGATCGCGTCCTGCTGCATCAGCTGGACGACGGTGGACGGGAAGTACTCCCGGATGTCGCCCAGCCAGCGGGCCACCTGCGGGGCCGAGCCGCCCAGCCCGGCGCTGCGGCGGCCGCGGCCCGTACGGGCGGCGTCGTCGGGGGCGCCCCGGTAGAGCGCGGCGAGGGCTCCGTCCATCGCGGCGTCGCGGCCGCGCAGGGTGCAGCCGGTGCCGTCGGCCTCGCCGCCGAGCACCAGTCGCCAGCGGCGCAGTCGTTCATCGGTCGTGGTCGCCATCTCGTCCTCTCCTTCGACTGGGGTCAGGTGTTGCGGCCGGCGCGCTGGCGGGGGATCTTCGGGCCGACGCCGAGCAGCACGGCCAGCACCGGGACGGCCGCGTCGGCGCGGTCCGGGTCGAGTTCGCCGACCGCCTCGGGGGCCGCCGGGGCCGCGCCGAGCGGACCGGCCGCGACCCGGCCGCCGATGGTGGTGCGCACGCCCGCCTCCAGCCCGGCGAAGGTGCGCCGCAGCAGCGGCAGCACGTCGGTGAACACCTCGCCGCTGACCCCGCCGAGCCACTCGTCCAGCAGGGCGAGCAACCTGGGGTCGTGCAGCAGCAGGGCACCGCCGCCGGTGAGGAAGCCCTCCACCCAACCGGCCGCGTCGGCCGGGGAGTTGGCGACGGACAGCACCAGGCGCAGCCGTCGGCCGGCCTCCTCGGAGTCGAGCCGGCCGTCGTCCAGCAGCAGCCGGACGGCGCGGCCGCGCAGCAGCCCGGGGGCGCCGGTGGCCGGTCCGGCGGTGGGCTCGCGGCGGGCCAGCGAGCGCAGGGCGGCGGCCCAGCGCTCGGCCAGGCCGCCCGTGTCGGTGCCGGTATCGGTGCCGGTGCCGGTGCCGGAGGCGGCCGGGTCGAGCAGGGCGATCGCGCCGTGCACCTCGTCGATCCGGGCGCGCATCGCCGCCGCGCTCTCGGCGTCCAACCCGACGCAGGCGGGCGGCAGTCCGACGCAGACCCGCTCGGCCAGGCCCGCCGCGGCCCCGGCCAGCAGGCAGGTCTCCACCAGGCCGGTCAGCTCGGCGAGTTCGACGGCGGCCCGGGCGGTGCCGACCGCCTTGTTGACGGCGGCCTCCTCGACGGTGGTGCCCCACTGGGCGGCCTCGGCGATCCGCACCGCGAACTCGGGCTGCCAGCACAGCCGCCAGCTCTCCCGGAACGTCCCGGTGGAGTTCACCGAGGAGCGGGCCGGCACGCCCCACTCGACGCCCAGCAGCCGCAGCCGGTGCAGCAGCCGGGAGCGGGCCGCGTCGGTGTCCTTGCGCAGGTCGAGGTCGAGGTCCCGGGGCGCGGCCGCGGGCTTGAGCCGCAGCGAGCGCTGAAGTCGGGCCAGGTCGCGCTGGAGCGGTACCGCCGGTGCGGCGTCCGGCACTTCGCCGAGCGCGTCGCCGACCACCAGGCGCTCCCGGACGAGTTCCAGGGCGACGTCCGAGCCCTCGCAGAGCACCGCCCGGACGGCGTCCAGGGTCTCGGTCAGCCCGGCGAGCGGGCGGCCGCGCAGCACGGCCAGGGTTTCGGCGAGCCGGACCGCCTCGATCACGTGGGCGGAGGAGACCGGATGGTCCTCGGCGCGCAGCAGCTCGGCGGCCCGGGTGAGCCAGCGCGGCACCGGATCACCAACGGCCGTGAACAGGTGGTGGTACCAGCCGGGCGACTGGACGCCCGCGCCGTAGCCGGTGGCCTGGGAGAGCCGGCGGTGCGTCCACGGGATCCAGGTGATGTCCACCCGTACCTTCTTCGGCAGGCCGGCGAGCAGCGCCCGGTCGTGGGCGACGGTGGGCATCGTCTCCAGCGCGGGGACGTGGAAGGCCCCGCAGACCACGGCGATCCGGCGGTGCCCGGCGCGGCAGGCGGCGCGGATCTGCTGGCGCATGTGGGCCTCGCGCAGCTGGTCCCGGCGGGACTCGCCGAGACCCTCGGCGCGCAGCGCGCCCATCGCCTCGGCGACGGCGGCGAACGGCGCCAGCGCGTCCGCGCCGGGGGCGCGGTGCTCGACCACGTCCTCCCACCAGCGCTCCGGGTCGTCGTGACCGGCGGCCTCGGCGAGCAGCGCCAGCGGATCGGTGGGCAGTTCGTCGGGCCCGGCCCCGTCGGCGGCGTGATCGTCGGCGTCGTCGGCGTCGGCGTCCGTGAACGGCGCGAAGCCGTACCCGGCGGGCAGGTCGATGAAGCGGACCGGCAGGTCGTGGTCCACGGCGTGGCGGATCGCCACCCACTCCGGGGAGAACTCGGCGTACGGCCAGAACGCGGCCTTCGCCGGGTCGTCCACCGCGTGGGCGAGCAGGGCGACCGGGGGCACCAGGTCCTTCTCGGCGGCGAGGTGGACGACGGCGTCGGCCTCCGCCGGGCCCTCGATCAGCACCGCGTCCGGCCGCCACTGCGCCAGCGCGGCGGCCACCGCCCGGGCCGAGCCGGGGCCGTGGTGCCGGATGCCCAGCAGAGCGACCTCCCCGTTCGTCATGCCCCCACCCCGCTTCGCCCGGCAGGCGCCTGCCGCAACACGCACCTCTCGATGGTCCGCTCGCTCCGCTCAATCACGCCGTCACCTCGCGGGCGGCGCGGTAGAAGTCCTTCCAGCCGTCGCGCTCGCGCACCACCCCTTCGACGTACTCGCGCCACACCGCCCGGTCCGCGACCGGGTCGCGGACGACCGCGCCGAGGATGCCGGCCGTCACGTCCCCGGCGCGCAGCACGCCGTCGCCGAAGTGGGTGGCCAGAGCCAGGCCGTTGGTCACCACCGAGATCGCCTCGGCGGTGGAGAGGGTGCCGCTCGGGGTCTTGACCTTCGTCCGGCCGTCCACGGTGAGGCCGGCCCGCAGCTCGCGGAAGACGGTCACCACGCGCCTGATCTCCTCGGCGCCGCCCGGCAGTTCGGGCAGGTCGAGGGAGCGGCCGAGCTGGTTGACCCGGCGGGTGACGATGTCGACCTCCTCGTCCAGCGAGCCCGGCAGCGGCAGCACCACGGTGTTGAAGCGGCGGCGCAGCGCGCTGGACAGCTCGTTGACGCCGCGGTCGCGGTCGTTGGCGGTGGCGATCACGTTGAAGCCGCGCACGGCCTGGGTCTCGCTGCCCAACTCCGGCACCGGCAGAGTCTTCTCGGACAGGATGGTGATCAGACTGTCCTGCACGTCGGCCGGGATGCGGGTGAGCTCCTCGATCCGGGCGAGCTTGCCGTCCGCCATCGCCCGCATCAGCGGCGAGGGCACCAGGGCGTCCCGGCTGGGGCCGTGGGTGAGCAGCTGCGCGTAGTTCCAGCCGTACCGGACGGCCTCCTCCGGCGTCCCCGCGGTGCCCTGCACCAGCAGCGTGGAGTCACCGCTGATCGCGGCCGCCAGGTGCTCCGACACCCAGGTCTTCGCCGTGCCGGGCACACCGAGCAGCAGCAGCGCCCGGTCCGTCGCCAGGGTGGTGACGGCGACCTCGACCACCCGGCGCGGGCCGATGTACTTGGGGGTGATCCGGGTGCCGTCGGGCAGCTCACCGCCGAGCAGGTACGTCGCCACGGCCCACGGCGAGAGCTTCCAGCGCTCGGGGCGGGGACGGTCGTCCTGGGCGGCCAGCGCGGCCAGTTCACCGGCGAAGGCGTCCTCGGCGTGCTGCCGCAGAACGTCGGTCATCGGGGGCTCCTTCGGGTCGGCCTCCGGGCACACGGATGCCCGGGCGGCAAAGGGATCGGGGGGAGCCAGGTCGGCGTCCCGGCCTGTGGGAACCACCTTGCAACGTGCCACTGACAACGCCCGGCCCGGTCCGGACGGTCAGTCAGCCGCTGTCAGTGCCCCCGCCTACCGTCGGTCGCATGGAGGAACGCTGGAGCACCGAACACGTCCTGTCCCTGGCGCCTGACGCCGCGTCGCGGAAGGCCGCCGGCAAGCTGTCCTCGCCCGCGCCCTGGTCCGGGACGGGCACCGACGGCGCCGCACTCTGGGGCGAGTGCCGGGGCAGCGGCCGCACCCCGTACCGCACCGTGATCGAACTCGCCACGCCCGCCTACCAGTGCAGCTGCCCCAGCCGGAAGTTCCCGTGCAAGCACGCGCTCGGGCTCCTCCTGCTGTGGAGCGGCGCCCCCGAGGCCGTGCCGACCGGCGAGGCCGCCGACTGGGCGGCCGAGTGGCTCCGGGCCCGCCGCGAGCGCGCCGAGAAGCGCGCGGCGCCCCCGGCCGATCCGGAGGCCGCCCGCCGCCGGGCCGAACGGCGCGGCGCCCGGGTCGCGGCCGGAGCGGCCGAGCTGCGGCTGCGACTGGCCGACCGGATCCGGCACGGCCTCGCCGATCAGTCCACGGCCGGCCCCTGGGAGGAGGTCGCGGCCCGGATGGTCGACGCCCAGGCCCCCGGACTGGCCACCAGAGTAAGGGAGTTGGACACCCTGCCGGAGGAGCGGCTGCTGGCGGAGTACGCGATGCTCCACCTGCTGGCCACCGCCGCCACCCGGATCGACGAGCTGCCGCCCGAACTGGCCGCCACCGTCCGCGCCCGGGTCGGCTACACCCTCGACGCCGCCGAGGTGCTCACCGGGCCCACCGTCCGGGACCGCTGGCTGGTGCTCGGCAGCCGCGACACTGCCGACGAGCGGCTCACCACCCGCCGGGTCTGGCTGCGCGGCGCCAAGACCGGCCGCCCCGCCCTGCTGCTCGCCTTCGGCCGCCCCGGCCAGGCCCCCGACCTCGCCCTGCCCACCGGCCACCTGCTGGAGGCCGAACTCGCCTACCACCCCGGCGCCCGCCCGCTGCGCGCCGCGCTCGGCACCCGCTACGGCGCCCCCGAGCCCGGCCCGGCCGCCCCGCCCGCCGGCCTCACCGTCGCCGAGGCGGTCGCCGGGTACGGCACCGCGGTGGCCGACGACCCGTGGCTGGACAGCTGGCCGACGGTGCTCGCCGGGGTCGTCCCGGTCCGCGCCCCGGACGGCTGGCACCTGACGGACGGCCACCACACCGTCCCCGTACGCACCTCGGCCGTACCGGAGGCGGCGCTGTGGCGGCTGGTCGCGGTCTCCACCGGCCGCCCGCTGACGGTCTTCGGCGAGTACGGCCACCAGGGCTTCGCCCCGGTCACCGCCTGGTCCGCCGAGCACCGCCCGGTCGGCCTCAGCTCTTCCTAGGAGAACCGACGATGACGATCACCCAGGACCCGTGGGAGTCCCTGCGGACCAGCGCCCTGCTCGGCACCGACCGGCGCCCGCTCCCGGCCACCGCACTGCCGCTCGCCGAAGCCGTGGATCCCTCCGACCCGGCCACCGCGCTGCTGGAACTGGCCGCGCTGGCCACCGTCCGCCGCCGGGCCGGCGCCCTGCCCGTACCGGCCGCCGGCCCGCCCGGGCCACCCGCCCCGGAGGACCCCCGCCCGGAGATGCCGGAGGCCGCCGCCCGCCGACTGGCCGTCCTGCTCGCCGGACGCACCGGCGCAAACGGCGGCAGTGGCGGCGGCACCCTGGCCAACCTGGCCGAGCTGCTGCCGCAGTGGCTCACCACCGCCCGGTTCGAGGGCCTGCGGCCACCCGCCGCGCTGATACCCGCGCTGCTCGACGCCGCCCGCGCGCGCAGCGAACTGCGCGGCGACGCGGTCGCGCTGGCCGGGCCGCTGGGCCACTGGCTGGCCTCGCAGAACCCGGACTGGCGGTTCGTGCTGCGCACCGCCGCCCCCGAACCGGACCGCCGGCCGGACGACCCGTCCGACCACCGGCTGTGGCACGAGGGCCTGTTCGCCGAGCGGGTCACCCACCTCACCCTGCTGCGCCGCCGGGACCCGGCCGCCGGGCTGGAGCTGCTGCGCAGCACCTGGCCCACCGAGCGCGCCGAGGACCGGCTGCTCTTCCTGGACGCCCTCCAGGACGGCCTCTCCCCCGCCGACGAACCCTTCCTGGAGGCCGCGCTGGGCGACCGCAGCAAGAACGTCCGCGCCACCGCCGCCGAACTGCTCTCCACCCTGCCCACCTCGGCGCTCGCCCGGCGGATGGCCGAACGGGCCCGGGCCGCCGTCCGCCTCGCCGACGGCGGCACCCACCTGCTGGTGTCCCCGCCCGTCGAGTGCGACGAGCGGATGCAGCGCGACGGCATCGCCCCCAAGTCCCCCACCGGGCGCGGCGAGCGGGCCTGGTGGTTCGGCGAGGTGGTGGCCGCCGCGCCGCTGGCGGTCTGGGCGGAGAGCACCGGGCTGACGCCCGAGCAGCTGCTCGCCCTGCGGGTCGGCGACAGCGTGGACGAGACCAGCAGCAGCTGGGCCGACGACCTGCGCGAGGCCTGGGCGCGCGCCGCCGTCCGCCAGCACGACGCCGACTGGGCCCGGGCGCTGCTCGGCCCGG
>NZ_JPRF03000061.1 GCF_001188955.3 Kitasatospora aureofaciens | reverse complement strand
TGTTGAGTTCTCAAGGAACGGACGCTTCCTTCGGACCGCCTTCCAGCGGGCCCTCCGGGCGCTTCGTTCTTTCGTGTTTCCAGCTTATCAGATGTTTTCCGCTCCGTTTTCCGGAGTTTCATTCATCCGATTTGGCTCTCGCCTTTCGGCGCTCCCGAACTCTATCAGAGTTTCTCGGTCCGTTTTCCCGGCCGTTCTCGAATTCGCATTCGAGGACTTCCTTGGGGCTCGTCCCGTGGGGCAACCCGGAGAACATTACGCACCGGGTCGCCCCACGTCAAACCAGCGGCGCCGGTCAGACCTCGACGACGACCGGCAGGATCATCGGCCGGCGGCGGTAGTTGTCCGCGACCCACTTGCCGATGGTCCGGCGGACGAGCTGCTGCACCTGGCGGGGCTCCAGCACGCCGTCGCTCGCCGAGCGGTCCAGGGCCTCCTGGAGCTTGGCGACGACCGGCGCGAAGGCGTTGTCGTCGATGCCGGAACCGCGGGCCTGGATGGTCGGGCCGCCGACGATCTTGCCGTTGGTCGAGTCGACCGCGACGAAGACCGAGATGAAGCCCTCCTCGCCGAGGATCCTGCGGTCCTTGAGCGAGGCCTCGGTGATGTCGCCGACCGAGGAGCCGTCCACGTAGACGTAGCCGGCCTGCACCTTGCCGACGATCCGGGCGACGCCCTTCTCCAGGTCGACGCAGACGCCGTCCTCGGCGATGACCACGCGGTTGCGCGGCACGCCGGTCGCGATGCCCAGGTCGGCGGCGGCCCGCAGGTGGCGCCATTCGCCGTGGACCGGCATCAGGTTGCGCGGCTTGCAGATGTTGAAGAAGTACAGCAGCTCACCGGCCGAGGCGTGGCCGGAGACGTGCACCTTGGCGTTGCCCTTGTGCACGACCTTGGCGCCCCAGCGGGTCAGGCCGTTGATCACGCGGTAGACGGCGTTCTCGTTGCCCGGGATGAGCGAGGACGCCAGGACGACGGTGTCGCCCTCGACGATGCGGATCTGGTGGTCGCGGTTGGCCATCCGGGACAGTGCCGCCATCGGCTCGCCCTGCGAGCCGGTGCAGATGAGCACGACCTCCTTGTCCGGGAGGTCGTCCAGCTGCTTGACGTCCACGACCATGTTGCCGGGGACCTTCAGATAGCCGAGGTCACGGGCGATGCCCATGTTGCGGACCATGGAGCGGCCGACGAAGGCGACCTTGCGCTTGTACTCGTGGGCGGCGTCCAGCACCTGCTGGATGCGGTGCACGTGGCTGGCGAAGGAGGCGACGATGATGCGCTTGTCGGCGTTGGCGAAGACGTTCCGCAGCGCCGCCGAGATGTCCCGCTCGTGCGGGATGAAGCCGGGGACCTCGGCGTTGGTGGAGTCCACCAGCAGCAGGTCCATGCCCTCCTCGGCCAGCTTGGCGAAGGTCGGCAGGTCGGTGAGGCGGCCGTCCAGCGG
Organism: Kitasatospora aureofaciens; assembly: GCF_001188955.3. Taxonomy (GTDB): domain Bacteria; phylum Actinomycetota; class Actinomycetes; order Streptomycetales; family Streptomycetaceae; genus Kitasatospora; species Kitasatospora aureofaciens. Next base: position 31,807 of record NZ_JPRF03000061.1, on the reverse strand, counting down.
CAGCTGGTCCATCTTGAAGTCGCCGGTGGCCACGACCATGCCGGCGGGGGTGCGGACGGCCACGGCGAGGGCGTCCGGGATGGAGTGGTTGACCGCGATGAACTCGCAGTCGAAGGGGCCGATGCGCTCGCGCTCGCCCTCCTTCACCTCCAGCACGTACGGCCGGATGCGGTGCTCGGCGAGCTTGGCCTCGATCAGGGCGAGGGTCAGCTTCGAACCGATCAGCGGGATGTCCGGGTTCTCCCGGAGGAGGAACGGGACGGCCCCGATGTGGTCCTCGTGCCCGTGGGTGAGGACGATGCCGTCGATCTTGTCGAGGCGGTCCCGGATGTAGGTGAAGTCCGGGAGGATCAGGTCCACGCCGGGCTGCTCGTCCTCGGGGAAGAGGACGCCGCAGTCGACGATCAGGATGCGGCCGCCGTACTCGAAGACCGTCATGTTGCGGCCGATCTCGCCGAGGCCGCCGAGCGGAGTGATGCGGAGGGCGCCCTCCTTCAGGGCCGGGGGCGCGCCGAGTTCGGGATGCGGGTGGCTCAAAAGACTCTCCTCACGACGCACGCCATATGCCCGGGGTCCTCCCCCTGGAGACATATGGCGTGCGTACTCAGTGTCGTTTTCCTACTGGGTCGGTGCTCTCGCGCCTTCGGTCCGGTCCAGCGGCGGACCCGGGCGGGTCCGGCGAGCCGGGGCGCGCACGTCTGTGTCTGCTACAGGTGTACCCCGCCGGCGGCGAGATCCTGCTTCAATCGGTCGATCTCCTCGGGCGTCGCGCCGACCAGCGGCAGCCGCAGCGGCCCGGCCGGCAGGCCCTGGAGGTCCAGCGCGGCCTTGCTGAGGATCACGCCCTGGGTGCGGAACATACCGGTGAACACCGGCAGCAGGCCCTGGTGGATCGCGGTGGCCTTGGCCACATCGCCGCCCAGGTAGGCCTCGATCATCGACTTCAGCTCACCGGCCACCACGTGCCCGACGACGCTGACCACGCCGACGGCTCCGACGGACAGCAGCGGCAGGTTGAGGATGTCGTCGCCGGAGTACCAGGCGAGGTCGGAGCGGGCGATCGCCCAGGCCGCGGCGCCCAGGTCGCCCTTGGCGTCCTTGTTGGCGACGATCCGCGGGTGCTCCCCCAGCCGGACCAGGGTCTCGTGGCTCAGCGCGACCCCGCTGCGGCCCGGGATGTCGTACGCCATGACCGGCAGGCCGGTCGCGTCGGCGACCTGCGTGAAGTGCCGGTACAGGCCCTCCTGCGGGGGCTTGTTGTAGTACGGCGTGACGACCAGCAGCCCGTGCGCCCCGGCGGCCTCCGCCTGCCGGGCCAGCTCGACGCTGTGGTGGGTGTCGTTGGTGCCGGCCCCGGCCACCACGTGGGCGCGATCCCCGACCGCCTCCACCACGGCGCGGACGAGCTGGGCCTTCTCGGCGTCGCTGGTGGTCGGGGACTCACCGGTGGTGCCGTTGACGACGAGGCCGTCGTTCCCGGAGTCGACGAGGTGCGTGGCGAGGCGCTGGGCGCCGTCGAGGTCGAGTGCGCCGTCGGCGGTGAACGGAGTGACCATCGCGGTCAGCACCCGGCCGAACGGCGTCTGGGGGGTGGAGGTCGGAGCCATGCGTCCAAAGCTACTCGTAGGCGGTGGGACGGTACCCATGCCGGTCCATGGTTCGGACAGGTGGAGCAGGCCGAGGGCGGGGAGGTGGGACCCCGGTGCTGCCCGCTCGGGGGTTCAGGCAGCACCGGGATCCGTGGTCACGAATGTAGGGAGCGGCTAGAAAAGCCGCAATCCAGACATGCCCGACACCCTGCCCATATGCCTGTCGCCCCAGGTCAGGGGGCGACTCGGCCGTGCTTCTCGAAGGCCGCATGGGTGAGCGGCATGAGCTGAGCCCACTGCTCCTCCATCTGCTCGGCGACCATCTCGATCTCGCGCTGCGGGAAGGACGGAACCGCCGAGTTCTCCCTCCGGGTGCGCAGCGAGAGGAAGTGCATCAGCGAGCGGGCGTTGCAGGTCGCGTACATCGAGGAGAACAGGCCGACGGGCAGCACCGCGCGGGCCACCTCTCGGGCCACGCCGGCCGCCAGCATCTCCTGGTAGCGGGCGTAGGACTCGCGGTAGGCGGCCTCCATCGCCCCCGTGGTGGTCCTGTGCTGCTCGGGGGTGCCCTCGTGGAACTCGTACTTGCCCGGGCGGCCCTGCTGGACCAGCTTGCGGTCCTCGGACGGCACGTAGAAGACCGGCTCGAGCTCGCGGTAGCGGCCGGACTCCTCGTTGTACGACCAGCCGCTGCGGTGCCGGTGGAACTCGCGGAACACGAAGATCGGCGCGCTGATGAAGAAGGTCATCGAGTTGTGCTCGAAGGGCGTGCCGTGACGGTCGCGCATCAGGAAGTTGATCAGGCCCCTGGACTTCTCCGGGTCCTGCTGGAGCGCCTCCAGGGACTGCTCCCCCGCGGTCGACACCCGGGCCGACCAGATGACGTCCGAGTCCGCGGCGGCGCTGCGGACCAGCTCCACCGTCACGTCGCTGCGGAAGCTGGGGGCCGTCGGTTCGTCGCTCACGCGTTACTCCTTGCGGGTTCGGTGCTGTGCAGCCTGATGGCGTGCTGCATGGTCTTGCGGGCGCGCGGGGTGTCGCCGGCGTCGGCGTAGGCCACGGCGAGGCGGAACCAGACCCGCCAGTCGCCGGGCGCGGCCTCCGCCTCGGTCCGGCGGCGGGCGAACACCGCGTCGGCCGAGGCCCGGTCGATCCGCCCGCCGGTGGTGCGCTTCAGCTCGTCCACCGGCAGGCCGCCCTCGGCCTCCAGCTCCCGGGCGAGCTGCTCGCTGGCCCGGCCGAAGCGGACGGTCTGGCGCAGGAACCAGACGCCGATCAGCGGGATCACGAAGGCGCACAGGCCGATGCCGATGCCGAGCGGCTTGCCAGTGGCGATCAGCTGGACGCCCTCCCCCACGCAGAGTAGGGCGACCAGCAACAGCACGCCGGACAGGACGAAGAAACCGGTACGGGAGGTCATGAGTGACTCACAGGTCCAGGAAGTGTTCGAGGCCGAAGGTCAGCCCCGGGGTCTCGACGACCTTGCGCACGCCCAGCAGGATGCCCGGCATGAAGCTGCTGTGGTGCAGCGAGTCGTGCCGGATGGTGAGCGTCTCGCCGGTGTCGCCGAACATCACCTGCTGGTGGGCGAGCAGGCCGCGCAGCCGTACGGCGTGCACGGGCACCCCGTCCACGTCGGCGCCGCGCGCGCCGGGCAGGCTGTGGGTGGTCGGGTCCTGCTGCTTCGGGCGCCCGGCCTCGGCGCGGGCGGCGGCGATCAGCTGGGCGGTGCGGGTGGCGGTGCCGCTGGGGGCGTCGGCCTTGCGGTCGTGGTGCAGTTCGACCACCTCGACCGACTCGAAGTACCGGGCGGCGATCTGGGAGAACTTCATGCCGAGGATCGCGCCGATGGAGAAGTTCGGGGCGATCAGCAGCCCGAGGTCCGGGGCGTCCGCCAGCCAGCCGCGGACGGTGGCGAGCCGCTCGTCCGTCCAGCCGGTGGTGCCGGTGACCACGTGGATGCCGTTGTGGACGCAGTAGTCGAGGTTGCCCATCACCGAGTCCGGGTGGGTCAGTTCGACGGCGACCTGGGCCCCGGACTCGGTCAGCTCCTCCAGCTTCGACCCGCGGCCGAGGGCGGCCGCCAGCTCCAGGTCCGGCGCGGCCTCGACGGCCTTGACGGCCTCGGAGCCGATCCGTCCCTTGGCGCCGATCACGGCGACACGCAGCGTCATAGCGAAGTTCCTCTCAACACCGGCCGGTCTCAGACCAGCAGATCGGCGAGCTTGGCGGCCCGCTTGTCGTTGACCGGACCGATCAGCGCCAGCGACGGCCGGTACGCGCCCAGCACATCACGGGCCACCGCGTGGACGTCCTCCAGGGTCACCGCCGCGATCCGCTCCAGCATGTCGTCCACCGACAGGTGGTGCCCGTAGCTGAGTTCGGCCTTGCCGATCCGGTTCATCAGCGAGCCGGTGTCCTCCATGCCGAGCACGGTGGATCCGGAGATCTGCCCGATCGCGCGTTGCAGCTCCTCCTCGGTGATGCCGTCGGCGACCACCTTGGCCAGCTCCTCGCGGCAGATCCGCAGCACCTCCTCGACCCGCTTGGGCTGGCAGCCGGCGTATATGCCGAACAGGCCGCTGTCCGCGTAGGAGGAGGAGTACGAGTAGACCGAGTACGCCAGGCCGCGCTTCTCCCGGACCTCCTGGAACAGCCGGGAGCTCATCCCGCCGCCCAGGGCCGCGTTGAGCACGCCCATCGCCCAGCGGCGCTCGTCGTGCCGGGGCACCCCGGGCACGCCCAGCACCAGATGGGCCTGCTCGGTGGAGCGGTTGAGCACCTCCACCTTGCCGGCCGTACGCAGCGCCTTGATTCCGCGGCGGGCCTCGGCGGGCGCCGCGGTGGAGCGGGCCAGCACCGGGGCGAAGGCCCGTTCGACCTGCTTGACCACCTTGCGGTGGTCGAGGTTGCCGGCCGCGGCGACGACCAGGTTCTCTGGGCGGTAGCGGCGGTGGTAGAAGCCGGCGATCTGGTCCCGGGTGAGGGCCTTGATGGTCTCCTGGGTGCCGAGGATCGGGCGGCCGAGCGGGCCGCTGCCGTAGATCACCTTGGCGAACAGGTCGTGGACCACGTCGCCCGGGTCGTCCTCGGCCATCGCCATCTCCTCGAGGATGACGCCGCGTTCGGCGTCGACGTCCTCGGGGCGGATCAGCGAGCCGGTGAGCATGTCGCAGACCACGTCGATGGCCAGCGGCAGGTCGGTGTCCAGGACCCGGGCGTAGTAACAGGTGTTCTCCTTCGCGGTGAAGGCGTTCATCTCGCCGCCGACCGCGTCCAGGGCCGCCGAGATGTCCAGCGCGCTGCGCCGCTCGGTGCCCTTGAAGAGCAGGTGCTCCAGGTAGTGGGTCGCGCCGTTGAGCTGCGGGGTCTCGTCCCGCGAGCCGACGCCGACCCAGATGCCGAAGGTCGCGGAGCGCACCGTCGGCAGGGTCTCGGTGACGACCCGCAGGCCGCCGGGCAGGACGGAGCGGCGCACCGTGCCGGCGCCGTCGACGCCCTTGAGCAGGGTCCGGGTGCTGCCGGGACGCTGCTTTACCGCCGGGGCCTGGGCCACGGTGGGTACCTCCAGAGGAAACGCACGTGGATGGCACGTGCGGACGAACGCGTGGACAACGGGGTGCGGCCCGCACGCCGGGAGGCGTACGGGCCGCAAGGGTCAGCTAGCGGCGCTTCACTCGGAAGCGGCCTCGCCGGCTTCCTCGCCCTCGATGACCGGGATCAGGGAGAGCTTGCCGCGCGGGTCGATCTCGGCGATCTCGACCTGCACCTTGGCGCCGACGCCGAGGACGTCCTCGACGTTCTCCACGCGCTTGCCGCCGGCCAGCTTGCGGATCTGCGAGATGTGCAGCAGGCCGTCCTTGCCCGGCATGAGCGAGACGAACGCGCCGAACGTCGTGGTCTTGACCACGGTGCCCAGGTAGCGCTCGCCGACCTCCGGCATGGTCGGGTTGGCGATCTGGTTGATCGTGGTGCGGGCGGCCTCGGCGGCCGGGCCGTCGGCGGCACCGATGTAGATGGTGCCGTCGTCCTCGATCGTGATCTCGGCGCCGGTGTCCTCCTGGATCTGGTTGATCATCTTGCCCTTGGGGCCGATGACCTCGCCGATCTTGTCCACCGGGATCTTGATGGTGATGATGCGCGGCGCGTTCGGGGACATCTCGTCGGGAGAGTCGATGGCCTCGTTCATCACGTCGAGGATGTGCAGGCGGGCGTCGCGGGCCTGCTTCAGCGCGGCGGCCAGCACGGAGGCCGGGATGCCGTTCAGCTTGGTGTCCAGCTGCAGCGCGGTGATGAAGTTGCGGGTACCGGCGACCTTGAAGTCCATGTCGCCGTACGCGTCCTCGGCGCCCAGGATGTCGGTCAGCGCGACGTAGTGGGTCTCACCGTCGATCTCCTGGGAGATCAGGCCCATGGCGATGCCGGCGACGGCGGCCTTCAGCGGCACACCGGCGTTCAGCAGCGACATGGTCGAGGCGCAGACCGAGCCCATCGAGGTGGAGCCGTTGGAGCCGAGCGCCTCGGAGACCTGGCGGATGGCGTACGGGAACTCCTCGCGGGTCGGCAGGACCGGCAGGATGGCGCGCTCGGCCAGGGCGCCGTGGCCGATCTCGCGGCGCTTGGGCGAGCCCACGCGGCCGGTCTCGCCGACCGAGTACGGCGGGAAGTTGTAGTTGTGCATGTAGCGGCGACGCGTCTCCGGGGAGAGCGTGTCGAGCTGCTGCTCCATCCGGAGCATGTTCAGCGTGGTGACGCCCAGGATCTGGGTCTCGCCGCGCTCGAACAGCGCCGAGCCGTGGACGCGCGGGATGGCCTCGACCTCGGCGGCCAGGGTACGGATGTCGGTGACGCCGCGGCCGTCGATGCGGACCTTGTCCTTGATGACGCGCTCGCGGACGATCTTCTTGGTCAGCGCGTTGTAGGCGGCGCTGATCTCCTTCTCGCGGCCCTCGAACTCGGGGAGCAGCTTCTCGGCCGCGACGGCCTTGACGCGGTCCAGCTCGTTGTTGCGCTCCTGCTTGCCCGGGATGGTCAGGGCCTGGGCCAGCTCGTCCTTGACGGCGGCGGTCAGCGCGGCGAGGACGTCGTCCTGGTAGTCCAGGAAGACCGGGAACTCGGCGGTCGGCTTGGCGGCCTGGGCGGCCAGCTGCGACTGCGCGGCGCACAGCACCTTGATGAACGGCTTGGCGGCCTCCAGGCCGGAGGCGACGACCTCTTCGGTCGGCGCCTCGGCGCCGCCCTCGACCAGCTTGATGGTCTTGTCGGTGGCCTCGGCCTCGACCATCATGATCGCGACGTCGCCGTCCGGCAGGACACGACCGGCGACGACCATGTCGAAGACGGCCGACTCCAGCTCGCTGTGGGTCGGGAAGGCGACCCACTGGCCCTTGATCAGCGCGACGCGCACGCCGCCGATCGGGCCGGAGAACGGCAGGCCCGCCAGCTGGGTGGAGGCGGAGGCGGCGTTGATGGCGACCACGTCGTACAGGTGGTCGGGGTTGAGCGCCATCACGGTGCAGACGACCTGGACCTCGTTGCGCAGGCCCTTGACGAAGGACGGGCGCAGCGGGCGGTCGATCAGGCGGCAGGTGAGGATCGCGTCCTCGGAGGGCCGGCCCTCACGACGGAAGAACGAGCCGGGGATGCGGCCGGCGGCGTACATCCGCTCCTCGACGTCCACGGTCAGCGGGAAGAAGTCGAAGTGCTCCTTCGGCTGCTTGGACGCGCTGGTGGCCGACAGCACCATGGTGTCGTCGTCCAGGTAGGCCACGGCGGAGCCGGCGGCCTGACGGGCCAGACGGCCGGTCTCGAAGCGGATGGTACGGGTGCCGAAGGAACCGTTGTCGATAACGGCCTCGGCGTAGAACACGTTCTCTTCCACCTGGAAGATCTCCTCTTTCGTACGTCTCCGGGAGAGCGTCCCCGCGCGCTGCCTCGTGGTGGCCCTGGAGCCCTCCAACCAGGGAGGGCGGCAGTCGGGCCGGTCTTCGATCGAAGCCTCCGGGGCGCCCCGCTCTGCGGCGGGGGTTCCGGGGGCCACTACCGAGGACCGGCGCCTCACGGCTGCCGGGCCGGGACGGGCGGTCCGCGTCTGGACGCTCTCTCGGATGCGGGCGGCTTCCGTTTGAAGCCTTCGTCCCGCGGGGGTCCGGGCTTGCTGCCCGGGTGGCGCGCTGCTGCGCCATCACCCGGCATGCCCACAACCCTACGGTGCAATCCTCGGCCACCTGGGGAGGTGCGCGCGAGTTGTTATGTCCGGGTGCCGCGGCCGAACCGCCGCGGCATACGCGCGAGGGGCGGCTCCCCGGTGTGGGGAGCCGCCCCGAGCGGCGGTCTTAGCGGGCGCCGCCGGCGGCACCGCGGCGGATGCCCAGGCGGTCGACGAGCGTACGGAAGCGCTCGATGTCCTTCTTGGCCAGGTACTGCAGGAGGCGGCGGCGCTGGCCGACCAGGATCAGCAGGCCACGACGCGAGTGGTGGTCGTGCTTGTGGAACTTGAGGTGCTCGGTCAGGTCCGAGATGCGGCGGGAGAGCATGGCGACCTGGACCTCGGGGGAGCCGGTGTCGCCCTCCTTCTGGCCGAACTCGGCGATGATCTGCTTCTTGACGTCAGAGGCGAGAGCCACTGCAACTCCTTCGGGGTCTACCGAGCGGTCCTGGTCGACAGCACAGGACTCTGCGAGAACTCGGTGTCGGTGAGCGCGGCCGGTGGTCGGCTGCCCCTGGGGGCGGACACACGGCTGCGCTCGGAGGCCAAGCGTACCAGTGCCGCCCACCACGCCGGTCGGCGGGTGGGCGGCGGGTGGGAGGCGGGCGTCCCGGGGGTCAGCCGGTGGCGCCGCGGACCAGCCGGTAGATGTTCAGGACGGCGAGCGCCAGCGGGACCAGCGAGATCAGGGTGAGGCTGTCGACCAGGTCCAGGATGCGCCCCCAGAACGGGGAGACACCGAGCCGGGGCACCACCAGGGCGATGGCGGTGAGCAGCGCGGCGCCGAAGGCGATGGAGGCGGCCAGCCAGATGGTGCGCAGGTCCAGGTCGGTGCCGGCGCCGGCGGTGCGCAGGATGAACTGCGGGGTGTGCAGGGACAGCCCGACGATCAGCAGGCACAGGCCGAGCAGCCCGGCCGCGGTGAGGCTGAGGACCTGCGCGGTGTAGCGGAACAGCCGGGCACGCAGCATGGTGGCGATGCCCAGGGCGAGCGCCAGCAGCTCGGGGAAGGTGCGGTCGGTGAAGGAGAGGACGGCGCAGGCGCCGACCACGACCGCGGCGCAGCCGCCGACCAGCCCCACCAGCACCTCGTGGCCGCGGCGGGCCTGGTGGGCGATGCGCTCGTACTGGACGGCCTCGGCGCGCTCGGCCTCCTCGTCGTAGTCGCGACTGCGGGTGCGGGTCTGGCCGGGGGCGCTGAAGCCGACCGGCAGCCGGGCGAAGCGGGCGGAGAGGCTGGGCAGGAAGCCGACCGCGGCGACGGCGGCGACGCCGGTGACGGCGGCGATGTTCCCGGCCGGGGTGTCCGGCATCAGCACGGCCGCGAAGGTGGCGAGGGCGCCGGCGGTGGCGACGAAGGCGGCGGCGACGAACACCGCGTCCATCGTGGGCAGCAGTCCGGCGAGCAGCACGGCGATCACCAGGACGGTGACGCAGCCGGTCAGGAACTGCAGCCGGCCTGGGCCGTCCCACTTGTGGGCGACGGCGATGATGCCGCTGCCGGCGATCAGGGCGTGCGGCAGGGCGCCGAGGCCGAGCGCGACGGCGGCGGGGGCGTCCCCGTAGACCCGGGCGCGGACCCCGGCGAGCGCGGTGAGCACGACGGCGGTGACGCCGGCCAGCACGCCGGGCAGGCTGTGCATGTCGTGGCGCAGGTCGGAGAACCAGAGCGCGAAGCCGAGCAGGGTGAGCAGCACCCCGGTGCCGATCAGGCCGAAGCCGCGCATGAGATCGACGGTCCAGAACCGGCGGTCGGCCTCGACGGCGCTGGCGATGGCGTCGGCGACGTCGTCGTAGACGGCGGGCGGCAGGGACTCGGCGAAGGGGCGCAGCGCCAGCAGGTCACCGTCGCGGACCTGCTGGGCGGCCAGCGAGAGGCTGCTGTCGAGCACGGTGCCGTCGCGGCGGACCAGGTGGAAGCCGGTGGGGGTGCCGTCGGGCTGGCTCTGGTTGGCCAGGCGCAGCACCTCGGGATAGACGTCGGCGAGTGCGACGTCCTCGGGCAGGGCGACGTCGATCCGGCGGTCCGGGGCGACGACGGTCACCCGGCAGTAGCCCGTGGCGGCGGCAGAAGTCACGGCCGCACCTCGATCCTTCGACGCACTTTGGCGCTCCCCCTGTGGTTGACGGTGCCGCGGCACGCGGCGCGCGGTCTGGCTGTGGAACCGGCCCGGCCGGGCCGCGAGTTGGCGCGGCGTTACCCTACCCGCTCGGTCCGTGCCCGGCTCCGCTGCGGGGCGGGGCCCGGCGGGCGGTACGAGGACCGACCGTTAGTATCGGCGCCTGCGCACGGTGGTACGGGGGCTGCGCTGTGTGGGGCGTCCTCAGTCTCGCGAACCCGTACCGGAGCGGGCGCAGTCGCGTGAGGGCTGATGCCGAAGTGATCGATCGACGCCGCGGGGTGGATGACGCATGGGTGTGATCATGGTCAAGCGACCGGCCAGGGCGTACCCGCCGACGGTGCCGGACGAGCCGGTGGAGCTGGTCAGCCCGCCCGAACTGCCCCGGCAGGGCGGCGAGGACTGGCTGATGAGCATCCTGCCGATGCTCGGCATGGGCGGTTCGGCGGTGTTCTTCTTCTCGCCGGGCGCGGCCGCCCCGATGAAGATCATGGGCGGTCTGATGATCGTCTCCACGGTCGGCATGGTCCTGGCCCAGATCGTGCGGGCCCGCAAGGGCGGTTCGACCGCGATGGCGGACGAGCGGCGCGACTACCTCAAGTACCTTCAGCAGACCCGGCGCCAGGTGCGCCGCACGGCGGAGAGCCAGCGCGGCGCGCTGCTGTTCCTGAACCCGGCGCCGGACCAGTTGTGGTCGATCGTCGAGGACGGCCGGCGGCTGTGGGAGCGGCGGACGGGGGACGGCGACTTCGCGCAGATCCGGGTGGGCCTCGGGCCGGTGCAGCTGTCCACCCCGCTGGTGGCGCCGCAAACGGCGCCGATGGACGAGCTGGAGCCGCTGTCGGCGGCCGCGATGCACTCCTTCCTGAAGGCCCACGGCACCCTCCAGGACCTGCCGTTGGCGGTCTCGCTGCGGGCGTTCTACCACATCACGGTGTGCGGGGACCCGGACTCGGTGTACGGCAACGTGCGCGCGATGATCGCCCAACTGACCACCCTGCACTCGCCGGACGACCTGCTGGTCGCGGTCGCCGCGGCGCCCGGCGCGGCCGAGGAGTGGGACTGGACCAAGTGGCTGCCGCACAACCAGCACCGCAAGGAGGCGGACGGCGCGGGCTCGCGCCGGCTGAGCGCCCACGACCTGGGCGAGCTGGAGTACCTGCTGCAGGACGAGCTGTCCGGCCGCCAGCGCTTCGTCCGGGACGCGGCGCCCGCGGCGGACCAGCCGCACCTGGTGGTCATCATGGACGGCGCCGGGGTGCCGCACGACTCGGTGCTGGCCGGCCCCGAGGGCGTGCAGGGGGTGACCGTCATCGAGGTCGTCCCGGGTGAGGTGGACGAGCCGAGCGGGCACCTGATGGTGACGGTCAGCCCGCAGGAGCTGGTGCTGCGTTCGGCCTCGGGGGCGACGTACGCCGGCAAGCCGGACCTGCTCTCGCTGTGGCAGTCCGAGGCGCTGGCGCGGCAGTTGGCGCCGTACCGGGCCTCGGCCGGCGGGGACGACGAGCCGCTGCTGTCCAACCTGGACTTCACCGACATGATGAACTCGGGCGACCCGGGCTCCTTCGACGTGGCCCGCAGCTGGCGCCCGCGCGCCCAGCACGAGCGGATGCGGGTGCCGATCGGTGTCGGTGCCAACGGCGAGCACGTCTACCTGGACATCAAGGAGGCCGCGCTGGAGGGCATGGGCCCGCACGGCCTGTGCGTGGGCGCGACCGGTTCCGGCAAGTCGGAGCTGCTGCGCACGCTGGTGCTCGCGCTGGCGATGACCCACTCCTCGGAGACGCTGAACTTCGTGCTCGCCGACTTCAAGGGCGGCGCGACCTTCCTCGGCATGGCGGACATGCCGCACACCTCCGCGGTGATCACCAACCTGGAGGGCGAGCTCACCCTGGTCGACCGCATGCGCGACGCGATCGAGGGCGAGCTGCACCGGCGCCAGGAGCTGCTGCACCGCTCCGGCAACTACGCCAACATCCACGAGTACGAGCGGGCCCGGGCGGCCGGCGCGGCGCTGGACCCGCTGCCCTCGCTGGTGCTGATCATCGACGAGTTCTCCGAACTCCTCTCCGCCAAGCCCGACTTCATCGAGATGTTCATCCAGATCGGCCGGATCGGCCGCTCCCTGGGCGTGCACCTCCTGCTGGCCTCGCAGCGCCTGGAGGAGGGCAAGCTGCGCGGCCTGGACACCTACCTCTCGTACCGGATCGGTCTGCGCACCTTCTCGGCGGCCGAGTCGCGGGCCGCGATCGGCGTGCCGGACGCCTACCACCTGCCGCCGGTGCCGGGCGTCGGCTACCTGAAGTTCGGCGAGGACGTGATGGACCGGTTCAAGGCCGCCTACGTCTCGGGGCCGTACCGGGCGCCGGGCCAGCAGCGGTCGACCGGCGGACGGCGGGTGAACGCCCAGCCGGTCGCGTTCACCTCCGCGTTCGTCGACCTGCCCCCGGAGCCGGTGGAGGAGGAGGCCCCGCAGGCACCGGAGCAGGACGACGCGCTGGTGGACACCGTGCTGGACGTCTTCGTCCAGCGGATGGCCGGCCAGGGCCCGGCCGCGCACCAGGTGTGGCTGCCGCCGCTGGACGAGGCGCCCAGCATCGACCACCTGCTGCCGCCGCTGCAGGTCGTCCCGGAACGCGGGCTGACCGCGCCGGGCTACCCGGGCGGCCGGCTGCGGGCGCCGATCGGCATCGTGGACAAGCCGCGCGAACAGAAGACCGACATCCTGGAGGTCGACTTCTCCGGGGCGGCCGGCCACGGCCTGATCGTGGGCGGCCCCCGCTCGGGCAAGTCGACCGTGCTGCGCACCATGACGGCCGCCTTCGGCCTCACCCACACCCCGCGCGAGGTGCAGTTCTACCTGCTGGACTTCGGCGCGGGCAGCTTCCAGTCGCTGACCGGCCTGCCGCACGTCGGCGGGGTCGCCGGGCGCCTGGACGTGGACAAGGTGCGCCGGATGGTCTCCGAGGTGCACGGGGTGATGAACCGGCGCGAGGAGCTGTTCCGGGCGACCGGCATCGACACCATCGCGACCTACCGGGCCCGCCGGGCGGCCGGCCAGCTGCCGGACGAGGCCTTCGGGGACGTCTTCCTGATGATCGACGGCTGGAACACCTTCAAGCAGGAGTTCGAGGGGCTGGAGCCGGTCATCGGCGACATCGCCCAGCGCGGCCTCGGCTACGGCGTCCACCTGGTGATCACCGCGGCCCGGTACGCCGAGGTGCGCCCGGCGCTGAAGGACCTGCTGCAGAACCGGGTCGAGCTGAAGCTCGGTGACGCGATGGAGTCCGAGGTGGACCGCCGGGTGGCGCAGAACGTCCCGCCGCTGGCCGGGCGCGGCATCACCGCGGAGCGGCTGCACTTCCTGGGCGGCCTCCCCCGGCTGGACGGCTCCTCCTCGGTGGAGGACCTCCAGGACGGCGTGGCCGGGCTGGTCACCGCGGTCGACGGGGCCTGGACCGGCCCCCGCGCCCCGCAGGTGCGGATGCTGCCGGCCGTCCTGGACGGGAACTCGCTGCCGAAGGGCTTCGAGCACCCGGAGCGCGGCCTGTCCTTCGGCGTGGACGAGGCCGAGCTGGCGCCGGTGTTCGTCAACTTCGAGACCGACCCGCTGTTCATCGTGTTCGGTGACACCGAGTCCGGGAAGTCGGCGCTGCTGCGCATGCTGATCAAGCAGATCACCGAGCGCTACACTCCGGACCAGGCGGGCATCGTGGTCGGCGACTACCGGCGCGCGCTGCTGGGCACCGTGCCGCAGGAGTACCTGGTGGAGTACGCGGCCGCCCAGCCGTCCATGGCCGCCGTCGTGGACATGCTGCGCGGGGCCTGCGCCCGCCGCCTGCCCGGCCCGGACGTGACCGCCGAGCAGCTGCGCAACCGCAGCTGGTACAGCGGCAAGGACATGTTCGTGATCGTCGACGACTACGAGCTGGTCGCGACCAGTTCGGGCAACCCGCTGGCGCCGCTGGCCGAGTTCCTGCCGTTCGCCCGGGACATCGGCCTGCGGGTGATCGTGGCCCGCAGCGCGGGCGGCGCCGGGCGCTCGATGTACGAGCCGGTGATGCAGCGGATGCGCGAGCTGGGCGGGCAGGGCGTCATCCTGTCCGGCAACCGGGACGAGGGCGCGCTGCTGGGGACGGTCAAGCCGCAGGCGCTGCCACCGGGCCGCGGGATCTACGTGTCACGCCGTGCGACCAACGGGCAGATGGTCCAGACGGGCTGGCTGCCGGTGCAGTGACCGGCCGCGCGAGCGGGCCTTGGCTACGTACGGTGATCAAAGGGGTCGGACTCGTCGGAGTCCGACCCCTTTGTCGTCCCAGGTGCTGAAACGTTACTTAGTTCTTTCCGGGCGAGGGCTGCGGTTCTCGTACCCCCCTGGGCAGTTGCCGCACGACCGGCTGACACCTCTCGTGTCGTCTCCAGCCCAGGCTGTTGCCTTTGAAAGATGGAATGCAGCGCGGAGTTCACCTTTGATTCATGCCCGATGCAGCCAAAGTAACAAGTCGGACAAACGGCGCCATGACTTTAAGTGATCATCGGATCGCATGATTATGCCCTTCGACGCAACGGATTCCGAAGCAGTTCCGGCGTTGACGCAATCAATACGCCCACGGTTCCATGGCGGCCCGGGAGCGACCGGAACAGACCCGAGCAAACAGCCAGCGGAGGCGATACCGCTCCCGTCCCAGGACCGCACAGAGCCGATCGGAATCCAGATGACCGACACGCTTCGCCCGCCACAGAACGTCACCGCCACGGCGGACGGGGTCGCGCCCCAGCAGCTCAAGCGCTCGATCGGCGTCGTGGGCGGCACCCTGCTCACGCTGTCCTGCGTCACCCCGGCCTCGACGCTCTTCGTGATCGTGCCGCAGCTGTTCTCCAGCATCGGCAGCGCCACCGCCCTGGCCATCGCCATCGGCTCGGTGCTCTGCGTCGCGGTCGCGTTCTGCTACTCGGAGCTCGGCACCCTGATCCCCAGCGCCGGCGGCGAGTACGCCATGGTCGGCACCCTGGCCGGGCGGCTCGCGGGCTGGCTGGTCTTCATCCAGTCGCTCATCGTGGTGATGATCGTCCCCTCGGTCATCGCCCTCGGCACCGCCGACTACCTGGCGCCCGTCCTGCACGTCGACAAGCCGATCGCCGGCGCCGCCGTGATGCTGGCCGCCACCCTGGCCGGCCTGCTCGACCTGCGCGCCAACGCCTGGATCACCGGCATCTTCCTGGTCCTGGAGGTCATCGCGGCCGGCGTGGTGTCGGTGCTCGGCTTCGCCCACACCAACGCCCACCACCCGAGCCTGCTGCACGGCCTCGTCTCCACCGACGGTGGCCCCGCCGGCCCGGTCGGCATCGGCGCCATCATCGGCGCGCTCGGCATCGCCCTGTTCGCCACCCAGGGCTTCTCCACCGCCGTCTACCTGTCCGAGGAGCTAGAGAACCCCCGCCGCACCGTCTCCCGCACCGTGCTGTGGACCCTCGGCCTCTCCAGCGCCATCATCCTGGTCCCGGTCGCCGCCATCACCATGGGCGCCCCCGACCTGCAGACCCTGACCTCCGGCGACATCCCCGGCATGGTCACCGCGTGGAGCAACTCCGCGGTCGGCACCTTCATCAGCCTCTGCATCGCGCTGGCCATCATCAACGCCGGCATCGTCATGGTCATCCAGAACTCCCGGGTGCTGTTCGCCTCCGCCCGCGACAAGGCCTGGCCCGAGCCGGTCAACAAGGCCTTCGGCACCCTCGGCCGCTTCGGCTCCCCGTGGATCGCCACCCTGGCCGTCGGCCTGCCCGGCGCCGCCCTCTGCTTCGTCAAGGGCGAGCTGCTCAGCAACATCACCGGCGTCGCCGTCACCGCGATGTACCTGCTCGTCGCCATCGCCTCGCTGCTCTCCCGCCGCGGCCACCACAAGCACGCCGCCGCCTGGCGGATGCCGCTGTGGCCGGCCGTCCCGGCGCTGCTGATCGTCGTGCTGGTCTACGTCATGACCCAGCTGGACGCCGAACCGCTGCTGTGGACCGGCGGCATCACCGCCCTCGCCACCCTCTACTGGCTGTTCTACCTGCGCCCCCGGCAGGCCACCCGCTGGGTGATCAGCCTCCCCGAGGACCAGCGGGACTGACCCCCCACTCCCCCACACCCACCCCCACACGGCGGTGCCCCGGGCCCTCCCCCAGGCCCGGGGCACCGCCACGTCCGTGGCCGCTACTTCCTGGGCTTCCACTCCGGGCTGGTGGCGATCGCCTTCAGCTGGTCCAGGCTGAGCAGCGGCTTGCCGGTCGGCGGCTCGCCGACCTGGACGAGGATGCCGTTCCGCACGACCTCGGCCATCGGCGCCCCCTTCGGGTTGGCCGTCCCGGGGCCGTAGAGCTTGAGCTGACCGCCCTCGGGCAGCGTGGTCGCGCCCTGGGCCCCGTCCTTCGCCTCCCCCGTCTGCCCGGTCAGCTTCTGCATCCGCACGACCAGCGAGCCGGTGGCGCCGCCCTGGGCGAGCTCGACGTTCATGACGACCTCGTTGCCGTCGACCTTGGTCGTGCTCACCCCGGCGGGCAGCAGCCGGGTGAGGATCGCCTGCCGGTCCTGCAGGGACACCCCGGTGCTCAGGGCCGCGTAGTCGACACCGTCGGGCTTGACCGCCGCCACGATCCGGTCCCAGGACTTGTCGGTCACGATCGCCTTGAGCTGGTCCAGGGTGAGCGGCGGGTTGGGACGGCTGTCGGGCGCGCCCTTCTCCTGCGGCGAGTTCCACTCGCTGAGGTTGATCTCCCGGCCGTCGGGCCCGGTCAGCGACGCCATCCACTCCTTGGTGGTGGCGCGGTGGTCCGGGTACTCGTAGCCCTCGCTGAGGTACAGCTTGGAGCCGTCCGCCAGGGTGGTGACCGAGCAGGCGTCGAGTTGACCGGGCTTGAGCTCGGGGCACGACCGGTCCTGGCTCTGGCCCGGGCGGTGCTTCTGGACGCCGAGCATGAGGAGCGACTTGCCGGCGCCGTCGTCGAACACCAGCTGGGCGCCCACGTAGGTGCCCTTGAGCTGGGGGTCGTCGGTGCCGCGGCCGCCGGCCTCGGTGATCCCGCCCTTGGGCAGCAGGGCCTTGAAGGTGGACAGCACCTCGTCGCCGGAGACCGTCGCGGCCGCGGTGGGGGTGGGGGTGCCCGGGCCGGCGGAGGCCGGGGTCAGGGCGGCGGCCGAGGCGGAGGGGGCGGCGGCCACCGTGGCCGTGCCGCCGGACGGCGAACCGTTGCCCGTCAGGTACACCGCGCCGGTGCCCACCAGAGCCAGGGCGGCGGCACTCCCCACCACCGCGGCGGTCGAACGGCGGCGCCACCGGCGGCGGCCGCGCTGGTAACCGCCCGCGACCAGCCCGGCCTGGTCGGTCTGATCGGGGCGGAAGCCCTCGCCGGTACGGGTGAGGGCGTAGAGAAGATCGTCTTCGAACTTGTCCGGCTCGGACATGGCGGATCACCGTCTCCTTGCGTCGCGGAAGTGCCAGAGAAAGGGGGGTGAGCAGGGCGTTCCCACTGCGCGGAACGCTGCGGAACTTGCGGAACGTGTCAGCGGGCGGCGAGTTCGGCCAGCGAGTCGCCGAGCAGGGTGCGCAGCCGGGCCAGCGCCCGGGTGGTCCTGGTCCGGACCGCGCCGGAGGACAGCCGCAGCACCTCGGCGGTCTCCTCGACGCTGCGGTCCTCCCAGTAGCGCAGCACCAGCACGGCCCGGTCCTTCGCCGACATCCGCCCGAGCGCGTCGAGCAGGGTCAGCCGCAGACTGCTGTCCGCGTCGTGCCCCTCCCGCTCCGGCAGGGTCTCGGTCGGGCGCTCGCCGCTGGAACGGCGTCGCTGCTGGGCGATGAAGGTGCGCACCATCACCGTGTGGGTGTAGGCCGCCGGGTTCTCGATGCGGTTCCGGCCGCCGGTGAAGGCGCTGCGCCGCCAGAGCACGTACATCCGGCTGAGGGCCTCCTGCACGAGGTCCTCGGCGTAGTGGGTGTCGCCGCTGGTGAGCAGACAGGCCGAGCGGTAGAGGTGGCCGGTGCGGCTGGAGACGAGTTCCAGGAACTCGGCGTCCTTGGTCTCGCGACCGCCCCTCGTCCACCCCATCGCCCGTCGCTCCCCCGCGTCCGTGTGCCCCTGACACCTGATGGATGCGGTGAACGGGCGCCGGTGTTACAGGCGTTCCGCGGGTTCTTCAGTCGGCGGACCCGCGGCGCTGGTCGCGCAGCACGACGCCCCCGCCGATCAGCAGGGCGACCAGCAGCGCCCCGGCGCCGACAACGTAGGTGGCGGTGCGGCCGTCGCGGTCGGCCTGGGTCTCGCCGATGCCGACCGGCGCCGGCACGATCGGGGCCGAGGCCAGCTGCACCGGGGCGTCCGGGGCGGCCTCGGACGGCGGGTTCTCGGGCGCCTTGGTGACGGCCTTCACCGGATCCACCACGCCCCAGCCGATGAACTCGTTCGGGCCGCGCTCGGTGCGCTGGGCGGACTGCTCGATCCAGGCCCGTACCTGGGCCGGCGTCCACTTCGGGTGGGCGCCGACCAGCAGGGCGGCGAGCCCGGCGACGTACGGGGCGGCGAAGCTGGTGCCGTTGTCCACGCACTGGCCGCCGCCGGGCACCGTCGAGAGCATCTCGACGCCGGGCGCGGCGACCTTCACGAAGGAGCCGTACTGCGAGAACGGCGCGCGCTCGTTGTTGCGGTCGGAGGCGCCCACGGACAGCACGGTCGGGAAGGCGCCCGGGTAGGTGTCGCCCTCCTTGCCGTCGTTGCCGCTGGAGGCGACCACCACGATCTTGTTCTGCTCGGCCCGCTCGACGGCGGCCTTGAGGTCCGCGTAGCCGCCGAACCGGGCGTCGCCGGCGCCGCGCACGTCCTGCGAGATGTTGATGACCTGGACGTGGTTGTCGATCGCGTCGTTGATGGCCTTGGTGAGGGTGGAGACGTCGCCGTTGCCCTCGCTGTCGTTCTGCCGGATCGCGTAGATCCTGGCGTCGGGGGCCAGTCCGACGAAACCGGTCCGGTCGCTGCGGCTCGCGGCGATGATGCCGGCCACCTTGGTGCCGTGGCCGACGGTGTCGTTCTTGGAGGTGCCGTCGACCGGCTTGTTGTTCTGCTTGTCGAACAGCAGGCTGGGGCCCGCGTCCACCTTGCCGGCCAGTTGCGGGTTGCCGTCGTCCACCCCGGTGTCGATGACCGCGACCCGCACGCCGCTGCCGGTGGTCTTCCCGCCCTGCCACAACTCGTCCAGCAGCAGCCGCTGGAGGGACCACGGCACGGTCTGCACGTCGGGGGCGGGCCTGGGGCAGTCACCGGCGGAGGCCAGCCCGGGCCCGTCCGCGTACGCCGGGGCGGTCAGCGGGCCGCCCAGCACCACGAGCGCGGCCAGCGCCGCGGCCGTCCTACGGAACCCGCGTCCGGACACCCTGCCACCCCTCATGTTCTCCACCCCGTGCCGCGCCACGCGCCGAAGGGCGGGTGCCCGGAAGCCCGGGTACCCGCCCCTGCTGTTCCCGTCCGGGAACGGTCGATCAGCCCTGCCAGAGACCGGCGTTCTTCTTCTCGGTCTGCTGGTAGCTCTGCGCGGCGCTCTCCAGCGAGCTGGAGATCTTGGCGCAGGTGTCCTTCAGGTCCTGGGCGGAGTTGTCCCACTTGGCCTGCTGGGCGTTGTAGCCCTGCTGGGCCTGGCCCTGCCAGCCCTGGGAGATCTTGACGACCTCCTTGCGCAGGTCGGACAGCATCTGCTCGATCTTGTTGGCCGAGTTCTGCACGTCCTGCGACGCCTGGTGCAGGGTCTGGAAGTTGACGAGAATGTGGTCGGACACAATGTCTCCTTGACGAAGATGCGGAGCACCCGGCGCTCAGCCGCGGGCACCCCGGCGGGCGGACGGTCGGAACAGAGTGGTGATCAGCGCTTCGACGATCAGCCCTGCGGGCCGAACAGCGACTTCTGCTCCTCTTCGGCGCTCGCGTAGTGCTTGGTGGTCAGCTCGATCGCGTGCTTGATCGCGGTCAGCGATTCCTTCAGCTTCTTGACGTCCTCGTTGACCTGCGTCTGCAGGGACTTGTAGGCGTCGGCCGCCTGGCCCTTCCAGCCGCCGGTGATGTTGTCGACCGTGGTCTGGAGCGCGGAGCGCTCCTGCTCGATCTGACCGATCGCCGTCTCGATCTTCCCGGCGAAGTCCATCATCTCCTGTGCGGTCACCGTGAACTGGCCGTCACTCATGCTCCACCATCCCCCATGAGACAAACATTGTGTGCACGGAGGGCCCCCAGGGCCCTGCCGCCACATCACCCGTGTGATGTCGAGCAGCACTGTAGTCGGCACACGCAACTCACCCAACATCGAGCGCTGAGTAGTTACCAGACCATGACACTGGGGCCAATTCCGTTGCCGGGCCCGGCAGGTCAGGCGTTCTGCGGCTGCGCGGCGCTCTTCGCGGTCAGCGGCGGACCGGCCGGGACCAGGTTCGACCACTCCTTCGGTACCGGCAGCGGCTGGACGTTCTGGTAACCCAATCGGGCCTGGTTGCCACCGGGTTGGTCGTCCGGGTTCTGGGTCGGCTGGCCCCCGGAGCCCGGGGCCGGGGTGCCCTGCTGCGGGCCCGGCGTCTTCGCGGCGCCGCTCGCACCCGGCGTCGGGCTGGGGCCGTGGCCGCCGTCGCCGTTGGCCGGGACGGAGTAGCGCAGGCCGGTCTCGGTGATCAGGAAGTCGGTGCCGGAGCCGTCGGGCGCGGCGGCGTTGGCGCCGGCCGCACCGGCACCCGGCTGGTTGCCGCCGGGCTGGGTGCCGCCGGCCGCATTGTCCACCGCCCGGTAGAACAGGCCGTGGCCGGGCGTCACGTACGCCGCCCCCGCGCCGTTGTTGTACGCCGCCGGGTAGGAGGTGCCGGCCCAGACGCTGCGCTTGGGCGTGCGCCCGTCGTCGGACATGCCGTCGTAGGTGCTGCAGACGACGAGTCGGGCGTCCTGGCGGTCCTGCCAGTTGTTCACCGGCGCACCGGACTTCATCGGCCAGTCGTCCGGGGTGTCGGGCAGCTTCACGTCGGTGTTGAACCTGGACTGGTCGTCCGGGGTCATGTCGTCGCTGCGCGGCCGCTTGTCCTGGTCGTACTTGTAGAGCACCTGGTAGGCCGGGTTCTGCCGGATCAGCTCCGCCTGGAAGGGGGTGATCAGGAAGAGGCCGTCCTTGCCGACCACGTAGTTGCGGTCCTGGTAGTGCACCAGCCGACCGATCCGACGGTCCGCCGCGTTGCCCAGGTTCACACCGGAGTTGGCGCCCTGGCTGTCGGTCATCCCCTTGACGTCCGGGAAGACGATCGGGCTGGCGTTCACCAGGGTGTCCAGCCACTCCCGCTTGACCCGCTGGGGCACCGCGTTGGGCCCGAAGACCGCGGTGATCAGCGCCCTGCGCTCCTTGTCGTCCGACTTCGGGCCGATCACGTGCTTGCGGCCCTGCGCGTCGACCAGGAACACCGGCGCGGCGCCCCCGGCGGACTGGCCCGACGTGGTCGAGACCTGCTGCTCGTCCGCCTGTTGCACCAGCATCAGCTGGTCCGGGCCGAGCATCCGGTCCTTGGCGGCCAGCGCCGCCGCGTCCGGGCCCGCCGCCACGAACACCGCCTGGTTGACGGTCTCCTGCTTGTCGTCCGAACCCGGCCGGTCGCAGACCGACCACTTCATCGGCCGGCTCGCGTTGTCCTTGCTCGGCAACTTGTCGGGGGCGTACGGGATCCCGATGGTCGGACCGTGGTTGGGGTAGCGGTCCAGCACCCCGTCGTCGACCACCACGACCTTGGCGTCCGCCGGCAGCACCAGCCGTGCCGAGGACATGTTGAGCACCTGGTGCAGCCGCTTGGTCCTGCCGTCCGGATCCGTCAACACCACGTAGCGGGTGGTCGACTGCTTGCCCTGGACGATGTTCTTGCCGTTGTCCCACTGCAGCGGAGCCGCGGGCTTGAACACCCCCCACAGGCCGAACCCGGCCACCACCACCGCCCCGACCAGCACGCTCGGCAGCACCGCCTTCACCGGGCGCGGCGCGTCCTCGTCGCTGCCGCCGCCGGAGGGCAGCAGGAACGCCCCCACCGTGCGTTTGCGCGCGAAGGTGTACGCGTTCAGCTCGTCCCGGCGCGATGCCATCCTCGTCGTCCCCCTCTGTCAGACGTGTGCCAGACGTGGTCGGCCTCCCGTCGGCCCGACCGGCCCCGTGGTCCGCACCCGCCGGGCGGGATCCGGCCCGAACCCTCTACGATGCGGCAGCAGACGGTGAGTACGGTACGGGTACGGTCCGCGAACCAGCCAGCCGGGCCGCGACAACGGATCAGAGAGGGCCACCGGGGGATGCCAAGCCAGACCGCTCCAGAACGCCGCGGTACCGCGGGCGGCGGGAGGTCGCGCCGGTCCGGACGGGCCCGACGCGGCGGCCCGCCCGCCGAGTCCGCGGCCGTCCGCCCGCCCACGACGGGCGGCGCAGGCGGCGCCGTCCAGGTGCGCGTCAACCCCCGACCCGGGCTGCTCGGCGGCCGGTTGAAGCTCCAGCAGCTCGTCCTGGTCGAGGTCGCGGTCGCCCTGGTCGCGGTCGGCTGGACGATCAGCCGCCCGGTCGCGGCCGGCTTCGGCGCGGTCTCGCTGGTCCTGCTGGTGCTGGCGCTCGTCCCGCTGCGCGGCCGCACCATCCCGGAGCTGCTGCAGGTGCGCTCGGCCCTCAAGTCCCGCCGCAGGCAGGCGAAGTCGCTGCTGCCGCCGCCCGGCACCGACCCGGCCCTGGCGCCCGCACTGGAGCTCGAACCCGGGCTGCGCACCTGCACCCACGCCACCGAGGCCGACTTCGGCGGCCGCCCGGTCCGCCGGGAGACCGGCATGGTCGGCGACGGCACCTTCCTCAGCTCGGTGCTGCTCGTCCAGGCCAAGGACCAGCCACTGCGCCCGGTGCGCACCGCGCTGCCGCTGCCGCTGGACGTCATCTGCTCGGCGCTCACCGTGGACGACATCACCCTGGAGTCGGTGCAGCTGGTCCAGCACACCCAGCCCGCCCCGGCCCCGCACCTGCCCGAGCAGTCGCTGGCCGCCCGCGCCTACCGCGAACTGCCGGACGGCACCTCGACCCCCGGACTGCGGCTCACCTGGGTCGCCCTCAAACTCGACCCGGAACGCGCGGCCACCGCCGTCCGGGCCCGCGGCGGCGGCGAGGAGGGCGCCCGCAAGGCGCTCCAGCGGGTCACCGACCAGCTGGCCGGGCGGCTCAACAGCGCCGGGTTCAACGCCACCGTGCTGGACGAGCGCGAACTGATCGCCGCCCTGGCCATCGCCACCTGCGCCAACCCGATCGCGGTGGCCGGGCGCCAGGGCACCGGCAGCGGCGGCGGCACCACCCGCCGCACCCAGGAGGGCAACCGCTTCTGGCGGATCGACGACCGCTGGCACAGCACCTACTGGATCTCCCGCTGGCCGCAGCTCAGCCGCCCCGGCGGCGCACCCGGCCGGATCGGCGCACCGGACCTGGTCAACCTGATCACCGGCTCCCCCGCACTGGCCAGCACCTTCAGCCTCACCGCCGGGCACGGCACCGGCGGCTCGGTGACCGTCAGCGGGCACCTGCGGGTGACCGGGCGCAGCGAGAGCGAGGTCGGCCAGGTCGGCCGCCAGGTGGAGGCCCGGGCGCAGAGCACCGGCCTCGGGCTGGTCCGGCTCGACCTCGAACAGGCCCCCGGCATGCTCGCCACCCTGCCGCTGGGAGGAGCTTCCTGATGGCGTACCAGACCTATCCGGCCCCCGGCCCGCAGCCCGGTACCGAGCAGCGGCGGACCAGGCCGCGGATCCTGCCCGGCTTCGGGCTGCGCGGACCGCGCCGGGAGAAGCACGTGCTGGAGGCCGCCGACCTCGCCGCACTGGCCTTCCCGGTCGGCGACGACGGCGTGGTGATCGGCGTCGACCCGCAGGGCCTGCCCGCGGTGCTCGGCCTGTTCCGCCCCAGCTCCTACGACCTGGTGCTGGTCGGCGGCATCTGGACGGCGCAGGTCATCGCGCTGCGGGCGGCCGCGATCGGCGCCCGCGTCGCGGTAGAGACCGCCCGCGCGCAGCTCTGGGGCCCGATGGCGCAGGCCGCGGGCGGCGGCCAGCCGTGCGTGACGATCCACCAGGTCGGGCGGCTCGGCCCGCAGGGCGCCTCGGTGGCCTCGCCCGTCCTGGTGGTGCGCGACCTCGGCGCCCGCCCGCCGCGCAGCCGGCTCTCCGCCGCGCCCTGGCAGACCACCCTGACCCTGCTGCCCTACCTGGGGCCGAACGCCTCCCGGGTGCTCAACGCGGCCGATCTGGTCGGCGTGCAGCGGATCTCCCCGCAGGAGGCGGAGCTGACCGGCCGGGTGCTGTCCCTGCCGTCGGAGGACGTGGCCGCGCTGCCCACCCTCGGCGACGACCTCACCCTGTGGGCCACCCGGATGCGGCGTCAGTACGTCCGGGCGGTGGCCGGGCAGGCCGAACAGCAGGTGCTCGGAGGCCCGCGCCGGATGGACTGACGGGCGCTTCCGGGCCGGTCGATCCCGGTCCGGAACCGAAGCCGCCTTCAACAGGGGCAGCCGAACGGCCTAGTCTTTGTTGCGGCAACGGCACCGCTGAACAAGCGGCGGCGAACACGAGGGAGCCCTAGTGAGCAGCGATCGGGACGGCGTCTACGTCGGCGACAACGCGGCGGAGGACGACGACGACTGGTCCGACGCGCCCGATTACACTCCCCCGTCCTGGTACGTGCAGTCGGCTCCGGCGGCGCCCGCGGCCGGGCAGGCTCCGGCGGCCGAGTCGGCGGTTCCCGGGGACGGGCCTGCTCCGGCTCCGGCTCCCGTTGCCGCTCCGGCGGCCGCTTCCGCTCCGGCGGGCGAACAGGCGCCCGCGCCCGGGGCACAGCCGCCTGCGCCGGCTCCCGCGCAGGCCCCGACCCAGGTCCCCGCTCCGGCTCCGGCGGCCGAGTCCGGCGCGGCGGCACCCACAGCGGTTCCGCCGGTCCCGCCCGTCCAGGCCGAGGCGCAGCACGTGCCGTTCCCGGCCGCGGTTCCGACACCGGCGCCGACACCGGCGCCGACGCCGGCCGTGACGCCGGAGCAGCCGCACGCTCCCGCTGCTGCGGCCTGGCCGCCCGCGGCGGAGGCCCCGGCCCAGCCGCAGCCCTACCCGGCGCCCGCACCGGCACCGGCGCCCGCTCCGGTGCCGCAGCCGGCGCAGCCCGTACCGCCGCAGAACTTCGCGCAGCCGCCGGCCCAGCCGGCGCCGGGTCCGCAGGCGCCGGGTCCGCGGGCGCCGCACGATCCGCAGCCCGGGTGGGATCCGCAGGCCGCGTGGGCCGCCCAGTCGCAGCCGGGCCAGCCCGCACAGCCCGGCCAGCAGCACCCCGCGCAGCCCGTCCAGCCGGCGCCGACCCTGGCCGTCCCGGCGGCCGGCGTCCAGCCCGGTCCGCGCAGTCGCCCCGGCCGGCCCTTCCCCGGTGGGCCGGCCGACGCCGGGCCGGGCACCGGTGCACCGCCCGGGGGCAGCCTGCTGGACATGCTCAGGGTCGCCATCGCGATCCTGGACACCTCGGGCCGGGTGGTGCTGTGGAGTCCGGCCGCCGAGGAACTGCTCGGCTGGCCGAGCGAGCTGCTGGTCGGCCGCCGGATCGACGAGCTGATCCCGGACCAGGAGCAGGTCGCCCGGATCCGGACCGCGATCCGGGACACCCTGCGCAACGGCCGCTGGGCCGGCAACGCCGAACTGCGCGACCGGGACGGCCTGCCGGTCGCCGTGGACGCCCGGATCTCCCTCCTGGTGGACGGTGACGGCACCCCGTTCCTCCAGGTCAACCTGGCCGAGGCGGCCGCAGTCCGGGCCGTCGAGCGGGACCTCGCGGTGCGCGACGCGCTGTTCGAGCAGTCCCCGCTGGGCATCGCCATCCTGGACGGCGAGCTGCGCTACACCGCCGTCAACCGGACCCTGGCCGAGATGAACGGCGTCGCCCCGGAGGACCACGTCGGCCGCACCACCGGCGAGACCCTGCCCGAGCGGGCCGCCGACGAGATCACCGCGATCCAGCGCCAGGTGCTGGCCACCGGCGAGCCGGTCATCGACGTCACCCTCGCCTCCCCGGTCACCAACCGGCCCGGCTACCGCTCGATCTCCTACAACCGGATGACCGACCGCTCCGGGCGGGTGCTCGGCATCTCCGGCACCGTGATGGACGTGACCGAGCGTTACCGAGCGGTGGCCAAGGTCGAGCACGCCCGCCGCCGGCTCTCGCTGCTCAACGAGTTCGGCTCCCGGGTCGGCGACCTGCTGGACGCCGCCCGGATCGCCCAGGAACTCGCCGGCTCCGTCGTCCCCCGGCTCACCGACCACTCCGCGGTGATCCTGCTCCAGGCCGTCGCCCACGGTGACGACCTGCCCCGGCACGGCCACGACCGGCGCACCTCGCTGCTCCAGCTCGGCACCGCCTCCGTCCAGGACGGCCCCGAGGTCGAGGTGATGCTCCGGCGCGGAGCCCGGATCACCTTCGCCGAGGACTCCGCCTGCGGCCGGGTGCTGCGCACCGGCGTGCCCGAGCTGCTCTCCGGCGCCGACCAGCTGGACGACGTCACCTACCCGGGAGACCCCAAGATGCAGGCCGCCCGCGACCTGGGCGTGCACTCGATGCTGGTCGTCCCGCTGCGCGCCCGCGGCATCGTGATCGGCCTGCTGCTGGTCAGCCGGGCCGGCTACCGCGAGGGCTTCGACCGGGACGACCTCGCCTTCACCGTCGAACTCGCCGACCGGGCCGGCAGCTCGCTGGACAACGCCCGGCTGTACGCCCGCGAGCGAACCGCCGCGCTCACCCTCCAGCGCACCCTGCTCCCCCAGCAGGTCCCGCAGCCGACGGGCGTCGAGGTCGCCTACCGGTACGTGCCCGGCAGCAGCGGCACCGAGGTCGGCGGCGACTGGTTCGACGTCATCCCGCTGCCCGGCGACCGCACCGCGCTGGTGGTCGGCGACGTGATGGGCCACGGTCTGCGGGCCGCCGCCACCATGGGCCGGCTGCGCACCGCGGTCCGGGTGCTGGCCGCCCTCGACCTGCCGCCGGACGTCCTGCTGCGGCACGTCCACGAGCTGGCCGACGACCTCGCCCAGGGCCCGGACGAGGCGCTGCTCGCCACCTGCGTCTACGCGGTCTTCGACCCGGGCACGGCCAAGCTGACGGTGGCCAAGGCCGGGCACATCCCGCCGGTGCTGGTGGTGCCGGGCGAGGACACCGGCGAGCCGACCCGCACCGGCGGCCCGCTGCCCGGCGGCGCCGGCCGGATCCTCGACCTGCCCTCCGGCGCCCCGCTCGGCGTGGGCGGAGTTCCGTTCGAATCCGTCGAACTGAAGATCCCCGAGGGCAGCCTGCTGGCGCTGTGCACCGACGGCCTGGTGGAGTCCCGGGACAAGGACCTCGACGTCGGCCTCGGCCGGCTGATCACCGTGCTCCAGCAGCCGTACGCCTCGATCCAGGCCGCCTGCGAGGCGGTCCTCGACACCATGGAGCAGGGCCGCGAGCCGGACGACGTCGCCCTGCTGCTGGCCCGGCTCGGGCACGGCCAGGCCGGCATCCCGACGGCCGGCTGGACGCTGCCCGCCGAGCCGACCGCCGTCTCCCGGGCCCGCCGGCTGGTCCGCGCCACGCTCGCTGAGTGGGGCGTCGAGGACCTCACCGACACCGCCGAGCTGCTGGTCAGCGAGCTGGTCACGAACGCCGTCCGGTACGCCAGCGCCCCGATCGGGGTCCGGCTGACGCTCGGTGAGACGCTGCTGGCCGAGATCTCCGACCCGCTGCCGGACCCGCCCCGGGAGCGCCACGCGGCCGAGGCCGACGAGGGCGGCCGGGGCCTGGAGCTGGTCCACCGGCTGGCGCTGCACTGGGGCGCCCGGGCGGAGGGGATCGGCAAGGTGGTCTGGTTCGAGCTGGCACTGCCGGGTACTGAGTCCGGCGAGGAGTGACGCGAGTAGAGCCGTCCGAACGTCAGGGGAACCGTGCTGCACATGCCATCGGCCGTCCCGGGGGAGCGCGCGCTCCGGAAGGGGGCGCGGGCGTGGCATTGTGGTTGCGCGGGCGGTAGGACAAAAACCTTCGCCCGATCTGATGTTGTGATGTTGAGGGCGTGTGAACCCACCCCTTGATGATGAATACTCGGTCTTCTCGACATCCGGACGGTCGCGGGTTGGAGGGGTCGGTCCGTTGAACAGCACTCCGGCGCGGAACGCGCCGAGCAGCAGCGGTCATGCCGCTGTACCCGGGCAGGCTGGTTCCCCGGACCTGCCCGTAGCGGCGGTCCCGCCGGGCACCGGGCCCGCGGGGGCGGCCCGCGGCGCCCATCCCGAGGCCGGGGCCGGGCCGTGGGGTGCCGGGGACCCGGGCTCGATCTACGACTACATCCGGGTCGCCACCTTCGCGATCGGCCCCGACGGGCGGATCAGCCAATGGAGCGAGCGGGCCGCCGAGTTCTTCGGCGTCCCCGCCGTGGAGGCCGTCGGCGCCGACCCGATCACCACCTTCGTCCCCCGCGAGCTCTGGCAGCGCGGCCGCGCCCGGCTGGAGCGCACGCTGGCCGGCGAGGAGTGGGTCGGCACCACCCCTTACCGGGACGCCGGCGGCGGCGAGGGCCTCGCCGAGCTCTACCTGATGCCCGACAGCGCCCTGCCCACCGCGGGCGCCACCTGCCTGGCCGTCGACCTCGGCCGACTGCGCCGGATCGAGACCGACCTCGCCGCCTCCGAGGCCGTCTTCGGCCAGACGCCCACCGGCTTCGTGCTCTTCGACGACCGGCTGCGGCTCCAGCGGGTCAACGACGCCTTCGCCTCCGGCATGGGCCTCGTCCCCACCGACCTCGAGGGGCTGACCCCGCACGACCTCTTCCCGCCCTCCGAGGCCGACCGGCTCACCGCCGCCCTGCGCAAGGTCCTCGCCACCGGCGAACCCGTCTTCGACCTGCGTTTCCACGGCGTCGTGCCGACCCGCGAGGGCAACCGGCTGTGGGCCGTCTCGCTGTACCGGCTCAACGGCACCGCCGGGCAGCCGATGGGCGTGGCCGGGCAGGTCTCCGACGTCACCAGCCGGCACGTCGCCGAGCGCGAGGCCGACGGCGTGCGCCGCAACCTCGCCCTGCTCAACGAGGCCAGCGCGCACATCGGCTCCACCCTCGACCTGGAGACCACCGCCAAGGAACTCCTCGACGTCATCGTCCCGCCGTTCTGCGACCTCGCCACCGTCGACCTGTACACCGCGCTGCTCTCCGGCGAGACCGTCCCCAGCGCCGGCCGGCCCGGCGACACCGTGCTCACCGACGGCAGCGGCGAACTGCGCCGGGTCGCCGTCTCCAGCGTGATCGGCGGCGCCTCCTCGGTGCTCGGCTCGGTCACCGGCCTGCCGATCGCCGAGGCCGGCGGCACCCTCTGTTACCCCCGCCGCTCCCCGCACGCCCGGGCGCTGCGCACCGGCCGCAGCGTCGTGCCCGAGCCCGGCCGCGACCCGCTGCTGCGCTCCACCCTGATCGTCCCGCTGGTCGCCCGCGACCAGGTGCTCGGCCTGGTCCAGCTCTCCCGGGCGATCGGCAGCGAGCCCTTCGACGCCCGCGACGTGGCGATCGCCGAGGAACTCGTCGCCCGCGCCGCCGTCTGCATCGACAACGCCCGGCTCTACCGCCGCGAGCACGAGCGGGCGCTGATCCTCCAGCGCAGCCTGCTGCCCCCGGGCAACCCGGCCGCCAGCGGCCTGGAGATCGCCTGCCGCTACCTGCCCAGCAACAACAACACCGAGGTCGGCGGCGACTGGTTCGACGTCATCCCGCTGCCCGGCAACCGCACCGCGCTGGTCATCGGCGACGTGATGGGCCGCGGGCTGCGCGCCGCCGTCGCCATGGGCCAGCTGCGCACCGCGGTACGGACCCTGGCGATGCTCGACCTGGACCCGGCCGAGGTGCTCGGCGCGCTGGACGAGATCGCCCGCGGCCTCGGCGACGACTCCGTCCCGGTCGGCCCGCCCACCCCGTACGGCCGGCTCACCTCGACGGCCGACGAGGAGGCCCGTGAGGTCTACCTGGCCACCTGCGTCTACGCCGTCTACGACGCCGTCACCCGCCGCTGCGTCTTCGCCAACGCCGGCCACCTGCCGCCCGTCCTGCTCAGCCCGGGCGAACCCGCCCGGATGCTCGACGTGCCGCCCGGTCTGCCGCTCGGCGTCGGCGGCGAGCCCTTCGAGGAGGTCGAGCTGACCCTCCCGGACGGCGCCGTGCTCGCCCTCTACACCGACGGCCTGGTGGAGAGCCGCAAGCACCAGCTGGACGAGGGCCTGCGCGCCTTCCGCGCCGCACTCGCCGACCGGGGCAAGGGCCTGGAGGACCTCTGCGACCACGTCCTCGGCGAGCTCGACCCGCACCACGGCGAGGACGACATCGCGCTGCTGATGGCCAAGGTGCACGCCTTCCCGGAGGACGCCGTCGGCAACTGGTTCCTGCCGCCCGAGCCCACCTCCGTCGCCAAGGCCCGCGAGCTAGCCTGCAGCTGGCTGCTCTCGCGCGGCCTGGAGGAACTGGTCGACACCACCGAGCTGCTGGTCAGCGAGCTGGTCACGAACGCGCTCAAGCACGGGCGGGGCGAGATCCGGCTGCGGCTGCTGCGCGAGCGCAGCATGGTCTGCGAGGTCTGGGACGACGGCTACGCCCAGCCCCGGCAGCGGCGCGCCCAGGAGACCGACGAGGGCGGGCGCGGCCTGCAGCTGGTCAGCCTGCTGGCGGAGCGCTGGGGCAGCCGGCGCACGCCCAAGGGCAAGATCGTCTGGTTCGAGCTGGGCCTGTAGTCCGTCCGCCGGGCGTGGGCCGTCCGGGTGCACCGGCCCGGCGGCCCGCCGTGTCGGCGCGGCCCGAGCCGGGTGGGCGGCGTTCGATGGCCGCCATGCGTGTCCGCCAGCTCACCGCCGCAGCCGTCGCGCTGCTGCTCGCCGCCGGCCTCGGCGGCTGTTCCGACGACCCGGACCCGGCCCGCGGCCCCGAGCCCGTTCCGACCCCGGCCGCCCCCACCGCCGGCACCGGCGACGTCCGGCCCGTCGACCGGGACGCCGTCGAGGACGGCGGCCTGCTGCGCTGGGCGCTGGACGGCGTCCCGGCCACGCTGAACGTCTACCAGCGCGGGGCGAACGCCGACTCGACGCTGCTCGCGCACGCGTTGTACCCCTCGCTGTTCCGGCCCGACGAGCGCGGCCGGCTCGTCCCCGACCCGGACTACCTGGCCGGCGCCGAGTCCACCCCACCCGGGCAGCAGCCCCAGGTGGTCACCTACCGGCTGAACCCCCGCGCGGTGTGGAGCGACGGCACCCCGCTGTCGGCCGCCGACCTGGCCGCCCAGCAGGCCGCCCTGTCCGGGCGGGACCAGGCCTACCAGAGCAGCCGGGCGGCGGGCTACGACGCC
The DNA here is from genome assembly GCF_001188955.3 of Kitasatospora aureofaciens. GTDB lineage: Bacteria > Actinomycetota > Actinomycetes > Streptomycetales > Streptomycetaceae > Kitasatospora > Kitasatospora aureofaciens. The sequence continues at coordinate 470 of NZ_JPRF03000061.1, read as the reverse complement.
ATCGACACGATCGCCCAGGGCGCCGACCCGCACGAGATCAAGGTGACTTTCCGGCGGCCGTACGGCGAGTGGCGCGCGCTGTTCGGGCCGCTCTACCCGGCCGCCGAGACGGCCGGGCCGACCGCCTTCAACCGGATGCTGACCGGCACCGGCCACCTGAGCGCCGGGCCGTACACCCTCACCCGGTACGACGCCGCCGGCGGGCGGATCACCCTGGAAGCCAACCCGCTCTGGTGGGGGGACCTGCCGAAGACCGACCGGATCGACTTCCTGGCCACGCCGCCCGAGCGGCGGCTGGACGCGCTGGACCAGAACCGGCTGGACGTCGCCCCGATCACCGTGGCGGTGGACCGGGGGGTGCCGCCCGCACCCACGGCCAGTGCCTCGGCGGGCGCCTCCACGCCCGCCGCCGCGCCACCCGCTCCGCCCACCGCCACCGCCGCCGCCGCCGCGCCGCCCGCTGCTCCGCC
>NZ_JPRF03000060.1 GCF_001188955.3 Kitasatospora aureofaciens | reverse complement strand
GAGCGGTTGACCGGACGGTGGGCGGAGCGGGACGCCGCCGTACGGGCGGCGGCGGGAACGGAGGCGGGGGCCGAGGGCACGCTCACCGGCACCTCCACCGACGGGGCAGTCGGCGCGGCGGCCATCGGCGCGGCGGCCATCGGAGCCATCCCGGCCGGCGCGGCGAGGCCGCCCGCGGCCGCCCGGCGCTCCAGCTTGTCCAGGCGCGCCTGGAGCGACAGCTCGTCGCTGTACGCGCCCGGCAGCATCACCCGGGCGCAGATCAGCTCCAGCTGGAGCCGCGGCGCCGCGTTGCCGCGCATCTCGGTCAGCCCGGTGTTGACGATGTCGGCCGCCCGGCTCAGCTCGGCCGCGCCGAACGCGTCCGCCTGCGCCTGCATCACGGCGATCCGGTCCGCCGGGGCGTCGATCAGCCCCTTCTCCCCCGCGTCCGGCACGGTGGCGAGGATCACCAGGTCGCGCAGCCGCTCCAGCAGGTCGGTGACGAAGCGGCGCGGATCGTGCCCGCCCTCGACCACCCGGTCGATCACCTGGAAGACCGTCGCCCCGTCGTGCCCGGCGAAGGCGTCCACCACCTCGTCCAGCAGCGCGGAGTCGGTGTACCCCAGCAGCGCGGTCGCCATCTGGTACGTGACGCCGCCCTCGCCGGCGCCGGCCAGCAGCTGGTCCATGACCGACATCGAGTCACGCACCGAGCCCGCGCCGGCCCGTACCACCAGCGGGAACACCGTGTCCTCGACCTGGATGCCCTCGCGGCCGCAGACCTCCGCCAGGTAGTCGCGCAGCGTGCCGGGCGGCACCAGCCGGAACGGGTAGTGGTGGGTACGGGACCGGATCGTCCCGATCACCTTCTCCGGCTCGGTGGTCGCGAAGATGAACTTGAGGTGCTCCGGCGGCTCCTCGACCACCTTGAGCAGTGCGTTGAAGCCGGCCGAGGTCACCATGTGCGCCTCGTCCAGGATGAAGATCTTGTACCGGCTGTGCACCGGCGCGAAGAAGGCCCGCTCGCGCAGCTCGCGCGCGTCGTCCACACCACCGTGCGAGGCGGCGTCGATCTCGATCACGTCGATCGAGCCGGGCCCGCCGGTCGCGAGGTCCCGACAGGACTGGCACTCCCCGCAGGGCGTCGGCGTCGGCCCCTGTTCACAGTTCAGACAACGGGCCAGGATGCGCGCACTCGTCGTCTTGCCACAGCCGCGCGGCCCGCTGAACAGGTACGCGTGGTTGACCCTGTTGTTGCGCAGGGCCTGCTGGAGCGGAGCGGTCACGTGCTCCTGCCCGATGACCTCCGCGAAGGTCTCGGGGCGGTAGCGGCGGTACAGGGCTAGGGACACACCACCGACGATATCGGGACGGGCCGACAAACGCGTCGCCCCTTCACCCCGGCCCCCGCCCGGAACGCCCCGGGAACGCAAAGACCCCCCGTGCACCCGCCAGAGCCCTCCTACCCTTGCTGCCTTCCGGCCCTGGGGGGGTTCAGAGAGATGACGCCGCACGAGGGGCTGACCCCCACACTACCGGATCCCGGCCCCGACGATCCACAGGCCACCCCCACCCTCCTGCCTGCGGGATAGCTGGTCGCGAGCACCCCGAAACATGTACTAAGCTCTCCCACGGAGGATTCGCCTAGAGGCCTAGGGCGCACGCTTGGAAAGCGTGTTGGGGGCAACCCCTCACGAGTTCGAATCTCGTATCCTCCGCCTTCGCCCGTCAGGGCAAACGAAGGCCCCGACCGGGTTCCGGTCGGGGCCTTCGTCGTTTCGGGGGCCTGTGAGCCGTCCCCCTCGGCGTCCTTGACCACCTGCCGGATGAAGCCACCCCGGGGCGTCACCCAGCCGACCGAACAGGCCAGCCGGTCGGCCGCCGGCCGACCGGCTGGCCTGTTCGGGTGCCATCTGTGGGCCATACCGGTCACCGAGGGTGAGGGCCTCCGAGGCGGATGCCGCAGGCCCGTTCAACCTCGTGTGGGGCGCTGGCTTCCCGCTGCTTCCGGGCAGGACGGCCAAGGCCGTGCGGGCATCGCCCCGCTTCCACGCGGGTGAGCAGCAGAAGGAGGAGGGACGTGCCTGCAGCTATGGGTGCCTGGCACCGCTGGATGGCAGCCGCGACGGTGATGGTGACGGCTGGGGCACTCGGTTCGCTAGGGGCAGGCACGTCCGCAGCGTCCGACCTGATGGGATGGGACCGGGCCCGGTGCGCGACCCGGCCGGCCCCGCCGGCGACGAGCGTACCGGCGCCGATCACCTCCGGCAGCGATGTGTGGAGCTTCGCGTCCGCGCCGAAGCTGCATCCCATGCGGGTCACCGTGACCACGCGACAACCGGGCACGGCCCGGGGGGACGTCTTCGTCGCCCCGTACAACCTCACCCAGCCGGTCGGCCAGACCGGGGCGCTGATGCTCGAAGACTCCGGCGATCCGGTCTGGTTCCGCCCGCTTCCCGTCGCGAACCTCGAGAACGGCGACTTCCGGGTGCAGACGTACCACAACCCCCGGACCGGCGTCACACAACCGGTGCTGACGTTCTGGCAGGGAACCATCGCGATTCCCCCGTATTACACCAACCTGCCCGGCGGCGCCCCCGAGCCGGGAGGCTGCTACTACATCTACGACGACCACTACCGCCTGCTCAGGACCGTCTTCGCCCGGCACGGCTTCTACCCGGACTTCCACGAGTTCCTCCTGACGCGCCGGGGGACCGCGCTGTTCATCGCGTCCAAGCCGGTCCCGATGGACCTCACCCCCTACGGGGGGCCGAAGAACGGAGCCATCGAGGACAGTGAGGTCCAGGAGGTCGATCTCGCGACCGGGAGACTCGTCTTCTCGTGGGACATCCTGGACCACGTGAACCCGGCGGACTCCGAGGTGTCGGCCTCCTCGGCGTCCTCGTCCGGCGGGGTGTGGGACGCCTATCACGTGAACTCGATCGACGAGGGCCCTGACGGCCAGCTGCTGATCTCGGCCCGAAACCTCTGGGCGGTCTACGACGTCGCGCGGCAGACAGGCGACATCCGCTGGCAACTCGGTGGCAAGAGAAGCGACTTCAGCTTCGGCCCGAACGCGGACTTCTACTGGCAGCACCACGCCCGGTTCCGGCCGGGAAACCGGATCAGCATGTTCGACGACGGCTGCTGCAACCAGCCGGACGGCACCCCCGAACAGCAGTCACACGGCCTGATCCTCAACCTCGACTTCCCCAACCACCGCGCGACCGCGGCGCGGACCTACTACCACGCACCGGGGTTGTACGCCGCGTCCCAGGGGGACACCCAGGCGCTCACCAACGGCAACGAGTTCGTCGGGTGGGGGCAGGAGTCGTACTACTCGGAGTACAGGGGCGCCGGGAACACCGAGGGCGACGGCTCGAAGAACCTGCTCTACGACGCCATGATGCCGGGCTCCGACATCTCGTACCGGGCGTTCCGCCACGAGTGGGTCGGCAAGCCGTGGTATCCGCCCAGTGCGGCGGCGCGCGACGGCAGCGGCGGGCGGAGCACCGTCTACGCCTCCTGGAACGGCTCAACGGAGACCAGAGCGTGGCAGGTGCTCGCCGGACCGGACGCCCGTTCCCTGTCGGTGGTCGTCGACCACGCCGACCGGACCGGCTTCGAGACGGCCGTCACGACGGACAACCCGGGACCGTACTTCCAGGTGAGGGCGCTGAACGCGAAGGGGGAGGTCATCGGGACGTCCCACGTCGTGACCCGCTCCGGTTGAGGAAGGACCGATCCTCGGGCCGTCTTCGGCGGCAGCATCGCCCGCGACTGCCGAACAACAACCCTGGCCTGGTCTCGGTTCCGGTCTCATTCATCGCCGTCCGAATGGGTTCGGTCACCACCCCGACAGCAAGAGAACCGCAGTTCAGAACGTGTGTGAACGCCGCCGGACACTGCCGAGGAGATTTGGAAAGCGTGTTGGGGGCAACCCCTCACGAGTTCGAATCTCGCATCCTCCGCCGCTGCCTATCAAGGCAAACGTCGGCCCCGACCACTTCTGCGGTCGGGGCCGACGTTTTTCGCTTGGCGGCGAATTTCCTGATGGGCTGCTCAGGAGTGGTGCACGGAGCAGGTGACTGCGCCGATACGAATGCGGTGCCTGTTCCGCGATACCGCGGCGTAGACCCGACGAGCGACGGCCCGTACACCCGGGAGGCCGATCGCAGCAGCGGCCCGCCGGTACCGGAGGCTCGGCGAGGACTCGACGAAGCAGGTCAGCGCGTCCACTCCGCCGGCATGCACCTCGCCGCCCCGGAAGATCAGCGCCTCCCGTTCGAGTCGCGTCAAGTGCGCAGCGGTGAGGCGATCCGGCAGGGCCTGCCATGGCACGGCTGGCATCCGAGGCGTGGCTCAGCTTGCGGATCCGGTCGACCACGGCTTGGCAGAAGCCACAGTCGCCGTCGTAGGCCAGGATCGTTCCGGTGCCTTGGTGCGCGTCACTCATCCCTCCCCCTCCCCTGCCGGCGCTGGTTCCGTGCCGGTGTCGCCGCTCGGTCTCACCCGGCCCGTCCGGGCTGCGGCGGTACGAGGGTGGCGTCCGGGGCCGAGCAGGACACCGGCCCCTTCGCCGCAGCACGTTTGAAGGCGCGTCGGCACAGGCTTCCCAGAGACCCGTAGAACCGGTCCGGGAGGAATACGGCATCAGCAATGATCATCGCGCCGGAGAAGAGCGGGAGGCCCAGCAGTACCGCGATGCCCGCGTGCATGCTCAGCAGCATGGCCAGAACGATGTACTTCAGCCTGCCGAAGAGGACGAACGGGAAGGCCACTTGCAGGATCACGGTCAGATAGCTGGCAACCGCAACGGCCATCTGATGGTTGTCGAGCATCAGCGAGAGGGCGGGCCACGGCCGGAACAGGTCGAGGTTCAGGACGTAGTGGAGAGCGGTCCCGTCCCCCCAGGCGCTGCCCTGCACCTTGTACAACCCCGCAGAGCCGTAGAGGAAGCAGACCTGAGCGGCGATGACGAACATGCCGCAGTTGTGCAGCGTCGTGACCAATGTTTCGCGGGAGGCGGCGACTTGGTGCCTGAGCCCGGGTTCCGTACGTGACGACGAGGCGTCGACCGTACGGGCGGCAGCGCGTCGGCGGGCTCTGCGCGCGTCGAGGGACCAGCGTCGGCCGCATGCGGTGCAGCAGAGGTAGAGGGACATGAGGAGGATCACGTTGTCTCCTCCGTCCGACATGAAGATGGCCCTGGCGTGGAACGAGGCCACCACGGCCGCGAACAGAAGGGACATCACCCTGGTCCGCCAACCGAGCATGAACAGGGTGGCCGTGAGAACCGCGAGCACGTAGCAGCTCTCGAAGTAGGCAGGACTGTCGGACAGAGTGAGGATGCTGATCCAGCCCGTCTGATCGAACAGCTGCCTCGCCAAGGCGGGGGTCCACGGTGCCTCGGGACCCCAGATTTCCTGGCGGTGGGGGAACTCCCGCAACAGAAAGGCGAGGTAGAGCGCTCCGTATCCGATGCGCAGCACTGCGGCCGCGTGGAGGGAGGTCTGCCGCGTGGTCAGGGAGGCGACGAGCGCGCCCGGGCGATCGAGGATCCGTCGCGGGGCGGCTTGGCCGGTGGCGGTGGCGGCACGGGACGGTGGTGGCGCCGCGGCCAGTGCCTGGTCAGTTGCCATTCGGTGTCACCTTCCACAACGGTAGGTACCTGGTTTCGACAGGGGCTTTCGCGGCGGGGTACGGACCGCGCGCGTGGGGGGACCCTGCGATCGGCTGCGTGGTCACCCTCAGCTGGATGGCCTGGAACGGACCGGGCTGATGAGCCGAAACTCGCTCCACGGCGATGTTCCGGAGATACTTCTGGAACATCGCAGCCCGCGCGGAGTAGGACCGATCGTCCCCTCCGTGCGTTTCGAGATAGCTGGTCCACGCCCGGCGCAGCATGTTCTGCGTCGTATGGCTCGGGAAAATGTTGTGTTCAACGTCTGCGCTGTCCACAGCCGTCAGATCGAACCAGTCGCTCACCTGCTTCGAACCGTTCGACGAAGTGGCCTCGGTCCTAGCCGAGATCTGTCGGGACACCGATTCGGGGTTCGGTGCGAAAAGCCGCCAGTTCTGCTCGAAAAATGGATAGATCCACGCGTTGATCTGCTTGCTGTAGCGCTGTGAGATCTGATTCGAGGGCGCCACGTAAAGGAATACCAACAGGACGTGGACGAGAGCGGTGGTCACGCAGAGCGCCACCCCGCTCGCTGTCACCGTCCGCAGCAGTCTCGATTGTCCCGTACATTCCGCCGACGACCCGGGCGCCCCGCCCGCAGGCCGGTCAGCCGGCTCCACCGCGGTGTCGTTCTCCTCATCGGCCGACCAGGGGCCCGAATCCGCCAGGCCCACAGACCTGCTGTCGTTCGAGGTGCGGCTGCGTCCGGTTCGTCCCATCCTGGCTGCTCCCTTCGCTCTGCTTTCCCTGAGCTTGTTGTGCGCGTCCGGCACCCCTCGGCCAGCAGCGCGTTCCCCGGACGAGGGGCCGGGCGACGCGCGGCGGGATCTGATGATCCGCCGCGCGCCGCCGGTCTCCATCGATCACACGAGCCACCGCCGCAGGGGCCGGCTCGGTCCGGGGGCCACACCCACGCGAGAGGTGCGCTCGTGCTCACGCCTCACGACCTGGGGACCCGCACACGGCGGATCGGCTACCAGGTCGCGGGCTCACAGCAGCAGTTGCCGGACCCGCACTTGTCACTGCAGGAAGCGCAGTGATCACCGTGGCCACAGTCACCGCAGTGATCGCAGTGGCTGCAGTCACCGCAGTGCTGGTGGCAGTCACCGCAGTGCTCGTGGCAGTGCTCGTGGCAGTCACCACAGTGGTCGCAGGGGCCGCACTGGTGTCCATTGCCACCGGTTTCCCCACCGCTGGTGCCCGCGGTCGTACCGGCTGTGGTGCCTGCGGTCGTAGCACCCGTGGTACCCGCGGTCGTGGCACCCGTGGTGCCACCGGTGACGAGGCCGCCGAGGAGACCGCCCGTGTTGCCCGCGACCAGACCGCCCAGAACCCCGCCCGTGTTGCCCGCGACCAGGCCGCCCAGAACCCCGCCCGTGGTCCCCGCGGTCGTACCGGCCGTGGTGCCGCCGGTCGTGGTGCCCGCGGTCGTACCGGCCGTGGTCCCACCGGTCGTGGTGCCCGCAGTCGTACCCGCCGTGGTCCCGCCGGTGGTGCCGGCGGCACACGTCTCCCGGGTGATCCTGTTGGTGTCCAGCGTCACGGAGCCGTTCCGGGCCAGCGCCCGACCGTCGATGCTTGCGCCGGTGGTCACGGTGATAGAGGTCAGGGCCAGGATGTTGCCCACGAAGGTCGAGTTGGTGCCGAGCGTCGCGGAGCTTCCGACCTGCCAGAACACGTTGCACGGGGCGGCGCCGTTGGTGAGGATCACGCGGCTGGCGGAGGCCGTCGTCAAGGTCGATCCAGCCTGGAAGACCCACACGGCGTTGGGATCGCCCTGGGCGTCCAGAGTGAGCGTGCCCGTCAGTCCGAGAGAGGTAGCGGACTTGTAGACGCCCGGAACCAGCGTCTGACCACCCAGGTCAGCGGAGATGATGGCGTCCGGCGCCTGGCTGGCGGCGTCGTTGTACGCCGTGGTCAAGTCGTTCTGCGCCTGAGCGGCGACGGCATCCGCGGAGTGGATGGTCCCGTTCACCAGGCCGGGCGGAAATCCGCTGATGGCCGTTCCCGGACTCACTCCGACGTCTCCCGTGATGACGGAAGAACCGGTGTTGCTGACCGACTGGCCGGCAAGCACCGCGAAGCTGTCCGCCGTACCGAGGGGAACGGCGGTCGCGATGGCGTGCGCCCGCACCGGTGTCAAGGCCACACCGGCGGCGGCGATCAACACGATCCCCGCGATCCAGGCGGAAATCCTGCGCCAGTGCGGCACAGCAGAGAAGTTCAGTGTCACCTAGGGTCCCATTCCTGTGAGAAACGCGACGAATTCCATGTTTTTCGTCGACATGCGCGCCGAACCACTGCTTCATGTGGCCAAGGGGCGCCCGAGGATCGAGCGCCCGTTGCACCAGGTAGAGAGGATGGATCTAGATTTACCCGGAACACGCCATGCGCATACGATCCGTTGGGGTGACCTGAGCCGCTGTGTAAACCCAGGCTTCTACCTGTAGTCACACGGTTCTCTGGCCGAGCCACCTGTCCCCACCGCTCCGGGTCCGGCGAATACGCCTTCACCCTCCGATGTCAGGGAGAATTCGGCACCCAGCGGGACGCACTACGTCGATATGATTTGCGGAAGGATTGAGTTGAACTGCCGACAGAGCTGCGAACAGTGGACGAAGACAGCCCTGCGATCGAAGCCAGTATCCCCGACCATCCGTGACCATCCGTCATTCGCCAGGGGACACCCCAGCTCATCACTGGAAAAGGTGCACCCAGAGCGTCGCTGTCGGCGGACGCCACCCACGGGAAGGCTGCGCAGGGTGCGAGACTCGGACTCGTGAAGGACTTCCTCGACAGGTCCTTCCCGCTCGGCACGGCGCGGCGGAGGCCCTTCCTCGTGTTCAGCCGTGGCTGCTCGTCCGGTCGGGCCACGACGACCGCCGCCTATCGATGGTGGAATTCGCCGACCGGGCGGGCCACTTCGGCCAGGCCTGAGGGACGCCCGCCCTCGTCGCCCGCGGTCTCGTCCGAAGGCGCCGGGCTGCGGAATCGGCCACCGTGACCGTGCGGGGTTCGGGCCGGGCGGAGAGTAGCCTGGATATCACCGAAGGCACTTCGCATGCCGGCACCGGATACTGGCGTCGTCTCCGGCGAACGGCTCTCCCGGACCCGGCCCTGGTCGGGCCCGGAGACAGGCTCTTGATCATGACTGCGATCCTCGATCGTGCGACGACGCCGACCACCCCCGCATCCCCCCTGCGGCTCTCCCTCGCGCCCGACGGCGTGCGGGCCGGTCGGCTGGACGGGGCCTGGTGGCCCCGGTCGCGTGATCTTCTTCTCGAACTCCCCTCCCTAGCCGCCGAGCTCGACGAGCGGTGGGGCCGGATCACCCGGATCACCGTGAACCCCGCGCAGTGGCCGCTCATCCCCCGCCGTATCCCGGTCACCGGGCACACCGTCCACGCCGGCTGGTTCACCACCGAGCAGGACGAGCACACGATCGCGGTGTTCTCGTACGCCCCGCGCAGGCTGACCCTGCTGGTCGTCCCGCCGGAGACGGATGCCACTGGTGCCGCCCAGCTGATGGCCGCGGCAGCCGGCCCGGCGAACACCAGTACTGCGAGCGACCTGCTCGCCGCTCAGACGGGCGACGGTGCGGCGAAGCCGGCGTCCCGCTCCGACTTCCTGCCATCGGCCGTCGCTCCCTCGAACGGAGCTGGTGAGGCCGGCAGGCGGGCGGACATCGCCCGCGACCGGGCAGCCTCCTGGCCCGTACCCGCCTAGTCGGGAGGACGGCACACCCGGCCCGGCCCGCGCGGGCCGGGTGTGTCACTCGCGTGACCACTCGGTCTCCGCTTGGGGTTCGCCGTCGATGCCGGTCCCTTCCCACAGTCGGACCCTGACTGCCCGGGGGCCCGGCGCGGGTCGGGAGAGGGTGCGAACGAACACGTCCCGGAGGTGGTTGGCCGCCCGCTGCGGCGGACCGTCGTACTCCAGCGGATTCGGCATCGTCGTGTCGTCCTGCCGGGACCAGCGGCCGTCATCGTTCTGGGTCTCCAGAATCCACCGGTAGCGCCGCATCGTGACCTCCTGTGCCAACGCTCCTGCCCTGACTCGACCGTACGAGGCGGGCGGGTGGAGGGCGACCGGGGAGGTCGGCGGCTTCAATGCCACGACGGAACGAAGAGCGGAGGAGGTGGCCGATTTCGAGGCAGGCGGCATCCGGGAGTGGCGCGGCCACGACGTGTGTCGACGCCGACGAGCACAAGACCGGCAAGCTGGAGTCCGACTACGTGGGCATCGCGACCGTTCAGCCGGCTGAACACCATGCCGGGTCCGGGCCGGACCGGGAGTAGCCTGGACATCACCGAAGGCACCTCGCATGCCGGCACGGACACTGGCGTCGTCTCCGGCGAACGGCGATCCCGGACTTGGCACCGGTCAGGTTCGGAGACAGGTCCTTGATCATGACTGAGATCGACGGCGCGACGCTTGCCACTGCCGAACTCGCCCCGCGGTTCTCCCTGACACCGGACGGCCCGCGAGCCGGACGGCTGGACGGGGCCTGGTGGCCCCGATCGCACGACCTTCCGTTCGAACTCCCCGCCCTGGCCGCCGAACTGAACAAGCGGTGGGGCCGGGTCGCCGGAATCACCGTGAACCCGGCTCAGTGGTTGACCGTCCCCCGGCGGATCCCGATCGCGGGCCGCACCGTCCATGTGAGCCACACCGTCCACGCGGGCGGGTTCACCGCCGTGCAGGACCAGCACACGATCTCGGTCCGCTCGCACCTTGCCCGCCGACTGACCCTGCTGGTCGTCCCGCCACGGACGGGAGCCGTCGAGGCCGCCCGGCTGATGGCCGAGGCCGCCGATCCCGCGAACACCGGGACCGCGAGCGAACTGCTCGCCGAGGAGCCCTCCGCGAGGGTGTCCGACCGGCGAGGAATCATCTGGCCGGTACGCGACCCCTCCGTCTCGGCCTGGGGCTCCGCCCGGTGGGGCGGGCCCTTGTCACCCGGGTGTTCCGGCCTGTGCCCTCGGCCGACCACCGATGGCGCCGACCACCGATGACGCCGCCTCCCGATCCTCCTGCGCTCCCGGCGGATCGCCGTCAGTACTCGGAGCCGCTTCGCAGGTAGGTACCCGCGACCTGGAGCCACGCCCCGGGGCTGAAACACGCCTCGATCCGGTGCGGGGTGTCCTCGAAGACCCGCAGGACGCGCAGCGCGCCGCTCGGGTGCAGGTCGTACTCGAAGATCACGCCGTCCGCGCCGTCCTCGTACTGCAGGTCCAGCGGCCCCTTCGACGGCTCCGCCGGCGCCCGGGCTTCCGGCGAGAGTTTCACGTAGACGGACATCCTGTCGCCCCTGCCTCTCCTGTCCTTCCGAGGGGCCCAGCCTGCGATGCCGGTCCTCTCAGGTCGCTTCGATCGGTGGCTCGGAGCCGATGCCGGTCGAGACGAGGATCTGCCGCGCCGAGGCGGTGCCACCGGCCTCGACCGCACGTGCCATCGCGGCCAGGGCTGCCTCCTGAGCCGCCTGCGGGGGAACGACGAGCAGGCTGAAGTGATCGCGGTCACCCCGCGTGACGATCACCGTGTCATCGCCGACCGGGTACCGGTCGATGTGCACCGGCCGGCCGTCGATGACCAGGCTGGGCGGCACCTCATCCCAGGCGTCCGCGTCCAGCCCGACGCTCACCACGGGGCCCAGGTGTTCGGTCAACGCCCTGACCAGACCGGGCAACTCGGCGCCGACATCCCGTGAACGCGGCCACCAGGCGCCGTCCAGCGCGCCCTCGCGCGACCGTGTGGTCGCCAGGCGCAGCAGGACCGTCCCCGGCTTCGCGGCCTGCCGCAGCCGCTCCGGAAGAAGGCCGTGGTGCGAGGTACCGGATTCATCCGACATGGCACGCCACCCATCCGCGGACGGACGTCCCGTCCGCTACCGCAGAGGCGGTCCTCCGTCGCTGCCGGTCGAGCCGTTCCGACATTCCCACGGTACTCCGCCCCCTCAGCCCCGGGCCGGTCCGTCCGCCGCGGCCCGTACACCGCGACGGGGAAGGTCCGCACCCAGGAGTGACGCGAACGAGACGTCATCCCCACCGCGCGGGAGAGGCCTGATGCGACCAGTTCTGGTTGCGTTCACCCCCCGTCCACTGCCGTTCAGAGCCCAGCCGACGGATCACTCCACCTGGCGGGCGGAGGCGGGGATAGGGCAGACGCCGCGCGGGGTGGCCGGGTGGCGAAGACCATTGACGATCCTGGACTCGGGCATTCCGGAACCGGAATTCGAGAGCATACTTGTGGTATGCGGGATGAACAGGGGCCCCGGACGAGGTGGACGTTCCTGACGCATCACGCACGTGTACTGGTGGCGATCTCGCGTGACGCGGAAGTCCGCCTGCGGGACCTGGCGGCGACGTGCGGAGTGACGGAGAGGGCCGTACAGGCGATCGTCACCGACCTGGAGGACGCCGGCTTCCTCGTTCGTACACGGCACGGGCGCCGCAACCACTACCACGTCGTCGAGGGCACGTACTTCCGCCATCCCGCCGAGGCCCACCAGGAGATCGCAGGCCTGCTGGCCCTGTTCGGCGGCCCCGATCCCCGCCCCGGCTCCGGCCACCAGCAGAGGCTTCCTACCGGTGATCATCATGGTGAGCATCCGTGAGACCGCGCCCGACCGCCTCCAGCACCTCACACCGCAGCTGCGAGCCACCACCACGGTGGTTGACGGACAGGCGGTGATCGTCCGCCTCGACGGCGAGGTGGACCTGGAGGACCGCCAGCCCTTGCAGCAAGCCCTCGCACGGGTAATGCAGACCCGCCCGCCCCAGCTGATCGTCGATCTGACCGGCCTGGCCTTCTGCCACTCGGTATGCCTCAACGCGCTCCTCACCGCCCGCCGGCGCGCGAAGGCCGCCGGCGTGGAGATGGTGCTCGCCGCACCGCCGCCTCAGACCAGACGGGTACTGGAGATCACCGGCACCGACCAGGTCTTCACGATCTGCTCGAGCGTCCGCACCGCGCTGGCGGACACCTACGCCGCCAGCCGGCAGACAGGATGAGGGGGTGACCGGACACAGCGGCCGCAGGACACCGTCCATGTCTCCGCGCCGTGCGGCAGGCCACCTGTCGCACCGTCGAACGGTCCCCTCGAACAGCGGCCGGACGGCGGACGAGCAGGGCCAAGTGACCCATGCCGCGGTTCGTACCGGGACGAGGAGCATGGAGGCATGGACGAGGCGACGCAGGTACCCGGTGGGCTGGAACGCCGGGAATGCCTGTCCCTGCTCGCGGGCACCGGCTACGGCAGAGTGGTGTTCACCGCGCGGGCCCTGCCCGTCGTCGCCCCGGTGAACTACCTCCTCGACGAGGACGTCGTGGTCGGCGCCGGTGCCGATGCCCGCCTGCAGCGGCTGACGGACGGCGATGTCGTGCTCTTCGAAGCGGAGGGTGCCGACTCCGGCACCGCGTGGAGCGTCAGTGTGACCGGCTACGCCCACCCCGTGACCGATGCCGGGGAGGCCGATCGCCTCATCAGCCGCACCGGGTCCGAGACGCCCTGGGTTCCCGGCCCGGCGGAATCCCTGCTGCGGATCACGACCACGCAGGTGGACGGCCGGACGTTCCCGATCACCGGAGCCGGTCCCGGCCGTGCCCCGCTCCCGTACCCCGGTCCCACGCCCAACGCCTGAACGGGCCCGCGAACGGGCATAAGGACTGTGGCCGGAAAGTCGTGAGACGTGCGGAGGTGCGGCCCGGTGGGAACTCCTGCGAACGGTCCGCCCGGTGACCCGCCCGGCTTCGTGCACATCCCCGACCCCGCCCGTCTGGAGCTCGACCGTGCCGTCCAGGCCGTCGTGACGCGGGCCAATGACGTCCTGCACGCGGAAAGCCGACTGCGTGACCTCCTTCGGGCGGTTCTCGCGGTCACCACGGACATCGCCTCCCCGGGGGTGCTCGACCACCTGGTGAACGCCGCCCGTGAGCTGCTGGGAGCCCGCTTCGCCGCCCTGGCCGTACTCGACGACGAAGGTCGGCTCGTCCAGTTCCGGCACAGCGGCATCGAACCGTCTGCCGCCCGGGAAATCGGTCCGTGGCCCCGGGGCGAAGGTGTCCTCGGCCGACTACGGACGCAGTCCGGTCCGCTACGGATCGACGACATCAACGCGGCCCCCGACACGTACGGCTTCCCGACCGGCCACCCGACCATGCGGAGCTTCCTCGGCGTGCCGATCCGGGCCCGCGGCCGGACGTTCGGAGCCCTCTACCTCGCCGACAAGCAGGGTGCCGGCACCGTGCCGGCACCGTTCACCACGGAGGACGAGGAACTCCTCCAAGCGCTGGCCGGTGCCGCGTCGGCGGCCGTCGACAACGCCCGGCTCTACGAACAAGCCCAGCGCAGGGAAGCGTGGCAGCACGCCACGGCCCTGATCAGCTCCGCCCTCCTGGCCCGTACCGAGCCGGACCAGGTGCTCGCGCTGATCGTCGAGCAGGCGCGGCAGGTCGCGGGCGCCGACATCGCGGCGATCGCCCTTCCCGAGACCCCCGAGCGCCTGGTCATCCGCATTGCCGCCGGCCAGTACGCCGACCGCGTCACCGGCCAGTACCTGCCCACCGCACAGTCCCTGACCGGACTCGTCCTGACCCGCGGCGAACCGCTGATCACCGCCGACCTGGCCACCGACGGACGCTCCCACCAGCCGGACACCGACCTGTCCCCCGCATCCGGCCCGGCCATGTTCGCCCCTCTGACCGCCCGCGGCAGCCGTACCGGGGTCCTTTTCGTCACGCGCCAACCGGGCCGGGCGGGATTCGACCACGACCAGCTCGACATGCTGACCGTCTTCGCCGCTCAGGCCGCTCTCGCCGAGCGGCTCGCCGCCGAACGCGCCGACGCCGAGCTCGTCACACAGGTCCGTGACCACGAACGCATCGCCCAGGACCTGCGCGACCGTGTCATCGAGGGCATCTTCGCCATCAGTCTCACCCTCAACGGCCTGGCCACCACCGCACCGCCCCACCGGCAGCAGCACCTCCTCGACACCGTCGGCCGCCTCGATACGGTCATCCGCGACATCCGTGCCACCGTCTTCGACCTCCGGCACCCCGACCCGGGGCCCGGAGCACCCTGACATGCGGTGCTCGGGGCGGCGCCCGGCCGATCAGGTGGGCGGTCGCCCGTCCGTCGCAGGGGACGCCGACGGGTCAGCGCCACTCGATCGCGAACAGCGTGGCATCGTCGCTCGTGCGCCCGCCCCGCTCCTCCTTGAGGACATGGGAGAGCATGCGCACCATGGTCCGGAGCCCGGTATCCGAGCGCTCGACGCGGTTGACCCAGTCGATGAGCTGGTGCTCGCCGAACTGCTCCCCGCCGGGCGCCCGCTCCTCGACCAGGCCGTCAGTGAAGCACAGCACCCGGTCCCCGTGCCGCAGTCGCCGCTCACTGATCACCGGCTGCTCGCCGCCGAACCCGACCGGCAGGGTGGGGGCGCTCTCCAGTCGCTCGACGACGAGACGGCCGCGGATCAGCAGTGGTGCGGGATGGCCGGCGTTGACCCACTGCAGGTGGCCGGTAACGGTGTCCAGGCGCATCATCTGCGCGGTGACGAAGTGGTCCGGCCCGAACTGCTCGGCGATGGCCCGGTCCATGAACGCGTAGATCTCCGCCAGTCCGATGTCGGCGCGCCGGGCGTGCCGGTACGCACCGATGGCGACGGTCGCCATGGTGGCGGCGTCCAGTCCGTGGCCCATCGCGTCGATGGTCGCCACGTGCAGGAGGTCGTCGTTGAGCGCGTAGTCGAAGCTGTCCCCGGCCACGTGGTAGGCGGGTTCGAGGATGCCCGCCACGGCGACCAGGGGGACCGTCATCGAGAGCGGCGGCAGGAGCGACCACTGGATCTCGGCGGCCACGCTCATCGGCTGGAGGCGCCGGGCCTGGAAGATCCGGTCGGTGAAGGCGTTCTTCGTGACCAGCAGATCGGCGACCAGGGCGCAGAAGACCCGCAGCAGCCGGCGGTCGTCCTCGTCGACGGCGTCCAGGGTCAGGGCCAGCACCCCCACCTGGTCACCGCCGTCCGGCAGGGGCAGGTACATCCGCACGCCGTCCTCCTGCGGTTCCTCGACGGGAACACCGCGCAGGAACGCCTCGCCGGCGGGTGAGGCGTCGATCGGCACCGGCTCTCCGGCCGTCAGCCCCCGCCCGTGCAGGGGTGCCAGGACCAGCTGTCCATAGTCCTGCAGCAGGAGGACCGGGTCGCGACCGCCGAACCGGCGCACCGCGTCGGCGACCAGTGGAGCGATCATCTGGGGCGGCAGTTCCTGGGTCCGGTCCAACAGCGGGCCCCACAGGTGGTGCTCGCCGGTACCGTGCGTCCGACCGGGTTCCGGCGTGGCGGACGGCTGGTCACCGCTCATCCTCGCTCACCGCCGTCTTGCTCCCGCCGTCGGGGCCGGCGCCGCTTCTGCCGAGCCGGGCGCCCCGGATCCGTGAACCGAGGCAGCTCCTTCCATTACGCCCCACTGCCGGGCGATGCGCTCTCCAGCCGGTCGACAGGATGCCGAGGGCGTGCGGAGCACGGCACGGTTCCACCGCGGCACCGGCTTCGTGGCGTCCGGCCCCGGCCGTTCACCGTGCGGAGCCGACGCGGCCGGGCGAATCCGCCGCAGGTCCGGAAGCCCACGGTTCCGCGAGTCCGGGCCGCTCGCCCGTCTTCCTCGGCCCCTGCCGGACCGACGCCCCTTGCCCGCCCCCTGTGGCCCCGCCCCCGCGCGCACTGCCCGGCCCGGCGCGTGAGCCTGGCCCCAACGGGTAGCCGTCCCGGTGCGACGGGACTTCGTCGTCCGGGCGCCATGGGCCCGAACCGATGGGAGGCGACCACCATGTCCACAGCCGTCCATCACCACCGCCACCTGGCTTTCGCCGCAGGCAGCGGAGCCTCCTCGGTGAACGAAGGGCGGGCGTTCACCCGCCGAGCCCTCGCCGATTGGCGCCTGACTTGCTCCACCACCGGCGACGACGCCCAACTGGTCGCATCAGAACTGCTCACCAACGCCGTCCGGCACACGGCAGGTCCCCTCGCCATGGACCTGGACGACGACGGCTCGCGCCTGCGCATCACCGTCACGGATCCGCGGGCCGACATCACCCCACCCGATCCCGGCAGCCACCAGCCTGCCCGGATCGGCGGTCACGGACTGTTCATCGTCGACCGCCTCGCCCTGCACTGGGGTGCCTTCCCCGAAGGCTGCGGCAAGACCGTCTGGGCCGACCTCCTCCTGCGAGGCCGGGCAACCGACCCGGCACCGTGAAACCACGGTCGTCATGACGACGGCAGGACGCATGGACACGACGGTTCAAGCGGAGGGAGTGGCGAGCAGGGTGGCAGCGCAGCCCGCGGTGAGGACGCCGAGGAGGTAACCGTCCGCGTCGACGACGGGCCGGATGGCCAGGTGCTTGATCCGCATCGCTACCGCGGCCGGGCACGGGCCAAACCACACCCCGGCAGCCGAACTCCTGCTCAGATCTCGCCTCATAGCGGAGGCTGCAGGAGCCAGCTGACCAGAGACGTCGTGAGCAGGGATTGTCCGGCCTGGTGAGCGGAGCCAGCTGGTCTCAGTTCTGGTCTCATTCACCCCCGTCCAGCCGGGTTCAGTCGCCGCCCAGCGGTTCGCTCCGCTGCAGGTCAGCACGAGTGTGGACCCCGGCGGACGGCGTTCGGGAGAATTGGAAAGCGTGTTTGGGGCAACCCCTCACGAGTTCGAATCTCGTATCCTCCGCCTTTGCCTAGCAAGGCAGTTGAAGGCCCCGACCGGGTTCCGGTCGGAGCCTTCTTCGTGCCCTGGTCTCAGTTTTGGTCGCAGTTTCGATTTTTTGGGCCTCAGCGGCCCACTCTGCGGCGAGGCCCCGGCGACTGCCGCGAGCCTCGATGCGTGAGGGCGGCGCTCAGTGGTCGCCGAAGAAGATCTCCTTCACCTCGCGCGCCGCGTAGTAGACGAGGACGTAGCCGGCGGCCGGGTCGGCCCACCACCAGCCCAAGGTGGTGTTGAGGACGAGGCCGAGCAGGACTGCGGCGGCCAGCAGGCCGTCGATGAGGGTGACACGCCCCTCGGTCTTGAGGACCGGGTTGTCCAGAGCTGCACCGGTGCGGGCCTTGCCGAAGGCGAGGGCGAACATCACCGCCACGGTGATCGCCGTCCAGACGATCCCGAGTGTGGAGTGGTGCGGGCGGAAGCTGCTGGCGAGCACCCAGGTGGACTGCACCAGGAGGTACACCGCGAGCAGCGCGAAGCCGACCCCGATCAGCCGGAGCGCGCGCTTCTGGCGGTCCTCGCCGCTGCCGGACAGCTCCCAGATGACCACGGTGGACGCGCCGATCTCGATCAGTGAGTCCAGGCCGAAGCCGGCCAGCGCCACCGACCGAGCACCAATCGCCGCGATCGCGAGGATCACGGTGCCGACCACGTTCCAGCCCAGCGTGGCGTACTCCAGGGCGAAGCCCCGACGCAGCAGCGCTGCACGGGGCACCCCCACGGCGCCCAGGGGTGGCCCGTGGCAGATCTGTTTCCGGGCTCCACTGCTCGTCCAGGACGGTCTGGACCGCGTTCCGCAGTCGGGGGTCGAGGGCGAGGCGATCTTCCCCGGCGGCTCGGGGCGGGGCCGGCGCCCGACGGCTCGGGGCGGGGCCGGCGCCCGTCAGCGCGGGCTTGAGCCGCGTGAACGGCCGGTACCGGCCGTTCACGGGAGGCCGGTTGCGCCGGATCTCCCGGCTGACAGTGGAGGGGCTGCGGCCCGGTTCGGCGGCGTCGCCCGAAGGGCGGGGCGATCGGAGCGTTCGAGTGGTGTCGGACCGCCGACGGGACGGGGTTGCGGTGTGTCTGGCGGTCGTCCGCGCTCGCGTGACGCATGAGTGGAACAGGCGCTTCGACGCCTGGTCTCTGTCTCCGAGGTACGGAGTGTTCATGTCGCCGCTGTCCGTGGTCCGTCGCCTGCTCGTCGTTCTGCTGCTTCCCCTGCTCGCCCTCGCCGCCGTCCTCGGCGGTGCCAGGGCATCGTCCGCTGTCGCCGTGCCCACGGGGGTCCGGACCGGGGGAACCGACTGGGACGCCTTGGCCCGCTGCGAGAGCGGCGGGCGCTGGCAGGCCGCCACCGGAAACGGCTACTACGGCGGACTGCAGTTCGACACGGCGACCTGGCGCGCCAACGGCGGCCTCGCCTACGCTCCCCGCCCGGACGGGGCGACCCGCGAACAGCAGATCGCGGTGGCCGAGCACCTCGCCGAGCGCCGCGGCCTGGCTCCCTGGCCGGTCTGCGGAGCCCGGGCCGGCCACAACGGCGACCGCGCCGACAGCCACACCGGCACCCACGCCGGTGGCGGCCACGGCCCCGCGCACCCGCGGCCGCAGGCGCCCGCCCCGCGTACCGAGCGCGCCGTCCCGGAGGACACGCCGCCCGTCATCAGCGACGGGGGCACGGACGCGGGCGAAGCCGGCCCGGAGACCTGGACCGTACGTCCCGGCGACACCCTCGGGGGCATCGCCCAGGAAGTCGGCTCCCCCGACGGCTGGTCGACCCTCTACGCGCTCAACCGCCAGACCATCGGTGACGACCCGGACCTGATCCTGCCCGGCCAGGTCCTCGCGCTGCGCTGACCCGACGCGAACGGTCGACCACGCACTCACGGCCGTCACGGCGGGCAGGGCGTTCAGGGGCCGCGTCCAGGACGGCGCCCCGCGCCCGAAGGACCGGTCACGATTCGAGAAGCCCCCGGCGGGGGTCGCCTCCTAGCGTGGTGGCCATGGCAACCACCACCGCATCCGCTGTCTCCCTCACCTCCGTCACCCTCGAGGTGGCCGACCTCCCGGCCGCCCGGCGCTTCCACGCCGCGTTCGGGGTGGACGGGTACGTCGACCTGCGGGCCTCCGAAGCGCGGTCCAGCGGGTTCCGGGGCTTCACGTTGGCGCTCACGGTGCCCGGGCCGGCCACCGTCGACGGTTTCCTCGGCGACGCCGTGGACGCCGGCGCCGAGGTGCTGAAGCCCGCCGCCAGGTCGCTGTGGGGCTACGGCGGTGTCGTGCTGGCGCCGGACGGGACGGTCTGGAAGGTGGCGACCTCGGCGAAGAAGGACAGCGGCCCGGCCACCCGTGAGATCGACGAGGTCGTCCTGCTGCTGGGCGTGGAGGACGTCAGGGCCAGCAAGCGGTTCTACGTCGACCGGGGCCTGACCGTGGCAAAGAGCTTCGGCGGCAAGTACGCCGAGTTCGCCCCGAACGGGTCCGGCTCCGTCAAGCCGGCGCTGTACAAGCGTCGCGGTCTGGCCAAGGACCTCGGTGTCCCCGCCGAGGGCACGGGCTCGCACCGCGTCGTGCTCGGCAGCGCGTCCGGTCCCTTCACCGACCCGGACGGGTTCGCCTGGGAGGCCGCCGGATAGCCGTTCCCGCGGCATCCGCACCACCCGGCACCGCCCCGGACCGACGCACGGGTTCAGCGACCGGGCGGCGCTGGACGACGGTGACGTGTGGCCGGTGGCCTACGCGGTGAAGGAGTCGGCCCCGGCCGAGGAGGAGCGCGTCGCTGCGCTCGGCCGCAGGGCCGTGGGCTGAGGGGCGGCGCAGGGCCCGGGCCGCTGGGGTGCGGGCCCGGGCCCCCGGTGTCCTCGTACGGGGGGTCAGGAGACGGGGAGCGGGGCCTCGGCGCGGTCGGCGGCGGCGGTGGCGGTGGCGAGGGCGAGCAGGGCGGTGCGGGTGGTGGTGACGGCGGCGCAGTTGTTGGCGGCGTAGGAGAGGGCCATGCGGTGCCGGTCGAGGGAGAAGTCGGCGACGGCGTCGGCGATGAGGAAGGGCTGGACGTCGTGGGAGAAGGCGTCCACGGCGGTCATCAGGACTCCGACGTGGGCGTAGACGCCGCACAGGATGAGCTGGTCGCGGCCGCTGTCGCGGAGCAGTTCGAGCAGGCCGGAGCGGTGCAGGGCGCTGTAGCGCCACTTGGTGAGGACGTGGTCGCGGGGTTGCGGGGCGAGGGCGGAGACGATCCGGCGGTCGCCCGGTTCGGCGCGCATGCCGGGGCCCCAGAAGTCCTTGAGCAGGCCGCGCTGCTCGTCGTCCATGTCGCCCGGCTGGGCGGTGTAGACGACGGGAACGCCGAGGTCGGCGCAACGGGCCCGGAGCAGGCGGCAGTTGTGCAGGAGTTCGGAGGCGGGCGAGCGGTCGGCGGTGAAGGGGCGCAGGAAGTACTCCTGCATGTCGTGGACGAGCAGGACGGCGCGGTCCGGGTCCGGTGTCCAGGGCACCCGGCTCTCCGGCAGGTCGCGTTCGGTGGGCATGGGGTACGGCGGGATGGGGCTGATGCTCAAGGCGGGACCTCGTCAGGGTGTGGTGGCGGCGGACAGCGAGGGCGGGGGCAGGAAGGGAACGGCGGCGGTCAGGGGCGCCAGGCCGCCGCGACGGTGAGCGACTGCTCCGGGTTCAGCCGGGGGTCGCAGAGCGTGGTGTACGGGCCGAGCCGGCCGGCGTCGGCGACGGCCGCGGTGTCGGCGACGCACTCGGCGACCGGGTCGGGCGTCGCCTCCAGGTGGAGGCCTGCGGCGACGCCGCCGCCGCGGCGGACGGCCGTCAGGAACTCGCCGACCTCCTGGACCACGGCGGACAGCGCCCTGGTCTTGCGGCCGTCGGGCGCGCTGACGGTGTTGCCGTGCATCGGGTCGCACAGCCAGCTCACCGGGTGGCCGGCCTCGCGCACGGCCCGGACCAGGTCCGTCAGCCGGTCGGGGGCCCGGCCCGCGCCGAAGCGGGCGATCAGGGTGAGCCGTCCGGGCGCCCGGTCCGGGTCCAGGATCCGGCACAGTTCCAGCAGTTCGGCGGGGGTGCAGCCGGGGCCGACCTTGCAGGCGACCGGGTTGACCACGTCGGCCAGCAGCCGCACGTGGGCGCCGTCCGGTTCGCGGGTGCGCTCGCCGATCCACGGCCAGTGGGTGGAGGTGAGCAGCAGCCGGTCGTCGGAGGAGCGGCGCAGCAGCGGCAGTTCGTAGTCCAGCAGCAGAGCTTCGTGACTGGTCCAGACCACCGGGTCGGGCAGCGGGGACCAGGTCTCCTCGTGCCGGCGCAGCTGGGCCATGGCCCGGGCGGCGGCGCGGTAGCCGGTGACCAGGCGCAGCGGGTCGGGGCGGCGGGCCATCGGCTGGGGGTCGGGCGCGTTGACGATGAGGCCGCGGAACACCGGCAGTTCGACGCCTTCGACGACCTCGGTGGCACGGGACCGGGGCTTGGCGAACTGGCCGGCGATCCGGCCGACCCGGACGACGGGCAGTCCGGTGTTCATCCGCAGCACGCCGGCCAGCGCGTCCAGCAGCCCGGCCTTGCGGGAGATGGCCTCCGGGGTGCAGTCGGCCGGGTCCTCGGCGCAGTCGCCGGCCTGGACGACCAGCAGCCGTCCGGCGGCGGCCTCGGCGAGCAGGGTGCGCAGCTGGCGCACCTCGTCCCAGGCGACCAGGCCGGGCAGGGCGGCCAGGTCGGCCCGCACCTTGTCGACCAGCCAGGCGTCCCCCCAGTCGGGCTGCTGCCCGGCGGGACGGCTCCGGTAGGGGAGGAGCTCCTCCTCGGCCAGGGGGGCGCGGAAGGAGTCGAGTGCGGTGAGGGTGCTGGTGCGGTCGATCACGGTCGCTCCTCGACGGATACGGAAGACGGAACGGCGGCGAGCGGGGCGCCCGCGGCGAGTTGGGCGCCTCCGGAGAGCGGGGCGCCCGCGGCGAGCGGGGTGCCCGTGGAGAAGGGCTCCCGGGCGGCACCCGGCTCCCGCACGGCCGCGGCGACCGCGGCGGCGACGCCCGGGGCCACCCGCGGGTCGAGCACGCTCGGAACCACCCGGTCCGGGGCGAGGTCCTCCGCCGCCAGGGCGACGATGGCGTCGGCGGCGGCCAGCATCATCCGCTCGGTGATCCGGGTCGCCCCGGCGTCCAGGGCGCCGCGGAAGATCCCGGGGCAGGCCAGCAGGTTGCTGATCTGGTTGGGGTGGTCGCTGCGCCCGGTGGCGACCACCGCGGCGTACCGGGCGGCCACGTCCGGCGCGATCTCGGGGGTGGGGTTGGACAGCGCGAACACCACGGCGCCGGGCGCCATGGCGGCGATCAGCTCCTCGGGGACGGTCGCCGAGGAGACGCCGATGAAGACATCGGCTCCCGGCAGTACGTCGGCCAGGCCGCCGCGCAGTCCGCGCGGGTTGGTCAGCTCGGCCAACTGTGCTTTGGCGGTGGAGAGTTCCGGGCGACCGTGGTGGATGACGCCGCGCGAGTCCAGCACGATGACCTCGCCCGCCCCGGCGGCCACCAGCATCCGGGCGCAGGCCGTGCCCGCCGCGCCGGCGCCGGAGACCACCACCCGCATCGACGGCAGCGGCTTGCCGAGCAGGTCGGCCGAGCTGCGCAGCGCGGCCAGCGCCACGATCGCCGTGCCGTGCTGGTCGTTGTGCATCACCGGGCAGTCCAGCGCCGCGTCCAGGGCGCGCTCCAGTTCGAAGCAGCGCGGCGCGGCGACGTCCTCCAGGTTGATCGCGCCGAACGAGGGGCGCAGCCGGACGAGCGTCTCGACGATCTCGTCCACGTCCCGGGTGTTCAGCACCAGCGGTACGGAGTCCAGCCCGCCCAGCGCCTTGAACAGCGCCGCCTTGCCCTCCATGACGGGCAGCGCGGCGGCCGGGCCCACGTCGCCCAGGCCCAGCACCGCGGTGCCGTCGCTGACGACGGCCACCAGCCGGTGCGCCCAGGTGTAGTCGGCGGCCAGCCGGCCGTCCTCGGCGATCGCCCGGCTGACGTGGGCGACCCCGGGGGTGGAGATGGCGGACAGCGCGCGGGCGTCCAGCGGTGTGATGGGGACCTGGGTGCGGAGCTTGCCGCCCCGGTGGGCCCGGAATATCTCGTCCTCGGTGAGCCTTTCGGCACGGTCCTGGTGTGCGACCGACACTGGCGTCCCTTTCTCGGGAGATCTCGGGGGAGCCTCGGGGATCCTCACGGGGCGCAGGGCGCCGGATGTTCCGTTGCCGGGAGGTCCGTCGCGAAGGTGATCGTGTTCGACGCTAGCCGCGGCGCCGACACCGGCGGAACTACTCGACCGAGTGGGTCTGCCCCACCCGCTCGCCGCATTCCTCGATTGACCTGCGAATTCGAGTAGTTGTGGGCCTCCCGGCCGTGCGGAAGTGTCGTTGCCATCCCCCCTTTCCGCTCGCTCCAGCCGTTCCAGGAGGCGCCATGACCGGGCACACCCGGCCGCTGCACGACGAGGCCCCGGGAGGCCTGCTCGGCAGGCTGCTCGCACCGGACGGCGAGCCCGCCGCGTACGCCCTGCTGCACCGGCCGGAGAGCGGTGCCGCCGACCGGGTGGAGGTGGTGCTCGGCGAGGTGGCCGAGCTCGCCTCGCTGGCCGAACTCCCCCTGGAGGACGGGCCGGCAGGGCCCGCAGGCGCCCGGCACGAGCTGCTGGTCGTCGTACCGTTCCGGCAGGTCGCGGAGCGGGGCTTCGCGGCCCCCGACGACGGCGCGCCGCTGCTCGCGCTGCGGGTCACCGACCAGGAGTCGGTCGACCTCGCCGATGCGCTGCGCCTGCTGCCGGACGACCGACTCGCCGTCCGCAACGCCGAGTTCGCCCTCGACGACGAGGCGTACGCGGAACTCGTCCGAACCGTGCTGACCGAGGAGATCGGCCACGGGCGCGGCGCCAACTTCGTCCTGGAGCGGCCGTTCACCGCCGAGATCGACGGCTTCGGGGCGCGGGCGGCACTGTCGGTCTTCCGCCGGCTGCTGGCCCAGGAGCGCGGCACGTACTGGACCTTCCTGGTCCGCGCGGGCGACCGCTACTTCGTCGGCGCCTCGCCGGAGCGGCACGTCAGCGCGATCGACGGGGAGGTGGTGATGAACCCGATCAGCGGGACGTACCGCTACCCGGCCGACGGGCCGTCCGTGCCCGGGCTGCTCGACTTCCTCGCGGACCGCAAGGAGACCGACGAGCTGCTGATGGTGGTCGACGAGGAACTCAAGATGATGGGCCGGATCTGCGAGGGCGGCGGGCGGGTCGTCGGCCCGTACCTCAAGCCGATGGCGCGGCTGGCCCACACCGAGTACCTGATCGAGGGGTCCAGCACCCGGCCGATACCGGACATCCTGCGCGAGACCCTGTTCGCTCCCACCGTGACGGGCAGCCCGCTGGAGTCCGCGTGCGAGCTGATCAGCCGTTACGAGCCGGGCGGACGCGGCTACTACAGCGGCGTACTGGCCCTGGTCGGCCGGGACGCGACGGGCGGGCGGTGGCTGGACTCGGCGATCCTGATCCGCACCGCCCGGATCGACCGGGCCGGCCGGCTGCGGATGGGCGTCGGCGCGACGCTGGTCCGCCACTCCGACCCGCGGGCCGAGGTCGCAGAGACGTACGCCAAGGCGGCGGGAATGCTCGCGGCCGTCCGCGGGACGCCGGGCGCCGCCGGGCCGGCCCCGGCCGCCGTCGACACCTCGGCCTGGGCCGGGGACGCCCGGATCCGGGCCGCGCTGGCCGGGCGCAACGCCCAGCTGGCCCCGTTCTGGCTGAGCCGGCCGGACGTCGCCGTGCACGGGGGCGCCCGGGGCAGGGTGCTGCTGGTCGACGCCGAGGACACCTTCACCGCGATGATCGGCCACCAACTCGCCGCGCTCGGACTGGAGCCGGAGATCCGCCGCTGGGACGACCTGGTACGGGGGGCGGACGGCCGCGTCGAGCTGCACGGGGCCGATCTGGTGGTGGTCGGCCCAGGGCCGGGCGACCCCCGGGAGGTCGGCGACGCCAAGATCGCCACCCTTCGCGCGCTGACCCGCCAACTGCTGGGCGAGCAACGGCCGTTCCTGTCGATCTGCCTCGGCCACCAGGTGCTCGCGGGAGAGCTCGGCCTGCCCCTGGTCCGCAAGCCGCAGCCCAACCAGGGGCGGCAGCAGGTCGTCGACCTGTTCGGCCGGCAGCGCCGGGTCGGCTTCTACAACAGCTTCGCGGCCGTCGCGGACCGCGACGAGTTCGTGCCCCTCACCCTGGCCGGGAGTGTCGCGGTCAGCCGGGATGCCGCGAGCGGCGAGGTGCACGGCCTGCGCGGACCGCACTTCCACTCGCTGCAGTTCCACCCCGAGTCCGTGCTGAGCACGGACGGCTTCGACGTCCTGCGGGAGTCCGTGACCGGACTGCTCGGCGTCCCGGCCGTCGTTGCCGTCCCGACCTCCGCGATCCCGACCGCCGCCGTCCCGGCCGTCGTCGCGCGCACCGCCTGAGCACCCCGCTCGTACCCACCCCTCCGGAGAGGACCCGCCATGCCGAAACTGATCGTGAGCAACCAGCGGACCGACGAGATGATCGGCGACCTCGGCTCGCTGACCCCCGAGTACCGGCGCTACGTGGCCGGCCAGGCCCAGCGGATGGTCTGGCTCGCCGAAGCGGGCGACGTCCTGGTCCTGCCGGTCCAGCTGGACGAGCAGTTCCTGTCCTACGTCGCCGCCCTGAAGGGCATCGACCGCGGATCCTGGGCCGTCGTGGTGCCGCCCGTCGGCAGCCTGGGCGAGGACGTGCTCTCCCGGGACCGGCTGGAGGATCCGGAGTTCGTCACCCGGCTGAAGGCCGCCGTACGGGACCACGAGGTCCGCACCATCCTGCCGTTCCACTTCGACCGGGTCAGCGTCCGGCTCGCCCGCACCCTCGGGCTCGACCGGCACACCCCGGGCTTCCCGTTCGCCGCCCAGAGCGGCACCGCGCTGCTCAACAGCAAGGCCGCCTTCCGCGCGCTGGCCGTCGGCCACGGCATCCCGGTGCCGTTCGGCACGGTCACCGACGACCGGCAGGAGGCGGAGGAGTTCCTCTGGGAGGCGATCGGCGCCGGGCAGCCCGTGATCGTCAAGCAGGACTTCCACGTCGGCGGCATCGGGAACGAGATCATCAGCCCCGTGCCCGGGATCCGACCGATCGGGGCGACCGGCACCGAGCTGATCACCGACCGCGCCGCGCTCGCCGCCCACCTGGACCGGCGCTGGGCGCACTACGCCGGCCCGCACCGGGGCCGGGTGGTCCTGGAGCACTACACGCCCGAATCGCCCGCCATCTACTCCGAGCTGCTCGTCACCGACGAGGGCGTACGGCTCGTCGGCCACGGCGAGATGCGGATGAAGCCGGTGATCAACGGGCTGATCGTGCCCGCGCCCTCGGTCCGGCTGCCCGCCTTCGCCGGCTTCCTCGACGACTCCCGGCAGCTGTCCGAGACGCTCCACCGGATGGGCTACCGCGGCAGCCTCAGCGTCGACGCGATCGTCACCCCGGACGACACCATCCTCGTCAACGAGATCAACGGCCGGGTCGTCGGCTCGGCGCACATCCACCGGATCGGCGAGGAGCTGGTGGGCGGCGACTACACCCGCGAGCGCGTCCTGATCGAGAAGCGCCGGGTCGCCTTCCCCGACTTCCGGACGACCCTGGACAAACTCACCGCCACCTCGCTGGCCTTCGACCCGGCCCGGCGCACCGGCGTCGTGGTGACCGTCCACGACAACGGCCGCACCGGCGGCTTCGGCGGCTGCTGCCTGATCGCGGAGGACGACGCCGCCGCGCGGGTACTGGAGGAGGAAGTGGACGCCCTGTTCGGGACCGCGGGTGAGTGACCAGGGACGTCCATGCGGGACGGGAAACCGGGAACGGGGAACGGGGAACAACCGGGACCGGGGAACAACCAGGACCGGGGATCAACCGGGAACCGGCCCGGAACGAGAACGCCAGTGAGTGAAGGAGAACGCCGGTGAGCGAGGGCGAGCGGCGCGCCGCCGACCACGGGAGCGCGCTGAAACAGCAGGACCGGGGCGAGCCCCCGGCCATGGGATACCGGGAACTGCTGGGCCGCCCCGGGATCCGCCCCTGGCTGCTGGTCACCCTGGCGGCGAAGCTGCCGGTCGCCATGGCGCCGCTCGCCCTGGTGTTCCTGGTGCGCGAGACCTCCGGCGGGTACACCCTGGGCGCCGTGCTCGGCGGGGCGTACGTGGTCGGCGAGGTCGTCGGCGCGCCGCTGCTCGGCGCCCGGCTGCACGGCGCCCGGCTGCGGCGCGAGCTCTCCCTCGGGCTGCTGGGCGGCGCGGGCGCCTTCGCCGGGCTCGCCTTCTGCCACTCGGCGCCGCCCGCGCTCGCCGTGGTGCTGGCCTTCCTCGCCGGGGCCGCCCCCTCCGCGCACGCCGGCGGGCTGCGGGCGCTGCTGGTCGCCGCCGTACCGGAGCACGGGGTGGCCCGGGCGCTGAGCGTGGAGACCACGCTCAGCCAGGCCATCTGGGCCGTCGCCCCGGCCGCGGTGGCGTTCCTGGCCCTCGGCGCGGCACCCGGCGCGCCGCTCGGCCTCGCCGCCTGTTGCGCCGCGCTGGCCGCGGCCGGGGTCCGGATGCTGCCCGCCGCCGACACCGACGGGGAGCAGGCCGGCCGGGGCGCGGCCGAACCGCCCTCGCGCGGGCGGGCGTTGGCGGCCGGCTGGCCGGTCTACCTGACCAGCGCCGCCGCGATGGCGCTGCTGGCCACCGCCGAACTGGTGCTGCCCGCGCTGCTGGAGTCCCGTGGGCTGCCGGTCAGCTGGTCCGGCCCGCTGCTGACGGTGTTCTCGGTCGCCAGCGTGGTCGGCGGCCTGCTGTACGGCGCCCGGCGTTGGCCCGGCGGGCCGCGGGCGCAGAGCCTGGTGCTGCTGGTCGCGATGGCGGCGTTCGTCGCCCTGATCGCGGTGCTGCCCGGGCTGGTGGGCATCGCCGTCGGGCTGGTCCTGGCCGGCGCGTTCAAGTCCGGGGTGATGGTCACCCGCAACCTGTCGCTGCGGGAGCGGGTGCCCGCCGGGATGCTCGCGGCCGGATACTCCCTCATGTACGCGGTGCAGGGGGTCGGTTACAGCCTCACCGCCTCGCTCACCGCCGTCATCCTCGCCAACGCGGAGCCGGGCACGGCGGTGCTGTGTGGCGCGGCACTGACCCTGCTGCTCACCCTCGTCAGCGCCTCGGCCGAATACCGGTCGCACGGCGCGCAGTTGGAGGCACCCACGGACCGACTGTAGGGCGTGCACGCACGTTCGCTCCCCGTGTCGTTTAACGTCGTGTTCACACCAAAGACGGATCAAGGACCGTAGAATCGCTTGTGTGTCCGTGGCCCCACAGCGCCGCGGACGACATGGTGAACCAGCGCGAGACGATCGATCCGCGGCCACCACACGCGCCGCGGACACGGGGAGAGCGGTGTGAACCCAGTGTCCTTGTCCTTGCCGTCGGCCGCGCCCACCGGCGCGGCCGATCCGCTCGTCGGCATCACCGAGAAGCGCGCGGACTCGACCCTCCTGAGTTCCGCCCGCCTGCTCGCCACCCAGGGCAGCGCCGACCAGATCGCCGCGCTGCTGCGCGCTCTCGTGACCGACCCGCTGGGGCTGCTGCGGGCGCTGGCCTCGGTCGGCTCCGTCGACCGCGCCGTGGAACTCCTCGGCACCGCCCTGACCCTCGGCCTGCCCGCGGAACTCAACGCCCGCCTGCGCTGCCTGCTCGTCGAACTCCGCCTCGCCGGTGGCGAGGTCAGGCTCGCCCTCGCCACCGCGGAGGAGATCCTCGGCCGCGGCACCGCCGGCACGCCGGAACTGCCGGCCACGGTGCGCAGCGCCGTACTGGCCGGCCGCGCCTTCGGCCGGCACTTCCAGGACCCCGACCGCGGCCGCCGGCACGCCGAGTCCGTGCTGCGCGGCCACGACGACCGGACCGCCCCGGACGCGGAGGTGCTGGCCGCCACGGCCGTCCTCTCCGACCTGGTGCTGTCCGACGGACGCCTCACCGAAGGGCTCCGGCTGGCCCGGGCCGCCGTGGACGGCGCCCAGGCCATGCCGTCACCGGTCTGGCGCGCCTACCTGCACCTGGTGCTGGCCGACCGGCTCCTCGACGTCGGGGCGTACGGCGAGGCCGAGTCCACCGTCCGGGCCGCCGTCGCCGACCTGACCGGGCTGGGCGGCGGCGGGATGGACTCGATCGTCGCCCTCCACCGGGCCCGGCTGCTCAGCCACCGGGGCCGGCTCGCCGAGGCCCGCGACGAGGCCCAGCAGGCGCTGGCCGCCGCGATGTGCCGGGGCACCCTGCTGTACGTGCCGCCGCTGCTGGCCACGCTCGGCCAACTCGCCCTGCGGTTCGGCGACCACGACGGCGCCGAGGCCTTCGTCCGCCGCTACCGGCAGACCCTCGCCGACGGCGCCGGCCGCATGCCCTCCCCGGTCTACGACTGGGTCGAGCTGCAGGTCACCGCGGCCCGGCACGGCGCGCACGCCGCGCTGGCACAGATGGAGCAGCAGTACCCCGACCCGGGCCCGCGGGCCGCGCTCTTCACCCGCCAGCCGGGGGCCGCCGCCTGGTTCGTCCGCACCGCCCACGAAGCCGGGGACCCGCACTGGGCCGCGGTCGCCGCCCACGAGGCCGAACGGCTCGCCGAGGAGAACCCCGGCATCCCGACCCTCGCGGCCTCCGCCGTCCACGCCGTCAGCCTGCTGCACGGCGACCCGGACGGCCTGGTCCGCGCGGCCACCGAGCACGGCCACCACTGGGCCCGGACCGCCGCGGCCGAGGACCTGGCGGCCATGCTCGACACCCGCTCCCACCGGCGCACCGCCGGGGCAGTCGCCGAGGCCCCGGCCCCGCCCCGGCTGCCCGCCCCAGCGGTCGCCCCCGCGCCGGCCCCCTCGGTCGCACCGCCCGCACCGCCCGTACCGCCCGCGCCCGACCCGGCGGCCCGCGCGGCCGAGGAGAACGCCGACGCCCTGAGCGACGTCGAACGCACCGTCGCCCACCTGGTCAGCCAGGGACTCACCAACCAGCAGGTCGCCTCCCGCATCCAACGCTCCCCCCACACCGTCAACTACCACCTGCGGAACATCTTCCGGAAGGTCGGCCTGAGCTCCCGCGTCGAACTCGCCCGCCACGCCCACCTCTGGACCACCGACCGCCCGGACATCACCGACTTCGGCATCTTCTGACGAGAACTCATGTCGCTCATTCCGCCCGGATCACGCCGCGGCGGCCGACCCGCCGTCGCCGCCCGGGTCGAGGACGGCACCGCGGCACTGATTCGCGAGTACGCCGTCCTGCTGCCGAGGTAGCGGGACGACGAACCCGGCGGCCCGGGCCGCGGGTGTTGCGGCGGCGGCCCGGGTGCCTCAGGCCCGGTCGGTGGGCCGGTCGAGGAGGAGTTGGACGCCGTCGAGGATGCGGGCGAGGCCGAAGTCCAGGGGGTCGACCGGGTCGGGGGCGAAGGCGCCGGCGGCGATGGCGCGGGTGAGGGTGGGAAAGCGGTCGGCGTGTCGGTCCAGTAGCTCGCCGGTGAGGCTGTTCCACTCCTGGCTGTGCTGCTCGTCGAAGTCGGCGTCCTGCTGGGCGACGGTGCGCACCAGGCCCGCGACCAGGACGAAGACCCGGTGCTGCTCGGCCGCGGTGAGCCCGCTGGGTTCCAGGGCTGCGAGGGCGGCGTCGAGCCAGCCGAGCTGGTTGGGGCCCATGAGCTGGCGGCGCATGGCGGTGACGGCCAGCAGCCAGGGGTGGGCGCGGTGGACCTCCGCGGAGCGGCGGGCCCAGGCGGTGACGCGCTCCCGCCAGTCGGTACCGGCCGTCGACGGGTCGGGGACGTCCGCGAGCACGGATTCGACCATCAGCTCGACGAGTTCGGCCTTGCCGGGCACGTAGCGGTAGAGCGCCATCGCGGAGACGCCGAACCCGACGGCGACCTTGTTCATGGAGACGGCGTCCAGCCCCTCGGCGTCGGCGATCTCGACCGCGGCGGCCGCGATGCGCTGGGGGGTGAGGCTGGGCTTGGGCCCCCGGGTCGGCTGGTCCTGCTCGCCCCACAGCAGTGCGATGCCCGCGCGCAGGTCGCGCGCCTTCTCCTTGGCCATCCCGGCCTCCCTCTCGACGGTCCTCGGCTGTTCCCGGGCGCCGCCCGTTGACAGCGCCTCGAACTGTATATACCTTAAACACATCTGCTGACGCAATAAACAGTTTGGGGGATACACCATGCTCGCCACCATCGCCACCGTCTCAGCCGCCGCCCTCGCCGCTCCCGTCGCCGGCCTGCTGGGCTACCGGCAGCTCAAGCGCGCCGCGTTCGCCGGGAAGCTGCGGATCACCGCCCCGGCGGGCATCGAGGAGTCCGGCTTCGTCCGGATCGGCGGCATCGACCAGTGGGTCTCCATCCGCGGCGAGGACCGCCGCAACCCGGTCGTCCTGGAGATCCTCGGCGGCCCCGGCGCCTCCAACCTGGTCTTCCTCCCCCGCACCCGCGCCTGGGAGAAGCACTTCACCATCGTCCGCTGGGACATGCGCGGCGCCGGATTCACCTTCGCCGCGGGCGGCCCGCAGGGGCAGGGTGAGCTCACCCACCAGCAGCTGTACCGCGACGCCCTGGAAGTCACCGAGCACCTGCGGGCCCGGCTCGGCGTCGACCGGCTGCTGCTGGTCGCCAACTCCTTCGGCACCGTCCTCGGCCTGCGGCTGGCCCGCAACCACCCGGAGCTGTACTCCGGCTACGTCGGCACCGACCAGAACATCATCGACGGCGGCCGGGAGCGCACCGCCTACGACGCCCTGCTCGCCCGGCTGCGCGCCGCCGGCCGGAAGAAGGAGAAGGAGCTGGCCGCCGCCGTGGCGATGGGCGCCGACCGCTCGAAGTGGACCACCAGGGACGTCGCCGAGTACAACAAGCTGGTCCTCACCAGCGACCCGCTCTCCTACGACACCATGAAGACCGTGGTGATGCGCTCGCTCTGGTTCTCACCCCTGCACACCCTGCGCGGCCTGCGGTCCTACCTCAAGGCCATGGAGTTCTCCGAGCGGCTCCAGCTGGAGGCCGCCGCCCTCGACGAGCGGGCGGAGGGGACGGACTTCCGGATCCCGTTCTTCGTCTTCCAGGGCGACAGCGACGTCCTGACCCCGCCCGCGCCGGCCAGGCGGTTCTTCGACGACGTCACCGCTCCGGTCAAGGAGTTCGCGCTGATCCGCGACGCCAGCCACTTCGCGAGCTTCCGCCACCCCGACCGGTTCCTCGACCTGATGCTCACCCACGTCCGCCCGGCCGTCACCGCCCAGCCGGCCGCCCGCTGACCTCCGCGGTCACCCGTATCTCGTGGACGGCGTTGCGGTCCCCGGTGAGCGGCTGGACCCGCCCGGCCGAGTCGGTGGCCCGGCAGCGGATGCGGTGCGGGCCGGGGGCGAGGTCGTGCCGGAGCCGGAAGCGCTGCCAGCCGAAGCCGGGGCCCCGCCGGTCCAGCTCGGCGGGCTGCCAGTCGGCGTCGTCCACGGCGACCTCGACGGCCGTCACCTCGGTGGAACTCCAGGCGTAGCCCGCCAGTTCGCAGTCCCCGGCCGGGACGGACCGCCCGTCCCCCGGGGTGAGCAGCTTGCTGCTGACGTCCTTCTCCCGGACCGGCCGCGACTCGCTCTCCCCCGGCAGGACGCGGGTGTACAGGCGGGTGGTGAAGAGGTGCTCGGGCCGCTCGGCGGCCAGCACGATCCTGGTCAGCCACTTGACCGAGTTGGTGCCGAACATCCGTGGCGCCACCGCCCGCACCGGGTGGCCGTGGTCGGGGCGCAGCGGTTCGCCGTTCATGGTGTGGGCGAGGACGACCTCGGCGCGCGCCTCCTCCAGGGGCAGGTCCTTGAGGTAGCTCACGTCGCTCTCCCCCGCGAAGTCGCCGCGGTCGGCGCCCTCCAGCCAGACGTGCCGGGCCTCCGGACGCGGACCCGCCAGCGCCAGCACCTCGGCGAGCGGCACACCGGCCCACTCCAGGTTGGTGACGGCACGGGTCGGCACGGTGGGGTGCCGCGGATTGCCGAAGCACTCGTGGACGGCGGTGAAGCCGGTCTGCGGCAGGCCTCGGAGATCCCGGAAGTCCAGTCGCAGCGGCCGCTCCACCAGGCCCTCGACGGTGAGCGTCCAGCCGGCGGGGTCGAACTGCGGGTGCCGGCCGAGGTGGCTGCGGACGAAGACCTCGTCGACCGGCGTACGGAAGACGTCCGGCGTCTCCGGGTCCGTCCTGAACATGCGTCACACCCCCGTGCGAAGACCACTGCTGCCGTGATCGACGGTACAAGGAGCGACTGACAACGGGCCGCCCGGCCGCCGCTCGGGCCCGGACTCCCCGGCCGCCGCTCAGGCCCGGGCCTCGCGCGCCCGCGCCAGGAGTTCGGCCACCGCCGCCGCCTTGTGCGCCGAGTAGGCGAGCAGTCGGCCGGTGGCCCCGGCGGCCTCCCGCTTGGCCCGGGCGTAGCGGGCGGCCTCCTCGGGGTGGGCCCGCAGGTGGTCGCGGAACAGCAGGTTGTCGGCCCACAGCGGCCCGCCGAGTTCCACCACGTGGACGTTGGCGGGCTGGTCGTCGCGCCGCCGCAGGTAGTGCCGCCCGGGGACGCCCGCCTCGCCCAGGTACTCGAAGCCGAGGCCGCGGACGTGGCCGACCACCGCGTCGGTCTCCCCGGGCGCGCAGCCGATCTGGACGTCGAGCACCGGCTTGGCGGCCAGGCCGGGCACCGAGGTGGACCCGATGTGCTCGGCCCCGGCCGCCACTCCGAGCCCCCACAGCCCGTCGGCGAGCCGGTCCGCCAGCGCCGGGCCGAGGGCGGCCCAGGCCGGGTCGTACGGCGCGAGGTGAATCGGTTCGTCGAGGTCGGGGGCGCTGTCCGGCATTCCGGGAGGGAACCGCCCGTGGACGTCCGATTCGTTCAAGACCGCCCGCCCGTGCCCCGCCTACCGTGGCGGGCATGGACCGCACACCCGCACCGCAGTTCGCCTTCGTCGGCCTCGCCGTCGCCGACATGGCCGCCTCGGTCGCCTTCTACCGGCGGCTGGGGCTCGTCTTCCCCGAGGGCTCCGAGCAGGAGCCGCACGTCGAGACCGAGCTGCCCGGCGGGCTGCTCCTGGTCCTCGACACCGAGGCGACCATCCGCTCCTTCCACCCCGACCGGCAGCCGCCGACCGGCGGTGCCCGGGCGGCGCTGGCCTTCCGCTGCCAGAGCCCGGCGCACGTGGACGCGGTGTACCGGGAACTGACGGACGCCGGGTACCACGGGGAGCTGAAGCCGTGGGACGCCTTCTGGGGCCAGCGGTACGCCTCGCTGCTCGATCCGGACGGCAACGGCGTCGACCTGCTCGCGCCGCTGTAGAGCCTCGCGTCACAGCAGCGCCGTCAGCCGCGTCCCGGCCAACTCCCGTACGTCACGGGCCAAGTGCGCATGGTCCGCGTAGCCGGTCCGGGCCGCCGTCTCGGCGAGCGGGACGCCGGAACGGGCCAGCCCCAGGGCGCGCTGCAGCCGCAGGATCCGGGCGAGGGTCTTGGGGCCGTAGCCGAATGCGGCCAGCGAGCGGCGGTGCAGCTGCCGGGCCCCGAGCCCGACCGCCTCGGCCGTCGCCGCGACGCCGCGC
>NZ_JPRF03000059.1 GCF_001188955.3 Kitasatospora aureofaciens | reverse complement strand
CGCGGGCCTGCCCGCCGAGCCGGCCGAGGGCGCCGGCGACCTGGGCCCGGTCCTTCTCCGCCTGCCGCCGCAGCTCGCCGAGTCGCTCGACCTCGGCCGCCGACTCCCGGCGCTGTTCGGTGAGTTCGGCCAGCCGTTCGGCCGACTCGGCGCAGCGGTGGGCGAGTTCGTCGATCGCCCGGGCCGTCTGGTCCACCGCCGCCCGGGTCTCCAGCAGGCTGGGCGCACCGGCGGAGCCGCCCTGGGCGAAGCCGGCACCGAGCCGGTCGCCATCGGCGGTGACGGCGGACAGTTCGGGGCGTTCGGTGACCAGCCGCAGCGCGTGGTCCAGGTCGGCCACCACCGCCACCCCGGCCAGCCGGTCGCGTACGGCGGCGAGCAACTCGGCCGGGCCGTCCACCAGTTCGGCGGCCCAGCGGGCCCAGTCGGGCAACTGGCGGTCGACGCGGGGGGCTTCCGGGGCGCCTGCGACCAACAGCGCGGCCCGCCCGGCGTCCTGGGCTCGCAGCAGCCGCAGTGCCGCCGCGGCTGCGTCCGGTGAGTCGACGGCCACCGCGTCGGCGACCGCCCCGAGCGCGGCGGCGAGCGGCACCTCGTAGCCGGTCTCGATCCGCAGCAGCGCGGCGGCCGGGCCGAGCAGCCCGGTCAGCCGTTCCCCGGCGTCCAGCAGCGCGCCGGTGCCGTCCTTGCGGCGCAGCCCGAGCGAGAGCGCCTCGTGCCGCGCGGTCAGTCCGGCCCGCTCGCGCTCGGCCGCCCCGGCCGCGTCCCGGGCGGCGGCCAGCTCCCGTTCGACCTCGGCCAGCCGGGCCCGGGCCTGCCGGTGCCCGGCCTCGGCCTGTTCGTCCTCCCCGGCCAGGCCGTCCACCTGCTGCTGGAGCTCGTCCAGTTCGCCCTGCGCGGCCTCGGCGCGCAGCAGCGCCTCGTCCCTGGCGTCGGTGAGCCGGCCGATCTCGGCCTCGGCCGAGCCGGCCCGGAGGCGGGCGGCGGCGGCCTGCCCCTGCAGCCGGGCCAGGCCCTCGCGGCGGTCCGCGATGGCCCGGGCGGCGTCCCGCAGCCGGCGTTCCTCGGCGGCCAGCCCGCGTTCCAGCTCGCTCTTGCGTTCGACCGCCTCGGCCAGCGCGTACTGGGCCTCCTCCAGCGCCTCGGCGAGCGCGGCCTCCTCCTCGCGGACCCGCTCGGCCTCCCGTTCCAGCTCCTCCGGGTCCCGGCCGCGCCGCTCCTCGGCCGCGCCCCCGGCGACGGCGTGCCGGGCCCGGGCCTCGGCGAGACCGATCGTGCCGCGGGTGCGTTCGGCGAGCGCGGAGAGCCGGTACCAGGTCTGCCGGGCGGTCTCCAGGCTCGGGCCGAGCTGCTGGACCTGCGCCTCCAGGACCCGTTCGTGCTGCACCGCGCGGGCCAGTTCCTGTTCGACGGTGGTCCGGCGCAGCCGCAGCGCGAGTTCGTCGGCGACCTCGGCCTCGACGGCCCGGCGGAGGGTGAGCAGGTCGTCGGCGAGCAGCCTCAGCCGGGCGTCGCGCAGGTCGGCCTGGATGCCGGCGGCGCGGCGGGCGATCCGGGCCTGCCGGCCGAGCGGTCCGAGCTGGCGGCGCAGTTCGGCCACCAGGTCCTGGACGCGGTTGAGGTTGGCCTGCATCGCGTCCAGCTTCCGCAGCGCCTTCTCCTTGCGCTTGCGGTGCTTGAGGACGCCGGCCGCCTCCTCGATGAAGGCGCGCCGGCCCATCGGGTCGGCGTGCAGGACGGAGTCGAGCTGGCCCTGTCCGACGATGACGTGCATCTCGCGGCCGATGCCGGAGTCGGAGAGCAGTTCCTGGATGTCCAGCAGTCGGCAGGTCTCGCCGTTGAGCGCGTACTCACTGCCGCCGTTGCGGAACATGGTCCGGGTGATCGTCACCTCGGCGTAGTCGATCGGCAGGGCGCCGTCGCCGTTGTCGATGGTGAGGCTGACCTCGGCCCGGCCGAGCGGGGCGCGCCCGCTGGTCCCGGCGAAGATGACGTCCTCCATCTTGCCGCCGCGCAGCGACTTGGCCCCCTGCTCGCCCATCACCCAGGACAGCGCGTCCACCACGTTGGACTTGCCGGAGCCGTTCGGCCCGACCACGCAGGTGATGCCGGGCTCGAAGCGCAGGGTGGTGCTGGAGGCGAAGGACTTGAATCCGCGCAGCGTCAGACTCTTCAGGTGCACGCGGCCGGTCTCCTCAATCGCTCAGGACGGGAACCGACTGTATCCGGAGTCCGACACGACGAAGGGACGCCACATCAGGGCGTCCCTTGCAAAGCTGCGTCCCTTTCGGGGCGGCTCAGTGCACAGCGGCGTCGATCTGCGAGACCGGGGGCGGGGCTCAGGTGAGAGCCGGCTCCCGGTGATCGAGATCGATGCTGTTGAGCAGCGAGTGCTCGCCAGCGACAGCGGTCAGAGCGTCGTTCTCAGCCTGCATCCGAAGGAGCTCGGCTTCAAGGTCCTGAACGCGCTGCTGAAGCCGTCGCATCTCGGAGAGCATTCGCGGGTCGGGGCCGCCGACGTACCCGAGAAGCGCCTTTGCCATGATGAATGGTCCTCCACGCTGAGTGACCGAACCGGAACGGTACAGGTCTAGGGGGAAGGGGGACGCACGCGCGGCGCGCACCGGAAGTGCTGGCTGGGCACTACGGCACAACCACCGTGAGCTGGGCTCACGAGGGCATGCGCCTACCGGGAAACGCGATCGTGTGCGCGGGCTTCAAGCGTCTCACCAAAGACGGTACGGGTCAACACGATCACCGCACGCTACCGCGCCCCTGTCACCTGCCCGGCGGTGTCGTCACGCCTGGGGGTCTCGGGCCCTGGTCCACCACGTGCTCGTGGATCATCGTTCGATGCGGAGTCAACCACGAGTCTGCCCGAATGGCAACCGTATGACACCGACGGTTGCCGATCATTTCCTCGGGACCGCGGCGCGGGGCCGGGAAACCGGGGCTCAGCGGATCTCGAAGCCCTCGTAACCAGCGCCGACGGCGGTCCAGATCTCGGTCACACCGCTCACCGCACCGGGCGTGTCGGGGCCGCGCAGCAGGGCCAGCAGCAGCTCGCAGTCGGCGGCCAGGCCCTCGGCCACCACCTGCACCCGGCCGTCGCCGAGGTTGCTCGCGTAGCCGGTCAGGCCGATCTCCAGCGCCCGCGCCCTGGTCCACCAGCGGAACCCGACCTGCTGGACCTTCCCCCGGACCCAGGCGGTCACCCGGACCGGTTCATCACTGTGGGCATCGCGACCGTGCATGCCCCCGACCCTAACCGGCCGCGGGACCGGTCACAGCCCCACCGGGCCCTCGACCGTCCGGCCCGGGGTGTGCACCAGGGTCACCGGATCGGCTCCTCGAACCCATCGCCCGGCCCCGCACCGGGGACGCGAACGGCCCCGCCGGAAGAACCGGCGGGGCCGAGGATCAGGCTCGGATCAGCGGATCACCAGTCGTCGCCACCGCCGCCGAAGTCGCCACCGCCACTCCAGTCGCTGCCGCCGAAGTCCGCGGCGTTGAAGTCGGCCCCGGTGTAGTCGCCGCCCTCGTACTGGTCCTGGTAGCCGCCGTGGCCGCCGTGGCCGCCCTCCATCATCGGCGCCGCCGCGTAGGCCGGGCTGCTCATCATCGAACCGAGCACGGTGCCGACCAGCAGGCCCGGGAGCAGACCGCCGCCACCGAAGCCGCTGTAGTAGCCGCCCGCGTACGGCGCGTAGGCCGGGCCGGCGTTCCAGTACGGCTGCGGGCCGTACTCGGTGTCGACGGTGCGCACCGCCGGGTCGAGGCCGGCCGCCACCCGGTCCGCGTCGGCCTGGCAGACCGGGACGGGACGGGCGGAACCGCCGGCCGGGGCCCAGTCGACGTCCTTGACGGACGGGCCGTGGCGCGGGTCCATGAAGCACGGGGGACGTCGCTCGGGCAGCGGGCGCTTCTCGCGCCGGGCCGCCAGGGTGGCCAGCTGGAAGCGGCCGTCCTCGATCGCCTCGGTGACCTGCTTGACGTCCTCGGGCTTCCTGGCCTCGGCCATCAGCCGCTTGGACTTCTCGTACGAGTCCAGGGCGTGGCTGTAGTCGGTGCGCTGGGCGTCGTCCGCGTCGGCCGCGCCCGGGTTGAAGTCGAGCCGCTCCAGCTCCACGCCGAACGCGGTGATGTCCTCGTCCACCACGCGGCGCAGCTGCTCCAGCTCGGCGCGGGCCTGCTCCTCCTTGCGCTTCTTGGCGCGGCGGAAGAGGAAGAAGACACCGGCACCGGCCAGCGCCACCAGCACGACCGGGATGATCACCCAGGCGATCGAGGTGCTGTGGTTGACCCCGGTGCCCTTGGTCTGCGGGGCGGCCTGGTCGACGAAGTCGTTCAGGGTGGCGTTGATGTCGCCCTTGTCGGCACGGGCGACGGCGCCCCCGATCCGGTCCGCGGCGCCGGCGGCCATCGCGCCGCGGTCGGAGCGGGCCATGAAGCCGCTGGTGCCCCGCCAGACGCCGTAGACGCCGTCGATGCCCACCAGGGTGCGCAGGTCCGTGAGGACGGTGTCCTTGTTGGCGGCGTCGGGGACGACCGCGATGAAGATCGGCTTGTCGGCCTTCTCGATCTTCTTGGTCAGCGCGTCCGCCTGGGCCTGACTGAACCGGTCCTGCATCGTCGGGGCGACGTAGACCTGGCCCTTCTTCAGCGTGGCCGCCGCGTCGCTCAGGCCGCCGGCGGCGGAGGCCGCAGGCGCCAGGAGGAGCAGCAGCCCGAGCAGCGCCGCCACCAGGGCAAGTGGCCCGGCGCCCCGGGAACGTCGTGCAAGGGTTCTCATAACCCCCGACGCTACCGTGACCGGCCACGGAGCACGGCATACCCTTCGCATACTGGTTATGACAAGATTCCCCGCCGTCCGCCGGGGCGGCTCCCCTTCTCGCGGATGAGATTTCCCCGAGTGGACCCTGAGACCGTCGGACCGCGGGAACCGCGGGTGGCGGCCGGACGTACGTCCCGGCGGGCCCGGGGCGGCCCGGGGCGCGGCGGGGCAGCCCGAGGGGGCGTCCCGACGCTACCGCGAGAACGGGCACACTGGTCCCGGACCGCTGGTCCCATGACCTTTTCTTGACCCAACACCCGATCGGAGCGCTCGGTGATCATCGGCCTCGTCACGGCCGTGGCGGCATCCGCCTGCTACGGCACCGGCTCGGTCCTGCAGGCCGTCGGATCCCGCCGCTCGGCCCGGGAGGAGGAGGCCAGGGGCGCCACCACCTCGACCACCGAGCACGGCGGGCCGAGCCTGTCCTCCACCGCCAAGGCCGCCGTCACCTGGGAGTTCATCCTCGGCACGGTGCTCGACCTGATCGGCTTCGGACTCGGCGCGCTGGCCGCGCGGCTGCTGCCGCTGTTCCTCTCCCAGACCATCATCAGCGCCAACCTGGTGATCACCGCGGTGCTGAGCATCAAGTTGCTGGGCATCCGGCTCAGGCAGCTGGAGTGGGCCTCGATCGGCGTGCTCTGCTCGGCCCTGGTGCTGCTGGCCGTCTCGGCCGGCCCCGAGGGCGGTCACCACGCCTCGACGGCCTTCCACTGGGGCCTGCTGATCATCACCACCGTGCTGCTGGCCGGCGGCAGCCTGCTGGTGCGCCGGATGGGCTCCAAGGGCGCGATCGTCGCCGGTCTGCTCTCCGGCCTCGGCTTCGGCGGCCTGGGCGTCGGCGTGCGGATCCTGAACGGCCTCGACCCGTTCCAGCTCGGCACGCTGCTCTCCGACCCCGCCCTGTACGCGGTCCTGGTCGGCGGCCTCGGCGGCATGTACATCCACACCGTGGCGCTGCAGATCGGCTCGGTCAACGGCGCCACCGCCGCGCTGGTGGTCGGCGAGACGGTGCTTCCCGGCGCGGTCGGCGTGCTCTGGCTCGGCGACTCCTCCAAGGCCGGCCTGGGCTGGCTCGGCGTGGCCGGCTTCCTGCTCGCGGTGGTCTCGGCGGTCGGCGTCGCCTACTTCGGCCAGAGCGAGCACGGCGCCCCGGGCGAGGCCTCCGCCGAACACCCGGAGCTCGCCCGCAAGTAGCGCGGCCCTCAGCCCCCGCTGCGCAGCCGCGGCACGCGCTGGCAGCGGGGGCAGAAGTAGCTGGAACGGTTCATCCAGGCAGCCCGCCGGATCGCGGTTCCGCAGCGGCGGCAGGGCTCGTGCTCCCGGCCGTAGGCGTCGAGGTCCCGGGAGAAGTAGCCGCTCTCGCCGTTCACGTTGACGTACAGGCTGTCGAAGCTGGTGCCGCCCACGGCCAGCGCCGCCGTCATCACGTCCCGGGCGTTGGCCAGCAGCAGCGCTGCCTGCGGGCGGGTGACGGTCGCGGTCGGGCGGTCGTAGTGCAGCCCGGAGCGCCACAGCGCCTCGTCGGCGTAGATGTTGCCGACGCCGCTGATCAGGGTCTGGTCGAGCAGCGCGCGCTTGACGGTGGTGCGCCTGGCGCGCAGCGCGGCCACGAAGGCGGCGTCGTCGAAGCGGGGGTCGAGCGGGTCGCGGGCGATGTGCGCGATGGAGACGGGCGTGCCCTCCGGGTCGCCCTCCTCGGCCTCCTCGACGGCCAGACCGCCGAAGGTCCGCTGGTCGACGAAGCGCAGCTCGCGCCCGCCGTCGGTGAAGCGCAGCCGGACCCGCAGATGGGTCTCGTCCGCCGCCGTCGGGTCCTGGACGAGGAGTTGGCCGCTCATCCCGAGGTGGCCGATCAGCGAGAAGCCCGTGCCGGTGCCGCTCAGCGGCACCCAGAGGTACTTGCCGCGGCGCTGCGCGGTGCCGAGGGTGGTGCCGGTCAGCCGCGCCGTGAAGTCGGCCGCGCCGGCCGGCTGGCGGCGCACCGCGCGCGGGTGCAGCACCTGGACGTCGCCGACGGTCCGCCCGGTGACCCAGTTCGCCAGACCGCGGCGGACGACTTCGACCTCGGGGAGTTCGGGCACGGGAAGGGGCCTCCTGCTTCGAAGGGGATCGGCAGGAGTGAAGGCTACTTCGCCGTCAGGCGCCTGCGGGCAGCCGGTCGGCGTACTTCTCCTTGATCGCACGCCAGGCGCTCTCGGCGGCCTTCTGCTCGGCTTCCTTCTTCGAGCGGCCGACGCCGCTGCCGAAGTCCTCGCCGGCCACCCGGGCAGCTGCGGTGAAGGTCTTCTCGTGGTCCGGACCGGACTCCATGACCACGTACTCGGGCACCCCGATGCCCACCGAGGCGGTGAGCTCCTGGAGGCTGGTCTTCCAGTCCAGGCCGGCGCCCAGCTGAGAGGACTCCTCGATCAGCGGGTCGAACAGCCGGTGGACGAACTCGGTGGCCGCCTCCAGACCGCGGTCCAGGTAGATGGCCCCGATCACGGCCTCGACGGTGTCGGCGAGGATCGACGACTTGTCGCGGCCGCCGGTGCCCTCCTCGCCCTTGCCGAGCCGGATGAACGCGCCGAGGTCCAGGCCCCGGCCGACGTCAGCGAGCGCGCGGGAGTTGACCACCGCGGCGCGCAGCTTGGCGAGCGTGCCCTCCGGGACGTCCGGGTGGACGCGGTAGAGGGTGTCGGTCACCACCAGGCCCAGCACCGAGTCGCCGAGGAACTCCAGGCGCTCGTTGGTGGGCAGACCCCCGTTCTCGTACGCGTACGAGCGGTGGGTCAGGGCACGTACCAGAAGGGCGCGCTCAAGTGTGTACCCGAGGCGCCCTTCCAGGACGTCGTATTCGGTCGAAGCCGGCCCGCCGGCCTTGCCGCTGCCCGAAGAACCCTTCGAGGCAGAGGACGCCTTGCGGGTGGAGTTACCGTCCGACATCGATCCGTGCACCCCGCCGATCAGACCGAGAGGACCTGGCGACGGTTGTACGTGCCGCAGCTCGGGCACGCGATGTGGCCCAGCTTCGGCTCGTGGCAGCGGTCGCACGCCACGAGGGCCGGAACGACGGCCTTCCAGTTGGACCGGCGGTGGCGCGTGTTGCTGCGCGACATCTTCCGCTTCGGAACAGCCACGGCTACTTCTCCTGGTTCTCGGCGAGACCCTCACGGGTGTCGCTGTTCTTGATTCCCCGCCGCAGATCAGCGGCTTCGCCACGGGCCTCGTCGCCGGAATCGGCGGAGAGTCCCTGCAGAGCCGCCCACCGGGGGTCGACGGCGTTGTGGTGGTGCGCCGGGTCGTCACTCAGGCGCGCTCCGCACTCGGAGCACAGACCCAGGCAGTCTTCCTGGCACACCGGCTGCAGCGGCAGTGCGAGCACCACCGCGTCACGCAGCACCGGCTGGAGGTCGAAGAAGTCGCCCTCCAGACGGTAAGTCTCTTCTTCCGAGTCCTCGTCGAGGTCCTCGGTCCCGGAGGTCCGGGCGCGGTGACGCTCGTCGGACTCCGGGTAGTAGTACAGCTCCTGGAAGTCCACGTCGATGTCGAACTCGACGGGCTCCAGGCACCGGACGCACTCGCCCTCGACGTGGGCGTCGGCGGTGCCGGTGACCAGCACGCCCTCGACCACGGACTCCAGGCGGAGCTCCAGCTCGATCGGGCTCTTCTCCGGGACGCCGATCACGTCGATGATCCCGAAGCCCTCGGGGGCCTCCAGGGTCCGGCTCACCTTGCGCATCGCGCCCGGACGACGGCCCAGCTCGTGCGTGTCGAACACGAGGGGGTCGCGGTGGTCGAGGCGGTTCAAGGTGTCCTGACTTCCATAGGAATCAACGCTGTGGCCCCCGTCACCGGTCGACCTTGCGCGGGCAAGCCGACAGCCGGACATGGGGATGCCGGAGTGGTCAGACTACCGGAGTCTCCCGCCAGGCCCAACTTCGGTCCCGTCAGGAGACTCCCGCCCGGTCGTCCCGGGGCTGTTCAGCGGCCGCCGAGCTCCCGCAGCCGGGTCATGTCGATCATGCTGGTGTCGAAGAAGCTGGTCTCGTCCAGACCTTGCTGCTGGTGCGGCACGGCCGGGGGCAGGGCGGGCTGCTGCGGGTAGTGGTAACCGTCGTACGGCTGGGCCGCGTAGCCGTCCTGCTGCTGCTGATAGCCGTAGGCGCCCTGCTGCTGGCCCTGGTGCTGCTGGTGCTGCTGGCCCTCGTAGTGGGGCTGCTGCTGGGGGTAGCCGCCCTGCTGGTGGCCCCACTGGGTGTTGTACGGGTCACTCTGGACGGCCGGGTCGAAGCCGCCGCCGTACACCTCGGCGTACTGTCCGGCCTGGTGCTGCCCGGTCTGGTGCTGCCCGGCGTCGTGGGGCCGGCCGTCCTGGTGCTGGGCGGCCGGCGCGTACTGGTCGGCCCCGGGGGCCTGCCAGCCTGCCGCGGCCGGGGCCTGTTCGGGCCAGGTCTGCTGCTGCGGGACGTCCTCGCGGTACCAGGCGAGGTC
This sequence comes from Kitasatospora aureofaciens, assembly GCF_001188955.3. Lineage (GTDB taxonomy): Bacteria > Actinomycetota > Actinomycetes > Streptomycetales > Streptomycetaceae > Kitasatospora > Kitasatospora aureofaciens. Next base: position 26,715 of record NZ_JPRF03000059.1, on the reverse strand, counting down.
GGCGCCGTCGGCGTCGGCCTCCGCGGCGAAGCCGGCGGCCACCGCCTCGGCGCGCTCCTTGGCCTGCTGGGCCTCGTCGGCGGCGGCCAGGTAGGCACCCAGGTCGTCGATGGGCTTCTTGCCGAGCAGCTTGTCGCGGCCCTTGCCGACCGCCTCCAGGGTGGCGCTGAGCACGTTCTCCAGGGTGGCGAGCTTCACGTCGACGTACTCGTCGACCTCGGGGCTCGGGGTGCTCCGCTGCGGCTGGAACTCCTCGCCGTCGGTCTCGCCCTCGGCCTCGAAGGCGCCGGAGTCGCCGCGCAGCTTGGTCCGGCCGCGGCCGACCGCGCCGAGCGTCTTGGTCAGCACGACCTCGAAGTTGGCGAGCTTGCTGTCCACGTAGTCGTCGGCCTCGGCGCGCTGGGCGTCGATCTCGGCGCGGGCCTCGGCCAGGATCCGGTCGGCCTCGGCCTGGGCCCGGCGGACCACCTCGGTGTCGGAGATCAGCGAACCGCGCTCGGCGTGCGCGCCCTGGATGATCCGGTCCGCCTCGGCCTGGGCGCCGGCCACCACCTGCTCGTGGTCGGCCATCACCGACTGGGCCTGGGCGAGTTCGGCGGGCAGGGCCGCCTTGAGGTCGTTGAGCAGGCCGATCAGTTCGGCCCGGTTCACCACGCAGGAGGCCGACATCGGCATCGAGCGGGCGTTCTCGACCGCCGCCACGATCTCGTCGACCTTGTTCTGCACGTCCACGGGGCTTCGTCTTTCCGTGTGCCGCCGACGGTCCGGCGGAGGCAGGCCCGGCGCGGTGGACCTCACCGCAGGGCAGGAATACAGACTGTACGGCCACCCCGGGGCGCGGTCACAACGCCCGAGCCGATCCGGCCTCCGGACATCGGACAAGCCATGACGAACCGGCAGAAAAGGACGAACTCCGCCGCCTGGCCCTACTGCTCGGCCCTGCGCTCCGCGATCCGCTCGACCAGCCGGCGGTGCACCGTCTCGGGCAGCAGGTGCGAGACGTCGCCGCCGTACGAGGCGACCTCCTTGACCAGCGTCGAGGAGAGGAAGCTGTACGTCGGAGAGGTCGGCAGGAACAGCGTCTCCACACCGGTCAGACCGTGGTTCATCTGGGCCATCTGCAGCTCGTAGTCGAAGTCGCTGACCGCGCGCAGGCCCTTGATGATCGCGGGGATGCCGCGCTCCCGGCAGAAGTCCACCAGCAGGCCGTGGTGCGACTCGACCACCACGTTCCCGAACTGGGCGGTGACCTCCTCGATCAGGCCGATCCGCTCCTCGACGGTGAACATGCCCTGCTTGTTCCGGTTGATGAGGACCGCGACATGCACCACGTCGTAGAGCTTCGAGGCCCGCTCGATGATTTCGAGGTGGCCGTTGTGGATCGGGTCGAACGAACCGGGGCAGACGGCTCGGCGCATGGCGTGTGTGCTCCCTCGTGGGGTGACGGCTGCTGCGGGCCGCGGCCCGCTACTCGTGATCGCTGGCCTCGGCGGCGGCGCGACCGTACCAGAGCGTGCCCTCGCCGTAGCGGCGCGAGCGCAGCACCTCGAAGCCCTCGGGCCAGCCGAACTCGCCGCCACGGGTGCTGCGCTCCACGGTGACGAGTGCGTCCTCCGCGAGCCAGCCCCCGGCCGACAGTGTGATCAGCATCTCGCGCAACTCCTCGTCCGTCACGGCGTACGGCGGGTCGAGGAAGACCAGGTCGTAGGGGGTCTGCGGGGGCGGCCCGGCGATCACCTTCTCCGCCTTGGCGGCCCGCACCTCTGCGCCCGGCAGGCCGATCGTCCGGACGTTCTCCCGGATCACCCGGGCCGCCTGGCCGTCCGCCTCGACCAGCAGGACGTGCTCGGCGCCGCGCGACAGCGCCTCCAGCCCGACCGCGCCGGACCCGCCGAACAGGTCCAGCATCCGGGCCCCGTGCAGGGTGCCGCGGAACGCCTCCAGCGTGGAGAACATCGCCTCCCGGGCCTTGTCGGAGGTCGGACGGGTGCCCCGGCCGGGCGGTACGGCCAGCCGGCGGCCGCCGGCCGACCCGGCGATCACGCGGGTCATGGTGGTGGAAGGTCCTTTCGTCGCTGCCCGACCACGCTATCCCGCTCACCGCACCGCGCTCACGCCGAACCCCCGTGGCCCGGCGCAGACGCCCCCGCCGGGCCACGGTCACGCGCTCGGGTGGTCAGCTCGCCTCGGAGCCCGCCTGCTGACCCGGGACCGCCGCGCCGAGCAGGGCCGGCGAGGCGTAGCGGGACCAGGACAGGCAGCCGTCGGGCGGGCAGAACTCGGGGCGGCGCGGGTCGTGCCCGAGCTCGCGCAGCTTGGTCCGGACGGAGTCGGGGGTGCGGCCGAAGCGGGCGGCGATCCGGGCGACGGTCTCGCCGTCGTGGAAGCGCCGGACCAGCTCCTCCTCGTGCTGCGGCACCCAGGGGGCGCCGTGGCCGGGGTACAGCTCGCGCAGCACGTCGCGGTCGGGGATGGGCTCGGAGACGTCGGCGACGATCGCCAGCGCCCGCAGCGCGCGGTTGAGCGCGATCCGCAGCGAGGCGACGTCCTCGACCGGAAGGCGGAGCTTGCCCGAGGCGAGCGGCGCGGCGGCCGCCCCCTCGCGCCAGCCGGTCAGGGTGAGGGTGACCTCGCGGTCGTCGTCGCTGGCGAGTTCGATCCGGAAGACCTTGTCGCCCAGCGGGAGCTCGTTGAGATGACGGAATGCCATGGCAGGACCCCCAAGTGTCGTGCCAGGTACGCACCTTGAGGGTGCGCCCTGAACAACTTCATTCTCTCGCGGGGGTCTGACAGTCCGGGCCCGCGAGGCCCGCTCAGCCCTTCTCCATGTAGGCCGCGCGGTCCTCGTCGAGCAGGCTCTCCAGCGCGGTGCGCAGCTCCGGGTGGGCGGCCAGGTCCGGGTCCTCGGCGACCAGCCGGGTGGCCTCGGTCCGGGCGGTGAGGATGACCTCCTCGTCCTCCAGCACCGAGAGCACCTTGAGCGAGGACTTCACCCCGGACTGCGCCTGGCCCAGCACGTCGCCCTCGCGGCGCTGTTCGAGGTCGATCCGGGAGAGCTCGAAGCCGTCCAGGGTGCCGGCCACCGCGTCCAGCCGGGCTCGGGCGGCGCTGCCGCCGGGCATCTCGCTGACCAGCAGGCACAGGCCCGCCGCGCTGCCCCGGCCGACCCGGCCGCGCAGCTGGTGGAGCTGGGAGACGCCGAAGCGGTCGGCGTCCATGATGACCATCACGGTGGAGTTGGGGACGTTCACGCCGACCTCGATGACGGTGGTGGCGACCAGGACGTCCACCTCCCCCGCGGCGAACCGGCGCATCACCTCGTCCTTGGCCTCCGGAGCGAGCCGGCCGTGCAGGATCTCCACCCGCAGGCCGCTCAGCGGTCCCCGCACCAGCATCTCGGCGGTCTCCACCACGGAGAGCGGGGGCCGCCGTTCGTCGCTCCCGGCGCCGGCGTCCGCGATCTCCTCGAAGTCCTCCTCGGCCGCCCTGCGCTTCTTCTTCGCGCCCTTGGGGTCGGCCGCCGGCTCCTCGTCCCCGATCCGGGGGCAGACCACGTACGCCTGGTGGCCCTTGCCGACCTCCTCGCGGACCCGCTCCCAGGCCCGGGTGAGGAAGTTGGGCTTCTCCAGCGCCGGCACGACGTGGGTGGAGATCGGCGAGCGGCCGGCCGGGAGCTGGTCCAGGACGGAGGTCTCCAGGTCCCCGAAGACGGTCATCGCGACGGTGCGCGGGATCGGGGTGGCGGTCATCACCAGCAGGTGCGGCGGCTGCTCGCCCTTGGCGCGCAGCGCGTCCCGCTGCTCGACGCCGAAGCGGTGCTGCTCGTCCACCACGACCAGGCCGAGGTCCTGGAACTGGACCTTGTCCTCGATCAGCGCGTGGGTGCCGATGGCGATCCCGGCGTCCCCGCAGGCCATGTCCAGCAGCGCCTGGCGGCGGGCCGGGGCGCCCATCGAGCCGGTCAGCAGCACCACCCGGGTGCCGAGGTCGGAGCCGCCGAGCATGCCGCCCTCGGCGAGGTCGCCCATCATCTCGACGATCGAGCGGTGGTGCTGCTGGGCGAGCACCTCGGTCGGCGCGAGCAGTACGGCCTGGCCCCCGGCGTCCACCACCGCGAGCATGGCGCGCAGCGCGACCAGGGTCTTGCCCGAACCGACCTCGCCCTGGAGCAGCCGGTGCATCGGGTGCTCGGTCGCCAGGTCGGCGGCGATCTCGGCGGAGACCTTCTGCTGGCCCTCGGTGAGGGTGAACGGCAGCCGGGCGTCGAAGGCGTCCAGCAGTCCGCCCTCACGGGCCTTGCGCGGCTTCGCGGGCAGTGCGGAGTCCGCGGCCCGGCGCTGGGCGAGGGCGACCTGCAGGACGAAGGCCTCGTCCCAGCGCAGCCGGCTCTGGGCGCGTTCGCGGTCGGCCTGGCTGCGCGGGCGGTGGATCAGCTCCAGCGCCTCGGGCAGCGGGATCAGGTCGTGCCGCTCGCGGAGTTCGGCGGGCAGCGGCTCGCCGACGTCGCCGAGGTGTTTGGTGAGGGCGGTCTCGACGCAGATCGACAGCTTCCAGCTGGGCATCTGCGCGCTGGCGCCGTACACCGGGATGAGCCGGCCGGCGAACTGCTCCGCCGCGTCCGACCCGGTGTCCTCGTCGAGCAGCTGGTAGTCGGGCGAGACCAGCTGGCGGGTGCGGTTGAAGACGCCGACCTTGCCCGCGAACAGCCCCTGGGCGCCGGCCCTGAGCTCCTTCTGCCGCCAGCCCTGGTTGAAGAAGACCAGCGAGAGCCGGCTGCGGCCGTCGGTGACGACGACCTCCAGCCGGTCGCCCTTGCGGCCGCGGAACGGGATCAGGGTGACCTTCTCGATCCGGGCCAGCACGGTGACGTGCTCGTCGATCTCCAGCTCGTCCAGGCTGGTGAGCTGGCCGCGTTCGACGTAGCGGCGCGGGTAGTGGTGCAGCAGGTCCCCGACCGTGCGCAGCTTGAGGCTGTCGGCGAGCACCTTCGCGGTGCGGTCGCCGACGAGTTTGGTCAGTGGTTCATCGAGAGCGCCCATCAGGCCCTTGTTTACACCAAGGCACCGACGAATATTCGCCCGCTCGCCGCCCGGGCCGGTTCACTCGACGCCGATGAGCAGCGGTGTGGACTCCTGCCCCCCGTGGAACACCACCGAGTCCACCTCCGGCCGCTGCTGGCGGACGTGCGCCACCAGCCGGTCGGCGAGCGCCCGGTCGGCGCCCTCGCCGAGGATCAGGGTGACGAGTTCGCCGCCCGCGCCGAGCATCCGGTCCAGCACGCTCTCGCCGACCTCGGCCAGCCCGGTGCCGATCACCGCGACGTCGCCGTCGATCAGGCCGAGCACGTCACCGGCCTGGCAGACCCCGGCCATGGTCCAGGACTCCCCCTCGGCGACGGCCAGTTCGGCGTACCGGGTGGCCCCGGCGGCGGAGGTCATGGCGACCACGTCCTCGTCGAAGCGCCGCCCGCCCTCGTGCACCGCGAGCGCGGCGAGGCCCTGCACCGGCGAGCGGGTGGGCAGTACGGCGATCCGCACCCCCTCCTCGCGCAGCTGGTCGGCGGCGGCCCCGGCGGCGGCGCGCAGTTCGGGGTCGTTGAGCAGCAGCACCACCTCGCGGGCGGCCGAGCCGCGTACCGCGTCGGCGAGTTCGGCGCTGGCCGGCCGGCGGTCCGGGTCGGCGTGCAGGACGACGGCGCCGGCCTGCTCGCACAACTCGGCCAGCCCCTCGCCGGAGACCACGGAGAGCACCGCGCGGGCCCGTTCCTCGCGTTCGCCGCGCTCGGCGGCGGTGCCGGCCCGGGCGGCGGCCTCCGCGAAGTGGGTGATCCGGATCTGGTGCGGGCGTCCGGCCTCGACCCCGGCCTCCACGGCGGCGCCCGCGTCGTCCACGTGGACGTGCACGTTCCACAGGCCGTCGCCGCCGCCGATCACCAGCGAGTCGCCGAGCCGGCCGAGCCGCTCGCGCAGCCCGGGCAGTGCCCGGTCGGGTGCGTCCAGCAGGTAGATGACCTCGAAGGCGGGGTGGCCGGGGCCGGGCGGCCGCAGGTGCACCTCGCAGCTCTCCACCACCCGGACGTCGCCGCGCAGCGCGACCGGTCCCATCGGCTGCTGCCCGGCGACGGCGTCGGCGAGCGCGCCGAGGACGGCCACCAGGCCGCGCCCACCGGCGTCCACCACCCCGTTCTCGGCCAGCACGGCGAGCTGCTCGGGAGTCTGCCGCAGCGCGTCCCGGGCCGCCCGGTGGGCGGTGTCGGCGACCTGCGCGAGCCCGTCCCCGGCCCGTACCGCCTCGCGGGCGGCGACCCGGGCGACGGTGAGCAGGGTGCCCTCGACGGGCTCCGCGACGGCCTGGTACGCGGAGTCGGCGGCCCGCTGCAGGGCGGACCGCAGCTGGTCGGCGCCACCGCCCTCGGCGAGCTTCTCCGCGGTGCCGCGCAGCCACTGGGCGAGGATCACGCCGGAGTTGCCGCGGGCGCCGATCAGTGCGCCGCGGGCCATCGCCCGGACGGTCTCGGCCAGTCCGGGAGCCGGGTCGGCGGCGGGGTCGGCGAAGCGGCTCTCCACCTCGGCGGCGGCGGACTCGACGGTCAGGTAGAGGTTGGTGCCGGTGTCGCCGTCCGGGACCGGATAGACGTTGAGCGCGTCGATCTCCTCGCGGGCCTGGCCGAGCGCGCGCAGGGCGAGCTGGCACCAGGTGCGCACGGCCGGGGCGTCGAGCGTGTGCAGCACCAGGTCTCCTCCGGATGGGACGCCGATATGGCCTGAGAGTGAACGGCGGTACCCGCAGGTTATCGGGGCCCGGGGAGGGGTGCCCGGACCGGCGACCGGAGCGATCACTCGGCCGGTCATGGTAGTTTCGTGGGACGGAAGCAAGCGTTGTATGCTCTTCCGGTTGCCTGGAACCGTCCAGGCTCACCCCCCTGGTCCGGTCTGGTTCACGCGAGTGCTCCGGTGGGTGGGCGGGGTTTTCGAAAGTAACTGATCTGAAGTCTTGGAGTGACTCCTGTGGCTGCCAACTGCGACGTCTGCGGCAAGGGGCCGGGCTTCGGCAACAGCATCTCCCACTCTCACCGCCGTACCCCCCGTCGTTGGAACCCCAACATCCAGACGGTGCGCGCTGTGATTGGGCGGACGCCGAAGCGGCTCAACGTCTGCACCTCGTGCATCAAGGCCGGTAAGGTCTCGCGCTGACGCGCAGACCGGCATGCCGGTCCTCCAGTGAGTCGGTTCATCCCCGGGTGAGCCGACTTCGCTGTTTCCGGGACCGGTCACGCTTTCCGGACGCACCAGCGATGGGCGGACCCCCTCGGGGGCCCGCCCATCGCTGCGTTCGACCTAGCGCCAGCGCCAGGCGTGGTCGACCGGGCCGATCCCGGCGCCCAGGGCGAAGCCCCCGGCGATCGCGCCGGTGATGTACTCCTTGGCCGAGCCCACCGCCTCGGGCAGCGACTCGCCCTTGGCCAGGCCGGCCGCGATCGAGCTGGCCAGGGTGCAGCCGGTGCCGTGGGTGTGCCGGTTGTCGTAGCGCGGCGCGCGGTACCAGTGCACCTCGTCGGGCCCGCCGTACAGCAGGTCGGCGGCCTCGCCCTCCAGGTGGCCGCCCTTGACCAGCACCCAGCGCGGCCCGAGGTCCAGCAGCGCCCCGGCGGCGGCCAGCATCTGCGACTCGTCCTCGACGGTCCGGCCGGTGAGCTGCGTCACCTCGTGCAGGTTGGGGGTGACCACGGTGGCGACCGGCAGCAGCTTCTCCCGGACGGTGGCCACCGCCTCGGCGGCCAGCAGCGCGTCCCCATGCTTGGAGACGCCGACCGGGTCGACCACCACCGGGGCGTCCACCCCGGAGAGCAGGTCGGCGACGGTCTCGACCAGTTCGATGGAGGCGAGCATGCCGGTCTTCACGGCCTGCACCCCGATGTCGTCCACCACACTGCGGAACTGCGCCCGGACGGCCTCGGCGGGCAGTTCCCAGTAGCCCTGGACGCCGAGCGAGTTCTGCGCGGTGACGGCGGTGATCACGCTCATGCCGTGGACGCCGAGGGCGAGCATCGCCTTGAGGTCGGCCTGGATGCCGGCGCCGCCGCCGGAGTCGGAGCCGGCGACGGTGAGCACGCGGGGAGGTGCGGTGGAGGACATGCGCCCAACCTACCTCCGGCGGTTCAGAGCACGGCCTCGGACTCCGCCCAGCGGTTCTCCGGCACGGTCTTCAGCCGGGTCACCGCGTGGCCGATCGGCAGCAGCTCGATGGCGGTCCGGCGCAGTGCGGTGAAGTGCCCGAACTCGCCCCGGTGGACGGCCTCCACCGCGTGCCAGCCGAAGCGGGTGGCGAGCACCCGGTCCCGGGCGGTCGGGGTGCCGCCGCGCTGGGTGTGGCCGAGGATGACCGGGCGGGCCTCCTTGCCGAGCAGGTTCTCCAGCTCGTGGGCTAGCCGGTTGCCGATCCCGCCGAAGGTGCGGTGGCCGTACTGGTCGACCTCGCCGTGGTCGAAGCGCATGGTGCCGGGCATCGGGCCGGCGCCCTCGGCGACGGCGATGATGGCGAACTTCTTGCCGCGGTCGAAGCGGTCCTCGACCATCCGGGCCACCGCCTCGATGTCGAAGGGCTTCTCCGGGATCAGGATGCCGTGGGCGCCGCCGGCCATGCCCGCGGTGAGGGTGATCCAGCCGGTGTGTCGGCCCATCAACTCCACCACCATGACGCGCTGGTGGGACTCGGCGGTGGTCTTCAGCCGGTCGATCGCCTCGGTCGCCACGTGCACCGCGGTGTCGAAGCCGAAGGTGACGTCGGTGGCGTCGATGTCGTTGTCGATGGTCTTGGGCACCGCGACGACCGGCAGCCCGGCGTCGCTGAACAGCTTGGCGGCGGTCAGCGTGCCCTCGCCGCCGATCGCGATCAGCGCGTCGATGCGGATGTCCCGGGCCAGCGTCCTGGCGTTCTCCACCGCCCAGGCGATCCGGTCGCGCCGGACCCGGGCCGAGCCCAGGATGGTGCCGCCGAGGGTGAGCAGACCGGTGACGTCGTCGTGCGAGACCGGGCGGGTGCGGCCCTCGATCAGGCCGAGGAAGCCGTCCTGGATGCCCACGATCTCGTCGCCGTGGACGTCCGTGCCCCGGTGCACGACCGAGCGGATCACCGCGTTGAGGCCTGGGCAGTCGCCGCCGCTGGTCAGTACACCGATGCGCATGTGTGGTGTGCTCCCGCTCGCAGTGGATCGGCCCGCCCGCGCCGGACGGCGGGCGGGCCGGGATGCCGCAAGCCTACGCAAAACGCCTCCTCGAAGCCCGCCGCCGCAACGCCCTGAGCGTCACGCGCCGTTCCGGCGTCCACGCCCCGTCAGCCGTACTCCGTAGGTCAATCGGCGAAGTCCGTCACCCCGCCGAGTACGTCACCCGGCGAAGTACGTCACCCGGCGGAGTGCGCCGCTCGGCGACGTGCGTCACTCCGCGAAGTGGTCCCAGCCGCCGACCCGGTCCCAGGGTGCGCCGTCCACCGTCACCCGGCCGCTGCGCGAGCCCCGGGGGCGACCGGTCACCTCGCCCACCACCCGCCAGCGGGAGGGGAGTTGGACCCCGCGCGGGAAGGTCGCCACGATCGCGTGGTCCTCGCCGCCGGACAGCACCCAGACCAACGGGTCCACCCCGACCGCCTGTCCGATGTCGGCCATCTGCGCCGGGACGTCGAAGTCGGCGGCCTTGAGGTCGATGTCCACCTCGCTGGCCCGGGCCACGTGGCCGAGGTCGGCGACCAGCCCGTCGCTCACGTCGATCATCGAGGTCGCGCCCAAGTCGGCCGCGGCCGGGCCCGCGTGGTACGGCGGCTCGGGCCGGCGGTGCGCCTCGACGAAGGCGCGCGGGGAACGGAAGCCGCGCTGCAGCACGGTCAGTCCGGCCGCCGACCAGCCCAGCCAGCCGCTCACCGCGACCACGTCGCCGACCTGCGCGCCGGAGCGCGTCACCGCCGCGCGCCCCTGGAGGTCGCCGAGCGCCGTGATCGCCAGCGTGACGGTGTCACCGCGCACCACGTCGCCGCCGACCACCGTCGCCCCGGCGACCTGGCACTCGTCGCGCAGCCCGTCCATCAGCTCGGTGGCCCAGGTGGTCGGCAGGTCGGCGGGGGCGACCAGTCCGAGCAGTATCGCGGTCGGCACCGCACCCATAGCGGCCACGTCGGCGAGGTTCTGGGCGGCGGCCTTGCGGCCCACGTCGTAGGCGGTGGACCAGTCCCGGCGGAAGTGCCGGTTCTCGATCAGGACGTCCGTGGTGGCCACCACCCGGCCGTCCGGGGCCTTCACCACCGCGGCGTCGTCCCCGGGGCCGAGGTCGACCGCGTCGGTGAGCGGTACCCGGGCGGTCAGCTCCCTGATGAGGCCGAACTCGCCGAGCTCGCCCACGGTCCCCTGCATCTGCCGTCCTCTCGCGTTTCCAACTTCCAGCCCCCGTCGCGCTCCCCCGCGCGCAGCGTACGCCCTTCGGGGGTGCGGGGGTCTCCCCTCCCCGGCCCGCTGCGCGGTAGCGTGGTGATCAGCCTGCCGGTGAGCCCGCATCCACCCCTGTGCCAGACCGGGCGATCACGGCGGCGATCCCCCAACCGGCCGCCGGGAGGTCACCCGTGGTACAGGCATACATCCTGATCCAGACCGAGGTAGGGAAGGCCACCGCGGTGGCCGAGACCGTCTCGAAGATCCCCGGCGTGATCACCGCCGAGGACGTCACCGGACCGTACGACGTGATCGTCAAGGCCGAGGCCGAGACGGTGGACGACCTGGGCCGCATGGTGGTCGCCAAGGTCCAGAAGGTGGAGGGCATCACCCGCACCCTCACCTGTCCGGTGGTGCACCTGTAGCCCCGGCTACCATCGGCGGGTGGCCAGAGAACTCCGCATCCCCGAGGCGCTGACCGCGCTCCCCGCGCCGGTCCGCTGGCTGGCCGTGCCCGTCGCGCTGACCTGCACCGTGGTGGCGCTGGTCGGCAGTTGGAGCTCGGCCGACCCGGCCGTCGAGGTGCCGCAGCCCTCCGGCCGGGTGGCCGGGTACTGCAAAGCGCTGGCCGCGGCGCTGCCGCAGGAGCTGCTCGGCCACCCCCGCAGGGACCCGTCGCCCGCCTCGCCCTACGTGGCCGCCTGGGGCGGTTCGCCCCGGACGGTGCTCCGCTGCGGTGTCGACCGGCCGGAGGAGCTGAACGGCGAGCACGCCGAGGACTGGTCCCCGACAGTCGACGACGTCACCTGGTGGTCGCAGAAGCTGAGCGACGGCGGCTACCGCTTCGTGACGACCATGCGCGCCGCCTACGTCGAGGTGACCGTCCCGGCCGGAGCGGCGCAGAACGCCTTCGACCCGGCCGCCGCGCTGACCCCGGCGGTCAAGGCCAACATCCCCGGTTGAGCACCCGTCCCGGGCACCGCCCCGGGCCGGAGCCCGAGCGGGCGGGCAGCAGGGCGGACCGGGAGTCCCGGCCCGCCCACTCAGTGCACTACCGCAGGCCGGTCGAGCGGCGCAGCGCGCTCTGCAGCAGCCGGTCGATCAGCTCCGCGTACGAGACCCCGCTGGCCTCCCACATCTTCGGGTAGGCGGAGATCGGGGTGAAGCCCGGCATGGTGTTGATCTCGTTGATCATCCAGGAGCCGTCCTCCAGCAGGAAGAAGTCCACCCGGGCCAGGCCCTCGCAGCCGAAGGCCTCGAACGCGGCCACCGCCTGGCGCCGGATCTCCGCGACCTCCGCGTCGGTCAGCTCGGCCGGGATCCGGACCTCGGAGGAGTCGATGTACTTGGCCTCGAAGTCGTAGAAGTCGAAGCCCTCGCCCACCAGCACCTCGGCCGGGACGCTGGCCCGCGGGCCGTCCTCGAACTCCAGCACGCCGCACTCGATCTCGCGGCCGGAAACGCCCGCCTCGATGATCAGCTTGGGGTCGTGCCGGCGGGCCTCCTCGATCGCGGCGTCCAGCTCGGCCAGGTCCCTGACCTTGGTGATGCCGATGCTGGAACCGGCCCGGCAGGGCTTCACGAACACCGGCAGGCCGAGCTCGGCGACCCGCTCGCGCACCGCGGCGCGGCCCTGCTCGGTCTCCCAGTCGCGCGGCCGCACGACCGTGTAGTGGCCGACGCCCAGGCCGTGCGAGGCCAGGATCCGCTTGGCGAACTCCTTGTCCATGCCGGCCGCGCTGGCCAGCACGCCGTTGCCGACGTACGGGACGCCGGAGAGCTCCAGCAGGCCCTGGAGGGTGCCGTCCTCGCCCCACGGGCCGTGCAGCAGCGGGAAGACCACGTCGACCTCGCCGAGGGCCTTGGGGGCACTGCCCGGCTCGCTCAGCAGGACCTCACGGCTGCCCGGGGAGACCGGCAGCGCGACCTGCCCGTCGACGGCCTCGGCGACGTGCGCCACGTCCGGCAGCCTGCCGTCGGTGATCGCCATCCGGGCCGGCTCGTCGCTGGTCAGCGCCCAGCGGCCCTCGTGGGTGATGCCGATCGGCAGCACGTCGTACTTGTCACGGTCGATCGCCCGGAGAACGCTGCCCGCGGTGGAGACCGAGATCGCGTGCTCGGAGCTGCGCCCGCCGAAGACCAGCGCCACGCGCGGCTTCGGGGCGGACGGGTTCGGGGAGGACTGTTCGATGCTCATATCGGGTTTGAGACTACCGTGCGAGGTGTTTCCGGGGAGTCAACGCCTTCCCGCAGTCCCGTCGCGTCAGCGCCGCTCCGCCTTGGCCGAGCGCGACATCAGCGCCTGCAGCGCCTCCTGGGTCGGCCGCCCGTTGTGCACCACGTCCACCACGGCCTCGACGATCGGCATGTCGACCCCGCTGCGCCGGGCCAGGTCCAGCACCGACTCGCAGGATTTGACGCCCTCCGCGGTCTGCCGGGTGGCCGCGATGGTCTCGGCCAGCGACATGCCCCGGCCCAGGTTCATGCCGAAGGTGTTGTTGCGCGACAGCGGCGAGGAGCAGGTGGCGACCAGGTCGCCCATCCCGGCCAGCCCCGCGAAGGTGTGCGGGTCGGCGCCCAGCACCTCGCCGAGCCGGGTGGTCTCGGCCAGCCCGCGGGTGATCAGGGTCGCCTTGGTGTTGTCGCCGAGCCCCATGCCGGCCGCCATGCCGACGGCCAGGCCGATCACGTTCTTGACTGCGCCGCCGAGTTCGCAGCCGACCACGTCGGTGTTGGTGTACGGCCGGAAGTAGGGCGTGTGGCAGGCCGCCTGGAGCCGCTTGGCGACCGACTCGTCGGTGCAGGCCACCACGCTGGCGGCGGGCTGCCGGTTGGCGATCTCCTTGGCCAGGTTGGGCCCGCTGACCACCGCGACCCGCTCCGGGCCGACCCTGGTGACCTCGTCGATGACCTCGCTCATCCGCTTGGCGGTACCGAGTTCGATGCCCTTCATCAGGCTCACCAGCACGGTCTGCGGCTCGATCAGCGGCGCCCAGGCGGCCAGGTTGTCGCGCAGCGTCTGCGAGGGCACCACGAGCACCGCGAAGTCGGCGCCGGCCAGCGCCTCGGCGGCGTCGGTGGTGGCCCGGACGGCGTCGGGCAGCCGGACGCCCGGCAGGTAGTCCGGGTTCTCGTGGGTGGAGTTGACGGCGTCCACCAGCTCCTGGCGGCGCGCCCACAGCACGACCTCGCAGCCCGCGTCGGCCAGCACCATCGCGAACGCGGTGCCCCAGGAGCCGGTCCCCATCACGGCGCAGCGGGTCACCGGCCCGTCCCCTCACCGTCGTTGTCGTCCGGGCCGCCCTTGGCCCGGCGGCGCTCGGCCAGCGCGGCGGCGGCCCGCTCGCGGGCGGCCCTGCGCATGTCGTAGCGCTCGGCCGGCGGCTGCTCGCCGCGGATCCCCGCCAGCACGGCGGTGATGGCCGCCATGATGTCCTCGGTGGCGTCGTTGAGCACCTGGGCGGTGAGCTCCTGGCCCCGGTACCTGCTCAGGTCCACCGCCGGTCCGGCCGCCACGGTCACCCGGTGCCGCGGGAACAGGTTGAACTTGCCCTTGCCGTAACCGGCCCGGCCGTACGGCGGGATGATCTCGTGGGCGCCCCAGTGGGCGACCGGGATGACCGGCGCACCCGTCATCAGCGCGACCCGGGCGACCCCGTTCTTGCCGGTCATCGGCCACAGGTCCGGATCCCGGGTGAGCGTTCCCTCCGGGTAGAACTGCACGCACTGGCCGTTGTTGACGGCGTCGATCGCGGCCCGGAAAGCCTGCGCGGCGTCGGTGGACTCGCGGAACACCGGAATCTGGCCGGTCTTACGGAGCATGAATCCGATGAAGGGAATCGAGAACAGCGAGGACTTCCCGAGAATCCGCGGCGGACGCCCGCTGTTGTACTGCCAGTGCGCGTAGATCACCGGGTCGATGATCGAATTGTGGTTCACCGCGGCGATGAAGCCGCCTTCCTTCGGAATGTGCTCCCAGCCCCGCCAGTCGGGCTTCACCAGGGCAGTCGTCACCGGCTTCACCAGCACGGCCGCGAAGCGGTACCAGATGCCGTAGTCGGCGTTGCCGAACTTGGCGTACGAGCGGCGGGCCACCCCAGCTCCTTCTCTTCGATGCGGCACGTGGGGTGCCGCGGTCATAGCCTCCCGGCGCCGCGCACCACTGCGACCGGGGCCCGGCGCACGGGCGCGGAACAGTGTCGCCCGCCTGCTCACCGGCTGTCGAGCGACCGCACCAACCCGCCGGGCGGGCGTGATCAAACGCACGTCCGCACAGGTCGGACGGCCTGGCGACGGCTCCGGGACCGGCGTCACAATGACGCCGATGACCCAGGACACCGTACGCCCCAGCGGGCCCGTCGCGCCCGCCGCACCCGCCACCGACTGGTCGCTGGTGCTGCCGCTCAAGCCGCTCGCCCTGGCGAAGAGCCGGCTGGCCCCGTACGCGGGGCCGCACCGGGCCGGTCTGGCCCTGTCCTTCGCCCTCGACACGGTCACCGCCGCACTGGCCACCCCTGGCGTCGCACGCGTCCTGGTGGTCACCCGGGACGCCGCGGCCGGCGCCCGGCTGGCCGCGCTCGGCGCCGTGGTGGTCGCGGACGAACCCGGCGGCGGCCTCAACCGGGCGCTGTCGCACGGCGCCTCGGCCGCCCTGGCGCTCGCGCCGCGGGCACCGCTGGCCGCCCTCTCGGCGGACCTGCCGGCCCTGCGCCCGGCCGAACTGGCCAGAGTGCTGCGGGCGGTGCCGCCGGACGGCCGGGCCTTCCTGCCCGACTCCCCCGGCCTGGGCACCACCCTGCTCGCCAGCGCCCCAGGCCGTCCGCTCTCCCCCGCTTTCGGGGACGGCTCACGGGCCCGGCACGCGGCCGGCGGGGCGCTCGAACTGCGCCTGGCGGGCGTGGAGTCGGTGCGCCGGGACGTCGACACCGGCACGGACCTCGGCGAGGCGGCGGCGCTCGGCCTGGGCCCGTACACCAGTGCGCTGTTCGCCCGGATGAGTCGTCCCTGACCCGCGTCCGAGGCGTTGCGGAGCCGCTCCCAGAGCGCTCCTGAGCGGTGGGCCCACCCCGGCCGATCGCTATGCTGCTGGCATGCAGGCCACCGCGTTCACCTTCGACCCCGCCACCCGGGCCGGCTCCGTGCTGCTCGACGACGGGACCCCGGTGCCGTTCGACGCGGCCGCCTTCGACGCCGGCGGCCTGCGGCTGCTGCGGCCCGGACAACGGGTGCGGATCCGCACCGAGGGCACCGGCGAGGCCCGCCGGGTGGTCTTCGTGACGCTGCAGACCTTCCCCGACCCCGCCGACGGGCGCTGACCCCTCGGGGCTCCGCCCATCCCCCCGGTCCCCCCGGTCCCGCGGTTCCCCGCACCCGGCCGACGGCTGCCGCCGAATCCTGACTGAGCGCCCGGATATCGAGAGAGCCGCGGCCACCCCGGTCTCCGCGTTCGCGGAAGGGGTGCCGCGGCTCTGAGCCGAAGGCCGTCCGAGGACAGTCGCGCGGGACCTACTTGGCAGAGGTCTTGCGCGCGGTGGTCTTGCGGGTGGCGGTCTTCTTCGCCGGCGCCGTCTTCTTGGCCGTGGCGGTCGCCTTCTTGGCGGTGGCCGTGGTCTTCTTGGCGGCAGCCGTGGTGGTCGCCTTCTTCGCGGCGGCCGTCTTCTTGGTCGCGGTCGCCGTGGTCTTCTTGGCGGCGGCGGTGGTGGTCGCCTTCTTCGCGGCGGGCGCCTTCTTCGCGGCGGTGGCCGTGGTCTTCTTGGCGGCAGCCGTGGTGGTCGCCTTCTTGGCCGCGGTCTTCTTGGTGGCGGCCGGGGCGGCGGCGGCAGCGGTGGCGGCGCGCTTGGTGGCGGCACGCTTGGCGGCCGGGGTCGCGGCGACGCCGGTCTTGCCCGGGGTGAGGGAGCCCTTGGGGGCCTTCTTCACCGAGGGGCCTTCCTTCGGCAGCTTCTTGCTGCCGCTGACCAGGTCCTTGAAGCCCTGGCCCGGACGGAAGCGGGGGACCGAGGTCTTCTTGACCTTGACCCGCTCGCCGGTCTGCGGGTTGCGGGCGAAGCGCGCGGAGCGCTCCACCTTCTCGAAGGTGCCGAAACCGGTGACCGAAACCCGGTCACCGGCCACAACGGCACGGACCATGGTGTCGAGCACTGCGTCGACGGCCTCTGCGGCAGCCTTGCGACCGCCCAGCTGCTCGGCCACCGCTTCGACAAGCTGAGCCTTGTTCACGTCTTCCCCTTCGGAAACGGGCGCCGGATGATTCCATCCGTTCTTTTCGCACGTTAGGTATGTATCTGCGGACTTTCAATTACCAAACGCGCGAATCACCCTAGTGTCGCAATGGATTTGCGCGTCCGCGACCTCAGTCGAGCGGCGGGTGCCCCTCGTCGAGGTCATGTACAAAGCGACTCAACCGCCTTGCCGCCTCCGGAAGATCGCGCTTGGCGGTCTCGGTGACGATGAGCAGTTGACGGGTGAGAGCGGTCTTTGCATCGACAGACACGTTCAGCGCATGCACGCGGGCGTGAGCTTGCTTCAACCGCTCGGCCACGAGCGCGTAGAGCGCTGCGACTTCCGGGTCGTCCGGCGCCTCAGCTGGTGTTGCGGAGGTGACGTCCGGCCGATCGTCAATTCGGCGTTCGGATCCCCGGCCCATGGACTCCTCGGACGCGGGTTCGCCGCCCGCGTACGGAGGTTCATGGTGCCGGTGCATGTACTGATTGTGCCATCTACCCGCAGTTGTACTTGCGCGGGGCCCTCTTCCGCAAAGCCGAATGGGCAATCCGGGGAGGGCCCGGCGCTAACTCGTGCTCCGGAACGCCGGATGGCCCGGCCCCCCCGAGGGGGAGCGCGGGCCATCCGGTCGATCGTCAGAATGCTTGTTCTGAGGGGAACTCAGGAGACCGGCAGAGTACGGGGCTTGAACGCCGGACGGGTCGCCTCGAAGGCGGCGATGTCGGCCTCGTTCTGCAGGGTGATGCTGATGTCGTCCAGGCCGTTGAGCAGCCGCCACCGGACGTTGTCGTCCAGTTCGAAGGACGCGGTGACGCCTTCGGCCCGGACTTCCCGCTTCTCCAGATCAACGGTGATCTCGGCCGAAGGGTCACTCTCGGTGAGCGACCAGAGTCGTTCCACGGTCTCCTGGGGCAGTACGACGGTCAGCAGGCCGTTCTTCAGCGAGTTGCCGCGGAAGATGTCGGCGAAGCGCGAGGAGATGACCGCGTGGAAGCCGTAGTTCTGCAGCGCCCAGACGGCGTGCTCGCGGGAGGAACCGGTGCCGAACTCGGGACCGGCCACCAGGACGGTGGCGCCCCGGCGCTCGGGCCGGTTGAGGATGAACGACTCGTCCTTGCGCCAGGCCTCGAACAGCCCGTCCTCGAAACCGGATCGGGTGACCTTCTTGAGCCAGTGGGCCGGGATGATCTGGTCGGTGTCCACGTTGCTGCGGCACAGCGGGACGGCCCGGCCGGTGTGGGTGGTGAACTTCTCCATGGCTCAGGCCTCCACGGCGACGTCGGCGAAACGGTCGGACAGGTCGGACGGGGAGGCCAGGCGGCCCAGGACGGCGGTCGCGGCGGCGACCTGCGGGGAGACCAGGTGGGTGCGGCCGCCCTTGCCCTGCCTGCCCTCGAAGTTGCGGTTCGAGGTGGAGGCGCAGCGCTCGCCGGGGGCGAGCTGGTCGGGGTTCATGCCCAGGCACATCGAGCAGCCGGCGTGCCGCCATTCGGCCCCCGCGGCGGTGAACACCTTGTCCAGACCCTCCTCGACGGCCTGCAGTGCGACCCGGACGGATCCGGGGACGACCAGCATCCGCACCCGGTCGGCGACCTTGCGGCCTTCCAGAACCGCGGCGGCGGCGCGCAGGTCCTCGATCCGGCCGTTGGTGCAGGAGCCGACGAAGACGGCGTCGACGGCGACCTCGCGCAGCGGGGTGCCGGCCTCAAGGCCCATGTACCTCAGGGCGTTCTCGGCGGCCACCCGCTCCTGCGGGTCCGCGAAGTCCTCGGGGTGGGGGACGTTCGAGCCGAGCGGGGCGCCCTGACCGGGGTTGGTGCCCCAGGTGACGAACGGGGTGAGCTCGCTCGCGTCGATGAACACCTCGTGATCGAAGACCGCGTCCTCGTCGGTGACCAGGGTCCGCCAGTACTCGACGGCGGCGTCCCAGTCCTCGCCCTGCGGGGCGTGCGGGCGGCCCTTGAGGTACGCGAAGGTGGTCTCGTCCGGGGCGATCATGCCGGCCCGGGCACCCGCCTCGATGGACATGTTGCAGACGGTCATCCGGGCCTCCATGGACAGGCTCCGGATCGCCGAACCGCGGTACTCCAGGACGTAGCCCTGGCCGCCGCCGGTGCCGATCCTCGCGATGACGGCCAGGATCAGGTCCTTGGCCGTGACGCCCTCGGGCAGTTCGCCCTCGACGGTGATCGCCATGGTCCGGAACGGCGCCAGCGGCAGGGTCTGGGTGGCCAGCACGTGTTCGACCTGGCTGGTGCCGATGCCGAACGCCAGCGCGCCGAAGGCGCCGTGGGTGGAGGTGTGGGAGTCACCACAGACCACGGTGGTGCCGGGCTGGGTCAGGCCGAGCTGGGGGCCGACCACGTGCACCACGCCCTGCTCGACGTCGCCGAGCGAGTGGATCCGGACGCCGAACTCGGCCGCGTTGCGGCGCAGGGTCTCCAGCTGCACCCGGGAGACCGGGTCGGCGATCGGCTTGTCGATGTCCAGGGTCGGGGTGTTGTGGTCCTCGGTGGCGATCGTCAGATCGGTGCGGCGGACCTTGCGGCCGGCCAGCCGCAGCCCGTCGAAGGCCTGCGGGCTGGTGACCTCGTGGAGCAGGTGCAGGTCGATGAACAGGAGGTCGGGCTCGCCCTCCACGCGCCGCACGACGTGGTCGTCCCAGACCTTCTCTGCGAGTGTCCGTCCCATCGGATTCCCTCCAGCCGGCCGCGTTGCCGGCCTTCTCGTGTCGTCGGGGTCACTGCGTGCGCCGTCCGTGCGGAGCGCGTTCGCGAGACCTGCACGCCGGATCGCTGTCCACGATGCGGACACTCTGGCGAGGTCCCATCCTGGATGTCTCCCGGGCTGCTGCATCCAGAGTGGCGCTTTTCCCGGAAGATTGAACTTGCGTCTCGCGGAATGAGACTGCAGTCTTAGGGCATGGACAACACTAGCGGCGTCGGCGTTCTCGACAAGGCCGCTCTGGTGCTGAGCGCACTGGAGTCGGGCCCCGCCACGTTGGCGGGGCTGGTCGCCGCCACCGGTCTGGCGCGCCCCACGGCCCACAGACTCGCCGTCGCACTCGAACACCACCGTCTGGTCACCAGGGACATGCAGGGGCGTTTCATCCTCGGCCCCCGCCTGTCCGAACTCTCCGCCGCGGCGGGCGAGGACCGGCTGCTCGCCACCGCGGGCCCGGTCCTGACCCACCTGCGCGACGTCACCGGCGAGAGCGCACAGCTCTACCGCCGCCAGGGCGAGATGCGGATCTGCGTAGCCGCCGCCGAGCGGCTCTCCGGCCTGCGGGACACCGTCCCGGTCGGCAGCACCCTGCCGATGAAGGCCGGCTCGGCCGCCCAGGTCCTGCTGGCCTGGGAGGAGCCCGAGCGGCTCCACCGCGGTCTCCAGGGCGCCCGCTTCACCGCCACCGCGCTGAGCGGCGTCCGGCGGCGCGGCTGGGCCCAGTCGATCGGCGAGCGGGAGCCGGGCGTGGCGTCCGTCTCCGCGCCCGTGCGCGGCCCCTCCAACCGCGTGGTGGCCGCCGTCTCCGTCTCCGGCCCGATCGAGCGCCTGACCCGCCACCCGGGCCGGCTGCACGCCCAGGCCATCATCGAGGCCGCGAACCGGCTCACCGAGGCGCTGCGCCGGAGCTGACCCGCCCACCCCTCCCCCACTCCCCCGCCGAAAACGAAAGGGCCCCGCTCGACTCCGAGCGGGGCCCTTCGAAAGCATTCGGGGACGGAAACAAAAAAGACCCCGCCGGGCGGGGCCTTTCCATTTACTGGCTGGGGTACCAGGACTCGAACCTAGACTAAATGAACCAGAATCACTCGTGCTGCCAATTACACCATACCCCAACACAAAGCAAGGGCCGATGGGCGAGCCCACCGGCTTCCTGCTCTGAAGTACCCCCGACCGGATTCGAACCGGCGCTACTGCCGTGAGAGGGCAGCGTGCTAGGCCGCTACACAACGGGGGCTTCCTGGCGATCCCTTGCGGGACCAGTACCCCCGACCGGATTCGAACCGGCGCTACTGCCGTGAGAGGGCAGCGTGCTAGGCCGCTACACAACGGGGGCTTTCCAGGTGATCCCTTGCGGGATCAGTACCCCCGACCGGATTCGAACCGGCGCTACTGCCGTGAGAGGGCAGCGTGCTAGGCCGCTACACAACGGGGGCTTGGATCTTCATTTGTACTGCGGTGCGACCGTTGCCGATCGTACAGCGCTGGGGTACCAGGACTCGAACCTAGACTAACTGAACCAGAATCAGTCGTGCTGCCAATTACACCATACCCCACCAGAGTTGAACCCCTGCGGGGCCTTCTCAGGCGTTGCGCCTCTCGGTCGGTCCCGTTCCGAGGGGCTTTCGCTCCCTCGTCCGTTCCCTCCCGGGCGGCGCAGAAAGAACATTACCCGACGTCTGCCCTGGCTCCAAAATCGATAACCGCAGGCAGCGGCCGGGAGGCCGTCCCGTGGCCTCCGGGTGCACCGCGGGCCCGGCATGGAGCCGGGCCCGCGGGCTGCTCAGCGGCCCGTCCGCACGGCCTCAGGCGGCCGGGAGGGCGTCCAGGGCGGAGCGCAGCCGGCGGAGCGTCTCGGGGCGGCCGAGCAGCTCCATCGACTCGAACAGCGGCGGCGAGACCCGGCGGCCCGTGACGGCCACCCGCAGCGGCGTGAAGGCGAACTTGGGCTTGATGCCCAGGCCCTCCACCAGCGCCTCGCGCAGCGCGGCCTGGATCGGCTCCGGAGTGAAGTCCGCGAGCTCCTCCAGCGCCTTGACGCTGGCCTCCAGCACCGGGCGGGCGTCCGCGGTCAGCACCTTGGCGGCGTCGTCCGGGTCGACGGTGAAGTCGGCCGGGTCGACGAACAGGAAGCCGGCCATGTTCACGATCTCGCTCAGCACGACCATCCGCTCCTGGGTGAGCGGCGCGATCCGGGCGAGCAGGTCCATCTGCTCGGCGGTCGGCTCGGCCGGCAGCAGGCCGGGGCCCTGGAGGAACGGCACCAGGCGCCGGACGAAGTCCTCCGGGGCCAGCCTGCGGACGTGCTCGGCGTTGATCGCCTCGCACTTCTTCAGGTCGAAGCGGGCCGGGTTGGAGTTCACCTTGGTGACGTCGAAGGCGGCGACCATCTCGTCCATGTCGAACAGGTCGCGGTCCTCGGCCAGCGACCAGCCCAGCAGGGACAGGTAGTTGAGCAGGCCCTCGCGGATGAAGCCGCGCTCGCGGTACAGGTTGAGCGAGGACTGCGGGTCGCGCTTGGAGAGCTTCTTGTTGCCCTCGCCCATCACGTACGGCAGGTGGCCGAAGCGCGGGGTGGCGCCGGTGCCCACGCCGATCTCGGCGAGTGCCGCGTACAGCGCGATCTGCCGCGGGGTGGAGGACAGCAGGTCCTCGCCGCGCAGCACGTGGGTGATGCCCATCAGGGCGTCGTCCACCGGGTTGACCAGGGTGTACAGCGGGGCGCCGTTGGCCCGGACGATGCCGTAGTCCGGCACGTTCTCCGGCTCGAAGGTCAGGGTGCCGCGGACCAGGTCGTCGAAGGAGATGGTCCGGTCGGGCATCCGGAAGCGCAGGATCGGCTCGCGCCTCTCCAGCTTGTAGACCGCGACCTGGTCGTCGGTCAGATTCCGGCAGTGGCCGTCGTAGCCGGAGGGCTTGCCGGCCGCGCGGGCTGCCTCGCGGCGGGCGTCCAGCTCCTCGGTGCTGCAGTAGCAGTGGTAGGCGTGGCCGGCCTCGTGCAGACGGCGGGCGACGTCGGCGTAGATGTCCATCCGCTCCGACTGGCGGTACGGCGCGTGCGGGCCGCCGACCTCCGGACCCTCGTCCCAGTCGAGCCCGAGCCAGCTCATGGCGTCGAGCAGCTGGGTGTACGACTCCTCGGAGTCGCGGGCGGAGTCGGTGTCCTCGATCCGGAAGACCATGGTGCCGCCGGTGTGGCGCGCATAGGCCCAGTTGAACAGGGCGGTGCGGACCATGCCCACGTGGGGGTTGCCGGTCGGGGACGGACAGAAGCGAACCCGGACGGCCGGGTCAGTGTTAGCCACGCTTGATCACCTTGTTGGTGAGAGTGCCGATGCCTTCGATGGAGACGGCGACCTCGTCGCCGACGTTGAGCGGGCCCACCCCTGCGGGCGTGCCGGTGAGGATGACGTCGCCGGGCAGCAGCGTCATGGCCTCGGAGATGTGGACGATCAGCTCGGCGACCGAGCGGACCATCAGGGAGGTGCGGCCGGTCTGGCGGAGCTCGCCGTTGACCGTGCAGGTGATGGCGAGGTCGCCCGGGTCCAGGTCGGTCTCGATCCACGGCCCCAGCGGGCAGGCGGTGTCGAAGCCCTTGGCCCGCGCCCACTGGCCCTCGCGCTGCTGGACGTCCCGGGCGGTGACGTCGTTGGCGCAGGTGTAGCCGAGGATCACCTCGGGCACCCGGTCCAGCGGCACCTCGCGGCACATCCGGCCGATCACGACGGCGAGTTCGGCCTCGTGGTGGACGTCGGAGGAGAACGGCGGGTACGCGATGTTCTCGGTCGGGCCGATCACCGAGGTGGACGGCTTGAAGAAGGTGAGCGGGACGTCCGGGACCTCGTTGCCCAGCTCGGCCGCGTGGGCCGCGTAGTTGCGGCCGACCGCCACGATCTTGTTGGGGAGCATCGGGCTGAGCAGCCTGACGTCCTGGAAGCGGTAGCTCTCGCCGGTGGGCTGGGGTTGGCCGAACGGGTGGCCGGCCAGCTCGTGGACGACCAGCGAGTCGGGCCGGGAAGGGTCCCCCTCGACCACGCCGAAGGAGACGCTGCCGGCGGCAGGGCTCCCTTCCCGAACGGAAAACCTGGCAATGCGCACGGCTGGGCTACCCCTCGCTTCGTCGGCCGCCCGGGGCGCCCCCGGGCGCTGCGCGGGCGCCTCGCCCGCACCGGGCGCGGCCCCGTCAATCGACGTCCAGGCTATCGCGTGGGGCCCCTCCCGACCGCTTTGCCCCTGTTCAGCGTGGTTGGGGTGGAAACCGGCGGGACGCAGCACGAGGGCGCCGTGAACCCCGCGCGCAGGGTCCACGGCGCCCTCGGCGGAGCGCTGGCCGGATCAGTCCCGGACGGTGACCACCGGGGCGACCATCAGCTGGGTGCGGCGCGGGTTCGCCGTGACGGCCGGCAGCTCGGTGCCGTAGGTGACGACGTCCTCGGGCTTGCGGGCGCCCGGGATCTTGCTGAAGTCCTCGACCGAGGCCAGCGTGGTCCGGCGCGGGTTCGCCGTCGAGCGGCAGGACAGCGTGGACTTGGTGGCCTTCTTCGCCAGGGACATCGAGAGCACCTCGTGGTCGTGGCCGGGCGGACCGCCAGGGATCTGCACCGGCCGGAGTGGTTCCGATTGATTCGGAGGGGTTCTGGGCAGGCTGGTCAGGGCCGTGCTCCGGAGACAGCCAGATTACGAGATCTCATTCCACAGAGGCCGTGACCAAAGCTACACATTCGTCTGTGATTTTGGCCACAAATTGACGCACAAATTACCGATAACCGACATTTCGCCGCATCGGAATTTTCCGACATTCCGCGCATAAGGGGCACTCCGGCAGGTCTGCGACTCTTGTCGATCTCGGGCCACGTTGGCATGTATCCGGCGAGTGTCCGAAAAAGGCGGTATTCCGGTCCGGTTACCGCACAGTCAGTGAGAACGTGCGTGCGGTCGGTAGTACCCGGCGGCCGGTCCCGGCGGCCCTTGTTGGGATTCCCTCGCTGTGCTGGAATGCCACGGACCGTGGGTAGGGAGCAGTCCACCCCGGTGACCCGCTCTCCCGGACCGGCCGGGGTGCGGATGGAAACTCGACACCGTCCAGGCCGTGGCGACGCGGCGGGACGCCCGGTCCAGAGGTTGCGACGCCAGTGCAGGGACGTTTCAAAAGGGGTAGCGGCGCCGCGGGTGACCCGGAGTCGCGCGAGCCTGTGGCAGCCCCCCAGCAGGCGGCGGCCCCCGGCGGCCCGGCCGACCCGGTGACGCCCGAGGCCCCCGGCCGCCCGGAGGACGACGGCCAGGAGCAGAAGTCCACCCGGGACAAGCTGCGGACCACCCTGACCAGGCGCCGCGCCACCGGTCTGAGCCGGCTCGCGATGCGCAACTGGCGCATCCGCACCCGCCTGATCGCCCTGCTCGCGCTGCCCGTCCTGGTCTCGCTGGTCCTCGGTGGCCTGCGCATCCAGACCTCGATGGAGAACTCGCAGCAACTCGCCCAGATGGCCAACCTGTCCGACCTGGCCAAGAAGGCGACCAACCTCGCGGACGCCCTGCAGACCGAGCGCGACATCAGCGCCGGCTACATCACCAACAAGCCGAACGCCCCGCTGGACGACGAGATCGTCGCGGCCCGCAAGTCCACCGACGACCTCAGCCGCACCTTCACCGCCTCGTCGGACAAGTTCGAGAACCTCGAACTCTCCGGTGGGAAGGCGCTGCTGTTCCAGATCCGCAAGGACCTGAACTCGATCGCGGACGCGCGCAACACGCCGTACCAGAACAACCAGAACATCCAGGCGACGATCACCGCGTACGACGTGATCATCCGCGACCTGCTGGACATCACCCAGGACATCGCGCTCGCCTCCAACAACAAGGACCTGCTGGTCGCCACCCGCGCCCTGCAGCAGTTCTCGCTGGCCAAGGACGCCACCTCGCAGCAGCGCGCGCTGATCAGCGCCGGTCTGGCCAACCCCAAGGCCCCGGACCTGAGCGCGAGCGACGAGTCCTTCGGCATCCGCCTGCGCACCACGTACGACAACGCGCTCAACGGCTTCAACAACATCTACTCCGCGCACGACCTGGACAACCTGCGCGGCCAGCTGAGCTACAACAACGTGGTCGCCGAGGCCGACCGCTACTCGCGCTCGATCCTCCAGCCGGGCGGCATCCACCAGACCGAGCCGGTCACGTACAAGGACTGGTACGAGAAGGCCAGCACCAAGATCACCGCCGAGCGCCGGATCGAGTCCAAGCTGATCGAGGACCTCGACGGAAAGGCCCAGGACCTGCAGTCCCAGGCCGACACCGAGGCCCTGATCATCGGTGCCGCGGTCGCCCTGACCCTGCTCGTCGCCCTCGGCGGCGCCGGTCTGATCGCCCGCTCGATGGTGCGCTCGCTGACCCGTCTGCAGAAGGCGGCCGAGGACGTCGCGGAGCGGCGCCTGCCCGAGCTGGTCAAGACGCTCTCCGAGAGCGACCCGCACGACGTCGACACCACGGTCGAGCCGGTCGCCGTCGACTCGACCGACGAGATCGGCCACGTGGCCCACGCGTTCGACATGGTGCACAGCGAGGCCGTCCGCCTCGCCGCCGAGCAGGCCCTCCTGCGAGGCAACATCAACGCGATGTTCACCAACCTCTCGCGCCGCAGCCAGGGCCTCATCCAGCGCCAGCTCTCGCTCATCTCCGAGCTGGAGAGCCGCGAGGCCGACCCGGACCAGCTGGCCAACCTGTTCAAGCTGGACCACCTCGCGACCCGCATGCGCCGCAACGGTGAGAACCTCCTCGTCCTCGCCGGTGAGGACCCGGGCCGCCGCTGGACCCGACCCGTCCCGCTGGTCGACGTGCTCCGCGCCGCCGCCTCCGAGGTGGAGCAGTACGAGCGCATCGAGCTCGCCGCCGTACCGTCGGCCGAGGTCGCCGGCCGCGTCGTCAACGACCTCGTCCACCTGCTCGCCGAGCTGCTGGAGAACGCCACCTCCTTCTCCAGCCCGCAGACCCGCGTCCGGGTCACCGGCCACGCCCTGCCCGACGGCCGGGTGCTGGTCGAGATCCACGACACCGGCATCGGCCTCAGCCCGGACGACCTCGCCGACATCAACGAGCGCCTGGCCAACCCGCCGACGGTGGACGTCTCCGTCTCCCGCCGCATGGGTCTCTTCGTGGTCGGCCGCCTGTCCCTGCGACACGGCATCCGGATCCAGCTGCGCCCGAGCGACTCCGGCGGCACCACCGCGCTGGTCATGCTCCCGGTCGACGTCACCAACTCCGCCGAGCGCCGGACCCCCGGCCGTCCGGGCCCCGGCGGCCCGGGCAAGCAGCAGCGCGGGGTCGCCCCGACGCCGCGCCAGCAGCGCCAGGTGTCG
>NZ_JPRF03000058.1 GCF_001188955.3 Kitasatospora aureofaciens | reverse complement strand
CGGTGGTCATAGCGTGAGGGAAACGCCCGGTTACATTCCGAACCCGGAAGCTAAGCCTCACAGCGCCGATGGTACTGCAGGGGGGACCCTGTGGGAGAGTAGGACGCCGCCGAACAATCATTCAGAAGAACCCCCATCCGGATTCCGGATGGGGGTTCTTCGTGTTTCCGCGCCGCTGCCCTCAGTTCGGGAGCGTCATTTTGAAGCCGAGGTGCGAGGGCGCGAAACCCAGCCGCTCGTAGAAGCGGTGGGCGTCCGTGCGCGTCGCGTCGGAGGTGAGCTGGACGAGGTCCGCGCCGAGTTCGCGGGCGCGCTCGACGGCCCACCGGATCAGTTCGGTACCGAGCCCGCTGCCCCGGTCGTCGGCGCGGACGCGGACGGCCTCGATGATCGCGCGGGTGGAACCGGTGCGGGAAAGGCCGGGGACGAGGGTGAGTTGCAGGGTGCCGACGGTACGGCCGGCGCGTTCGGCCACGACCAGGTGCTGGTGCGGATCCCCGTCTATGCGGGCGAACGCGGTGCGGTACGGGGTGAGGTCGTCGAGAGTCTCGCGGGTGGCGCCGAGCGGGTCGTCGGCGAGCAAGCCGACGATCGCCGGCAGATCGGCCTCGGTGGCCCGTCGGATGGTCAGAACAGCCGTTTCAGTCATGATCGGAGGATAAGGGTGCTCTCCAGGGCCGGACCGGTCTTGTCTACGCCCGTAGTACCCCTTTACGGCCCTTCTGGGTCGATGCCAGGTCAGGCCGCGGGCGCTGCGCTGGTGATGACGGCGAAGGCGGCGCCGTGCGGGTCGAGCAGCTGGGCGAGGCGGCCGACCCCGTGCACGTCCGTCGCCGGGATCCGGACGGTCGCGCCGAGCCGGCCGGCGATGGCGAGGCTGGCGTCCACGTTGGGGACCTCGAAGTAGGGAAGCCAGTGCGAGCCGGTGCCGCGCGCGGTGCGCTCGGGGCCGAGTTGCACGATGCCGCCGTGGGCGTCCTCGGTACCGCCACCGGCCGGGGTGAGCACGGTGTAGAACGCCTCGCCGAACGGGACGTCCCGTTCCTGCCAGTCGAAGACCGCGCGGTAGAAGGCCCTGGCCCGTTCGGCGTCGACGCTGTAGCACTCGGCCCAGCAGAGGCTGACCTCCTCGTTGACGAGGTCCAGGCCGCGGGTGTCGTGCGGCTGCCAGACGGCGAATTCGGCACCGGTCGGATCGGTGAAGCCGGCCATCCGGCCCGCGGTGAAGACGTCGAAGGGAGCGAACCGCACGCTGCCGCCCGCCTTTTGGACGAGCTCGGTAGTGCGGTCGGCGTCCTGCGTGGCGAAGTACAGCGTCCAGCCGGGCAGTGCGGCCTCGTCGGCGAGCGGGCCGAGAGCGGCGACGGTTCGGCCGTCGAGCTGGAAGAAGCCGTAGCCGCCGGCCTCGGGGCCGGCCGAGTCGAAGGTCCAGCCGAACAGCGCGGTGTAGAAGTCGACGGAGGCCCGGGTGTCGGGGCTGCTCAGGTCGAGCCAGACCGGGGAACCGGGGCGGAAGTCGGTGTTCAGCATGGCGGTACTTGCTCCTCGGACGGGTCCCGCGCGGGCGCGGTGGACGGCCCCCCGGTTCCTTCCAGCCTGGCATCTCGGTGAGGGCCCTGCACGGTGGGTTGGCCGTCGGTGGACGGAGAGTGCGCGAGCTACGGGAGGTTCGCGACGGGCGCGCGGGGTGCGCGGAGTGCGCGGGTTCCGGCGGGCCCGCGGCTTTGTCCGCGCAGGGCGGTACGGTGCGTAACGGAATGGTTCACCCGTACCGGTCGAAGGGGGCTCCGGTGGGCAAGCAGGCGCAGTCGGGGCAGCAGGTCCCGCACCAACTCGCGCAGGTCGAGGGCGTGCTGGAGCGGATCACCTATGCCAACGAGGAGACCGGTTACACGGTGGCGCGGGTGGACACCGGCCGGGGCGGGAACGACCTGCTGACGGTGGTGGGCGCGCTGCTGGGGGCGCAGGTCGGCGAGTCGCTGCGGCTGCACGGGCGGTGGGGTTCGCACCCGCAGTACGGGCGGCAGTTCACGGTGGAGAACTACACGACGGTGCTGCCGGCCACGGTGCAGGGCATCCAGCGGTACCTGGGCTCGGGGCTGATCAAGGGGATCGGGCCGCGGTTCGCCGAGCGGATCGTGGAGCGCTTCGGGGTGGACACCCTGGAGGTGATCGAGAACGAGCCGGGTCGGCTGATCGAGGTGCCGGGGCTGGGACCGAAGCGCACCAGGAAGATCGCCGAGGCCTGGGACGAGCAGAAGGCCATCAAGGAGGTGATGGTCTTCCTCCAGGGGGTCGGGGTGTCGACCTCCTTGGCGGTCCGGATCTACAAGCAGTACGGGGACGCCTCGATCGGGGTGGTGAAGAACGAGCCGTACAAGCTGGCTTCGGACGTCTGGGGCATCGGCTTCCTGACGGCGGACCGGATCGCGCAGGCGGTGGGCATCCCGCACGACAGCCCGGAGCGGGTGAAGGCCGGGCTGCAGTACGCGCTGTCGCAGAGCAGCGACCAGGGGCACTGCTACCTGCCGGAGGAGCGGCTGATCGCGGACGGCGTGAAGCTGTTGCAGGTGGACGTGGGGCTGGTGATCGACTGCCTGGCGGAGCTGGTCGCGGCCGAGGGGGTGGTGCGCGAGACGGTGCCGGGGGAGGCGGGCGAGCCGATCACCGCGATCTACCTGGTGCCGTTCCACCGGGCGGAGATCTCGCTGGCCAACCAGCTGCTGCGACTGCTCCGTTCGGACTCCGACCGCCTGCCGTGGTCCGCCGAGGTGGACTGGCCGGTGGCGCTGGACTGGCTGGCGAAGCGGACGGGGACGGAGCTGGCGCCGGAGCAGCAGCAGTCGGTGCGGCTGGCGCTGACCCGCAAGGTCGCGGTGCTGACGGGTGGTCCGGGCTGCGGCAAGTCGTTCACGGTGAAGTCGATCGTGATGATGGCGCTGGCCAAACGGGCGAAGGTGGTGCTGGCGGCGCCGACCGGCCGGGCGGCGAAGCGGCTGGCGGAGCTGACCGGGGCGGAGGCCTCGACGGTGCACCGGTTGCTGGAGCTGAAGCCGGGCGGGGACGCCGCCTACGACCGGGACCGGCCGCTGGACGCGGACCTGGTGGTGGTGGACGAGGCGTCGATGCTGGACCTGATCCTGGCGAACAAGCTGGTCAAGGCGGTGCCGCCGGGCGCCCATCTGCTGTTCGTGGGGGACGTGGACCAGCTGCCCTCGGTGGGTGCCGGGGAGGTGCTGCAGGACCTGCTGGCGGAGGGCGGGCCGATCCCGTCGGTGCGGCTGACCCGGATCTTCCGGCAGGCGCAGCAGTCCGGAGTGGTGGTCAACGCGCACCGGATCAATGAGGGGAAGCCGCCGTTGACGGAGGGTCTGGCGGACTTCTTCCTGTTCGCCGAGGAGGACACGGAGCGGGCGGCCGGTCTGACGGTGGACGTGGTGGCGCGTCGGATCCCGCAGAAGTTCGGCTTCGATCCGCGCCGGGACGTGCAGGTGCTGGCGCCGATGCACCGTGGCCCGGCCGGGGCGGGGAACCTGAACACGCTGTTGCAGGGCGCGGTGACGCCGGCCCGGGAGGGGCTGGCGGAGCGGCGGTTCGGCGGGCGGACGTTCCGGGTGGGGGACAAGGTCACCCAGATCCGCAACAACTACGACAAGGGGCGGAACGGCGTCTTCAACGGCACAGTGGGAGTGGTGACCGCCCTCAGCGTGGACGACCAGCGGCTGACGGTGCTCACCGACGAGGACGAGGAGGTGTCGTACGACTTCGACGAACTGGACGAGCTGTCACACGCGTACGCGGTGACGATCCACCGCTCGCAGGGCAGTGAGTATCCGGTGGTGGTGATTCCGGTCACGATGTCCGCTTGGACGATGCTCCAGCGAAATCTGCTCTACACCGCTGTGACCAGGGCGAGGAAACTCGTGGTGCTGGTGGGGTCACGGAAGGCGATCGCGCAGGCCGTGAGGGCCGTCAGTGCAGGTCGGCGGCATGCCGCGCTCGATCATCGACTTGCTTCTGGATGATTATCCAACAGGATGGTTGCCTCTAATGTTCTCTTGACGTGAAGAGATTTACGGCAGAGCCTAGGGTGGTGCCGATCTTGTCCGGTTCGTACCGGCTGCGGCGGCAGGTTTTGTAGGGGCAGGCCCTTCCGGGCCACCCCGGGTGCGCGACTGTCCTCCGGATGGGGGATCGTGGAGACAGTCAGGGCACCTTGGAAGAGGATTCATTTCGTCGGTGAGGAAGACGTGAGCGACAACTCGGTAGTACTGCGGTACCAGGACGGCGAGTACGAGTACCCCGTCGTCGAGAGCACTGCGGGCAACTCCGGCTTCGACATCTCGAAGCTGCTCCCGCAGACCGGCCTGGTCACCCTGGACAACGGCTTCGGTAACACCGCCGCGTACAAGTCCGCGATCACCTTCGTGGACGGCGACAACGGCATCCTGCGGTACCGCGGCTACCCGATCGAGCAGCTCGCAGCACAGGGCGGCTTCATCGAGACCGCGTACCTCCTGATCAACGGCGAGCTGCCCAACGCGGACCAGCTGGCGGAGTTCAACCGCGAGATCACCCAGCACACGCTGCTGCACGAGGACGTCAAGCGCTTCTTCCAGGGCTTCCCGCGGGACGCCCACCCGATGGCCATGCTGTCCTCGGTGGTCGGTGCGCTCTCCACGTTCTACCCGGAGAGCCACAACCCCTTCGACGCGGCCCAGCGCCACCTGTCGACCGTCCGCCTGCTGGCCAAGCTGCCGACGATCGCCGCGTACGCGTACAAGAAGGCGATGGGCCAGCCCTTCGTCTACCCGCGCAACGACCTGAGCTACGTCGAGAACTTCCTGCGGATGACCTTCGCGGTCCCCGCCGAGGACTACGAGCTCAACCCGGTCGTCGTCAACGCCCTGGACAAGCTGCTCATCCTGCACGCGGACCACGAGCAGAACTGCTCGACCTCCACCGTGCGCCTGGTCGGCTCCAGCCACGCCAACCTGTTCGCCTCGATCTCGGCGGGCATCTCGGCCCTGTGGGGCCCGCTGCACGGTGGCGCCAACCAGGCCGTGCTGGAGATGCTGGAGAGCATCCAGAAGGACGGCGGCGACGTCGACGCGTTCATCACGAAGGTGAAGAACAAGGAAGCCGGCGTCAAGCTGATGGGCTTCGGCCACCGCGTCTACAAGGCCTTCGACCCGCGCGCCGCGCAGGTCAAGCTGCTGGCGCACGAGGTCCTCGGCCAGCTCGGCAAGAGCGACGAGCTGCTGGAGATCGCGCTCAAGCTGGAGGAGCACGCCCTCAAGGACGACTTCTTCATCTCGCGCAAGCTGTACCCGAACGTGGACTTCTACACCGGCCTGATCTACCGCGCCATGGGCTTCCCGACCAGCATGTTCACCGTGCTGTTCGCCCTCGGCCGGCTGCCGGGCTGGATCGCCCACTGGCACGAGATGATCAACGACCCGACCAGCCGGATCGGCCGCCCGCGCCAGATCTACACGGGCACCGCGATCCGCGACTACGTCGAGCTCGACCAGCGCTGACCCGGGGGCGGGTCCGACCGCCACGCCCTGGCACCGCACCGAAAGGGGCCCGGCCGCTGCTGAGCGGCCGGGCCCCTTCGCGTCCTCGCGCCCCGGACCCGGAAAGGGCCCGCGCGGGGGCGGAACCGTACGGCGCACGACTCCGGGGCCGACTGCAGCCGGGGACGGCCGCTCAAAGCGTCCCTGGCCCGCCACACCCCGGCGCCGTGCGCGAAGGCCGTCGAAAGGACGACGACCGTCCCGGGGCCCGCCGGAGCCCCGTCGGCGACAGCCGCTGGAAGCGCGGGGCGCGTTGCCGTTGATCGCGCCCGCCCATCGGAAAAACTGCCGCACTACCAACCTAAGACGTATCAGGGTGCGAGAAGTTACGCCCGGGGGGTGTGACCTGCCTCTCGCCACGCTCCGTAGGCGCTCGGTTCCACGCTCATATCACACCTTCCCTCGCGCGCGACGTCACCCTCCCCGCAGTCACGGCAACCGAGCGTGATAGGAATCGTGGCATTCCGGTACGGACCGTCGCGCCCACTTCGTCGCGCGGCGGCGGAACTGGGGAGGGAGTGCGCAGATGGCCAGGAACGTCGTCGTCACCGGCGGTGGCACGGGAATCGGGTACGAAATCGCACGGCGGTTCGCCGAAGCGGGCGACCAGGTGGTGATCGTCGGTCGCCGTCGTGCGGTCCTCGAGAAGGCCGCAGCCGATCTCGGGCCGAACGCCACCCCCCTGGTGTGCGACCTCGCCGACCCGGACGCGGTGGAGGCGGCGCTGGCCGACCTGCCCGACCGGATCGACGTGCTGGTCAACAACGCGGGCAGCCGGGAGACCGTGGTCGGGGGCGGGACGCACGCCCTGCTGGCCCGCTGGCGCGGCGACTTCGAGCGCAACGTGATGACCGCGGTGCTGCTCACCGAGTCGATCCGGGACCGGCTCACCCCGGGCTCCGGCCGGGTCGTCACCATCAGCTCCATCGCCGCCCTGCGCGGGGCCGGCTCGTACGGCGCGGCGAAGGCCTCGCTGCACGCCTGGAACCACTTCCTGGCCGCGCAGTTGGGCACCTCGGGCATCACCGCCAACATCGTCGCGCCGGGCACGGTGGCCGGCACCGAGTTCTTCGGGCCGCGGCTGGACGAGGCGGAGGTCGCCCGCCGGGCGGCGCGCACCCTGCTGGGCCGGATCGGCGAGACCGGCGAGGTCGCGGCGGCGGTGCATTTCCTGGCCTCGCCCGAGGCCGGGTTCATCACCGGCGAGATCCTGCACTGCAACGGCGGGGAGCTGCTGGGGCGCTGAGGCATGACGAGGGGCCCGGACCGGGCGCGGTCCGGGCCCCTCGTGCTGTGGGCCTCGTGCTGCGGGGCCCTTCGGCTGTCTCAGACCTCAGGCGGGCTGGAAGCGGCGCAGCCGGAGGCTGTTGCTGACCACGAAGACCGAGGAGAAGGCCATCGCGGCCCCGGCGACCATCGGGTTGAGCAGTCCGGCGGCCGCCAGCGGGATCGCCGCCACGTTGTAGCCGAAGGCCCAGCAGAGGTTGCCTCTGATGGTGCCGAGGGTGCGGCGGGAGAGCCGGATGGCGTCGGCCGCGGAGCGCAGGTCGCCACGGACCAGGGTGAGGTCGCCGGCCTCGATCGCCGCGTCGGTGCCGGTGCCCATCGCCAGGCCCAGGTCGGCCTGGGCGAGCGCGGCGGCGTCGTTGACGCCGTCCCCGACCATCGCCACGACCCTGCCCTCGGCCTGCAGCCGGCGCACGGTGTCGACCTTCTCCTCGGGCAGCACCCCCGCGACGACGTCCCGGGGGGCGATGCCGACCTCGGCCGCGACCGCCCCGGCCGCCGCCGGGTTGTCGCCGGTCAGCAGCACCGGGCGCAGGCCCAGGGCGCGCAGCCGGGCGACGGCCTCGGCGCTGGTCGGCCTGACCGCGTCGGCGACCTCCAGCACGGCCCGGGCCTCGCCGTCCCAGCCGACCGCGACCGCGGTGCGGCCGGCCGCCTCGGCGGCGGCCATGGCGCGGGCCAGGACGGGCGGCAGGTGCCGGGCGCCGTCGGTCGGCCGGGCCCCGCGCCCGGCGGTGACCGTGCGGCCGTCCACGATGCCCTCCACGCCCCGGCCGGGCAGGCTGCGGAAGTCGTCCACCGGCGGCAGCCCGCCGAGGCGGTCGGCGGCGGCCTCGGCGATGGCCCGGGCGACGGGGTGCTCGGAAGCGTGCTCCACGGCCCCGGCCAGACGCAGCACCTCGGCCTCGGTGACGCCCTCGGCGGTGTGCACGGCGAGCAGCGCCATCCGGCCGGTGGTGACGGTGCCGGTCTTGTCCAGTACGACGGTGTCGACCCGGCGGGTGGACTCCAGCACCTCCGGTCCCTTGATCAGGATGCCGAGCTGGGCGCCGCGGCCGGTGCCGACCAGCAGGGCGGTCGGGGTGGCCAGACCCAGGGCGCACGGGCAGGCGATGATCAGCACGGCCACCGCGGCGGTGAACGCATCGGTGGGGCTGCTGGTGGTCAGCAGCCGGCCGACCAGGGTGGCGAGCGCGATCAGGATGACCACCGGGACGAAGACGGCGGAGACCCGGTCGGCCAGGCGCTGGGCGGCGGCCTTGCCGTTCTGGGCCTCCTCGACCAGCCTGGCCGTCCGGGACAGCTGGGTGTCCGCGCCGACCCGGGTGGCCTCGACCACCAGGCGGCCGCCCGCGTTGACGGTGGCGCCGGTGACGGTGTCGCCGACGGTGACCTCGACCGGGACGGACTCGCCGGTCAGCATCGAGGCGTCGACGGCCGAGGCACCCTCGACCACCGTGCCGTCGGTGGCGATCTTCTCGCCCGGGCGCACCACGAAGCGCATGCCGACGGTGAGCCGCTCCACCGGCAGCCGGACCTCCCGGCCGTCCTGGAGGACGGCGACGTCCCCGGCACCGAGGTCGAGCAGGGCGCGCAGGGCGGCGCCGGCCCGGCGCTTGGAACGGGCCTCCAGGTGACGGCCGAGCAGGATCAGCACGGTGACGCCGGCGGCGGTCTCCAGGTAGAGCGTGCCGGAGGGGTCGGTGCCGCCGACCGGGAGCGAGAAGTCGTGCCGCATCCCCGGCACGCCGGCGTGGCCCAGGAACAGTGCCCAGCAGGACCAGCCGAAGGCGGCCAGGGTGCCGAGCGAGACCAGGGTGTCCATGGTCGCGGCGCCGTGCCTGAGGTTGGTCCAGGCGGCGCGGTGGAAGGGCAGGCCGCCGTGGACGACGACCGGACCGGTCAGGGCGAAGGCGAGCCACTGCCAGTCGGTGAACTGCAGGGCCGGGACCATCGAGAGCAGGACCACCGGGACGCTGAGCACGGCGCTGACCAGCAGGCGCTCGCGAAGGGGGTCCCGCTCGGCGGGTCGCGCGGCGGCGGGCCGGTGGGCGGTGGCCGGTTCGGCGGCGGGGGCCGGGGGAGGGGGGAGCTCGGCGGTGTAGCCGGTGCGCTCGACCGTGGCGATCAGCTCCTCGACCGTGACGCCGGGACCGTAGTCGACCCGGGCCTTCTCGGTGGCGAAGTTCACGGCGGCCTCGACGCCGTCCATCCGGTTGAGCTTCTTCTCGATCCGGGCCGCGCAGGAGGCGCAGGTCATCCCGCCGATCGACAGCTCGACCCGGTCCCGTGCCCGAACGCCGGGGGCGGAGGTGGTCATGCGGGTGGCTCCTCGGTGGTGCGTACGGCGGCGGCCGGGTGTGCCGGCCCCCGCCGTAGCGGGGCGGCTCAGGCGGCGGGGCCGACCAGCTCGTAGCCGGCCTCGTCGATCGCGGCGCGGACCTGGTCCTCCTCCAGCGGGGCGGCGGAGGAGACCGTCACGGTGCCCGCCTGGGCGTCGGCTGCGACGTCGGTGACACCGGCCAGCGTGGAGAGCTCCTCGCTGATCGCCTTCTCGCAGTGGCCGCAGCTCATGCCGGACACGGTGTAGGTGATGGTGCTGGACATCGGGGCCCTCCGGAGGTCGGTGCGTCACTGGCTCTTGTTCTCCCGACACCATACCCCTCCAGGGTATCTCTCGGAGGGGTGGGTGAAGTGGATCGCATCGTAGGCGACGTGACCGCTCAGACCGGGGAGGACGGGGACTGTGCCGGGATCGGCGCGGTCGGCTCCCGCCGGAGCAGCAGCCGCAGCCAGAGCAGTCCACCCAAGGAGACCACGAGCAGCCCCGTCGTGTCGTACGCGGTGTACAGGTGGATCTGCTCGCTGGACGGGTTCGGCATGTAGCCGAGGTCGAACAGGGCGCGCTGGAAGTCGCTGGTGGTGGTTCGGGCGACCAGCCAGACGGCGATGCCGCTCGTGCTGTCCCAGAGCGCGTGCAGCAGCGAGACACCGAGGAAGGTCGGCACCACTGGGGCGGTGACCCGGAAGCGCCCGCCGCGCCGCGCCCGGAACAGCACTCCGCCGATGATCGCCGTCCACAGGATGTGGCCCACCGGGGCGAGCACCCCGCGCAGGATCTCCGTCTCCACCAGGTCGTCCAGCGAGAGCCCCTGGATGCTCAGCACGGCGTTGAACGCGTACCCGGCGCTCTCGAACGCGGCGAAGCCCGCCCCGACGGTGGCGCCCAGCACCAGCCCGTCCCGCAGGCCGCTGATCCGCAGCCGCCGGCTGACCACCACCAGTGCGGCCAGCTTGACCGCCTCCTCGATCAGGCCGACGCCGACGTACATCCACACCGAGGGGGAGAGCAGGTACGACTCCAGCACCGAGGCGCCCAGGACGCCGATCACCCCGCCGAGGCCGAAGCAGGTGAGGATCCGGTCCGGGCCGAGGTCGGCCGCGTAGCGCTCGTACACCCGGATCACCACGGTCGCCGGAACGAGGAAGCTGCCCAGCAGCACGATCGTCGGGACCAGGTTGGTGTTGTCGGTGAAGAAGGTGACCAGGACGGTCGAGGCCCAGAGCAGCAGACCGGTCAGGAAGAGCCTCGCCCAGTGGTGGGGCCGGGCAGCCGTCCGGCCGGGGGGCGTGGTGACGTGCGGAGTGGGATGGATACCGGACACCGGGCAGGCGCTCCTCTGGGTTACGGCTTCTCGACCAGGTCGACAACATCAACGACGCTCGCTTCCCTTACGGTGCGATGGTCGGCCACCCGGTTCCGCCCCCCCCGCGCCCCGGTCGGGGCACGGGGGACCGCGCGGTTGGAGGAGCGAGGCCCTACCGGTTGCCGGTGACGTCGGCGAGGGTGCGGAAGAGGAGCGCGGTGGAGGTGGCACCGGGGTCCTGGTGGCCGGTGCTGCGTTCGCCGAGGTAGGAGGCGCGGCCCTTGCGGGCCCGGAGCGGGACGGTGTCGCGGGCTCCCTGCTCGGCGGCGTCGGCGGCGGCCGCCGCGGCCTCGGGGAGGGTGGCGCCGGCGGCGGCCGCGGCGCGGAGGGCGGCGACGGCCGGGGTCCAGGCGTCGACGATGGTCTTGTCGCCGGGCTCGGCCTTGCCGAGGATGCGGACCGCGTCCAGCCCGGCGGCCATGGCCTCGGCGAGGGCGACCGGGCCGGCCGGCTCGGGCAGGGCGGCGCCGAGGGCGCGGAAGGCCTTGCCGTAGAGCGGGCCGGAGGCACCGCCGACCTTGGAGATGAGGGTGGTGCCGGTCCTGGTGAGGACGGCGCCGGGGCCGGTCGGCTGGAGGCCCTCCAGGGCTGCCAGGGCGGCGTCGAAGCCGCGCCGCAGGTTGCTGCCGTGGTCGCCGTCGCCGATCGCGGAGTCCAGTTCGGTGAGCCGGTCCTGCTCCTTCTCGACAGCCGCGGCGATCGAGCGGATCCAGGCCTCGGCCAGCGCGGTGTCGAACAGCGGGGTGTCGAAGTCCATCGGGTCTCCTTCGAGGGACTCAGGCCCGCTTGAGGGCGGGGGTGTCGACCGGGGCGTCCCAGAGGTCCAGCAGTTGGGCGTCGGCCTGGGTGAGGGTGAGTGAGAAGCCCGCCATGTCGAGGCTGGTGACGTAGTTGCCGACCAGGCTGCGGGCCACCGTGATGCCGCGCTCGGCGAGCCGGGCGGCGACCTCGCCGTAGACCACGTACAGCTCCAGCAGCGGGGTCGCGCCCAGACCGTTGAGCAGGGCGATCACCTCGTCGCCCGCAGTCAGGTGGTGGTCGGCGAGGACGGTCTCGACCACCTCGGCGGCCAGCTCGCGGGCCGGGCGGAGCTTCTCGCGGCGGCGGCCGGGCTCGCCGTGGATGCCGACGCCGACCTCGATCTCGTCCTCGGGCAGGTCGAAGCCGGGCTTGCCGGCGGCCGGGACGGTGGCCGCGGTGAGCGCGACGGCGAAGGAGCGGGAGGCGGCGTTGACCCGCTCGCCCAGGGCGGCCACCTCGTCCAGGCCGGCCCCGCGTTCGGCCAGCGCACCGGCCGTCTTCTCGACCAGGACGGTCGCGCCGGTGCCCCGGCGGCCTGCCGTCCAGGTGGAGTCCTCGACCGCGACGTCGTCGTTGACCAGGACGGTGCGGACCTCCAGGCCCTCCTCGGCGGCCACTTCGGCGGCGAGCTCGAAGTTCATCACGTCGCCGGTGTAGTTCTTCACGACGAAGACCACCCCGGCGCCGTTCTCCACCGCCTTGGCGGCGGCCAGCATCTGGTCCGGGACGGGGGAGGTGAACACCTCGCCAGGGCAGGCGGCGTCCAGCATGCCGGGGCCGACGAAGCCGCCGTGCAGCGGCTCGTGGCCGGAACCGCCGCCGGAGACCAGTGCGACCTTGGGCCCGGCCGGGCGGGCGGCCCGGGTGATCACCCGGTTGGGGATGTCCACCGTCAGCTCGGGGTGGGCGGCGGCGAACCCGGCCAGGGCGTCCTCCAGGACGCTCTCCGGGGTGTTGATCAGCTTCTTCAACGTTCTTCGCTCCCTAGGTGGCCTTGAGGACAGGACGCTACGGCGGACGCTGCGGGGGCCTGATCCGCAGGACGGCCCCGGCGCCGACGCTACGCCAGACGGCGGGCCCCGGCACGGGGTGCGACACGCGCGATTCCGGTCACCCTCCCGGAGCAGTGGGACCGGGTCGTAGGGTCGCGGGCATGAGCGGACACGTGGGCATTGTTCTGGTTTCGCACAGCGCTCGGCTCGCGGAGGGGCTGCGCGAGCTGCTCGGCGAACTCGCCCCGGACGGTGTGCGGGTGGTGGTCGCGGCCGGGACGGAGGACGGCGGGCTCGGCACCAGCTACGAGCTGATCGCCGGGGCGATCGCCGAGGCGGACGGCGGGGCGGGCGTGGTCGTGCTGCCGGACCTCGGCAGCTCGGTGCTCACCGCCGCGACCGTGCTGGAGGACGAGCCGAGGCCGGGGGTGGAGCTGGTGGACGCACCGTTCGTGGAGGGCGCGGTGGCCGCCGCCGTCACCGCCTCGACCGGGGCGGGACTGGCCGAGGTGGTCGCGGCGGCCGAGGACGCGCGCACCTTCCGGAAGCTGGGGTAGGGCGGGTCCGACGCTTCGCGGCGGGGTGCGTGCTGCCGGCGTCGCGCGCCCGGCGGGAGGCGCCGGACACGCCCCGGGGCGGGTCGGGGCTACTTGGCGTCCGCGTAGCAGTCCACCACGGCCGTGCTGAGCGGGAAGCGCACCGGGGTGTCGCCGAAGACCAGCCGCCGGGCCTCGTCGGCGGCCGCGGTGACGACCGCGGCCACCTCCTCGGCCAGGTTGGCCGGGGTGTGCACGATCACCTCGTCGTGCTGGAAGAACACCAGGTGGGGGCGGTCCGCCGGGACGGCCACCGGGAGCTCGTTCAGCCGTCGGCGCAGCGCCGCCAGCAGGGCGAGCGCCCAGTCGGCGGCGCTGGCCTGGATGACGAAGTTGCGGGTGAACCGGCCGCGGGCGCGGGCGGTGCGGCCGCCGGTCTCGCCGGAGGTGTCGGCCTCGGTGAGGTCGAGGAAGGCGGCGGAGGCGGGCGGGCAGACCCGGCCGAGCCGGGAGGTGACCACGCCGCCGTCCTCGCCGGTGCGGGCGGCGGCCTCGACGTAGCCCATCGCGGCGGGGTAGCGGCGGTGCAGGGTGTTCAGCAGCGGGCCGATGTCGCCGCTGGTCTGCCCGTACATGGCGCCGAGCAGGCCGAGTTTGGCCTTGTCGCGGTCGCCCTGGAAGGCCTGGGCGGCGAGCGCCTCGTACAGGTCGCCGCCGGCGGCGGTGCGGGCCAGTCCGGCGTCCCCGGAGAGCGCCGCGAGCACCCGCGGCTCCAGTTGGGCGGCGTCGGCTACCACCAGCCGCCAGCCCGGGTCGGCGACCACGGCGCGGCGCAGGATGCGGGGGATCTGCAGGGCGCCGCCGCCGCGGCTGGCCCAGCGGCCGGAGACCACGCCGCCGACCACGTACTCGGGCCGGAAACGGCCGCCGCGGGCCCAGGCGTCCTGCCAGGCCCAGCCGTGGGCGACGTGGATCCGGGACAGCTCCTTGTAGCGGACCAGCAGCCGGGCGGCCGGGTGGTCGATGTTCTTGAGCTCCCAGGAGCGGGTGGAGCCGAGCTGGATGCCCGCCTCGGCGAAGGCGCGCAGCACCTGGGTGTGCGAGTCGGGGTTGAACGGCTTGGCGCCGAGGGCCCGGTGGAGTTCGACGACGAGGTCGGCGAGCACCCGGGGCTGGGTGCCGGGAACGGTGGGGCGGGGGCCGAGCAGCTCGGTGAGCAGCCGGTCGTGGAGGTCGGAGCGCCAGGGCAGGCCGTCGTGTGCCATCTCGGCGGCCACCAGGGCGCCGGCCGACTCGGCGGCGACCAGCAGCCGGAAGCGTTGCCGGGCGGCCGGGTCCGCGATGGCGGCGATCCGCCGCTGCTGTTCGGCGTGCACGGCGACGACGGCGTCCAACTGGTCGGCGCCGGGCGGAAGTTGCAGCCGGTCGGGGGCGAAGAGGGTGTCCTGGCCGTCGTCCGCGTCGGTCAGGCCGGGCTCGGGCAGGTCGTCCGGGACGGGCAGGCCGCGCAGCCGGGACCAGGCGGCGCCGAGCGAGCGGGGCGCGCCGAAGCGGCCCTCGTGGCCCAGCAGCAGGGCCTCCACCAGCCGCAGGTCGTGGCAGCGGGCGAGCCGGTCGGGCAGTCGGGGCAGCAGCGGGGCGTACCCGGAGTCGGCGGCGGCCCAGACCCAGCGGGGCCCCGGCGGATGATCGCCGCGAGTTCCCTCCCGGGCGGCGACCGCGGCGGCGAGGTCGCGGACGGTCTCCGGCGGGCCGAGCGGGCTGCCGGCGTCGTCGAGCGGCTGGAGGCGGCCGCCGGGGCCGTGCGGATCGGGCACGAGGGCGGTTCTGGGGGCCACTGCGGGCGTCTTCTCTCCGGTGCGGGTCTGTGGACTGGCGGTTCGGCGATCGGGCGGCGATCGGGCGTACGGGCGGCGTGCGGGTGTGCGGTCCGCGGGTCCGCGCCGTCGACGTTAACGGGTGGGTCTGACAACGATGACCAGGGGTCTATGGGCACGCGGGGTGACACCGCGTAGGGTCGGCGAAATGACCGAGAACCCGTTCTTCGCAGCCAGCCCGCTGGTCTACGAACTGCCTCCCTACGCCGAGATCCGGGAGGAGCACTACCTGCCCGCCTACGAGCGTGGGACGGCCGAGCAGCTGGCCGAGATCGCGGCGATCACCGACGACGGAACCGCGCCGACCTTCGAGAACACCGTGGTGGCCCTGGAACGCTCCGGCGAGCTGCTGCGCCGGGTGGACGCGGTGTTCCGCAACCAGTCCTCCTCCGACACCACCGAGCTGCTGGACGAGGTGGAGGCGAAGGTCAGCCCGCTGCTCGCGACCCACCACGACGCGATCCACCTGGACCAGAAGCTGTTCGCCCGGATCGAGGCGCTGCACGGTAACCGGGCCGCCCTGGGGCTGGACCCGGAGTCGCTGCGGCTGCTGGAGCGCTGGTACACCGCGTTCGTCCGCTCCGGCGCCCGGCTGGGCGAGTCGGAGCAGGCCAGGCTGCGCGAGCTGAACGCCGAACTGGCCGCGCTGGGCACCACGTTCCAGCAGAACGTGAACGCCGCCACCCGCGCCGCCGCGCTGGTCGTGGACTCCGCCGAGGAGCTGGCCGGGCTGTCCGAGGGCGCGATCGCCGCCGCGGCGGAGAACGCCCGGGTGCTCGGCCACGAGGGCCGCTACGTGCTGAGCCTGAAGAGCACCTCCACCCAGCCCGAACTGGCCCAGCTCGCCGACCGCTCGGTGCGCGAGCGGCTGCTGGCCGCCTCGCTCGCCCGGGGCGTCGAGGACAACGGCCCGCTGGCGATCCGGATGGCCGCGCTGCGCGCCGAGCGGGCCGCGCTGCTGGGCCACCCCAGCCACGCCGCGTACGTGGTGGCGGACGAGACGGCCGGCACCGTCGAGGCGGTGTCCGGGCTGCTGGCCCGGCTGGTCGAGCCGGCCGTGGCGAACGCCCGCCGGGAGGCCGCCGAGCTGGCCAAGGTGGCGGCCGCGGACGGCATCGAGGAGATCGCCGCGCACGACTGGGCGTACTACTCGGAGAAGGTCCGGCAGGCCTCGTACCAGGTGGACGCGGCGGCACTGCGCCCGTACTTCGAGCTGGAGCGGGTGCTGAAGGACGGCGTGTTCTTCGCCGCGGGGCTGGCCTACGGGCTGAGCTTCACCGAGCGGCCGGAGCTGACGGCCCACCACCCGGACGCCCGGGTCTTCGAGGTGTTCGAGCAGGACGGCACCCCGCTGGGCCTGTTCATCGGCGACTTCCACGCCCGGGCGTCCAAGCGCGGCGGCGCCTGGATGGACGAGCTGGTGGGCCAGTCCGGGCTGACCGGGCGGCGGCCGGTGGTGCTCAACAACCTCAACGTCCCGCGCCCGGCGCCGGGCGAGCCGGCGCTGCTGAGCTGGGACGAGGTGCGCACCATGTTCCACGAGTTCGGGCACGCGCTGCACGGGCTGTTCTCGGACGTGCGGTACCCGCTGTTCGCGGGCACCGCGGTGCCGCGGGACTTCGTGGAGTTCCCCTCGCAGGTCAACGAGATGTGGATGGTCCGGCCGGAGGTGCTGGCCAACTACGCCCGCCACCACGAGACCGGGGAGCCGCTGCCGGCCGAGCTGGTCGAGCGGATGACCGCGGCCGAGGGCTTCGGGCAGGGCTTCCGTACGGTGGAGTACCTGGCGGCGACGCTGCTGGACTGGGCCTGGCACACCCTGCCGGAGGGCCACCGGGTCGCGGACGCCGAGGAGTTCGAGGCGAGGGCGCTGGCGGAGGCCGGGGTCGTCGTGCCGGCGATCCCGCCGCGTTACCGCACGCCGTACTTCCAGCACATCTTCTCCAGCGGCTACAGCGCCGGGTACTACGCGTACATCTGGTCGGAGGTGCTGGACGCGGACACCGTGCGGTGGTTCGAGACCAACGGGCGCTCGGTGCGGGACAGCGGCGAGCTGTTCCGGCGCGAGCTGCTGGCGCGCGGGTTCAGCCGGGACCCGCTGGAGTCCTTCCGCGCGGTGGTCGGCCGGGCGCCGGACACCGCGCCGCTGCTGGAGCGCCGCGGGCTGGCCTGATCGTCAGCGCGGTGCGAGGGTGACCGCCACCGGGGCGCCGGGGCGGGTGTGCGGGAGCCGGATCCTCACGGTTCCCGGGCGCCCGTCCGCG
Organism: Kitasatospora aureofaciens; assembly: GCF_001188955.3. Classification (GTDB taxonomy): domain Bacteria; phylum Actinomycetota; class Actinomycetes; order Streptomycetales; family Streptomycetaceae; genus Kitasatospora; species Kitasatospora aureofaciens. The sequence continues at coordinate 19,413 of NZ_JPRF03000058.1, read as the reverse complement.
GGCTGCTCCACCTCGACCCGGGCGCCGGCGGGGGAGACGGCGACCCGGGCGCCGTGCGGGAACCCGGCGGGCGGCAGGACGAGTTCGCTGGCGCGGGCGCTGCCGTCGGCGTTCCAGCGCACGGTGGTGTCCCCGGTGTTGCTCCCGGGGCTGGTCCCGTTGTCGCTTCCGGTACGGACGTCGGTGCGGACGTCGGTGCCGGCGACGGCGACCGGGTACGGGCCGAAGGCGGGTTCGTCGCCGGGAGCGGGGTGTCCGGCGGGGTCGAGTGCGCAGTAGCCGCCGGTGCCGCGGCACCAGTACCACATGGTCCAGCCCTCGGCGAAGCCGTCCATCGCGGCGACCTGGCCGCGGACCAGCCGGGTGTTGCCCGGGGTGCGGGAGTTCGGCGGGCCCCACTCGCCGACCAGGACGGGCAGCCGGTGGGCGGTCGGGTAGCCGGTGATCGCGGCGGTGTACTGCTGGAGGAAGCCGTCGGCGGGGTTCCAGTCGGCGCCGTTCTCCACCGCGGTGTCGTAGAAGTGCGGTGCGTAGCCGAGCCGGGGCGCGCCGGGGCGGGGGTCGGCGAAGCCGGGCAACTGCGTCGGTACGCCCTGGCCGACCAGGACCGTCGGTTCGACGAACAGCCAGGCGCGGGAGTCGACCCGGCGTACGGCGGTGATCAGGCGGCGGTACATGTCGGCGAGCCGGCCCCGTTCCAGGGTGGCGGAGGCGGCGGCGAGCACGGCCGGGTCGCTCGGGTCGCCGTCCACCGGGCCGAACGGCTCGTTGAACAGGTCGTAGCCCAGGAGGGAGCGGTGACCGCGCAGTTCGCGGGCGAGCCGGGTGTAGAAGTCGGCCTGCCAGGCACGCAGGTCGGGGTCGTCGTAGAGATGGCGGAAGGCGGCCTGGACGGCGGGCTGGAAGTAGCCGGCGAACCAGTCGTCCGGGTCGGGGGTGAAGGGCAGCCCGTCGTCACGGGTGGCCCAGGCCGGGATGCCGTTGGTCCCGCCGCCGAACTCCGGCCCGTAGACGTCCTGGTGGAAGTCGACCAGCACGAGCAGGCCCAGCCGGTCGGCGCGGTCGAGGAGCCGCCCGATCCGGTGCAGCTCGGTGGGGTCGAGTCGGCCGCGCTCGGGCTCCAGTCTGGTCCAGGAGACCGGCAGCCGGACCAGGGTGAAGCCCTGGGCGGCGATCGAGTCGAGGTCCGCCGGGGTGGCCTCGGCGTACTTGTCCAGGTTGAAGCCGCGCAGTTGGAGCCGGCGGCCCTGGGCGTCGGTGAGGGAGGTGCGGCCGTCCGGGCCGGTGGCCGTCCCGGTGGGGAAGTGGGCCGGGTGCCCGCCGCCGTGGGCCGCGGCGGAGGCCGGGGCGGGGGCGGCGCTCAGGGCGGTGGTGGCGGCGAGCAGCAGGGCAACGGCGGTGCGGCGCAGGCGCATCGGGGACCTCGCACGGCGGGGGTGGGGCCCCGATGATGCCCGGGGCGCCGGGGGCGGCACAAGGGGTGTGCGGCCGAGGGTGGTGCGGCCGATGGTGGTGCGGACGAGGACCGTGCGGCCGAGGGCGTGCGACAAGGGCCGTGTGCCCAACCGGCCTCGGTTTGCCGGGAGTTCAGGTCGCTTCAGCGCTCGGCGGCTCGGCCGGGGCGGCGGGCAGGACGGCGGTCGGCAGGTCCGCGGCGGCGGCCAGGCGCCCCCAGAGCAGGTCGGCCAGGGCCTGCACCATGCGGGTGCGCGAGCAGGGTCTGGTCTCCAGCCACCAGTCCCCGGCGGCCAGCACCATGCCGGTGATGCCCCGGCCCCAGGCCTCGGCGAGCAGGTCGCGGTCGGCGCCCAGGTCGACCTGGCTCTGTACGGCGTGGGTGATCTCCTCGGCGATCTGCCGCAGGGCGGGGGCGAGTGCGTTGCCGGCGCCGCTCGGGTCGCCCGGCTCGGGGTGGGTGAGCAGGCGGTAGACCTGGGGCCGGGCCTCGATCCCGGCGAGGTAGGTGTCCAGGACGTGTTCGACCCGGTCGCGGCGTTCCAGCGGTTCGGCCAGGGCGGCCCGGACGGCGGCCAGCAGGCCGCTGGTGTGGCGTTCGGTCAGGGCTCCGATCAGGCCGTTCCGGTCGCCGAAGTGCCGGTAGAGGATCGGCTTGGTGATGCCGGCCTCGGCGGCGATGGCGTTCATGCTGGCGCTCGGCCCCTCGCGCTGGATGACCCGGTCGGCGGCGTTGAGCAGCTGCTCGCGACGGGGCTCTCGGGACATGCGCTGCTCCTCGGGATTCTGGGTGGCCTGGGCGTTGACACCGGTTACCAATCAGTAGCAGACTCCCACGATGTTACCCCGGGTAACACCCCGGTGGGTCGTATCCCTGCGTCGTATCCCTTCTGCGGAGGCAGCACCATGAGCAGCACGTTCTCGCTGGACCCGGGCGCGGACCAGCTCGCCGTACGCGACTGGCTGCACGGCTTCGCCGCGGACGTGATCCGCCCCGCCGCAGCCGAGTGGGACGAGCGCGAGGAGACCCCCTGGCCGATCATCCAGGAGGCCGCCAAGCTGGGCATCTACTCGCTGGACTTCTACGCCCAGCAGTACTTCGACCCCTCCGGCGTCGGCATACCGATCGCCATGGAGGAGCTGTTCTGGGGCGACGCGGGCATCGGGCTGTCCATCGTCGGCACCACGCTGGCCGCCGTCGCCGTGCTCGCCAACGGCACCGACGAGCAGATCGGCACCTGGACCCCGCAGATGTTCGGCACCCCGGACGACGTCAAGGTGGCCGCCTTCTGCTCCTCCGAGCCGGACGCGGGCTCCGACGTGGGCGCGCTGCGCACCCGGGCGGTCTACGACGAGGCCAAGGACGAGTGGGTGCTGAACGGCACCAAGACCTGGGCCACCAACGGCGGGATCGCCGCCGTGCACGTGGTGGTCGCCAGCGTCGACCCGGAGCTGGGCACCCGCGGGCACGCCTCGTTCGTCGTCCCGCCGGGCACCCCGGGACTGAGCCAGGGTCAGAAGTTCAGGAAGCACGGCATCCGCGCCTCGCACACCGCCGAGGTGGTGCTCGACGGCGTCCGGGTGCCCGGCAGCTGCCTGCTCGGCGGCAAGGAGAAGCTGGACGAGCGGCTGGCCCGGGCCCGCGAGGGCGCCAAGCGCGCGGGCGGCAAGGGCAACGCGGCGATGGCCACCTTCGAGGCCTCCCGCCCGGCGGTCGGGGCGCAGGCGATCGGCATCGCGCGGGCCGCGTACGAGGTGGCGCTGGACTACGCCAGGACCCGGGAGCAGTTCGGCCGTCCGATCATCGACAACCAGGGCGTGGCCTTCCAGCTCGCCGACATGAAGACCCGGATCGACGCGGCCCGGCTGCTGGTGTGGCGGGCGTCCTGGATGGCGGTCAACAACCAGCCGTTCACCTCGGCGGAGGGCTCGATGTCCAAGCTGTACGCGGGCGAGACGGCCAAGTTCGTCACCGCGCAGGCGATGCAGATCCTCGGCGGCAACGGCTTCACCCGGGAGTACCCGGTGGAGCGGATGCACCGGGACAGCGCGATCTACTCGATCTTCGAGGGGACCAGCGAGATCCAGCGTCTGGTCATCGCCCGGGCGATCTCGGGGATGCCGATCCGGTAGCGGGGCCGGTCCCGGGGGGCGTCCTACCGGGCGGCCCAGAAGGTGAGACCGGCGGTGAGGGCACCCACCACCGCGCCGACGATCGTCTGTGCGGTGGTGTGGTCCCGCAGCACCACCCGGGACCAGCCGATCACCGCGACCAGCGGGTAGAGCAGCAGCCACACCGGGCCGAGCGCGATGCCCAGGCAGGCCACCGCGCCGCTGGCGACGGCGGTGTGCACGGACACCTTCCACCAGACGGTGATCACCAGGATCGGGACCAGCGAGGCGAACATCGCCGCGACCATCGCGGTGAGGTCGCGCGGGGCGTGGGCCCAGATCATCACCGCGAAGCTCACCGCGACCGAGCCCATGATGAACGGGATGACGGTCAGTCGGCGCCGGCGGTGGCCGACGTGGCGGTCCTCCAGGGTGCCCTTGCGGATGCCGCGCTGGATGAACAGGGTCGGGATGACAGCCGCGAACAGCGCCGCGAAGGCGGCCCAGCCGAGGCCGGGCCAGCCGTAGCGCAGGCCGCCGATGAGCAGGCAGACCGCGATGATCACGTTCTTCGGTTCGACGCCGTCGGTGACCCGGCGGGCCCAGATCGTCCGGTTGGTGGGGGCGGTCGTGGCCTCGGTGGTCATCGGGGTGCGTGCTCCGGGTCGGGAAGGGCGGTCGGCGGCTGGGTGGTTGGGCGGTCGGTGCGCCGTTGCGCTGGTGCGCCGGTTCGCTGGTCGGATGATCGTACGTGAGCCGCCGGCGCCGCCACTCCTCCGCGCCCGGGCACCGGCCGGAGCCGCGGCGCGCCCGTCAGAACCGCGGCGGGCGGCCGTCCAGGAAGGCGGCCAGCCCCTCGTGCACGTCCGAGGCCTCCCGGGAGCGCCGCTCCCAGGGCGCCAGCGCCTCGGCGGCCCGCTCCGCCGGGACGGCCAGCGCGGCCTTGACCGCGCCGATGGTCTGGGTCGAGCGACGGGTCAGCAGCCGGGCGAACTCCAGGGCGGCGGCGTCCAGTTCGGCGTCCGGCAGGACCCGCTCCGCGAGGCCCAGGGGCAGTGCGTCCCGGCCGCGCACCAACTCGCCGGAGAACAGCAGGTACTTGGCGCGGGCCGGGCCGACCAGCCGGGCCAGGCGCAGGGTCGGCACGGCAGGGTAGACCACACCAAGCTTGGCCGGGGTGATCCCCAGCCGGGCGTCCTCCGCGACGAATCGCAGGTCGCAGGCGACGGCCAGCTGGCAGCCACCGCCCACACAGGCACCGTGCACCACGGCGAGGGTCGGGTGCGGGAAGGCCGCGAGTGCCTCCTCGGCGGCCACGTTGACCGCGTGGTAGGCGTCCGCGCGCTGCGGATCGCCGTACACCTCGGCGAGTTCGGTGATGTCCGCGCCCGCGCTGAAGGTGTTCCCGGCGCCGGTCAGCAGCAGGGCGCGCACGCCGTCCTGCTCGGCCAGCTGGTCCAGGACCTTGGGCAGCGCCTGCCAGACCGCCAGGGTCACCGCGTTGCGGCGGTGCGGACGGGCGAATTCCAGGACCGCGACGCCGTCCTCGCCGACGTAGGCGTTCAGGCCCTCGGCCTGGGCGGGCAGGGCCGAGCGGTCCCGCGTGAGCAGCGGCTGGTCCATGCGCACCTCCGGGTCGGTCGTGGTGCGCCCACTCTCTCAGGCGTGGGCGGCGCCGTAGTCCCCGAGGCCGTGTTCGACCGAGGCGAAGGCCCGGCGGGCCTCGTCCAGTGCGGCGGGCAGGGCGGCGTCCGCGCTCTCGCCGTCCAGCATCCGGCGGTGGTTGCCGCCGATCAGGGTCAGCCGGACGGCCAGCAGTTGGGCCGCGGCGACCCGGGCGGTCAGCTCGTCGTGGGCCGGGTCCTGGGCGCACAGTTCCGCGGCCAGCAGGGTCTGGGCCTGCTGGCCGAAGCCGGCGGTGGCCCGCACCGCCAGCGCCGGAGTGGCGTGGATCAGCCGGATCACGTCCAGCACGACCCGGTCGTCGTTCAGGCCGGTGGCCGGGTCCTTGCGCTCCAGCGCGGCCAGGAAGTGCTCGCGCAGCGCCACGACGGCGGAGGTGCCCGGTGCGCGGTCGCGCACCGCCCGGGCCGGTTCGTCGAGGTGCTGCTCCATCGGGCCCATGACCAGGTCTTCCTTGGTCGGGAAGTAGTTGAAGACGGTCATCTTGGACACCTCGGCGGCCGCCGCGATCTCGGCCACCGAGACCTGGTCGAAGCCCCGTTCGGCGAAGAGGACGACGGCCGTGCGGAAGATCCGGATACCGGTCTGGATCTTCTTGCGCTCGCGCAGCGGGAGGGCGTCGAGGTCGCGGTGGGGGCCGAGGTCGAAGCCGTGGTGGGTCGCCATGGGGGGACTGTACCAGGATCAAAGGTTGACCCAGCAGAAAGATTGGACGGGCTGAAGAATTGACCCGGTCCAACAATGCTGTCATGGTTGGTGCCGAGCCCGCCGGATCGCACCGGAACGGGCCAACTCCGCTGACTCCGGGGGGACTTCCCGATGGCATCCGCTGCCCAGACACCCGCTGTACAGACGTCCGCTGCAGAGGCGTCCGGCCAGGGCGGTTCCGCGCTGATGACGGTCGCCCAACGCAAGCTCGGCATGCTGCTCTGCCTGCTGACGATCGTGCTGGCCGTGCTCGACTCCAACATCGTCTCGGCCGCCACCGTGCCGATCGTCCACGACCTCGACCCGGTGCACGGCATCGACCGGCTGCCCTGGCTGGTCAGCGCCTTCTCCCTGGCCGCCACCGCGCTGCTCCCGCTCTACGGCAAGCTCTGCGACGTGTACGGCGCCAAGCGGGTCCTGCTCGGGGCGGTCGGCAGCTTCCTGCTCGGCTCGGCGCTGTGCGGCGCCGCACAGTCGATGGGCGAGCTGATCGCCTTCCGGGCCGTCCAGGGCGTCGGTGGTGGCGGGCTGATGAGCGTGACCATGGTCGTGATGGCCCAGCTCCAGGATCCGGAGGAGCGCAGCAGGGGCAAGGGCGGCGCGGTGGGCGGGATCGTCGCGGGCCTCGGCATGGCGATCGGCCCGCTGGTCGGTGCGCTGTTCACCGACCACCTCGGCTGGCGCTGGATCTTCTACGTCAACCTGCCGCTCGGCCTGCTCGTCCTGGCCGGCTTCGCCCTGGCGCTCAAGCTGCCGCAGACCGTCGAGCGGCGCGGCCTGGACTTCCTCGGCGCCACTCTGGCCGCCGCCTTCGCCACCGGGCTGCTGCTGGTCACCGAGTGGGGCGGCAAGGACTACGGCTGGACCTCCCCGGTGATCCTCGGCACGTCCGCCGCCACCCTGGCCGCGCTCGGCCTCTTCCTGTGGCGCCAGGCCACCGCCGCCGAGCCGGTGCTGCCGCTCTCGCTGTTCCGGATCCCGGTGGTGCGGATCGGCTTCGCCGTCCAGGGCCTGGTCGGGATGGGCATGATGGGCGCGATCGTCTACGTGATGATCTACCTCCAGGTCGCCCGGGGGATCGCCCCGACCACGGCCAGCCTCTACCTGATGCCGATGGCGGCCGGGATGACCGGGGCCGGACTGCTGGCCACCCGGCTGCTCTCCCGAGGGCACCGGCCGCGCACCTTCCTGGTGGCCGGCGCGGGCTGCTCGATGCTCGCCCTGGGACTGCTCGGGCTCAGCGGGCCGGACACCCCGCTGTGGGCGGTGGGTGCCGAACTCACGCTGCTCGGCGCCGGGTTCGGCCAGCTGATCGGGCAGCTGATCACCCTGGTGCAGGACGCCGCCCCGCGCCACCAGCTCGGCGTCGCCACCACCGGGATCCGGTTCTTCCAGACCCTCGGCAACGCCCTCGGGGCGGCGGTCTTCGGCACGGTGCTGTCCCGGGTGTTCGAGGCCGGCCGGCCGGGGCGGACGCTCGGCGCGGTACGGGTGGTGACCGGACCGGCGCGGGAGCAGGCGGTGCGGAGCTTCACGGACGCCGTGGACGTGGTCTTCCTGTCGGCGGCCGGGGTGATGGTCCTGGTACTGCTGCTGGCGCTGCGGCTGCGCTCGGTGGAGTCGGCGGGCGCCGCGGCGGAGCAGCCGGTGCCGGCGGCCTGAGCGGGGGTTCGGCGAGGCGGGGGTCCGGTGAGGCGCGGGTCCGGTGAGGCGCGGGTCCGGCGAGGCGGGGATGTGACGGAGCGGGGCCCGGTGGACTGCGGGGAGTCCACCGGGCCCCGCTCGGCGCGCGTGGGGAGTCCGGCCGGTCAGGCTCGGGTGGCGGCCCACTCCGAGGCCAGGACCGCCCAGATCTCCTTGTCGTGGCGGACGCCGTTGTGGAGGAACCACTCGCGCAGCACGCCCTCCCGCCGCATGCCGACCCGCTCCGCCACGGCGCGGCTGCGGGCGTTGGCGGCCGAGCACCACCACTCCGCGCGGTGCATGCCGCGGGTGGCGAAGGCGTAGTCGAGCAGCAGCCGGACGGCGGCGGTGATCAGTCCGCCGCCCTCGCCGGCCGGCTCGGTCCAGGCGCCGATCTCGCAGTTGCCGCTCTTGGTGTCGAAGTGCACGAACATCACACCGCCGACCAGTGTGCCGTCCCGCCAGATGCCGAAGATCCGGCCGGAGTCGGTGGCCTGGCGGTCGGCGTAGCGCTGCAGGGTCGCCCGGGCCGAGTCCAGGTCGGTGGAGAAGGTGGCCCACGGGATCCACGGGTCGGTGTGGGCCCGGGCGCGGTCGATGTGGGCCAGGAACTCGGGGGCCTGCCACGGCTCCAGGGGGCGCAGTTCGGCGTTCTCGGCGAGGGGGACGGAAAACACGGGCGGGCCTTTCACGGGTGGTGCGGCGGGCTGTCGGGATCATTCATAACAAACGTTTGGTATGTACGATAGCCTCCATGACGCCACCCCGGGGAGACCATGACGCCCGCCGCTCGGAAGTCTCCGAGGGGGTGTGGCGGGTGCTCTCCACCCGGGGCTTCGAGGGGCTCACGCTGCGCGCGGTGGCAGCCGAACTGGGCGCCTCCACCGGGCTGTTGACCCACTACTTCCCGAACAAGCGGGCGCTGCTCAGTCACGCCCTGGAGGAACTCGACCGGCGTTCCGCCGCCCGGCCCCGGCGGCTGGCGCCCGTCGACGGCACCCCGCCCCCGCCCGTCGGGCTGGCCCGGCTGCGGGCCGCGCTGCTCGACGTCCTGCCGCTGGACGAGGCGACCGAGGCCGGCAACCGGATCTGGGTCAGCTCCTGGGACGTCGCCCTGGCGGACCCGGAGCTGGCGGCCGCGCACGCGGAGCGCTACGCCCGCTCGCGGGTGGCGCTCACGGCGCACGTGGCGGACGCCCAGCGGCTCGGCGAGCTCCCGGCCGACGCCGATCCCGCCGGGCTCGCGGCGGGGGCGCAGGCCTTCGTGCTCGGGCTGGTGGTGCAGTCGCTGTTCGCCCCCGCGGAGTTCCCCGCCGAGCGCCAGATCGCGCTCCTCGACGCCTATCTGGCGGGACTGGTCGCATAGGGTCTCCGGCCGCCGGGCCGTTCCGCCTCCGGGCGGTCCGGCTCCCGGCTGTTCGACTCCCCGGACGTCCGGCTCTCCGGCTCTTTCCGGATTCGCCGGCGGCCGGTCGGGCCGGGGTTGTTTCGTTCATTGGTGGGGGATTCGCCCGGAATTCCGGTTTTCCCGGTCACCCGCCTTCCGTGGCGGGCATGATACGCATTGTCACGGGTTATGCGCAGCGAGTGCGGGATTACCCGGAGATCCGAAACGGCCACGGAAAGTGTTCATCGCCGCGATGGCCTGCGGAATTGCGAGGTGGCGCCCCCAGCAGGATTCGAACCTGCGACCTACCGCTTAGAAGGCGGGTGCTCTATCCGCTGAGCTATGGGGGCGGGACGGACGGCGCCCTGGCGGGCGTGACCGTGGCCGGGATCGGGCGACGAGCGCTGGGGGCGCGCGTGGTCCGTCCCCGTACCTGAGGGGTGGGGGTGGGGGTTGGTGGGCCCTCGCCCTGTCGGGGACAGGATAAGGGTGTCCAGTTCCTCGGCCGGGTGTGACGACACCGTCGTTGGTGTGTCGGTTCGGTGGAGCGGTCCGATAATCGCAGGTGGAGACCGTGTGTGCAGCGGTCTGGGACAGTTCCGGGCCGGACGTTGTGCAGTCGTTACGGGGCTGCCTCCTCACCCGTTATGGATTCGACACGGAGAATGTCCCGCCGGCGGCCAAGGTGGGGGTCCTATTCGGCTTGCTCCGGTCGGATGACGTGCGCGGACGGCTCGCGGCGGGGCCTTCGGTCGCGCTCCGGCGGGGGTCGCGATCTGCCCGTTTGTTGTCATGAGCGCGAAGAAGTGCCGACCTGGCGGTGCGGGAAGGCCGAAATTCACCCCTGCGAGTGACGGCTCTTTTTCACCCTGCCGATCGGCACAGGAGTTGTCCACAGGATTTCGGAACGTGGTGGCCGCGATTTCCTCCGGGAGGCACTCTCAACCCGCACCGCTCGATTCCGTACGGTGCATCGGCGAGAACGGAGAGTGCGCTGTGAGCGAGACGTATGTGACGGTGATCGGCAATGTCGCGACGGAGGTGAGCTACGGCGAAACCTCCGGCGGGGTGCCGATGGCGAACTTCCAGCTCGGCTTCACCGAACGGCGGTACGACCGGGAGCGGGCCTGCTGGGTGGACGGCGAGGCGCAGTGGCTGAGGGTGACGGCCTGGCGGGCGCTCGCGGTGAACCTGATCGGCTCGCTGTCCAAGGGCGATCCGGTGCTCGTGACCGGTCGGCTGCGGGTGCGCGAGTGGACGGAGGGGGAGGTGAAGCGCAGCCGGGCCGAGATCAGCGCCCGGTCGGTCGGGCACGACCTCACTCGCGGCACGGCGGCGTTCCGGTGGGCGACGGGGGTGCGCGGGCAGCCGTCGGGTGCGGCCCGGAGTGCGGCCGACGGTGCCGGGGCGGAGACCGCGGGCGAGCCGGTGCCCGGGTGGATCGTCAACGCGCTGGAGTCGCGCCGGGTCCCGGCGGTGGCCGTGGCGCCCCGTTCGCCCGAGTCGCCGCCGGGCGGGCGAGAGGTGAGGGAGCAGCAGGAGGGCGTGTCCGAGGGGCGGCGGGGAGGTGAAGACCGGGCGATGCCGGGCTGACCGGCCGGTGACCTTCTCTGTCGACAAATATGTTGGTCGAGAAGGCCGTTGCACCCGCACGCGCAATCTCGACCGGATAACGGAAAGTCATCGGCAGATTCTGGTGAGGCGTCAGCTTGTGTGGAACCTGGGAGGATTGATAACGATACAGATACGGAATCGTCCTGATTTCGCATGGGGGTTTCGAGGCCTCCGGGGCTCAATAGGATTCGTCTGGTTCATACCCGCAGCAGTGCCACAGGGGGCACGCGCGGCACGGCAAGTCGGCGGGCTGCCCACTCGGCGCGGCCCGCTCCGGAGGGATCCCAGATGTTCAAGAGGCAGGGGCGGAGTCTGTCCCGCATAACCACTGTCATGCTCACGACCAGTCTGGCACTGGGGGGAGGCCTGTTCGCGGCTGGTGCGGCGGCTGCGGCGGACACCCCCGCCTCGGGCGTGACCAAGGCCGTGATCCAGAGCAGCATGGTGTCCGAGAAGGTCGACGTCGCGGGCAAGGGGACGGTCGACGCCGGCCTCTTCACCCTCAAGACGAGCGACGGTGGTCTGCTGCAGACCTACTGCATCGACTTCGACAACCCGGTGTACCTCGACAGCGGTGCGCAGTACCACGAGGCGGACTGGGCGGCGAGCTCCCTCGGCGCCAACGCCAAGGCGCCCATGATCCGGTGGATCCTGGACAACTCCTACCCGCACGTCAACCTGACGGCGCTGGCCGCGGCCATCAAGGTCGACAGCCTGACCGCCGAGGACGCCGCCGCGGGCACCCAGGCCGCGATCTGGAAGTTCTCGGACAACAAGAGCGTCACCCTGCACAAGACGAACGCCACCAAGCTGCGCGACTACCTGGTCAGCGACAGCAACAAGGGCATCGCCGCCGAGCCGAAGCCCTCGCTGACCCTGAGCCCGGACTCGGTCTCCGGCAAGTCCGGCGGCAAGATCGGTCCGTTCACCCTCAACTCCAGCGCTGCCGAGGTGAAGCTGTCCATCGGTGGCCCCGCCGCCGACAAGGCCAAGCTGGTCGACAAGGACGGCAAGCCGGTCGGCGCCACCCTGACCGGTCCGATCGCCAAGGACACCCAGCTGTTCCTGGACGTGCCGGGTGGCACCCCGGACGGTGCGGTCACCCTTAACGCGAACGCCTCGACCGTCGTGCCCAGCGGCCGGGTCTTCATGACCGACGTGGACGACGACGGCAACCACAGCCAGACCATGATCCTGGCCAGCTCCGACAAGCTCAGCGTCAACGCGGCCGCCAAGGCCACCTGGAAGCAGGGCAAGGGTGCGCTGGTCGACAGCAGCGCCAAGGTCGAGTGCGCCAAGAACGGCGTGACCGTCTCCGTCACCAACAGCGGTGACGAGGCCGCCACCGTCACGGTCGACAAGCAGCAGGTGACCGTGCAGCCGGGCAAGACCGAGAGCGTGCTCGTCAAGGTCGCCGAGAAGGCCAAGTACGACATCAAGGTGTCCGGTCCGAACGGCTACACCAAGGAGTTCACCGGCGTGCTGGACTGCAAGGTCGGCGTGACCCCGAGCTCCGCCCCGAGCACCCCGGCCGCCACCGGCAGCGCCACCGCCACCCCCTCGGGCACCCCGAGCACCGGTGCCGCCCACCCGGCCCCGTCGACCACCAGCGCCGCCCCCGGCACCGGTGGCCTGGCCCAGACCGGCGCCAACAGCAACACCCCGCTGCTGGCCGGCATCGCGGGCGCCCTGGTCGTCGCCGGTGGCGCTGCGGTCTTCTTCCTGCGTCGCCGTGGCCGCCACGGTGGCAACGCCGCCTGAACCGGTAACACGGACTGCCCGGGACGGTAGCCCGGACGACCCGAACCGGTAGTACGGCCCGGCTCCCCGCACTCGCTGCGGGGAGCCGGGCCGTCGGCGTTCCGGCCGTCGGCGTTCCGGCAGGCGGGCGGGCCGGCCGACCGCGCGTGCGCCCGTCGCCCGTCCGGCACACCCGGTGGGGGGCCACCCGGGCGGTTCGGGGCTCCCGGCCGGGTGCGGCACAATGGAAGGCTGCAAGCCGAATTACTCCCGACGACGCCGGAGCGATCTCACGTGGCGGAATACATCTACACGATGCGCAAGGTGCGCAAGGCTCACGGAGACAAGGTCATCCTTGACGACGTGACGCTCAGCTTCCTCCCCGGAGCGAAGATCGGCGTCGTGGGCCCCAACGGTGCCGGTAAGTCGACCGTGCTGAAGATGATGGCCGGCCTGGAGCAGCCCTCCAACGGCGACGCCTTCCTCTCGCCGGGCTTCACCGTCGGCATGCTCCTCCAGGAGCCGCCGCTGGACGAGTCCAAGACCGTCCTGGAGAACGTCGAGGACGGCGTCAAGGAGATCAAGGGGAAGCTCAACCGCTTCAACGAGATCGCCGAGCTGATGGCGACCGACTACTCGGACGCCCTGCTGGAGGAGATGGGCAAGCTCCAGGAGGACCTCGACCACGCCGAGGCCTGGGACCTGGACGCCCAGCTCGAGCAGGCCATGGACGCCCTGGGCTGCCCGCCCGGCGACTGGCCGGTCACCAAGCTCTCCGGTGGTGAGAAGCGCCGCGTCGCGCTCTGCAAGCTGCTGCTCGAGGCCCCCGACCTGCTGCTGCTCGACGAGCCCACCAACCACCTGGACGCCGAGTCGGTGAACTGGCTGGAGCAGCACCTGGAGAAGTACAAGGGCACCGTCGTGGCCGTCACCCACGACCGGTACTTCCTGGACAACGTCGCCGAGTGGATCCTGGAGCTCGACCGCGGCCGCGCCTACCCGTACGAGGGCAACTACTCCACCTACCTGGAGACCAAGCAGTCCCGTCTCAAGGTCGAGGGCCAGAAGGACGCCAAGCGCGCCAAGCGGCTCAAGGAAGAGCTGGAGTGGGTCCGCTCCAACGCCAAGGGCCGCCAGGCGAAGTCCAAGGCCCGCCTCGCCCGTTACGAGGAGATGGCGGCCGAGGCCGACAAGATGCGGAAGCTGGACTTCGAGGAGATCCAGATCCCGCCGGGCCCGCGCCTGGGCAACGTCGTCATCGAGGTCGAGAACCTCAACAAGGCCTTCGGCGAGAAGGTCCTGATCGACGACCTGAGCTTCACCCTGCCGCGCAACGGCATCGTCGGCATCATCGGCCCGAACGGCGCAGGCAAGACCACCCTGTTCAAGATGCTCCAGGATCTGGAGACTCCGGACAGCGGCACGGTCAAGGTCGGCGAGACCGTCAAGATCAGCTACGTCGACCAGACCCGCTCCAACATCGACCCGAAGAAGACCCTCTGGGAGGTCGTCTCCGACGGTCTGGACTGGATCAACGTCGGCCAGGTCGAGATGCCGTCCCGCGCCTACGTGTCCGCCTTCGGCTTCAAGGGCCCGGACCAGCAGAAGCCGGCCGGCGTGCTCTCCGGCGGTGAGCGCAACCGCCTGAACCTGGCGCTCACCCTCAAGCAGGGCGGCAACCTGCTGCTCCTCGACGAGCCCACCAACGACCTCGACGTCGAGACGCTCTCCTCGCTGGAGAACGCCCTGCTGGAGTTCCCCGGCTGCGCCGTGGTCATCTCCCACGACCGCTGGTTCCTGGACCGGGTGGCCACCCACATCCTCGCCTACGAGGGCGACAGCAAGTGGTTCTGGTTCGAGGGCAACTTCGAGTCGTACGAGAAGAACAAGGTCGAGCGACTGGGCGCCGACGCCGCCCGTCCGCACCGGGCCACCTACAAGAAGCTGACCCGAGGCTGACATCCAGCTGTCACGACGGCCCGGCAGACTGCCCTCCGGGGCGGCCTGCCGGGCCGCGGCCAGCCGTCACACCGGCCGTCACCGCCGGCCGTCGCCGAGAAGGCGTCGGCGGGCGACCGGACACCGAGGAGAACACCCGTGGCTCGCCACATCTACGCCTGCCCGCTGCGCTGGTCCGACATGGACGCCTTCGGGCACGTCAACAACGTGGTCTTCCTGCGCTACCTGGAGGAGGCCCGGATCGACTTCATGTTCACCCAGGCCGCCGAGGCCGGGGCCGGGGAGTTCGCGGGCGGCTCGGTGGTGGCCCGCCACGAGATCGACTACAAGCGCCCGCTGGTGCACCGGCCGGAGCCGGTCACCGTCGAGACCCGGGTGACGCACATCGGCAGTGCCTCGCTGACCGTCTCCTACGACATCAAGGACGTCCACCCGGACGGTTCCGAGACGGTGTACGTCCGGGCCTCCACCGTGGTCGTGCCCTACGACCTGGCCGAGGGCCGGCCGCGCCGGATCTCGCCGGTGGAGCGGGAGTTCCTGTCCCGGTTCATGGACGAGGCCCCGGCCGTCGCGGCCGTCTGAACGTCCCATGACCCCCGAACCGATTGAGCTGAGCCGCGTTGACCGTCACCGCCCGCCTCGCCCTGACCGACACCGGTGAGGGCGCAGACCTCTCCGCCTTCCTGCTGCGCCTGCTGCGCTTCGACAAGGCGGCGGCCGTGCGGCTGCAGGCGGTCGGTCCGGCCGGGGAGGACGGCGTGCTGGCGGTCTTCGGACGGCTGCCGCTGGGCGGCTCGGGCGCGCTGGCGGTCCGCACCGCCCGGCTGGACGGCCTGGACGAGCCGGTCGATCTGACCGTCTCGGCGGGTCAGTTGCTGGACGGGGTGGACGCCGAGGCGGGCGTCGTCGAGCTGCCCGCGCCGGTGACCGGCCCGGCCTGGGCCGGGCTGCTGCCGCCGCGGGCGGGCTGGCGGCCGGTCGGCGCCCCGCCGGTGGCCGAGGTGTATCCGGAACTGATGGCCGGGGTGAGGGAGTTCCGCGAGCGCAGCGAGGCCGTCCCGGCGCACCACCGCACCCGTGCGGTGCTGGACCAGCTGGCGGACGAGATCTGGTCCCGGCCGGTCGGGGTGCTGCCGGAGCTGCCGCTGCGCGCGGTGCACGCCGCGTACGTGATCGGCTTCCTGAAGCCCGGCGCCCCGCTCTCGGTGCACCGGGCGGGCGGCTGGCTGCGGCTGAGCGCCCCGGCGGGCTCGGTGGTGGTGCGGACCGCGGCCGCGCCGGGCGCGGGGCTGGGGCTCAGCCCCCTGCGGTAGCCGGCAGCGACCGCTCAGCCCGTCAGCCCGGGGTGTTGATCATCGACGCGGCGGCGTAGACCAGGTAGTCCAGCAGCTGGTGCTCGAGCTCGGCCGGCAGTTCCAGGCTCGCCACGGCCGCGCGCATGTGCGTCAGCCAGGCGTCGTGCGCCGCCTTGTCGACCTTGAACGGCGCGTGCCGCATCCGCAGCCGCGGGTGGCCGCGCCGGTCGCTGTAGGTGCGGGGGCCGCCCCAGTACTGCATCAGGAACAGCGCCATCCGCTCCTCGGCCGGGCCGAGGTCCTCCTCGGGGTACATCGGCCGCAGCAACTCGTCCTGGGCGACGCCCTCGTAGAAGCGGCGGGTGAGGAGCCGGAAGGTGGGCTCACCGCCGACCTGCTCGAAGAAGGTCTCCTCGCTGAACGTGCCTCGTCCGATTTCTGTCACCCGACCATGGTCGCAGACGCCGACGGGGTCGTACACCGGGACCAACGGCGTACGACCCCGCAGGGTTCGGTGATCAGTGGAGGGGGTCAGGAGCGGGCGACGGTCAGGCGTCCTCCCACCTGAACAGCTTCCAGGCGATGCCGGTGAGGACGGCCGCGAAGAGCAGCAGTCCGCCCATGGTCGGCAGGGCGTCCGTCACGCCGCCGCCGCGGGTCAGGACCGACTGGGCGGAGTCGACCAGGTAGTGCAGCGGCATGACCTTGGAGACGGTCTGGAGCCAGCCCGGGGCACCGTCCATCGGGAAGAACGAGCCGGACAGGAAGGACATCGGCAGCACGATGACCTGAGAGATGCCGTTCGCCGCCTCCTCGGTCCTGGCGACCGAGCCGGCCAGCAGGCCGATCGACATGAAGGCGAGCGTCGCGCAGGCCACCAGCGGGAGGACCAGCCACCAGTTGCCGGTGAGCTTGAGCCCGAAGAAGCTCGTCGCGACGACCAGGAAGACGCCGGTCTGGAGGAACGCGGTCAGCAGCGAGACCAGGATCCTGGAGCTGACCACCGTGCCGGCGCTGATCGGGGCGAGCCGCAGTCGGCGCAGCACCTTGGTCTTGCGCCAGTTGACCAGGGTCAGCGCGGCGCCGAACACCGCGCCGGTGGCGACGGCCCAGCCGAGCAGACCCGGGGTGAGGAACTGGATCGGCTTGAGCGACTTGTCCTCGACCTGCTGGGCGTCCACCACGTAGGCCGGCGCCTGGTGGGTGGCCTGCTGGTTGGCCTCCTGGACCACCGAGTTGAAGATGCCCTGGAGCGCTCCGGCGCGGACCTGGTCGGCGGCGGTGTAGCGCAGCTCGACCTTGCCGTCCGCACCCTGCGTGATCATCGCGTCGAAGTCGCCCTTGCGGACCTTCTCCAGCGTGCCGGCCTCGTCGTCGGTGCGGGTGATGGTGAGGACCTTGTCCAGCTCGCTCCGGCCCTCGCCCGTCATCGAGTCGAACAGTTTCACCGCGCCGACCTGGGCGACCTTGGCGTGCGGGGTGCTGGAGCCCTTGGTCACGCTGCCGAAGAACACCAGGAACACCAGCGGGAACAGCAGGATGAAGAAGGTCGCGGTGCGGTCCCGCTTCATCCCGAGCAGCATCGCGCGGGACAGGCTCCAGAACGCGCTGACCCGCTCCCGCCCGTCGGCGGCGTCGGCCGAACCCCCGCGCGGGGCGGGCACCTTCGGCTCGGTGGAAGTGGTGGTGGTCATGCGCGGAACTCCCGTCCGGTCAGCTGGAGGAAGACGTCCTCCAGGGTGGCGCCGCGCACTTCGAGGCCGCGCAGCGCGTTCTGCTCGGCCAGCACGCTGAGCACCGGGGCCGGGAGGCGGGTGGAGACGGAGAGCGAGACGGTGTCGTCCTCCAGGGTGGCGACGTCGGCGCCGGCCGCGGCCAGCAGCTCGCGGGCCCGCTCGACCGGCAGCTGGCCGGAGGCCACGCTGATCCGGACGGTGTCGTCGATCTCGCGGATCAGCGCCGCCGGGGCGCCGGTGTGCAGGATCCTGCCGTGGTCCATGATCGAGACCCGGTCGCAGAGCACCTCGGCCTCGTCCAGGTAGTGGGTGGTCAGGACGACGGTGCGGCCCTCGTCGTTGATGTCCCGCAGGAGGTCCCAGAGGTTGCGGCGGGCCTGCGGGTCGAGGCCGGTGGTGGGCTCGTCCAGGAAGACGAGCTCCGGATCGTGGGCCAGCGCGCAGGCGATCGACAGGCGCTGGGCCTGGCCGCCGGACATCTGTTCGGTGAGGGTTTCGGCCTTGTCGGCGAGGCCGACCCGCTCCAGCATCGCATCGGCCCGCTTGGGACCGACCCCGTAGAACGACGCGAAGGTGCGGATGGTCTCCCGGGCCGTCAGTTTCCGGAAGAAGGCGGAGGCCTGGAACTGAACGCCGATCCGCGGCAGCAGTTTCGGATTCCGCGGCCAGGGGGCCATCCCCAGCAGCTCGACCCGGCCCTCGTCGGGCTCGCGGACCCCCTCCAGGATCTCCATGGTGGTGGTCTTCCCGGCCCCGTTGGGGCCCAGGATCCCGTAGAACTCGCCGGCCTCGACGGTGAGCGACACCCCGTCGACGGCCTGCACATCCCCGTACCGCTGGCGGATGCCGTCAGCGGATATAGCAGCAGTCATGAAGCCAGAGAATAGGGGTTTCGGAGCGTCTTGTGCACATCGCGGACAGGGATTTGCGGATTTCCTGAGGAAGGGAAGAGAAAACCGGGCCGGGAGGAATTGTCGAATTCCTCCCGGCCCGGCCGGTGTTGTCACTGACGGAGACTCAAACAGCAGGTCAGGCGCGGTGCACCGTGATCGTCGTCCAGGCGCCGACGTGGATCCGGTCGCCGTCGTTCAGCGGTACGGCGGTGTGCGGGGAGATCGGTTCCGCGCCGCCGTTCACGGTGGTGCCGTTGGTGGAGTCCTGGTCCACCAGCACCCAGCTGCCGTCCGCCTGTTCGGCGAGCAGCGCGTGCTGGTGGGAGGCGCCCGGGTCCTCCGGCGGTACCGACAGGTCGATCTCCGGGACGGTGCCCCGGTGCTGGCTGCGCCGGCCGATCCGCAGCTGGCCGCGGCCGGTCAGCGGGATGCGGCGCTCGGGGCAGTACGGCGGGAAGAAGAGTCCGGCCGCCTCGGGGCCGCTGCGGGCCATCATGTCGGTGAAGTAGTCGCGGTCGGCCGAGACCACGGCGATCCAGTTGGCCCGGACCGGTTCGGCCGGGACGGGCTCCGGCTGGCCCTGCGGCGGGGCCAGGTGGAAGGACGTGCCGAAGTCGCCGCCGCGGTTGTTCGGGCCGGGGCCGGCCGGCTGGGCGTACACCGGGCCGGAGTCCTCGCGCACCGGGGCCTCCGGGAAGGCACCCTCCGGCATGGGCCCCTCCTGCCCGTTGGCGGGCGAGGAGGGAGGGTAGCCGTAGGTGTGCGGGTACTCGGGGGCCGGCGGCTGCTGGTGCTGCGGCTGCTGCGACTGGTGGTGCTGCGGCGGCACGGGCGGGGCCTGCGGGGGCTGCGCGGTGCCGCCGTAGGCCGCCGGGATGTTCAGCGGCGGGGGCTGGGCCGGGCCGGGGGCGGCGGGCGCGGGCGCACCGCCGGCCGGCACCTGGCGGCGCGAGGGCGTGGACAGCTCGTAGTCGTAGCCGCACTCCTCGCAGAACCGGCCGGTCTGCGGGCTGCGGCAGATCGGGCAGACGGCCAGGCCCTCGGTGAGGCCCGCCGGCGAGGCCGGGGGCGGAACGGCCCCGGGCGGCGGGAACGCGCCGCCCGGCGGCGGGTAGGCCCCGGGCGGGGGGTACGCCCCGGGCGGGGGC
>NZ_JPRF03000057.1 GCF_001188955.3 Kitasatospora aureofaciens | reverse complement strand
ACCCCGGCTTCGAGAACGGCTCGGCGGACGTCAACCACACGGTGATGACGGACTCCTGGGGCCCGTCGGGGTACAACATCATCACCCCGTCCAGCCTGCACGCGCCGCACTCGGGCTCCTGGTACGCTGGCGTCGCCAGAACACCGGGACGGCACGACCTCCATCACCACCTACCGTGAACAGCCTACCCCGGCTACGGCGGGTACGCGCCGGTGCCGCCGCGCAAGTCCCGCAGGACGCTGTGGATCGTGCTCGGCACCATCGCCGCCGTGCTGGTGATCGTCGGCGGAGCCCTCGGCTACTTCATCTGGGACACGACCAGCAACGCCGGCACCCAGAAGATCGTCTTCCCGGCGACCTTCAAGGACCTCAAGGCCAACGACGACCCGGCGGTGACCGGGAAGATCCAGGACGAGCTCACCTCGAAGATCGGCCAGGGCGACGGAAACTGGAAGCCCACCGGCGTCGCCGGGGTCTACCAGGACTCCGACTCCAACCCCCAGCTGATCGCGGTGGGCGTCTACGGCAAGGTGCTGCTGCCCAAGCAGGAGCTGGACCAGATGTTCAGCGGCTTCACCGGCGCGGGCGCCAAGGTCACCGACCGGCACTCGGTCGACCCGGGCCCCAAGGGCGGTCAGATGGACTGCGCCACGTCCGAGGACGGCGAGAGCAAGCTCGCCCTCTGCGCCTGGGCCGACAACAGCAGCGTCGTCATGGTGCTGAAGGGCTCCGACGACGGCAGCCAGCCCGACGTGGACAAGCTCGCCGCCGACACCCGCGACCTGCGCGCGGTCGCCGAGGTGGCGAAGTAGGCAGCGGCCCCCGACGTGACGAAGGGGCCCCGCACCGGATCCGGTGCGGGGCCCCTTCGTACTTCCTCGGTGTCAGGCGCTCTTGTCGCGCCGCTCGCGCTTGATCATGTCGCGCGGGACCAGGGTGGGGATGGCGTGCTTGGAGACCACGTCCCCGGTGACCACCACGCGGGCGACGTCCTGGCGCGAGGGGACCTCGTACATCACGGACATCAGCACCTCCTCCATGATGGCCCGCAGACCACGCGCGCCGGTGCCGCGCAGGATCGCCTGGTCGGCGATCGCCTCCAGCGCGTCCCGGGAGAACTCCAGCTCCACGCCGTCCAGTTCGAAGAGCTTGCGGTACTGCTTGACCAGCGCGTTCTTCGGCTCGGTGAGGATCTGCAGCAGCGCCTCGCGGTCGAGGTTGTGCACGCTGGTGATCACCGGGAGACGGCCGATGAACTCGGGGATCATGCCGAACTTCACCAGGTCCTCGGGCATCACCTGGCGGAAGTGGTCGCTGGCGTCCGACTCCCGCTTGGAGCGGATGTTGGCGCCGAAGCCGATGCCCTTGGCACCCGCCCGGCCCTCGATGATCCGCTCCAGGCCGGCGAACGCGCCGCCGACGATGAACAGCACGTTGGTGGTGTCGATCTGGATGAACTCCTGGTGCGGGTGCTTGCGCCCGCCCTGCGGCGGCACCGAGGCGGTGGTGCCCTCCAGGATCTTCAGCAGCGCCTGCTGCACGCCCTCGCCGGAGACGTCACGGGTGATCGACGGGTTCTCGCTCTTGCGCGCGACCTTGTCGATCTCGTCGATGTAGATGATCCCGGTCTCGGCCTTCTTGACGTCGTAGTCGGCCGCCTGGATCAACTTGAGCAGGATGTTCTCGACGTCCTCGCCGACGTAACCGGCCTCGGTCAGCGCGGTGGCGTCCGCGATCGCGAACGGCACGTTCAGCATCCGGGCCAGGGTCTGCGCCAGCAGCGTCTTGCCGGAGCCGGTGGGGCCCAGCAGCAGGATGTTCGACTTGGCCAGCTCGATGGCGTCCTCGCGGCCGTTGCCGCCGCTGCGACCGGCCTCGCCCGCCTGGACGCGCTTGTAGTGGTTGTAGACGGCCACCGACAGGGCCTTCTTGGCGAGGTCCTGGCCGACCACGTACTGGTCGAGGAACTCGTAGATCTCACGCGGCTTCGGGAGCTCCTCGAAGCGCACCTCGGAGGTCTCGGCGAGTTCCTCCTCGATGATCTCGTTGCACAGGTCGATGCACTCGTCGCAGATGTACACGCCTGGGCCGGCGATCAGCTTCTTCACCTGCTTCTGGGACTTGCCGCAGAACGAGCACTTGAGCAGGTCGCCACCGTCTCCGATGCGTGCCACGAGGTGCTTCCCCTTCGCCAGGGGCCCCGCAGCGGTTCCGGGGCCTGGTGCTGTGGACCGTCCGCGCCGACGGCGCTCGGTCTCGCTATCCGACGGTACTCTGCCCGGCCCGTGATTCCGTCCTCTTCGCCGGGTCTGCCCTACGCCCTGGGCGAATTGATACCGAACAGATGCCGTGGCAGAACCCGCCGACGGGTCGGGGCGGGCCGCGCAACCGGGTGCGCGCCCCGCCCCGTCGGTGCCGGCCTCAGGAGGTCAGCGAGGTCTTGCGGGTGGAGATGATCTGGTCGACCAGGCCGTACTCGACGGCCTCCTCGGCGGTCAGGATCTTGTCGCGCTCGATGTCGTCGCGCACCTGCTCCACCGACTTGTTGGAGTGCTTGGAGAGCATCTCCTCCAGCTGCTCGCGCATCCGGAAGATCTCCTTGGCCTGGATCTCCAGGTCGGACACCTGGCCGCGGCCGGTCTCGGTGTACGGCTGGTGGATCAGGATGCGGGCGTTCGGCAGCGCCATCCGCTTGCCGGGGGTGCCGGCGGCGAGCAGCACGGCCGCGGCGGAGGCCGCCTGGCCCATGCAGACCGTGGTGATGTCCGGCTTGACGTACTGCATGGTGTCGTAGATGGCCGTCAGGGCCGTGAACGAGCCGCCGGGCGAGTTGATGTACATCTGGATCTCGCGGTCCGGGTCCATCGACTCCAGGCACAGCAGCTGCGCCATGATGTCGTTCGCCGAGACGTCGTCCACCTGCGAGCCGAGGAAGATGATGCGCTCCTCGAACAGCTTGGCGTACGGGTCGTACTCGCGGATGCCCTGCGTGGTGCGCTCGACGAAGCGCGGGACGATGTAGCGGCCCTCGGCGCGCATGTCCTCGACGCGGGCCTTCGCGGCCGACAGGCTGGGGATGTTCATGGGGGTTCTTGTCCTCCGGGGCGTTGTGGCTGTGGTCTCGTGGGCCGGGCCGAGGCTCAGGCGCCCGTGCCGCCGCCGCCGGGGACGTCCGCGGCGCTGTGCATGATCGCGTCGATGAGGCCGTACTCCAGGGCCTCCTCCGGGGTGAACCAGCGGTCGCGGTCCGAGTCCCGGGTGATCTGCTCGAAGGACTGGCCGCTGTGGAACGCGATCAGCTCGGACATCCGCTTCTTGGTGCGGAGCAGCTGCTCGGCCTGGATGCGGATGTCGGTGGCGGAACCGCCGAGGCCCGCGGAGGGCTGGTGCATCAGGATGTTGGCGTTCGGCAGCGAGAAGCGCTTGCCCTTGGCGCCGGCGGTCAGCAGGAACTGGCCCATCGAGGCGGCCATGCCCATCGCGATGGTGACGACGTCGTTCTTGATGTACTGCATGGTGTCGTAGATCGCCATGCCCGCCGAGATCGAGCCACCCGGGGAGTTGATGTAGAGGAAGATGTCCTTCTCGGGGTCCGCGGCCAGCAGCAGCAGCTGGGCGGTGATCTTGTTGGCGATGTCGTCGTCGACCTGCTGGCCGAGGAAGATGATCCGCTCGTTGAGCAGCCGGTTGTAGACCTGGTCGCCAAGGCCGCCGAGCACGTCACCAGCGGCGGCGTGCGGCGCCATCGGGCCAGGCATCTGCATCTGCGGGAACGTCACTTAGCCACCTGCTCAGTCGATTTGGAGGGCCGCTCCACGGCTCTCACGGTGTCGCACAGCTTCCGGGTATCACGTCGTGATTGTTGCTGTCCAAGGACCCTAACGCGCAGGCCCGGCCGCAGAATCCCTCACGCAGAACTGTTCGCTGTGAGCGCAGGGTCGCGTCGCGCGCGGGGGACGACAGCGGGCCCGGACACCGTACGGCGTCCGGGCCCGCTGTGTCGCCTCGAGGGGCTACCGGGGCGCTCAGGCCTCGGTGCCCTCCTCGGCCTTGTCCTCGACGGTCTCGGCCGTCTCGTCCTCGTCGTCGTCGAAGTTGATCTCGTTGCCCTCGGTGTCGACGACCTTGGCGGCCTCGACCACGGTGGCCAGAGCCTTGCCGCGGGCGACCTCGCCGACCAGCAGCGGAACCTGGCCGCCCTGGACGACCTGCTGCGCGAACTGGTCCGGGGTGAGGCCCGAGCCGGCGGCGCGGCGGATGAGGTGCTCGGTGAGCTCCTCCTGGTTAACACCCAGCTCCTCGTTGGCGACGATCTGGTCCAGGACGAACTGGGTCTTGATGCCCTTCTTCGCCTGCTCCTCGATCTCCGCGTCCCACTCCTCGCGGGTCTTGCCCTGGGTCTCCAGGTAGGTCTCGAGGTTGAGGCCCATCGGCTCGAGCTGGTGGTGCTCGACGTTGTGCTTGCGGGTCTCGATCTCGTCCTTCAGGAGCTTCTCGGGGTACTCGATCTCAACCAGGGCGAGCAGCGCGTCGAGGACCTTCTCCTGGGCCTGGGTGGCCTGGTCGTACTCCTTCATGCGCTCCAGGCGCTTGCGGGAGTCGGCACGCAGGTCCTCCAGGGTGTCGAACTCGCTGGCCAGCTGGGCGAACTCGTCGTCCAGCTCCGGCAGCTCCTTCTCCTGGACGGCCGTGACGGTGACGGTGACCTCGGAGGTCTTGCCGGCCTGGGTGCCACCCTTGAGCTCGGTCTCGAAGGTCTTCTCCTCGCCGGCGGACAGGCCGGTCACGGCCTCGTCGATGCCGTCGATGAGGCGGCCCGAGCCGATCTCGTAGCTGACGCCGGTGGCGGTGCCGTCCTCCGGCACCTCACCGTCGACCTTGGCGACGAGGTCGACGACCACGATGTCACCGGCGGCCGCGGCGCGCTCGACGTCCTTGACCGACGAGAAGCGCTCGCGCAGCTGCTCCAGCGACTTCTCGATGTCCTCGTCGGAGACGGCGATCGGGTCGACGGTCACCTCGATGGAGGAGAACTCCGGCAGGGTGATCTCCGGGCGGATGTCCACCTCGGCGGTGAACTTCAGGTCACCACCGTCGGCGATCGTCTCGACACCCTCGATGTTGGTGATGTCGGGCTGGCCGAGGACCTCGATCTTGCCCTCGTCGACGGCCTGCGTGTAGAAGCGCGGCAGGGCGTCGTTGACGGCCTCCTCCAGCACGGCACCACGGCCGAAGCGCTGGTCGATGACGCGAGCCGGGATCTTGCCCTTGCGGAAGCCCGGAACCGTGACCTGCTGGTTGATCTTCTTGTACGCCGCGTCGAGGCTGGGCTTGAGCTCCTCGAAGGGCACCTCGACGGTGAGTCGAACCCGGGTCGGGTTCAGAGTCTCGACGGCGCTCTTCACGGTTAGGTCTCCTATGGGCTTGCGGTCGGTTGCCTCCGCCCGTCCCTCGGCCCGGCCGGAGCCGGAACGGATGGGTCGGGCGAGACGGGCGATGGGCGGTTGGAGCTGCATCTCCCGTGTGGGTGGACGGTGAGCTTGACTCCTCGCCCTCGTGCGGTTGACCTGGGTGGACGCCACAGGGACTACCGCCAGCGCCCCATCCTACCGGTAGCACGAAAGGCGGACGCCAGACGCCACCGTACCGCCCAACAGAACAGGGCCCCGCCCCGGTGGGCGAGACCCTGCCGCACTGTCGGGGTGACCGGATTCGAACCGACGGCCTTCCGCTCCCAAAGCGGACGCGCTACCAAACTGCGCCACACCCCGTGGTGCCGAGAGGAAGCGTACACGCCGGGCCTGTACGGCTCGCCGAGTTATTCGGGGCGCGGCGGAAGAGGGATCCCGGGGAATGCGGTGTGCACGGAAGCGGCCGGAGCAGGTACGCTGTCTCCCGAACTTCCGGCCGGAGACGGCTGGGGGGTCGCGCGGGCGTAGCTCAATGGTAGAGCCCTAGTCTTCCAAACTAGTCACGCGAGTTCGATTCTCGTCGCCCGCTCCGACAGACCGGCCCCGGTGCGCCCAGCGCACCGGGGCCGTCGTCGTTCAGAGCCCGAGCCGGGCGGCCCGGGCGGCGGCCCGGTCGAGCAGCTGGTGCACGTCACCCTCCCGGGTGGTGGGGCGGTCGTTGTACTCGTCCGGGGAGCGCGCCGGGCGGCCGGTGGCGTGCAGCACCTCCATCAGCTGGACCCGCGCGGTGCGCACGGTCGCCGGGGTGCCGTAGCCGTACGCCAGGACGGCGGCCTGGGCGCCGAGCAGGCAGACCCGGCCGGCCGCGTCCCACATCGCGCCCTGCAGCCAGCCGTGGGCGCCGATGTAGCGGGAGGCGAGCCGCAGGTGGTCGGCGGCGGTGACCGGGACGGGCCGGGCGGGGCGGCGCAGGGCCCGGTCGAGCAGGGTGGCCCGGGGCGCCGGGTGGCCGGCGTGCCACGGGCTCGGGGTGCTCCCGTACGGACAGACGTACGGCCCGGGGGTGCGGGCGGGGGCGGGCAGCGAGGCCAGGTAGGCCTCGATCTCGGCGACCAGGCCGGAACCGTCCGGGAGGAGGGGCGGGAACGGCGGAGGTGGCGTTGGCGCCGGGCGGGATGTCGGCGCGGGGCGGGGTGTCGCGGCGGGGCGGGGCATGCGGGTTCTCCAGGCGGGCGGCCTTCGGTTTCCGCTCCCCAAAGTGGGGCATTCAGAACATTTCCGCGACCGGAGGTTCGGACTGCGCGCGCGGTTTCCCGCACGGCGGTCGGGCCGATAGCCTCGGCGGCGTTCGAGCGCAGTTCGAGCGCGACCTCACGCGCCGCGCTCCCGAGGTGGAGGAGTCCCGGTGGGTCCGCAGGAGCGACTGGCCGTCATACAGCGCTGTGTGATCCGGGAGATGGCACGGCTGGGCCAGGTGTTCCTTCCGGACGGCGAGGTGGTGCGCGGACCGGGCAGCACGGCGGTGGCGGTGCGCGAGCACCCCGGGGACGACGGCGGCGCCGGGCACGTGGACCTCGGCTTCGTGCTGCAGCTGGGCCGGGCGGACGCACCGGTGGTGTGGGACTGCGCGGCCGGCCTCGGCAAGACCGAGGAGGAGAAGCTCGCCAACGCGGTGAAGATGTGGGCGACCACCACCGCCTCGGTGCTGGTCGAGCTGGCGGACGGGCACGGCGTGCACGCCGACCGCCCCGACCTGCCGCAACTCCCGGGCTGGCGGGCGGTGCAGGGGCCGGCGGCGGTGTTCGGCTTCGGCAACGAGCACCTGGCGGCCTGGCTCGCCGAGCACCGGGTGCTGCCCGCGCTGGCGCCGGCGCTGCGCGGGGAACTGGCCGGGCCGGGACCGGTCGGGGTGAAGCTCTTCCTGGGCGGCAAGGCAGGCGACGACGTCGCCGAGGTCCGGGTGGACGGCGAGGTGTCGGAGGCGGCCTCCGCGGCGCTGCGCGCGCTGGACTGGCCGCGCGGCGAACGGCTGTGCTGGGCGCGGCTGTTCGTACTGCTGACGGCGGAGCGGGCAGCACCGTTCGCGGCCGCGCCGGCGGGCGCCGTGGCACCCGTTCCGGTACGTCCCCCCGCCCCGGCGGCGGCGCGCCCCCGGGGTCTGTTCGCTCGCTGGCGGGAGGCCAGGCGGGCCGGCCGGTAACGGCGGTTGTTCGCCCGCACGCTTCGAGCCGAAGGGCGGGCGGGGCCGACCGTCGGCCCGTACCCGGTCAGCCGCCGGTGATGCTGGAGATGCTGTGCGCCAGGTTGGCCAGCAGCGAGTTGATCGAGGTCGCCATCGTGGTCTCGTGCAGCATGAAGCCGAACAGGGCGGCGACGATCGCGTGCGGGATCTTCATCTGCTTGTTCCGGATGAAGATGATGCACAGGATCGCGAACAGGACCAGCGCGGAGACGGAGAGTGCCACCCGGACTCACTTCCTCGTTTCATAGCGTGGTGCCGCCGCCCGGCGGCACCTGCGAAGCCGGACCCCGGCCTGTCCGACGGTCCCGAGGCGGAATCGCGGACCGTCCGGCACAGCGCCGGTGAGGGGGCCCGCGTCGGCCAGCCGTGTGGTGTGTCGCACGTGTCGCCCCCCATCCCCCGAATCCTGAACAGTCCCGCCCGGACTCAGTGTGGTCGACCGTGCCGATTGCGTAAAGGTCTGACTGTCGGCCCAGCGCCGACATCCTGCGATGCGAGACGAGTTTCCGCCGACCGGGACGATAGCGGAGCCGTTCTGACGAATCATCGGCGGGGCGGTGCTGAGCGGCCGGGAAACGCCCGGGAGCAGGGAACGGAAGCCGCTGATCCGGTCAGCCGACGGGGCGTCCGATATGGCCGAAGATCAGCTGCCAGGCTTGACAGCGACTGCCTGCGGCATGTGCCCCTCGCGGGCGGGCGGGCGAGTCACCGCCCCGAGCCGAAGGGGGGCGCCGGTGCCGAAAGGGAGAAGCGGGGGAGCGCCGACCGTCGGCACCGGGTCGGAGCGCCCCGGAGGCGAGCGGGCGAGTCACCGCCCGGAGGCGAGCGGGTGAGTATCAGTCGCGCCAGAGCAGCAGGACGGCGCGGTCGTCGTTGATGTCCCGGGCCACCGTCTCGATCAGTGCGGCCGCCGCGCCCGCGCCGCTGCCCGGGGCTCCGCCGGGGACCAGCCGGTCGGCCTCCCCCATCAGCCGGTCCATGCCCTCGGCGAGGTCCCGGCCGGGTGCCTCGACCATTCCGTCGGTGCACAGCATCAGCACGTCGCCCCGGTTCAGCCGGCCGCGCACGCCATCGAACTTGGCGCCGTCGTAGATGCCGAGCAGCGGGCCCTCGGCCTCCTTGACCTCCCAGCGCCCGGCGCCGGCCAGGCGTTGCATGCCGGGCAGGTGCCCGGCCGAGAGCAGTTCGTACTCGCCGGTGTCCAGGTCGAGCACCAGGTGGACGGCGGTGGCGAAGCCCTCCTCCCAGGACTGGCGCAGCAGGTAGCCGTTGGCGGCGGGCAGGAAGTCGTGCGCGGGCAGCGAGCCGACCAGCCCGCCGAAGGCGCCGGACAGCAGCAGCGCCCGCGAGCCCGCGTCCATGCCCTTGCCGGAGACGTCCGCGAGGACCACCTCCAGCAGCCGCTGGCCGGGGCCGGTGCGGGCGGCCACCACGAAGTCGCCGGAGAAGGACTGGCCGCCGGCCGGGCGCAGCGCCATGTCCGCGTGCCAGCCGGCCGGCAGCGCGGGCACCCGGCTCTGCACCCTCAGCCGCTCGCGCAGGTCGAACAGCATGGTGGAGCCGCCCCACCAGGGGACGCCGACCCGGGCCCGGAACTGGGCCAGCAGCAGGCCGCCCACCCCGGCGGCGCCGACCACCAGGGCGGCGCCGGGGGTCACGCCGTAGACGTAGGCCTCGGGGTTCTCGCTGGCGACCCGCTGGCCGGTGTGGATCACGGACTCGGCGGACAGCCCGAGGGCGGCCAGCGCGTAGAGCACCACCAGGCTGCCGGGGCGCAGCAGCAGCGCGCCGGCCAGAATCGGCAGGACCAGGGCGGTGGGCGGGGCCCAGTCGGGGATCCAGATGTTGAGCACGATCATCAGCGGGACGAGCAGGGCCAGCGCGCAGAGCACCGGCCAGTCGGCGGCGCCGCCGCGGAAGTAGTCGACCCCTGCCGTGCGCAGCCTTCGGCGGGCCCGGCGGAGCCTCTTGCGCAGCCGGGCCGTCACGGGCTCGGACGCCGGGGCGGCGCCGGGCCTCGTCGCAGTCGTCTGGGGCGGTGCGCCCGGCGGTCTGCCAGCCATGGGGTCCGACCCTATCCACGGGTGCGGCCCGGCGTCGACGGGCCGGGGGCGGGCGGTGGCGCGGGGGCGCGGACCGCTCGGCGGGTTTCGGCCGATCGGGGAGGTGGCGGGCGCGGCGTCAGGAGGCGTGCGCCGGTTGGGCGTAGGGAGCCTGCGGGCGGAGCGTGCGCCCCGCGTGCGGGGACACGGGTGCGCCGGGGCCTGTGGCCGATCCCACAGGTGGCGCGGGGGCCGGGGACGACGGCGGCCGGCCGCACGGAGGGTGCGGCCGGCCGTCGGTGAGTGGTGGGTGGCGGGGTCAGCCCTGGGGGTGGTGGGCCGGGATCGGCGGGAGCTCGCCGGTGGTCTCGTACTCGCTGAGCATCTCGATCCGGCGGGTGTGCCGGGCCTCGCCGCTGTAGGGGGTGTTGAGGAAGACCTCGACGAACTTGGTGGCCTCCTCGACCGTGTGCATCCGCCCGCCGATGGAGATCACGTTGGCGTTGTTGTGCTGCCGGCCGAGCTCGGCGGTCTGCACGCTCCAGGCCAGCGCCGCGCGGACGCCCTTGACCTTGTTGGCGGCGATCGCCTCACCGTTGCCCGAGCCGCCGATCACGATGCCCAGGGCGTCCTCGTCGGCGGCGGTGCGCTCGGCGGCGCGCAGGCAGAACGGCGGGTAGTCGTCCTCGGCGTCGTAGATGTGCGGCCCGCAGTCGACCGGCTCGTGGCCGGCCCCCTTCAGCCACTCCACCAGGTGGTTCTTCAGTTCGTATCCGGCATGGTCGGAGCCCAGGTACACGCGCATGCCATGAGTGTGGCATGCGGGCGCGCCCGGGCCCGACAACGGGGGCGCCGGTGTCAGCGCCGGCCGAGCAGCTTCCAGGCGAGCGGCAGGGCGCCGGCGGCGAAGGCGGCCTTGAGCGCGTCGCCGACCAGGTACGGGTAGAGGCCCAGCTCGGCGGCGCGGGCGAGCGACACGTGCAGGCTGAGGGCCAGGTACGGGACGCCGACCGCGTAGATGGCGAGGCTGCCCAGGACCATGGTGACGGCGGTGTTCACCGGGGTGCGGTCGGCGCCGCGGCGGGCGAGCGCGCCGGTCAGGGCGGCGGCGAGGACGAAGCCGAGCACGTAGCCGAGGGAGGGCATGGCCCAGCCGGAGGTGCCCTCGGCGAACCAGGGCAGGCCCGCCATGCCGGCCAGCAGGTAGAGCGCGAGCGAGGCGACGCCGCGGCGAGCGCCGAGCGCGGTGCCGACCAGCAGGGCGGCGAAGGTCTGGCCGGTGACCGGCACCGGCGAGCCGGGGATGTTCACCGACAGCTGGGCGGCCACGCCGGTCAGCGCGGCGCCGCCGGCCACCAGGGCCAGGTCGCGGGCCTGGGCGCCGAGGCGGGTGGAGGCGGTGGGCAGCAGGTCGGCGAGGACGGCGCGGCGCGCTATCGGGGTGGTGGCAGTGGCCATCGGGGGCTCCTCGGTAAGGGTCCAGGTGAGTGAACAACTGTGAACTTACGTGGTGATCCACTGCGCCGCCGCCACGGTTTCGGACAAAGCAGCGCCCCCGGGCGTTGTCGGAACCGGCCCAGAGCGACGTTCCGTCAACATACCGACCCGTACGGTGGCCGGCCGGTCCGCATGGTGGGCGCCGGGGCGGGCACCCTTGGCATGGGCGGCGGGGCCCCGGATATTGGACAACTCATGCCGCATACCGCACAGTCTGGATCCAGCCCTATGGCCCCCACTCCCGCGCCCCCGGCACCCGGGACCACCGACAGCAGCCCACAGGCGTCCGGTGGCCAGCAGCTCAGCCACGGGCTCAAGCAGCGCCACCTGTCGATGATCGCCCTCGGCGGCGTCATCGGCGCCGGCCTGTTCGTGGGCTCCGGGGCGGGCATCGCCGCCGCCGGTCCGGCGATCATCCTCGCCTTCACCCTCTCCGGCCTGCTGGTCATGCTGATCATGCGGATGCTCGGCGAGATGTCCGCCGCCCGTCCGGCCTCCGGCTCCTTCTCGGTCCACGCCGAGAAGGAGATCGGCCCCTGGGCCGGGATCACGGCGGGCTGGATGTACTGGGTGATGCTCTGCTGCGGCGTCGCCGCCGAGGCCACCGCAGCCGGGAAGATCGTCAACGGCTGGATACCCGGGGTCTCCTCCTGGGTCTGGGTCGGCCTGTTCATGGTCTTCTTCTGCGCCAGCAACCTGACCGCGGTGAAGAACTTCGGCGAGTTCGAGTTCTGGTTCGCCGCCGTCAAGGTCGCCGCGATCGTCACCTTCCTGGTCCTCGGCGGGCTCGGCATCGCCGGCGTGATCGGCCCCGGCGCCCCCGGCGCCACCAACCTCACCGGCCACGGCGGCTTCCTGCCCAACGGCGTCAGCGGACTGATCGTCGGCCTGCTCGCCTCGGTCTTCGCGTACGGCGGCCTGGAGACCGTGACCATCGCCGCGGCCGAGTCCGACGACCCCAAGCGGAACGTCGCCAACGCGGTGCGCACGGCGGTGTGGCGGATCGCGATCTTCTACATCGGCTCGATGGCCCTGGTGGTCACCCTGGTCTCCTGGACGGACCCGGCGGTCGTCGCCGACGGCCCGTACGTCACTGTGCTGCGCCACCTCGGGGTCCCCGGGGCCGGGGCGATCATGGAGGTGGTGGTGCTGGTCGCGCTGCTGTCCGCGATGAACGCCAACATCTACGGCGCCTCCCGGATGGCGTACTCGCTGGTCGGCCGCGGCCAGGGGCCCAAGGCACTGGCCAAGGTCGGCGGCGGGGTGCCGCGCCGGGCCGTGCTCGCCTCCTGCCTGTTCGGCTTCGGCGCCGTGCTGGCCGCCAAGTTCTGGCCCGCCACCGTGTTCACCTGGCTGATGAACACCACCGGCGTCGCGATCCTGGTGGTCTGGCTGTTCATCTGCATCGTCCAGCTGCGGATGCGCCGCCGGCTGGAGCGCGAGGCGCCCGAGCTGCTCACCGTGAAGATGTGGGGCTACCCGTACCTGACCTGGATCGCCATGGCCGCGGTGGCCGGCATCCTCGCGCTGATGACCACCACCGAGGGCAACCGCCAGCAGCTGTACGCGGCCGGGGTGCTGGTAGCCCTGCTCATCACGGGCGGCCTGCTCAAGCAGCGCCGGGACGCGGCCGCGGGCTGACCCCGGCGGGAACGCGGAAGGGGCCCGGAACCACTCGGTTCCGGGCCCCTTCCGCGTTCGTCCCGGCCCACTCCTCCGGGCCGACTCCTCCGGGCCTACTCGAAGGAGGGGCCCGCCGTACGGGTGCGCTTGATCTCGTAGAAGCCCGGGGTGGAGGCCACCAGCAGGGTGCCGTCCCACAGCCGGGCCGCGGCCTCGCCCTTGGGCGCCGGGGTGACCACCGGGCCGAAGAAGGCGACCCGCTCGCCGTCCGCGCCCTCGACCGCGATCACCGGGGTGCCGACGTCCTCGCCGACCAGGGTGATGCCCTCCTTGTGGGAGGCGCGAAGGGCCTCGTCGTACGCGTCGGTGTCCGCCGCGTCCGCCAGCTCGACGGGCAGGCCCGCGGCCACCAGGGCGGCCTCGACCGTCTCCCGGTTCTGCGGCAGGCCCTGGTTGTGGAAGCGCAGGCCCAGCTCGGTGTAGAGGCGGCCCAGCACCTCCTCGCCGTGCTGCTGGGCGGCCGCGATGCACACCCGCACCGCGCCCCAGGCGTTGTCCAGCAGCTCGCGGTAGTTCTGCGGCAGGTCACGGTGCTCGTTGAGCACCGACAGGCTCATCACGTGCCAGTTCACGTCGACCGGGCGCAGCTGCTGGACCTCGATCAGCCAGCGGGACGTCATCCAGGCCCAGGGGCAGGCCGGGTCGAACCAGAAGTCGGCGGTCTTGCGCTCAGCGGCAGTCGTCACTGGGTCTCGTCCTTCGTGAGGTGTTCCGAGGCGGCGGGGCACAGCCCCATCCGAACCCCAACACCCGCGCGCCGCCGCTGATTCCGGCCCGGACGCGGCGGCCTGTGCAATGGTACCGGCCGGGGAGGCCGTGAAAGGATGCCCCTGCGTGCGCGAGGCACCCCGCGCGCGGACCCGCACCACCCACACACGCACCACCCACACGCGCACCACCGTGCGAGCCGGACAAAGGAGTACCGCCGTGCCGGGCAAGAACCTGAGCCGCGAGGAAGCACAACAGCGAGCCGGCGTCCTGGCCGTCGACGGCTACCTGGTCCGGCTGGACGTGACCTCGGCCCCCGACCCGGCCGCCGCCACCTTCCGCTCCACCACCACGATCACCTTCCGCTGCTCCCAGCCCGGCGCCGGCACCTTCCTCGACCTGCTCGCCCCCGCCGTCCGCTCCGTCACCCTCAACGGCCGCGAACTCGACCCGGCCACCGCCTACGACGGCGCCCGGGTACACGTCGACGGCCTGGCCGCCGAGAACGTCCTCACCGTCGAGGCCGACTGCGCCTACAGCCGCACCGGCGAGGGCCTGCACCGCTTCGTCGACCCGGTGGACGGCGAGACCTACCTGTACACCCACTACGAGCCGGCCGACGCCCGCCGGGTCTTCGCCAACTTCGAACAGCCCGACCTGAAGGCCCCGTTCACCTTCACCGTGACCGCCCCGGCCGCCTGGGACGTGCGCTCCAACGCCGCGCACGAGGCGGTCCACACCGAAGGCGGCACCCGCACCTGGGAGTTCGCGCCGACCGCGCCGATCTCCACCTACCTCACCGCCGTGGTGGCCGGCCCGTACCACGTCGTGAACGACCACTACAGCCGCGAACTCCCCGACGGCACCGCCCTGGAGATCCCGCTCGCCGCGCTGTGCCGCAAGTCGCTGGCCCCGCACTTCGACGCGGAGGAGATCCTCGGCGTCACCAAGCTCGGACTGGACTTCTTCCACGAGGAGTTCGACTACCCGTACCCCTTCGGCAAGTACGACCAGGCCTTCGTCCCCGAGTACAACATCGGCGCGATGGAGAACCCCGGCTGCGTGACCTTCAAGGAGGAGTTCGTCTTCCGCTCGAAGGTGACCGACGCCGCCTACGAGGCGCGCGCCAACGTCGTGCTGCACGAGATGGCGCACATGTGGTTCGGCGACCTGGTCACCCCGCGCTGGTGGGACGACCTGTGGCTGAAGGAGTCCTTCGCCGACTTCATGGGCTCCTACGCCCTGATCGGCGCCCGCACCCGGTACTCCTCCGCCTGGGTCACCTTCGCCAACCAGCGCAAGGCCTGGGCCTACCGGCAGGACCAGTTCCCCACCACCCACCCGATCACCGCCGACATCCGCGACCTCGAGGACGCCAAGCTCAACTTCGACGGCATCACCTACGCCAAGGGCGCCTCCGTCCTCAAGCAGCTGGTCGCGTACGTCGGCTCGGAGGCCTTCTTCGAGGGCGCCCGCCGCTACTTCAAGCGCCACGCCTTCGGCAACACCGAACTGGGCGACCTGCTGGACGTCCTGGAGGAGACCAGCGGGCGCGACCTGAAGAGCTGGGCCGCCGCCTGGCTGCAGACCGCCGGCGTCAACGCGCTCACCCCGCAGGTCACCACCGACGCCGAGGGCCGGATCACCGAACTGGCCGTCCTCCAGGACGGCGAGGTACCGCGCCCGCACCGGATCGCGGTCGGCCTGTACGACCGGGACGCCGACGGCGCCCTGCTGTGCACCGAGCGGATCGAGCTGGACGTCACCGGCGCCCGCACCGTCGTCGCCGAGGCCGTCGGCCGCCGCCGCCCGGACCTGGTCCTGCTCAACGACGAGGACCTCACCTACTGCAAGATCCGCTTCGACGCCGACTCGCTGGAGACCCTGCGCACCGGCCTCGGCGACATCCGCGACGAACTGGCCCGGGCGCTCGCCTGGTCCGCCGTCTGGAACCTCACCCGGGACGGCCTGATGCCGGCCCGCGACTACGTCGCCCTGGTGCTGCGTTTCGCCGGCCAGGAGGGCAACATCGGCGTGCTGCAGTCGCTGCACGCCCAGTCCAAGACCGCCGTCGACCTGTACGCCGCCCCCGAGTGGCGCGCCGAGGGCGCGCGGAAGCTCGCCGACGGCGCCCTGAACGAGCTGCGCGCCGCTGTCCCCGGCAGCGACCACCAGCTCGCCTGGGCCCGCTTCCTGGCCCAGACCGCGGGCGGTGCCGAGCACCTCGGCCTGGTCCGCGGCCTGCTGGCCGGCAGCGCCCGGATCGACGGCCTGGAGGTCGACCAGGAGCTGCGCTGGTCGCTGTGGCTGGCGCTGGCCGCCGCCGGGCAGGCCACCGACGAGGAGCTGGCCGGCGAGCTGGCCGGCGACAACACGGCGGGCGGCAAGCGCCAGTACACCCAGTGCCTGGCCGCCCGGCCCACCCCGGAGGCCAAGGCCGCCGCCTGGTCGGCCGTGACCGACTCCGACGAGCTGCCGAGCGCCCTGGTCGAGGCCAACAGCGCGGGCTTCGCGATCCCCGCCCAGCGCGACCTGACCGCCCTCTACGCGGCGCCGTACTTCAAGCTGCTGGAACGGGTCTGGGCCGAGCGGACGATCGAGATCGCGATGCGGATCGTCAGCGGCTTCTTCCCGATCGCCCAGACGAACGAGCAGACCCTCGCCGAGGCGGACGCCTGGCTGGACGGCCACCCGCAAGCCGCCCCGGCGCTGCGCCGACTGGTGCTGGAGCGCCGGGACGACCTGGCCCGCGCCCTGCGGGCACAGGCCTGCGACCGGGTCTGACCGGCTGACGGAGGGGCCCGCCGACCGCGTGTCGGCGGGCCCCTCCGGCGTGTCCGCATCGCGTGGCCGTCCCGCGCGTCCGGGAACGCGGAAGGGGCCGGACCGCGTGGTGCGGTCCGGCCCCTTCAGGCGCTGTGAGCAGGCTCAGCCGATGAGCGAGCGCAGCACGTACTGCAGGATGCCGCCGTTGCGGTAGTAGTCCGCCTCACCGGGGGTGTCGATGCGGACGACCGCGTCGAACTCCTTGTCACCGGCCTTGACCTTGACGGTCTTCGGGGTGCGACCCTCGTTGAGCTCGGTCACGCCGGTGATGGAGAAGGTCTCCTCGCCGGTCAGGCCGAGGGACTCGGCGTTCTCGCCCTCCGGGAACTGCAGCGGCAGGACGCCCATGCCGATCAGGTTCGAGCGGTGGATGCGCTCGTAGGACTCGGCGATGACGGCCTTGACGCCCAGCAGCGCGGTGCCCTTGGCCGCCCAGTCGCGGGACGAGCCGGAGCCGTACTCCTTGCCCGCCAGGACGACCAGCGGGATGCCGGCGGCCTGGTAGTTCTGCGAGGCGTCGTAGATGAACGACACCGGGGCGTCGGCCTGGGTGAAGTCGCGGGTGTAGCCGCCCTCGGTGCCCGGCGCGATCTGGTTGCGCAGGCGGATGTTGGCGAAGGTGCCGCGGATCATGACCTCGTGGTTGCCACGGCGCGAGCCGTAGGAGTTGAAGTCACGCTTCTCGACGCCGTTGGCGGTCAGGTACTGCGCCGCCGGGGTGCCCGGCTTGATGTTGCCGGCCGGGGAGATGTGGTCGGTGGTGACCGAGTCGCCCAGCTTGGCCAGGACGCGGGCGCCGGCGATGTCGGTCACCGGGCTCGGGGTCTTGGCCATGCCCTCGAAGTACGGGGGCTTGCGGACGTAGGTGGACTCGGCGTCCCACTCGAAGGTGTTGCCGGTCGGGACCGGGAGCGACTGCCAGCGGTGGTCACCGGCGAAGACGTCCTGGTAGCCCTTGTCGAACATCGCCTCGTCGATGGAGCCGGCGACGGTGGCGGCGACCTCCTGCTCGGACGGCCAGATGTCGGCGAGGAAGACGTCGTTGCCGTCGGCGTCCTGGCCCAGGGCGTCCCGGGTGATGTCGATGTTCATGTTGCCGGCGAGGGCGTAGGCGACCACCAGCGGCGGGGAGGCCAGGTAGTTCATCTTGACGTCCGGGTTGATCCGGCCCTCGAAGTTGCGGTTGCCGGAGAGCACCGAGACGACCGCGAGGTCGGACTCGTTGACGGCGGCCGAGACCTCCTCGGGCAGCGGGCCCGAGTTGCCGATGCAGGTGACGCAGCCGTAGCCGACCAGGTTGAAGCCCAGCTTCTCCATGTACGGGAGCAGCCCGGCCTTCTCGTAGTAGTCCATGACGACCTTGGAGCCGGGCGCCAGGGTGGTCTTGACCCAGGGCTTGACGTGCAGGCCCTTCTCCACGGCCTTCTTCGCCAGCAGGGCGGCGCCCAGCATGACGGAGGGGTTGGAGGTGTTGGTGCAGGAGGTGATCGAGGCGATCACGACCGCGCCGTTGTCGATCTCGTAGGTCGAGCCGTCGGGGGCGGTGACGGTGGTCGGCTTCGAGGCCTCGGCGGAGTAGGCCGGCAGCGCC
Organism: Kitasatospora aureofaciens; assembly: GCF_001188955.3. Taxonomy (GTDB): domain Bacteria; phylum Actinomycetota; class Actinomycetes; order Streptomycetales; family Streptomycetaceae; genus Kitasatospora; species Kitasatospora aureofaciens. The sequence goes on along the minus strand of NZ_JPRF03000057.1, from coordinate 19,473 downwards.
TCGGCGAACTTCTGGGCAGCCTCGGCCAGGACCACGCGGTCCTGCGGGCGCTTCGGGCCGGAGATCGACGGGACGACGGTGGAGACGTCCAGCTCCAGGTACTCGGAGTAGACCGGCTCGACCGACGGGTCGTGCCAGAGGCCCTGCTCCTTGGCGTACGCCTCGACCAGGGCGAGCTGCTGCTCGTCACGGCCGGTCAGGCGCAGGTAGTTGATGGTCTCGGCGTCGATCGGGAAGATCGCGCAGGTCGAGCCGAACTCCGGCGACATGTTGCCGATGGTGGCGCGGTTGGCCAGCGGGATGGCGCCGATGCCGTCGCCGTAGAACTCGACGAACTTGCCGACCACACCGTGCTTGCGCAGCATCTCGGTGATGGTGAGCACCAGGTCGGTGGCGGTGGTGCCGGCCGGCAGCTCGCCGGTCAGCTTGAAGCCGACCACGCGCGGGATCAGCATGGAGACCGGCTGGCCGAGCATGGCGGCCTCGGCCTCGATGCCGCCGACGCCCCAGCCCAGCACGCCCAGGCCGTTGACCATGGTGGTGTGCGAGTCGGTGCCGACGCAGGTGTCCGGGTACGCCTGGCCGTTACGGACCATGACGGTGCGGGCCAGGTGCTCGATGTTCACCTGGTGGACGATGCCGGTGCCCGGCGGGACCACCTTGAACTCGTCGAAGGCGGTCTGGCCCCAGCGCAGGAACTGGTAGCGCTCCTTGTTGCGGCCGTACTCGATCTCGACGTTCTGGGTGAACGCGTCCTTGGTGCCGAACTTGTCGGCGATGACCGAGTGGTCGATGACCAGCTCGGCCGGGGCCAGCGGGTTGATCTTGGCCGGGTCGCCGCCCAGCTCCTTGACGGCCTCGCGCATGGTGGCGAGGTCGACCACGCACGGAACGCCGGTGAAGTCCTGCATGATCACGCGGGCGGGCGTGAACTGGATCTCCTGGCTCGGCTGGGCGTTCTCGTCCCAGTTGCCGAGGGCGCGGATGTGGTCGGCGGTGATGTTCGCGCCGTCCTCCGTGCGGAGCAGGTTCTCCAGCAGCACCTTGAGGCTGTAGGGCAGCCGCTCGGAACCCTCGACGGCGGAGAGCTTGAAGATCTCGTACGACTCGTCGCCCACCTGCAGCGAGCTGCGGGCGTCGAAGCTGTTCGCGGACACGACTGACTCCTTCTGGGTGCTTCGTGCGATATCCGGCCGCCACGCGGGGTGGTAAGGTCAGCCTTACTTAGGCTCGCCTCGCCCGCATCGCCGGTGAGCGCCTCTCGGCAAGTATCTTGATGTCGAGATATATCGTAAGGGGCAGTTATCTCGATGTCGAGATAAACCATAGTGCATGCTGCCCCCATCACCACCGCAGGCATGCCACGGTGCGTTTCCGTGCAGGTCAGCGGCCGTCCGGACCGCGGCGCTTGCGCTCCAGCCGGATCAGCCAGACCGCCCCCGCCACGATCGCGGCGGCCAGCAACAGCACCACCGCGAGCTCACCACCGGAGCCGCCGGTCGGCTCGGGGGCGATGTCGGCCAGCAGGGTCGTCGTCCTCATACCTTCACCTCCTTTCGTCCCGTCCGCACCCGGTCGGCGCCCTCACCCGACCGCTGACCCGCGCCCGGGCCGAGGACCAGCGTCAGCAGCACCGGGAACTCCAGATACGCGTGGTAACTGGCCAGCGCCGCGTAGACCGAGCGGCCCCGGGCGTAATCCACGGCGAACAACAGGGCCAGCAGCGCTCCCGCCCCCAACCCCAGCACCCAGGCCCGGCCGCCCCGCAGACCCGGCACCCGGGCGTCGAAGCGCTCCGCCGCCTCCGGCGCGTACCTCGGCAGGAACCACACCCACACCACGTAGTGCATCGTCTGCAGGAAGGCGAACACCGCCAGGAAACGCAGGCCCACCTGAGGTGTCAACCAGCCCGGCGGGGTGTAGACGGCCGCCAGCCGGTCCGTCCAGCCGCCCGGGCGCTGCGACAGCAGACCGTCCAGCAGCCCGCTCAGCAGCAGCACCGGAACCAGCAGCACCCAGCCGGACTGCAGCGCCAGGAACGCCGCGCGCCCCCGCGCCAGCCTGCGCGACCACTCCGCGAGGAACAGCAGCGGCACCACGTTGTGCAGGTGCGCCAGCACCACGAAGTGGTACGCCGGGAAGGCCAGCGAAGCCGCGCCCGCGCCCACCAGCCCCACCCCGGCCGCCGCCAGCAGCCACGGCCGGCCGCGCAGCCCGTACCGGCAGGCCGCCGCCAGCAGACCGTAGGCGAGCAGGATCTCCGCCGACTGGGACAGCCGGGACGGCGGCAGCAGCCGGCACAGCACGATCCCGGTCACCAGCACCAGCAACAGCCGCAGCAGCGGACCGGCCAGCACCGCGGCGAAGCGGCCCGCCACGTAGCGCAGCTCCAGCACGTTGTGCAGCAGGCCGAAGACCGCCAGGCCCAGCACCGCCAGACCGGTCGGCGCCCGCAGGGCCAGCACCAGCGCCAGCGCCGCCGAGAGCGCGAAGCCCGCGAACGGCGCCGCGCCCAGCCGGGCCGCCGGACCGGGCGCGGGCCACGACCCCGGCCCTCCCCCGGCTCCTGGTCCTCCCCCAGTGCCCGCCCGGATTCCCGTGGTCGCCATGCTCCCCCTCCCCGTGGCACGATCCCCGCCGTGCGCTACCCGGTGGCCCTCGCCCTCACCCTGCTGACCGAGACACCCGTCTACGCCGCCGCCCTCACCCGGATCGGGCGGGTGCACCCCGGGCGGGCGGCCGCCGCCGGCGTGCTCGTCAACCTGGTGACCCACCCACTGCTCTGGTGGACCCTCCGGCACTGGACCGACGGGCCCGCCGCAGCGTACTGGACCGGCTTCGCGCTCAGCGAGACAGCGGTCTGCGCGGTCGAGGCGCTGCTGCTGTGCCCGGTCGCCGGACTGCGCCCGCGCGACCCGCTGCCCTGGATCGCCTCCGGCACCGCCAACGCCGTCTCACTGCTGGCCGGGACGGTGGTCGGGCTGCTGCTCGGCGGCTGACACCGGATCCCGGGCTGCCCGTAACGCGGACGTTCGGCTCGCGCGTCCAGTCGGGCACAGGGGCGGGAACGCCGGCACACGGGGCGGGAACGCCACACGGGGCGGGAACGCCGGCACGGCGGGGCAACGCCCGTCCACGGGGCACGAGGGGAACAGCGTGATCGGGAAGACGCGACGGGCCGAGGAGAGCGCGGAGTTCGAGGACTTCGCGTACAGCCGTGGACAGCGGCTCTTCCGCACCGCGCTGCTGCTCTGCGGCGACTGGCACCTCGCCGAGGACCTCACCCAGGTCACCCTGGCCAAGCTCTTCGCCGCCTGGCCCAAGGTCCGCCGGGCCGACAACCAGGACGCCTACGCGCGCGGCACCCTGGTGCGCAGCTACCTCTCCCACCGGCGGCTGCGCCGCAGCGGCGAACGGCCCGCCCTCGGCGAACTCCCCGAGGGCACCGCCCCCGGGGACGACCCGGCGCTGCGGGTCACCCTGCTCGCCGCCCTCGCCGAACTCCAGCCCCGGGACCGGGCGGTGCTCGTCCTGCGGTACTGGGAGGACCGCAGCGTCGAGGAGACCGCCGCCGAACTCGGCGTCAGCGCGGGCGCGGTGCGCGCCCAGTCGCTGCGCGCCCTCGGCCGGCTGCGCGCGGTCCTCGGCCCCGAGGCGGCCGAACACCTCACCCGCTCCTGACCCCACCAGCTGCTTCGGAAGGAACGACACGACCATGAACGAGCCCGACGTGGACGGCCGGACGCTGTCCGCCGCCTTCGAACGCACGATGGACGGCGTCGGCCCCGACCTGGGCCCGCTGGTCGCCGCGAGCGCCCGGCAGGGCCGCTCGATCCGGCGCCGCCGCCGGCTCACCGTCGCCGGCGCCGTGACGGCGGTGGCCGCGCTCGCCGTCGGCGGCGCGGTCACGCTGCGGACCGACGACGGGGCCGGGAACGGAGGTCAGGCCGCGGCCGCCGCCTCGACCGCCGGTTCACCGACCGCCTCCCCGACCGCACCGGCTTCCGGCCGGCGGTACCCGCGGCCGGTGGAGCTCACCGACGACAGTCCGGAGCAGCCCACGCAGGGCACCGGCCCCAACGCCGGCAAGGTCGCCATGACCGCTCACGCCGCACTGGCCGCCCTGGCCAGGGCGCTGCCCCCGGACGGACGGACCTCCAACTACTCCGGCTACTCCCAGCTGGCCAGGACCGGCAGCAACGACCCCGGGTACGTACAGATCACGGCCAGCCTGCTCTACGACGACGGCTCCGGCCCGGCGAACGTCCGGCTGTCGCTGCAGGGTGGCTTCGGCACCCGCTTCCGGTCCGGGTCCGGCTCACACCCCGACACCTCCGATCTGTTCAGCTGCGCCTGGATGAACGGGAGCGGCGGTGGCCACTTCCGCTCCTGCTCCGACAGCGTGCTCCCGGACGGCACCCGCCTGCTGCTCACCGAGAAGGTGCTCGGCGACGCCCTCGAACGCGAGGTCGACGTGCTGCGGCCCGACCAGTCCTCGGTGTCGCTCATCTCGATCAACACGGCCGAGGTCGCCGGACAGGCCAAGGTCAAGGTCGTCCGGGACGGACTGCCGCTCACTCTCGACCAGCTGAAGGCCGCCGCGCTGTCCGCCGACCTGCAGGAGTGGATCACCCCCGAGCAGGCGCAGCAGGCCGAACAGACGATCCGGCCGTTCCACGACGGCAGCCCGGAACACAACCAGCCGACCGGCGCCGCGACCCCGAAGCCCGGCTCCACCGGGTGAGGCCCGGCCCGGTACGGTGACCGCTGTGGTGAAGGGCAGAGGGGGCCGACGATGATCGTGGTGGACGCGTCCGCGCTGGTGCTGGCGCTCGCCGACCAGGGCCCGCGCGGGGACCGCGCCCGGGCCGAACTCGCCGCCGACGGCGACTGGTTGGCACCCGAGCACATCGTGATCGAGGTGATGCAGTCCCTGCGCGGCCTCTACCTCGCCAAGCAGCTGACCGCCGAGCGGGTCGCCGAACTCACCGGCGAACTTGCCGCGGTGACCGTCCGCAAGGTCGAGGTGGCGCCGCTGCTCGGCCGGATCTGGGAGCTCAAGGACAATCTCACCCCGGACGACGCCGCGTACGTCGCCGTCGCCGAACGGTACGGCGCGCCGCTGGTCACCGCCGACCTGCGGCTGATGCGGGCCAGCGGACCCCGCTGCGAGATCCGGGGAATCGCGCGCGAGGTGGGCTGAGAGTGTCCCCGGGGCCCCGGTGCCCGTTAGCAGGGTGACCGTCGCCCTGCCCGTGGAAGGCCCGACCCGATGCCCGCTCCGTTCGCCGCCGCCCTGCTGCCGCTGGCCCTGCTCGCCCCCGCCGCGTCGCCGGTCTCCGTGACGGAGACGGCCTTCGACCCGGCGACCGCCTTCGTCCGGCCGACCGCGATCAGCTACGCCCAGGACCTGGTGCCGTACGGCTCGCACGCGCGGGTCGTCACCGACCGCTCGGTGCCCGGGCGCACGGTGCTCACCCTGACCGTGTCCGGGCTCGCCCCCGACCACGAGTTCCCGGTGCACCTGCACACCGGCGACTGCGGGGCGGACCCGGCCGCCTCCGGACCGCACTACCAGGACGTGGTCGACCCGGTGCAGCCGTCCACCGACCCGGCGTACGCCAACGACCGCAACGAACTGCGGCTGGTGCTGCGCACCGGCGGGCGGGGCGGGGGCACCGCGAGGGCCGCGGTGGACTGGCAGCCGCGGCCCGGCGAGGCGCGCTCGCTGGTGCTGCACGCGGGCACCCCGGCCGGCCCGCACGCGGCGGGCGACCGGGTCGCCTGCATCAGGCTGGCCCGCTGACCTCCCCGCACGGGGTCCTCACGAGCCCAGGGTGGCGACCAGGACCGCCTTGATGGTGTGCAGGCGGTTCTCGGCCTGGTCGAAGACGATGGAGTGCGCCGACTCGAACAGCTCGTCGGTGCACTCCAGCTCGGTCATGCCGGTCGCCTCGTACATCTGCCGCCCGATCACGGTGCCGAGGTCGTGGAACGCGGGCAGGCAGTGCAGGAACTTCACGTTCGGGTTGCCGGTGGCCCGGACGGTGTCCATGGACACCTGGTACGGCTTGAGCAGTTCGATCCGCTCGGCCCAGACCTCCTTGGGCTCGCCCATCGAGACCCAGACGTCGGTGTAGAGGAAGTCGACGCCGGCCACGCCCTCCGCGACGTCCTCGGTCAGGGTGATCATCGCACCGGTCTGCTCGGCCAGCGCCTGCGCCGCCTTCCGCACCTCCTCGGCAGGCCAGAGGGCCCGCGGGGCGACGATCCGGACGTCCATGCCGAGCAGGGCGCCGGTGACCAGCAGTGAGTTGCCCATGTTGGAGCGGGCGTCGCCGAGGTAGGCGAGGGCCACGTCGGTGAGCGGCTTGGTGGTGTGCTCGGTGACGGTGAGCACGTCGGCCAGCATCTGGGTGGGGTGCCACTCATCGGTCAGGCCGTTCCAGACCGGGACGCCGGCGTGCTGCGCCAGCTCCTCGACGATCTCCTGGCCGTGGCCGCGGTACTCGATGCCGTCGAACATCCGGCCGAGCACCCGGGCGGTGTCCTTGACCGACTCCTTGTGGCCCATCTGCGAGCCGGACGGTTCCAGGTAGGTGGTGGTGGCGCCCTGGTCGTGTGCGGCGACCTCGAAGGCGCAGCGGGTGCGGGTGGAGGTCTTCTCGAAGATCAGCGCGATGTTCTTCCCACGCAGCCGGGGCTGCTCGGTGCCCGCATACTTGGCCGCCTTGAGCCCGGCCGCGAGGTCCACCAGGAAGCGGAACTCCTGGGGCGTGAAGTCGGTCTCCTTGAGGAAGTGCCTGTTCCGGAGGTTGAAGGCCATACCGGGCTCCTGGGGTGACGGGACTACGGTGAAGGTGGCAAGTGTATACGACGGTTCGAATTTCTATACAGGGTGGGGCCGAGGGAGGGGGAGCCCCGGTCGGGGCTCCCCCTCCTCAGTCATCCGGCCACCCGGTCACCTGGCCACCCGGTCATCCCGTCACCCGGTCATCCGGCCCCTAGAGGCGGGGGTCCACCGGCTCGGACTCCAGCGCGAGCACCGCGAACACCGGCTCGTGCACCCGCCACAGCGGCTCCCCCGCCGCCAGCCGGTCCAGGGCCTCCAGGCCCAGCGCGTACTCGCGCAGCGCCAGCGACCGCTTGTGGCCCAGCGAGCGCATCCGCAGCCGGTCCAGGTGCTCGGTGTAGTCCGGGCCGTAGACGATCCGCAGGTACTCCCGGCCGCGCACCTTCACCCCCGGCTGCACCAGACCGCCCGGCCGGCCCTCGCCGCGCGCCGTCCGCACCACCGAGGCCAGTGGCTTGACCACCATGCCCTCGCCACCCGCCGCCGTCAGCTCCTCCCACCAGGCGGTGGCCGCGGACACCGAGGCCTCGTCCCCGGTGTCCACCACTACCCGGCCGGTGCGGTGCAGCACGGGCTGCTCCGCGTCACCGCCTTCCGCCGCGAGCGCTTCGTCGGCCTCCACCAGGCGGTCGATCCGGGCCAGGTGCTCGTCGTGCGGACGCGCCGCGAGGTTCACCCCCTCGGCCGCCAGCAGCTGGAACGGCGCGAGCCGGATGCCCGATAGACCCTCGGTCGGCCAGCAGTAGCGCCGGTACGCCTCGGTGAAGGCCCGGGCGTCGGCGGCGCGGCGGCGCTGGCGGGAGGTCAGCTCCCCCAGCTCCAGGCCGCGTGCGGCTGCCTGCTCCAGCGCCGACAGCACCGCGGGCAGCGCGGCGCCGGCCGCCGCACCGACCGCGGCGTACTGGCGGCGCAACAGCTCCACCGCCTTCAGCGACCAGGGCATCAGCTCGGCGTCCAGCAGCAGCCAGTCGGTGCCCAACTCCTCGAACAGCCCGGCCCTTTCGGCCGCCGACCGGACCCGGCCCAGCACGGCGGCGGTCAGCTCCTCGTCGTCGAGGAAGGCCCGGCCGGTCCGGGTCCAGATCGCGCCCGGACCGGCCACCCCGAAGCGCCGCTCCAGCGCGGCGCCGTCCCGGGCGACCAGCAGCACCGCGCGCGAGCCCATGTGCTTCTCCTCGCAGACCAGGTGCCGGACACCGTCCTCGCGGTAGGCGGCGAAGGCCTCCTCCGGGTGCTCCAGATAGCCCTCGCGGCGGGAGGTCGGGCTCGGCGCCATGGTCGGCGGCAGGTAGGCGAGCAGCCGCGGGTCCAGCGCGAAGCGGCTCATCACCTCCAGCGCGGCCGTCGCGTTCTCCTCCCGGACGGCCACCCGCCCGTGCAGGCCGGTCTCCACGATCCGGCGCCCGGCCACGTCGGCGAGGTCCAGCGGACGGCCCTCGCGGGCACCCGGGGCGTCGGTGTGCAGCGGGCGCACCGGGGCGTACCACTCCTGCTCGGCCTCGACACTCACCAGCTCGCGCTCCGGGTAGCGCAGCGCGGTCAGGCTGCCGCCGAAGACGCAGCCGGTGTCCAGGCAGATGGTGTTGTTGAGGAAGCTCGCGCTCGGCACCGGGGTGTGGCCGTAGACCACCAGCGCGCGGCCCCGGTACTCCTCCGCCCACGGGTAGCGCACCGGCAGGCCGTACTCGTCGGTCTCGCCGGTGGTCTCCCCGTACAGCGCGTGCGAGCGCACCCGGCCGGAGGCGCGGCCGTGGAACCTCTCCGGCAGACCGGCGTGGCAGACCACCAGGGCGCCGCCGTCCAGCAGGTAGTGGCTCACCAGGCCGCGCATGAAGGCGCGCACCTCGGCCCTGAACTCCTCGGACTCCCCGGCCAGCTGGTCCAGCGACTCCTGGAGGCCGTACGCGACGGTGACCTTCTTGCCGTCCATCGCGCGACCCAGCTTGTTCTCGTGGTTGCCGGGCACGCAGAGCGCGTGGCCGGCCGCCACCATGCCCATCACCAGGCGCAGCACGCCCGGGGTGTCCGGGCCGCGGTCGACCAGGTCCCCGACGAACACGGCGGTGCGGCCCGCCGGGTGCACGGCGTCCACCGGACGGCCCTCGGCGTCCCGGGTGAGGGTGTAGCCGAGGCGGACCAGCAAGGTCTCCAGCTCGGACCGGCAGCCGTGGACGTCGCCGACGACGTCGAACGGGCCGGTGAGGTGGCGCAGGTCGTTGTAGCGCCGCTCCAGCTCGATCTCGGCGGCCGCGACCTCGGCCTCGCCGCGCAGGACGTGCACCTTGCGGAAGCCCTCGCGCTCCAGGCCCCTGAGCGACCTGCGCAGTTCGCGGTGCTGACGCGGGACCACGTGGGCGGGCAGCTGGCGGTCCGGGCGGGAACGGTTGCGCTCGGCGCACACGCCGGGCGGGACGTCCAGCACGATCGCGATCGGCAGCACGTCGTGCTCGCGAGCGAGCGCCACCAGCTGGCGGCGGGCCTCGGGCTGGACGTTGGTGGCGTCCACGACGGTCAGGCGACCGGCGGCGAGGCGCTTGCCGACGACGTAGTGCAGGACGTCGAAGGCCTCGGCGGAGGCGGACTGGTCGTTCTCGTCGTCGGCGACCAGGCCGCGGCAGAAGTCGGAGGAGATCACCTGGGTGGGCAGGAAGTGGCGGCGGGCGAAGGTGGACTTGCCCGCGCCGCTGGTGCCGATCAGGACGACGAGGGAGACGTCGGTGACGGGGAGGCGGCGAGGGGCGGTGGGGCTCTCGGGCGCGTCGTTCTCGGTGGGGCTGTTCTCGGTGGGGCTGTTCTCGGTGGCGCTGTTGTCGGTGGCGCTGTTCTCGGTCGCGTCGTCGGTCATCGGGTCTCGCCTCCTTCGGGTGTCGCGGTGGTGTCGGATACGGGTGTGCGGGTGTCGGTCACTGGCGTGCCGGTGTCGGTGCGGAACAGGGCCAGCTGGGTCGGCGGACCGACCTCCGGGTCCTCGGGGCCGACCGGGCGCAGCTCCACCGCGTACCCGTACGCCGCCGCGACCTTCCCGGCCCAGGCCTCGAACTCGGCGCGGGACCACTCGAAGCGGTGGTCGGCGTGTCGGGCACGGCCCGCCGGGAGGCTCTCCCAGCGGACGTTGTACTCGACGTTGGGCGTGGTGGCGACGACGGCCCTCGGACGGGCCGCGCCGAACACCGCGTACTCCAGGGCGGGCAGCCGCGGCAGGTCCAGGTGCTCGATCACCTCGCACAACACCGCCGCGTCGTAGCCCTTCAACCGGGCGTCGGTGTACGTCAGCGCGCCCTGCGCCAGCGTCACCCGCGCGGCCTGTCGCTCGGGCAGGCGCGCCAGGCGCAGCTTGCGGTTCGCCGCCTGCAGCGCCCGGGCGGACACGTCCACGCCGAGGATCTCGGTGAACCGGGCGTCCTTCAACAGCTCGCCGATCAGCTCGCCCTGGCCGCAGCCGAGGTCGGCGACCCGGGCCGCGCCGCTGTCGCGCAGGGCGGCGAGGATCGCGGTGCGGCGCTGCTCGGCGAGGGAGGGCTGCCGGGGTGCGTGGGCGTCCGTGGCCTCGGTGGTCCCGGTGGTCCCGGGGGTCCTGTCGGTCTCGGTGGTCTCGTAGCCGGAGTTCTCGTCGTCCGGCCGGTCGTCGACCGCGTTGTCGATCTCCTCGACCTCGCGGTCGTCCGCCTCGGCCAGTCGGGCCAGCTCCAGGCGCTCCATGGCGGCCCGGGTCAGCGACCAGCGCCGGGACAGATAGCGCCGGGCGATCAGGGCGCGCTCGGGGTGGGCGGCCAGCCAGCCCTCACCGGCGGCGAGCAGCTTGTCCACCTCGTCCGGGGCGACCCAGTAGTGCTTGGCGCCGTCCAGCACCGGCAGCAGCACGTACAGCTGCTGGAGCGCGTCGGCGAGCCGGACCGCCTCCGAGGCCAGCACGACCCGCAGGTAACGGGACTCGCCCCACTCCGGGAAGTCCTCGTCCAGCGGTATCGCCGTCGCCTCGACCCGCCAGCCCAGCGGCTCGAACAACCGGGCCACCATCGCCGGGCCGCCGCCCTCGCCCGCACCGTTCGCGGGCACCGCGGGCAGCTCGATCCGCAGCGGGCGGACCTGCCCCGGCAGCTCCGGGCGCCGCTGGCAGTCACCCTTCATCGCGGAGCGGAACACCGTCCGCAGCGCCACCGCGAGCAGCGAGGACGCGGCGTACGGGCGGTCGTTGACGTACTGGGAGAGGGCGAAGTCGGGCGAGCCGCCCCGGCCCCTGCCGTTGCCCCGGCCCTTGCGGACCAGGGCGATCGGGTCGATGTCCAGCAGCAGCGCCGCCGTGCAGACCTCGTCCCCCGCCTCGGGGTAGAAGACGTGGGCCTCGCCGTGCGACGTCGTGAAGCGCTGGACCTTGCCGGGATGCTTGTGCAGCAGGAACCCGAGATCCGTCGCCGGGCTCTCGGCGCTGCCGGTGGTGGAGATCGACATGAACACCCGGCCGAGTATTGCCCAGCGGACGGCGCGCCAGCACCGGGTTTTCCGGCCCGGCACGCCGCCGGCCTGCGGGTCCGACCGGCGCGTCCGGACGATGGGCGTGTTCGGCAGCGGGGCCCCGCATTGGTTAACGTGCACGGTGTGACTGCTGAATCCACCTCGCTCGAATCCACCTCCCCGGCGACCGGCGCCGTGGCCACCGGTCTGGCCACCATCGCCGCCGACGGCACCGTCCTCGACACCTGGTACCCCGCCCCCGCCCTGGCCGCCGAGCCCGGCCCGGCCGGCACCGTGCGCCTGACCGCCGAGCAGGCCGAGGCCGACCTCGGCGCCGGTGCCGCCGACGCCCTGCGCGCCGACGCCCGCCGTGGCGTCGAGGTGGTCGCCGTGCGCACCACCATCTCCTCGCTGGACGAGAAGCCGCTGGACACCCACGACCTGTACCTGCGCCTGCACCTGCTCAGCCACCGCCTGGTCCAGCCGCACGGCCAGAACCTGGACGGCATCTTCGGCCTGCTCGCCAACGTCGCGTGGACCAGCATCGGCCCCGTCCCGGTGGACAAGGTCGAGCAGGCCCGCCTCGCCGTCCGCGCCCAGGGCGGCCAGCTGGCCGTCTACGGGATCGACAAGTTCCCGCGGATGACCGACTACGTCGCCCCGAGCGGCGTGCGCATCGCCCACGCCGACCGCGTCCGGCTCGGCGCCCACCTGGCGGCCGGCACCACCGTGATGCACGAGGGCTTCGTCAACTTCAACGCCGGCACCCTCGGCACCTCGATGGTCGAGGGCCGGATCAGCGCGGGCGTCGTGGTCGGCGACCACAGCGACATCGGCGGCGGCGCCTCGATCATGGGCACCCTGTCCGGCGGCGGCAAGCAGGTCGTCTCGGTCGGCGAGCGCTGCCTGCTCGGCGCCAACGCGGGCATCGGCATCTCGCTGGGCAACGACTGCGTGGTCGAGGCCGGCCTGTACGTCACCGCCGGCACCCGGGTCACCACCCCGGACGGCACGGTCGCCAAGGCCGTCGAGCTGTCCGGCCAGGACAACCTGCTGTTCCGCCGCAACTCGCAGACCGGCGCGGTCGAGGTCATCGCCCGCTCCGGCTCCTGGGGCGGACTGAACGCGGACCTGCACGCCCACAACTGAGCTGCGCGATGCGGTAGTTGATGGCTCTCAAGCCTTCGGGACCTTCGGGACCCTCGGGACCTTCGGGGTCCGGCGCCGGGTGCGCCGGACCCTTCCGCGTTCTCGGGGGCTTCTCCGTGGCGGCGCGGGCTGGTACACGCCTCAGGGCCGGCGGTGGCGCCCCGGGGCCTTCCGCGGGCGCGACGCCGCGTAGGGCGGCCGCCGTACGCCGTCGCCCTCGATCCCGTATCCGCTGGGCAGCGGCGTAGTCCTCGGCCACCGCCTCCGGCAGCCACTGGCAGCCGTCCCACCGCACGATCAGCCGCAGCCCCTCGGGCGCCACATGGGCGCCGCACTGTCGGCCGCCCGTGAGCCGTACCGACCTCAACTGACCTACCGGCCGCAGTCGTTGCTCCCGCCGTTCGGCCCACGTCGCCATCGGTTCGTCCTCGTCCATCGCGCCGGTCTGGACTGCGGACGGCTGCGACCGACAGCCCCGTCACCCGACCGGGGGACGCGCCGGCCGGACCGTTCGACCGGCTTTCAGGGGGTCCGCAGGACGACGAGCCGGCGGGTCGCCCTGGTCATCGCGACGTAGCGGTCGACCGCCCCCTCCACGCCCTCGCCGAACGCCTCCGGGTCGACCAGGACCACCAGGTCGAACTCCAGCCCCTTGGCCAGCTCCGGGGTGAGCGAGCGGACCCGGGGCCGCTCCTCGAAGCCCGGGGCGCCGATGACGCAGGCGACGCCCTCGTCGTGCTCGGCGAGCCAGCCGTCCAGGACCTCCGCCAGCTCCGCCACCGACCCGTGCCGGACCGGAATGCCGCTGCTGCGTACCGAGGTGGGCACGTTGGCGTCCGGGAGCGCCGCCCGGATGGCCGGCTCGGCCTGCGCCATCACCTCTTCCGGCGTGCGGTAGTTGATGCTCAGCGAGGCCATGGTGGTGCGGTCGAGCCCGACCCGTTCGAGGCGTTCCTGCCACGACTCGGTGAAGCCGTGCCGGGCCTGGGCGCGGTCCCCGACGATGGTGAAGCTCCGGGACGGGCAGCGCAGGAGCAGCATCTGCCACTGCGCGTCGGTCAGCTCCTGGGCCTCGTCCACCACGATGTGGGCGAACGGGCCGGCCAGCGGGTCCCCGTCGGCGCCGGGCAGCGCGTCCTCGTCGACCAGGGTGTCCTGGAGGTCCCGGCCGCGCAGCATCGTCACCACGCCCTCGCCGTCGTCGTCGGCCTGGATGAGGTCACCGATCACGTCCGCCATCCGCTCGCGCTCGGCGGCCACCGAGGCCCGGTGGCGGTTGCGGCGCAGCGTGGCCTCGCGGTCGCCGAGTCGCTGGCGGGCCGCGTCCAGCAGCGGCAGGTCGGAGACCGTCCAGGCCTGCGGGGCGTGCTTGCGCTGCAGCGCGCGGACCTCCTCGGGAGTCAGGTGGGGCGCGCACATCCGCAGATAGGCGGGCACCGACCAGAGGTCGCCGACCAGGTCGGCCGCTTCGAGCAGCGGCCAGGCACGGTGGAGCGTCTCCACCAGCTCGCGGTCCTGCCGCAGCGAGCGCCGGAACAGCTCGGGCGAGACCTCCTCCTCGTCCTGCTCCAGCTTGTCCAGCAGGATCGCGGCCAGCTCGTCCCAGATCTGCTCGCGGGCCTCGTTGTGCGGGGTGCCCGGGTCCGGGGCGTCGAAGGCCTCGGACCAGTCCTCGGCGCTCAGCCAGAGGTCCGCCCAGGGGGTGGAGACCACCATGCCCTCGGTCGGCGGCTCCTCGTAGAAGCGGACGGCCTTCTCGATCGCCCGCACCAGCTCGGCCGAGGACTTCAGCCGCGCGACTTCCGGATCGGCCTCCTCCGGCGCATCCGCGCCCTCGGGCAGCAGGTCCCGCAGGGTGCAGGTGCGCACGCCCTCCTCGCCGAGGCTTGGCAGGACGTCGGCGACGTAGTTCAGGTACGGCTGGTGCGGGCCGACGAACAGCACTCCGCCGCGCCGGTGGCCGAGGCGGGGGTCGGAGTACAGCAGGTAGGCGGAGCGGTGCAGGGCGACCACGGTCTTGCCGGTGCCGGGGCCGCCGTCGACCACCAGGGCGCCGCGCGAGCCGGCCCGGATGATCGCGTCCTGGTCGGCCTGGATGGTGGCGAGCACGTCCCGCATCCGGGCCGACCGGTTGCCGCCCAGGCTGGCGATGAAGGCGGACTGGTCGTCCAGCGCCGCGTGGCCCTCCAGGCCCTCGGCGGTGAACACCTCGTCCCAGTAGTCGGCGATCCGGCCGAGGGTCCAGCGGTACCGTCGGCGGCTGACCAGGCCCATCGGGTCGGCATGGGTCGCCGCGAAGAACGGCTCGGCCGCGGGCGAACGCCAGTCGACCAGCAGGCGACGGCCCTCGCTGTCGGTGAGCCCCAGCCGGCCGACGTACAGCGGCTCCGCGTCCTCCGCGGTCACGATGCGCCCGAGGCACAGGTCCAGGCCGTAGCGGCGCAGGGCGCGCAGCCGGGCGCTCAGCCGGTGGACCTCGATGTCCCGGTCCATCGCCGCCTGCCCGGCGCCGCCCGGAGCCCGGTGCGCCGCGTCGAGTTGCCCGGACAGTTCGGCGATCGCCTGCTCCAGGCTCTCCGCGACGGCCGCGAAGTGCCGCTCGTCGGCCGCGATGAGCGCGGGGGAGGCCTTGGCGGACAGCCGCTCGGGGAGGTCGAAAGCGCTGGTGGTCAGGTGGTTCATGGCATCAGCTCCGATCTGAGGCCTGTGATTGTGAGCCACCACGGGGGCCTTGCCGCAAGACCCCCCATGCGCTATAGGTTGAGAGTGGCAAGGGGTGGGTTCTCCCCCTCCACTTCTCCGGGCCGGGGCCTCCGCATCGGACCTTCGGTGCCTGGCAGGCATCGGTACCGATAGTGCTTGTTCAGGGCTCCGGCCCACCCCGGTGTAGCGCGCTCCTAGCCCAGCCCTTGCTGCAGCGGCAACCCCGGATCACCCGAGCGGCTTACGGCGCACCGGAGTTGGACCGCATCGGGTGGTGCGTGGTGACCGGCCGCCGGAACGGTTCGTTGGTCGATGCGGCACACCGCACCACCGCGATCCGAAGAGGTCCCGTCATGTCCGAACCCTCTGACACGCCGCAGGCCCCGAGCCACCCGACAGGCTCGGCCGTCGGCGACTCGGCCGGGCCCGCGACCCCCAAGACCCTGCTTGAGCAGATGCAGGAACTGCTCGCCTCGGTGACCGCGGACCTCGCCGCGCTGCAGTCCGGCGCCCGGACCGCCCCGGCCGCCGCCTACCCGGCCGGCACCGACACCTCCGACGCCCCGACCGCTGCGGGCACCCGGTAGTCCGGCGCCCGCTCCTCCTCCGTCGGCCCGCCCTCACCCGGCGGGCCGAGCCGGACCACGAGTAACGGCGAACCCCCACCGGCCCGTTCCGGCTCCGCACCGCCGAGCGCCGTACGCTCCACCCCTCCGCCCCGGTCGACCGCCTCCCGCAACCGCGCGGTCACGTCCTTGCACTCCGACATCGCGTCGACGCCGTCGATGCACGTCCAGTACAGACTCTCGGTGTCGGCTCCACAGGCCAGCACGACCAGCGTCTCTCCGACATCCCGCAACAGCCCGTCCAGCGCCTCCAACGTCGGCTGCAGCTCACCGAGTTCGGTGAGCCGACCGGCACGCCCACCGCTCACCGGCGTGCCGTCGGCGACGGACCTGTCCAGGCAGACCGCCGCGTGCGCGCCCGCCTCGGACAGCTGCTGGCCGAGCCCCGTCAGCTCCTCGTCCTCGGACTCCGCCAGCCGGGCGCCGACCGCCTCGGTGAGCAGCGCGACCTGCCGCGCCTCGCCCAGCACGTCCGGCACCTGTCTGGCCTCCGCCAGAGCGTGCCGGGCCGTCTTGATCAGTCGCAGCGCCTCCATGGCCCCCGCTCCTTCCACTCGTCGTCGCCGTCGACCAGCACCGCCGCCGGGGCGGTGGAGTGGCCACGGGGAGAGCGTGCAGAACGGGCGGGGTGGACCGCATCGGGCTTGCCGGAAGCTGTGGAAAACCCGGGGGCTGTGGATAACTTCCTTCCCTCCCAAGGGTGATCAGCCCACGTCAGGATTGACGTCGGCCCCTTCGTCCGGCACCGGGAAGCGGTGTTCGTTGCGTTCGATCTTGGCGGCGAGCGCCTCCAGCGGATCCACCCCGACCGCCGTGCAGAACTGCACCAGGTACGCCAGCACGTCCGCGACCTCGTCGCGCACCCGGTGGGCCCGCTCCGGGTCGGACATCACCGCGGCCGCCTGCTCGGGCGTGAGCCACTGGAAGATCTCCAGCAGCTCCCCCGCCTCCACGCTCAGCGCCGCCGCCAGGTTCTTCGGCGTGTGGTGGGGCTCCCACCTCCGGGCCGCCGCGAACTCCACCAGCCGCTGCCGCAGCCCCTCCAAGGTCAGCTCCCCGGGCTCCGCCGCGCCCCCGGGCACCCCGTTCACCGCAGGCTCCCCCGCCCTCGTCACTCGTTCGTTCACGCCCCCAGGTCTACCGCATCCCCGTCCCCGACCACAGGGCCACCTCCGCCCCCAGCCGCCCCCGAGCGCCCGACGCCCGCCGAGCCACCGGCCGCCGCCGAGCCACCGACCCCCGACGCACCCCCGCGCGCCGCCGAGCCCTCCTCCCCGCGCCCGCCCTGGACAGGCACCCTGGCCGCCTCCGGCCGCAGCACCGTCACCCCCGTCGCCGGGTCCCGCCGGCACTCCACCAGCACCACCTCCCCCGCCGACTCCCCGGCCGCCCCGAACGCCTCCCGCGCCGCCCCCGGCTCCTGCAGCGCGGCCACCACCCGCAGCTGGTTGCGCCCCGCCATGTCCCGCGCCAGCCGCAGCAGCGAGGCCGCCTGTTCGGTGGCGAGCCCGGCCCCGAGGTCCTCGGCGAGCACGGTGAGCTGCCGGTGCGCCCAGGGCACCTCGGCGGCCACGTCGAGGTCGAGCACCCCGGCCCCGGTCAGCAGCACCGCCGCGAAGGCGAGGTGGCGCAGCATGCCGTCGGAGGCCTGGTCGGCCCCGGTGCGCCCGAGCACGCCCTCGTCGAAGACGGCCAGCACCCGCCGCCCGCCCTCGCGCTCGGCGAGGGTGAGTCCGAGCAGCGGGTGCGGCGCGGCGGCCTGGACGGCCCGCAGCAATTGCCCGTAGCGGCGCGGGCACTCGTGGGCGAGCCGGTTGATCACGGCCGAGATGTTGCCGGCGTTGCTGCGCAGCCGGGCCTGCGGGTCGGCCTTGGCCCAGCCGCGCATCAGCGCCGGGACGGGGTGCAGCGGGAAGACCTCGCGCAGCGCTGTGAGCAGGTCCTCGACCGCGGCCAGCACCAGCCGCTCGCCGGTGGACGAGCCGGCGACCCGCAGCGGCAGCTGCGCGCTGATCATGGTGCCGCTGGGCAACGGCGCCCGGATGTCCCCCTGCCGGGTGTCGTTGTGCCAGCACACGTTGACGCGCCCGTTGCGGACGTCCTGCTCACCGGTGTCCACCAGGATCCGGCCGTCGAGGCTGAGCGACTCCCGGGCGATCCGGACCGTCCCGTCGGTGCGGATCACCAGGTCGAGCCGGATCCGGCCGCGCGGGGAGCGGACGGTGCAGCCCAGGATGACGGCGTCCCGCCCGTGCGGCACGCACCCGTCCAGGCCGCCGCGCACGGGCGTGGCGAGCGGACCGGTGCGTCCGGGCAGCCCGTTGAGGGACCCGGTGATCTCCTCGCCGAGGGCGAGCCGGGACAGTACGGCCAGGGCGTCGAGGGCGTTGGACTTGCCCACACCGGCCGGCCCGTGGAGCACGGTGAGCGGCGCCAGCGGCAGGACGGCCCGCCGGTAGGACTTGAAGGCGGTGAGCCGCAGCTCCTCGACGGTGGGGCGGGGCACGGGTGGCCGGTCGGGCCCCGGTGCGCCGCGGGTGCGCAGTGGGGCCGGCCCGGCGGGCGCGGCGGCGTCGCGGTTCACCCGTCGGACGTTAGCCGCAGCCCGACCGGGCGAAACGTGCCTGCTCGGCAGATTCATCCCAACGTGGGGGACCTGCCGCACACCGCTGACTACCGCGGACGCCGGTAGGCGGCCACCGTCACCGAGGCGCTCACCTCTACCGGTTCCGGCAGGGCCGCGAGGGCGGCCGCGAGCCGGTCGGCGTCGGTGTGCCAGGCGCTCGGGCCCATGCCGACGACGGTCCGGACGTCCTGGGCGCTGAGCCGCAGGGTGAACTCGACCGACCGCTGGTCGACCGGTGTCAGGTACGGGCCGAGCTTCTCGTCGATCCGACGCTGCTTCTCCTCGTCCACCGACAACAGGCCGAGGGCGTCGACGAGTTCGCGCAGGTGGTTCGCGGTGGGCGAGACCAGCAGCAGGGTGCCGCCGGGGCGCAGCACGCGGCGGATCTCGGGGCCGTTGCGCGGGGCGAAGACGTTGAGCATCAGCTCGGCGGAGGCGTCGCGCAGCGGCAGCGGGCGCCAGGCGTCGCAGACCACGGCGCCGATCCGGGGGTGGGCCTTGGCAGCGCGGCGCAGTGCGAACTTGGAGATGTCGAGGGCGGCGCCGACCCGGCCGGGCAGGGCGTCCAGGACGTGCGCCAGGTAGTGGCCGGTACCGGCGCCGAGGTCGACGACCAGGCCGTCCGGGCCGTCCGGGTCCTCCGGGCTCCCCGTGGTCTCCGGTCCGGCAGCGCCCGCCGACGGGGCGGCTCCGAGCAGAGCGGTGGCGGCTTCGGCGAGGGCGTCGGCGATCGGCCGGTAGTGCCCGGCGGTGAGGAAGTCGGCGCGGGCGGCGACCATCTCGGCGGTGTCGCCGGTGCCGGTGTGGGCGTCACCGGCGAGGAGGCTGACGTAGCCCTGCTTGGCGAGGTCGAAGCTGTGCCCGGCGGGGCAGCGCAGGCTGCGCTCGTGCCGGATGAGGGCCTGCGCGCAGTGGGGGCAGGCCAGGTAGGGCTCAATGTCCTGCAGCAACGTTCCGTCTTCTCTCGCCGTTCGGCCCCGGCCGGTCGGGGGCGCCAGCCAGCCTAACCACCCCCGCCCGCCGACGGCCGCCCCCGCACCAGCGCAGATCGGAAGAGCACACTC
>NZ_JPRF03000056.1 GCF_001188955.3 Kitasatospora aureofaciens | reverse complement strand
ACCCGGAAGCTAAGCCTCACAGCGCCGATGGTACTGCAGGGGGGACCCTGTGGGAGAGTAGGACGCCGCCGAACAATCATTCAGAAAAGCCCCTGATCCTTTGGATCAGGGGCTTTTCGCATTTCCGGACCGTCCGACCATGAACAGCCAGGTGTTGCTCCTGTCACCGACAGGTGGTCCTAGGTCCACCTCGGAATTGGGGTGCCATGGCCAATGTCCGGAGCGGGTCGTTGGTGAACACTGATGAAGGACGATCGGTACCGGCATCAGGAGCTTGCGTGACCACAGAGATTCGTACGAGCGGCACGTCCGTGCGTGCGCAGATGCGGGAGGCGCTCCGGACCGGCGGTCAGGGTCTGGGCCGGCTGGCGCAGGCAGTGCTGGGCGCGCTGCCGGGTTTCGTGCTGCCGGTGGGGGCCGCGATCTTCTCGGGGGTGGTGACATCCCGGTTCCTGGAGTACTACTACGCGGCGCCCTTGGTGGCCCTCGCGCTCGCGGCTGTCGTGGGCGCCGCGGTGGCTGCCCTCTGCGTCCGTCGGACCGCGGACCGCACGCGCAGGTTCCTGCAGCGCTGGTACGGCATCCGCCTGCCGGCGGTCTACGATCCGCTGCCGAAGCTGGAATCGGACGAACGCGGGCACTGGTGGACGGGTTACTCCTACCATCGCTCGGGGACCGTCGCGAGGTACGCGCAGCTGGTCCACTGGGGCCTGCGGGACCGGACCACCCGCGCCGAACTGCTCTGGCTGGTCGTGAACCCCGTCCTGGTCCTGGCGCTGGGCGGTGCGGTGGGTCTGCTGCTGGTGCTGGGCACGGCCTTCGCCCTCTCCGGCCCGGTGCCGGCGAACGCGTTCGGTCCGGTGAGCCCGAGACTGACGTCGATGGCGTTGAGCCTGCTGGTCGGGATCGGCATGGTCCTCGCCGGGATACTCCTCGCCCCGTACGCGGTGCGCGGGTACGCGGAGGTCGCCCGCAGGGTGCTGGACCAGGACGGCAGGGCGACGCACGCCCAGCTGACGAAGCGGGTCGCCGAGCTGACCGAGACCCGGGCGGACGCGGTGGGCAGCCAGGCGGCCGAGCTGCGGCGGATAGAGCGCGATCTGCACGACGGCGCCCAGGCGCGGCTGGTCGCGATCGGGATGACGCTGGGCACCATCGAGCACCTGATGGAAACCGACCAGGATGCCGCGCGGGAACTCCTCTCCGAGGCGCGGCAGTCCTCCGCCCGGGCGTTGCAGGAGCTGCGGGACCTGGTTCGCGGCATCCATCCGCCGGTGCTCGCCGAACGCGGACTCGGCGACGCAGTCCGGGCGTTGGCGCTGGACAGCGCGCTGCCCACCGAGGTGTTCGTGAGCCTGCCCGACCGGCTGCCGGCTCCGGTCGAGGCGGCCGCCTACTTCAGCATCAGCGAGTTGCTGGCCAACGCGGCCAAGCACTCGGCGGCGGAACGGGTCTGGGTGGACATCCTGTACCGGGCCGGCTCCCTGCGGATCACGGTGACGGACGACGGTGTGGGGGTGGCGGATCCGTCGCGGGGCACGGGCCTGCGCGGGATCGAGCGCCGATTGGGTACCTTCGACGGTGTCCTCGCCATCGACAGCACGTCGGGCGGTCCTACCACCATCACCTTGGAGTTGCCGTGCGAGTTGTCCTCGCCGAGGACCTCTACCTCCTCCGCGAAGGCCTGATCCGTCTGCTGGAAGCGCACGGCTTCACCATCGCGGCCGCGGTGGAGACCGGTCCCGAGCTGCTGGAGGCGCTGCTGACCCACCGCCCGGACGTGGCAGTGGTGGACGTCCGACTGCCCCCGACGCTCACCGACGAGGGGCTCCAGGCCGCGCTCAAGGCGCGCCGGGAGATCCGGGGCCTGCCGGTGCTGGTGCTCTCCCAGCACGTCCAGCAGCTGTATGCCCGGGAGTTGCTGGCCGACGGCACGGGTGGGATCGGCTACCTGCTGAAGGACCGGGTCTTCAACGCGGCGCAGTTCATCGACGCCGTCCGTCGGGTGGCCGCGGGCGGCACGGCGATGGACCCGGACGTGATCGCCCAGCTGATGCAGACCACCTCGCGCCGGCCCGGCCCGCTGCTCGGGCTGTCCCCGCGCGAGCGCGAGGTGCTGGAGCTGATGGCCGAGGGCTGTTCCAACTCGGCGATCGCTGCCCGCCTGTCGGTGAGCGACGGCGCAGTGGCCAAGCACATCGCGAACATCTTCAGCAAGCTCGAACTTGCCCCGGACGAGGATGCCAACCGCCGGGTGATGGCCGTCCTCGCCTACCTCAACGGAACCGCGGGGCAGAGCGGCTGACGGCCCGACCGGCCCGGACGCCCGGCGGCGGCCCGTACGGCGACACTCCAGGCTGCGGAAGAGCCGGAACAGGCGTACGAGTAAACTCCGGTGGGCCGAGCCCGGAGGTTGCTCAGCCGTCCGGCGGCCCGACTGACGGGAACCGGCAGCCGAGGCCCGTACGGCAGCAGCCGACATCCAGGGGTTGATAGACGTAATGGCACGCCCAACGCTCACCAAGGCTCATCGCGGCCTGCTCGGCCTGGTCGCGGCCGGCGCCTGCATTATCTCGGGCATCGGCTTCGCGGGCTCGTACAACGCGGTGCGCGAGCTGGCCATGGAGAAAGGTTTCGGTGCCTTCTCCTACGCCTTCCCGATCGGCGTCGACGCGGGCATCGTCGTGCTCCTCGCTCTCGACCTGGTGCTGACCTGGCTGCGGATCCCCTTCCCGATGCTGCGTCAGACCGCCTGGCTGCTGACCGTCGCCACCATCGCCTTCAACGCGGCCGCCTCCTGGGGCGACCCGCTCGGCATGGGGATGCACGCCGTCATCCCGGTGCTCTTCGTCGTCGTGGTCGAGGCCTCTCGGCACGCGGTCGGCCGGATCGCGGCGATCACCGCGGACCGCCACATGGAGTCGGTCCGGGTGATGCGCTGGTTGCTCTCCCCGGTGCCGACCTTCCGGCTCTGGCGGCGGATGAAGCTGTGGGAGCTCCGCTCCTACGACGAGGTCATCCGGCTCGAGCAGAACCGGCTGGTCTACCGGGCGCAGCTGCGGTTCCGCTACGGCCGCGGCTGGCGCCGCTCGGCCCCGATCCAGGCGCTGCTGCCGCTCAAGCTCGCCAAGTTCGGCGTCCCCCTGGACCCGTCGCTGCTCGACCGGTTGGACGAGGAGGCCCGCGAGCGCGAGGCCAAGGAGGTTCTGGTGGAGCAGGGGCCCCAGGAGCTCGAAACCCCGACCGAGCAGAACCTGGCCGCGGTGGCCATCGCCCCGGCGGCTCCCGCGGTCGGCAACCCGGCCGCTGCCCCCGCTGCCGCTCCTGCCGGAGCCCGGCCGCCGGCGGCTCAGCAGGCAGGGCCCCCGCAGGCTGGGCCCCAGCAGGTCCAGCCTCCGCAGGCCCAGCCCGAGTCGGCCCCGACCGGGCACCCCGTCCAGGACCAGCCCCAGCCCCAGGCCCAGACCCCCGCAGCCGCCGCTCCGCTGTCGCCCGAGGTCGCCGCGCCGATGCTGGCGAAGCTGCACGCCGTCCGGCTGCGCGCCGCCCAGGAGCCAGAGCAGGCGGCGGACAACGCCCCGCAGCCGCGTGACGAGGAGCTGAACGTCTGGACCGCTCGCCCGGTCCGCACCACCGGCCACTCGGCCGACCCGGCCCCGGGCGGGCGGGTGCCCGGCCAGGCCTCGCCGTGGTTCAAGCCCCCGCGCCCGGCCGCCGATGAGCCCGCCCACACGGCCCCCGCGCCCCGGTCGCAGTCCCAGCACCCGACCGCCCCGCAGCCGCAGGCCGAGCCGACCGTCGACCCGCAGTACCGCCAGTCGGCCGCCCAGGGCGAGCACCACGCCCAGCCCGAGCAGCCCGTTCCGGCCGAGGAGCCCGCCCAAGCCGGCCAGTCCGAACTCCACCCGGAGACGGTGCCGCTCGACCAGGACACCGCCTACGACGCCCTGGTCTCCTACATCGACAACCACGGCCACCAGCCGGACCCCCCGCGCCTCGCCGCCTGGCTGACCGCCGAGTACGGGATCACCGGCAAGGGGCCGGACGGCTCGGTCCACCCCAAGGAGGTCGCCGAGCTCTACCCGCAGCTGCGTGACCGCTACGCCGCCGCCGGAAGGGACTGAGCCCGCGCCGACACCCTCCGTCCACCGCTCGGTCGGCCATTGACGCCCGAACCCGCCGGAGCTACCTTCGCATCAACAAATTGTTGAAGCGCTGGTTCGGCACGGAGGAGTGCGGATGTCGCAGGTCGAGGTCGACGGAACCGGAGCGACCGGCGGAGCCTCCTTCTCCGCCGCCGCCCGCGACGCCGTGGAGGCGCTGCTCGCCCCGGTGGACGCGGACCTGGCGCGCCGCTACCCGGGCGACTCCGGCACCCGGCAGCCGGTGCACACCGTCTACGTCCCCGCCGACGCCTTCGGCGCCGACACCGTACGGGAGTGGGGCCGCCAGGCCCTGGAGGCCTTCGACACCCACGCCGGCACCCCCGCCGAGCTGGCCCGCGCCCTCGGCGTCGCCGACGACGCGCTGCTCGCCGACGTGCACGCCCGGGTGCGCGCCAAGCTGGAGCGCGAGCCGATCGAGGACCTGCGGATCGACTTCGAGGACGGATACGGCCCCCGCCCGGACGCCGAGGAGGACGCCGCCGCCGTCCGGACCGCCGAACTGGTCGCCGCCGCGGTGGCCGAGGGCGGCGCGCCGCCGTACCTCGGCATCCGGATCAAGTGCATGGAGGCGCCCGTCCGCGCCCGCGGCATCCGCACCCTGGAGCTGTTCCTCGCCACCCTGCTGGCGAACGGCGGCCTGCCCGAGGGCCTGGTGCTGACCCTCCCCAAGGTCACCTACGCCGAGCAGGTGACCGCGCTGGTCCGGCTGCTGGAGGACTTCGAGCGCCGGGCCGGGCTGCCCGCCGGCCGGATCGGCTTCGAGATCCAGATCGAGACCACCCAGGCGATCCTCGGCCCGGACGGCCGGGCCACCGTCGCCCTCATGATCGAGGCCGCCGAGGGTCGCGCCACCGGCCTGCACTACGGCACCTTCGACTACAGCGCCTCCTGCGGCGTCAGCGCGGCCCACCAGAGCATGGACCACCCGGTCGCCGACCACGCCAAGGCGGTCATGCAGGTGGCGGCGGCCGGCACCGGGGTCCGGCTCTCCGACGGCTCGACCAACGTGATCCCCACCGGCTCCACCGAGCAGGTGCACGCCGCCTGGAAGCTCCACCACGACCTGGTCCGCCGCTCCCTGGCCCGCGCCTACTACCAGGGCTGGGACATGCACCCGGCGCACCTGCCGACCCGCTACGTCGCGGTGTACTCCTTCTACCGCGAGGGTCTGGCGGCGGCCGCCGCCAGGCTGGCCGCGTACGTCGCCAAGGCGGGCGGCGACGTGATGGACGAGCCGGCCACCGCCCGGGCCCTCAGCGGCTACCTGCTGCGCGGCCTCGACTGCGGCGCCGTCGACCCGGCCGAGTTCACCGCGCTGACCGGTCTGGACCGCGCCCGCCTGGACGCGCTCGCCGGCCGCTGAGCCCCGGCTGCTGAGCCCCCGGCCACCGCACCGTCCCGGCCGCAACCGGCGGCCGCGGACCCCGCGGCCGCGCGCCAACTAGGCTGGCGGTGCCGCCCCGGAACCCTCCGGGGTGCGCGCCGCCAGCCGTCGCCGTTCCCGGGAGAACCACCGCGCCATGTCCGCCACGCCGGAACCGACCACCAGGCCGTACCTCACCATCCGGCGGGCCGGCAGCCACGAGACCGAGATCAAGAAGTCCCGCTTCATCTGCCACCTCGCCCGGGTCTCCGACGAGGACGAGGCGCAGGCCTTCATCGCCGGCATCCGCAAGCAGTACTGGGACGCCCGGCACAACTGCACCGCCTTCGTGGTCGGCGACGACCAGCGCCGCGAGCGCTCCAGCGACGACGGCGAGCCCGGCGGCACGGCCGGGGTGCCGATGCTGGAGGTGCTGCGCCGACGGGGCCTGACCGACACCGTCGCCGTGGTGACCAGGTACTTCGGCGGGATCAAGCTCGGCGCGGGCGGCCTGGTGCGGGCCTACGGGAACGCGGTGTCGGAGGCGGTCGACGAGGTCGGCCTGCTGGAGCGGCGACCGGTCGCACTGCTCGCGGTGACGGCGGACCACGTGCGCGCCGGGCGGGTGGAGAACGACCTGCGGGCCGCCGGGTACGCGGTGAGCGACCTCGCCTACGAGGCGGCCGGGGTGCGGATCGAGGTGGGCGTGCCGGAGCCGGAGGTGGCGGGGTTCCACACCTGGCTGGCCGAGGCGACCGGCGGTACGGCGGTGGCGGTGCCGGCCGGCCGCACCTACGTCGAGGTGCCGGTCTGAGGCCAGGCCCACCGGGTCGCCTTTCGTAGCCGAGCGGTTGTGCCACGCGGAAGACGGCTTGAACAGATTCACCCGAACGTAGTGTCGTAGCCCGGAGTTGGAACTTCCGCTCCGGGCCGTGGCGTTTCCTGGGCAAGGATCCGGCCGAACCGGACGAAATCCATCGATGGAGGACAACAGACCCCACCCCGCACCACGGAGGTATGCGCATGACCTCAGACCGCTCGCCGTCGTCCGCCGGTGCCGTCCTACCCGGCGCCCGCGGCCCCGCGACGCCCTACCGGATGACCGTCACCACCGCCCTCCCGCACGCCGACGCCGTCGCCCTGGCCGACGAGCAGCTCGCCTCCTGGCTGAAGCAGGAGGGCTGCGAGGAGCCGCCACCCACCTCCGACGCCGCCGCGGGAGCGCCTCCCGCCGCCGAGCGCCTGCGCCTGGGCGAGCGCGTCCTACTGGACCGTGACCACGGGCCGCTGCGCGGCGGCCCGGGCGCCGGTCGCTACGACCGCCGCCGCCTGCGCACCCCGGCCCCGCACGGCACCCGGCAGCTCACCCTCACCGTGGCCACCGGCGTGGGAGGCCCGACCTGGTTCCGGCTGGAGGCCGAGACCCACAGCACCGGCAGCGGTGTGCGCACCCCCTGCCGGGTGCCGGTCCCCGAACTCGCCCGCACGCTGCTCCCGCTGCTGGACGCCGCCGACGGCCCGGCCGCCGTCCACTCCGCCCCCCGGGTGATCACGGCCGACGAGGTCGACGACCTGATCGACGAGCTGTGCGACCCGGAGCGCCGGCTGCCCACCGTGGTCGCCAGCGTCCCGGTGAACCTCCCGCTCGACCACTGGGTCCAGGAGGTGGTCCGCCCGCTCTGCCGGCAGCTGCCCGGTCTCGCCAACGCCTACGTGCTGGATCCGGGCGCCCGCACCGGGTTCAACGTCGCGCTGGAGTACCACACCGTGTACGGCGGTGCGGTGCGCACCTACCTGCCCGAGGTCGACCCGGCCTCCCGGCAGGACGGCGTCCGGCACCCGGTGCTCGCCCGGGGCCGAATAGAGCAGGACCTCCGCGGTGCCGCCGGGCTGCTCGCCCGGGAGCCTCGCCGCCTCGCCGCCGACCAGCCGCTGCCGCCGACGCTGGCCGCCGTCCCGGTGCTGCGCGTCCCGCCGCCGCAGCTGCGCCCGGCCGTCGAGCGGACGACCGTGGCCGTGCCCGCGGGCACGGGTGCGGGTGCGAGTACGGCTGCGGCCGTGGACCGGGCCGTCGATCCGGTCGCCGAACTGGCCGCGCTGGCTCGCGAGGAACAGCAGGACCGCGCCGAGCAGCAGGCCAGGGCCGACGAGCTCGAGCGGGTCCGGCACACCCTCCGCCTGGAGCGTCGCGACCGTGGTCAGATCAGGGAAGCCCACGAGGTCCGCCTGCGCGCCGGCACCCGAGGTGTCCTGGCCGGCCGTCACTGCAGCGGCCCGGGCGCCGTCGGCCGTCGTGGTGCCGCCCAGTCCGCCGGGCGCCCAGTCAAGCCCGAGACCTTCACCGAACTCCTCGCCAGGATCGGGGAGTTCCCGCTGCTCACCTTCACCGGCGACCAGAAGAGCGCGCTCGCCCTGGACGGGCTCCAGTGCGTGGGCGCCGGCTGGGCCCGGCTCGCCTGGGACGGCCTGACGGCTCTGCAGGAGTACGCGGAGGCGGCCGTGCGCGGCGCTGCCGGCGGGGACTTCAAGCAGTGGTGCGAGCACACGCCGGACGGCTGCCACCGGTTCCCGCCCCGCAAGGCGGTGCGCGGCGAGTCCCGGACGGTGTTCAGTCACACCAAGTGGAAGCGCGAACGGATGCTGCCGGTACCGGAATGCGTGGACGCCTCCCGGCGCGCGTTCATGGGCGCACACCTGAGGATCGGCGGCGGCCGTACCGCACCCCGGCTGCACTACCTGGACGACTGCTCCGGCAGTGGCCGGATCTACGTCGGCTACATCGGTCTGCACCTCACCAACACCCGGACCAACTGACCGTCCTGGCTGACCGCTGCGCCCGTTCGGTGGACAATGTCCGGCAGGGGCGGGGCCGCGGTCCGGTCTGTCGCCCCTGGCAGGCGCCGGACGAGCATGGGGGAACGACGACCGATGCAGTACTCAGCAGACGGCCAGTCCGACGGCACCGCCACCGTCCAGTTCCCCCAACCGGGCTTCCTCGCCTCGGTCTTCCGCGACCTCGGCGCCGACCAGGGCCCGGAGCCGGAAGGCGCCGCGGGCCGGCCCGCGCCCGGCCGCCCCGGTGCGGGTCCGGCCGGGGACGACCAGTCGGCTCCTGGCGGCCCGTCCGACCCGAACTCCACCGACCCGAACTCCGCCGCCCCGAACTCCGCCGACCCGAATTCGGCTGCGCCGAACCCCACCGAGCCGAACCCCGACGACCCCGCCATCGCGGCGCACGCCCGGGCCGCCGCCCTCACCCACCACCGCACGCTCACCGTCCAGGCCGAGCACGACCGGCTGGCCGACCTGCTGCGGCGGGCCGCGCTGCCCGTCTCGGCCATGGACTTCGAGAGCCAGTTGCGCCACTACGAGCCGCGCCCCTACCCGGGCGACGGCCCGGGGGCCGACGAGGGGTCCGAGCCTCGCTGGGAGGACTTCGCCCCCGCCGAGCCGGCCGCCGCCGACCCGGAGGGCGGCGCCTCGCGCCGCCTGCTGGACTCCGGATACCAGCGCGAACTGGCCCAGGCCCGGCTGACCCACCAGCGGGCCCTGCGCGAGTGGCGCACCCGCCGGGCCGAGGCGGGCAGCCCGGCCGCCGACGAGTCCCGGCGCGCCCACGAGGCGGCCGAGGAGGCCCGGGCCCGCGCCGTGCGTGAGTACAACGACAGCCTGGAGGAGTGCCGGCGCGCCTACCGGCTGGCCGAACCGGCCGCCGTGGAATCGCTGCTCGAGCGCGCGCTGGCCGCCGCCGAGACCGCCACCCAGGACCTGTCGGCCCCCTGCCGGGCGGTCTTCCGGCCGCTCACCCGCACCGCAGTGCTGGACCTCGACCTCCCCCCGCTCGACCTGGTGCCCTCGCTCACCGGCTACCGGCTCGCCCCCGACGGCGACATCGTCCCGGTGCCGCGTCCGCCCGCGGACCGGGCCACCGACTACCTGCGGCTGGTCGCCCGGCTCGCCCTGCGCTCGCTGCAGGCCGCCGACGCCGTGGACACCGACGAGATACTCGCCGGCGTCGTCCTCAACGGCTGGCTGCGCGAACCCGGCGCGGTCGAGCCGCTCTGCCTGCTCAGCGTGGACGCCGACCGCGACGCGCTGGCCCGCACCCGGCTGCTGCCGCCGGAGACCCCGTACGAGGACCGCGACGACGAGGGTGTCTACGCCGACGCGGAGCAGGACGAGGCACTGGTCCGGCTGCGCCAGCTCGGCGCCGCCGTCACCCCGGACCCGTACGCCCGGACGGTCGTTCGGCCGGCCGCCCAGGCCGGTGCCACCGTCCCGGCCGCGCCCGACCTGTCCGCCAACGAGTTCGCCCAGCTGGTGCGCGACCTGCTCACCCGGGGCGGGCTCGCCGAGTGGAGCGTACGGCTGCGCGGCCCGGCCGGACTGGTCGCGACCGGCGAGGGCTCCCCCGGCAGTGCGCTGCCCGGCCGCTGGGTGGTCTGGGCCTCCCGGGACTCCGCGTCGGTCGGTGTGGAGCAGATCGAGACCCTGGCCGAGGCGGTCCGCGAGGAGTCCGCCGACCGCGGCCTGCGGCTGACCACCGGCCGTTTCGCCGACGAGGCCCTGGACCTCACCGCGGAGGAGAGCCACCGGCACATCCACCTGATCGACGGCGACGGCGTGCGCGAACTCGCCCGCACCCACCTGGGCCTGCCGCTCGCCGCCGGCCGTTGAGCCGTCCGCCCCCCGAAACCGGGGCGGCCCGCTCCGCCCGGAACTTCACTCCGACGGCCCACCCGGCGGGCGCCCTTCCGCGCCCGGACCAAGGCTGAGGGAACCGGGCCGACGGGACCGCACGGAGCAGCGGTCGAGCCCCTGGGCACCCCCCGGGCGATCACCCTCGAACGGCCGTCCGGTACGGTCGGCGGTCGGCCCGGCCACGGGCGGACCCCAGGGGAAGAGGAATGGGCACAACGCTCGGCAGACCACACGACGGCACCGGTCATCCGGCGGTCCTGGCGGCGGAGGCGGCCCGATGACCGCCGTCCTGGTCGCCGCCGGAGCGTTCCTGATGACGCTGATCGGCGGCTTCGTAGCCCAGCGCACCGGCGACCGCCGCCACCTGGTGCTCGGCTTCGCCGCCGGCCTGATGCTCGGCGTGGTCGCCTTCGACCTGCTGCCCGAGGCGATCCACCAGGCGCCGGGAGAGGTGCACGGCGTGCCCCAGGCACTGCTGATGTTCGCGGGAGGCTTCCTCACCATCCACGTGATCGAGCGCGCCGTCGCCATCCACCGCGGCCACGAGGGCGAGTACGCCGAACACACCCACGGCGGCCACCACCACGGCCACGCCCACCACTCCGGGCACCAGGGCATCGGCCTGACCGCCGCGCTGGCCCTGGTCGGGCACAGCGTGATGGACGGCTTCGCGATCGGCGCCGCCTTCCAGGCCGGCACCACGGTCGGCACCGTGGTGGCCATCGCGGTGGTCGCCCACGACTTCGCCGACGGCTTCAACACGTACACGATCACCCGGTTGTACGGGAACAACCGGCGCCGGGCGCTGACCCTGCTCGCGGCCGACGCGCTGGCCCCGGTCTCCGGCGCCGCGATCACCCTGGCCTTCACCATCCCGGAGCACCTGCTCGGTCTCTACCTGGGCTTCTTCTCCGGCTTCCTGCTCTATCTGGCGACCTCCGACATCCTCCCCGAGGCGCACAGCCCGCACCCCTCGCGCAGCACCCTGCTGTGCACCCTCGCCGGGGTCGGCTTCATGTGGCTGGTCATCGGCTTCGCCAGCTAGCCTCGCCGCCGCTCCCGCCGCTCCCGCCGCTCCCGCCGCTCCCGCCGCGGGTCCCGCCACCGACGCTGCTACGCCGCCCGCCGCTGAGCCTCCTCGACCGCGGCCCAGCAGTCCTTCATCACCGCCAGCGCCTCGGTGATCGCCGGCCGTCGGGAGGCCTGGGCGCGCCAGAGCGCGAACACCCGCCGGCTCGGCTGCGAGGCCACCGGGCGGGCCGCCACCCCGGCCGGCAGCGGGCCCCGGCCGAGCCGGGGCACCACGGCCATCCCCAGACCGGCCGCCACCAGCGCGATCTGGGTCTCGAAGTCGTCGACCTGGTAGCGCACGTCCGGCTCCTCGCCGGCCTCGCGCAGGGTGCGGACCAGCCAGTCGTGGCAGATGTTGCCCGGCGGCACGCTGATCCAGCGCTGCCCGCGCAGCCGTTCCACCGGCACCGCGTCCAGTGCCGCCAGGTCGTCGTCGGCGGGCAGCACGAGGTCCACCGGATCCGTACCGAGGTCCAGCCGGGAGAGCCCCTCCTGCACCGGCAGCGGCACGCTCGGCCAGTCCTGCACCAGCGCGAGGTCCACCTCGCCCCGCCCCACCAGCTCGGCCGCCGGGTACGGGTCGCTCTCCAGCAGCCGGACGTCCACCTCCGGGCAGCGCCGCCGCAGCTCGGCCAGCACCCCGGGCATCAGCCCGCGCGCCCCGGTCGCGAACGCGGCCACCAGCAGCCGCCCGACCGCCTGGCCGCGCTGTTCCTCCAGTCGCACCTCGGCCCGCTCCATCAGCCCCAGGACGGTCCGCGCGGTGGCGGCCAGCTCACGGGCCGCGTCGGTCAGCACCACGCCCCGGCCCTGCCGCTCCAGCAGCACCGTACGGGTCTCCCGCTCCAGCTTGGCGATCTGCTGGGAGACCGCCGAGGGCGTGAACCCCAGTGCGGCCGCCGCCCGGCCGACCGAACCGTGCACCGCCACGGCGTGCAGCGCCCGCAGGCGCCCCAGATCCATCATGCAGCAATCCTAAAGTGTTCTCTTCAGAATTCATCGCTGGTGCTACACGTTCCCGCGCCGCCATGCTCAACCCATGACCGCAACCCCCGCCGCTTTGGTCGGCGCGAGCATGAGTCCGCGTCACATGGCGCTGGCCGTCCTGGTGGCCGCCGTCTGGGGCCTCAACTTCGTCCTGATCCACGTCGGCCTGGACAGCTTCCCGCCGCTGCTCTTCTGCGCCCTGCGGTTCGCCGTGGTCGCCGTGCCGGCGGTCTTCTTCGTCGGACCGCCCCGGGTGGCCCGCCGCTGGGTGCTGGCGGTCGGCGTGGTCCTCGGTGTGGTCAAGTTCGGGCTGCTCTTCATGGGCATGCACGCCGGGATGCCGGCCGGCCTCTCCTCCCTGGTGCTCCAGGGCCAGGCCGGCTTCACCGCGCTGTTCGCCGCCGTCCTGCTGCGCGAGCGCCCCGGTCGGCGGCGGCTGCTCGGTCTGGCGACCGCCTTCGCCGGCATCGCCCTGAGCGCCTTCGACCAGGGCCTCGGCGGCCCGTTCGGCGCCTTCGTGCTGGTCGTGCTGGCGGCCGTCGCCTGGGGCCTGGCCAACGTGCTGACCCGCAAGGCCTCGCCGCCGGACGCGCTGCGCTGGATGGTCTGGGTCAGCGCCGTCCCGCCCCTTCCGCTGCTGGCCCTGTCCCTGCTGGTCGAGGGCCCGGGCGCGGACCTGCGCGCGCTGCGCGGGATGACCCTCGGCGGGCTCGGCACGATCGCCTACGTCGGGCTGCTCTCGACCCTGTTCGGCTTCGTCGCCTGGAGCTACCTGCTGCGCCGCTACGACGCGACCGCCGTGGCGCCCTACTCGCTGCTGGTGCCGGTGTTCGGGATGTCCTCGGCCTGGCTGCTGCTCGGCGAGCGGGTCAGCCCGACGGGCGCCGCGGCCGCCCTGCTGGTGATCGCCGGGATCGGGATCACCGCGCTGCGCCCGGGGGCGCCGTCCGCGGCGGCGGCCCGGCTGCGAGGAAGCGGGCCTCGGCGGCGCGCAGCACTCGCAGCAGCACCTCCTCGTCCTCGGGGCTGACCTCGCCGAAGTACTCCTGCGCCACCTCGTCGCGGACCTGCCCGATCCGTTCCAGGGCCGCGCGCCCGGCCTCGGTGAGCAGGATCCGGACCGCCCGCCGGTCGGCCGGGTCGGGGCGGCGCTCGACGAGCCCGGCCTCCTCGAGCGCGTCGACCACGGTGGTGGCCGAGCGCGGGGCGATGTGCAGCTTCTCCGCGAGGTCGCTCAGCCGCATCGCGGCGTCCGGGATCTCGCAGCCGGGGGCGTGGGCGAGCGTGCGCAGCGCCCGGGCCTGGCCGGGGGTGATGCCGTACGGCTCCAGACGCCAGCCGGTCTGGCGGCGGATCCGCTTGATCGCCCTGGTCATGCTGTCCGCGAGTTCGGCGGCGGAGCCGGGGGCGCCG
The DNA here is from genome assembly GCF_001188955.3 of Kitasatospora aureofaciens. Taxonomy (GTDB): domain Bacteria; phylum Actinomycetota; class Actinomycetes; order Streptomycetales; family Streptomycetaceae; genus Kitasatospora; species Kitasatospora aureofaciens. The sequence goes on along the minus strand of NZ_JPRF03000056.1, from coordinate 27,730 downwards.
GGCCGCGGGCCGGGGGAGGGGTCCGCCGGACCGGCGGGTGGCGTGGTGGTCATCGGCGGTCTCCTCGGCTGGCGTCGGGCCAAGCGTATCGGCCGGTCCCGGGCGTGCGGCCGACGGCGGGAAGTGGTCGGAGAAATATGTTGAGCCTAGCTCAGCATCTACGTTAAGGTGCCCCTAAGTGAGGGAACCCTAAGTTCTCCCTCCCGACCTTGGAGCACCCATGCCCGTTTCCACCGCCCGCGTCGCCACCGACCGTGCCGCCCGCTACGCCAAGCAGCTCGCCGCCCACATGAGCCGCCGGATCGAGACCTCCTTCTCCCCGGAGACCGGCCACGGCACCCTGGTCTTCCGCGCCGGCACCGCCACCCTGGAGGCCCAGTCGGACGCGCTGCTGCTCACCGTCGAGGGCGAGCGCGACAAGCTGCCCGAGCTGGAGGACGTCGTCGGCCGCCACCTCGTCCGCTTCGGCGCCCGCGACGAACTCGTCGTCGAATGGCACCGCGACAACGGCGAGGCCGGCCTCGTCCACCGCAACGACGAGGACGCCCCCGAGGCCTGACCCCCTCAGGCGCCCGTCCGGGGCAGCCACCGGTCGAGCGCCCACAGCACCAGGGCCGCCAGGCACCAGCTGGCCACCACGTCCAGCAGCCAGTGGAAGCTGCTCCACACCAGCCCCGCGCCCACCCCGAGCGCCGACACCGCCGCGGCCGCGGTCAGCCACCGGGCCGTCCGCGCCCCCGCCGCCCGCGCCAGCAGCAACGCCGCCACACCGTAGGAGAACGTCGCCGTCGCGGTGTGCCCGGACGGGAACCAGCCCCACTGCCCCGACGCCAGCGGATCCCCGAGCGGACCGGGCCGGGCGAACGCCGCCTTCGCCGGGACCACCAGCAGCGGGATCAGCGCCGCGGTCAGCGCCGCCACCGGCAGCGGAAGCCACCAGCGCCCCGCCCCCGCCCGGCGCCACCACCGGGCAGCCAGCCCCCCGGCCGCCAGCAGCACCGGAACGGCGAGCACACCGTTGCCCAGGTCCGACAGCAGGTGGCCCAAGTGGTCGAGCAGGGCACTCGGGTGGTCCCGGTGGGACGACCGGACGGCCGCGCGGACCGAGCGGTCCAGCCCGAGCAGCGGCCCGTCCACCACCACCTGCCAGGACACCAGCAGCAGGACCACCGCCGCCACCACCGGTACCGCCACCGACCGGGCCACCCGGCCCGGAACGGCGGACAGCCGCCCCGGAGCAGGGGGGAGAGCTCCGGGACGGCTCTGATGATCGCCGTTCCGTGCGCCCCGGGGGGTGTGGGTCGGACGGTCGGTCGATCGGCCTTCGGTGTGCGCCGACCCTCGCGGGGCGGCCTGGTTGTCCTCGCGGTGCCCGCGCGGACCCGTCCCTCGGGGAGGCTCCGCGGACGGCTCCGCCGATGGCTGAGGCTCGCTGTCCATCTGCGATGACACTACGTCAACCACCCTTCCACGCCGAGCGCCTTCAGCGATTCCGCACATCATCTTCACCCGGCTCCGGGCAACCCTCGGACGGTCCCGTCGATCATGCCCGAACGGCCCGGAGCAGCCCTCCGACGACCCCTGGACCCCCCGCACCCACCCCCGGCGAACCGAACGGCCCGTGGGGACCAGAAGTCCCCACGGGCCGTTCAGCGCTGCCGGACATCCCTCCGGCGGGCAGGTGGCGCCTGGATCAGGCGGCGGTGACACCCTGGAGCGCGAAGGCGCCCTCGATGATGTCCAGACCCTCGGTGAGCAGGTGCTCCGGGATCACCAGCGGCGGCAGGAAGCGCAGCACGTTGCCGTAGGTGCCGGCGGTGAGCACCACCAGGCCCTCGGCGTGGCAGGCCTTGGCCACGGCGGCGGTGAGCTCCGGGTTCGGCTCCTTGGAGCCCGGCTTCACCAGCTCGACGGCGATCATCGCGCCGCGACCGCGGACGTCACCGATCACGTCGAACTTCTCCTGCATGGCCCGCAGGCGGCCCAGCATGACCTCGCCGATCCGCTGCGCCTTGCCGACGAGGTCCTGCTCCTTCATCGTCTCGATGGCGCCCAGCGCGGCCGCGCAGGCCACCGGGTTGCCGCCGTAGGTGCCGCCCAGGCCACCCGCGTGCGCGGCGTCCATGATCTCGGCGCGACCGGTCACCGCGGCCAGCGGCAGACCGCCGGCGATGCCCTTGGCGGTGGTGATCAGGTCCGGGACGATTCCCTCGTCCTCGCACGCGAACCACTGGCCGGTGCGGCAGAAGCCGGTCTGGATCTCGTCGGCGACGAACACGATGCCGTTCGCCTTCGCGAACTCCACGATGGCCGGCATGAAGCCCTTGGCCGGCTCGATGAAGCCGCCCTCGCCCTGGATCGGCTCGATGATGATCGCCGCGACGTTGTCGGCGCCGATCTGCTTGTTGATGATCTCGATCGCCTGGGCGGCGGCCTCGGCGGCGCAGTTCTCCGCACCGGTCAGCCAGCGGTACGGGTAGGCCACCGGCACCCGGTAGATCTCCGGGGCGAACGGACCGAAGCCCTGCTTGTACGGCATGTTCTTCGCCGTCAGGCCCATGGTCAGGTTGGTGCGGCCGTGGTAGCCGTGGTCGAACACCACGACGGCGGTGCGCTTGGTGTACGCGCGGGCGATCTTCACCGCGTTCTCGACCGCCTCGGCGCCCGAGTTGAACAGCGCCGTGCGCTTGTCGTGGTCGCCCGGGGTCAGCTCGTTCAGCTGCTCGGCGACGGCCACGTAACCCTCGTACGGGGTCACCATGAAGCACGTGTGGGTGAAAGCGGCCAGCTGCTCGCTCGCCTTGGCCACCACGGCCTCGGCGCTGTTGCCGACATTGGTCACGGCGATGCCGGAGCCGAAGTCGATCAGCGAGTTGCCGTCCACGTCCTCCAGCACGCCGCCGTTCGCACGGGTGACGTACACCGGCAGGGTGGTCCCGACGCCGGCCGCCACCGCACCCAGCTTGCGGGCCTGCAGCTCCTGCGACTTCGGACCGGGGATCGCGGTGACCAGACGGCGCTCCTGCGGGAGCGGCGTTACGGCGCTCATGGGTATCTCCAGACTTCTCGGCTCGGTGGTTCGCAGGCTACGGCCGCCCTCCCCGACCGGGCATGCGCCACTCGGTAGCACTGCGCCGTCCGACTTGTCCGGCACGGCCAGCGCGGGCGACACGACTACCCGCAGGCCACGCTCCACTACCCTGAGCGCGGGCGTGTCGCCGGTACGGCGGCATGGGTATGGCGGCACCGACGGCGGTCGGGCCGGGCGGGCGAGGGAGCGGGGCCGTACATGGCACAGGACGGGTCACACCACCACGTCGAACACACCACCACCAGACCCCCGACCCCCGTACCCCACCAACGGCCTGGCACCCCTGCCTTCGACCTCGCCGCCTGGGCCACCGCCCCGCGCCCCGAAGCCGAACCGGGCGTCTACCGGCTCGGCTACCGCCGCATCGACCCGGAGCGGGCGGAGGCCGCCCGGGTCCCGACCTGGCCGCTGCTGCTCCGGGCGGCGCTCAACGTGGTGGTGGGGTGGCTGGCCTTCGTCTACGGGGTCGAGTTCGCCAAGGACGGGACCACCCTCATCGGCGTCCTACCCTCCCGGTCGGCCTTCGTCGCCACCTCCGTGGTGCTGACCCTGAACGTCCTGGTGCTGGGCGTGGTCATCAAGGTCTTCGGCCGCATGGGCCGCTGGCTGGAGGTCTGGCGCCGCTACGCGGCCCCGCTGCTGTCGCGGACGGTGACGCAGGAGGAGCCCGCCGAGGAAGCCGACCCGGCGGCGGGGGAGGCGGCCCGCAGGCTGGACCCGTGGGACGGGCTGCGCCGGGGCGGAGCGGTCGAGGCGGCGGTGCGGCTGGACGGGGAGGCGGTCGGCGACGTCGACTACGTGCGGATCCGGCGCGCCTGGGAGTCCGCGCAGGCGGACCCGGTGTTCGTGCCCGCCTTCGCCGAGCAGGTGGCCACCCGCGGCGCGGCGGCCTTCGCCCATCCCTCCGAGGCGCGTGAGCTGCCCGGCCGCGTCCGGCGGCACGATCTGCTGCTCGGTCAGGTCTGCCTCGGGGTCACGCAGGACGTACCGAAGAATCCGCTGAGCCATCGGGCGGCCGGCTTCGCGCTGGACCCGGCGGTGCTGGGCACCTCGCTGCTGGCGGTGGGTCCGGCCGGCACGGGGAAGACCGCACGGCTGGCTCGCCCGGTGGCCGAGGCGCTGTGCCTGCAGGCGCTGGCGGGCACCGCGTGCGCGGTGGTGGTCGGGGCGGCGGACGCCGACCTCGGCCCGGACGCCTGGTACGACGTGGTGATCGCTCCCGGCGATCCGGCCTCGGTGTACGGACTGGACCTCTACGGCGCGGCGCAGGACCCGGACGACGCGGCGGCCCGGTTGGCGGACGCGCTGCTGCCCGACGAGCTGACCGCCCGCGCGGAGAACGCGCGGACGGCGCTGCAGCAGGTGGTGGGCCCCTTCCATGCCGCGTTCGGCCGCTATCCGGGGGTGCGCGAGCTGCGGGCGCTGCTGGGCGGCGAGCCGGATGCGCTGGCGGCGCTGGTGAAGGCGCTCGGCGTGGCCGGCCGGCTTGCCGCGTACGAGCGGGACCTGGAGTACCGGGAGCGCCAGCGCGACCGGGCGGACGATCCGGGGGCGCTGCTGGCCGACCGGCTGGGGCTGCTGGAGCGGCCCGCGTTCGAGGGGGCCTTCGCGACCGACGGCTCGGGCCGTCCGCCGTTCGCGATGCGGGTGCTGGACCATCCGCTGCGGGTGCGGGTGAAGCTGCCCGAGCGCAGCCACCCGGAGGCCGCCCGGATGCTGTCCCGGCTGGTGGTGGGGCAGTTCGTGCAGGCGGCCGGGGCCCGCGAGGACCGCTCCCTGTTCGCCGGTCTGGTGGTGGACGACGCCTCGGCGGCGTTGGACGCCAACACCGTCCGTGGTCTCCAGCGGATGCGCGGCGCGAACGCGGGCGCGGTGCTGCTGCTGCGCACCCTGGTGGACCTGCCGGAGGCGCTGCGGGCGCCGCTGTTCGGCGCGGTCGGCTGCCGGATGGCCTTCCCCGGGATCGCGCCCTGGGACGGGCGGCTGTTCTCGGAGGCCTGGGGGACGCACCTGGTGCAGGAGACCGCGGTGACCCACACCCCCGACACCTCCGGGGGTTTGATGCGGCGGGCCGGGCGGGTCGGGCGGAAGGCGTTGTCGGGGACGACGGCGCAGACGGAGTCGGTGACGACGCGGGATGTGGAGAGGCTGCGGTGGTCGCCGTCGGATCTGGCGCACGCGTTGCCGGCGGGGCACGCGGTGGTGTCGTTGACGGCGGTGTCGGGGGAGCAGGTGCCGCCGTTGCTGGTGGACCTGCGGGGGTGAACCGGGGCGGGGGAGGGCCGGGGAGGGCGATGGGACGGAAGTCGCCTTCGAGGTGGATTCGGCAGTGCCGGTTGTCCGGGGCGTCCATAATGAAGGGGAGAAACCCCTCCCTCACTACTAGTCCCACTGCCCTCTCCTCGCCCGGCCGCAACGGCGCGGTCAGGTCGACCCCCCGAAGGTGCCATGCCCCCCACACTCGCCTCCGTCGTCCGCAACAGTTCGCTCCACCTGACGGTGCTCGCCGGTGCGGACCACCTGGAGCGGCAGGTCCGCTGGGTGCACACCAGTGAGCTGGACGACCCGACGCCGTTCCTGGAGGGTGGGGAGCTGCTGCTCACCACCGGTATCAAGCTGGGCCGTACGACGGCGCAGCTGCAGGCGTACGTGCACCGCCTGGCCGATGCCGGGGTGGTGGGGCTGGGGCTGGGGGTGGGGCTGTCGCACACCGAGGTGCCGCAGCCGCTGGTGGAGGCGGCGCAGCAGCGGGGGCTGCCGTTGCTGCGGGTGCCGGAGCCGACGCCTTTCATCGCGATCAGCAAGGTGGTGTCGGCGGCACTGGCCGCGGAGCAGTACGAGGCGGTGACGACCAGTTTCGAGGCGCAGGAGGAGCTGACCCGGGCGGCGCTCGGGAAGGACGGCACGACGGCGGTGGTGCGTCGGCTGGCGGCCCGGCTGGGGGGTTGGGCGGCGCTGTACGACGGGTCGGGGGCGCTGTCGGTGGTGGCGCCGGACTGGGCGGCGCGCCGGGCGGGGCGGCTGGCGGCGGAGGTGGACCGGTTGCGTCGGCGGCCGGCGCCGTCGAGTGCGGCGCTGCAGGGCCGTTCGCCGGGGATAGACACGGCGGACGAGGACTACGTGGTGGTCCAGTCGCTGGGGGCGGACCGGCGGGCCCGGGGTTTCCTGGCGGTGGGGACCGAGGACCGGATCACGCCGACCGAGCGGTACGTGCTGAACGCGGCGGTGGCGCTGCTGACGCTGACCCTGGAGCGGTCGCGGGAGTTGCGCCAGGCCGAGGAGCGGATGGGCGCGGCGCTGCTGCGGATGGTGCTGGCGGGTGAGGTGGCGACGGCCCGGCAGGTGGCGGTGGGGCTGTTCGGCGGGATGCCGGAGGGGACGATAAGGGTCCTGGTGGCGGGGGCGGGGCCGAACGCGGATGCCGCGGAGGCGCTGGCGGAGCTGGGGGACCGGGCCGAGCAGGCGGGTTCCCGGGTGGGCGAGAAGCTGCTGGTGGCGCGGGAGGACGGTGCGCACGGGCCTCGGCTGATGGTGCTGGCGCTGGACAACGGCGCGGTACACCGGGCCTGTCTGGGGGCGGTGGAGGAGCACGAGGGCCTGTCGCTGGGCGTCTCGGCGCCGGCCGCGCTGGAGGAGGCGGGTACGGCGCACGCCCAGGCGGAGCGGGCGCTGGCGGTGGCGCTGCGCGGCGGCCGCAGGTCGGTGGACCACGAGGAGGTCGGGGCGGGTTCGCTGCTGCCGCTGCTCGGGGAGGACGCGGTGACGGCTTTCGCGGAGGGGCTGCTGCGGCCGCTGCGCGAGCACGACCGGACGGCCCGCGGTGACCTGGTGGCCTCGTTGCGGGCGTGGTTGTCGCGGCACGGGCAGTGGGACGCGGCGGCGGCCGACCTGGGCGTGCACCGGCACACGCTGCGCTACCGGATGCGCCGGGTCGAGGAGTTGCTGGGCCGTTCGCTGGACGACACCGACGTGCGGATGGAGCTGTGGCTGGCGCTGCGCTCCGGCGAGGAGTAGGCGTTCCGGTCGAGGAGGAGGACGGCGGTCTGGACGAGGAGGACGGCCGCCTGGACGAGGAGGACGACGCCGCCTGGACGCGGTGGAGTGGCCCCGGAACCGAACACTCCTGGTCGGCCAATCCGGTCGGCCTGTCCTCGCCCCTACCCTCGGGTTCGGGTCCCACTCCCGTGGGCCGTACGACGACGAGGAGAGGGCCGGTACCACGGTGACCACCACGTACGATTTCTGGCTCGCCGGCCGCCGGGCGAGCGGTGACGCCGAGTTCGAGGTGCACAACAGCTGGGACGGCCGTCTGGTCGGCAAGGTCAGCGTTCCGACCGAGGCGCAGGTCGAGGAGGCGCTGGACGCCGCCGTGGCCGCGCTGCCGGTGTTCGCCGCCACCCCGGCGCACCAGCGGGCCGCCGCCCTGGACCACGTGGCCAAGCGGCTGGCGGAGCGCTCCGAGGAGCTCGCCCAGCTGATCACGGCCGAGAACGGCAAGCCGATCAAGTGGGCCCGCGGCGAGGTGGGCCGCGCGGTGTCGGTGTTCCGCTGGGCCGCCGAGGAGGCGCGCCGGACCAACGGCGAGACGATGCGGCTGGACACCGACCCGGGCGGCGTGGGCCGTTTCGCGCTGGTGCGCCGCTTCCCGCGCGGTGTGGTGCTGGGGATCGCCCCGTTCAACTTCCCGCTGAACCTGGTCGCCCACAAGGTCGCCCCGGCGATGGCGGTCGGCGCCCCGATCATCCTCAAGCCGGCCCCGGCGACCCCGCTGTCGGCGATGGTGCTGGGCGAGATCCTGGCCGAGACGGACCTGCCGGCCGGCTCCTGGTCGATCCTGACCGTGCCGAACGACCGGATGCCGGCCCTGGTGCAGGACGAGCGCCTGCCGGTGATCTCCTTCACCGGTTCGGACAAGGTCGGCTACCAGATCATGGACTCGGTGCCGCGCAAGCACACCACCCTGGAGCTGGGCGGCAACGCCGCGGCCGTGGTGCTCGCGGACTGGTCCTCGGAGGCCGACCTGGACTGGGCGGCCACCCGGATCGCGACGTTCGCCAACTACCAGGGCGGCCAGTCCTGCATCTCGGTGCAGCGGGTGATCGCCGACGCGGCGGTGTACGACGCGCTGGTGGAGAAGGTCGTGGCCAAGGTCGGCGCGCAGGTCACCGGTGACCCGAACGACGACGCGACGGACGTCGGCCCGCTGGTCGACGAGAACGCCGCGAAGCGGGTGGAGTCCTGGGTGGACGACGCGGTCGCCAAGGGCGCCAAGGTGCTCGTCGGCGGGACCCGCGAGGGCGCGACCTACGCCCCGACCGTGCTGGCCGAGCTGCCCTCGGACGCGATCCTGGCCAAGGCCGAGGTGTTCGGCCCGGTGCTGTCGCTGCACCGGGTGGAGGGCGTGGCGGAGGCCTTCGCCGCCGTCAACGACTCGCCGTTCGGCCTGCAGGCGGGCGTGTTCACCCACGACCTGCAGACCGCCTTCCGGGCGCACCGGGAGCTGGAGGTCGGCGGCGTGATCATCGGCGACGCGCCGTCCTACCGTGCCGACCAGATGCCGTACGGCGGTGTCAAGGACTCCGGTGTCGGCCGCGAGGGCGTCAAGTACGCGATGGACGACTACACCGTCGAGAAGGTCATGGTCCTCACCGGCCTGGACCTCTGAGGGTTCGACCTCTGACAGCCCGAGGACCGTCCGACGACGGTCCGATGACGGTCCGAGCGACGCGGGGCCCGGTCCGATGCGGACCGGGCCCCGCGCCGCGCTCAGCCGTCGTGCCCGGCCGCGGCGGCGACCGCCTCGGCCACGGTGGCGTTCCCGGCGACCAGCTCCAGGGTCTGTCCGGCGGTGCCCGGCTCGCGCAGCAGGGCGGCCAGGACGGCGGCCACGTCGGCCCGGTCGACCGTGCCGCGGCCGACGGAGGGGGCGAGGCGGACCAGGCCGGTGCCGGTGCCGTCGGTGAGCGAGCCGGGGCGCAGCACCGTCCAGTCCAGCGTGGTGCGGGAGCGGACGGCGTCGTCGGCGGCGCCCTTGGCCCGCAGGTAGGTCTCGAAGACCTCGTCGGGGTGGTGGGCGGCCGCGTCGGCGCCCATCGAGGAGACCATCAGGTAGCGCCGGACCCCGGCGAGTTCGGCGGCGTCGGCGAGCAGGACGGCCGCGTCGCGGTCGACGGTGTTCTTGCGGGCGGCGCCGCTGCCCGGGCCGGCGCCGGCGGCGAAGACCACCGCGTCGGTGTCGGCGAGCAGGGCGGCGAGCTGCGGGGCGGTGGCGGACTCCAGGTCGAGCACCAGCGGCTCGGCGCCGGCGTCGACGAGGTCCTGGGCCTGTTCGGGGCGGCGGATGATCCCGGCGGGGCGGTCGCCGCGGTCGGCGAGCAGCCGTTCGAGTTTCAGTGCGATCTGGCCGTGGCCCCCGGCGATGACGGTACGCATGGGTCCGACGGTAGCCCGGAGGGTGCGGATCGTCCTGGGGAGTGCCGCGAACAGGACACAATGGGCGCATGACTTCGCTCGCCCACCCGCAGCTGCGTTTCACGCCCACCGTGGCGGACCCCTCCGGCCCCCGGGAGCTGGTGATCCTCGGTTCCACCGGTTCGATCGGCACCCAGGCCATCGACGTCGTGCTCCGCAACCCGGACCGGTTCCGGGTGGTCGCCCTGTCGGCGGCGGGCGGCCGGGTGGAGCTGCTGGCCGGGCAGGCGCTGCAGCTGGGGGTGCACACCGTGGCGGTGGCCGATCCGGCGGCCGAGCCGGCGCTGCGCGGGGCGCTGGCGGCGAAGGCGGCGGGCCGTGCGCTGCCGGCCGTGCTGGCCGGTCCGGACGCGGCGACCGAGCTGGCCGCGATGGAGTGCCACTCGGTGCTGAACGGCATCACCGGCTCGATCGGCCTGCGGCCGACGCTGGCCGCGCTGCGGGCGGGCCGGGTGCTGGTGCTGGCCAACAAGGAGTCGCTGATCGTCGGTGGCCCGCTGGTGAAGGCCGTGGCGAAGCCGGGCCAGATCGTGCCGGTGGACTCCGAGCACGCCGCGCTGTACCAGGCGCTGGCGGGCGGCACCCGGGCCGAGGTCCGCAAGCTGGTGGTGACGGCGAGCGGCGGTCCGTTCCGCACCCGGACCCGGGAGCAGCTGGCCGGGGTGACCCCGCAGGACGCGCTGGCGCACCCGACCTGGGCGATGGGCCCGGTCGTCACGATCAACTCGGCCACCCTGGTCAACAAGGGCCTGGAGGTGATCGAGGCGCACCTGCTGTACGACGTGCCGTTCGACCGGATCGAGGTCGTGGTCCATCCGCAGTCGGTGGTGCACTCGATGGTGGAGTTCACCGACGGTTCGACGCTGGCGCAGGCCAGCCCGCCGGACATGCGGATGCCGATCGCGCTGGGCCTGGGCTGGCCGGACCGGGTGCCGGACGCCGCCCCCGCCTGTGACTGGACCAAGGCCGCGACCTGGGAGTTCTTCCCGCTGGACGACGAGGCCTTCCCCGCCGTCGAGCTGGCCCGTGAGGTGGGCACCCTGGGCGGGACGGCTCCGGCGGTGTTCAATGCGGCGAACGAGGAATGCGTGGAGGCCTTCCTGAAGGGCCGCCTCGCCTTCACCGGAATCGTGGACACTGTTGCGAAGGTCGTGGCCGAGCACGGGACGCCGGCGGCGGGAACTTCCCTGACCGTCGAGGACGTCCTGCACGCGGAGGACTGGGCGCGCGCCCGGGCCCGCGAGCTGGCGGCGGGCTGACGGGCCCCGACTCCGGAAGGCGGCGGCGGGCCGCCGGTGCCCCGGTACCGGCGGTGTCCGGCGCGGCACGGACCGCGGTACGACGAGACGATGAGCGGAGCGGCATGACGGAGGGCCAGCGGTGGCAACGGTTTTGACGGTGGTCGGCATCCTGGTCTTCGTGGTCGGGCTGCTCTTCTCGATCGCCTGGCACGAGCTCGGCCACCTCTCCACGGCCAAGCTGTTCGGCATCCGGGTGCCGCAGTACATGGTCGGCTTCGGCCCGACCATCTGGTCGCGCCGCAAGGGCGAGACCGAGTACGGCATCAAGGCGATCCCCTTCGGCGGGTACATCCGGATGATCGGGATGTTCCCGCCGGGTGAGGACGGCCGGATCACCAAGCGCAGCAGCTCGCCCTGGCGGACCATGATCGAGGACGCCCGGGAGGCCTCCTACGAGGAGCTGCAGGAGGGCGACGAGAACCGGCTGTTCTACACCCGCAAGCCCTGGAAGCGGGTCATCGTCATGTTCGCCGGGCCGTTCATGAACCTGGTCCTGGCGTTCGGGCTGTTCCTGACGGTCATGATGGGCTTCGGCGTCACCATGGCGGTGCCGACCATCGGCTCGGTCGCCCAGTGCGTCGTCAAGGCCGGCCAGCCCACCGACACCTGCCCCGCCGACGCGCCCAAGACCCCGGCCAACGAGGTGGGGCTGCGCCAGGGCGACAAGGTGCTCTCCTTCGACGGCGACCGGATCCGCGACTACGACCAGCTGCAGGCGGACATCCGCAGGAGCGCCGGCAAGCAGGTGGAGGTCGTGGTGGACCGCGACGGTCAGCGGCTCACCTTCAGGCCCACCATCGCCGTCAACGACGTGCAGAAGTACGACGGCAACGGCGTGCCGGTGAAGGGCCAGACCGTCCAGGCCGGGTTCCTCGGGTTCACCCCCAGGAGCGAAACCGTCCAGCTCGGCCTCGGGCAGTCGATCGACCGGATGTACGGCATGGCCGAGAACGGGGTGAAGTCGCTGGCGGCCCTGCCCGGCAAGATCCCCGGCCTGTGGAACGCCGTCGTGGGCAACGCCCCGCGTGATCCGGACTCCCCGATCGGGATGGTCGGCGCCGCCCGGGTCAGCGGCGAGGTGTTCTCGCTCCACGAGTCGGCCGCCCAGCGGGTCGCGATCTTCGTGAACCTGCTGGCCGGCATCAACCTGTCGCTCTTCCTCTTCAACATGCTGCCGCTGCTGCCGCTGGACGGCGGCCACATCGCCGGCGCCGTGTGGGAGTCGGTCCGGCGCCGGTTCGCACGGCTGTTCCGGCGGCCCGACCCGGGCCCCTTCGACGTCGCCAGGCTGATGCCGGTGGCATACGTCGTGGCCAGCATCTTCATCGGATTCACCCTGCTGGTGATGGTGGCCGACCTGGTGAACCCGGTGAAGGTCGGTTAGGGCGTCCGGGTACGGCGGGTGTGCTGGGCGCCCGGGCCGTGCCGTACCGTGGAGGCCGGGTGCGCGATCGTCCGCGTGCCCGGCCCCGGCCGTCCCAACGGCCGGGCGGTCGACCACACCTCAACCCCGGGGAACCCTGCGCACATGACCGCGATCTCGCTCGGTATTCCGTCCCTGCCGCTCAAGCCGCTGGCCAAGCGCCGCTACTCCCGGCAGATCATGGTCGGCAACGTGCCGGTCGGCGGCGACGCCCCCGTCTCGGTGCAGTCGATGACCACCACGGTCACTTCGGACATCAACGCCACGCTGCAGCAGATCGCCCAGCTCACCGCGTCCGGCTGCCAGATCGTCCGGGTCGCCGTCCCCTCCCAGGACGACGCCGACGCGCTGCCGATCATCGCCAAGAAGTCGCAGATCCCGGTCATCGCCGACATCCACTTCCAGCCGAAGTACGTCTTCGCCGCGATCGACGCCGGCTGTGCGGCCGTGCGCGTCAACCCGGGCAACATCAAGGCGTTCGATGACAAGGTCGGCGAGATCGCCAAGGCCGCCAAGGACGCCGGGGTGCCGATCCGGATCGGCGTCAACGCCGGCTCGCTCGACAAGCGACTGCTGGAGAAGTACGGCAAGGCCACCCCGGAGGCGCTGGTCGAGTCCGCGCTGTGGGAGTGCTCGCTGTTCGAGGAGCACGACTTCCGCGACATCAAGATCTCGGTCAAGCACAACGACCCGGTCGTGATGATCCAGGCCTACCGCCAGCTCGCCGCCGCCTGCGACTACCCGCTGCACCTGGGCGTCACCGAGGCCGGGCCGGCCTTCCAGGGCACCATCAAGTCCGCGGTCGCCTTCGGCGCGCTGCTCGCCGAGGGCATCGGCGACACCATCCGGGTCTCGCTCTCGGCCCCGCCGGCCGAGGAGATCAAGGTCGGCAACCAGATCCTGGAGTCCCTCGGGCTGCGCCAGCGCGGGCTGGAGATCGTCTCCTGCCCGTCCTGCGGCCGCGCCCAGGTCGACGTCTACAAGCTCGCGGAGGAGGTCACCGCCGGGCTGGAGGGCATGGAGGTGCCGCTGCGGGTCGCCGTCATGGGCTGCGTCGTGAACGGGCCGGGCGAGGCGCGCGAGGCCGACCTCGGGGTCGCCTCCGGCAACGGCAAGGGACAGATCTTCGTCAAGGGCCAGGTGATCAAGACCGTTCCCGAGTCGAAGATCGTCGAGACCCTGATCGAGGAGGCGCTCAAGCTCGCCGAGCAGATGCAGGAGGAGGGCGTCGAGGCCGGTTCGCCGACCGTCGTCGCTGCGGAGTGACCGCGATGTGACCGCGATGTGACCGCGGGGCGGTCACGTCACGGGGGCCGCGGAGCGGTCCGAACGCAACTGCAGCGAAGTTTTCCGGAAGCGGGGCCGTCCGTTCGCGGACGGCCCCGCAGCCGTAGCCGGGTGGGGCCACGGAGTAGGGTGCGGCCAGAGTCGTCTCAGTGAGGTGCTGTCTCGATGATCGATCGAGGTGTGATGCTCCCCAGCTCCTTCCAGGCCGCCCGGGCGCTGGCCACCACCCGCGTGCTGGAGCCGCCCGACCTCGCGGACGCCCTGGCGATCCTCCACCGCGACCCGGTCGCCAACGCCTTCGTCGCCACCCGGGTCGAGGCCGTCGGGCTGGACCCGTGGCGGCTCGGCGGGGAGATGTGGGGCTGGTACGACGGGAACGGCGTGCTCGACGCCCTGTGCTACGCCGGGGCGAACCTCGTCCTGGTCGACGCCGGACCGCAGGCCGTCGCGGCCTTCGCCGAGCGGGCCCGGCGGCAGGGCCGGCGCTGCTCCTCCATCGTCGGACCGGCCGGCTCGACCGCCGCCTTCTGGGCACTGCTGGAACGCAGTTGGGGGCCCGCGCGTGAAGTCCGGGGCCACCAGCCGCTGTTGGCCACCTCCTCGCCGTCCGCGGAGATCGCGCCCGACCCGCTGGTGCGGCGGGTGCGGCGCGACGAGGTGGAGGCGCTGATGCCCGCCTGCGTGGCGATGTTCACCGAGGAGGTGGGGGTGTCCCCGCTGGCCGGTGACGGCGGACTGCTCTACCAGGCCCGGGTGGCCGAACTCGTCACCACCGGACGGTCGTTCGCGCGGTTCGCCGAGGACGGCCAGGTCGTGTTCAAGGCCGAGATCGGCGCCGTGACCGAGGGGGCCTGCCAGATCCAGGGGGTCTGGGTGGCACCCGAGTACCGGGGGCAGGGGCTCTCCGAGACCGGGATGGCCGCAGTGCTGGACGTCGCGCTGCGGGAGGTGGCGCCGGTGGTCTCGCTGTACGTCAACGACTTCAACCTGCGGGCGCGGGCGGCTTATCGGCGGGTGGGGTTCCGGGAGGTCGGGGCGTTCATGAGTGTGCTCTTCTGAGGCGCTCTTCCGCCGGGGTGGCGGCGAGGGTGCTGTTGTGGCGCGGTTCGCGGGGGCTTCGCCCGTCGTTGGGTTCCGATCTTCGGCCGCGCCACCGGGCGGCTGGTAGTAACGTCCGGAGCATGGAGCAGCTGACCGGGGTGACGATCGGGGCCATCGACCTTGCGGCCTGGGCGCCGCAGGCGTTGGAGGTCCAGGCGGTGGCGTTCGGCCTCACCCCCGAGGAGGTCGCGGTACGGCTGCACATCGTCGGACGGCACGCCCAGCAGCCCGGGGTGATCGCGTTCGGGGCGATGAGCGGGGGGCGGCTGGTCGGCTTCGGGTACGGGATGCCCAACCAGCGGGAGCACTGGTGGAGCACGGTCATCGAGCCGTACCTGAGCGCCCGGGGGCACGCGGACTGGCTGGACGACGTGTTCGCGGTCACCGAACTGCACGTGCTGCCGGAGTTCCAGGGGCAGGGGGTGGGCTCGCGGCTGATCCGACTGCTGTGCGAGGGGTCGGGGCTGGAGCGCAGCATCCTGTCGGCGATCGACGCGGAGACGCCGGCCCGGCGGCTCTACCGGTCGCTGGGGTACCGGGACCTGGCCCGGGCGGTGCGGTTCCCGGCGACGGACCGGCTGTACGCGGTGATGGGGGCGCGGTTGCCGCTGCGCGGGGCGTAGCGGGCGCCGTTCAGGCGGTCCGCCCCGGTGATCGGTCGGCGTTGGCCGGTCGGTGCTCTTCAGACGTGGCCGGCGAATTCGAGGTGCAGTTCGGCGTCCTCGCGCCGGCCCGTGGCCAGGTCGCGCAGGGCGAGGTCCACGGCGCGGAAGAGGGTCCAGCCGCGCAGCCGGTCCCGGTCGACGTCGAGGGCCTCGGCGAGTTGGTGGAGCCGTCGGCGGACGGCGGCGGGGGCACCGGGGGAGCCGAGCAGGGTGTCCGCGCGGTCCAGGACGAGCCGGGCCAGGTCGTAGGCGCGCTCGCCGGTCAGCGGGCGGGGGTCGATCGCCAGCCAGGGGGCGCGGTCGGCGGCGAGGACGTTGCCGTGGTGGAAGTCGCCGTGCAGCAGGAAGGTCTCGGTGGCGGAGCCGGTCAGGTCCTCGGCGGTGGCCAGGGCCTCGTCGAGCAGGGGCTGCGCGACGGCCGCGGCGGAATCGGCGCGGTGCTCGGCGACCCGGGCGGCGGTGTCCGCGGCCCGGTCGGCGAGGGTGGGCAGGGCGCTCCCGGTGGGCGGCTCCACCCAGAGGCGGTGCAGCAGGCTGGTGGCCTCCAGCATGGCCTTGGGCTCGGCGAGCGAGCGCAGCGGGATCTCGCCGTGCAGGCGCTCCAGCAGCAGGACGCCCTCGGCGGGGTCGGCGGCCAGGAGGAGGACGGCTCCCCGTCCGGCCCAGTGGGTGAGCGCGGTGTGCTCGTGGGCGGTCTCGGGGGTGACCAGGCCGGTCTTGAGGACCGCGGGGGAGAGGTCGTCGCGGTGGACGTACGCCACGAGGCTGAGACTGCCGCCCGGGTCCAGGGTGCGTTCGA
The DNA here is from genome assembly GCF_001188955.3 of Kitasatospora aureofaciens. GTDB lineage: Bacteria > Actinomycetota > Actinomycetes > Streptomycetales > Streptomycetaceae > Kitasatospora > Kitasatospora aureofaciens. The sequence continues at coordinate 11,592 of NZ_JPRF03000056.1, read as the reverse complement.
GGGTGAGGCCCCAGCGGGTCAGGTGGGTGGCGACCCTGGCGGGGAGGGTGGCCAGCCACTGGCGGCCCTCTTCGCCGTGGCCGGCGGTGACGCTGTTCGTCAGCCAGGTGGGGACGGTGATGTGTGGTGCTGCTCCCGACATGCCGGCCTTCCGGTTGTTGCTCCCCCGTGGGTTGTGCCGTGTCCATTGTCGGGGATGTGGGGGTTTGGTGGTGGGTGGTGGGCCTTTGGGAGGGTGGGTGACCCGGGGGTGGGCGCGCGGGGCGTTGCCCGCGCGCCCAGGAGGGTCAGCTCGGGGTGACCGTGGGGGCGGGGTCGGGGAGGCCAAGGAAGGGGGTGGTGGGGGCGCCCCAGTGCTGGGCCCGGAGTGTGCAGTCACGGAGGGCGGTGGCGGCGGTTCGGCGGTGGGGGGTGGGGAGGTCGGCCACGAGGTCGGCGTAGACGGTGGTCAGGCGGGTTTCCAGGTGGGCCGCGAGCTTGGTGGCGGTGGGGGCGTCGGTGACGGGGAAGGGGAGCTGGTAGCCGCCGGCGGCGGGGGTGGGGGTGGTGCCGAGGGTGGTGAGGAGGCGCTGCCAGGCGTCGCGTTGGGCTTGGTGGGCGGCGTAGTAGGTGCGGGCGTCGGCGCGTTGTTGGTCGTCGGGGAGGTGGGCGCCGACGACGCCGTAGCCGTAGACGGCGGCGTGTTCGGCGCTCAGGGCCTGTTGGAGGGCGGGCAGTGCGGTTCCGGGGGAGGTGGCCGAGGGGGCGGTGGCGGAGGGGGAGGGGATCGGCGTGGTGGCGGGGTCGGGCTGGTCGGGCGGGGCGCCGAGGGTGGTGGCGTGGAGCGCGTTGGCGGCGGCGATCGAGGCCAGGAGGCGGGCGAGGGGTGGCCGGGCGGCGTCGAGGTCGGCCAGGTGGGACTGGGCGGTCTGGCGTTCCAGGGTGGCCAGGGCTGCAGAGGTGCTCGGGGCCGTGGTGGGGGCGCCGGGAGTCGGGGTGCCGGAGCCGGCCGGTATGCCCTGGGCGAGGGCGGCGCGGTGCTGGGCGGTCTCGGCGCGGAGGGGTTGGAGTAGGGCGGTCCGGGCGCCGGGGGTGCCGAGGAGGGCGTCGTAGGCCGACAGCAGGGTGTCGGTGGCGGCGACGGCGCGCAGTCGGACGGGGGCGTCCGGGTCGGGGGCGGGGGCCTTGGTGGCGGCGTCCGTCCCGTCGGTGCCGGTGCAGGCGGTGGTGAGGGTGATCAGTCCGAGGGCCAGGAAGGTCCGTCGGCTGGGCGGCTGCATCGGGGTCACTCCGGAGCGGGTAGGGAGGACGGCCTCCCCTTGTCCGTCCTCGGTGGCCCGATCTTCGCAGAATCCCCACGATTGCGGGGGGCCGGTGCGGCGGGTGGGCCGGTGTGAGCTTGCTCGCAGTGGGTGGCGTCCGGCTGGTCCGGGGAGGTCCGGAATCGGTGGTTCGTGGCTTCACCGGCTAGGCTTTGGGCCGAGCTGCCGTGACCCGGTGTGCGCCGGACGGGCGCGGAGGGCGCGGGGCGACCCCTGACAACAGCAGACGCGGCCGAGGAGTCCACCCGGATGAGCACCACCCACACCGACCGGCTGCGCGCGTTGCTGGAGCCGCTGGCCGCCCAGGCCGGACTGGACCTGGAGGACGTCAAGGTCACCAGGGCGGGCAACCGCCGGCAGGTGCAGATCGACGTCGACACCGACGGCGGCGTGGACATGGACACCATCGCCGAGTTCAGCCGGGTGGTCGGCGAGGCCCTGGACGCCTCGGACGTGATGGGGGACGAGCCGTACCTGCTGGAGGTCGGCTCGCCGGGTGCGGAGCGTCCGCTGGTGCTGCCCCGGCACTGGCAGCGCGCGGAGGGCCGGCTGGCCAAGATCCACCTGGTCGACGGCGGGGAGATCGTCGCCCGGGTGCTGGAGGCGGACGAGGACGGCGCGCTGGTCGAGGTGCAGCCGGTGAAGGGGCGCGGCCGTCCGAAGGAGCGCCGTCTGGAGTACGCCGAGGTGGCTCGGGCACGGGTCCAGGTCGAGTTCAACCGCAAGGACGACGAGCAGCTCCTGGACGAGGCCGCCGACTTCGACGAGGGGGACGACGGCGCCGAATGAGCCGGCCGCCGTACGACCATCATGAACGTGACGAAAGACGAGGAGGCGTAGCCGTGGACATCGACATGAGTGCCCTGCGCACGCTGGTCAACGAGAAGAACATCCCCTTCGACCTGCTGGTCGAGTCCATCGAGTCCGCCCTCCTCACCGCGTACCACCGCACCGAGGGCTCGCGCCGCCGCGCCCGGGTGCACCTGGACCGCAAGAGCGGGCACGTCACCGTGTGGGCCACCGAGGACCCGGCGGAGCTGGACGAGGGCGTCGAGCCGAAGGAGTTCGACGACACCCCGAGCGGTTTCGGCCGGATCGCGTCCAGCATCGGCATCCAGGTGATGATGCAGCGCCTGCGCGACGCCGCCGACGACCAGACCTTCGGCGAGTACGCGGGCAAGGAGGGCGACATCGTCACCGGTGTCGTCCAGCAGGGCAACGACCCGAAGAACGTGCTGGTCGACATCGGCAAGCTGGAGGCCATCCTGCCGCCGCAGGAGCAGGTCCCGGGCGAGGACTACCGGCACGGCACCCGGCTGAAGTGCTACGTCGTGGCGGTGCGCCGGGGTGTCCGCGGGCCGTCGGTGACGTTGTCGCGCACCCACCCGAGCCTGGTGAAGAAGCTGTTCGCGCTGGAGGTCCCGGAGATCGCGGACGGCAGCGTGGAGATCGCCGCGATCGCCCGTGAGGCCGGTCACCGCACCAAGATCGCGGTCTGGTCGCGCCGGGCCGGGCTGAACGCCAAGGGCGCCTGCATCGGTCCGATGGGCTCCCGGGTGCGCGCCGTGATGGGCGAGCTGCACGGCGAGAAGATCGACATCGTCGACTGGTCCGAGGACCCGCGCGAGATGGTCGCCGCGGCGCTGTCCCCCGCCCGGGTGACCAGCGTGGAGATCGTGGACGCCGCCCAGCGCTCCGCGCGGGTGATCGTGCCGGACTACCAGCTGTCCCTGGCGATCGGCAAGGAGGGGCAGAACGCCCGTCTGGCCGCACGTCTCACCGGGTGGCGGATCGACATCCGGCCGGACACCGAGGGGCAGGCCCAGGAATCGTCGGTGCAGTAGTCAGTGTTGTTCCTGGCGGTCCCCGCCGGTCCTCCGGGATCAACGGGGCGGCGCCATGTCGCTTCGGAGGGGTAGACTTGCCTTCGTCTGGCCGGACGCACGTCCGAGCACGCCCGGAACGCACCTGCGTGGGCTGCCGCAAGCGAGCGGCCAAGCACGAGCTGTTGCGTGTCACGGCGGTCGAGGGCGTCTGCGTCCCCGATCCCCGTGGCGCACTGCCGGGCCGGGGCGCTCACCTGCACCTCGACCTGGCCTGCCTCGACCTCGCGGTCCGCCGTCGGGCGTTCCCCCGGGCCTTCCGGCTCCAGGGGGCGCTCGACACGGAGCGGCTCCGCGGGTTCATCGAGGAGCGGGTCGGCGGAGCCCCTTCGGCGGACCGCCTCCCGTGACGGCCGCCGCTCACCGCGGCGGAGAGAACCACCGCAACAAGCACAGCGCTCGGGCAGCCGCGCGCCGTGCACCAGTCAGGTACCTCGCGATGTGGAAGTAGGTCGAGATTGCGATGAGCACTCGATGAGTACGCGATGAGTACGCGATGGGTACGCCCATGAAGTAGCGACAGTCCGGCGGACGAGACCCCCGGACTCATAGACAGGAGTGAAGTGGCTAAGGTCCGGGTTTACGAACTCGCCAAGGAGCTTGGCTTGGAGAGCAAGGCCGTCATGGCCAAGCTGACCGAGCTCGGTGAGTTCGTCCGTTCGGCGTCCTCGACGATCGAGGCGCCGGTCGTGCGCAAGCTGACTGACGCGCTTGGTGTGGCCCCCACCGGTGGTGGCGCTGCCAAGCCGGGCCCGCGGAAGACCGCGGCGCCCCAGCCCGCGGCAGGTGCCGCGGGTGCACCCAAGCCGGGTGCACCGACCCCGGGTCCGCGCCCTGGCGCGACCCCTGGTCCCCGTCCGACCCCTGCGGCCGCGGCTCCCGCCGCTCCGGCCGCGCCCGCGGCTCCGGCCGCCCCCGCCGCCCCGCGTACGGGTGCGCCGACCCCGGGCCCCCGCCCGGCCGCGCGTCCCGCCACCCCGGCGGCTCCGGCTGCTCCCGCGGCCGAGTTCTCCTCGCCGGCTCCGGCCGGTGACGCCCCGCGTCCGGCCGCCCAGGCCCCGCGTCCGGCCGGCCAGGCCGGTGGCGGTGCCCGTCCGGGCCCGCGTCCGGCCGGCCCGCGTCCGGGCAACAACCCGTTCACCTCGGGCAGCGCGACCGGCATGGCCCGCCCCGGCGACCGCCGTCCGGGCGCGCCGGGTGCCCGTCCGGGTGCTCCGGGCGCGCAGGGCGGCGACCGTCCGCGTCCCGGTGGCGACCGTCCGCGTCCGGCCGGTGCCCAGGGTGCCGGTGCGCCGCGTCCCGGTGGCGACCGTCCGCGTCCGGCCGGTGCCCAGGGTGCCGGTGCCCCCCGTCCGGGCGGCGACCGTCCGCGTCCGGGTGGCGCGCCGGGTGCCGGTGCTCCGCGTCCCGGTGGCGCCCCGCGTCCCGACGGCATGCCGCGTCCGGCCGCGCCGCGTCCCGGCGGGCCGACCCCGTCCGGCATGCCGCGTCCGAACCCGGGCATGATGCCGCAGCGTCCGGCCGGCCCGCGTCCGGGCCCGGGTGGCCGCGGTCCGGGTGGCCCCGGCGGTCGTCCGGGTGGTCCGGGTGCCGGCGGTGCCCGTCCCGGCTTCCAGGGTCGTCCGGCCGGTCCGGGCTCGCGTCCGGCCGGTGGCGGCGGCTTCGGCGGTCCGCGTCCCGGTGGCGGTGCCCCGGGTGGCGGCGGCGGCTTCGGCCCCCGTCCCGGTGGCTTCGGCGGTCGTCCCGGTGGCCCGGGTGCCCGTGGTGGCACGCAGGGCGCCTTCGGTCGTGGCCCGGGCGGTCGCCCGGCGCGCGGTCGCAAGTCGAAGCGGGCGAAGCGCCAGGAGTACGAGGCCATGCAGGCCCCGTCCGTCGGCGGTGTGATGCTGCCCCGCGGCAACGGCCAGACCGTTCGCCTGTCGAGCGGCGCCTCGCTGATGGACTTCGCGGAGAAGATCAACGCCAACCCGGCCGCGCTCGTCTCCGTCATGTTCAACCTCGGTGAGATGGTCACCGCGACCCAGTCGGTCTCCGACGCGACCCTCGAGCTGCTGGCCGGCGAGATGGGCTTCCAGCTGGAGATCGTCAGCCGGGACGACGAGGACCGCGAGCTGCTGGAGTCGTTCGACATCGACTTCGGTGCCGACGAGGGCGACGAGGACCAGCTGGCCCCGCGCCCGCCGGTCGTCACCGTCATGGGTCACGTCGACCACGGTAAGACCCGCCTGCTGGACGCGATCCGCAAGTCCAACGTGGTGGCCGGCGAGGCCGGTGGCATCACCCAGCACATCGGTGCCTACCAGGTGGCGACGATCGTGAACGGCGAAGAGCGCCCGATCACCTTCCTCGACACCCCGGGTCACGAGGCGTTCTCCGCCATGCGTGCCCGTGGTGCCAAGTCCACCGACATCGCGATCCTGGTGGTCGCGGCCAACGACGGTGTCATGCCGCAGACGGTCGAGGCGCTGAACCACGCCAAGGCCGCGGGTGTGCCGATCGTGGTCGCCGTCAACAAGATCGACGTCGAGGGCGCCGACCCGACCAAGGTCCGCGGCCAGCTGACCGAGTTCGGCCTGGTGGCCGAGGAGTACGGCGGCGACACCATGTTCGTCGACATCTCCGCGCGCCAGGGTCTGAACATCGACCAGCTGCTGGAGGCCGTGGTCCTGACCGCGGACGCCTCGCTCGACCTGCGGGCCAACCCCGACCAGGACGCGCAGGGTATTGCGATCGAAGCCCACCTGGACAAGGGCCGCGGCGCCATGGCGACCGTCCTGGTCCAGCGCGGTACCCTCCGCGTCGGTGACTCGATCGTCGTGGGCGACGCCTACGGCCGCGTCCGCGCCATGCTGGACGAGAACGGCAACAACCTCAGCGAGGCCGGCCCGTCCCGTCCGGTGCTGCTGCTCGGTCTGACCTCGGTGCCCCGCGCCGGCGACAGCTTCATCGTCGTCGACGAGGACCGCACCGCCCGCCAGATCGCCGAGAAGCGCTCGGCCCGCGACCGCAACGCCGCCTTCGCGCAGCGTCGGGTCCGGGTGTCCCTGGAGGACCTGGACAAGGCCATCGCCGCCGGCTCCATCGAGCAGCTCAACCTCATCATCAAGGGTGACGTCTCCGGTTCGGTCGAGGCCCTCGAGGACGCCCTCGTCAAGCTGGACGTGGGCGAGGAGGTCGAGCTCCGGGTCCTGCACCGCGGTGTGGGTGCCATCACCGAGTCCGACGTGGACCTGGCGATGGGCTCGGACGCCATCATCATCGGCTTCAACGTGCGCGCCGAAGGCCGTGCGCGCGCCGCGGCCGAGAAGGAAGGCGTGGACGTCCGGTACTACTCGGTCATCTACCAGGCGATCGAGGAGATCGAGAACGCCCTCAAGGGCATGCTCAAGCCGGAGTACGAGGAGGTGCGCCTCGGCGCCGCGGAGATCCGCGAGGTCTTCCGCTCCTCCAAGTTCGGCAACATCGCCGGTGTCCTGGTCCGCGACGGCATCATCCGCCGCAACGCCAAGGCCCGCCTGCTGCGCGACGGCAAGGTCGTGGCGGAGAACCTCTCGATCGAGGGTCTGCGCCGCTTCAAGGACGACGCGACCGAGGTCCGCGAGGGCTTCGAGGCCGGTGTCACCCTGGGGTCGTTCAACGACATCAAGGTCGAGGACATCATCGAGACCTACGAGATGCGCGAGAAGCCGCGCGCCTAGTCGGTGTCAACCGGGGCCGGTCGACGGGTGGTATTTCCGTCGACCGGCCCCGGTCTCGCTGTGTAGGGTCCGGGGTGTTCGGAAGTCAGCTTCCGACGGTCCCGGCGCGGGCCCGGTCCGGGCCCGCGCCTCCCCCGAGGCCTTCCAGGTCGGCGAGACCTGTCACACATGTTCGTGGGAACACTCACCTTCGACCTGCTGCTGGGCGACGTCCACTCGCTCAAGGAGAAGCGTTCGATCGTGCGGCCCATCGTGGCCGAACTGCAGCGCAAGTACAGCGTGTGCGCTGCCGAGACCGGGAACCAGGACCTGCACCGCAGGGCCGAGATCGGCCTGGCGGTGGTCTCCGGCGAAGCCGGGTACGTCACCGAGGTCCTGGACAGCTGTGAGCGGTTGGTCGCCGGCCGCCCCGAGGTGCAGCTCCTCTCCGCGAGGAGGCGCTACCACAACGACGACGACGAATGAGGACCGTGGAGCCGGCCGGCGGAAGTCGCCGTTCTCACACGGATCAGGACCGAGAGCGCCCGCAAGGCCGGGCGCGGGCCGGTACTTTGGGGCATGGGCCCCGACGGGTGCGCAGCTCGCCCGGGTACCGGGCCCACTGCACGAGGAGGCAACGTGACCGACACCGCTAGGGCGCGCAAGCTCGCCGACCGCATCCAGGTGGTCGTCGCCCAGACCCTGGAGCGGCGGATCAAGGACCCGCGACTGGGGTTCGTGACCATCACCGACACCCGGGTGACCGGCGACCTCCGCGAGGCCACCGTCTTCTACACCGTCTTCGGCGACGAGACCGACCGCGAGGCCACCGCGGCCGCGCTGGAGAGCGCCAAGGGCGTGATCCGCTCCGAGGTCGGCAAGATCGGGGTGCGCTTCACCCCGACGCTGACCTTCGTCGCGGACGCCCTGCCGGAGAACGCCCGGAACATCGACGACCTGCTCGACCGGGCGAAGGCCATCGACGCGGCGGTGCGCACCACCGCCGCGGGCGCGACCTACGCCGGCGACGCGGACCCGTACCGGGTGCCGGCGTCCGAGCGTGACGACGAGGACGAGTAGTCATGGCGGGTGAGTCGGCGCAGGCCGCCTCGCGAGCCGGATCGACCACGGGGGCGCCCTCCACCAGCACGGTGGAGGGTGCCCTCGCGGCGCTCCCCGGGCCGCGCACCGAGGAGAGCGGCTTCGAGCTGGTCTGGCAGCAGGTGGTGGCGGAGATCGGGCGGGCCCGTTCGATCGACCTGATCTGCCACATCTGCCCGGACGGCGACGCGCTGGGCTCCTCCCTGGCGGCCGCCCTGGCGCTGCGCGCGCTGGGCAAGCAGGTGCGGGTCTCCTTCGGCGACGACCCGCAGGTCGTGCCCGAGTCGCTGGCCTTCCTGCCCGGCCAGGAGCTGATCGTGCCCGCCGCCGAGGTGCCGGACGTGCCGGAGCTGGTGCTCTGCTTTGACGTCGCCGCGCAGAGCAGGCTGGGCCTGCTGCACGACAAGGCCTTCGCCGCGCCCGTCCTGGTGGTGTTCGACCACCACGCCTCCAACCCGGGCTTCGGCACCCACCAGCTGATCGACCCGTCCGCGCCGGCCACCGCCGTGCTGGTGGACGAACTGCTGCGCCGGCTCGGCGTCGAACTCGACCAGTCCCTGGCCACCTGCCTGTACACCGGGGTCGCCACCGACACCGGCTCCTTCAAGTACCGGGCCACCACGCCCGCGACCCACGAACTCGCCGGGCGGCTGCTGGCCACCGGCATCCGGCACGACCTGATCTCCCGGCAGCTGTGGGACACCTCCTCCTTCGGCTACCTCAAGGTGCTCGCGGCCGCGCTGGACCGGGCCGTCTACGAGCCGGACGCGGCCGACGGGCTGGGCCTGGTGTGGACCTGGGTGCCGTACCAGGACCTGGCGCTGTTCAGCGTCACCGTCGAGGAGATCGAGGGGCTGATCGACATCCTGCGCCGGCCGGCCGAGGCCGAGGTGGCGTTGGTGCTCAAGCAGGACCCGGACGGCACCCTGCGCGGCTCCTCCCGCTCCAAGGGCGCGGTCGACGTGGCCGCCGCCTGCGCCGAACTGGGCGGCGGCGGTCACGTCTTCGCGGCCGGGTTCAGCGCCCGGGAGGACGTCGGCGCGGTGGTGGAGCGGTTCCGGGGTGCGCTGCGGCCGGTACGTTGAGGGCTCCTGCACGTCTTAGAGAAAGAACTCGATGAAGCGCAAAGGCACCGGCCCGGACGGCCTGGTGATCGTCGACAAGCCCGAGGGCATCACCTCCCACGGGGTCGTCGCCAAGATGCGGTGGCTGGCCGGCACCAGGAAGGTCGGGCACGCCGGCACGCTGGACCCGATGGCCACCGGTGTGCTGGTGATCGGCGTCGAGCGGGCCACCCGGCTGCTCGGCCACCTGATGCTGACCGCCAAGACCTACGAGGCGACCGTCCGGCTCGGCCAGACCACCGTCACCGACGACCGCGAGGGCGAGGTCACCGCCTCGACCCCGGCGCAGGGCGTCACCCGGGAGGCGATCGACGCCGGGATCGCCGCGCTCACCGGCGAGATCATGCAGGTGCCGTCCAAGGTCAGCGCGATCAAGATCGACGGCAAGCGGTCGTACGCGCGGGTGCGCGAGGGCGAGGACTTCGAGCTCGCGGCCCGGCCGACCACGATCCACTCCTTCACCGTGCACGAGCAGCGCGCGGCGGTCGCCGGGGACGGCACGCCGGTGATCGACCTCGACGTCACCGTCGAGTGCTCCTCCGGCACCTACATCCGGGCGCTGGCCCGCGACCTGGGCGCCGGGCTGGGCGTCGGCGGGCACCTGACGGCGCTGCGCCGCACCAAGGTCGGGCCGTACGGGGTGGAGTCGGCGCGCACCCTGGAGCAGCTGGAGGCCGCCGTCACCGGCGAGCCCGCCGCGCCGCTGGAGGTGCTGCCGATCGCGCAGGCCGCGGCGGCCGCCTTCCCGCGCTGGGACCTGGACGAGGACTCGGCGCAGAAGCTGTCCCACGGCGCCCGGCTGAAGGCGCCCGGGCTGGGCGTGGACGGGCCGATCGCGGTGTTCGGGCCGGACGGGCGCTTCCTCGCGCTGGTCGAGGAGAAGGGCGGCCAGGCGAAGCCGGTCGCGGTGTTCGTCGGCTGAGCCGGTCGTCTCCGGCCGAGCCGGTCGTCGGCTGAGCCGGTCGTTCGTGTGTGAACCCCCGTCGGGAATCCCGGCGGGGGTTCACCTTTGCGGGCCGTTCACCCGAACGGAGGGCGTCACCCGCCCGGGGGAGCGCACGAGGTGAACGACCGTGGTGAGCGGCGCGGGAGCGGTGGGGGCGCCGCCCCGGCGGGCAGGCTCCCGGCGGCGAGCGGGCGACAGGCCCGAGCGAGGTCGAGGGGGCGTTCATGGGGTTTGCGGAGGGCGATCCGGGGCGGTACCTGCTGCGGATCCGCGACCTCAACGGGCGGCTGCACGGCTTAGGGTTCGTCGCCGACCCGCAGGGCGGGGTGCTCACCGCGCACGAGGCCGTGGCGGGCCTGGACCGGGTGGTGCTGCACACCCCCGGCGGGCAGACCCGGGTGCTCGGCCCGGACGCGGTGCTGCCGCTGCCCGAGCACGGGCTCGCCCTGCTGCGCACCGACGCGGTCGGCGGGCTGCCGGTGCCGCCGCTGCCGGTGGCCGCGGTGGCCGCGGTGGGCGCCGGGCAGGAGGTGCTGCTGCCCGCGCTCACCGGGGACGACGGCCCGGCGGTCGTGCTGCGCTGCGGGCTGCTTGGCGTCGGCGGCGCGGCGTACGGCGGGCACCCGCCGGCCGGGGTGCTGGTGCTGGACGTGCCGGCGGTGGGCGGGGTCGTGGTGCCGGCCGGCTCTCCGGTGCTGGACGCCCGCAGCGGCGCGGTGGTGGCGCTGGCCGCGCCCGCCCTGCGCGGCGGGGGGTTGACGGCGGTCCCGGCCGGGGGTGGGGCACTGTCGGCCGTTACCGCCGGGGGCGGGGCAGTGGTCGCGGAGGCGCTGGCAGGGCTGCTGGCGCGCAACGCGGCGGCGGTGCCCGGGTACGGGCCCGCGCTGAACCTGGCCGGGGTGCTGCGGCTGTCCGCCTCCCAGCTGGCCGCCGCCGGTGCCGGGCCGGACCGGGTGGCCGGGCTGGCCGCCGACCGGGTCGACCGGCCGGACGGGCCCACCAGCGACGAGCCGGAGGCGACCGTCACCGTCCTGGTCGGCGCCCCCGGCAGCGGGCGCTCCACCGAACTGGCCGCGCTCGCCGTCCGCCGCTCCGGCGGCACCCGGCCGCTGCCCACCCTGTGGCTGCGCGGCGACGACCTGCGCGCCGAGGACCGTTCGCTCGCCGAACCGGTGGAACGGGCGCTGGCCGCCGCCGCGGCCGAACTGGGCGTACCGGCGCCCGCGCCGGAACCGGTGGCGGCGCTGTGCGCGGCGGCCGGACGGTCGCTGCTGGTGATCCTGGACGGCCCCGAGGAGGCCCCGGCCGACCTGGACCCGCGCTGGCTGCGCGGCGCCGGGCAGTGGCTGACCGGCTGCGGGGCACGGTTGCTGACGGCCTGCGGCGAGGAGGTCTGGGAGCGCCTGGCGGCCGAGCCGTGGGGCAGCGGCCCGCCCGGCGTCCCCCGTCCGGGGGAACCGGGACCGGACGGCGACCTGGCCAGCGCCCCCACCGTACGGATGGACGGCGCGGGCCCGGGCGCGCCGACCCTGGCGGGGCAGCGCCTCGGCCCGCTGCCCG
>NZ_JPRF03000055.1 GCF_001188955.3 Kitasatospora aureofaciens | reverse complement strand
GGCGGCCCCGGCGGCTCCCCCGCAGCCGGTCGGCGCGCCGACCCACCCGGGCACCGTCCCGGGCCGGCCGCCGCAGCACCCGGCCACGCCCCCGTCCGGCTTCGCCCCGCCGCCGCTCGGCGCGTACGGCGCCCCGCAGCCTCCCACCGAGACGCCGACCGCACCGGTGCTGCCCGCCCCGCCGACCGTCCCGCTCCGGGCGCGGCCGCCGTCCTTCGACACCCCGCCGCCCGGCCCGGTGGTCACCGCCGCCGCCCCGGCACCCGAGGCGGACGCCAAGCGCAGGGGCGGCGTCTCCTGGAAGGTGCTGGTGACGGTCGCCCTGGTGATGGCGGTCGGCGGCACCGCGGGCGGCGTGGTGCTGATGAAGAAGCTGGACGACGGCGGGAAGGGCAGCAGCAGCAACAGCGCGACCCGACAGGGCGGCGGCAGCAGCAGTCCGAACCCGGCCCCCGCCCTGGACGGCACCTCCCCCGCCCCGACCACCTCCGCCCCCGGCGTGCCGGTGTCCGCGGCGCCCTCGAAGTCCGGCCCCGGCACCGTCTCGGCCCCCGCCCGGCCGGTCGGCTACACCCTGGTGCTGGACAAGAAGGCGCTCTCGATCCCGGCCGCCGAGTACTCCTCGGACGCGTACCGGATCGACCTGAACGCCGGCACCGTGGTGCCGCACAACGGCTCCGGCGACCTGAAGTGGGGCCTGGGCGTCACCAACACCGGCAGCGGCAGCAAGGCCAACTCCTTCGAGAGCGCGGGGGACGAGAAGTCGGACTTCGCCGTGATCACCGAGTCGACGGTCACGGCCGAGCAGTGCGCCGCCGCGATCGACTCCCGGCCGGACACCGACCTGACGTACAACCGGGTCGCGCCCGGGCGGCTGCTCTGCATCCGCGACCGGGACAGCCGCAACATCGCGATCGCCGCGATCACCGCCGCCGACCCGACCACGGGTGCCGCCTCGGTGACCGTCAGCACCTGGCGGGCCGGCTGACCGGCGGGTCTATCCTGGCCAGGTCAATCCCCACCGGACCGGAGCGAACCGTGTACTTCACCGACCGAGGCATCGAGGAGCTGGAGAGCCGGCGCGGCGAGGAGGAGGTCAGCTTCGAGTGGCTGGCCGAGCGCCTGCGCGAGTTCGTCGACCTCAACCCGGACTTCGAGATCCCGGTCGAGCGGCTGGCCACCTGGCTGGCCCGGCTCGACGACGAGGACGACGACGAGTGACGTCCTGACCCGGTGGCGACGGCCGCCGGACCGAGGGCCCGGGAGGCAACCGCCTCCCGGGCCCTCCGCGTGTCCCGTAGGGGGCGGCTCCGGGTCGGCTCCGGGCCCGTCCCGGGGCCGAACCGCTTGCTTTTCCCGGCACGCGATATATCGTCTTTGAAAGAGAACGCGATACATCGCGATCCGCGACGGGAGGCGGCAGAGATGAGCCAGTGGACGATCGACGGGCCGGGCAGGACCATCTTCGAGGACGCGGTCCGCGCGCTGCACGTGCGCGTCATCGACGGCACCGTGAACGTGGTCGCGGCCGAGGGCCCGGCCCGCCTGGAGGTCACCGGCCTCAAGGGCGAGGCGCTGCACGTGACCCTGGTCGACGGGGTCCTCACCGTCACCTACAAGGACATCAACAGCTGGGGCGAGTTCGGCGACTGGATCAAGTCGGTCGGATCGGTCCGCAACTTCTTCGACTCCTTCAAGCGCAAGCGCTCCGTCGACGTCACCCTGACCGTCCCGGCCGGCACCGACGTCAAGGTCGGCACCGTGTCGGCGCACTCCACCGTGACCGGCGTCGTCGGGCACGTCTCGGTGCAGGCCGCCAGCGGCGACACCACCCTGGCCGGGGTCACCGGGCGGATCGACGCCAGCACCGTCACCGGCGACGTCGACGCCCAGGCGGTCGGCGGCCAGCTCAAGGTCAACACCGTCTCCGGCCAGCTCACCGTGATCGCCGGCACCGCCGACCGGGTCCAGGCCAACACCGTCACCGGCGCCGTCACCCTGGACCTCGACGTGGCCGGCGAGACCGACGTCAAGGTCAACACCGTCAGCGGCCCGGTCGTGGTCCGGATCCCCTCGCTGGCCGACGCCACCGTCGAGGCCGGCTCCACCAGCGGCGACGTCTCCAGCACCTTCGACGAGCTCAAGATGAGCAGCACCTGGGGCGCCAAGAAGATCTCCGGGCAGCTCGGCGAGGGCCGCGGCAGCCTCAACGTCACCACCGTCTCCGGCGCGGTGACGGTGCTGCGCCGCCCCGACACCGAGGACGACGCCCCGGTGGTGGCCAAGGAGCTCCCCGCCTCCCCCGGCGACGACCGGCCCGCCGGCCCCGACCTCACCAAGGAGGCCTGAGATGACCCCCGTGTTCGGCCACGGCCGGCTCCGGCTCTACCTGCTGAAGCTGCTGGACGAAGCCCCGCGGCACGGCTACGAGGTGATCCGCCTGCTGGAGGAGCGCTTCCAGGGCCTGTACGCGCCCTCCGCCGGCACCGTCTACCCCCGGCTGGCGAAGCTGGAGCAGGAGGGCCTGGTCAGCCACAGCACCGAGGGCGGCCGCAAGGTCTACCGGCTGACCGACGCCGGGCGGGCCGAACTCGAAGCCCGGCAGGGTGAGTTGGACGAGCTGGAGCTGGAGATCCACGACTCCGTGGCACAGCTCGCCGGGGCGATCCGGGAGGACGTCCGGGACAGCGCCAAGGACCTGCGCGAGGAGCTGTGGCAGGCCGCCAAGCAGGCCCCCCGGCCCGGGCGCGACACCGGGTCCGGGACCGGCGGCGACCCGTGGGCAGGCCCCTGGGGCGACAACGAGTCCTGGCAGCGCGCCAAGGAGGAGTTCGCCCAGTTCAAGCGGCAGGCCAAGGAGCAGGCCAAGCGCGCCCGGGAGCAGGAGCGGGCCGCCAAGGCCAAGGCGAAGGCCGCCGAGGAGGAGGCCCGCCGACTGCGCGAGCAGGCCAAGGCCTCCCGCACCGCCGCCCAGCAGGAGGCGCTGCGGATCAAGCGCCGGGTCGAGCAGCAGGTGCGCGAGCACGCCGCGAAGGGAGACTGGCCGACCGGGCTGGCCGAGGGCCTGTCCGAGCTGACCAAGGGCCTGGCCGGGCTGGCCGACGCCGCCCGCTGGGGCCACCCGACGGCGGAGGAGCAGGCCGAACCGGCCGATCGGACCACCGTGACCCGGATCGACCTGGACAAGGACCAGGACGCGACGGCCACCCCCGCCGACCTGCCGCCGTGGGCGCGCACCGACCCGGCCGGGGAGCCGTCCCGCGAACTGGAGCGGCTGCTCGACCGCTTCCGCGACCAGGTCCGCGACGCGGCCCGGGACGGCGGGGTGAACGCCGACCGGCTGGCCGAGGCCAGCTCGGTGCTGGGCGCGGCCGGCGAGCGGCTGAAGCGGCTGCTCGGCTGATCCGAGCCGCGGCCTGGTGTCCTCCTCCGGGGACACCGGGCCTTCACGCGTCAGGGGTCGAGCACGACCGCGTCAGGGGTTGAGCACGACCTTGCCGAAGACATCGCCCTTGGCGAGCCGGGCGAAGCCGTCCCGGGCCTCGGACAGCGGCAGCACCGAGTCGATCACCGGACGGACCCCGGTGTTGGCGCACAGCGCCAGCAGCCCGGCCAGCTCCTCCTTGGTGCCCATGGTCGAGCCCACCACCTTGAGCTCCAGGAAGAAGATCCGGTTCAGCTCGGCGGCCTTCGGGCTGGGGCCGGAGGTGGCACCGGAGATGACGACGGTGCCACCCGGGCGCAGCGACTTCACCGAGTGCGACCAGGTCGCGGCGCCGACCGTCTCCATCACCGCGTCCACCCGCGAGGGCAGCCGGGCGCCGCTCTCGAAGGCCGCGTCCGCGCCGAGCTCGACCGCCCGGCGGCGTTTGGCCTCGTCCCGGCCGGTGACCCAGACCCGCAGGCCGGCCGCCTTGCCGAGGACGATCAGCGCGGTCGACACCCCGCCGCCGGCGCCCTGCACCAGAACGGTGTCACCGGGCTTGACCCCGGCGTTGGTGAACAGCATCCGGTAGGCCGTCAGCCAGGCCGTGGGCAGGCAGGCGGCCTCCTCGAAGCTCAGCTCGGCGGGCTTGGGCAGCAGGTTCCAGGTCGGCACGGCCACCTGCTGGGCGAAGGTGCCCTGGTAGCGCTCGGTCAGGATCGACCGGGGCTCGTTCGGGCCCACCCCGTGGCCGGTCTGGCCGATCACCGAGTGGATGACGACCTCGTTGCCGTCCTCGTCGACGCCGGCGGCGTCGCACCCGAGGATCATCGGCAGCTTCTCGGCGGGCAGGCCGACGCCGCGCAGCGACCACAGGTCGTGGTGGTTGAGGCTGGCGGCCCTGACCGTCACCACGCTCCAGCCGGGGCGGGCCTGCGGCTCGGGGAGTTCACCCAACTCCAGGCCGCTGAGCGGGTCGTCGGCGTCGATACGGGCGGCATAGGCAGCAAACATGCCCCGGACACTAGCCGGGACGGCCGAGGCCGGGAACCACGCGTACGTGTGACGCGTGTCCCGGCCTCAGGCTGGTCGGTCCCCCCTCGGGGGGGGGCCACCCCTCGATCCCAGGGGTCGGTCAGGCCGTCAGATCCGCGCCACGCCCTCGGCGCGGGCGGCCTCGGCCACGGCCTTGGTGACCGCCGGGGCGACCCGCTCGTCGAACGGCGAGGGGATGACCTTCTGCGGCGTCAGCTCGTCGGCCACCACACCGGCCAGCGCCTTGGCGGCGGCCAGCTTCATGCCCTCGGTGATCCGGGAGGCCCGCACCTGCAGGGCACCGGCGAAGATGCCCGGGAAGGCCAGCACGTTGTTGATCTGGTTCGGGAAGTCGCTGCGCCCGGTGGCGACGACCGCCGCGTACTTGTGGGCCACCTCGGGGTGGATCTCCGGGTTGGGGTTGGCCATCGCGAAGATGAACGCGCCCTCGGCCATGGTCGCCACGACGTCCTCCGGCACGGTGCCGCCGGAGACGCCGATGAACACGTCGGCGCCGGCCAGCGCGTCGGCCAGCGAGCCCTTGAGGGCGGAGCGGTTGGTCTGCTCGGCGATCTCGGCCTTGACGTCGGTCAGGTCCTCGCGGCCCTGGTGGACGACGCCCTTGCGGTCGCAGACGGCCACGTCGCCGATGCCCGCGGCCACCAGCATCTTGGCGATGGCGATGCCGGCCGCGCCCGCGCCGGAGATGACGGCCCGCAGCGAGCCGATCTCCCGGCCGGTCACCGCGGCGGCGTTCCACAGGGCGGCGGTGGTGACGATCGCGGTGCCGTGCTGGTCGTCGTGGAAGACCGGGATGTCCAGGGCCTCCTGGAGCCGGCGCTCGATCTCGAAGCAGCGCGGGGCGGAGATGTCCTCCAGGTTGACGCCGCCGAAGGACGGGGCCAGCCGGACCACCGTCTCGACGATCTCGTCCACCCCGGTGCAGGCCAGCGCGATCGGCACCGCGTCCACGCCGCCGAACTGCTTGAACAGGATGGCCTTGCCCTCCATCACCGGGAGCGAGGCCTGCGGGCCGATGTCACCGAGGCCGAGCACCGCGGTGCCGTCGGTGACCACCGCGACGGTGTTGGACTTCCAGGTGTAGTCGTTGACCAGCTCCGGCTGCTCGGCGATGGCCGTGCAGACCCGGGCGACACCGGGGGTGTAGGCGAGGGACAGGTCGTCCGCGTCGCGCACCGGCACGGTCGCCCGGATCTCCATCTTGCCGCCGCGGTGGAGCGCGAAAACGGCGTCGACCGGATCGTCGGTGTCCTGGGTGCTGCTGATGATCTCCGCTGCCACGATGACCTCTTCGTCATTGTTCTGGCGAGGTGCGCGGCCGACGGGCAGAGCGGCCCCGTCCGGAAGCCGGAAACCGGGTACGCCGAAGCGGACCCGGGGGCGGGGTGGGGCGCTGCCGTCGGGTGGCGCCCTCGGATGAGGGTTTTTATGGGGTCTTGTCTTGATCCGCGTTGTGCTACCGGGCCGAGCGTAGGTCGGACGGAGGCATCGCACCTGTGCCTTTTCGTCCTCGTCACGTGCCGTTCACCGCCGTGCTGTCGCGTCGAACTGGGATCCGACGTCGGAAGCGCCGGGCCCCGGCGGCGGCAACGGTGTGGCGGCACGCGCACCCGCAGGAGTGAACGCAGACCCGTTGGGGAGTCGGCGCCCCGGATACGGAGCCACGTGATGACTTCCGGTCCCGGGCGCCCGAACCTGTCGGGGCTCGTCGGTCTGGTTCGAGCGTTCGGGGATCACCCGGTACCGAATTCTGACACACCCGGGGCCGGGCCCGGCAGGGTGGGATGGCAAGATCGCATGTCGCCATTCCGCGTACACGAGCGCGGCACCGCGGCAACCGCGGTCCGCCCCCCAGGAGCAGCCCTCATGCCTCACCTCCTCCATGCCCGCCGTCCGGCCTTCGCCGGAGCCGCCCTGGCCGCCGCCGGAGCCCTGCTGCTCACCGGGTGCGGCGGTGGCGGCGGGCAGGCCGCCGCGAGCGACCCGGTCAAGGACGTCCGCGCCAAACTGCCCAAGGCCCAGCGCTCGGCCGGAGTGCTGCGCATCGGCATGGACGTCAACTACGCGCCGGTGGAGTTCCGCGGACCGGACGGCAAGCCGACCGGGCTGGACCCGGACCTCGCCGCCGCCCTCGGCCGGATCCTCGACGTGCGGGTCGAGTTCGTGGACACCCCGTTCGACAAACTGATACCGGGCCTGCAGGGCAAGCAGTTCGACGTGGCGATGTCCGCGCTCAGCGACATCCGCCAGCGCCGCGAGGGCCTGGACGAGAACGGCAAGCAGGTCAACCCGGGCGTGGACTTCGTGGACTACTTCATCGCCGGCGCCTCGATCGTCGTCCCGAAGGGCAACCCCAAGGGGATCCGGACCATGGACGACCTGTGCGGCCGCACTGTCGCCCTCCAGCAGGGCACCAACCAGGACGACATCGTCACCCGGCAGACGGCCGTCTGCGCCCGCACCGGCCGCCAGCTGACGGTGCACCGCTTCGACGAGGACGCCAAGGCGCTGGCCGAGGTCTCCTCCGGCGCCGCCGCGGCCGGCCTGAACGACTTCCCGGTGGCCGCCTACGCGGTGAAGACCACCGACGGCGGCAACCGCTTCGAGGTGGCCGGCACCCAGTCCACCTCCAACCCGTACGGAATCGCGGTGCGCAAGGGGGACACCGAGCTGCGCGACACCCTGTCCAAGGCGGTGGACCAGCTGATCCGCAGCGGCGAGTACGACAAGATCCTCGCCAAGTGGAACGTGAGCGCCGGCGCGGCCCAGAACGCGGTGGTGAACGGGGGCATCTGAGCCCGCGCCGGTGGGCCGCCCCGTCGGGTGGGCGACCCGGCGGGGCGGCCGGGCAGAGTACAGGCAGATCTGCATACTTATACGCAGGGTGACAGGGGCACGCGATCCGTCCGAATAGCGGACAGCGCGAGGGCTTGTTATCCGATTTTGATCTGAATGAGGGCCATCTGACCGTCCTCAGATGGCAGGATTCCCCCCATCTCGGATCGAGCCGGCCACTGGTCGAGGCGGTTCAGGTCGACGTCCACCTCGGCGGAGGGTGGCGGAAGCAGTACCCGGCACCACCCTGGGCGGCCCCCGTATGCCCAGGCAACTGCACCACCGGCAACGCCCGTACGACGACGTACAGCGACATACCCACCCGTACGGCTCCGTACGGCCAGCTGCCCCGGTGCGCCGCTCCCGCGGCGCGCTCCGCCCGATTTCTCTCCCCAGGAGGAGATCCCCCTCATGACCGCCCGCACCCAGCGCACCCGCCTCCTCGCAGCCGGCGTGGCCGCCGTGTCCGTGTCCCTCGTGCTGTCCGGCTGCAGCAGCAGCAAGAGCAGTGAGGGCGGCGGCGCCCCCAACGCCTCCGCGACCGTCAACGCGGTCAAGGCCGACGACAAGCTGGTCGCCCTCGTCCCCGCGGACGTCAAGTCGGCCGGGAAGCTCGTGGTCGGCGCGGACGCCTCGTACGCCCCGGACGAGTTCAAGGACGACAGCGGCAAGGTCATCGGCATGGACGTCGATCTCGCCGACGCCATCGCCGCCAAGCTCGGCCTGAAGGCCGAGGTCCAGGACTCCGGCTTCACCGCGATCATCCCGGGCATCCAGTCGAACAAGTTCCAGCTCGGCATGTCGTCCTTCACGGACAACAAGGAGCGCGAGCAGGTCGTCGACATGGTGACCTACTTCAACTCCGGCAGCGCCATCGCGGTCAAGAAGGGCAACCCCAACAAGATCGACCCGAAGGACCTCTGCGGCAAGAAGGTCGCCGTCCAGACCGGCACCACCCAGGCCGACGAAATCAAGGACACCCGCAACCCGGACTGCGCCAAGGCCGGCAAGCCGGGCATCCAGAACGACGGCGACAAGTTCGACCTCCAGACGGACGTCACCAACGCCGTGGTCTCCGGCCGCGACGACGCGATGATGGCCGACTCCCAGGTCGTCGACTACGCGATCAAGCAGTCCGGCGGCCAGCTGGAGAAGCTCGGCGACACCTACGGCGTGGCCCCCTACGGCGTCGCCCTGGCCAAGGGCTCCAAGCTCACGCCGGCCGTCCAGGGCGCCATCCAGTCGCTGATCGACGACGGCACCTACAAGCAGATCCTCACCAAGTGGGGCGTCGAGGCCGGTGCCCTCGACAAGTCGACCGTCAACGGCGCCGTCAGCTGACCTCTCGTACGCTTCATCTCTCCCCCGAGGCCACACCGTGAACTCTCTGGACAAGGGGGCGGCGGAGAAGGGACGGCCTGAGACCATCAAGGCCGTCCCGGTTCGCCACCCCGGACGCTGGGCGGGCGCTGTCGTCATCGCCCTGCTCGCGGCAATGCTGCTGAGCGCCCTCTTCACCAACCCCGCTTTCAAGTGGGACATCGTCGGGCAGTACCTGTTCCACGACAGCATCATGCACGGCCTGCTCGTGACGCTGGAGCTGACCGCCCTCTCCATGCTCATGGGTGTGGTCGGCGGCATCGTCCTCGCGGTGATGCGCCTGTCGCCGAACCCGCTGCTGGCCGGCACCGCCTGGGTCTACATCTGGGTCTTCCGCGGCACCCCGGTGCTGGTGCAGCTGGTGTTCTGGAACTTCCTCGGCCTGATCTGGGCCAAGCTGTCGATCGGCGTCCCGTGGGGACCGGAGTTCTGGTCCGAGCAGACCAACGTCCTGATCCCGACCTTCGTCGCCGCGCTGCTGGGCCTCGGCCTCAACGAAGCCGCCTACATGGCGGAGATCGTCCGCGGCGGCATCCAGTCCGTCGACGAGGGCCAGACCGAGGCCGCCCACGCGCTCGGGATGAGCCGGTTCCAGACCATGCGGCGGATCGTCCTGCCGCAGGCCATGCGGGTGATCATCCCGCCGACCGGCAACGAGACCATCTCGATGCTGAAGACCACCTCGCTGGTCTCCGTGATCTCCCTGGAGGAGATCTTCCGGGCCGGCCAGGTCATCTATTCCCGGAACTACCAGAACATCCCGCTGCTGATCGTCGTCAGCCTCTGGTACCTGTTCTTCACCTCGGTGCTGACCATCGGCCAGTACTACATCGAGCGCTACTACGCCCGAGGCTCCAACCGCACCCTCCCGCCCACTCCGCTGCAGCGACTGCGGGGCCTGTTCGCCGGGAAGCCCACCCCGAAGACGAACGCCGACGTCGTCCCGGGCCTCGAGGGAGGTGGTCACGTATGACCGAGCTGAGCAAGACCCCCGCCGCCTCCGCCGAGCCGATGGTCCGCGCCGAGAACGTGCACAAGTCCTACGGCCCGGTCGAGGTGCTCAAGGGCATCGACCTGGAGGTCAGGCAGGGAGAGGTGTTCTGCCTCATCGGCCCGTCCGGCTCCGGCAAGTCGACCTTCCTGCGGTGCATCAACCACCTGGAGAAGATCAACGGCGGCCGCCTCTGGGTGGACGGCGAGCTGGTCGGCTACCAGCAGCGGGGCGACAAGCTCCACGAGCTCAAGGACCGCGAGGTCGCCCTGAAGCGGCGCGACATCGGCATGGTGTTCCAGCGCTTCAACCTGTTCCCGCACATGACCGCCATGGAGAACGTCATCGAGGCGCCGGTCCAGGTCAAGGGCGAGACCAAGGCCGCGGCCCGGGAGCGCGGGATGGCCCTGCTGGAGCGGGTCGGCCTCGCCGACAAGGCGGGGAACTACCCCTCGCAGCTCTCCGGCGGCCAGCAGCAGCGCGTGGCGATCGCCCGCGCACTGGCCATGAAGCCCAAGCTGATGCTCTTCGACGAGCCCACCTCGGCGCTCGACCCGGAGCTGGTCGGCGACGTGCTCGACGTCATGCGCGGCCTCGCCGAGGAGGGCATGACGATGGTGGTCGTCACCCACGAGATGGGCTTCGCCCGCGAGGTCGGCGACGCGCTGGTGTTCATGGACGGCGGTGTGGTGGTCGAGTCCGGCAACCCCCGCGAGGTGCTCACCAACCCCCAGCACGAGCGCACCAGGGCCTTCCTCTCCAAGGTGCTCTGAGCCCGTACGGTCGGCGCCCGGCAGACGACTTCCTGCCGGGCGCCGCCGTTTTCCCCAGCCGGGTAATAGGCTGGAAGCAGTCAGCCCGTTACCGATGATTCCTGGAAGGACCGCCGTGGAGCTCGCCTCGTACGCCGATCTCGCCGTTCGGCTGGTGAACACCGAGGAACCCGAGCGCGGCACCGACACGCTGATCTCGGTGGACGCCGTGCGCGCCCTGTTCTCCGACTCCGCCCGTGCCGCCGCGCTGGCCGACGAGTCCGACGTGCCCCGGCTGCGGGCGGTGCGGACCAGGCTGCGCGGGGTCTTCGAGGCCGCCGCCGAGGGCGACGAGGTCCGGGCCGTCGACCTGCTGAACAGCCTGCTGATGGAGTACCCCGTCAGCCCGCTGGTCTCCGGGCACGACTACCCGGACGACGCCGGCCGGCCGCGCTGGCACCTGCACCTGGCCGACAACTCGCCCACCGCCACCGCGCACTTCAGCGCCGTCGCCTGCATGGGCCTGGCCGTCCACCTCACCGAGCTGGGCGCCGACCGGCTCGGCATCTGCCAGGCCGCGCCGTGCCGCAACGCCTACCTGGACACCTCGACCAACCGCTCCCGCCGCTACTGCTCCGACCGCTGCGCCACCCGCGCCAACGTCGCCGCGTACCGGGCCCGCAAGCGCCAGGAGGCCGAGGCCGCCCTGCACCCGGGGAACTAGCCGGGCCAGCCGGGCCTTTCGGGTCAGACCTCTTCGACCCACACGCCGAGGCGGCGGGCCAGGCCCGGCAGCCGGGACAGCCGGGGGCCGAGCAAAAGCCGCTCCAGCCCGCGGCCCGGCGCCAGCCAGGCCGGGCTCGGACGCAGCCGCAGCAGCACCCGGCCGAGCACCAGCTCGTCCGGAACCGGGCCGTAGCTGCGGCTGTCGCTGTCCACCGGGCGGTTGTCGGACAGCACCCACCAGCCCTTCGGTCGGCGCTCGGCGGCCCGCTTCACCACCAGCAGGTCCTGCTGGAAGGGGTGCCGGAACAGCACCACCGCGCCGGGCCGGATCGGCGCGCCGTAGCGGACCAGCAACTGGTCGCCCTCGCGCAGGGTCGGGACCATCGACGGGCCCGCCACGTCGACCAGCCCGAACGGCACCACGCCGCCCGCGCCGCCCTGCGGTTCCGTGCTCCGCGCCACGACTCCTCCTCCTGGACCGCCCGCCCCCAGTCTGCCGCACGGACCGTCACCGTTCGATGTCCGGATTACCCCGGTTACAGGTCCGCCTTTTGCCCTACGCCCACCGCCCGGCCGCGAAACCCGGAGGCCGGAAGGGTAGTCTCGGGCGCGGGAAGACGATCTAAGGAAGGACTCCCATGTTCTCTCGTCTGTTTGCACCGCGTGCCACCGCTCACGCCCACTGCGACCTGCCGTGCGGTGTGTACGACCCGGCGCAGGCCAAGCTGGAGGCCGAGTCGGTCAAGGCCACCCAGGAGAAGTACCAGGCCAACGAGGACCCGCACTTCCGCGCCCGCGCCATCATCATCAAGGAGCAGCGCGCCGAGGCCGTCAAGCACCACATCTCGGTGCTGTGGAGCGACTACTTCAAGGCGCCGCACTTCGAGAAGTACCCGCAGCTGCACAAGCTGATCAACGACACCCTGAAGGCCGCCTCGGCCGCCAAGGCGTCCACGGACCCGGCCACCGGCCAGGCCCTGCTGGACCTGATCGCCGAGGTCGACAAGATCTTCTGGGAGACCAAGCAGGCCTGAGCCTGACACGTCGCCACCCAGCCGCCCCCGTCCGCTCCGTCGGACGGGGGCGGTCGTGCGTTCACGTGCGATCCGCCCCGGTAAGGACTGATCAGCATGAGTGACTGTTATGCTGCCAGGGCGTCCGAGGGAGAAGTCCGGTGTGAATCCGGCGCTGACCCGCAACGGTGAGCACGGCCCGAACCCCCGTGCCAGCCCGATCGCCCCCGGTCGCTGAACTCCCGACAACTCGCCGTGGACTGCGAGGGGAAGGCGCCCGGGCACGCCCCGGCCGGCGCCCGCCCCGGCACACCCCGCGGCCCGAGGCAAGGCGCGACCGCCGTGAGCGACCCCGTTCGCCGAACACCGCACGTGAACGACCCCGTTCGCCGAACACCGACCGTCCCGCTCGCCCTCGGCCTCGCCGCCGCCCTGCTGCTCTCCCTGGTCTGCGGGGTCGCCTTCGGTTCCTCCGGGATCGAACTCCCCCGGGTGCTGCGCCTGTTGGGCGCCGGGCTGACGGGCGGCCGGCTGGACGCCGACGAGGCCGCCGGGTACGCGATCGTCTGGGAGATCCGGCTTCCGCGCACCGTGCTGGCCGCCGTGGTCGGGGCCGGACTGGCCGCCACCGGGGTCGCCGTCCAGGCGTTGGTGCGCAACGCCCTCGCCGACCCCTTCGTGCTCGGCATCTCCTCCGGCGCGGCCGTCGGCGCCAACGCCGTGCTGCTGTTCGGCGCCTTCGCCTCGCTCGGGGTGTGGGCGATCTCCGTCTCCGCGTTCGGCTCCGCGCTGGCCGCCATGGCGCTGGTCTACCTCGCCGCCCGCACCGCGTACGGGCTCACCCCGCTGCGGCTGGTGCTCACCGGCACCGCCCTCTCCTACGGCTTCTCCGCCGCCACCACCCTGATGGTCTTCTCCGCCGACCACGCCGAGGCCGCCCGGGACGCCATGATGTGGCTGCTCGGCAGCCTCGGCGGCGCCACCTGGGGGTCGGTGCCGATCGCCGCCGGCACCGTCCTGGCCGGGCTGGCCCATCTGACCTGCGCCGCCGGGCGGTTGGACGCGCTCGCCATGGGCGACGAGACCTCCGCCTCGCTCGGCGTGGACCCGGACCGGCTGCGCCGGGAGCTCTTCACGGTCACCGCCGCCGTCATCGGCACCGTGGTCGCCGTCAGCGGGGCGATCGGCTTCGTCGGACTGCTGGTGCCGCACCTGGCCCGGATGCTGGTCGGCGCCGCTCACCGCCGGGTGCTGGTGGTCGCGCCGCTGGCCGGGGCACTGCTGCTGGTCTGGGTGGACATCGCCTCGCGCACCCTGCTGGCACCCGCCGAACTGCCCGTCGGGGTGTTCACCGCGGTGCTCGGGGTGCCCGCCTTCCTGCTGATGATGCGCCGCCGCGGCCAGGCCCTCGGGGGCGGGCGGTGACCGGGGCCGACGGGGTGACGGGAACCGCCGGGGCGACGAGGACCGCCGGGGTGGCCGGGGCCGAGGAACTCTCCGTCGACGGCGTCTCGGTGGAGCTGGCCGGCGCCCGGCTGGTCCACGAGGTGAGCCTGGCGGCCGCCGCCGGCCAGGTGGTCGGGCTGATCGGCCCGAACGGCAGCGGCAAGTCGACCCTGCTGCGCTGCGTCTACCGGGTGCTGCGGCCGGCCGGCGGGACCGTCCGGCTGGCCGGCGACGACCTGCACGCGCTCACCGCGCGCCGGGCGGCCACCCGGGTGGCCGCGCTGACCCAGGAGCACACCGCCGAGTTCGACTTCACCGTTGCCGAGGTGGTCGCCATGGGCCGGCTGCCGCACCGGCGCGGCCCGGGCGGGCCGAGCGCCGAGGACCGGGAGCGCTGCACCGCCGCACTGCGGAAGGTCCGGGCCGAACACCTCGCGGGACGCGGCTTCCTGAACCTCTCCGGGGGCGAGAAGCAGCGGGTGCTGTTCGCCCGCGCCCTGGTCCAGGAGCCGCGCCTGCTGGTCCTCGACGAGCCCACCAACCACCTGGACATCGCCCACCAGTTGGAGGTGCTGGCGCTCGCCCGCGAGGCCGGGCCGACGGTGCTCACCGCGCTGCACGACCTCAACCTGGCGGCGGGGCACTGCGATCGGCTGTACGTGCTGGCGGCCGGGCGGATCGCCGCGGCCGGGCCGCCCGCCGAGGTGCTCCGACCCGCCCTGCTGGCCGAGGTGTTCGGTGTCCGGGCCGCCCCCGTCCGGCATCCGGAGACCGGCGCCCTCCAACTGCTGTTCGACCGCCTCCCCTGAAGCCCCGAGACCGCCCCGACCCGAAAGAACCCCCATGCGCACCAAGGCCGTTGCCTCCACCGCCCTGCTCACCCTCGGACTGACCGCCTGCGGCGCCGAGATCGCTCCGCGGGAGGCCGGCACCGCCTCCGCCCACTACCCGGTGACCGTCACGAACTGCGGCGAGCGGCACACCTTCCCACGGAAGCCCGCCCGGGTGGTGACCAACGACGTCAACATCACCGAACTGACGCTCTCCCTCGGCCTCGCCGACCGGATGGCCGGCTACGTGATGCCCGACGACAAGGGCCGGGTCGACCGGGTCGCCTGGAAGGACGGCTACCAGCAGACCACCTGGCTCTCCAGGAAGGTGCTCACCAAGGAGATCGCCCTGGACGCCCGGGCCGACCTGGTGTTCGCCGGCTGGCACTACGGCTTCGACGAGGGCAGCGGCGTCACCCCGCAGGCGTTCAGGGACCTGGGCATCGACTCGTACGTGCTCAGCGAGTCCTGCCGCAGCGGCAGCAGCGGCGAACGCGGGGTGATGGACCCGCTGGACGCGCTCTACACCGATCTGGCCAACCTCGGCGAGATCTTCGACGTCGAGGACCGCGCCGCCCGGCTGATCGCCGAGTCCAGGGCGAAGATCGACGCCGTCCCGCAGCGCGGGCACCGCCCGTCCGTCTTCCTCTACGACAGCGGGCAGGACAAGCCGTACACCGCCGGGAAGTTCGCCGCCGCGAACGCCGTCATCGCCAGGGCCGGCGGCACCAACATCATGGGCGACCTCGCGGACACCTGGGTCACCGCCGGCTGGGAGAGCGTGGTCGAGCGCGACCCCGAGGTGATCGTGATCAACAGCTACGCGACGCCGAGCGCCGAGGAGAAGCGGGCCTTCCTCAAGTCCTTCCCGCCGCTGGCGAACGTCTCCGCGATCAGGAACGACCGGATCCTCGTCATGGACTACGTCGACCTGGTCGAGAGCCCGCGCAACCCGGCCGCGATCAGCACCCTGGCCGACTTCCTGCGCACCGTCCCGGCCGGTTGACCGGCCGCCGGGCGGCCGGGCGGCCGGGCGGCCGATCGGCCGGACCGGAGCCCCGTTCGAAGCCCCCCGTCGGGCGTACGCTCGAAGGTGCGAGGCCGAGGGAACCCGACCGGAGGAGCGAGACCATGAGCACCATGGCGGCCCCCGCCGCCTTCGACACCCGAGCGCTGCGCGAGGGCATCGAACGCTGCGACGCCGAGGCCCTGCTGGCGCTGTACGCCGAGGACGCCGAGCTGCGCGTGGTCGACCGCAAGACCCAGCCCAGCCACCCCCTGGTGATGCACGGGCGGGACGAGATCGGCGCCATGCTGGACGACGTCTACAGCCGCGAGATGACCCACAAGCTGGAGCAGGTGGTGGTCGAGGGCGACCACCTCGCGTTCCTCGAATCCTGCCACTACCCCGACGGGGTGCGGGTGCTCATGGCGTCGATGGCCAACCTGCGGGACGGCCGGATCGTCGACCAGACCTCCGTCCAGGCCTGGGACGAGAGCGGGTCCGAGCAGTAGGCTCGCCGCATGATCCGCACCGCCGTCGTCACCGACGTCCCCGTCATCCTGGCCATGATCCGCGAGCTGGCGGAGTACGAGAAGGCCCCGCAGGAGGCGGTGGCCACCGAGGAGCAGCTGCGCGAGTCGCTGTTCGGCGCCAATCCGGCGGTGTTCGGCCTGATCGCGGAGGACGACGCCACCGGCGAGCCGGTCGGCTTCGCGGTCTGGTTCCTCAACTTCTCGACCTGGCGCGGCACCCACGGGATCTACCTGGAGGACCTGTACGTCCGCCCCGCGGCCCGCGGAGGCGGCCACGGCAAGGCGCTGCTGCTGGAGCTGGCGCGGATCGCCGTCGAGCGCGGCTACGCGCGGGTGGAGTGGTCGGTGCTCGACTGGAACCAGCCCTCGATCGACTTCTACAAGTCGATCGGCGCGGTGCCGATGGACGAATGGACCGTCTACCGGCTCACCGACGAGGCACTCCGGGCCGCCGGAAGCCGTTGAACGGACGCACGGAGTACCCGCAAAGGCCCTGCCACCCTGCGTGGTAATGCCTTACCATGAGTAACTCCCGCACCGGGTGCGGAGGACGCCCCCCTCCGGGGGTACCAAGCAAGTTCAGCGCGTCACCCAGGAGGCAAGGGTGTCCAAGATCGACAGCGATCTCGGAGTTCAGGACTTCGTGGAGGTCCGGCTGCCCGCGGCGGGGGCCTATCTCTCCGTGCTGCGAACAGCGACGGCCGGGCTCGCAGCCCGGTTGGACTTCACCCTCGACGAGATCGAGGACCTGCGGATCGCGGTCGACGAGGCCTGCGCCATCCTGCTCCAGCAGGCGGTGCCGGGCTCCGTGCTGTCCTGCGAGTTCCGGCTGGTCGGCGACTCGCTGAAGGTGACCGTCGCCGCTCCGACCACGGACGGCAGGGCGCCCGAGCGCGACACCTTCGCGTGGACGGTGCTCTCCGCGCTGGCCGGCGAGGTGGACTCCTCGGTCGCCGAGGACAACACCGTGTCGATCAGCCTGCACAAGAAGCGCGGCGGGTCCGCCGCTCACTGACGGGCACCGAGCAGCACCCTGCAAGGGCCGTCCGCCGTTCCCCTACCGGGGCCCGACGGGCGGCTCCCGGTACCGCCCCCGGGCGGTACGACCAACGAGACGATTCCGGGGCCGACGGCCCCGGTGCTCCCGGAACGGAACGGGGGAATGGCCGTGAGTGATCTGGACCGTACCGGCCTCGCGACGGCGGGACCTGCCGTACCGACCCAGGCGAGCGTTTCCGGCCTCGCCGCCAACGACGAAGCGCACCCGAAGGACGCCCACCGGATGAGCCACCCGACCGAGCCGACGCCCGCCTCCGCTCCTTTGCCGGAACCGCCGGAACCGGCGGAGGAGGCCGCGGAGCTGCACGGCGCCGTGCCAGCCCAGGGCTCGCACCGCACCGGCGCGCCGGACCGGGAAGCCGCCCGCGCGCTGTTCGTCCGGCTGTCCGCGCTGCCCGAGGGCTCCCCGGAGCGCGTCGAGCTGCGCAACCAGCTGGTGCGGATGCACATCCCGCTGGTCGAGCACCTGGCCCGGCGCTTCCGCAACCGGGGCGAGCCGCTCGACGACCTGACCCAGGTCGCCACCATCGGACTGATCAAGTCGGTGGACCGCTTCGACCACGAGCGCGGGGTCGAGTTCTCCACCTACGCGACGCCGACCATCGTCGGCGAGATCAAGCGGCACTTCCGCGACAAGGGCTGGGCGGTGCGCGTCCCCCGCCGCCTGCAGGAGCTGCGGCTGTCGCTCACCACGGCGACCAGCGAGCTCTCCCAGCGGCACGGCCGCTCCCCCACGGTGCACGAGCTGGCCGAGCACCTTGGCATCTCCGAGGAGGACGTGCTGGAGGGCCTGGAGTCCGCCAACGCGTACTCCACGCTGTCCCTGGACGTGCCGGACAGCGACGACGAGTCGCCGGCCGTGGCGGACACTCTGGGCGCCACCGACGAGGCACTGGAGGGCGTCGAGTACCGCGAGTCGCTCAAGCCGCTGCTGGCCCAACTGCCGCCCCGCGAGCAGAAGATCCTGGTGCTGCGGTTCTTCCGGAACATGACCCAGTCGCAGATCGCCACCGAGGTGGGGATCTCCCAGATGCACGTGTCCCGGCTGCTGGCGCGGACGCTGGCCCAGCTGCGGGAGAAGCTCCTCGTGGAGGAGTGACCACGCGCAGGAACACCGACGGCCGCCCAGCTCCCGCTGTGGCGGCCGTCCGGCTGTCCGGGGCGTCCGGGGCCTCCCTGCGGCCCCGGAGCGCTCAGTCCTCCCGCGGGGCGTAGAGCGCCGCCGTGGACTTCGGGTTGAGCAGGGCGCCGATGCCCACCAGTCCGAGCAGGCCGACCAGCACGCCCACCGCGATCATCGCGCCGCCGCTCTGGACCATGTAGTAAGCGACCGGCAGGCAGATCGAGTTGGTCAGCACGGCCGGGCTGCGGCCCCAGCGGCGCTCCTTGAGCAGCGCCCGGGCGGCCAGCACCGGCAGCACCCCGAGCAGCACGATGACCAGGCCGCCGAACTCGTTCAGGGCCAGCTGCTTGGCCTGCCCGGACAGCGCGGACACCATGTCCGAGACACCGACGACGGCCAGCGCGGCGCCCTCCAGGGCGGTGATGGCGGCGCCCAGGGTGAGCGGAACCGGGCGAGCGGGTGCGGGGGCGGAGGATTCTGCGGTCACTCCAGCAGGGTAGCCGCCGCTCGGTCCGTACCGCCCCGTAGGCTTTCCCCCATGCGCGCTCTCCTGGTCGTGAACCACAAGGCCACCACCACCAGTGGCCGGACCAGGGACGTACTGATCCACGCACTGCGCAGCGATCTCAAGCTGGAGGTCGCCGAGACGCAGTACCGGGGCCACGCGCGCGACCTGGCCCGTGAGGCGGCGGCGGACGGCACGGTGGACCTGGTGGTGGCGCTGGGCGGTGACGGCACCGTCAACGAGGTGGTGAACGGGCTGCTGTGCCACGGCCCGGGCGAGAAGGTCCCGCGGCTGGCCGTGGTGCCGGGCGGTTCGACCAACGTCTTCGCCCGCGCGCTCGGCCTGCCCAACGACCCGGTGGAGGCCACCGGCGCCCTGCTGAACGCGCTGGAGCAGGGGCGCGAGCGGCCGATCGGGCTGGGCAAGGCGATGACCGAGGGGCTGCCCGACCGCTGGTTCACCTTCACCGCCGGCCTCGGCTTCGACGCCGGGGTGGTCGGCCGGGTCGAGGAGCAGCGCCGCGCCGGTCGCAAGTCCACCCACGCGCTCTACGTCGGGCAGGCGCTCCGGCACTACTTCACCCAGCGTGAGCAGCGCCGCTCGGGCCCCGTGACGCTCGAACTCCCGGGCCACGAAGCCGTTCCGGGCCTGGTGCTGGCCATAGTCAGCAACACCTCGCCGTGGACGTTCCTCGGCAACCGTCCGGTCTACCCCTCGCCCCTCGCCTCCTTCGACACGGATCTGGACGTCTTCGGCGTCACCCGGATGACGGCGTTCGGTACGGCTCGAACGGTCCGTCAGATCCTGCGGTCGCACGCGCCTTCGGGCGACGGCGCCCCGCCGCTCGGCCCGTCCGGAAAACACGTCGTCTCCTATCACGACGTCAGACACTTCACCTTGGTTTCCCAGGAACCGGTCCCGTTCCAGGTCGACGGGGACCATCTTGGAGACCGGAGGCGCGTCAGTTTCACAGGCGTACGGCGGGCACTGCGTGTGATTGTGTGACCGGAAGGGGGGTTCGCCCTTCTTCTCGAACGCACAAGCCCCCTTCACTCCATAGAAGTACTGGCTGTGAGCTAGGCGACACCGAAGAATCAAAAATTCCTCCCCGAAGGGGGTTGTATCCGAGCCCGAGGTTTGCGAACCTCTACATGGCGATCGGGACGCATCGCAGCGACGGCAACTCCGGAACCACAGGAGCGCCGACCGCGGAGTGTCCCTCGAATCGCCGAATCCCCCTCAGCACAGACCACCCGGGCCCGGCGGGCCTTTGGTCTCTTTTGCTGTTGTGGGATTCGTGAAAGCGTTCACATTCACAAGCCATTCGATTATGCCGATCGGGCCACCCCCCGCGGCAGGAGGAGTTGGACGACCATGGACTGGCGCCACCGCGCTGTCTGCCGCGAAGAGGACCCGGAGCTGTTCTTCCCGATCGGGAACACCGGTCCTGCTCTGCTGCAGATCGAGGAAGCCAAGGCCGTGTGCCGCCGCTGTCCGGTGATGGAGCAGTGCCTCCAGTGGGCTCTCGAGACCGGCCAGGACGCCGGCGTCTGGGGCGGTATGAGCGAGGACGAGCGTCGCGCCATGAAGCGCCGTGCCGCCCGCAACCGCGCCCGCACCGCCTGATCAGCAGCGTCCGGTCACACGCCGTAGTACCAGCAGTAACCGCCGTACCGATCAACACATGATCAAAGGCTTCCCTGCACTTCCTGGTGAAGCCTTCCGCACCAAGGGCCTTGCCCAGCGAGGTCCCGCGACACAGGACCGTCCAGCCACTTGATACTGTTCACTTAGAGCAATATTGTGGAGCTGTGACGCTCACCGTGTGCAACGCACATGTCAGGTGTCGCACCACCCAGAGCCCCCGTTCCGGCCGACTCCCCCCGACGGCCGGAACGGGTTGAGAGGCCCTGTCGACCCACCCCCCCCGGTCGACAGGGCCTCGTTTCTGTTTCCGCGCCCGAATGCCCGCCAGGTGCCGCGCCGCCGGTTCCGCGCACCGGGCGCACGGGGCGGGCACCCGGCGCATCCGCCGAACGCACGCCCCTGCCGAGCGCCGCAACGCATCAACGCACCGGGATCTCCAGGATCACCTTGGTCCCGCCGTTCGGGCCGGCCACCATGTCGAAGGTCCCGCCCAGCTCGCCGGTGGCCAGCGTCCTGACGATCTGCAGCCCGAGGTTGCCGGCCGTCTGCGGGTCGAAGCCCTCGGGCATGCCGCGGCCGTCGTCCTGCACGGTGATCAGCAGGTACTCCTCCGGCCGGGCGCCGCCGTTCCAGCTGTCCGACCAGCCCATCCCCGTCGCCGGGGCCCGTCCGCGCAGCGCGCTCACCTCCAGGTTCCCGGAGGCCGTCGGGCCGAAGGCGTGTTCCAGGGCGTTCTGCAGCAGCTCGGTCAGCACCATCGACAGCGGGGTGGCCACCTCGGCGGAGAGGATGCCGAAGCTGCCGGTGCGGCGGGTCGCCACCCGGCCGTCCTGGGACAGCTCCATCACCATCGCCAGCACCCGGTCGGCGATCTCGTCGAAGGCCACCTGCTCGTCCAGCGCCTGGGAGAGCGTCTCGTGCACGATCGCGATCGAGCCGACCCGGCGCACCGCCTCGTCCAGCGCGGCCCGGCCGGACTCGGACTCCATCCGGCGGGACTGCAGCCGGAGCAGGGCGGCGACGGTCTGGAGGTTGTTCTTCACCCGGTGGTGGATCTCCCGGATGGTGGCGTCCTTGGTCATCAGCTCGCGGTCGCGCCGGCGCAGCTCGGTGACGTCCCGGCAGAGCACCAGCGAGCCGGTCAGGGTCCCCTTGGGCTTGAGCGGGATCGCGCGCAGGGTCACGACTCCGCCCTGCGCCTCCACCTCGGTCTGCCGGGGCGCCCAGCCGCTGGCGAGCTTCACCAGCGCCTCGTGGACGGCCGAGCGGGAGGGCGGGGCCAGGTCCGCGGTGGCCCGGCCGAGGTGGCTGCCGACCAGGTCGGAGGTGAGGCCGAGCCGGTGGTAGGCGGAGAGGGCGTTGGGGCTGGCGTAGGTGACGATGCCGTCCGCGTCCAGCCGGATCAGGCCGTCGCCCACCCGGGGGGCGGCGTCCATGTCCGCCTGCTCCACGCCGGGGAACGGGAAGCTGCCGGCCGCGATCATCTGGGCCAGGTCGGAGGCGCTCTGCAGGTAGGTGAGCTCCAGCCGGCTGGGGGTGCGCACGGTCAGCAGGTTGGTGTTGCGGGCGATCACCCCGAGCACCTTGCCCTCGCGCCGGACCGGGATCGACTCGACCCGCACCGGCACCTCCTCGCGCCACTCCGGGTCGCCCTCGCGCACGATCCGGCCCTCGTCGAAGGCGGCGTCCAGCAGCGGGCGGCGCCCGCGCGGGACGAGGTGGCCGACCATGTCGTCCTGGTAGGAGGTGGGCCCGGTGTTGGGCCGCATCTGCGCCACCGAGACGTAGCGGATGCCGTCCCAGGTGGGGATCCACAGCACCAGGTCGGCGAAGGAGAGGTCGGAGAGCAGCTGCCACTCCGAGACCAGCATGTGGAGCCATTCCACGTCGGCCCCGGTCAGGGTGGTGTGGCGGCGGACGAGTTCGTTCAGCGAGGGCACATGGCGAGGGTAGCGCCGCCGGCCGGGGGCGGGCTCGGCGGACCGTGCGGTGCCGGCGGACGACTGTCCGACGTTGTTTAGACCAATTTGCCAGGAGTTCTGGACAACCCGGATTGGTCTAGTCCACAATGGGAGGGCACCAAGGAGAGGCCCCCCGCGCAACTGCCCTGACCGCGCGCGGCTTCTCCTCGGTCGGACGCCACCGATCGAGGACCCCGCACAGTCCTCGATCGACACCGGTGTCCGACGACAGCTCCGGGCTGCGGTGCCGCACGGGTTGAGGGTCCCGTGTCGGCGCCGTGGCCCGTAGTGCTTTCCGGCCCGTATTCGCGGCCCTCCCCCGAACCACGTTCCGCCGCTCACGGAACCGGCTCCCTGTCCACAGCCTGTGGACAGGGAGCCGGTTCAGTTGCCTGAGGCGGGAGGGCGAGTGGCCCCGCTCCCCCTCAGTGGGTCTCGGTGACCTTGGCCAGGGCGCGCGGCGCGTCCGGGTCCTGGCCGCGGGCGATGGTGACCTCGTAGGCCAGCTGCTGCAGCGGCAGGATCTCCAGGATCGGCTGGACCTCCTCCGGCACGCCGGCCGGCAGTGCGAAGCCCGCCGAGGCGGCGTCCACCTGGGCCTGCTGGCCGATCACCACCAGGTCCGCGCCTCGCCCGCGCAGCCGGTCCAGCACCGGCTGGAGGGCCTCGCCGCCCCTGCCGTCCGGGACGACCGCGATCACCGGCGAGACGTTGTCCACCATGGCCAGCGGGCCGTGCAGCAGATCGGCGCCGGAGAACGGGGTGGCCGGGATGTACGTGGTCTCCATCAGCTTGAGCGCCGCCTCCCGGGCGGTCGGGTAGCCGTAGCCGCGCGAGGTGATCACCAGGCGCTGGGCGAAGCGGTAGCGCTCGGCCAGCGCCCTCACCTCGGCGTGGCGGGCCAGCACGCCGGCGGCCAGGCCCGGCAGCTCCTTGGCGGCCGAGCCGTCCCCGCCGCGCAGGCCCTCGACCAGCAGGTAGAGCGCCAGCAGTTCGGCGGTGTAGGTCTTGGTGGCCGGCAGCGCCTTCTCCGGGCCGGCCAGCACGTCGATGTGGAACTCGGAGACCTCGGCGAGCGGGGAGTCGGGGTTGTTGGTGACGGCGAGGGTGATCGCCCCGGCCTCGCGGGCCGCCTTGGTGGAGGCCACCAGGTCCGGCGAGCCCCCGGACTGGCTGACGGTGATCACCAGGACGTCGGTGAGGTCCGGCTTGGCGCCGTACGCGG
Organism: Kitasatospora aureofaciens; assembly: GCF_001188955.3. Classification (GTDB taxonomy): domain Bacteria; phylum Actinomycetota; class Actinomycetes; order Streptomycetales; family Streptomycetaceae; genus Kitasatospora; species Kitasatospora aureofaciens. The sequence continues at coordinate 18,414 of NZ_JPRF03000055.1, read as the reverse complement.
TGGTGGTGGACATCGAGGTCAGGCCGGCCGGCCTGCCGAGCAGGATCTCGATCAGGTACTTGGCGTAGAGCGCCGCGTTGTCGGACGTGCCGCGCGCGGTGAGCAGGACGAAGCGGGGGCTGCGGGCGGCGATCCCGGCCGCGATCTCGCGGATCTTCGGCGCTCCCTCGTCGAGGATGCGCTGGAGGACGGCCGGCTGCTCGGCCATCTCCGCCGCCATGATCCGGCCGGGGACGGAACCGGTCTGCGGGTCGGACATCTGGGTGCCTCCGATGAGATGGGTCGACCCCGCCCGGGCGGGCTGCCAGACGGGGACCTCTACGGCGGCGAGTCCGCACACTCGCTGCGGTTCTTCGCGGGCAATCCTACGAGCGCGCCCCCGGCGCGGCACCCCCGAACCACCGCCTCCCGGAAGGCGGGGGGGAGGGGCGGGGGCGCTCGGCGGTGCGGTGCGCGGCCCCTCAGGACGGGTTGTTGATCAGCTGGTCGATCGCCGCGTCGGCGTCCTTGGTGGCCTGGTCCACCGGCTTGCCCTTGAGGATCGCGGTCAGCATGTCGGGGATGATCTTCTGCTTCTCCACCGCGCCCCAGCCGGGCGCCAGCGGGGTGAACCAGGCGTCCGGGACGGCGTTGGCCGCGGCGGCGGTGGTGGGCTTGTTCTTCAGCGGGTTCAGCTGGTTGAGGTTGTTCGGCAGGATGTCCTTGTCGGCGAGCGCCTGCTCGGACCTGGAGCTGGTGAACATCCGGATCCAGTCGGTGGCCGGCGCCAGCTGCTTGGACTTGGCGGTGACGGCGAGGTCGGAGCCGCCGATGAAGGTCGGCAGCGGCTTGCCGTCCGGGCCGGGCATGGTGGCCACCTTGACGGCGTCCTTGAGGCCCGGGTCACCGGTGCCCGGCGCGGTGACGCCGGCCGCCTCGAAGCCGTTGCCGTAGAAGGACGCGGCGTGCCCGCGGGCCATCGCCACGTACTGGTCCTGCTCGTTCTGCGTGAGGTCGCCCTTGTTGTACTTGCGGACCAGGTCGACGAAGTGGCCGATGCCCTGCTGGGACTTGGCGTCGTGCAGGGTGCCGTGCCAGTTGCCGGAGCTGTCGAACTTGGCGATGCTGCCGCCGTACGCGGCCACGTAGCTCATCGCGGCGTACCAGTACGGGCCGGGCAGGTAGAGCGGGGAGAAGGTCCGGTCGCTCCTGTTCCGGTCGGAGATCTTGTCCAGGGCGGTCAGCAGGTCGTTCTCGGTCCTGGGGAACTCGGTGCTGCCGGTGGCCTGCTGGAAGGCGGAGGAGTTGTAGATGGCGACCCGGGCGCCGGCGTAGTACGGCACGCACCACAGCTTGTCCTGGTAGGTGCAGGTGTTGGCGAGCGCCTTGATCCAGCTGTCGGAGTTGTCGAAGGTGGTGCGGTCCACCGGGGCGAGTGCGCCGGAGAGCACGTACTTCATCGTCTCGGTGTTGCCGAGTTCGACGACGTCGGGGGCGCTGCCGTCGGCGAGGGCCTTGTCGAGCTTGCCGACCTTGTCGGCCCAGCCCTGGTAGACCAGCTTGAGGTTGACGCCCGGGTACTTGGCCGCGAACTCGTCGTTGACCCGCTGGACCAGGTCGGGCCAGTTCTTCTGGGCGTCGTCCATCAGCCAGACGGTGACGGTGCCGGTGGCGGCCTTCGGATCCGCGGCGGCGCTCTTGTCACCCGAGGGTGATCCGGACGAGGAGCAGGCCGTCAGCCCGACCGCCAGGGCCATGATTCCGAATGCGGACACGAACTGACGCTTCGTCACGTCATTCTCCGAGGTGCTAGGGCCGAGGGCGGTGCCGGGAGGGAACGGAGTGGACTTTGGCCTAGACCAACGGCGGTGTCAACGCCCAACTCCCCTTCCTGCCAAGGCCGTTGCCGTTCCGTTGCACCCCGTCGCGATTCGGTGGCGATCGGTCGTCGGCCTGTCACCCTAAGTCGAACTTAAGGTGGATTTAAGACCCTCTTGAGGGAACACGGTCACAGGGTGGGAACGCGGGCCGACAGCCCGGAGAACGGGACGGGCCCGCCATGCGACATGCGCATGACGGGCCCGTCGGCCGACGCCTCCCGGACCCGGCCGGTGACGCCTCCCCGCACGGTTCAGCCGATCGCTCCCGGCTGCCCGGTGAGCACCTCCACGGCCGCCAGCCCGCAGACCCGGGCGGCGCCGTGGGTGGCGATGTGCAGCGCGCCCACCGGCTCGGACTGGGGCAGCCCCATCTCGACCACCGCGGCGTCCGGCCGGGCCGCCACCAGGCGGCTCAGCGCGGCGGCCATCCAGGCGTGCCGGTGCGCGTCCCGCACCACCAGCACCAGGCGTCGGCCCTCGGCCCCGGCCACCACCTCGGCGACCAGCGCGTCCAGCAGCTCCGGCGCGGCCTCCGCGGCCGACACCTCGCGGGTGCGGGTGCCCGGGAACCGGTCGGCCAGCATCCCGGCCACGCCCCACGGGGTCACGTCGCCGACCGCGATGTTCGGCTCGTCCGAGAACGAGGCCACGTACGGGCGCTCGCTCACCGGCAGCACCTCGCGGCCCGGCGCCCGGACCACCTTCAGCGCCCGGCGGGCGGCCCGCAGGCCCACCGCGAGGTCCGGCTCGGGCTGCTCGCCCTGGGCCGCGATCCGGCCCCAGCTGCCCAGCGCCCGGACCCGGTCGGCGGCGTCCGCCAGCCGCTCCTCGCCGAGCCCGCCGGAGCGCACGCCCGCCACGATGGCGTCGCGCAGCATCAGCACGGTCTCCTCGTCGGCCAGCCCGCCGCCGACGCAGATCGCGTCCGCGCCGGCCGCCAGCGCGAGCACGGTGCCCTCGCCCATGCCGAAGGTGTCGGCGATGGCACCCATCTCGATCGCGTCGCTGACGATCAGACCCTGGTAGCCGAGGCCGCCGTCGGCCGGGACGGCGCGCAGCAGGTCGCGCAGCACGGTCGGGCTCAGGGTGGCCGGCAGCTTCGGGTCCAGCGCCGGGACCATGATGTGGGCGGTCATCACCGCCTTGGTGCCGGCCGCGATGGCGGCCCGGAACGGCACCAGGTCGCGGGCGCGCAGCACGTCCAGGTCGACGTCGATGACCGGCAGGCCGTGGTGCGAGTCCACCGCGGTGTCGCCGTGGCCGGGGAAGTGCTTGGAGCAGGCGGCCACGCCGGCCGACTGCAGGCCCTCCACCCAGGCGGCGGTGTGCCGGGCGCACAGCTCCGGGTCGGCGCCGAAGGAGCGGACGCCGATCACCGGGTTGCGCGGGTTGGAGTTGACGTCCGCGGTGGGCGCCCAGTTGTAGTTGACGCCGGCCGCGGCCAGCGCCCGGCCCAGCTCGCGGGCGACGTCCCGGGTCAGCGCCGGGTCGTCGATCGCGCCGAGGGCGAGGTTGCCCGGCCAGGAGGAGCCGGAGCCGGCCTCCAGCCGGGTGACGTCGCCGCTCTCCTCGTCGATCGCGATCAGGAGGTCGGGGTTCTCCGCGCGCAGCGCCCGGGTGAGCGCGGAGAGCTGATCGAGGTCGACCACGTTGCGGTCGAACAGCGCGACCGAGCCGAGCCCGGCGGCCAGGTGGCGGCGCAGCCAGTCCGGTGGCTCGGTGCCGACGAAGCCGGGCTGCAGGACGGTCAGGGCGTCCCGGTGCAGCTGGTCGCTGGCCGGGGCGGTGGGTACGAGGATGCTCACGGTGGCTCAGCCCTTCACGGCGCCGTCGGTCAGACCGCCGACCGCCTTGCGCTGCAGGAAGACGAACAGGATCAGCACGGGGATGGCGAACATCGTGGAGGCCGCCATGGTCGCGCCCCAGTCGTTGCCGAAGGCGGTCTTGAAGGAGGACAGCCACAGCGGGAGCGTCTTGCCCTGCTCCTTGTTGACGATCAGAACGAGCGGGAACTCGTTCCACGCCGTGATGAAGCCGAACAACGAGGTCGACATCAGGCCGGGGGCCAGCAGCGGGAAGATCACCTTCACGAAGGCCTGGGTGCGGGTGCAGCCGTCCACCATGGCCGACTCCTCCAGCTCCTTCGGCACCGCGGCGATGAAGCCGCGCAGCGTCCAGATCGTGAAGGGCAGGACCATCATCATGTAGAAGAGGGTCAGCGGCAGCAGGCTGTTCAGCATGTCGTTGTCGCGGGAGATCATGTAGACCGCGATGGTCATGACCTCCCAGGGCGCCATCTGCGCCATCATGATGACCAGCACGAAGGCCTTGCGGCCGCGGAACTTCATCCGGGCGACGGCGAAGGCCGCCAGGGTCGCGATCACCAGGGAGATCACCACCGCCCCGACGGTCACGGTGACGCTGTTGGTGACGTACGTCCAGAAGTCCGGCGCGTCGACCGCGGTGCCGAAGTGGTCGAAGGTCGCATCGAAGGGAATGAAGACCGGCGTCTTGCTGATGATGTCGCGGTCCTGCTTGAACGCGGTCGCGATCATCCAGTAGACGGGGAAGACGAAGAAGACGATGAGGACGACCGCGATCACGTTCGGCCAGGTACGTCCGAAGAGAGAGCGCCTCACAGCTCGTCCTCCTGCTTGATCATGATGCGGAAGTAGTAGGCCATCAGCGCACCCAGCATCAGGATGGTGAGCACCGCGATCGCGGCGCCGACGCCGTAGTGCTGGCTGCCCGAGCCCTCCAGGAAGGCGTGCACGGGCAGGGTCCGGGTGAGGTTCTCGGGGCCGCCGCCGTTGATCGCGTAGACCTGGGTGAAGGACTTGAACACCCAGATCACTTCGAGGAAGGTCGTGGCGAGGAAGAACGGCTTCAGGTTCGGGAAGATCACCGAGCTGAAGATCTTGAGGGAGCCGGCGCCGTCCATCCTGGCGGCCTCGTAGAGCTCCTTGGGGACGGTGGTCAGACCGGCGTACATGTTGAACGCCACGAAGGGGATCGACATCCAGACGACCAGCAGGATGACGACGAAGAAGGTCGAGTACTCGTCGCTCATCCAGTTGTAGTCGGCCATCGAGTGCCAACCCAGCTGGTCCAGGAGCCAGTTGACGACACCCCACTGCTGGTCGAACAGCCAGGTGTAGACGGTGGTCGCGGCGACCACCGGCATGGCCCAGGCCATCAGCAGCGCGATCGACAGCGCCAGGCGCATCTTCTTGCCGAGGTGGTTGAGCAGCAGGCCGATCAGGGTGCCGCCGATCATGATCAGCACCACGTTGATCAGGGTGAAGGCGACGGTACGCCCGGTGACCGCCCAGAAGTCCGGGTCGGTCAGCTGCTCCTTGTAGTTGTCGAAGCCGGTCCACTCGGTCAGATGCATGACCAGCTGGCGCCGGTTGAGGTTCTGGAACGACAGCAGGACGGTCTTCAGCAGCGGCCAGCCCAGCAGGGCGAGGGTCGCCACGGTGGCCGGCAGCAGCAGCAGGTACGGGGCGAGGCGGGAGCCGATGCCCGGTCCCCCCGCCGATCTGGTGCGCTTCGGCGCGGTGCCCTCGGCCCCGCCGCCGGCGGCACTGGTGTCGATCTCGGCCACAACGGCCACCCCTGACCCCGGGGACGGTGCCTGCACCCGCTCCGAATGCACAGCCATCGTTCTCACTTCCTCACAACCCGGCCACGACGGATGGCGCCGCCCACCGGCCCCCCGCCGGGGCCGGTGAGCGACGCCGCTCACAGTGCTTAGTTCTTCTCGTTGAGCCGCTTGGCGATCTCGTCGTCGTACTTCTTCGCGGTGGCCGCGTAGTCGCCGCCCTGGAGGGCCGCGGTCAGGAAGTCCTTGATCGGGTTCGGCTTGTTCTCGACGCTGGCCCAGTTCGGGGTGTTCGGGGTGATCCCGCCGACCGCGGTGGCGGCCTGGGCGGCCTTCGCGAAGTCACCGGTGAGCTGGCTGTTCAGGGCCGGCTTGTTCGGGATGTTCCCGGCCGCGGCGACCAGGCCCTCGTTCTTGTCGTCGAGGGCGATCTTCAGGAAGTCCTTCGCCATGTCGGTGTTCTTGCTCTGCGCGGCGACCGCGAGGTTCGAGCCACCGATGAAGACGCCGGACGGCTTGTCGGCGGTCTTGCCCGGGAGCGGGAAGAAGCCGATCTTGTCCTTCGGCATGTCCTTCTCGGCCGGCAGCTCCCAGCCGAGGGCGATCATGGCGCCGACGTTGCCCTTGGCGAAGACGTCCTTCTGCTGCGGGGTGGCCTCGTCCTTGTCCTTCGGACCGGTGGCCGAGTAGCTCTGCAGCTTCTTGTAGGTCTCGAAGGCCCGCTGCGCCTCGGGCGACTCCAGGCCGCCGACCCACTTGTCGCCGTCCTTCTTGGCGATCTTGCCGCCCTCGCCGGTGAGCAGGCCGAAGTAGGTGTACCACTCCTGGCCCGGCAGGTAGATCGGGTCGGCGACGCCCGGGGTGGCCTTCAGCTTGTCCAGGTCGGTGTAGAACTCGTCCAGGGTCTTCGGCGCGTCCGTCAGGCCGGCGGCCTTCCAGAGGTCCTTGTTGTAGGCGACCACGCGGTTGGAGACCCACCACGGGGCGGCGTACTGCTTGCCGTCCAGCATCGCGGCCTCGTTCTGGTTGGCGGCCCAGCCGTCGCCGCCCAGCGCGGACTTGTCCTTGGTGAGGTCGAGCAGACCGCCGGTGGCGGCGTAGCCGGAGGTCTGGGTGTTGCCCAGCTCCAGGACGTCGACGGAGCCCTCGGACAGCGCGGCGGTGATCTTCGGGCCGATGTCGGTCCACTCCTGGGTCTGGAAGTCGACCTTGGAGCCCGGGTAGGTGGTCTCGAACTCGCTCTTGACCGAGTCGGTCCAGCCCTTGGGGGCGGAGCCGGTCATCGTCCACACCTTGAGCGTCTTGCCCTTGTACCTGTCGGCGGACGTGGAGGACGCCTTCGAGTCACCGTCCTTCTTGCCGTCCGAGCCACAAGCCGCGAGACCGACGACCATTGCTGCGACGCCGACCGCCGCGATGAGCTGACGCTTCACGCCATCCTCCTGAGGGATGCCTGGGTTACCCCCGTCGGGCGGTAGCGGCATACCCACGCAAAGCGGGAGGACTGGTGCCGCGGACCCCTTCGAGCGGGTGGGGGATTCATCGATACCGGCCTAGTGGTGTAGACCAGATGCCTGGAGCTTGGCCTAGACCAATGGGCCTGTCAACGGCTGTTCGACGGAACTCGACCACCCGTTATCAAGCCGACACCGCACATCGTTCATCGCGTGATGAGGTATTCGTTCCGCAGCCATACATGCAACGATGTGGTCCGTTAACGATGTGGCGGGGCGGTAGAAGGCCCCGCGAGAAGCGGGAGAACAGGTCCGATGAGCAGCGACGGGGGAACCACAGCCCAGGCCGACGACCCCGAGGTGAGGAACCTCCCGACGCAGAGCGCCGATCCGACCGCGCGCGTCCCCAAGTACTACGGCCTCAAGCGCCACCTCCTCCAGCTCACCGAGACCCAGCCCGCGGGCACCCCGGTCCCGCCCGAGCGCGCGCTGGCCGCCCAGTTCGACACCTCGCGCACCACCGTCCGCCAGGCCCTGCAGGAACTGGTCGTCGAGGGCCGGCTGGAGCGCATCCAGGGCAAGGGCACCTTCGTCGCCAAGCCCAAGGTCGCCCAGGCGCTGCAGCTCACCTCCTACACCGAGGACATGCGCGCCCAGGGCCTGGAGCCCACCTCCCGGCTGATCGAGATCGGCTACATCACCGCCGACGACCGGCTCGCCCCGCTGCTGGACATCAAGCCCGGCGGCCGGGTCCTGCGGATCGAGCGGCTGCGCCTGGCCAACGGCGACCCGATGGCCATCGAGGTCGCCCACCTCTCCGCCAAGCGCTTCCCCTCGCTGCGGCGCAACCTCGCCAAGCACAACTCGCTGTACGCGGCGCTGCGCGAGGTCTACGGGGTCACCGTGGCCGAGGCCGAGGAGACCATCGAGACCACCCTCGCCAACCCGCGCGAGGCCGGGCTGCTCGGCTCCGACCTCGGCCTGCCGATGCTCCAGCTCTCCCGGCACTCCTTCGACGGCGAGGGCGACCCGGTGGAGTGGGTCCGCTCGATCTACCGCGGCGACCGCTACAAGTTCATCACCCGGCTGAAGCGTCCGGAGTAGCCGCACCCCCTCGTTCCACCACGGGCACCGGCGCGCACGACCCGCGCGCCGGTGCCCGTTCGCTTCCCCGAGCCGAAGGGCCGCGCCGGTGCCGAAAGGGAGAAGCGACAAGCGAGGAACGAGCGCCGGAGCGACGAGCGTCGGAACCGGGTCCGGAGCGGACCGGAGGCGAGCGGGCGAGTCACCGCCCCGAGCCGAAGGGCCGCGCCGGTGCCGAAAGGGAGAAGCGACAAGCGAGGAACGAGCGCCGGAGCGACGAGCGTCGGCACCGGGCCCGGAGCGGACCGGAGGCGAGCGGGCGAATAGCAGTGTCCGGATGGCGGAAAGTTGCGCCAATCCGGTGACATGGATCACGCCATGCTCTAGATTGCGCAGCCGTACTGACTGCTGATCACCGATGGTGCTGCTCGGCGGGCTCGCGGGCGTGCGCGGCGCTTCCGGGGGCTGCGGCGCCGACGGGGAGACCCCTCCGGAGCGGAGCCGAAGATGCCCTCTGACCAAGCCCCCGACAAAGCTGTCATGCCCGAGCCAGCCGGGGCCCCCGTCCCGGCGGTGACCCCCGAGCGGGTGCTGGCCGGGCTCGCCCTGCTCGTGCCGATCGTCGCGATGCTCTGGGTCTCCTCGTACGACAAGCCCGATCCGGCGGTGGCCGGGATGCCCTTCTTCTACTGGTACCAGCTGCTCTGGGTGCCGGTGTCGGCCGTCTTCACGGTCGCCGCCTACCTGCTGATCAACCGGGACGAGAAGGCCCGCAAGGCGGCCCGGAACGGCGGTGCGCGATGAAGGACGTCAACGTGCCGGCCCTCGTGGTCTTCGTGCTGTTCTTCCTCCTCGTCACCGCGATGGGCTTCCTCGCCTCGCGCTGGCGCCGCGCGGACAACGCGGCGCACCTGGACGAGTGGGGCCTGGGCGGGCGCAGCTTCGGGACCTGGGTGACCTGGTTCCTGCTCGGCGGTGACCTCTACACCGCGTACACCTTCGTGGCCGTCCCGGCGGCGGTCTACGCGACCGGCGCGGCGGGCTTCTTCGCGGTGCCGTACACGATCATCGCCTACCCGCTGGTCTTCCTGTTCCTGCCGCGGCTCTGGTCGGTCTCCCGGGTGCACGGCTACGTGACCCCGGCCGACTTCGTCCGCGGCCGCTACGGCTCCCGGCCGCTGTCCCTGGTCGTCGCGCTGACCGGGATCCTGGCCACCATGCCGTACATCGCCCTGCAGCTGGTCGGCATCCAGGCGGTGCTGGACGTGCTCGGCGTCGGCGGCGGGGAGAACGCCAACTGGTTCGTCAAGGACCTGCCGCTGTTCCTCGCCTTCGGCGTGCTGGCCGCCTACACCTACTCCTCGGGCCTGCGCGCCCCGGCGCTGATCGCCTTCGTCAAGGACGCCCTGGTCTACATCGTGATCATCGTCGCGGTGATCTACATCCCGCTCCGCCTCGGCGGCTACGGGCACATCTTCGGCGCGGCCGCCGACCACTTCAAGCAGGCCAAGGCCGGCGGGCTGACCCTCCCGGACAACAAGCAGTGGACGTACGCCACGCTGGGGCTGGGGTCGGCGATGGCGCTGTTCATGTACCCGCACTCGGTGACCGGCGTGCTGGCCTCCAAGTCCCGCAACACCGTGCGCCGCAACATGGCGATCATGCCCGCGTACTCGCTGATGCTCGGCCTGCTGGCGCTGCTCGGCTTCATGGCGATCGCGGCGGGGGTGGGCAGCGGCGTCAAGGGCTACAACTCCCAGCTGTCGGTGCCGCAGCTGTTCGCGAACATGTTCCCGGACTGGTTCACCGGTGTGGCCTTCGCCGCGATCGGGATCGGCGCGCTGGTACCGGCCGCCATCATGTCCATCGCGGCGGCCAACCTGTTCACCCGCAACGTCTACAAGGAGTGGCTCAAGCCCGCCGCCACCCCCGCCGACGAGACCCGGATCGCCAAGCTGGTCTCGCTGCTGGTCAAGGTCGGCGCCCTGGTCTTCGTCCTCGGCATGGACAAGCAGGCCGCGATCAACCTCCAGCTGCTGGGCGGTCTGTGGATCCTGCAGACCTTCGTGGCGATCGTCGGCGGCCTGTTCACCCGCTGGTTCCACCACTGGGCGCTGTTCGCGGGCTGGGCGGCCGGCATGGTCTACGGCACCTGGAAGGCGTACGGGCTGGCCAGCCCGGCCACCAAGCACTTCGGCGGCAACGCGGCCGAGATCCCCGGCATCGGCGAGATCGGCTACATCGGCCTGACCGCCTTCGCGCTCAACCTGATCGTGGCGGTGGCGCTCACCCTGGTGCTGCGGGCGGTCAAGGCGCCCGACGGCCCGGACGAGACCAAGCCCTCCGACTACAGCGCCGAGGCCGGCGACGACGAGCTGGAGAACGCGCCGGAGCCCGTAGCGGCGCACTGATTGGCCGTGCACGCGCCCTGTGATCGCGCCGCCTTCTCCGTCAACACTGGAGGAGGCGGCGCGATCATATGTATGAACAGGCGTGCACGCCGGGCACCACCAGACCGGACCGGCATCCGGCCGGAACCTGATCGACCCACGGGGAGCTCGCGGCCATGGCAGAACTCGGCATCACCCTCAACGGCCAGCACAAGTCCGTCCAGCACCAGCCCGCCGCCCTGACCGCCGTCGCCACGAACGGCGCGGCGGCCACCCGGCTGCCGTCCGTCCTGATCGCCACCCGGCACGGCGAATCCACCGCCAACGTCGAGTTCCAGCTGGCCGAGGCCGCCGGCGCGCTCAGCGTCCCGATCAGCTGCCGCGACGCCGACATCCCGCTGTCGCTGCGCGGCCAGCAGCAGGCCCAGGCGCTCGGCCGGTGGTGGGCCGCCCTGCCCAGCGGCGACCGGCCGCGCAGCGTCTGGTGCTCCCCGTACGTGCGCACCGCCGAGACCGCCCGGATCGCGCTCGCCCAGGCCGCCGGGCTCGGCGCCGTGCCCGTCACCCTGGCCGTCCGCTACGACGAGCGGCTGCGCGACCGCGAACTCGGCGTCCTGGAGATGCTGCCGAAGGCCGCCATCGAGGCCAAGCACCCGGAGGAGGCCGCCCGGCGGCGCAAGATGGGCGAGCTGTACTACCGCCCGCCCGGCGGCGAGTCCTGGGCCGACGTCGCCCTGCGGGTGCGCAGCCTGCTGCGGGACGTCTGCGAGGAGGAGGCCGGACGGCCCGTCCTGCTGGTCGCCCACGACTGCACGGTGCTGATGCTGCGCTACGCGCTTGACCGGCTCACCGAGCAGCAGCTCACCGCACTGGGACCGGTGCACAACTGCTCCACCAGCCTCTGGCGCTCCCAGGAGGGGCGGCTGCGGCCGGACGGCTGGAACAGCGTCGACCACCTCGCCGCCGCAACGGACTGACCGCCCGTCACCCGCCCCCGAAGCAGCGCCGGTAGGCCAGCGGCGTGGTGCCCAGCCGGCGCCCGAAGTGGTGCCGCAGCGCCGCCGCGCTGCCGAAGCCGCAGCGCTCGGCGATCGCGTCCACCGACTCGGTGGTCGACTCCAGCAGCCGCTGGGCCAGCAGCACCCGCTGCCCCACCAGCCAGCGGTGCGGGGTGGTGCCGGTCTCCTGCTGGAAGCGCCGGGCGAAGGTGCGCGGCGACATGTGCACCCGGGCGGCCAGCTGCTCGACGCTCGTCTCCTGGTCCGGGTGGTGGCGCATCCAGTCCAGCAGCGGGGCCAGCGAGTCGCCGCCGCCCTCCGGCAGCGGGCGGTTCACGAACTGCGCCTGCCCACCCTCCCGGTGCGGCGCCACCACCATCCGGCGGGCGATGCCCCGCGCCACCTCGGCGCCCTGCGCCTTGCGCACCAGGTGCAGGCAGGCGTCGATGCCGGCCGCCGTACCGGCCGACGTGATCACCGGGTCGTCGTCCACGTACAGCACGTCCGGCTCGACCACCGTCCGTGGGAAGCGCTCGGCCAGCTCGTCGCTGTGCCGCCAGTGGGTGGTGGACCGGCGGCCGTCCAGCAGCCCGGCGGCGCCCAGCACGAAGGCGCCGCTGCAGATGGACAGCACCCGGCCGCCGTCCGCCACCACCGCGCACAGCGCCTCCAGCAGTGGCTCCGGGTAGTGCGGGCGGATCGCCGAGGCGGTGACCACCGCCAGGTCCGCCCCGGCGAGACGCTCCGGGCCGTACGGGACGTCCACCGCGAAGCCCGAGTGGGTCGCGTGCGGCCCGGGCCGGGCGCCGGCCAGCGCGAAGTCGTACCCCGGCAGCCCGTCCGCGGTCCGGTCCAGGCCGAAGACCTCGCAGGCCACCCCCAGTTCGAAGGGGTGGACCTCCTCCAGCACCACCGCGACCACGTTCTTCAGCATGCCGCCCAGGATGCCCCGCCGGTCCCGCCCGGGGAAGGGCCGACCTGGCAGGATTTCGACGGAACCCGGCATTCCTGCCACTCGTGGGCACCCGGGCCGCCCGGCCACAGTGGTGGCCATGGACAGCGACACCCTCGCCAGCGCACTCGGCCTGGTCGGCGCGGTCGGCGGCTTCGGCCTGCTCGGCACCCTGATCGGCCGCGAACTCTCCCGCGGCCCCGCCGCCGGCCGCGACAACCACCACCGCGCCGGCGGCTACCCGGCCGACCCCGACCGCGCCGACCGGCTGTACGGCACCCTGCCCGCCGCCTCACTGCGCCCCTCCGCCGACCCGGCCACCCTCCCGGCATCCCCTTCCCGGGACCACCGAGAGCCCCCCGGATCCAAGGCCCCCCAGGGCTCCGGCACACTGGCCCGATGGACTACCTCATCCGCCACGCCCTCCCCCAGGACCTCGAAGAGGCCGGCCGGATCACCGTCGACGCCTTCGTCGGCGACGGCTTCACCGACCCGGCCGGCAGCTACGTCGACCTGCTGCGCGACGCCGGGCGCCGGTCCCGGGAGGCCGAACTCCTGGTCGCGGTGGACGCGGCGGACGAACGGGTCCTCGGCTGCGTGACCTTCGCCGTCGGCGGCACCGAGTGGGCCGACATCGCCACCCCGCGCGAGGGCGAGATACGGATGCTCGCCACCGCCGCCGCCTCCCGCGGCCGCGGCGTCGGCGAGGCCCTGGTCCGCGCCTCCGTCACCCGCAGCCGCGAACTCGGCCTGGCCGGCATGGCCTTCTCCACCCGCCCGGAGATGACCACCGCCCACCGCGTCTACGAACGCGTCGGCTTCCGCCGCACCCCGGAGCGCGACTGGGCCCCCTTCCCCGGGATGGACCTGATGGTCTACACCATGGCGTTCTGACGCCCCCACAGCCGCTCACCGGCCGCCCCCTCGCCGGTGACCGGCGGACGATCAACAGGCGACTTTTGATATAAACCACAGATCAAGACACGTCTCATTGACACGTCGTGACAGTCGATCGACCCCGGGGGGACGCACCACATGGACGACGGGCCCGGCCTCGGCGCGCCCGGAAGCGGCCCCACGCTCCAGGACATGCGCGAAGCACGGGGCCACCGGGCCCCGACCGCCAGCCGTTACGCGATACCCGCACCGGTCCCCGTACCGCGCGGTCCCCTGCCGCCCTCGGTCCGCTTCAAGGCGGTCGACGGGCTACGCGGCGTGGCCATCGCCTCCGTGCTGCTGTACCACACCGACTGGTTCCAGAACGGCCTGTTCGGCGTGGACGTCTTCTTCGTGCTCTCCGGCTTCCTGGTCAGCCTGGTGCTGATCCGCGAGCTGGACCGCACCGACGGCATCCGGCTCGGTGTCTTCTACCGCCGCCGCGCCAAGCGGCTGCTGCCCGGACTGTTCGCCACCATCATCCTGGTGGTCGGACTGTCCGCCCTGGTCAGCCCGCTACGGGACGTCAAGGACCTGCGTCCGCAAGCGCTCGCCACGCTCGCCCAGATCGCCAACTGGGCCCAGCTGGACCGCGGCGACGCCTACTGGCAGCACTTCGCCTCGATCGACCCGCTCGCCGCCATGTGGTCGCTCAGCATCACCGAGCAGTTCTACGCGCTCTGGCCGCTGCTGCTGCTCATGGTCTTCGGCCTGTGCCGCCGCTCGCTGCGCGCCACCGGCATCGTCACCGCCGTCCTGTTCGCCGCCTCCGCCGCCGTCGCCCCGCTGATGTGGAACGGCGACAACAGCGACCGCCTCTACCTCGGCACCGAGACCCGTGCCGTCGGCTTCGCGGCCGGCGCCACCGCCGCCTTCGGGGTCTACCTGTGGCTGCGCGGCCGGGTCCGCGCGGAGGCCACCTCCGGCGCGGACGGCGCCCGGACGGGGCACGGCCTCCCGGGCGGCGCCGCCCTGCCCACCCTGGTCGGCACCGCCGCCCTCGGCGGCCTGGTCTGGGCCAGCCTGTCCGTCGGGTCGTACCACGAACCGTGGCTCTACCAGGGCGGACTGGCCGTGGTCGCGGCCCTTGCCGCCGTCCTGACCGCCTCACTCTGCTTCGACCGCGGCCCCCTGGTGTGGCTGCTGTCGCTGCCCCCGGTTCGGCTCACCGGCACCATCTCGTACAGCCTCTACCTGCTCCATCTGCCGGTGTACTGGCTGCTGCAGCACTACGTCGACGACATCTCGCCGCAGAAGCTGCTGCTGATCGGCGGGCCGGTCTCCTGGGTTCTGGCCTGGCTGCTGCACACCGGCACCGAGAAGCTGCGGGTGCTGCGCTGGCGGGCCTTCCCCGCCGTGCCGCTGCTGGCCGTCACGGCCGCGGTGGCCACCACCGGCGCCTGGTACCTGCCGGCCTGGGTCACCCACGACATGAAGTCCGGGCCGAACAACGAGCCCGTGGTCCTCGTCCTCGGCGACTCCTTCGCCCAGGACCTCGCCACCGGCCTGTACCGGCACGGCGACCGCTACCGGGTGGTCGACGGCGGCATCAGCGGCTGCGGCGTGTTCGACCCGGACAAGGTGCGCACCACCTCCGGGACGGAGTTCGAGACCAGCCCGGACTGCCGCGACCGGGCCGCCGAGTGGGACCGTAGCCTCGCCTCCGCCGCGCCGAAGGCCGTCGTGATCCACCTCGGCTGGGACGCCGCCGAACAGTACCTGGACGGCACCTGGCTCAACCCCTGCGACGACGACTACCGCAGCCGGTACCGCACCCAGCTCACCCAGGCCGTGGAGCAGGTCCGCCAGCGCGCCCCCGGCGCCCAGGTGCTGCTGATGAACGAGCGCGTCGAGAACGGTGCCATCAGCAAGACCTGGGGTGGCTGCTACAACCAGCAGGTCGGCGACTTCGTGAAGTCCGTCGGCGGCACCGTCCGGCTGGCCGACCTCGACACCTTCTACTGCCCGTACGACACCTGCGTCTGGAAGGACAAGGACGGCCACTGGGTAACTCCCGTCAACGACGGGGTGCACCTCACCCCGGCCGGTATGCGGTTCGTGACGCCGTGGCTGGAGAAGGAGATCGCGGGCGCGCTGTCCGGGGCCCAGCCGGACCGGCCGGCCGGTCCGGCGCCCGCGCCGAGCCCCACCGCGACCCCGACACCTACCCCGACGCCCACCGCCACGACCGCGCCGACGCCCGCGGCGACCACCAGGCCGACAGGCCGTCCGGCCACGTCCAAGCCGGGCCGGACGCCGACCGGCAGGGCGACCTCCGGCGCCGGCGAGCACCCGGCCGGCCCGCAGCAGTAGCCGGGGCCCGGCCGGGGGGCCGGCTACTGCTGCGGGACCTCGTAGGTCTGCGCGAAGCAGTCGCGGATCGCCTTCTCCGAGTTCGGGCGCCCGGCGTAGTCCATCCGCGGGGTGTCCGGGGTGGTCGGCAGGGTCGGGTCGATGCCGAAGTACAGCGACCAGAAGTACAGCCCGCGCAGCTTGCGCTCCTGTGCCACCTGACAGACCGCGGTGAACCAGGTCGCCTGGACGGTCTCGTTCAGTTCGGTCTTCTTGTAGTACTCACCGGGGGTCCTGTACGCGCCGTTCTGCGCCGGGATGCCCACCTCGGTGAGCTTGGTGGTCGGCTGGGGGCCCTTGCCGCGGTGGTCGAGCCAGGCGTTCCAACTGGCCTTCAGGTCGGCGATCGGCGCGTCGTCGTCGGCGTTCCTGGCCGGGGGGTAGGCGTCCGCGCCCGTCCCGTCGGCCGGTACCGCTATCGCGCCCTTGGACCAGTTGTCGAAGTTCGCGTCGTACTCCAGCTCGCCGTGGAAGGCCTTCCGGGCCTCGTCGATCAGACCCTGCCAGTGCGGGTCGCCCTCCAGCGAGTTGAACTCGGTGCCGATGGTGAACTCGGCCGCCGAGTGGTCCTGGGCGGTCTTCAGGTACGGCGCCAGGAAGGCGGCGTAGCTGGCGAACCAGGCGTCCCGGTCGGTCGGCGCGATGTTGCCGCGCCATTTGAGGGTGTGGACGTAGTCGAACACCTCCTCGTCCATGATCGGACGCACGGTGGTGCGCAGCCCGGCCCGGTGGGCGGCGTCCAGCAGCAGCGCGAGGCGCTCCGGGCTGGGCGAGGTCGGCCGGGCGGCGACGGCGTTCGACTTGGTGCCGGTGGTGTAGTACGGGAACGTCACCGACAGGGAGTTGGCGTTCAGCCCGACCACGTACTTGACGATGCGGTCGACCTTGCCCTGGACGTAGCTGTCCGGGTCGGCCGGGTCGTCCAGCCAGTACACCTGCACGCCCCACTCGGGACTGCCCTTGGTCCACGGCCGGGCCACCTTGGGGCCGGTGTCCGCGGGGGCCGGCGGCGCGTCCTTGCCGAAGCCCCAGACCCGGCCCTGCTCGGTCGGGGCACCGGCCCAGTGCACCTCGGTGGGGCGCCGGTGCTCGAACCTGATCGGGTGGTCACCCCAGACCATCGGGACGACGACGGTGATGCCGAGCACCAGCGTGGGCAGGACGAAGATCGCGGGGCGTTTCACAGGCGTGGTTTCCGATCAGGCCGGCTTGGCGATGACGACGAACTTGTTCTCCTCGCGCTTGAGGAACTTGATCAGTCCCCGCAGGCCGCCCCAGCCCTCCAGGAAGGAGAACAGGGGTATGCAGGCCACCACGACGATCGGCTCCCACCACTTGCGCCGGTGGTTGGCCGAGGAGACCACGTTCAGCCGCAGCCCCTCCCAGTAGGTCCAGATCACGTAGGCGAAGTTGATCGCCCACAGCAGCACCACGGACTGGGTGACCGGCGAGGTGTTCCAGGTGCCCGTGAACCAGGCGACCATCAGCACCAGGCCGACGTGCTGGAGCGGGCCGAGCACCCAGCTGACCATGCCCATCCCGATGAAGAGCCGGTACCGCAGCGGGATCGTCTTGTTGAAGCAGAGCGCGACCAGGCCCCAGGCCCAGCGCTCGCGCTGCTTGAGGAAGTCCTTGACGCCGGCCGGCGACGCGCCGTAGCAGCGCCCGTTGAACCAGTCGCTGCGGCCCGGGTAGCGCTGGCAGAAGTTCAGCGCCAACTGGGCGTCCTCGACGATGGTCTTCGGCCCGAAGTCCCAGCCGATGGTGGCCTCCACCGAGGAGCGCACGATCAGCAGCTCGCCGTGCACACCTGCGATCGGGGTGCCGGTGCCGGTCATCGCGCGGAAGCGGGCGATGTCGTCGGCCGGGCGGATCGCGTCGGCGAGCCAGGTGAAGGTGGAGACGGCGTTCTCCCGTGGGTACGTCAGGATGCCCTGCGCCATGTGCTTGGCGTCGTCCCCGGCCCGGCGCTGCCGGTTGACGAACTGGGCGACGGCTGCGGCGGTGTCCGGCCCGACGCCGGTGTCGTCGTCCATGTGCAGCACCCAGACGTCGTCCTCGGCCTCGCCCTCCTCGATGCGCAGTTCGTGCGAGTAGTGGTTGGCGCGGGCCTTGAACTTGGTGCCGTTGGCGGTCTCGTACGCCTTCGGCACGGTCACCACCCGGATCAGCGGGTGGCGCTCGGCCAGTTCGTCGATCTTCTCGGCGGCGGCGCAGCCCTCCTCGGTGAGGATGTCCACCCGCATCCACGGGAAGTACGGGGGCAGGTGCTCGACGTACGAGAGCACCGAGCGCTCCAGCGCCGGGTAGGTGTCGTGGCGGCCGATGGTCGGCACCAGCACGATCAGGAAGTCGTCCTCGACCGGGGCCGGCGGGGTCATCCTGTCCACCTGGCGCAGCCTCCGGCGGACCATCAGCACGCCCTGGAAGCCGATCAGCACACCGAACACCGGCATGCCCCACAGGACGGTGATCGCCCAGCCGAGCGGGGTCGGGTTGGGCACGTACGCCCAGAGCGAGAAGGAGAAGATGATCAGGAAGGCGACGTAGAACGGCAGCACCCGGGGCTTCCACGACATCTGTCGCTCGGCGAGCCGGGCGGCCTCGCGGGACGTGGTGAGCACCGTCCGCACGGGGGCTGTCGATGTCATGGCGGAAGTCGTTCCT
The DNA here is from genome assembly GCF_001188955.3 of Kitasatospora aureofaciens. Taxonomy (GTDB): domain Bacteria; phylum Actinomycetota; class Actinomycetes; order Streptomycetales; family Streptomycetaceae; genus Kitasatospora; species Kitasatospora aureofaciens. The sequence goes on along the minus strand of NZ_JPRF03000055.1, from coordinate 119 downwards.
CGTCTGGTAGCGGTCCGGCCCCGGGGCGGGGCGCGCGGGTCCTCGGTGAGCGGTCAGGCCTGCGGCGGGCGGTCCGCCGGCGGGGCGGCGGCCGGCGGCGGCACCGGGCCGGGGGCGAC
>NZ_JPRF03000054.1 GCF_001188955.3 Kitasatospora aureofaciens | reverse complement strand
TAGAAGCCGGCCCAGAGGCCGTTGCCGGGGAGCATCTGGGTGCCGCCGCTGACGTGGCCGGCGCCGTCGCCGGGGTAGAACTTGAGGTTGTTGTTGGCGTCGATGCCGGCGATGCCGAGCTTGCCGGTGCCGGTGAAGTCGCCTGCCATGACGGCGTGGAAGTTCGCCCAGAGGCCGTTGGTGCCGAGCATCGCGATGGCCGCGCTGCTGACGTGGCCGGCGCCGTCGCCGGGGTAGAACTTGAGGTTGTTGTTGGCGTCGATACCGGCGATGCCGAGCTTGCCGGTGCCGGTGAAGTCGCCTGCGGTGATGGCCTTGAAACCCGCCCACAGTCCGCTCGTCCCCAGCATGGGGATGCCGGTGCCGAGGTGGCCGGTGCCGTCGCCGGGGTAGAACATCATGTTGTTGTTGGCGTCGATGCCGGCGATGCCGAGGTGGCCGGTGCCGGTGAAGTCGCCTGCCGTGATGGCCTTGAAGTTCGCCCAGAGGCCGTTGGTGCCGGGCATCATGTTGATGCCGCCGCTGAGGTGGCCGGCGCCGTCACCCGTGTAGAACATCATGTTGTTGTTGGCGTCGATGCCGGCGACGCCGGTGTGGCCGGTGCCGGTGAAGTCGCCCGCGGCGACGGCCTTGAAGTTGGCCCACAATCCGGTGGTGCCGAGCATCGGGGTGCCCGGTCCGCTGACGGAGCCCGCGCCGTTGCCGGGGTAGTACTGCATGTTGCTGTTCGCGTCGACGCCGACCACGTCCAGCTTGCCGTCACCGTTGAAGTCACCGGCCGCCACCCGCGCCGGCCGCGGCGACTCGTACGGGATGGGCGCGCCGCCCACCACCCAGCCGTTGGTGAAGGCCTGGTCGAGCGGGGTGTAAAAGGTCTGGGCCAACTGGCTGTAGCCCGCGTCGTTGGGGTGCAGGCCGTCGGCGAACTGCGCGGAGGTCAGGGCGGGGGCGTCGACGAAGGTGAAGTGCTTGCCCGCCTGCACCTCGCTGGCGGCCCAGGCGCGCAGCTGGTCGTTGTAGCTGGTGATCAGGCTCTGCAGGGCCGGGTTGGCCGGGACGCCCGCGGTGGTCGGGATCAGGCCCTGCATGATGACCGTGACGCCGGGCTGGTCGGTGAAGATCCGGTCGATCAGGGTTTCGGCTCGGGTGGCCGCGGTCGCGTGATCGTTGTCGTTGTTGTTGAGGTCGTTGATGCCGATGTGCAGGAGCACCGCGTCAGGGCGGTTGGCCGTCAGGTAGCTGTCGACGTTGTTGAGGATGCCCTGGATCTCGTAGCCGCTGTGGCCCTCGTTCGCGTTGTCGGCCATGGTGCCGTTGAACTGGGTGCCGAGGAAGTTCACGGTGTACCGGGTCTGCTGGTTGACCTGCTGCATCAGCGGACCGCGGTAGCCGTTCCAGGTCGAGCTCTGGTAGCCGGCGGTGATCGAGTCGCCGAGCGGCAGGATCTTCAGCTGCGACGGGGTACTGGTGGTCGAGACGGCTGCAGGGGTGGCGACCGCGGCGGACGCGACGGTGGGAGCGAGCGGCAGGGCCAGCAGGCCGGCGATGGCGAGAGTGGTCAGGGTGGTGCGGCGCTTCATGATGTGGTCCAAGGAGTGAGGAGAACGAGATGGGGGATCAGAAGCCGGCCCAGAGGCCGTTGCCGGGGAGCATCTGGGTGCCGCCGCTGACGTGGCCGGCGCCGTCGCCGGGGTAGAACTTGAGGTTGTTGTTGGCGTCGATGCCGGCGATGCCGAGCTTGCCGGTGCCGGTGAAGTCGCCTGCCATGACGGCGTGGAAGTTCGCCCAGAGGCCGTTGGTGCCGAGCATCGCGATGGCCGCGCTGCTGACGTGGCCGGCGCCGTCGCCGGGGTAGAACTTGAGGTTGTTGTTGGCGTCGATGCCGGCGATGCCGAGCTTGCCGGTGCCGGTGAAGTCGCCTGCGGTGATGGCCTTGAAACCCGCCCACAGTCCGCTCGTCCCCAGCATGGGGATGCCGGTGCCGAGGTGGCCGGTGCCGTCGCCGGGGTAGAACATCATGTTGTTGTTGGCGTCGATGCCGGCGATGCCGAGGTGGCCGGTGCCGGTGAAGTCGCCTGCCGTGATGGCCTTGAAGTTCGCCCAGAGGCCGTTGGTGCCGGGCATCATGTTGATGCCGCCGCTGAGGTGGCCGGCGCCGTCACCCGTGTAGAACATCATGTTGTTGTTGGCGTCGATGCCGGCGACGCCGGTGTGGCCGGTGCCGGTGAAGTCGCCCGCGGCGACGGCCTTGAAGTTGGCCCACAATCCGGTGGTGCCGAGCATCGGGGTGCCCGGTCCGCTGACGGAGCCCGCGCCGTTGCCGGGGTAGTACTGCATGTTGCTGTTCGCGTCGACGCCGACCACGTCCAGCTTGCCGTCACCGTTGAAGTCACCGGCCGCCACCCGCGCCGGCCGCGGCGACTCGTACGGGATGGGCGCGCCGCCCACCACCCAGCCGTTGGTGAAGGCCTGGTCGAGCGGGGTGTAAAAGGTCTGGGCCAACTGGCTGTAGCCCGCGTCGTTGGGGTGCAGGCCGTCGGCGAACTGCGCGGAGGTCAGGGCGGGGGCGTCGACGAAGGTGAAGTGCTTGCCCGCCTGCACCTCGCTGGCGGCCCAGGCGCGCAGCTGGTCGTTGTAGCTGGTGATCAGGCTCTGCAGGGCCGGGTTGGCCGGGACGCCCGCGGTGGTCGGGATCAGGCCCTGCATGATGACCGTGACGCCGGGCTGGTCGGTGAAGATCCGGTCGATCAGGGTTTCGGCTCGGGTGGCCGCGGTCGCGTGATCGTTGTCGTTGTTGTTGAGGTCGTTGATGCCGATGTGCAGGAGCACCGCGTCAGGGCGGTTGGCCGTCAGGTAGCTGTCGACGTTGTTGAGGATGCCCTGGATCTCGTAGCCGCTGTGGCCCTCGTTCGCGTTGTCGGCCATGGTGCCGTTGAACTGGGTGCCGAGGAAGTTCACGGTGTACCGGGTCTGCTGGTTGACCTGCTGCATCAGCGGACCGCGGTAGCCGTTCCAGGTCGAGCTCTGGTAGCCGGCGGTGATCGAGTCGCCGAGCGGCAGGATCTTCAGCTGCGACGGGGTACTGGTGGTCGAGACGGCTGCAGGGGTGGCGACCGCGGCGGACGCGACGGTGGGAGCGAGCGGCAGGGCCAGCAGGCCGGCGATGGCGAGAGTGGTCAGGGTGGTGCGGCGCTTCATGATGTGGTCCAAGGAGTGAGGAGAACGAGATGGGGGATCAGAAGCCGGCCCAGAGGCCGTTGCCGGGGAGCATCTGGGTGCCGCCGCTGACGTGGCCGGCGCCGTCGCCGGGGTAGAACTTGAGGTTGTTGTTGGCGTCGATGCCGGCGATGCCGAGCTTGCCGGTGCCGGTGAAGTCGCCTGCCATGACGGCGTGGAAGTTCGCCCAGAGGCCGTTGGTGCCGAGCATCGCGATGGCCGCGCTGCTGACGTGGCCGGCGCCGTCGCCGGGGTAGAACTTGAGGTTGTTGTTGGCGTCGATGCCGGCGATGCCGAGCTTGCCGGTGCCGGTGAAGTCGCCTGCGGTGATGGCCTTGAAACCCGCCCACAGTCCGCTCGTCCCCAGCATGGGGATGCCGGTGCCGAGGTGGCCGGCGCCGTCGCCGGGGTAGAACATCATGTTGTTGTTGGCGTCGATGCCGGCGATGCCGAGCTTGCCGGTGCCGGTGAAGTCGCCTGCGGTGATGGCCTTGAAGTTGGCCCAGAGGCCGTTGGTGCCGGGCATCATGTTGATGCCGCCGCTGAGGTGGCCGGCGCCGTCACCCGTGTAGAACATCATGTTGTTGTTGGCGTCGATGCCTGCGACGCCGGTGTGGCCGGTGCCGGTGAAGTCGCCCGCGGCGACGGCCTTGAAGTTGGCCCACAGGCCGGTGGTGCCGAGCATCGGGGTGCCCGGTCCGCTGACCGAGCCCGCGCCGTTGCCGGGGTAGTACTGCATGTTGCTGTTCGCGTCGACGCCGACCACGTCCAGCTTGCCGTCACCGTTGAAGTCACCCGCCGCCACCCGCGCCGGCCGCGGGGCCGCGTCGTCGACGATGTTGTTGTAGCGGTAGGCGCCGTAGTAGCTGGTCGGCCAGCCCTCCAGGCTGGAGCTGTTGATGTTGGCTGAATTCGGGCCGTGCGTGGGGTCGTTGGGGTTGCTCTCGGCGTAGTAGGTGAAGTCACCGTTGGACTGGTTGGTCCAGTTGGCGAACAGGAAGGTGTGCTCGGCGGTGTAGTCGAGGATGTCGCCGGACTTGAGGTCGGAGAAGTTCTCGTGGGTGGAGACGCTCGGCAGGGTCGAGGTGACCAGGCTGGAGTTCAGGTGCCAGGCCATCGACACGTACCCGGAACAGTCCTCGCGGTAGGTGGAGCCCTGCGGGTCCGGGGCGTAGCCGCCCTGGTTGTACGGGACGTGGTTGTCCACCCAGTACTGAGCGCGGGCCAGGACCTCGCTGCGGGTGATCTGACCGCCCATGCTGGAGGTGGCCTGTGCCTGCGGGGCCGCGGTGAACAGGGAGGCGGCGGCAGCCGTGGCGACCAGGGCGGCGGCAGTGCGAAGCGAGCGGCGGGAGGAGCGGGACATGGGGAAGCACTTCCTCGGGGTGTGAGTTGGCGTCATGCCTGTACGGAGAGGGTGGTGTGACCGCTTGATCAGCTGCCGGCAGCGGTCGTCAACTCAGCTTCGATGAGCGTCAGTTGCTTCTGGTCGTCATCGGGCGTCTGAGGGGTGGCACCGGTCGTGGTGGCGGGCACCGCGTACTGGAGAACCGTCAGCACGGTGCCGCGCTGGACGACGTAGACGTGGTTGGTCTGGCGGCCGGCGGCGGATATCGGAGCCACCCCGGTCCACTGGCGGGCGTAGGCGATGCCGTCCGCGGTGGTCGCGGTCCGGGTCACCTGCGCGTCCGGGGTGATCTTCGAAGCGGTCTGCCGGGCCGCGGACGTGGCCTGGCAGCCGTCCATCGCGGTGAGCACCGCGTGGTAGGAGTCCTGGGCGGCGGCAGCGTCGGTGAAGGTGAAGGTGTCCTGGATGGCAGGGGTGTGGAACGAACTGACGTAGCCCTGTTGCTGCCAGGCCGCGGCGCCGTTCACCTCGGCGCACTCGTTGAGCTGGATCTGGTGGCGGACGGGCTGGGTGTGCGGCGGGGCGATCGGCTTCCACTTGGCCGCCGCGCTGTCGGGCAGTTGGGCGGCGGGCAGCGGGGCCGGCGGTGCGGCCGCGGTACCGGTACCCGCCCGGCCGGCGCTGGGAGCGGGCGCTGCGGGCTTGGGCGCCGCGCTGTCGGGCAGTCGGGTCGGCGGTGCGGCCACGGCATTCGATGCGGCACCGGATCCCGCCGCACTGCCGCTGGGTGCGGGAGCGGCGGCCTCGGCCGGCGCCGCGGCCGGCGCCGAACCGGCGGGGGTCGGCGATGCGGTGACGCTGGGCGAGCCGGCCGCCGGCGCGGCGGCGGGGTCGAGCGGGGCGGAGTGTGCGCCGGTGGTCAGGACCACCGTCACCAGTGCACCGGCGGTGAGGGTGGACAGGGCGGCGGCGGTGCGGAGAACCGTCGGATTCTTGAGCTTCACGATGAACTTCCCCTTGTTTCGGGCATGGTCGACCCGTCGTCCGGGTGATCGATGAGGGAGCTCGGCGCTTGGCGCCGACCGCGCGGCCGAGGGACGGCTGCCCTGCAGGAGCAGCGGTCGGGTAGGGCCGCAGGCGGGAGTGGAAGGCGTTCGGCTCGGGGTCAGTGGCCCCAGATCATGTCGCCCGGGGTCATCGCGCCGGCGGTGACGGTGCCCTTCGGGGTGGTGGCGTGGGCCGCCGCGGGGAGCAGGAGGGCGGCGAGGGCGAGCGTGGCGACCGCGGCGGCCCTGGCGATGCGGATCATGGTCATGTCCCCGTTCTGGGTTGGGTGGGAGGTGACGATCGATCCGGTGTCGCGTCCCGCGGTGACGCTTCGTCCGGTTCTGCCTGCCGGGCGGTGTTCCCTGCTGGCGAGTACCAGCTTCGTCGCGATCCGGGGCCGGTGGAAGGGGGATCGGCTGGACCGAACCGGCCCCGGCCCGTTCAGTCCACCGGGCCGGAAGCGGACAGCAGCCGCTCGTAGAAGGGTGCGACGAGCGGGACTTCGGCACTGATCGGTTGCCAGTCGGCCAGCGCCGGCACCTCGGCCACCCAACGACGGGCGAGCCGGGCCGCGCGATCCTCGGCCGTGCGCAGGGAGTCGGCCGTCAGATAGAGGCCGAGCGTCGGATGGGGCCGCGCCTCGGCGTGCACGGAGATGTGCTCGATGCCGTCAGCGGGCAGGGCGGCGGCACGCAGCAGCGTCCCGATGCCGTGGGGGAGCCGCCCGCCGGGGGCCGACGGACGGAGCCGCACGTGGATGAGATACATGCGTCCGACCGTCTCAATTCCAGGCATCCACGGCATAGATGGTCAAGCCGGCCCGTTCCGGCCTGGGCCCAAACAGGCCCCGGATCGCCCCTGGCACAGGAAAACGCGCCTATGGCATGATCACGCACAGGTGTTCGGGGTGTTCTGCCTGATGCTGACGGGGGAGTCGGGGATGCTGTCGATGCTGGGTCTGGATGCCACGGCGGAGGCGGTGTACCGCGCGATGCTGGCCCATCCTCAGGACGGGACCGCGGCGCTGAGGCAGCGGCTGAGTCTCAGCGACGAGTCGGTCCGGCAGGCGCTGGACACGCTCAGTGAGCTGGCGCTGCTGCGACCGGCGCACGGGCGGCAGGGCGAGTTGCGTGCCGTCTCTCCTGACGTCGGCATGGAGATCCTGATAGCCCGCCAGCAGGCCGAGCTCGCCGCCCAGCAGCTGCGGGTGGAGGCCTCGCGCGCCGCCGCCGCCGAACTCATCGCCGAGTTCGCCGAGTCGCGGCCCACCGGCGGCGCCGAGACCGACGTCGAGCGACTGGTAGGTATGGACCAGATCCGCGACCGGCTGGCCTCGCTGACCCGGCAGGTGCGGCACGAGGTGATGACCTTCGCCCCGGGTGGCGCACACAGCCCCGAGGACATCGCGGCGGCCAAACCGCTCAACCGCCAACTCCGTGAACGTGGCGTCCAGTTGAGAACAGTTTACCTGGACAGCATCCGGAACTCACCTGCCACTGTGGAGTACGTCAACTGGCTCACTCGGCAAGGCGGTCAGGTCCGCACCACGCCAACGCTGCCCACCCGCATGATCATCACCGACCGGACCAGCGCCGTGATCCCGGTCCGCACCGACGACACCGGCGTCGGCGCCGTGGTGCTCACCGGCGAGGGCACCCTGACCGCACTGTGCGCCCTGTTCGAGAGCGTATGGGGCAGCGCCAGCCCGCTGGGCGAGGAGGCCCCGAAGCGCACCGACGGACTCAGCGCCCAGGAGGCGACGGCCATCCGGCTGCTCGCGGACGGACTGACGGACGAGGCGGTGGCCAAGCGGCTCGGGGTCTCGCACCGCACCGCGCGGCGGCTCGCCACCGAGCTGATGGAACGCCTCGGCGCCCGCAGTCGGTTCGAGGCGGGCGTGCGAGCCGTCCAGCAGGGGTGGCTGCCCCACAGTGTGTGAGTGGTCCCGCCGCTCCCTGGCGGCTGGGATTATGATGTTTCGTCATGTCGCTGACTGCCCGTCGACGAGGATGGGGCGGTGCTTCTGGCGTGGCGTCAGGTGCCTGCCGCGGGACAGTTCGTTCTAGTGCTGTGACCGCATGGGTTCACCGAGGTGGCACCGGTGGGCTGACGGGATGCCCCAAGACGGTCCGTCCGAAGATGCCGCAATCAGTGCCAGACTCGGTCAGCCCGCAAGCGGCCGCCTCAGCTCGTCGTCCGGGTCAGTGGGTAAAACGCGGATCGGATGCGTCGTACTGGTATCCCCGAGACAGGACCCCCGCGACCTCGGCTTCGCCGTGCGCCTCGGCCCACGCGCCGAGGTCTCCGGCAGTCCTCGCCACCGGCAGGGCCGGGGCGGCGGGCTGGACCGCCGTCGGCCATCGGGTGGCCGACGGGCGGTTCACCGGCTCAGGCGGTGCCGACCTCCGAGGTGAAGCAGAGTCGGTCGTGCTGTTCGGCGGTGACCCGGACCAGGGTGGGGGACTCGACCCGCGCCGTGATGCGGCAGGGGGCGTCGAGGTCCACGTAGCGGAGGAACGCGGCGGACATGGCCAGCGGTGGGGCCGGTGTCGGGTACCGGAGGGCCTGGGTGGCCTGTCGGGCGGCCTCCAACAGCAGCGCGCCGGGAACGTGGTCGACCGGGTGGTCGAAGTACGTGCGGTGGGTGGCGTCCACCCGGAGCCACCAGCTGCCGGAGTTCGGTCGCAATAAACCAGACATTTCGTCGGCTATCCGTTCCGGAACATCCACGGGCGGGATTTCGGAAAGCACCACGTCGGCCTGGTCGGGGCGTCCGGTGAGGGGTGCGGGAATCCCTTCCGGAGCCGGCGGTGCGGATGCCATCGCACGTGCCCGGTCGGAATTGGATCCGCGCAGTCGCCGGTAGATCGCGGGCGCCTGAACGGTGAACCGGGAGGTGGCCGAGGCGAGCCGGATTCCGTTCCGCAGGATGTCCACGTCCATCGTCATGCCGGCCAGTCCGGTTCTCCTGCGGACGAGGTCGGAGCAGGTCACGCGCAGTTCCAGGGCGACCGGTCCGCTGTCGGCCCGCAGCAACGCCGGATCGAGGTCGTACCGGTAGTGCTCCCAGACCAGATGGTGCTCGAAGGGTGTGTCGTATCCCACATGGCTGATTAGCGGGAAGAGTTGACGGACCGTCTCGGACGGGAGTAGGAAATCGAAGCCACCATCGGCCGATCGGTAGAATGGCCGGTCGGAGGGCCAGTGTGCGATCACTGAGAAGGTGTCGGGTCCGGTCCGGCGCCACATCGTGAGGAAGGCCTCGTCAGGGTCCAGTTTGTGGACGAGCTTTCCGGTGACGGCGTGGCAGGCGGCCGGTTCCAAGAGGGTTCCACTATCGGACATGGTGGTGCACTTTCCTTCTTTCGGTGCTCTTTCGATTGTGCATCCGGGGTGGTGGACGGTGCCGAATATATCGAACGACGGTTCGGTCCGATGCTCGGTTTTTCTTCTGGAAGTGGGACGGGGAGGCGTCAATGGTGGGCAGACAGCAGCGTGCGGTTCGTACCCGGGAGCTGATCCTGGAGGCGGCGGCCGAGGTGTTCGACGAGTCCGGCTTCGCCGGCGGCTCGATCACGAGAATCACGGAACGCGCCGCGACGACCCAGGGGGCGATCTACTTTCACTTCAAGTCCAAGGAGGGGCTGGCGCGGGCGGTGATCATGTACCAGGCGGCTCACCTGGAGGGCTTGCCCCAGAAGCCCGGCGGCCTCCAGCAGCTGATCGATCTCACCTTCTACCTCGCCCACGAACTCCAGCGGAACGTGGTCTTCCGGGCCGGTGTGCGGCTGGCGGTCGAGCAGGGTGAGGCCGGGCTGTCCGAGTACTCGATCTACCAGGAGTGGATCGAGCGCTTCCGGGCCGAGCTGACCGTGGCCCGGGCGGCGGGCGAGCTGCTGCCCGACGCGGAGGAGGGCGTCTTCGCCGCCGTCCTGGTGGCGGGGTTCACCGGTTCCCAGGTGATGTCGCAGATCGCGAGCGGTCGGGCGGACCTGCCGGAGCGGATCGCCAGCCTCTGGCGTTGCCTGCTGCCCGGCATCGCGATGCCGGGAGCGCGTGACGCCTTGGTGCTGGACGCCGAACGGCACCGGGGATGGTCATGCTGACCCCGGTCGCACTCACGGGAGCGACCGGCTTCATCGGCTCGGCCGTGCTGCGGGTCCTTACCGACGGCGGTGCCCGGGTGCGGGCGCTGGCGCGCCGGGTCCCGGAGGGCGACGGACGAGTCGACTGGGTGAGCGGTGACCTCACGGACCCTGGGGCGCTGGCCCGGCTGTGCGACGGTGCCGAGGTGGTGGTCCACCTTGCCTCCCGGGTGAGTGGCGGCGCGGGGGAGTGCGAGGCGGTCAACCTCCGCGGGACCGAGGCGCTGATGGCGGAGGCCGTCCGGGCCCGCGCCGGCCGGATCATCCACCTGTCCACCGCCGCTGTGTACGGGGAGGGGCCGCACTCGGGCATCGAGGTGGGCGGTGTGCCGGCCGCACCGGTGTCGGAAGCCAGTCGGACCAGGCTCCTCGGAGAGCGCTTCGCGCTGGACGCGGGTGGTGTCGTGCTGAGGCCCGGCTTGGTCACCGGGGTCGGCGACCGGTGGGTGGTGCCCGCGCTGGGTGAACTGGTCCGTCGGGTTCCGGTGCGCTGGGGCGGCGGGGCGGCCCGACTGTCGATGGTGGACCGTGACGATCTGGCCCGCCTGATCGGTGCTCTCGCGATCGGGGAGCACGCGGCTCCGTCCGGCGTCCATCACGCGAGTCACCCCGAGCCGGTGCGCGTCGGGGACCTGCTGGCGGCGTTGGCCCGGTGCGGGGTCCTGGTCGCGCCGAGGGGACCGGACCTGCCGTGGGAGGAGTGCCGGCGCCTGCTCGCGGCGAACCCCGGGCGGCTTTCGGAGCGCCAGTTCGGGCTGGTGGCCCGGGACCACTGGTACCGCAGCGAGGAGATCTGGCGAGTCGCCGGCTGCCCCGCCGGACCGGGGCCGTTGGCTCGGATCGCGGCCGCGGCCCCCTGGTACAGGGAGGCTCTGAGCCGGTCCTGAGTCGGCCATTCCGCGGGCCGCTGTGGTTCCCGTCACATAAAAACAATGAGAACGTTCTGTATTCTCGCTGGCGGAGTTGGCCCGGGCGGCGGGCGGGGGGCTAGCGCAACCGGAGATCCGGGACGTCATGTGTTCCTCCGGCTCGGCCGCTCGAACGTGACAGGGGGAGCAATGGGTACGTCTGAGGTCCAGGTACTGACTGGGCCCAACGATCGAATTCCTGGGACCGGGCGGCGCCGGCCGGCCACCGCCCGGGAGGCCGCGGCCGGGGGCAGGTGGAAGGTGCCGCTGCGGAGCGGTGGGAGCATTCCGGCGCAGACCCCGGGTCCGGGCGGGCCCGTACCGGGCCCCGCTCGCTCGATCGGACTGCTCGACGGGCTCGGCGCGCTCGCCAGACGGGCCGTGCGCGAGATCCTGCTGGTGCTGCCGAGCGCGCCGGTCGAACCCCGGCTCCGGGCCCGCCTCGAACTCCTGGGTGCGGAAGTGGTCGACCGTGGGGTGCGGGTCCGCGCGGTCGGCCCCGAGAACCTGGATGATCCCGCCTGCGGTGGCAGCGCCGACCGGATGGCGGCCCTCGGTGTGGAACTCCTGGCGGTGAACCAGCCGCCCCTGTGGATGGCCGTCGCCGACCGGGACGCGGCGATCGTCCCGACCGACCCGCTCGCCGAACAGTCCGGCTGGGTCTTCCTCCGTGGCGTGGCGCCGGTGGCCGCATGCCGCCTGCTCTTCGAGCAACTCTGGGAGCAGGGACGCGAGTTGAAGCCGTCCGACGGCTCCGGTGACGACAGCGGACCGGACCGCAGGGAGCGCGAGGTCCTGCGACTGCTGGCCGAGGGGCTGACCGACGAGGCCATTGCCGCCCGCACCGGGCTCTCCGTGCGCACCAACCGGCGGACCATCGCCGACCTGATGGCCAGGCTCGGCGCCCGCAGTCGCTTCCAGGCCGGCGCCGAAGCCGCCCGGCGGACCTGGGTCTGACGGACCGTCGGCTGGTGGGACCGGCGCCGTCCGGCCGGGGCGGCGGAGGCCGGCCGCCCCGGCCGCGTCCCTCAGATGCCGGTTCGGGCGAGGTCCTGTTCGGCGTACCGCGCCCCCACCGCCGGCCTCAGTGTGTCGAGTCGCCCCAGCTGGGCCGGGGTCAGCGTGACGGCTGCGGCGGCCGCGTTCTCCTCGACCCGGGCGCTGCGCCTGGTCCCGGGGATCGGAGCGATGTCCTCCCCCCGGGCCAACAGCCAGGCGAGCGCCACCTGGGCCGCCGTAGCCCCGGCCTCCGCGGCCACCTGCTCCACCTCGTCCACGATGCGCAGATTTGCGTCGAGGTTCTCACCGGAGAACCGAGGTGTCGTCAACCGAAAGTCGTGCGCGTCGAGTTGGTCCGCGGAGCGGATCGTCCCGGTGAGGAAGCCGCGGCCGAGCGGCGAGTAGGCCACCAGCCCGATGCCGAGCTCGCGCAGCAACGGCAGCAGTGCTGCCTCCGGATCCCTGGTCCACAGTGAGTACTCGGTCTGCACGGCCGTCACCGGGTGGACCGCGTGGGCGCGCCGGACGGTCTCCGGGCCGGCTTCGGACAGGCCGATGTGCCGCACCTTGCCCTCGCGGACCAGCTCGGCGACCGCGCCGATGGTCTCTTCGATCGGGATGTCCGGGTCGACCCGGTGCTGGTAGTACAGGTCGATCCGGTCCGTGCCCAGCCGCCTCAGTGAACCCTCCACCGCGGCACGGACGTTGGCCGGGGAGCTGTCGAGCGTGTTCGGGCCGGCGCCGCCGTGCGCGACAAGGCCGAACTTGGTGGCGAGCACCACCTCGTCGCGCCGTCCGGCGATGGCCCGGCCGACCAGCTCCTCGTTCGTGAAAGGACCGTAGATCTCCGCGGTGTCCAGGAAGTTCACCCCGAGGTCGAGTGCGCGCCGGATGGTTCGTACGGATTCCGCGTCGTCATCGCCCGCGCCGGTGTAGTAGTCCGACATCGACATCGTGCCGAGGCCTATGCGGGACACCGCGAGCGCTCCCAGGGAAACGTGTTGCATGGAGGACAGAACCATCCCTTCGTGAACGGACAACTGGCCGGGCGGATGTTGACGACCGCCCTCGCCCGGCCCTGGCAGCAGCAGACAACCACAGTCGACGACCGCTCGCCAAGCCGGTCCTGATGTGCCGTCATTCCGCTCGGCGCACCCGGTGCGGGTCCGGCTCGGAGGGGGGTCGGCAGATCCGGAACAGCCGGTCCGGAGCAGCTCGTGGCAGCTATCGGCCACCCGCTTGTTCGTCCGCCGTCGATCCTGTTGACTCGAAGTCGTTCGATTCCGCAGCGCCGGTCCGACGGCCGGATTCGCGGGCAGCGTCGCCCTTGCCGAACCCCGTCGACCACGCAGTGCCTGCCGAATTCCCAGAATCCTCCAATCCAGCAGAGCAGCCTGCTCCCGCCATTCCTGTGCCCGTGCCCGCGGGCGGAAGGATGCCGTGATGTCCCGCATGACGCTCGGGCCAGTTCCCGTCGATACCGATTACGAACTAGAACAGCTCACCCAGCGCATGGGAATCGAGATCCAGACCTGTGAACCCGGACGGGTGACCGGCACCATGCCCGTCACCGGCAACCGCCAGCCCATCGGCATCCTGCACGGTGGCGCCAACGCGGTGCTGGCCGAGACCCTCGGCTCGCTGGCGGCACTGGTGCACGCAGGACCGGGCGGAAGCGCGGTCGGTGTCGATCTCTCCTGCACGCACCACCGCTGGGTCTCCTCCGGCACCCTGACCGGCGAGTGCCGCCCGCTCTACGAACGGCAGTCGGTGGCCTCCTACCAGATCGCCATCACCGACGACTCCGGGCAGCGGACGTGCACCGCACTGCTCACCTGCGTCATCCGGCGCGGCACCGCCCGGCGCCGCACCGGCCACTCCCAGGACGCCACCCGACGGACGGAGAACCGATGACAACCCAGGTCGCGAACACCCCGCCGGCCTCGGTCGACGACTACCTCGGCCCCGGCGACCGGCGCTTCTTCGGCCGGGGATTCCGGCGGGTCCACTACGACCTGAGCCGGATCCGGGTCGTCCGCACCCCGGACGGCGTGGCCGGCGCCAGCGCCGTCGTCGGGGTCCGCTACCCGGCGGACTGGTCGCGCAAGGCCGTCGGCGACCTGCGGCCGCACTTCAGCACCGTCGACGGGCTGGTGCTCGCCGCCCAGCTCGCCGAACTCTGCCTGTCCGACCGGCGTGGCGACGACCTGAGCGAGGCCTGGCTGCGCGAGGTGCGGATCACGGCGGGCAGCCGCCCGCAGGAGGATCTCGACCAACTGGAGGCGGCCGCCACCCGCCGCCGCGTGGAGGCGCTCGACGGTGCCCCCGGCTGGTCGGTCTCGGTGATCGACTGCAGGATCGGCACCATGCGGGTCCGCTGCGAGCTGGTCCACCGGAGCGGCAGTCCGCGTCCGGGCCAGTGGGAGTACGCGAACCCGGCCGAGGCCCTCGGGCCCGCAGCCGACCGGTACTACGACCACGGCTTCACCACTCGCCGTCAGCTGATCCGAGAGGTCGCGGTGGACCAGGGGGCGCTGCTCGCCACCGCCCGGCTCGGCATCGAGCTGGAGGAGCCGGCCAGTCCGGCCCCCCGCGGCCTGGAGTCGGGCCACGGTCCGTCGATCACCATGGTCGACGCCTTCGTGACCGCGCTCCAGCTGGCCCAAGTGATGCTCTACGAGATGGACGGTGTCCGCCGTCAGGACAGCGACACCCTCTGGATGCGCCAGACCGTGATGACCGCGTCCGGCCCGCACCGCCCGTACGAGGGCGGGGTGCCCGTCACCACCGCGCTCACCGAGCCGGACCTGCTCAGGCTGAACGGCGACACCTGGCGCACCATGACCGTCGTTGCCGACCTGGCCGGCATCGAGGTGCGCTCCGCCGTCACCCACCGCCTTCCCGCCGGCCGTCCGTCGGTGGCCGCCGAGGCGGTGGCACGGTGACCCGAGCGGCCGTCCTGGCCGGTGTCGGTGCCACGGTGCCCCCGCGGGTGGTCACCAACGCCGAACTCGCGCAGCGGCTGGACACGTCGGACGAGTGGATCCGCACCCGCACCGGCATCGCCCAGCGGTACGTCGTCGACCCCGGCATGACCACCGGCGATCTCGCCGTCGAGGCCGGACAGCGGGCGCTCAAGAGCGCCGGGACGACCACTGTCGACCTGGTGGTGCTCGCCACCACCACACCGGACCGGCTCTGCCCGGCCACGGCCCCCTCGGTCGCCACCCGGATCGGCCTGGTCGGCGTGCCGGCCTTCGACGTCGCGGCCGTCTGCTCCGGCTTCCTCTACGCGCTGCAGGCCGGTGCGGCCGCCATCGCCGCCGGACACGCCGACAGCGTGCTGGTCATCGGTGCCGAGACCTTCAGTACCATCCTCGACCCCGAAGACCGCTCCACCAGGGCCATCTTCGGCGACGGCGCCGGTGCCGTGGTACTGCGGGCCGGGCAGCCGGACGAGCCGGGCGCGGTCCGGCAGATCCGGCTCGGCAGTGACGGCGGCATGGCCGACCTGATCACCGTCCGCGGAGGCGGCTCCGAGGAGCGCACCAGCGGCCGGCCGCCCCGCCCGGAGGACGCCTACTTCCGGATGGAAGGGAAGTCGGTGTTCTTCACCGCCGTGCGCCGGATGACCGAGTCCTCCCTGGAGGTCCTGGCCCGGACCGGGTGGCAGGTCGCCGACGTCGACCGGATCGTCGCCCACCAGGCCAACGTCCGGATCGTCCACGCCGTCGCCGACCAGCTCGGCGTTCCCACCGACCGGGCCGTCCTCAACATCGACCGGGTCGGCAACACCTCCGCCGCCTCCATCCCGCTGGCCCTCGCGGACGGTGCTCTCGACGGCCGGCTCACGCCCGGCGACCGGGTGCTCCTGACCGCCTTCGGCGGCGGCGCGACCTGGGGGGCGGCAACCCTCACCTGGCCCGCCGTCACCCCGGGCTGAGCCCGGCACCACCACCGCGCACGACCGGCCACCACCCCGACGCACGAACACCACGAACACGCACGAGGAGACCACGAATGACCGGGACCGTCACCGAGATGATCATCGAGATCCTGACCACCAAGTACGAGGTGCCCGCTGAGGATGTCTCCCCGGAGGTCGCCTTCGACGAGCTCGCGGTGGACTCGCTCACCCTGCTGGAGATGTCCCTGATCCTGGAGAAGCGCCTCGGCATCGCCATCCAGGAGGGGGCCCTCGAAGCCGGCCAGACCGTCGGCGAGGCCGCCGAGATGATCAGCTCGCTCGGCGCGGCCGCCTGAGGTCGACCGTCGTGCGCCTCGTCCTGCTACGCCACGGTGAGACCGACCTCAACACCCGTAACCGCTTCCAGTCCCAAGCCGACACCCCGCTCAACGCCGAAGGACGGCGCCAGGCGCGGGCGGCGGCCGAGCGGCTGACGCCGGGCCGGTGGGCCGCCGTCCACGCGTCCCCGCTGGTACGGGCCGTGGAGACCGCCAGGCCCGCCGCCGAACGGCTCGGCCTGCCGCTGTCCACCCTCGACGGCCTGCGGGAGCGGCACCTGGGCACCGTCGACGGCCTGGACCGGACCCGTTACGCCGCCGAGGACCCGGAGGCCATGCGCCGGCTGCTCACCGATCCGGACTACGGGCCGCCCGGGGGCGAGACCGGGGCACAAGCCCACCGCCGCTTCCTCGCCGCGTTGCGCGGCCTCGTGGCGGCCGACCACGACGGACCCGTCCTGGTGGTCACTCACGGCGGCGTCCTGAACCTGCTGCGCGGCGGCCTTCCCGGCGGCGCGCACGGCGCGATGGTGGGCAACTGCAGAGCGGTCGGCCTCGACGCCGTCCTCTCCCCGGACGGCGAGCTCCAGATCGAGGGGTGGCGTTGGGACGTCGCCCCGCACGAATGCGAGGACGGGCCCGTCGCGGCGTCCTCGCCGACCCCGAACGAAAGGACCCCGGCATGACCATCCAGATCGTCGTCACCTTCGACCTCGTCCCCGAGCGGCTCGCGCCGACCCTGGCCGCGTTCCAGGAACTGGCCCGGCACACCCGCCGCGAGGTGGGCGCGCTGCGCTTCGACGTCTTCCGGTCGGAGGCCGAGGAGCACACGGTCGTCCTGGTCGAGGACTGGGCCGACCAGGAGGCCATCGACCTGCACATGAAGCAGGAGTACACCCGAGCGTTCCTCGCCGCGGTCGACGGTGCCTTCCGCACCCCGGCCAGGGTGCACCGGCTGGCCGAGATCGGCGGCTGAGCGGTGGCCGAGGAGCACGGACAGCCGCGTGTGCTCGTGGTGGGCGCCGGGCCGGTCGGCATGGTCCTGGCCTCCGAGCTGCTGCGCCACGGCGTCCAGGCCGATGTGATTTCCAACGCCCGCCGGCAGAGCCCGCATTCGCGTGCCACCATCCTCTGGCCGAGGATCCTGGAGCTGCTCGACCGGGTGGGCGTCGGGGAGAAGCTGGTGGCGGCAGGCCACTACTTCGACCAGATGAACTACTACTCCAACAAGAAGATGGTCGGCCTGGTCCGGTTCGACCGGCTGCGCGGCGTCGGCTACCCGTTCGCCATCACCATCCCACAGTGGCGCACCGAGGCCGTGCTGGAGGAGCACCTCGAAGCCCTCGGCGGCACGATCCGCTACGACCACGCCTTCGTCGAGGGCACGCAGTCCGAGGACACCGTCCACTGCGTCCTGCGCGGGCCCGACGGCACGTCGACCTCCCGGTCGTACGACTACGTGGTCGGTGCCGACGGCTACAACAGCACCGTCCGCCCGGCGTTCGGCTTCGAGTTCGCCGGTCGTACGATGCGCACCCGGCTGGCGATCACCGACGCCGAGCTGGTCGGCGAGACCACCAGCAGCGAGGCGGCCTACTACCTCACCCGCACCGGCAACATGGTGCTCGCCCCGCTCGGCGGCGGGATCTTCCGGGTGGGTGCCAGCGTGCCGGACGGCTACCAGGGCGAGCCGGACCGGGCGTTCTTCGAGCGGCTGCTGTCCGAGCGGGTTCCCGGGGAGCGGCGGCTCGGAGAGATGAAGTTCAGCGGGGTCTTCACCGCGCACGTCCGGTCGGCGAGCACCTACCAGCGCGGCCGGGTGTTCCTGGTCGGGGACGCCGCCCACGCCATGAGCCCCTCCGGCGCCCAGGGCGTCAACACCGGCATCCAGGACGCCGTGAACCTCGGGTGGAAGCTCGCGGGCGTGCTGCGCGGCGACTACCGGCCCGGTCTGCTGGCCAGTTACGACCGGGAGCGCCGGCCCGCCGTCGAGACGGTGGCCGGGCTGTCCACCCGGCTGGCCCGGATCGGCCTGTACAGCAAGCCGCACCAGGTCATCGGCCGGGACATCGCCTACCGGTTCGGATCGGCCACCCAGCTCCTGGAGCGCGTCCTGGCACCGAAGCTGGCCCAGGTCGACACCCACTACGGCCCGCGGCCCAAGCGCCGCGGCCTCGTCCCCGGCGAGCGGCTGCCGCTCGGTTGGCGGGCCTGCGCCGCCGCACCGGTCCTCGCCGTCGACCGCTACACCGTCCTGCTCTGGCCCGGCCTGGAGTACCGCTACGACCGGTGGGTCCAGCTGGTCGAGCGGCTGGGCGAGGCCGTCGACCGCGCCCGGGTCACCGACCTGGGCGGCCGCCCGCCGGGCCCCGTACTGGCCAAGTTGGGCGCGACACCGTGCGCGCTCGTGGTCCGTCCGGACGGCCACCTGGACAGAGTCGTCGAGCTCGACGACCGCGAGCCCGAGGCTGCCGTCCGCGCGGTCGACCGGGCGCTGGACGAGCGCCTCCTGCCGAGCCCGGCCCGGGCCCTCGTGACCAGCTGAACGACCCGGAGAAACCCGAACGGCCCGAACGGCCGTCCGCACCGCAACACCGAAAGAAGAGAACCGAGATGACCGACCGCGTGACCCTCACCAACGTCGCCGACATGACCGCCGAGCAGCGCGAGGTGTACGAGAAGTTCCAGTCCAACCTGACCCGTGCGCTGCTGCTCACCAAGGGCTCCGCCGGTCCGCACCTCGCCCTGGGCGGTTCGTTCACCGTCGGCCTGCTGAGCCTGCTGGACCGCGAGGTGATCGTGCTGCGGGTGGCGAAACTGCGCGACAGCGAGTTCGAGCGCCTGCTGCACTACCCCCTGGCCGTCAAGGCCGGACTGACCGACACCGAGATCGAGGACATCGAGGAGGGCCGGTTCGAGGAGATGCCGCCGTCCCGCGCCGCCCTGGTCCGCTACGTCGACGACTGCATCCTGCAGCACAAGGCCGGCCACGACGCGTTCTGGGGCCTGCGCGAGCACTACTCGCAGAACGAGGTCGCCGAGGTTACCCACCTGGCCGGCCACAGCGCGATGACCGCGATGTTCCTGGCCAGCCTGGAGATCCCTCTCGACCAGGACATCGCCTCCTGGGGCCGCCTGACCGAGGTCAAGTGACCGGCCGCCACGCACGAGGAGAAGCGACGTGAAGTACGCACGGCTGGGCTCGTCCGGCCTCAAGGTGTCCCGGCTGGCGCTCGGATGCATGAGCTACGGCGAGCCCGGCCGGGGCACCCACCCCTGGTCACTGCCGGAGGAGGAGAGCCTGCCGTTCATCGCCCAGGCCCTCGACCTCGGCGTCAACTTCTTCGACACGGCCAACATCTACTCGCTGGGTACCAGCGAGGAGTACCTGGGCCGCGCCCTGAAGAAGCTGACCCGGCGCGAGGACGTCGTCATCGCGACCAAGGTGTACGAGGCGATGGGCCCGGGGCCGCTCTCCGGCGGCCTGTCCCGCGGCGCCGTCATGCGTGAGCTGGACGCGAGCCTGCGCCGGCTCGGCACCGACTACATCGACCTGTACATCATCCACCGCTGGGACTACGGGACCCCGATCGAGGAGACCATGGCGGCCCTGCACGACGCCGTCACCGCGGGCAAGGTCCGCTACCTCGGCGCGTCGTCCATGCACACCTGGCAGTTCGTCAAGGCCCAGTACACCGCCGACCTGCACGGGTGGACGCGGTTCGTCAGCATGCAGAACCACTACAACCTGCTCAACCGCGAGGAGGAGCGGGAGATGATCCCGTACTGCCTCGCGGAGGGCGTCGGCGTCACCCCGTGGTCGCCGCTGGCCCGCGGCCTGCTGACCCGGGACTGGGACGCCCAGTCCGCCCGGACGGCCGGCGACCCGATCCAGGAGCGGTTCTACGGGCCGACCGAGGAGGCCGACCGGCGCGTCGCCCGGGCGGTCGCCGAGATCGCCGCCGAACGCGGAGTCCCGCGCGCCCGGATCGCGCTGGCCTGGCTGCTGCGGCAGCCCGCCGTCACCGCCCCGGTCATCGGCGCCACCGCGCCGCACCACCTGCCGGACGCGGCCGCCGCGCTCGACATCGAGCTCGACGACGCCGAAGTGGCCCGGCTGGAAGCCCCGTACGTCCCCCACGCGGTCGTCGAGTACGTCTGACCGCCGAACCCCCACCCCCTGGACCCCCGGGGCCCGGCCTCCCCCCCGTCGGCCGGGTCCCGGGCACCTGTCCTGCCCCCGTGCGCTCCGGCCCGAAACAGTGGCTGGCCGCACGGGGGCACCGCCACGCCCCGCCCGCCCAGCACGACACCGATTCGGAGACCACCATGGGGATCACAGACTTCGCCCTCACCACCGGCAGCGGCAAGGTCACCGCCGAGCAGCTCGCCCGTGAGTCCGGCTGCGACCAGGACAAGGTGAACGAGATCCTGCCCGCGGGCCGGCTCTCGGCGCTCGGACCGGGCGAGAGCTCGTGGAGCCTCGGGCGGGACGCCGCCGCCAAGGTCCTCGCCCGTAACGGGGTGTCCCCCGAGGACATCGGCCTGGTGATCTACGCGGGCTCCAGCGAGTGGGGGACCCCGTTCTGGTCGCCGGCCGCGAAGATCGCCCAAGAGCTCGGCATCCTCCAGGCGCACTGCTACGAGGTGTCCAACTTCTGCAACGCCGCGCCCACCGCGATCCGGATCGCCGACGACCAGGTCAAGGCCGGGGCCTGCCGCTACGCGCTGGTCGTCGTGGCCGACCGGCTCAGCGAACTGGTCGACCGCCCGGGCGGCCTGGTCGAGCTCTTCAACTTCGCCGACGGCGCCGCGGCCGTTCTCGTCTCGGCCGAGAAGCCGCGCTACGAGGTGCTGGCCTCGGCCAACCGCACCGACCCGACCTTCGTCGACCTCTACTACGGCGAGGTCCGGGAGAACGAGGTGAAGGTTTTCCGCCGGGAGGGCGGCGAGGGCCTCGGCGAGGCGTTCATCACCAACTTCACCGCCCTGACCGAGCAGGTGCTCACCGCCGTCGGCCGCGGCCTGGCTGACGTGGCCTACCTGTTGGTCACCCACGGCAACCGGAACACCCAGGTCAAGCTCTTGGACACGCTCGGGCTGCCGCACGAGCGCAGCGTCTTCAACTACGAGGTCGAGGGCCACCTCGGCGGCGCCGATCCGCTGCTCGCCCTGGAGGACCTGGAACGGGCCGGCCGGCTGGAGTCGGGCGACCTCGTGCTGCTCGCCACGGCCGGCTCCGGGTTCACCTGGGGAGTGACGGCCCTCCAGGTCGTCTGAGGCCGTCGCCGGGGCCCGCGGACCTCGGTCCGACGGTCCCGACGAAGAAGCCGCCCGGCAGCGGACTCCCGCTGCCGGGCGGCTTGCTCGTCGGCCCCGGTCGGCCGGTGCCGACCCGTCAGAACCGGCGGACCGGGTCGAGGTCCACCGCGAGCAGGCGTAGCGCCGCGTCGTGCGGACTGTCCGGCTCAGCGTGGTAGAACTTCAGGATGTTCCCGTCGCCCAGGTCGGCGGACTGGTACATCAACTCGAACTCACCGACGCTCGGGTGGTCGAAGGTCTTCGTGCCGACGGTGCAGTTCGCGACTCGGTGGCTGATCCAGAGCTTGGAGAACTCCTCGCTCCTGATGCTCAGTTCGCCGATCAGCTCGGCCAACTGCGGGTCGTGCCGGTGGTTCCCGGCGATGAACCGCAGGTACGAGACGTTCGACCGGGCCTCCAGCGGCCAGTCCACGTACAGGCCGCGGACGTTGTCGTCGAGGAAGTTCAGGCGGATCACGTTCGGCCGCACCGTCGCGTTCTTCGGCGCGTCGAAGTCGAGGTGCGGAGCGAACAGCCGGTGGTAGAGCGAGTTCCAGCCGAGGATGTCGCAGCGGTAGTTGAGCACCGCCACCGCCGCGTTCCCGAGAGAGTCGACCAGCATCCGGGTGTACGGGCTGATCTGGTCGACCCGGCGGGCCGGCAGCTCCCGCTCGGTCACCGGAGTGCCCACCTTCAGCAGGTACTCCTCCTCGTCCGGGCTGAGGTCCAGGGCGCGTGCGATCGCGACCAGGATGGCCGGCGAGGCGTGTGCGGTCTGGGACTGCTCCAGCCGCGTGTAGTACGTGGGGCTCACCCCGGCGAGCGCCGCCACCTCCTCGCGCCGCAGGCCGGGCACCCGGCGCGCACCGCGCACCGCCAGCCCGATCTCCTCCGGCTGGACCCGCTCGCGCATCCGCTTGAGGTAGCTACCCAGGTCGGTGTTCACTGGTTTTTCCACGCTCCTAGTGTCACACGGGGCTGAACAGGGGTCAGGGGTTCGCCTGGCTGGATCAGTCGGCGGTCGGCGCGCTGCGCCGGCCCCCCAGCGCCGCCCACAGCAGCAGGCCGGCCACCATGAGCAGCCCGGCGTCCACGGTCAGCGCGAGGTGGATGCCCGACAGCTCGTCGGCCGCGCCGCCCCCGTCGCCGATGCTCGCGGCGAACACCGCGCTCAGCAGCGGGATGCCGATGGCGATGCCGACCTGCTGCGCCTGGGTGGCCATGCCGGTGGCCATGCCCTGCATCGAGGAGTCGACGGCCGAGGTGGCGATCACCATGAAGGAGAGCATCGCCAGCATCGAGAAGACGCCGTTGACGAACTGCGCGACGACCACGGGGACGAGCCAGACCGAGTCGTTCGTCATCCACACCATCGGCAGCATGAACGCGCCCTGGCCCGCCAGCGCGGTGCCCAGCAGGATGCGCGGAGAGACCTTGCCGACGATCTTCGGGCCGATGGTGCCGCCGAGGATCTGGCCGGCGCCGACCCCGAGCAGGACCAGTCCGGCTGCCAGCGAGGAGAAGTCAAGCACGTTCTGCACGTACAGGCCGGTGAAGAAGATCATCGCGGTCTCGCCGCCGAAGATGAACAGCGCACCGAGGTTGCTCAGGGCGATGTCCGGCAGACGCAGGATCCGCACCGGTACCAGGGCGCCCTCGGTACGGCCCTCGACCACCCAGAACACGGCGAGCAGCACGGCCCCGGCCACCAGGGTGCCGGTCGCGAGGGCGTCCAGGCCGGACTCGGCGGCCCGGGTGATGCCGAAGATGCCGGAGAACAGGCCGGCGGTGATCAGCAGGGCGCCCGGCAGGTCGAGGCGGTCGCGGGTCTCGGCGCGGCTCTCCTCGACGACGATCGGGACCACGATCACGGCGGCCACGGCGACCGGGATGTTGATGAAGAAGGCCCAGCGCCAGGAGAGCAGTGCGGTGAGGACGCCGCCGAGGATCGAGCCGACGGTGAAGCCGGAGCTCATCATGACGCCGTTCAGCCCGAGCGCCTTGGTGCGCATCGCGGGCTCGGTGAAGGCGGTGGTCAGCAGCGCCATCGCGGCCGGGGTGATGGCCGCGGTGGCCAGGCCCTGGAGCGTACGGGCGACCAGCAGCAGCGCCGGGGAGGTGGCGATGCCGCCGATCAGCGAGGCGACCGCGAGCACCACCATGCCGGCGACGAAGATCCGGCGCCGACCGAGGTAGTCGCCGACCCGGCCGAAGACCAGGGTGCAGCCGGCCGCGCAGAGCGCGAACATCGTGGTGATCCACTGCAGGTTCCCGGCCGTGAAGCCGAGGTCCACACCGACCCGGGGCAGCGTCACGTTCAGGATCGAGAAGTCGGCCGCCATCATGAACTGGGAGGCCAGCAGCACCACCAGGACGGTGAGCTGGCGGCCGGTCATGCGGACCGAGGCTGACGGAGCCGTCGCGACGGCGGTATCGGTTGTCATGGTCCCAGCCTGGTACGACCGGCGCTGACCAGCCAGAACCCGGCTGTGCCTACCTCCGGCCTGCCTACCACTGGCAGTGCCAGGCTGGGGCCGGCTCCTCAGCCGAGGCCGGCCAGCCGGTCGGCGTACTGTTCCGCGTTGTGCCGCAGGAACCGCCGCCTCCTTCGGGGTCCAGCAGGTCCGCTCGTCCGCGCGGGGCTTGGTGGGCGGCGCAGGTGTTTGCGGTCGGGCGACCTCACCACCGCAGGCGCCATCAAACGCGGCGGCCAGGCGGTGGTCGCCGCGTTTGATGGCGCCTCGCTGGAATCGCTCTACTTCAGTGGCACGTTCCTCAACGGCTCGGGGAAGCAGAGCCATTCCGACAACTCCGGCGTCAGCGGACCCGCGGCCTTCTACCGGAGCTGTGAAGGCGCTTCCAAGTTCAAGATCGCACATCGTTAGCCGGGGGCGGTGACGGCCGAAGTCCTTCGAGTCCGCCCGAACGGGGCCGCTCGGCCGCCGACGCGAGTGACGGCCGTCCTCCGTCCGGTCGGCTCGCGATGCACCCAGGGGAGGAATGCCTCACTACTGGGGGTAGCGATGTGCGATCGGGTCGTCACGGTGTGGTTGGAAGGGCAGGGTCTGCGGATGAGGATTGTCGTCGATCTCAACCGGTGTCAGGGCTACGCGCAATGCGCGTTCCTGGCACCGGACGTGTTCGAGATGCATGGCGAGGAAGCGCTTCTCTACGACCCCGCCTTCACCGAGGCGCACCGCGAGCAGGTGCGACGGGCCGCGGCCGCTTGTCCCGTCCAGGCGATCCTGGTCGAGGCGGACGAGGCTCGGGTCACGCCGGTGGGGGCCTGAGATGGCGGTCTCCGTGGGCGAAGTCGTCCAGGCGTTCCGGCGCGACGGGCGGATCGTCGTCGTCGGCGCCTCGCTGGCCGGACTGCGGGCTGCCGAGGCGCTGCGCACGGGCGGGTTCAGCGGGTCGCTCACGCTGGTCGGGGACGAGCCCGACCTCCCGTACGACCGGCCCCCGCTGTCCAAGCAGGTCCTGCTCGGCCGGGCGCGCGCCGACGCCACCACCCTGCCGCAGCGCAACAGCGTCAACGCGCAGTGGCGGCTCGGTACGGCCGCCACCGGGCTGGACCTGGCGGCGAAGCGGCTACGCCTGGCGGACGGCGAGGAGATCGACTACGACCGCCTGCTCATCGCGACCGGCGTGCGGGCCCGGCCCTGGTTCAACGCGGCGGAAGCGGCCCTCGACGGGGTCTTCACGGTGCGCACCAGCGAGGACGCGGCCCGGCTGGAGCGGCGGCTGTCGGCGAGGCCGAGTCGGGTGCTGGTGGTAGGTGCCGGGTTCACCGGCTCCGAGATCGCCTCGGCCTGTCGCGAGCGGGGTCTGGAGGTCACGGTTGCCGAACGCGGGGCGGCGCCGCTGGTGGGCGCCCTCGGCGGGGTGGTCGGTGCGGTCGCCGCGGACCTGCAGCGCCAGCACGGCGTGGACCTGCGCACGGGCGTCATGGTGACGGCACTGGAGGGCGACTCCGGCGGCCGGCTCGAGCGCGCCCACCTGTCCGACGGGACCTCGCTGGACGTCGAGGTCGCGGTGATCGCGCTCGGTGCCACCCGGAACACCGAGTGGCTGGCCGGATCGGGCCTGGCCGCCGGGCCCCGGGGGATCGCCTGTGACGCGGGCTGCCGTGCCTTCGATGTCCAGGGCATCGTCACCGATGACGTGTTCGTCGCCGGAGACGTCGCGCGCTCGCCCCACCCGCTGTTCGGGTACCAGTTCCTCTCACTGGAGCACTGGGGCAACGCGGTCGAGCAGGCCGGGGTCGCCGCGCACAACATGATCAACGTCGGCCCGGACCGCCGGGCCCACCTGTGGGTGCCGACCTTCTGGTCCTCCCAGTTCGGCGTCAACATCAAGTCCGTCGGGGTGCCCAACATGGGGGACGAGATCGTCATCACCCAGGGCTCGCTCGCCGAGCGCCGGTTCGTCGCCGTCTACGGCTTCCAGGGCCGCATCGTCGCCGCCGTCACCTTCGACCAGGCGAAGTGGCTGGACTTCTACCGGGAGCAGATCGAGGTGCGCGCACCCTTCCCGCCGGACTACGCCACCGTCGACCGGCAGCCGGGCGGGATGCGACCGGTCCCGGCGGGGTTCCAGGACCCCTCCCTGCCCAGCCACGGCGCGACCGTGACCCTCACCGGCCACGACCCCAACGAACGCCGCGTCCAGTTCACCCCCGCACGCGCCTGACCGCCCGCCCACACCTCAGGAGACCGTTCCATGACGCCGGGCACCTTGCTCCAGCAGATCACCGACTACGCCAACCGCGCCAACCCGTACCCGCTCTACGCCGAACTCCGCAAGACACCCGTGGCCCGCCAGGACGACGGGTCGTACCTGGTCGGCGGCTACTACGAGATCAGCAGCCTGCTGCACGACCCGCGGATCAGCTCGGATCAACGCAACCTCGTCGCGCGGGACGGTGGGGGGCTCCAGGCGGAGGAGGAGGCGGGCCTTCCACCCTCCATGATCAGAACCGACCCGCCCGAGCACGACCGGCTGCGACGCATGGCGATGCGTCCGTTCGGCCCGCCGCACACCCCGAGGCGGGTTCACGAGATGGGGGGCGAACTGCACCGGATCGTCTCCGGCCTGATCGACGGCTTCCAGGGCAAGGACCACGTCGACATCGTCGACGACTTCTCCTACCCCTTCCCGGTCACCGTGATCTGCCGACTGCTCGGCGTCCCCCGAGAGGACGAGTCCCGGTTCCACGTCTGGGCCGACGCGATGGTCGGCGCCGCGGACCCCTCCCCGAGCGCGGACCTCCAGGAGCGGCAGCGCGCCGGGACGCGGGCCAGGACCGAGCTCGGCCGGTACCTGGCCGGACTCGCCGAAGAGCACCGCCGCAGCCCCGGTGACGACCTGCTCTCGGCGCTCGCCACCGACCACGGCCCGGACGGGCAGATGTCGATGGTCGAACTCGCGAGCACCTCCGTACTTCTCCTGATCGCCGGCCACGAGACCACGGTCAACCTCATCACCAACGGGATGCTCACCCTGCTCCGGTATCCCGAACACCTCGAACGGCTCGTCAAGGAACCCGAGGTCGCGGTCCCGATGGTCGAGGAACTGCTGCGCTACGAGCCCCCCGTCCATCTGGCGCTCCCACGCGTCGCCCTGGCCGACATCGAGGTCAAGGGCACCGTCATCCCCAGAGGCTCGACCGTCTGGCTCGGCCTGGCATCGGCCAACCGGGACCCGCGCCGCTTCGACGACCCCGACCGCTTCGACCCCGATCGCAGGGACAACCAGCACCTCAGCTTCCTCGGCGGGATCCACAACTGCTTCGGATCCCCCCTCGCCCGGCTGGAGGCCCAGATCGCGCTGACCGAGCTGGCTCGTCGGCTGGCCAACCCCCGGCTCGTCGAAGACCCCCCGCCCTACCGGCCGAACCCACTGCTGCGCGGGCCTCGTCACCTCGCGGTCGCCTTCGACGGCGTCCAGGGCTGACCGGTTCACCCGGCAGGGTTGGTCCCGGAGCCGGACAGCCTGCTGACCACCGGACGTAGCGGACGGCGCGCCCGGCCCTCCAGGGCGAAGCCCTCGCGGTAGCCGGGGTCGTGGTAGCAGCTTGCACCGCGCCGGCCGAGCACCGGGCCCCGGATTGCGTTGGACCAATGGGGCGATATCGGGCGAGCGGATACCGGGGGTGGAGCGGTTGTTCGCTTAGCCTTTCGCCCTGCCGCCTCCTCGGTGGCGCCGGGTTCGGGGACGAGGACAGGGGCGCAGGGTGAGTTCGTCGGGTGCGGCTGCGTCGGCGCGGCGGACGGGGTTCCGGGCGTGGCTGCTGGAGGGCCTGTCCGACATGGCCAAGCAGTATCCGGGGCCGCATGCGGAGGCGCCGGTCGAGCACAAGGGCCAGCGGTGGTGGCGGGTGATGTGCCTGACCGGTCTGGACTACTTCTCCACGCTCGGCTACCAGCCCGGTATCGCGGCGCTCGCGGCCGGGCTGCTGTCGCCGGTGGCGACCATCGTGCTGGTGATCGTGACGCTGTTCGGCGCGCTGCCGGTGTACCGGCGGGTGGCGCAGGAGAGTCCGCACGGTGAGGGGTCGATCGCGATGCTGGAGCGGCTGCTGTCGTTCTGGCAGGGGAAGCTGTTCGTGCTGGCGCTGCTGGGGTTCGCGGCGACGGACTTCATGATCACCATCACCCTGTCGGCGGCGGACGCGACCGCGCACCTGGTGGAGAACCCGAGCCTGCACAGTGCGCTGTCCGGCAGGCAGATGCTGATCACCCTGCTGCTGGTCGCGTTGCTCGGCGCCGTCTTCCTGAAGGGCTTCAGCGAGGCGATCGGCCTGGCGGTGGTCCTGGTCGGGGTGTACCTGGCGCTCAACGTCGTCGTGGTGGTGAACGGGATCTGGCACGTGCTGAAGGCCCCGCACGTGGTGACGGACTGGTCCGACGCGCTCACGACCGAGCACGGCAACGCGTTCGCCATGATCGGCGTCGCGCTGATCGTCTTCCCGAAGCTGGCGCTGGGCCTGTCCGGCTTCGAGACCGGCGTCGCCGTGATGCCGCACATCGAGGGCGACCCGGAGGACACCGAGGAGAAGCCGGTCGGCCGGATCCGGGGCGCCCGCAAGCTGCTCACCACCGCCGCCGTGATCATGAGCGCGTTCCTGATCACGACGAGCTTCATCACCACGGTGCTGATCCCCAAGGCCGCGTTCGAGGCGGGCGGGCAGGCCAACGGCCGGGCGCTCGCGTACCTCGCCCACCAGAACCTGGGTGGCGCCTTCGGCAGCGTCTACGACCTGTCGACGATCGCGATCCTGTGGTTCGCCGGCGCCTCGGCGATGGCCGGCATGCTCAACCTGCTGCCCCGCTACCTGCCGCGCTACGGCATGGCGCCGCAGTGGGCGCGGGCGGTGCGGCCGATGGTGATCGTGCTGACGCTGATCGGGTTCCTGGTGACGTGGTTGTTCGACGCGAACGTGGATGCCCAGAGCGGCGCTTACGCGACCGGTGTGCTGGTGCTGATCTCCTCGGCCGCCATCGCCGTCACCATCGCCGCCCACAGGGCCCGGCAGCGCGGCTGGACCATCGGCTTCGCCGTGATCGCGGCGGTCTTCCTGTACACGACGGGCGCGAACATCGCCGAACGCCCGGACGGTGTGAAGATCGGCGCCTGCTTCATCGGCGGGATCGTCCTGGTCTCGTTCCTGTCCCGGCTCAAGCGGGCCTTCGAGCTGCGGGTCACAGCCGTGGTACTGGACGAGGCCGCCGAACGGTTCGTCCGCGACTACACCCACCGGCCGATGCGGCTGATCGCCAACGAGCCGAACAGCCGGGACCTGGCGGAGTACCAGGAGAAGAAGCGGGAGATCCGGGCGCACCACGACATCCCGGCCGACCTCGACCTGGTCTTCGTCGAGGTGACGGTCCGGGACCCGTCCGAGTTCGAGTCGGTGCTCACCGTGCGCGGGGAGGTGCTCCACGACCGCTACCGGGTGCTGTCGCTGGAGAGCACCAGCGTCTCGAACGCCCTGGCGGCCCTGCTGCTGACGATCCGGGACCGCACCGGGCAGATCCCGCACATCTACTTCGAGTGGACCGAAGGCGGCCCGGTCGGCCACTTCCTGCGCTTCTTCCTGTTCGGACAGGGCGAGGTCGCCCCGGTCACCCGCGAGGTGCTGCGGGAAGCGGAGCCGGACCGCTCCCGACGTCCCCGTGTCCATGTCGGGTAGGGCCGGTCGACCCCGAAGGACGGAGCATGGACGTGGGAGCGGAGGAGGTGGCCAGGCGGCGGTGACCGGGAAGCTGCGGGTGTTCCTGGGGGCGGCGCCGGGGGTGGGGAAGACGTACGCCATGCTCCGGGAGGGGCGGCGGCTGCGCGCTGAGGGGCTGGACGTGGTGGTCGGCCTGGTGGAGACGTACGGCCGGCGCGGTACGGAGGAGCAGCTGGGTGACCTGCCGGTGCTGCCGAGGCGGCCGGTGTCGTACCGGGGGACGGAGCTGACCGAGCTGGACGTGGAAGCCCTGCTGGCGCGCCGCCCGGCTCTCGCGCTGGTGGACGAGCTCGCGCACACCAACGTGCCCGGCGGGCGGCACGCGAAGCGCTGGCAGGACGTGCGGGAGCTGCTGGACGCCGGGATCGACGTGGCGACGACGCTCAACATCCAGCACCTGGAGAGCCTCAACGACGTCGTCGAGCAGATCACCGGTGTCGCGCAGCGCGAGACGATCCCCGACGAGGTGGTTCGGGCGGCCGAGCGGATCGAGCTGGTCGACCTGAGCCCGCAGGCGCTGCGCGCGCGGATGGCGCAGGGCGAGATCTACGCGCCGGACCGGATCGACGTGGCGCTGGACCACTACTTCCGGGCCGGCAACCTGGGCGCCCTGCGGGAGCTGGCGCTGCTGTGGCTGGCGGACCGGGTGGAGGAGGAGCTGGCCGACTACCGGGCCCGGCACGGCATCCGGGCGCCCTGGGAGACCAAGGAACGGATCATGGTCGCCCTCAACGGCGCCCCGCAGGGCGAGCACCTGATCCGGCGGGGAGCCCGCACGGCGGCCCGGGTGCACGGGGACCTGATCGGCGTCCACGTCCGGCTGGACGACGGCACGGCGCAGCGTGAGCCGCCGGGCCTGGCGGCGCAGCGGACGCTGTTGCGGGAGCTGCACGGCAGCTACGTGGAGGTGAGCGGCGGTGACCCGGCCCGGGCGCTGGTGGACTTCGCCCGGTCGGAGAGCGCCACCCAGATCCTGCTGGGGCCGACGAGCCGCAGCCGGTTGCGCGAGTTGGTCTCCGGTTCGGTGATCAACCGGGTGATCCGGCTGGCCGGGCCGATCGACGTGCGGGTGCTGCCGCCGCCGGAGCCGGGGCTGCTGACGGTGCCGCCCGCGCCCCGGCGTCGGCGCCCGGCACTGGTCCCGGTCCGGCGGCGCCGGATGGCGTGGCTGTTCGGTCCGGTCGGGGTGGCTGCTCTGGCGTGGGCGCTGTCGCCGCTGCGCGGCTCGCTGGGTCTGTCCGGTGTGCTGCTGTGCCTGCTGCTGGTGGTGGCGGGGACGGCTCGGCTGGGCGGGCTGCTGCCGGCGGCGGGCAGCACGGCGGCCGGGGCGCTGGCGGCGGACTACTTCTACACCACGCCCTGGCACAGCCTGACGGTCAATCGGGGCGCGGACGTCGCGGCCCTGCTGGTGTTCCTCGCGGTGGCCGGGGTGATCTCCCATCTGATCGACGGCCTGACGCGGCGCTCGCAGCAGGCGGGCCGGGCGCGAGCGGAGGCGGCCGTCCTCACCAGGCTGGCGGGGGAGACGGTGGAGTCGGGGCCGCGGGTGCTGCCCGATCTGGTCGCGGAGCTGCGGCAGGTGTTCGGGCTGGACGCGGCTGCCGTGCTGGTGCGTACGGGCGCGCTCTGGCAACCGGCGGCTTCGGCCGGGGCGGAGGTGCCGCTGCGGCCCGACGAGGCGTCCTTCTCCGTCGACCTCGGCGACGACGCGGTGCTGGTCCTTCGCGGCGCACCGCTCAACGAGGAGGACACCCGACTGCTCGGGCCGTACGTCACCCAGCTGAAGCTGGCACGGGAGCGTGAGCGGCTGGCCGCGCAGGCGTCGGCGGCGGAGGTGCTCGCGCACACCGACGCGCTGCACACCGCGCTGCTGGAGGCCGTCGGGCAGGACCTGCGGGCGCCGCTGGCGGCGGTGCGCCAGGAGGCCGAACGGATGCCGGGCCCGGGTGGGCAGCGGGTCGGCGCCGAGGTGGAGCGGATGGAGCGGCTGGTCGCCAACCTGCTGGACCTGAGCCGGCTGCGGGCCGGGGTGATGCCGGTGGTGCTGCGGCCGACGGTGGTGGCCGAGGTGGTGCGGTCCGCTGCCGAGGGCGTACCGGGCGTTCGGGTCGACCTGGAGCCGGGGCTGCCACGGGTGCTCGCCGACGCCGGGCTCCTGGAACGGGTGTTCGCGGACGTCCTGGCCTGGGGGGCGGCCGGATCGGGGGCGGTGGTCGACGCCGGTGTGGTGGCCGGGCGGGTGGACGTCCGGATGACCGTCCACGAGGATCCCGCCCGGGAACCGGCGGGCCTGGCGGTGGTGCGGGGCTTCGTGGAAGCGATGAACGGTGAGCTGACCGTCGAGGAGGCACCTGGCGGCGGCACCGCCTACGTGATCAGCCTGGCCCGAGCGGTGGCCTGATGCCGTGGGACCGGGCTGGTCGGCGACCCGGGGCGTCAAGACCGCGTTGGGATCTCGGGCGGCGGCGTCAGGATTCCGTCAAGGGTGGGCTGCGGGCCTGTGGCCGTCGGGTTGGGTGGCGTCGAACGAACTTGCGGCGAAGCTGGGACAGGACCATGCGCATGTACTCGGCCCGCCCCGGCGGCCGTCGCTACCGCCCCGTCCTCGACCGCTTGCCGGTCGCGGTGTCCGGCACGGTGGCCCTGGTCGCCGGCGGTGCGCTCGCGCTCGGCCTCGGCCGGCTGGGCGAGCTCCACGCCGGCTGGTTCCCGTACATCGCGTACACCGGGCTGGCCGCACTGGCCGGAGGCTTCTCCCGGCCGCTGGCCGCGCCGGTGGTCGGCATGTCCGCATGGCTGTGCTGCAACGCCTTCGCCGAACACCGCCATGCCGAACTCGGCTGGTCCGGAACGGGGATCGAGAGCGAGCACTTCGTCCTCTTCACCGCCGCCGCCCTGGTGCTGTCGCTGCCGGCCGCGTTGCCGCGCCGGGCGATCCGCGTCGAGCGCCTTCCGGTGGGCGAGGGGACCGAGCGCCGTCCTGGTTGAGGCGCGCCGCCCCGGTGGTGTTCCGGAGGCGGCGGGCCGGTGTGGCTATCCGAGGCCGGGGACGAACTGGATCAGCAGGTCGATGGCCTTGATGCCGAGGAAGGGCAGGATCAGCCCGCCGAGTCCGTAGACGCGCAGGTTGCGCCGGAGCAGGTCGGTGGCGGAGGCGGGCTGGTAGCGCACGCCGCGCAGGGCCAGCGGGATCAGGGCGACGATGATCAGCGCGTTGAAGATGATCGCGGAGGCGATCGCCGAGGTGGGGCTGTGCAGTTCCATGATGTTGAGGTGGTGCAGTCCGGGGTGGGCGTTCGCGAACATCGCGGGGATGATCGCGAAGAACTTGGCCACGTCGTTGGTGATCGAGAAGGTGGTCAACGCTCCCCGGGTGATGAGGAGTTGCTTGCCAACCCGGATGATGTCGATGAGCTTGGCCGGGTTGGAGTCGAGGTCGACCATGTTGCCGGCCTCCTTGGCGGCCGGGGTCCCGGAGTTCATCGCGACGCCGACGTCGGCCTGGGCGAGGGCGGGGGCGTCGTTGGTGCCGTCGCCGGTCATGGCGACCATGTTGCCGGCGGCCTGTTCGCGCTTGAGGTGGGCGAGCTTGTCCTCGGGGGTGGCCTCGGCGAGGAAGTCGTCCACCCCGGCCTCCTCGGCGATGGCCTTCGCGGTGAGCGGGTTGTCGCCGGTGACCATGACGGTGCGGATGCCCATCCGGCGCAGTTCGGCGAAGCGTTCGGCGATGCCCTCCTTGACGACGTCCCTGAGCTCGACGACGCCGAGCGCGCGGGCGCCGTGGCGGTCGTGGACGGCGACGAGGAGGGGGGTGCCGCCGGCTTCGGCGATCCGGTCGACCAGGGGCTTGGCCTCCATGGGCAGGTGCCCGCCGGAGTCGATCACCCAGCGGGCGACGGCGGCGGCCGCGCCCTTGCGGATGAGGCAGGCGGTGCCGTCCGGCCAGGCGAGGTCGACGCCGCTCATCCGGCTGTGCGCGGTGAACGGGACGGGCCGCTGCTCGCCGAGTTCGCCGGGGGAGCGTGGCGGCACCCAGTACTGGCGTTCGGTCAGCTCGACGAGAGAGCGTCCCTCCGGGGTCTCGTCCGCGACGGACGCCAACTGGGCCGCCTCGGCGAGCTGTTCCGTCGTCGCGCCGGGCAGTGGGTGCAGCGCGACGGCCCGGCGGTTGCCGTGGGTGATGGTGCCGGTCTTGTCGAGCAGCAGCACGTCCACGTCCCCGGCGGCCTCCACCGCCCGGCCGGAGAGGGCGACGACGTTGCGCTGCACCAGCCGGTCCATCCCGGCGATGCCGATGGCCGAGAGCAGCGCGCCGATCGTGGTCGGGATGAGCGCGACCATCAGGGCCACCAGCACGATGGTGGTCTGCGTGGCGTGGGCGTAGATGGCCATCGGCTGGAGCGAGACGACGGAGAGGATGAAGACGATGGTGAGCGAGGCGAGCAGGATGTTCAGCGCGATCTCGTTGGGGGACTTCTGCCGGTTCGCCCCCTCCACGAGGTCGATCATGCGGTCGATGAAGCTCTGTCCGGGCCGGGCGGTGACGCGGATGACCAGGTGGTCGGAGAGGACCCTGGTGCCTCCGGTGACGCCGGTGCGGTCGCCGCCGGACTCGCGGATCACCGGCGCGGACTCGCCGGTGATCGCCGACTCGTCGACGCTGGCGACGCCCTCGACCACCTCGCCGTCCTGCGGGATCACCTCGCCGGCGGGTACGAGGACGATGTCGTGCAGCATCAACTCCTCGGCGGGAAGCACCTCGTGGCGGTGGTCACGGGTGCCGACCCGCCAGTGCAGCAGCCGCCGGGCGGTCGTACCGGCCTGGGCTGCGCGCAGCGAGTCGGCCTGCGCCTTGCCGCGTGCCTCGGCGACGGCCTCGGCCAGATTGGCGAAGAGCACGGTCAGCCAGAGCCAGAAGGAGATCACCCAGGCGAAGACGCTCGGGTGGATGACGGCGGTGACGGTGGTGAGGGCGGAGCCGGTCTCGACCACGAGCATCACCGGGTTGCGCACCATCGCGCGCGGGTTCAGCTTGCGGACGGCGGCGGGCAGCGCCTCGGCGAGCTGCCGGCGGGTGATCAGCCGGCGGCGGCCGGTTGCGGGCCGGGACGGCCGATGGCTCGCCGGTGGTTCGGGGACCGGGCGGCGGAACCAGTCCTGCTGGTCGTCGGTGGTGTCCGGTGTGCTGAGGGCCGAACGGCGCATCGTCTCGGGGACCTTCCGGGCCGCCCGGGGAGGAGGGCGGCGGTTCGGGGAGGACGGGGAACGCCGCACAGCGAAGCACCGGATCGTCACGCGACAGGCACGTCTTGACGAGGGTTTGGCGTGCGGCGCGACTTCCTTGACAGCCCCCTGACGCCGTGTCGGACGTGTGTTCGTCGGCAGGGAAGGACCGGGCCGGCCCGTTACACCGTCAACGAGGCGCCGGCGGCACGTCAGGGGTTCGTCAGGGAGACCGAACGGGCTTGCCCCGGGCATCGCGGAGGGCTTTGATGGGGGACATGCACCGCTCGACACGCCACCACGACCGCCCGCCGCATAGCCGGCCGCGGATCGTCGCTGTCGCGGTCGCCGCCGCCGTCCGGTAGGACCGAACTCCGTCCCGCTGGTCACCGGCCGCGCGCACGGGCCCGGCTCCGTTCGCCGTCGCCCGTGCCGATCACCGCCGACCGTCCCCTGTCCTGAGCGGCTCCAAGGGGCAGGGGGCGGCCGAGCGCTCTCCTCGCATCACATCACTTCCGCGCCGGCAGCCCCGGAGGCGGGCGGCTTCGTGCTGCCCCGCCTTCGCGCCCCGCCGGCGCCTTCCACCCTTGGATGGGCCATGTCCGACGCTGTTCTGTCCGCCCGCACCGCCCTCGTCACCGGCGCGTCCTCCGGCATCGGCTGGGAGACCGCCCGGCTCCTCGCCGGGCACGGCGCGACCGTGCTCGTGCACGCCCGCACCACCGCCGAGGCGGAGGCTGCCGTGGAGCGCCTGGTCGCCGCGGGCGCCCGGCGCGACCAACTCGTCGAGCTCGCAGCGGACTTCACGAAGTTGTCGGAGGTCGCGGTGCTGGCCGGCACGGTCGTCGAGCGCTACCCGTCACTCGACCTGCTGGTGAACAACGCCGCCGCGACGGCCCCCGAGCGCTGCACGCTCACCGATGACGGCAACGAGGTCTCGCTGCAGGTCAACTTCCTTGCCGCACACCTCCTTTCCAAGCTGCTGCGCGCCCCGTTGTCGGCGGCCGGCGATGCGCGGATCGTCAACGTGTCGTCCTCACTGCACCGCACCGCCTCGATGAACTGGTCGGACCCGCACCGGGTGAAGAAGTACTCGCGGGTCGCCGCGTACGCGCAGTCGCAGCTCGCGCTGACCATGGCGACGGCCGACATGGCCCCGGCCGGCTCCGGCGTCACCGCCGTCAGTGTCAACCCGGGTCTGTGCGACACGGCGCTGCTGCCGCTGTACGGGCGGGTCGGCGCCCCGGCCGCCGAGGGCGCGGCAGCAGTGGTACGGCTCTGCCTGCCCGAGACGGTCGTCGCCAACGGCGCCTACTTCGACGGTGAGGTCATCGCGTCGCCTGCGCCGGTCACCCAGGAGGAGCGCTCGCTGAAGCGCCTGGCCAAGCTCGCCGACCAACTGGTCGGCCGGGCCGCCTGAACCGTACCGACCGACGCTTCAACCCGACGATCGCGAGGAGGATCACGATGTCCAAGCGCGCCCGCAAGAAGAGGGCCCGTAGGAAGAAGAAGGCGAACCACGGTCGCAGGGCCGGGCAGAGCTGACCCCCTGAAGCCACCCGGTGTCGCGTGCCACCGACACCGGGTGCACCCTCGCGGCCCCTGGCGGTACTTGTCCGGACCGTGGAGGACGAGAGCCCCGGGGGCCGCGGCAGGTCGGCGCCGTCAAGATCGCGTCAAGGTGCGCGCCGCCCGCATCAAGCGCGCGTAGCAAACGGAATACGAGGGACGGCAGCGCTCCACGATCGTGGCAAACACGATCGATGGAGAACGCATGTCCGACACCACTACCCCGGCCGTGACGGCCGAGCTCGAACCGCCGGATGCCGGGGCGGGCGACGAGCGGCACCGGCTCACCGTGATGGGTGGGCTGGCGGCGCTGTCGCTGGACGCGATGGCCTCGGTGGCGTACGGCCCGGAGTCGATCGTGCTGGTGCTGGCCGCCGCCGGCGCGTACGGGCTGGGCTTCACCCTGCCGGTCACGGTGGCGATCGCCGTGCTGCTGGCGGTGCTGGTGGCCTCCTACCGGCAGGTGATCGCGGCGTTCCCGGACGGCGGCGGCTCCTACGCGGTCGCCAAGGCACACCTGGGCCGCCGGACGGCGCTGACCGCCGCAGCCTCGCTGGTCATCGACTACGTCCTGAACGTGGCGGTGTCGGTGACCGCGGGCGTGGCCGCGCTGACCTCGGCCGTGCCGGGTCTGTACGACGACCGGGTCTGGCTCTGCCTGGGCGTGCTCGCGCTCGTCACCGCGGTGAACCTGCGCGGGATAGCCGAGTCGGCGCGCTGGTTCATGGTGCCGACGGCCGTGTTCGTGCTGTCGATCCTGGCGATCGTGGTGGTCGGTCTGTTCCGGGACGCCCCGGTGAGCACCGAGGCCGCCGCGGGTCACGCCTCGGTACTCGCCGGGAACGCCACCGCGGTCGGTGCGCTGCTGCTGCTGAAGGCCTTCGCGGCAGGGTGCTCGGCACTGACCGGGGTGGAGGCGGTGGCGAACGCCGTCCCGTCCTTCCGGACCCCGCGGGTGAAGCGGGCGCAGCACACCGAGGTCGCGCTTGGCGCCCTGCTCGGCGTGATGCTGACCGGGCTGGCCGTGCTGATCGGGCGCTTCCACCTCCAGCCGGTCGAGGGGGTGACCGTGCTGGCCCAGCTCGCCGATGCCTCGCTCGGCCACGGCGTCGGCTTCTTCGTCGTCCAGTTCTCCACCGTGGTGCTGCTCGGGCTGGCCGCCAACACCTCCTTCGGCGGCCTGCCGGTGCTGATGGACCTGCTGGCCCGGGACAACCACCTCCCGCACGTCTTCGCGCTGCGCGCCGACCGCCAGGTCCACCGGCACGGCGTGCTGTTCCTCGCCGTGGTCTCGGCCGGGCTGCTGGTCGGCTCCGGCGGCGACGTCAACAGCCTGGTGCCGCTGTTCTCGATCGGCGTGTTCGTCGGCTTCACGATCTGCCAGGTCGGGATGGTCCGGCACTGGTTCCGCGGCCGGCCGGACGGCTGGCGGTGGAAGGCCCTGCTGAACGGTTTCGGCGCACTGCTGACAGGCGTCGCCACCCTGGTCGTCACCGGCACCAAGTTCACCGAGGGCGCCTGGGGCATCGTGGTGGCCCTGCCGCTGCTGGTGGTGCTGTTCGAGGCGATCCACCGCAGCTACGCCCGGATCGGCGAGCGGCTGGAGCTGGGCCGGGTGCCAGGCGCGGTGACCCGCCGGCGCAGCCTGGTGCTGGTCCCGGTGACGGCGATCACCCGGCTCACCCGGGACGGCCTGTCGGCGGCGCTGTCGCTGGGCGACGAGGTGCTCGCGGTGACCGTGGTGCACGAGAGGGCCCAGGCGGAGGCGCTGCGCCGGGACTGGGAGCTGTGGCAGCCCGGCGTGCCGCTGGTGGAGATCCCGGACGACCACCGGCGCCTTGGCCGGCCGATCGCGGACTTCGTCAACGAGCTCGGCGCGGAGCACGCCTACGACCGGCTCACCGTGCTGATCCCCGAGGTGGAGCCCGCGCACTGGTGGGAACGGCCCTTGCAGAACCGGCGCGGCGTGGTGATCGACCGCGCCCTGCGGCGGCACACCGATGCGGTGGTCTGCCGGCTGCGGATGCGGATGTAGCAGTGAGCTCAGCCGTCGGCCGACCGAAACGTTCAGGACAAGCCGCGGTCTCGGGTGCATGACGCGGACATCAACGCCGCGTCAAGGTTTCCGGACCACCCGTATGGACGGCATCAGGGAAGCCTGATGCGCTCTTCACGGCTGATTTGCTGCTCCCGCCGGTTTCAGCCGGTGCCGCGAGGCCGTCCTGTCCGCTCGTGAGCACATCCTCTAGCCAGTCTGGTGGAGCCCATGTCCGATCTCATCTACGTCGGTGTCACGGTCGCCGTGTTCGCCGTCATCGCCCTGATCGCGCGGGGGGTGGAGAAGCTGTGAGTGAGTGCAGCGAGCGAACCATCGAGAGGTGCGGGTTGCGCGAAGCGCCTGCCGAGCGCAGCGAGGTGGGCGCATGAGCGCCGAGAACATCGCAGGTCTCATCGTGGCCGTCGCACTCGTCGGCTACCTCATTCTCGCGCTGATCTACCCGGAGAAGTTCTGACATGAGCTCCACTCTCGCGGGCTGGCTGCAGGTCCTGGCCCTCGTGGCCGCGCTGGTCCTGTGCTACCGCCCTCTGGGCGACTACATCGCCCGCATCCTGACCACCTCCAAGCACCTCAGAGCCGAGCGCGGCATCTACAAGGTGATCGGTGTGGACGGTGACGCCGATCAGCGCTGGCCGGTGTACCTGCGCTCGGTGCTGGCCTTCTCGGCCGTCTCGGTGCTGT
Source organism: Kitasatospora aureofaciens (assembly GCF_001188955.3). Classification (GTDB taxonomy): domain Bacteria; phylum Actinomycetota; class Actinomycetes; order Streptomycetales; family Streptomycetaceae; genus Kitasatospora; species Kitasatospora aureofaciens. The sequence goes on along the minus strand of NZ_JPRF03000054.1, from coordinate 313,612 downwards.
TCCTCTACGGCCTGATCCGTCTGCAGACGTTCCTGCTGCTGAACCTCGGTGTTCCGCAGATGGAGGGCCACCAGGCCTGGAACACCGCGATCTCGTTCGTCACCAACACCAACTGGCAGTCCTACGCGGGCGAGTCCGCGATGGGCCACCTGGTGCAGATGGCGGGCCTGGCGGTGCAGAACTTCGTCTCCGCGGCCGTCGGCATCGCCATCGTGGCGGCGCTGATCCGGGGATTCACCCGCAACAGGACGGACCGGCTCGGCAACTTCTGGGTCGACCTGGTCCGGATCAACCTGCGCCTGCTGCTGCCGATCTCGATCGTGTTCGCGCTGGTCCTGGCGGCCAACGGCGTGATCCAGAACTTCCACGGCTTCCACGAGGTGGCCGGCCTCGCCGGTGACGTCCAGAAGATCCCGGGCGGGCCGGTGGCCTCGCAGGAGGTCATCAAGGAGCTGGGCACCAACGGGGGCGGCTTCTTCAACGCCAACTCCTCGCACCCGTTCGAGAACCCGACCGGGTTCACGAACGGGCTGGAGATCTTCCTGATCCTGCTGATCCCGTTCGCCCTGCCGCGCACCTTCGGCCGGATGGTCGGCGACAACCGCCAGGGCTACGCGATCGCGGCTGTCATGGCGATCTTCTGGGTCGCGTCGACGGCGCTGCTCACGTTGGCCGAGTCGCAGCACTCCGGTGCCGCCCTGCAGGCCGCGGGTGCCGCGATGGAGGGCAAGGAGCAGCGGTTCGGCATCGCCGCGTCCACGCTGTTCGCCTCGTCGACGACGCTGACGTCGACCGGTGCGGTGAACTCCTTCCACGACTCGTTCACGCCGTTCGGCGGCGGCATCACGATGTTCAACATGATGCTGGGCGAGATCGCGCCCGGCGGTACGGGTTCGGGCCTGTACGGCATGCTGATCCTGGCGATCGTGGCGGTGTTCGTGGCCGGTCTGATGGTGGGGCGCACTCCGGAGTACCTGGGCAAGAAGCTCGGCGGCCGGGAGATGAAGTTCGCCTCGCTGTACATCCTGACGACGCCGGCGATCGTGCTGGTCGGCACGGGCATCGCGATGGCGCTGCCGGGCGAGCGGGCCGGAATGCTCAACTCCGGTGCGCACGGCTTCTCCGAGGTGCTGTACGCGTTCACCTCGGCGGCCAACAACAACGGCTCGGCGTTCGCCGGTATCACCGTGAACACCGACTGGTACGACACGGCGCTCGGTCTGTGCATGGTGCTCGGCCGCTTCCTGCCGATGGTCTTCGTCCTGGCGCTGGCGGGCTCGCTCGCCCAGCAGCAGCCGGTCCCGGCGACCCCGGGCACCCTGCCCACCCACAAGCCACTGTTCGTGGGCCTGCTGTCGGGCGTCGTCCTGATCGTCGTCGGTCTCACCTACTTCCCGGCCCTGGCTCTCGGGCCGATCGCGGAAGGTCTCTCCTCCTGATGTCCTCGTCAACGCTCACTCCCTCTCCCACGCCGGGTGACCAGGCCGAGGGCGCTTCCTCCCACAGAGTGTCGAGCGGTCTGCTCGACCCGAAGCTGCTGCTCTCCTCGCTGCCGGACGCGGTGAAGAAGCTCGACCCCCGGGTGATGGTCAAGAACCCGGTCATGTTCGTGGTCGAGGTCGGCTCGGTGGTCACCACCGTCTCCGCGATCGCGGACCCGTCGGTGTTCGCCTGGGCGATCACGGTGTGGCTCTGGCTGACCACCGTCTTCGCCAACCTGGCGGAGGCCGTCGCCGAGGGCCGCGGCAAGGCCCAGGCCGACACCCTGCGCAAGGCCAAGACCGAGAGCGTCGCCCGCCGGCTGACCAACTGGCCGGGCAGTGACGCCGAGGAGGAGGTCCCCGGCACCGCGCTCCAACTCGGCGACCACGTCGTGGTCGAGGCCGGGCAGATCATCCCCGGCGACGGCGACGTCGTCGAGGGCGTCGCCTCGGTGGACGAGTCGGCGATCACCGGCGAGTCCGCGCCGGTCATCCGCGAGTCCGGCGGTGACCGCAGCGCCGTCACCGGCGGCACCAAGGTGCTGTCCGACCGGATCGTGGTGAAGATCGCCTCGGAGCCCGGCAAGTCGTTCATCGACCGGATGATCGCCCTGGTCGAGGGTGCCGCCCGGCAGAAGACGCCGAACGAGATCGCGCTCAACATCCTGCTGGCGTCGCTGACCATCGTCTTCCTGGTCGCGGTGGTCACGCTCCAGCCGATGGCGACGTTCGCGGGTGCCCCGCAGTCGATGGTCGTGCTGGTCGCGCTGATCGTGGCGCTGATCCCGACCACGATCGGCGCGCTGCTGTCCGCGATCGGCATCGCGGGCATGGACCGGCTGGTGCAGCGCAACGTGCTGGCGATGTCGGGGCGCGCCGTCGAGGCCGCGGGCGACGTCAACACCCTGCTGCTCGACAAGACCGGCACCATCACCCTGGGCAACCGCCAGGCCGCCGAGTTCCTCTCGGTGAGCGGCGTCTCCACCGACGAGCTCGCCAGTGCCGCGCAGCTGTCCTCGCTCGCGGACGAGACCCCCGAGGGCCGCTCGATCGTGGTGCTCGCCAAGACCGGGTACGGCCTGCGGGCCCGCGCCCAGGGCGAGCTGACCCACGCGACCTGGGTGCCGTTCACCGCCCAGACCCGGATGTCGGGTGTGGACCTGGACGAGGCAGACGGCGTGCACCAGGTCCGCAAGGGCGCGGCGGCTGCCGTGTCCAACTGGGTCACCGCCAACGGTGGTTCGGTGACCGACGAGGTGTCGACGCTGGTCGACGGCATCTCGGCGGCGGGTGGCACGCCCCTGGTCGTCGCGACGAAGGTCGGCGAGGCTCCCGCCAGGGTCCTCGGGGTGATCCACCTCAAGGACGTGGTCAAGGAGGGCATGCGGGAGCGCTTCGACGAGCTGCGCCGGATGGGCATCAAGACCGTCATGATCACGGGCGACAACCCGCTGACGGCCAAGGCGATCGCGGAGGAGGCCGGCGTGGACGACTTCCTCGCCGAGGCCACGCCCGAGGACAAGATGGCCCTGATCAGGAAGGAGCAGGAGGGCGGCAAGCTGGTCGCGATGACCGGCGACGGCACCAACGACGCCCCCGCGCTCGCCCAGGCCGACGTCGGCGTCGCGATGAACACCGGCACCATGGCGGCCAAGGAGGCCGGCAACATGGTCGACCTGGACTCCAACCCGACCAAGCTGATCGAGATCGTCGAGATCGGCAAGCAGCTGCTCATCACCCGCGGCGCGCTGACCACCTTCTCGATCTCGAACGACGTGGCCAAGTACTTCGCGATCATCCCCGCGATGTTCGCCGGGGTCTACCCGGGCCTGAAGCACCTGAACATCATGGGCCTGCACAGCCCCCAGTCCGCGATCACCTCGGCGATCATCTTCAACGCCCTGGTCATCATCGGCCTTATCCCGCTCGCCCTGCGCGGCGTGAAGTACCGCCCGTCCGACGCCAGTTCCCTGCTGGCCCGGAACATCGGGGTCTACGGGGTCGGCGGTCTGATCGTGCCGTTCGTCGGCATCAAGCTGATCGACCTGATCGTCCAGTTCATCCCCGGCCTCAGCTGAGAAAGGAGCCCACCGCGATGTCCAAGCCCCTGCCCGCCGTCGTGCGGACCCACTTCACCGCGCTGCGCGTGCTCCTGGTGCTCACGGTGATCCTCGGGATCGCCTACCCGTTGCTGGTCACCGGGATCTCCCAGGTCGCGTTCAGCGGCAAGGCCAACGGCTCGATCGTGAAGTCCGACGGCAAGGAGGTCGGTTCCAGCCTGCTCGGCCAGAACTACAACCTGCCGAAGAAGAACCCTGACGACCCGAAGGAGGACCCGGTGCCGGACCCGAAGTGGTTCCAGCCCCGGCCCTCCGCCAACAACTACGCCGGTGACAACTCCGGTGCCTCCAACCTGGGCCCGAACAGCGAGGACCTGCTCAAGGCCGTCAACGACCGCCGCGCCGCCGTCGCCGCCTTCGACGGCGTGGACCCGGCGAGCGTCCCGGCCGACGCGCTGACCGCCTCCGGCTCCGGCCTCGACCCGCACATCTCGGTGGCCTACGCCAAGGAGCAGGTCAACCGGGTCGCCAAGGAGCGCAAGCTGCCGGTCGAGACGGTCGCCAAGCTCGTCGACAACTACACCGAAGGCCGCTCGCTCGGCTTCCTCGGCGACGAGGGCGTCAACGTCGTCCTGCTCAACAAGGCGCTGGGCGAGTCGAAGTGACGTTACGCCACCTCATCGCATGACCTGGCCGGCCCGGGTGTGGGAGCGCGTCTCCCGTGCCCGGGCCGGCTGACCCGTGTCCGCAGACGTGCACATCCCGAAGGAATGAAGCAGTGCCCATGGCCCGCGACTTCACACCCGGCTCCGGCGTCCGCACCGGTCGGCTGAGGGTGTACCTCGGTTCCGCCCCGGGGGTCGGCAAGACCTACCGGATGCTGGACGAGGCGCGGCGCAGACAGGAACGCGGGGCCGACGTCGTGGTCGGGTACATCGAGACCCACGGGCGCCAGCACACCCGGCGGATGTTGGAGGGTCTGGAGGTCCTGCCGCGGGTCCACCGCTCCTACCGCGGGGCCGAGTTCGAGGAGATGGACCTCGACGCGGTGCTCGCCCGCCGCCCGTCCGTCGTCCTGGTCGACGAGCTGGCGCACACCAACATCCCCGGCGGCCGGCACGCCAAGCGCTGGCAGGACGTCGAGGAACTGCTCGCCGCCGGGATCGACGTCATCACCACCGTCAACATCCAGCACCTGGAATCGCTGAACGACGTCGTCCGGAAGATCACCGGCATCCCGCAGCGCGAGACCGTCCCGGACGAGGTGGTCCGCCGGGCCGACCAGATCGAACTCGTCGACATGGCCCCGCAGGCGCTGCGCCGGCGGATGGCCCACGGCAACGTCTACAAGGCCGAGAAGGTGGACGCCGCGCTCTCCAACTACTTCCGGGTCGGCAACCTGACCGCCCTGCGCGAACTCGCCCTGCTCTGGGTGGCCGGCCGGGTGGACGAGGGACTGCGCGACTACCGGGCCGACCACCGCATCGACCGTGTCTGGGAAACCCGTGAACGGGTGGTGGTCGCCCTCACCGGCGGCCCCGAGGGCGAGACGATCATCCGCCGCGCCGCCCGGATCGCCGACCGCACCGCCGGCGGCGACCTGCTGGCCGTCCACGTCTCCCGCAGCGACGGCCTGGCCGGCGCCTCCTCCGGCGCGCTCGCCCAGCAGCGGCAGCTGGTGGAGGCCCTCGGCGGCAGCTACCACGTGGTGGTCGGCGACGACGTCCCCACCGCGCTGCTCGCCTTCGCCCGCGCCCACGACGCCACCCAGCTGGTGCTGGGCACCAGCCGCCGCGGCCGGATCAGCCGCTTCCTCACCGGCCCCGGCACCGGGCAGACCACCGTGGACGCCTCCGAGGACATCGACGTCCACATGGTCACCCACGAGTTCACCGGTCGTGGCAAGCTGCCCTCGCTCGGCCGCCGCCACTCCAAGCGCCGCACCATCGCCGGATTCGCCTCGGGCCTGATCGTTCCCGCGCTGCTCACGGCCGTGCTCTCGCAGTTCCACGCCCGGCTGAACCTGACCACGGACGCGCTGATCTTCCAACTCGGTGTGGTAGCAGTGGCGTTGCTCGGCGGGGCCGTCTCCGCGGTGGTGGCGGCTGTCATCGCCTCGGTGCTGCTCAACTACTTCTTCATCCCGCCCGTCCACACCCTGACCATCGACGAGACCAACAACATCGTCGCCCTGCTGGTGTTCGCCACGGTCGCCCTGACCGTCTCCACGGTGGTCGATCACGCGGGCAAGCTCACCTCCCGCGCTGCCCGCGCCACCGCCGAGGCCGAAACGCTCTCGACCCTGGCCGGCAGCGTGCTGCGCGGCGCCGACGCCCTACCCGCCCTGCTGGAGAAGTCCAGGACGGCCTTCGGCATGGACTCCGTCGCCCTGCTCGACAGCCTCACCGGCGAGACGGTCGCCCGCAGTGACGGCAGTGGCGACAGCCCTGCGGGCGAGGTGACCGAGGTCGCGGTCGGTGAGCGGTCCGTCCTGGTCCTCACCGGCCGCCGGCTGCCCGCCGCCGACCAGCGGGTGCTCACCGCCTTCGCCGCCCACGTCGCCGCCGCGCTGGAACGCGACCGGCTGGCCGTGGTCGCCGCCGAGGTGGAGCCGATCAAGGCCGCCGACCGGATGCGCACCGCCCTGCTCGCCGCCGTCAGCCACGACCTGCGCACCCCGCTCGCCGCCGCCCGCGCCTCGGTCGGCTCGCTGCGCAGCCCCGACGTCGAGTTCTCGCCCGAGGACCAGGCCGAACTCCTCGCCACCGCCGACGAGTCACTGGTCAAACTCACCCGGCTGGTCGACAACCTGCTCGACATGAGCCGCCTCCAGGCCGGCGCGCTCACCCTGCACCTGGCGCCGACCTCACTCGAGGAGATGCTGGTACGAGCCATGGACTCCTTGTCCGATCCGCAGGCCCCGATCCAGCCGCTGGACCTCGACACAGCGCCGGCGGTGCTCGCCGACCCGCCGCTGCTGGAACGCGTCCTCGCCAACGTGATCACCAACGCGCTGCGCCACAACGCCCCCGGCGCGCCCGTCCTGGTCACCGCCAGCCACCACGCCGACCTGGTCGAGGTCCGGGTGATCGACCGCGGCCCCGGCATCGCCCCCGAGGACCGCGACCGGGTCTTCCTGCCCTTCCAGCGCCTCGGCGACACCGACAACACCACCGGCGTCGGCCTCGGCCTCGCCCTCTCCCGCGGCCTCGCCGAGGCCATGGGCGGCAGCCTGGAGGTCGAGGACACCCCCGGGGGCGGCACCACTATGCTGCTCACCCTGCCGGCCGTGTCGGAGCCGCGGATGGTGGAGCCGGGCACCGCCCGACCGGAGAGGAGCGCGGTCCAGTGAGCCACATCCTCGTGGTGGACGACGAGCCGGCGCTGCTGCGCACCCTACGGATCAACCTGCAGGCCAGGCACTACTCGGTACTCACCGCGGCCACCGGCCAGGAAGCCCTGGACTCGGCGGGCCAGGCGCCGCCCGACGCCATCCTGCTCGACCTCGGCCTGCCGGACCTCGACGGGGTGAACGTGATCGTGGGCATCCGCTCCACGTTGAGCGTGCCGATCATCGTGCTGACCGGGCGGGACGGCATCGAGGACAAGCTCCGCGCGTTCGACGCGGGGGCGGACGACTACGTGACCAAGCCGTTCATCGTGGACGAGCTCATGGCCCGACTGCGCGCGGTTCTGCGGCGGCCCGCCGCACCCGCGCTCCAGTCGGCCGCGCGGATCGGGCCGAACGCCGTCGACCTCGACGCGGGCACCGTCACCGGCCCGGACGGCCCGGTCCGCCTGACCCCGACCGAGTGGCGCATCCTCGCCCTGCTGCTGGCCAATCCCGGCCGGCTGGTGCCCGGGCGGCAGATCCTGACCGAGGTCTGGGGGCCGGAGGCGGAGAGCCGCGGCAACTACCTGCGGGTCTACTTCTCCGGCCTGCGGCGCAAGCTCGAACCCGACCCGGCCCGGCCGCGCCACCTGATCACCGAGCCCGGGATCGGTTACCGGTACGAGCCCTGACCTTCGGCGCCAATGCTGCGTCAAGACGGTCGTCGAAGGCGTCAAGGACGCATCAGGAACGACGGACGGACGTTCGACAGAACCTAGGTTGAGCTGCGAGGAAACGGTTCGCCGTCCGGGCGTGGGGCCTGACGGCGAACCGTTTGCCGAACCCCGGCCCCCGGCGGGTTCCTCCGGGGAAGGTTCGGCGGCCAGTGAAAAACAGGGGGAGGGGGCGCGCGGCGATGCCAACGGGAACGTCGAGCGGTACGGCTGTCGAGGGGAACAGAGTCGCGTCGGAGACGGCGCGACCGGAGGCAGCCGTGCCACTGCCCGAGCCGCGCGCCCCCCGTCACCGGTCCGGCCACTCCTGGCGCAGCCGGACGTGGTGGAGCACCCCGCGCCTGGTGCGCGGACTCACCGGGCTCTGCCTGGTGGCCCTGCTCGCCGCCGGCACGGCGACCGGCACCGTCCTGGGCGGCGCTCGGGACGGCACGGACGTCATCGGCCACCAGGCCGCCCCGCAGGTGGTGCGCTCGGCCGACCTCTACTTCGCGCTCAACGACATGGACGCCCAGGCCGCCAACCTGCTGCTGTTCGGGGCCGACCCGGACTACACGAAGCTGCGCAAGGAGACCCTGGACACCTACGAGCAGCGCCGCACCCAGGCCGACAACGACCTGCAGCGCGTCACCGAGGCGGTGGCCGGCGACGCGGCCGGGCAGCGGGCCGTGCGCACCGTCATCGGCGAACTCGGCCAGTACGAGGCGCTGGTGGCCCGCGCCCAGCTGCTGGAGGAGCAGGCCCACGCCCCGGCCGGCCGCCCCTCGGCGGACGCCCTCGCCGCCTATCACCAGGCCACCGACCTGCTGCGCCAGCGCCTGCTGCCGGCCGTCGACGACGTGACCAGGGCCAACGCGGCCGTCGTGGATCGCAACTACACCGACCAGCGCGACGCCCTGTCCGGCGGCTGGTGGACGATCCTGGTCACCGGGCTGCTGGCCCTGGCCGGCCTCGGGCTGCTGCAGCGGGTGCTCGCGGTGCGCTTCCGGCGCCTGGTGAACGTGCCGCTGGCCGCCACCACCCTGCTCGCTCTCGCCGGGCTGATCACCGCACTGACGCTGACCTCCCGGGCGGACCACCAGCTGGTGGTCGCCAAGAGCAACTCCTTCGACTCGGTGGTCGCCCTCAGCCGGGCACGCGCGGTCGCGTACGACCTGAACGCGGACGAGAGCCGCTACCTGACCGACCCCGCCCGGGCGGCCGCCTACGAGCAGAGCTTCCTCGACAAGACCCAGTCCTTCGCACGGGTCGAGGGCGCCGCGCTCGCCACGTACGACGACAAGCTCGCCGCCCTGGCCGACAAGCACCGGGCCGACCACGGCCAGGTGGGCTTCGGCGGGTACCTCGGCGACGAACTGCGCAACATCACCTTCCCCGGCGAACAGGACGCGGCGGAGCGGGTGCTGACCGCCTTCCAGCAGTACCAGCGGGACGACCGGAAGATCCGCGAGCTGAACGCCCAGGGCAAGCTCAAGGAGGCGGTCACCTTCGACACCGGCACCACCCCGGGCCAGTCGAACGCCGACTTCGACGTGCTCAGCGCCGCCCTCGACGACAACCAGGCCATCAATCAGCGCGCCTTCGACGGAGCGGTCGCCGCCACCGACGACGACCTCGGCGCCACCACGGCCGGCCTGGGCGCGGCGGCCCTGGTGGCGGCGCTCGCCCTGACCGCGCTGGGAGTGCGGCCGCGCCTGCGCGAGTTCGCCTGATCGGGGAAGCCGGCCGCCGCGCGCCCGTGAATCTGCCCTGCCGCTCCCCGCTAATGCTCCGATAAGATGACCGCAGGTGTGCCGGGAAGCCTGGTCGGCGCGGGGGACGACTGCGGCGATCGGCGGCGGTGACCCCGGTTCTTGCGATGGGGTCCTTCCACCGATGCACGTTGTGGCGATCGTTCTCGTTCTGGTGGTTCTGGCCACGGCCGTGGCCACCTTCGCCCAGCGCCTGCGTGTGCCCGCGCCGTCGCTGCTGGTGCTGGCGGGCATCGGGGTGGCGCTGATACCCGGCGTCCCCGCGCTGCACGTACCGCCCCAGGTGATCGGCATGGTGGTCCTGCCGCCGCTGCTGTACGCCTCCGCCGAGGAACTGTCCCTGCGCGACCTGCGTACGGTGTGGCGGCCGGTGACGATCCTCTCCTTCGGTCTGGTCTTCGCCTCCGCTGCCGCCGTCGGCTTCGTGGCCGTGGCCGTTGCCGGGCTTCCGCCCGCGATGGCCTTCGTGCTGGGTGCCGTGCTCTCCAGCACCGATCCGGTGGCCGTCACCGCGCTCGGTCGTCGGCTGGCGCTGCCGGGGCGGGTCCAGGTCCTGGTGCAGGCGGAGAGCCTGTTCAACGACGCCACCTCGCTCGTGCTGTTCAAGGTGGCCATCGGGATCGCGGTGGCCGTCGGCGCCTCGGTGAGCCTGCCGGCGGCGGGTGGGGAGTTCCTGCTGCTCGGCGGGGGCGGCAGCGTGGTCGGCGCCGCCGTCGCGGGTCTGGTCTGGCTGGTGCGACGCCGCACCACCGACCCGGTGCTGGAGACGGTGATCGCCCTCGTCACGCCGTACGCGGCGTACGTGCTCGCGGAGTCCGCGCACACCTCGGGCGTCACCTCCGTCGTGGTCGCGGGCGTGTTGCTCGGGCGTTCCGGCCACCGGCTCACCGACGCGCACATCCGGCTGCAGCTGCACGCCGTGTACGCGGTGGTGGTGTTCCTGCTGGAGAGCGTCGTGTTCAGCATCGTCGGTCTGGAACTGCCCACCCTGGTGCGGGACCTGCCCTCCGGAACCGGCTGGTGGCCGCTGCAGGCACTTGCGCTCGCTGCTGTGCTGATCGCCGTCCGGGTGCTCTCCACACTGCCGCTGACCCGGGCGGTCAAGCCCAGCCAGGGAGGCGGCCGACTGTCCTGGCGGGTCGCCGGGGTGGTCACCTGGGCCGGAACCCGGGGCGTCATGCCGCTCGCCGCCGCGCTCTCCATCCCGCTGCTCGCCGACGACGGCACCAAGCTCGCCGGACGGCCGCTGGTCCTGGTGCTCACCACCGCCGTCGTCGTGTTCACCCTCGTCGTCCAGGGCCTCACCCTCGCCGCCGTCGTCAACCGCTCCGGGCTCGCCCTCGAACCCGAGCACACCGCCCGCGAGGAGGAGGACGCCCACGACGCCCTCAACCGTGCCGCCCTCGACCACGTCGAGCACCTCGCCGAACTGGAGGCCGTACCGGACACCGCCATCGACCGGGTCCGCCGTGGCCTCACCGCCCGCCTCGACCGCACCGCCGAGACCGCTGACGGCACCACCGCCGACGCCGCCTACCGCCAGCTGCGCCACGAGGTCATCGCCGTCCAGAGCACCGAGCTGCACCGCCTCTACGAGGAGCACCGCATCAGCGACACCACCCGCCGACGCCTCCAGCACGACCTCGACCGGCAGGAAGCAGCCCTCGGCGCTCCGTGACGCGGCCACAGGGCGGCGGCCTTGCGCCGGCGCGGCAGGAACGCCCACCGCTCGGACGTCACGGTGATTTCCGCTGCTCCTCACACCGGCCGGGGCGCCACAGGCACAGGCCGGGCTCCGGCCGGAGCCGACGTCATGCCGCCGCGCGCTCGCCGCTCGGTCGGCGGCGCAGTTCGGGGCGCTGGAGGGCCGGCGGCTGGTAGGCCATGTCGAGCGTGCCGGTGTCGGTGCCGGGCGGCACGATCGCGTCGATCCGGTCCAGCACGTCGTCGGTGAGGGCGACGTCGACGCCCGCGAGCAGGTCCTCCAGGTGTTCCATGGTCCGCGGTCCGAGGAGGGCGGACGTCACGCCCGGGTGAGCGAGCACGAAGCCCATCGCGAGGTGCGTGAGCGGCAGGCCGGCCTCCTCGGCCAGCGGGATGAGCTGCTCGACCACGTCGAGCCGGCGGTCGTCCGCGAGGTGCCGGAAGCCGTACCTGGACCGGTGCGTCGCGGCCGCCCGGCCCTTGCGGTACCGCCCCGTCAGCAGGCCGCCGCCGAGGGGCGACCAGACCAGGGTGCCCATGCCGAACTCCTGCGCCACCGGGAGTACTTCGCACTCGATGCCCCGGTTCAGGATCGAGTAGACCGGCTGCTCGGTGCGCGGCCGGGCCAGCCCGCGCCGCTCGGCGACCCAGTGCGCCCGGACGATGTCGGAGGCCGGCAGGGCCGACGTGCCGAAGGTGCGGATCTTGCCGGCCCGCTGCAGATCGGTGAGGGCCGCGAGGGTCTCCTCGATGTCCGTGTCGGGGTCCGGGCGGTGGATCTGGTAGACGTCCACGTAGTCGGTGTCGAGGCGGCGCAGCGAGTCCTCCAGCGCGCGCACCAGCCAGCGCCGGGACGCGCCCTGGTGGTTCGGCTCGTCGCTCATCGGGCTCCGGGCCTTGGTCGCGAGCACGACGTCGGCCCGCCGTCCCTTCAGCGCCCGGCCGACGATCTCCTCCGACTCGCCGTGAGCGTACCTGTCGGCGGTGTCGACGAGATTGATGCCGGCGTCGAGCGCCCGGTGGATGATGCGGACGCAGTCGTCGTGGTCGGGGTTGCCGAGGGCGCCGAACATCATCGCGCCGAGGGCGTAGGGGCTGACCTTGATTCCGGTCCGGCCGAGGCTGCGGTAGCGCACAGTGTCTCCTTCAGGTCTTCCTGCTGGGTCGCTGACACCAGCCTGTCTGTCGGTCGCCGGACTTTGAATCCTTGTGAATCCCGATTTCTTGCGCGAGAGTACGGACATGGATCCCGACCGACTCTCCGAGGCGCTCGACCTGGTCGAGGTGCGCAGCGTGCTGACCGGCGGGATCGCGGCCCGCGGCGGTTGGTGGGGCCGCGGTCCGCTGACCGATCCGGTCAAGTTCTTCGCGGTGGTGAGCGGGCGCACCCGGCTCACCACCGACGGCGTCGTCGAACCGATCGACCTCGTGGCGGGTGACGTGGCGATCCTCACCGGGCGCTCGTGGGTGGCCTTCGAGGCCGGCGCGGCGCCGCGCCGCGAGGTCCGACCGGAGTCGGACTTCGCCACCGCCCGCTTCGCGGGCTCGGACCCTGCCGTCGACGACGTCGTGATCGGCGGGTGCGTCAGCGTGAACGAGGCCGGGCGGACGCTACTGCTGGAGTCGCTTCCGCCGGTGGCCCACATCCGGTCCTCCGCCGCGGACGGGGACCGGCTGCTCGCCGCCCTGCTGCGGCTCTTCGACGAGGCGACCGGCGACCGGCTCGGCTCGGCCTTCGCGATCCGGCAGTACGGCCAACTGCTCCTGCTGGAGGTGCTGCGCTGCTACGTCGACCAGACCCTCCTGCCCTCCGGCTGGCTGCGCCTGCTCGTCGACGAGCGCCTGCGCCCCGCCGTCGACCTGCTCCACGGCCGCCCCGAACGCGCCTGGGGGCTGGAGGAGTTGGCGCGCGCCGCCGCGATGTCCCGGACCACATTCGCGGAGCGGTTCCGCGAGGCCGCCGGTGTACCGCCGCTCACCTACCTGGGCCGGTGGCGCATGCTGCTGGCCCAGCGCGCGCTGCGGAACGGCGACGCCCGCGTCGCAGCGCTCGCCGCCGAGCTGGGCTACGGCTCGGAGAGCGCGTTCAGCACGGCCTTCAAGCGCGTTGTCGGGGAGTCGCCGCAGCGCTACCGGGCGCGCGTGCGCCAGAAGGCCGTTCCGATCGCGGGCCGGTGACGGAGATCGGCCCTGGGCGGAGCCGGCGCGCCTCGGGTACCTGTCCGGGCTCATCCGTAGCGGGTCATGGAGCCGATGTCTCCACGGCACTCCCGACATGCGCGCCGGCCCATGCCCCAGTCGCCCCGTGGCGGGCCGACGCCGCCCACATCGAGCACCTGCGGCTGCGATGACCCGCCCCGGTACGCGCGAACGCCGGTGTGCCCCCTCGGATCCGAGAGGGCACACCGGCATTCGTACGTGGTCCCGGTCTCAGCCCTTGCGGCGGGCGGCCGCGGCGCCGTAGCGGCGCTCGAAGCGCTCGACGCGGCCCGCGGTGTCGAGCACGCGGGACTGGCCGGTGTAGAAGGGGTGGCTGGCGGAGGAGATCTCCACGTCGATCACGGGGTAGGTGTTGCCGTCCTCCCACTCGATGGTGCGGTCACTGGGGACGGTGGACCGGGTGAGGAAGGTCAGCCCGCCGACGCGGTCACGGAAGACGACGGGGCGGTAGGCGGGGTGGATGCCGGGCTTCATCACGTTCTCCTTGGCTGGGCGGGGTGGGGTCAGCGTTCCTCGCGGAACTCGGTGTGGCGACCGAGCACGGGGTCGTACTTGCGCAGGACGAGCCGGTCCGGGTCGTTGCGCCGGTTCTTGCGGGTCACGTACGTGTAGCCGGTACCGGCGGTGGAGCGGAGTTTGATGATCGGGCGCAGGTCGTTGCGGGCCACGGTGTCCTCCTGGGGCGGATCGGTGACGGTTGAGCCACCTTATAGCGAAATGGTTTTCGTTTCCATTAGGCGTGTAGTGTGGCAACGTCACCTGCGGCCACGGCATTCCCGGGCCGAGGCCGCGACCAGTCCTGCTCTTTCGGAGGCGCGATGTCCGCCCACTGCCAGCTCACCGGCCGGAGGCCGGGATTCGGCAACACCATCTCCCACTCGCACCGTCGCACCAGCCGCCGGTTCGATCCCAACATCCAGCGCAAGCGCTACTGGCTGCCCAGCGAGGGCCGGTACGTCCGCCTCACCCTCAGTGCCAAGGGCATCAAGACCGTCGACACGATCGGCATCGAGGCGGCCGTCACCCGCATCCGCGCCCGCGGGGAGAAGGTCTGATGGCCAAGCAGAGCAAGATCGCCAAGAATGAGCAGCGCCGCGTCGTCGTCGCCCGGCATGCCGAGCGGCGGCCGGAGCTGAAGCGGACCATCACCTCCCCGGCCGGCAGCCCCGCCGAGCGGGCGGCTGCTCAGGCCGAGTTGCAGCGCCAGCCCCGCGACGCCAGCGCCACCCGGGTCCGCAACCGCGACAGCGTGGACGGACGCCCACGCGGCTACCTCCGTGCCTTCGGCCTCTCCCGGATCAACCTGCGCACCCTGGCGCATGCCGGCCAGCTGCCCGGAGTGCGCAGGTCGAGCTGGTAGCCCGGCCCACCGACGGTCGCGCCGCGGGCTGCGCCCGGAGCCTCGTGGTCGAGGAGTGCGGCCCGTGGCTGGCCTCGCTGCCGGATGCCTCCTGGGAGCTGTACCCGCCGCAGCGGCGGGCGGCGGCCGCCCTGGACTGGGACCCGGTCCACGGCGACCGGGTGCAGCAACTCTGCTTCACCGCCGAGGGCTTGGACGCCGACGGGATCGTCGAGCTGCTCGACTCGTGCCTGCTCACCGACGAGGAACTCGCCTCCGGAGAGGAGGGCTGGAAGCACCTGCCGGACGCCTTCGACGACATGCTCGACCCGGTGGCCTGAGCACCGGCAGCCCGTTCAACACCAACTTCCGAAAGGGGAATCGCCCATGGCCGTACCCAAGCGCAAGACGTCCCGCAGCAACACCCGGCACCGCCGGGCCCAGTGGAAGGCCACCGCCCCGGATCTGGTCCCGATCGAGATCGACGGCCGTCGTCACCTCGTCCCCAAGCACCTGGTCCGCGCCTACCAGCGCGGCCTGCTGACACCCGAGCAGATCTAGCAGGAGGAGGCGCGCGGTCTTCTCGTCACCCTCGGCGAGGCGCTTCGAAGTGACCTTTCGGAGCATCTGTCCTGGGTGGCGCGACCGAGGCGTCCACCTGGTCCAGGCCGCCCCTCGGCGCCCCGGGTGGTGACCGGGCGTCCAGGGGGCGGCCTTCCGCCCTGTCTCGTACTGCTGTCGCGCCGGTCAGTCGGTCTTGCGCAGCGCCGCCGCCGAGCGCTCCAGCAGCTCACGCAGCTGAGCCTGCTCGGTGTCGTCGAAGGCGTCGGCGAGCCGCTGCTCGACGCCGCGGGCCAGTGTGTCGGCCTTCTTCGCCAGTGCGCGGCCGGTCCGGGTGAGCTTGGCCACGAGGACCTTCTGGTGCACGCTCGAGGTCTCACGAGTGATGAGGCCCTTGTTCTCCAGGTTGGTCAGGATCGTCGTCATGGTCTGCGGCGTGACCATGCACTCCCGGGCCAGCTGGGCCCCGGACATCCCGGAGGACTGCTGGAGCACCAGAAGGGTCACGTACTGCGGCACCGCGAGGCCGACCGTTCGGCGGCCCCGTCCGGGCCAAGGCCCTGGACCTGCTGGCCCCGCTCGGCCGCCACGTGGTCTACGGCAACGCCTCGCAGCAGGACCACGTCTACGAGGCCAACCAGATGTGGTACACCGCCAAGACGGTGGCCGGCTACAACATCGGCGGCCTGGCCGGCCAGCAGCCGGACCTGGTCCACGGCCACCTGGTGGAGGCCGCCCGCCGGCTCGCCACCGGCGCCGTCCGGATCGAGACCACCCAGCTCGCCCTCGAGGACGCCGTGAAGGCCCACGAGATCCTGGAGCGCCGCGACTCCACCGGCAAGTTCGTGCTGCGCGTCAAGGCCTGACGCCGGCGTCCGACGCCGGGCGCCCCGGCTCGGGGCGGGCGCCCGACGCGCCACCGGCCGCCTCCGCTGTCTGGCGGGGGCGGCCGTTTGACGTGTCGTCACCTGTGGCCGCAGCGGGCGCCGATCCTGCTCCGGCGTCGGCATGACCGGTAACACAGGCGCCAGTTGGGCCGTTCGACCGGCTGTCGTGCGCCCAGGGGGCACGCAGCCACTCGCGCGCCGAACGGGACTCGCGGCACGAGTCGGAGATGTGGGCGGTCGAGGGCCTCACCCACCGCTACCCGACCAAGGTGCTGGCCGAACTGGTCGCCACCTCCCTTCTCGACTCCCACTGATCCCCTTTCGACGCTCCAACGTCAACCGGGACTCCCAGCTGGACCGCGTGGCCCGCTACCACCGGGCGCGCGAGTTCATGGAGGTGGTCACCGGGCTGTGGGACAGCCTGGCCGCCCCGGACCTGGTGCTCGACACGGACCGGCGCCGACGGCTGGACACCGCGGGCTGAACCGTGCGGCCGTCCGGCCCGTTCCGGCTGTCCGCGGGCCCGGTCCGGCCTTCCGCGGGCGGCCTCAGGGGCCGAGGGCGTCGGCGTCGAGCGCCGCCAGCCGTTCCGGGGCCAGCAGCAGGTGGACCCGGCTGATCCGGCCCGCCCGGACCGCGAAGCCGAGCACCGCCGCCGGCACGCCGTCCCGGGTGACCAGGGCGCCGGGGGAGCCGTCGACCAGCACCGGGGTGAATGCCGGTCCGCCGCCCTGGCAGAGCGCCACGGTGCGCTCCGCCACCTCGTGGGCGCCGCGGAGCGGGTGCCAGCCGTCCGCGCGCAGTTCGGCCTCCGGTTCCAGGACGGCCGCCAGTGCCGCCGGGTCGCCGTCCAGCACCGCCGCACAGAACGCGTCGACCAGCCTGCGGCGGGCGGCCGGCCTGTCGTCACCGTCCGCCTCGCGCGCCGCCCGCACCCGGCGGCGGGCCTGCTCGGCGAGCTTGCGGGTGTCCGCCGTGGTCCGCTCCAGAACGGTCGCGACCTGGTCGACGTGCAGGCGCACCAGGTCGTGCAGCACGAAGGCGACCCGCTCGGCCGGGGCCAGCCCGTCCAGCGCGACGAACAGGGTGAGACCGACCGGGGCGGCCTGCGACTCCCCGCCGGACCGTTCGGGCTCGACGACCACGTCCGGCAGGCGCAGCCGCGGTCGTCCCGTCCGCGCGTCCAGCAGGCCCAGGCACACCCGGCCGGTCACCACCGCCAGCCACGCGGACAGGTCCGCCACCTCCTCCGGATTGATCCGGCCGAGCCTGACCCAGGCCTCCCGCACGGCCTCCTCGGCCTCGTCGAACGACCCCAGCAGCGGGTAGGCGAGAGCACGCATCCGCGGCCGAAGGTGCTCGAACTGGCCTGCCTGCCGCTCATGGTCGGGCACGGTCACACTCCTCGGTCCCGGGGGCGCGTCGTCGTGGGTGGACCTTACTCGGAGATCCCGGTTGATCACACCGGGTGGTACTGAGGGATTCGTCGAAGACACCCCGCCTGCGATCAGCGACCGCTGCCGGCAGAACGGCGCGGCCCCTCGTCGAGCGGTGGCTCGACGAGGGGCCGCGGTGGTTCCCGGGGCCGTCAGACCGTTTGCTGGGCCTCGAAGATCCAGTGGTGGTTGGCCTGGTCCGCGCACTGCCAGACGTCCAGGCCCTGACCGTTGGTGGTGTTCCAGCCGTGGAGGTCGAGGCAGAGGCCGGAGCCGGGGTTGTACAGCGAGTTGTCGTAGCGGCGGACCCAGGTCTGGGCGCCCGGGTTGCTGCCGCAGTCCTGCGCGACGACTGCGGTGCCGTTGACGGCCGGGCTGTCCGCGGTGCCCAGGCAGCGCCCGGAGACCGGGAGCTTGATCCGGTTGTCCTTGGTCATCGTGAAGTGCTGGCTGTCGCCGTTCCAGCAGTCGTAGATCCGCAGCGGGGCTCCGGCCGAGCCCCCCCAGTTGTCGAGGCACTTGCCGCTGTCGACCGCACTGCGGATCTGGATGGACGAGTCGGTGGTGGCGAGCGTGTTGACCTGCTGGTCCGTCAGCGCGTACGGGTAGGCCCGAGCGTCGCTGATCGCGCCGTTGAGCAGGTCGCCGGGGGTGGCCTTGTTGTAGGTGACGCCTCCGACGTTCAGGCTGCCGGGGGCCGGCTTCCAACCGGCGGGCATCTTGTCGGTGCCGACGGCGTTGCCGTTGACGTACAGCGTGATCGTCGAGGTGTCGGCGTTGAACGTGCCGGTCAGGTGGGTCCACTGGCCGACCGTGACGCCGGTGCGGCCGGTGCGGTCGTAGGCGGAGTACCAGGCCGTCGGGCTCTGGCTGTCGTTGCTCGGCGCGACGAAGGCCCAGTTGTTGAACACCTTCGAGTACTGCAGGTAGAAGGGACTGGCGACGTCGCCGGTGAGCGAGACGGCGGTCTGGTAGCCGTTGGTGTTGTTGACCTTCACCCAGGCCGAGACGCTGTAGTTGCGGGAGGTGTCGAGTCCGGGGTTGACGGCGCCGGCGTTGACGGGTGCGGTGGTGCGGTAGACGGACGCCCCGTCGAAGGAGGTGGCCTTGTTGGCGGCGCGGTTGTGGTCGTCGGTGAGCGTGGCTCCGGTCGGGTAGGTGGTGCCCGGGGCGTCACCGTTCTTGTACAGCTTGTTGGTGTCCCCGGTGTCGCCGCCGGTGCGGCCGTCCAGCGCCCACTGGGCCGGGTTGACGGCCGTGTTGGCGATGGTGCTGGGGCCGACCTGCCAGGTGTAGCCGGCGGTCGGGGTGCCGGGGGTAGTGGGCTTGCCCCACCAGATGTCGATGGTGCCGTCGGCCTTCTTGCCCCACAGGGTGGAGTTGCCGTTGCCGGTGAGGTCACCGTCGGAGCCGAGGGTGGTCCAGGTGTCGCTGGGCACCCCGCCGATCTTGGTCGAGGTCGCGATGCCGGTCAGGGTCGGGACCATGAGCGGCTTGCCGGACGGGTCGTTGATCGGCTGGCCCTGGTTGTCGGTGCCGAGGACGGTGCTGGTGTTGAAGGTGATGCCGTTGAGGTCGTCCTTGGCGCCGCCGTCGGCAGTGACGGCGAGGTTGCGGGTGAACAGGCCGGGGTGGCCCTGCTTGGCCCAGTCGCCGGGGGTGATGAGCTCCTTGTCCTTCCAACCCGAGGCGGCGAGTTGGACGGGCTTGCCCAGGGTGTTGGCGTTCGTCGCCGGGTAGTACCACAGGGCCGCGTCGGCACCGTTGTTGGTGGACTCGACGGTCAGCAGGCCGGTCTTGTTCTTGAAGCCGAGCTTGGGGTCGAGGTCGGCGTTGACCGGGTCGCCGAGGGCGGCGATGCGCAGGGTGGTGGACCAGTCGTTGGCGTTGTAGCCGGCGGCGGTCAGCCAGGAGCAGTCCTCGGTGGACGTCTTGGCGCACTTGGGCTTGGCGAGGGCGACCGGCTTGTCGACGCGTCCGTAGACGCCGGTGTTGCCGGGGTTGGGGTACAGCTTGAGTTCGGGGTCGCCGGTGGCGTGGGCGATGACGTCGTCGATGTTGTTGCCGCCGGTGAGGGTGCCGCGGTGGGTGAGCTGGACGCCCGTCCAGCTCTTGCCGCCCGGGGCCTCGGCCGGGGTCGAGACGGGGGAGACGGACGGGCTCTTGGCGTTCGGGTTGCCCGGGGCGTCGTAGGCGCGCAGGTAGCCGGCCTGGTCGGCCGTGAGGATGTCGGGCGCGCCGTCGCCGGTGACGTCACCGAAGACCGGCGGCGGGCCGTCCGGGTTCCACGGTACGTAGAAGGAGTACTGGGCGACAGGGGAGACGTTACGGGCGTTGTCCATCACCTGCATGTACAGGATGTTGGTGCCCCAACGGCCGGGAGTGACCGGAATCCCGTCCTTGGGCATGGAGCCGCCGCACGACCAGCTCACGTTGCCGAGCTGCGGGTCCCAGCCCCAGCGGGCGCAGATGACGCCGGAGGCGTTTCCGCCCGGTGCGGGGTCGGTGGCGGTGTAGGGCACGAGGCCCTGCTCGCCGACGTGCTTCTTCGTGACCTGGCCGTTGCCGGACGGCGGGAACTTGTCCGCCAGCTCGGCGGCCGACAGGACGTTGTAGACGCTCGGGACGGAGATGGTCGGCGGGGTCAGGTCGACGCCGAAGCGGCACATCGGGGTCGAGGCGGACAGCTGGACCAGCTTGTCGGAGGCCATGGCGCCCCAGCCGTAGACGTGGCCGTCCTTGATGACGCCCTGCTTGACCTGGAAGCCGGCGTTGCCGCCGTTGGGCACCTCGGCGGTGTAGCCGGAGTCGACGTCGGCGCTGAGGTCGGCGTAGTCCCAGATGTGCATCCAGCCGTACAGCGAGGACTGCGCGTTGCTGCTGACCTTGGCGTTGAGGGTGACGTAACCGGGGAAGCCGGCGTCGGAGTTGATCCAGCCGATGCTGTTGCCGTCGCATCCCTGGTTCTCCGCCCACGGCACGGCCGTCGAGGGGGCGGGCCAGACGTACGGGTTGGTCGGGGTGTTGGGCACCCGGTCGTACTCGACCACGACGGCGGGGTTGTAGGTCAGGCGCTTGAACGCCATCCTGTCCGACTCGTTGTGGGCGAAGAGGCCGAAGGTGAGGGTGTCGTGGCTGGGCGCGTACTGCCGGTAGACGCCGGTGACGTCGTAGTCGAACTGGGTGTTGCCGCCGCAGCCGTTCTGGCCCGCACCGCCGACGTTCGCCGAGCCGGACCAGGCCACCACGCCGGGGGAGTTGTTCCAGGTGGTGCTGTTGTCGATCGGCCCGGTGAGGGCGAGGTCGACCTGGTACTGGTTGGTGCAGGACATGTCGGAGGACTTGGCCTCCCAGACGGACAGCACCGCCTTGTTGATGACGATGTCGTTGTACCAGCGGGTGTCGAACTGGAAGTAGGAGCGCTCGATGCCCTTGTCGGTCCGCCAGCCCTGGTAGCCGACGCCCGGCTGCGCGTACTGGTCACCGGAGTTGGCGACGGTGCGGCCGATATTGGAGGTGCCCGGGTACTGGGACTGGGTCCAGGTCCAGGCGTTGGCTTCGCGGCGGTCGTAGAGCCAGCCCGGGTCGATGAACCAGGGTCCCTGGCCCTTGCCGAGGACGGAGTCGTCGGTGGTCAGCTCGACGGCGTCGCCGGAGGCCGTGGTCTTCATAGTGGCGACCTTGGCGCCGGCTCCGGGGCCTTCGGCGGTGCTGTTCCGGTCCTGGTCCTGGCGCGGGTCGTCGCCGTCGCGCTGGGCGGCGGAGGCCTTGCCCTTGGGCGTGCCGGGAGTGCTGGTGGCCGCGACAGTGCTGTCCCACATCTGCGGAGTGGAGGCATGCCAGCGGGTCTTGCCGTCCTTGGCCGTGGCGGTGAGGTTTCCGGCGTCGTCGGCCTTGACGGTGACGCCCTTGGCCTTGGTGGGGAAGCGGACCGTCTTCAGAGCCGGGTTCTTCGCCGCTTCGGCGGTCTTGACGGCGAGGACGGTTGAGAGGCCGCCGAGCTTGGAGGCGGTGACCTTGAGATCGATGCCGGGCGCGACCTCCGGGTAGACGAGCGCCTGGCCGCCCGGGTCGAGGGTCGGCTTGGTCAGGGGGAAGGGCGAGTCGATGGTGAGGGACTCGCCGTCCGGGCTGGTGAGGGTGCCGAGCGGGCCGCTGCCGCCGCCGGACAGGTGGACGCCCGCGACGGCGGTCTTCGGCCGGTAGCCGCCCTGGTCGTCGGGGACCAGGGTGCCGTCCAGGTCCGCCCAGGCGCCGTTCTGCTTCACCCGCTGGGGTTCGGCGTGCTGGGTACGGGAGAAGTGGCCGGAGGGGAGGGCGACGGTTTCGCTGGACTCGTCGGTCAACTCTGTTACGGAAACCGGCTTCCCGGTCCGCTTCGCTTCCGCAAGGGCCTTGTCACCGGGGAGTTGGGGCTTCTCGCCGCCGAACTTGGCGTCACCGGCGGAGATCTGGTCGGCCAGTGCCTTCGGGATGCCGGAGGCGGCTCCAGGGGTCGTGCCGGACGGGGAGTCGCCGGCGAACGCCAGCGGTGTGACCGGCCCGAGCGAGGTCAGTGCGAGCGCCAGGCCGACCGCGACGGCGTAGGAGCGCCGCGACGGGTGCCTGGTTCTGCGCATGCCGGAGGAGGCTCCGGAGGGAGCGGGCATGGTGAAGCCCCTTCGAGGAGAGGTGTGTGAGATCGGCCGCGGACTCCGGTGGTAATCGGATCGTCTGCGGAGGTATTGCAGCAAGCTGCCGCATTGCTGGTTCATCGTCAATTGACTTGCCGCGCTTGATGTCCGCTTTGACGGGCCGTCCGCCGATTTCGTTCGACTGTGATCTCAATCACTACCTCAGAGGATCCTCAAGCCGCTCGACTGCTGGATCGTTAGCCCCCTACCCTCCAGCGAGACCTGTCCGCGCCGAGCCGCGGTGCGGACTTCTCATGGGGGTGGAAATGTCCTCTTTTCCCGAACGACCACCCGGTGATGCCGGGTGGGAGACTTCGCCGTCGCGGTGGCGAAAATCCCGTTTGGCGGTGTTGAGCACACTTGCCGTGCTGACCGTCCTGGCGGCTCCGCTCGGCAGTGCCGTTGCGGCGCCCGGGGGCGGCGCGGACAAGGACCGGATCTGGTCACCGCCCGGCACGCCACTGTCCAAGACGGCCTCGGTGCGCGGCGCGACGGACAAGGTGAAGTCGGTGGCGCCGCAGACCGGTTCACCGAACTGGGTGCCGCCGAAGTCGGTGCCGCAGCCCAAGCAGGGCAGCGCGGACGTCGCGCTGGACCCGAGAACCGGCGCATCGAAGCAGGCGGGCGACCTGCCAGTCTGGCTGGCGCCGGTGGCAGGAGGTGACGTCACGTCAGCCGTGCTCGTGCGGGTGAAGGTCGTGGCGCCGCCTGCCGAGGCCGACAAGGGCGCGCAGAGCACGATCGTCGCGCTGTCGAGGGGTGAGGCGGCCGAGGCCGGCAAGGTGCAGGTCGGTCTCGATCTCGGAGCGCTGGGCGTCGGCGGCGACTTCGCCCCCCGCGCGCGGCTGGTGGCACTGCCCGAGTGCGCGCTGACCACACCGTCCGCCGAAGGTTGTCGGACTCGCACGCCGGTCGCGTCGCGCTACGACGAGCAGGCGAAACGGCTGGTGGCGGATGTCGATCTACCGGCCGCGGGTGGCAAGTCGAAGGGCGCACGGACGGAGTCCGCCGTCGCGGCGGAGTCGCTCGCCGCGCCGGGGCAGGTGCTGCTGGCGCTGGACGCCACGCCTTCGGGCGGGACGGGCACCTACAGCGCCACGCCGTTGGCTTCCAGTCAGAAGTGGACGGCCGGAAGCTCGTCGGGGTCGTTCACGTACAGCTACCCGATCGTGGTGCCGCCCTCGCTCGGCGGGTCGGCGCCCTCGCTGGCCCTCGGATACGACTCGGCGTCGGTGGACGGCAAAACGGCGTCCACGAACGCGCAGGCGTCTTGGATCGGTGACGGCTGGGACCTGAGCGCGGGTTTCGTCGAGCGTTCGTACGGGGTGTGCGACAAGGCAGGGATCACGGGTTCGGCGGACCAGTGCTGGGGAGGGCCGAACCTGTCGCTGTCGTTGGGTGGGCATTCTGGTGAGCTGGTACCGGACGATGCCTCGTGCGTTAGTGGTACCGCGACCGATGAGCAGTCGAAGTGCACCTGGCGGTTGAAGGACGATGACGGGACGAAGGTCGAGTTCCTGACCGGTGCGAACAACGGGACGTGGAACGGTTCGTACCTGAAGGTGACGGACACCTTCGGGACGGTGTACTACCTCGGTCTCAACCAGCTTCCGGCGGCAGATGGTTCGCCGAGCAAGGTCGGGCCGGAGAGCAAGTCGGCGTGGACGGTGCCGGTGTACTCGCCGAACCCCGGTGACCCGTGTTACGACGGGTCGAAGGGCAAGGGCTCGTGGTGCCAGACGGCCTGGCGTTGGAATCTGGACTACGTGGTCGACACGCACGGCAACCTGACCACGTACTCCTACACTCCCGAGATCAACTGGTACGCGCGCGGCGGGGCGCAGAACGGCGGCAAGGGAACGAACACCCCGTACACGCGGGGCGGGGTGCTGTCGGCGATCACGTACGGGCAGCTGCTGTCCGACCAGTTGGGCGCGGGGGGCTCGTACCAGGCGGCGGCCCGGGTCGACTTCGACTCGGGTGAGCGGTGCGTCTCGGGGGCCGCGGCGTGTGACCCGTCGCAGCGGACCGCGGCGAACGCCGCCAACTGGCCGGACGCTCCGCTCGACAAGCTGTGCCAGGAGAGCGGCGCCTGCACCAACTATGGCCCCACGTACTGGTCGACGCGGTGGCTGAACGGGATCACGACCTCGATCCGTTCCGGGGGTTCCTACCGTCCGGTGGACAAGTACGAGTTCACCCACGTCTTCAAGACGCCGCAGAACGCGACGGAGAACGCGCCGATCGCGTGGCTGCAGTCGGTGAAGCGGACCGGCAAGGACACCGCCAACGGCCAGGCCGAGCAGTCGCTTCCTGAGGTCACCTTCGCGGACCTGCTGCTGCCGAACCGGGTGGACGGTCTGGTGCCGGCGCGTCCGCGCTACAACCGGCCGCGCATGGCGGTGATCACCAATGAGACCGGCGGCACGATCACGGTCTCCTACACCAAGGATTCGTGCTCGCGCGCGGCCGGGCGGATGCCGGGCTCGGCGGACAGCGACACCATGGCCTGCTTCAACGTGAGGTGGTTCGACCCGCAGCTGCAGTCCACGGTGGACGACTGGTTCCTGCGCTACCCGGTCGACACGGTCACCGTCGACCCGAACGGCAACCTCATCGCCGGTTCTGTGCCGATGACCACCTCCTACACCTACGGTCCGGCCGCGTGGCGCCGCAACGACAGTCCGCTGGTCGAGTCCGATTACCGGACCTGGGACCAGTTCCGCGGTTTCGCGAGCGTGACCGCGGTGACGGGGTCGGGCAAGGACGGCCCGCAGTCGAAGTCGACGACCAGCTACTACCAAGGCATGGACGGCGACATCAAGTCCGACGGCAAGCCCAGGGCGGCCTCGATCGCCGGGGTGAAGAGCGGAAACCGGCCCGACTCCGACTGGCTGGCGGGGCAGGTCCTGGAGACGGACACCTACCCGGACGCTTCGGCCGACGTGGCATCGCCGCTTTCGTATACCGTCAATGCCTATGAGGCTCCCGCAGTTAAGGCCACGCACAACCGCGCGGGCCTGCCGGACCTCGTCGCCCGGTTCCAGGCCACCAGGGTGACCTCGACCACGACTGCCAAGACCACGACCGGTACCCGTACTTCATCGACGGTGACGACGAGCGACCCGGCGAACAACGACAGGGTCATCAGCTCGTTGAGCACCGCAGACGGTACACCGGACGTCTGTACGCGTAACAGCTACGCGACCGGTGCCAACTCGCAGATGACCGGCCTGGTATCCGAAGTGCTCGTGGTGTCGGGCGCCAACGCCTGTACTGCCGACCAGACTTCGGTCAATACGGTGTCCGCCACGCGCACGCTTTTCGATGGCCAGGGCTTCGGCGGTGCGGGAGCCAAGGGTGAGGTCACCGGTACCCAGGTGCTGGACCGCTACGACGGCGGGGGCACTGCCGAGTACGTCACCACGACGACCAGCACGTATGACGCCTACGGCCGGGTCACCTCAGTGGCCGGACCAACGGTCACGGACAGCGCCAACCCGAACGGTGCCATCACGACGACGGCGTACAGTTCGGCGAATCCGGGCGAGGTGCCGAACAAGGTGGTCACGGGCACTCCGGCGCCGGCCGGTGCGCCGGATGCGGGTACGCCCCGGACGTCCACGGTCACGGTCGACCCGGGCCGCGCCCTGCCACTCACCGCCACTGATCTCAACGGCCGCACCACGACCAAGGCGTACGACGGCCTGGGTCGCCTTCGGGCGCTCTGGATTCCTGGGCGCGACACCGGGGCGAGTGCGAGCGTCACCTTCGACTACGCCGTCAGCGGTACCCAGTCGCCGTCCACTGTCACGACGAAGACCTTGCGACCGGGTGGTACCGCCTACGGCACGTCGACGCAGATCCTCGATGGTCTCGGCCGTGGCGTGCAGACGCAGCGCGATCCGGCGGTCTCGGCGTACCAGGGCCGGCTGATCGCGGACACGTTCTATGACTCTCAGGGGCAGGTGGGCCGTACCTTCAGCACCTACTACGAGGACACCAACAAGCCGAACACGACCCGGTGGATCCCGGACGGCGCGATGGTGCCGAGCCAGAGCGTGGTGCAGTTCGACGGTCTGGGGCGTGCGGTGAGCACGCAGTTCGTGGCGCTGGGGAAGGTGCAGACCACGACGACGACGGCGTATCCCGGTGCGGACCGGGTGGACGTGTCGCCGCCTGCGGGTGCGACGGCCACCAGCACGGTTACGGACGCGCGTGGGCGCAAGACACAGTTGTGGCAGTACAGGACGGCTTCGGCGACGGGTAACCCGGCTGACGCGGACGTCACCAACTACACCTACACGCCTGGTGGTCAGGCGGCGACCCGGGTGGACCCGGCTGGGAACACCTGGAGCTTTGGCTACGACCAGCGCGGCAGGGTGGTGCGCGCCGACGATCCGGACACGGGTGTGTCGACGCGAACCTACGACGGTGCGGGGCGGTTGGCGTCGACGATGGATGCGCGTGGTCAGACGGTCGTGATCACGTACGACCTGCTGGGTCGCAAGACGGGGACGTTCAACGGTTCGGTGGCTCCGGGGAACCAGTTGACGGGCTACACCTACGACACGGTTGTGAAGGGGCAGCCGACGGCGTCGACCCGGTACGTCGGTGGAGCGGGCGGTGCGGCGTACACCAAGTCGGTCGGTGAGTACGACGTGGCGTACCGGGCGACCAAGACCTCGGTCTCCATTCCGGGTGCGGAGATCGGCAAGACCGGGCAGGTGACCTTCGACTACACGGCGGCCTTCAATCCGCTCAGTGGTTCGATCGTGTCGGAGGGCCGGGCTGCGGCGGGTGATCTGGCGCAGGAGGCGGTGAACTACAACTATGAGGACTACGGTCAGCTCAACGACGTCAGTGGTTCGGGGTACACGTATCTGCGGCAGGCTGACTGGGACGCGTACGGGCGCAACGTCCGTGACACGGTGAACCCTTGGGGCACCCAGGTCGTGGCGACGAACACGTACGACGAGTCGACGGGCCGCTTGCTGACCCAGTACGTGGACAAGCAGACGTCCACGACCGGTACGGTCCAGAACACCACGTACGCGTACAACCCGGCGGGTCGGATCACGGCGATCCGTACGGTCCCGGACAACAGTCCGGACCAGACGGACCTGCAGTGCTTCACCTATGACTACCTCGGTCGGGTGACGACGGCGTGGTCGGACACCGGGAATCTGAACCAGCCGACCCCGTCGCTGGCCGGGCAGGGCGCCTGCGCCAACTCCACTCCCACGAGCGGGGCTTCGACGGCCGGGACGACGACGGTCGGTGGCAGTGCGCCGTACTGGCAGGACTACACCTACGACGCGGTCGGCAACCGGACCCGGCTGGTCATGCACAACCCGACCGGCGACCAGTCGAAGGACCTGGCCATCGACCAGGTCTTCCCGGCGGCCGGCTCGCGCAACGCGCCGACCTCGGCGGCGGGCACGGGCGGCGGCACCGGTGGTGTGCACGTCCCGACCACGGTCAAGTCCACCTTCCCCAACAACGGCAGCACACCGGGTGGTTACCAGTACGACGCGGCGGGGAACACGACGAAGATCGCGAACCCGGGGGCGAACAAGACCCTGGGCGCCGGCTTCGTCCTCAACCCGGGCGAGTCGGTGCGCTCCAGCAGCGTGCAGCTCACGATGCAGACCGACGGCAACCTGGTGCTGACGTCGCTGCGGACCGGGCTGGTCACGTGGTCGACGAACACCGCGAACCATCCGGGTGCGTGGGCGACGATGCAGGACGACGGCAACTTCGTCGTCTACGACCCGCAGCGCGTGCCGCTGTGGTCCTCCCAGTCGTGGGTCGGCCCGAACAGCAAGTACTTCGCGGTCGTTCAGGACGACGGCAAGTTCATGGTGTACGCGCCGGGCTGGGTGCCGAAGTGGGACTCCCACACCTGGACGACGGTGGACGCGGCCAACGGTGCGGACCTGACTTGGGACGTCGAGGGCAAGCTCGCGACGCTGAAGCAGGGTAGCGCCACGACGTCCTACGTCTACGACGCGGACGGCAACCAGCTGATCCGCCGCAACCCCGGCAAGGTCACCGTCAACCTCGGCGACGGAGACGAACTCACCTACGACAGCGGCTCCAAGACCAGCACCGGGACCCGCTACTACGCCCTGCCCGGCGGCGTCACCCTCGTCCGCCAGGGCCCGACCAAGCTCACCTACCAGTTCACTGACAACCACGGGACAGGCACCCTGTCCATCGACTCGGCCACGACCAGCGAGACCCGCCGGTGGACCGACCCGTTCGGAGTGCTGCGCGGCTCCGGCGCGGCCAACTCCTGGGCCGGCGACAAGGGCTTCGTCAACGGCCTGAAGGACGACGCGACCGGCTTCACCAACCTGGGCGCCCGCCAGTACCAACCCAGCACCGGCCGCTTCCTCAGCGCCGACCCGCTGATGCTCCCCGATGACCCGAATCAGTGGAACGCCTACGGGTATGCGAACGGGAACCCCGTGAATTACTCGGACCCCACCGGTCTGGCCCTGGAGGAGTGTGCCAACGGGATGGCCGTGTGCACGAACCATGGGACCGTGATCGACACCTCCAAGGACAGCCCGATCTACAACCAGGTCGTCGCCGAGATCAAGGCCGGGGAGGCCACCCGCCGGGCGGGCTACGAGACGTACATCCACGGTGCGCCGCCGGCAGGCAGCCCCGCCAACAACAAGAAGCTGAAGCCGGTCCCCGCCTCCGACGTGATCAAGGACATGCCCTCGGGCGGCGACGATGTCGTGGCCACCTCCACCGAGAAGACGTGGGACGACTATCTCAACATGAACATCGGGGCAGAGGTGCAGATGGCAAAGGAGGACACGGTCAAACAGCTCACCGAGAGCAGGTCGAAGACCAAGCAGTGGACCAAGCAACTCGCTGACAAGACCACCAAGTCCGAAGGCCGGAAGATCGCCGGATCGCTGGAGGCCTGGGACGTCGTCAAGATCGAGGCCGAGGGAAACTGGAACACCACCACCGAGACGGGCAGCCAGACGACCGACGCCACGACCGATGCGAACACGGTCACTATGACGGAGCCTGTGAAGGTCAAGGCCGGACAGGAATATGGGTGGGCGCCGCTGTTCCACAAGAATTCCTACCAGACCACCTATTACCACAAGAACGGGACGGTGACGCGGAAGGAGTGGTCGACCATTCAGTTCGTCAGCTGGAACCGCGTTACCTTCGATTCGCCGCCCGAGATGCACGTCGACAGGTGACGGCGCGGTCGCGGGACGGCATGGAGAAACGACTTCATGAGGAAGGAGGATGAGCCACGTGGCGGGACGTCCTGTGAAGCTCGGTGTGGTACTCGTGGGCCTGGTGTGCGGCGTCAGCTCGTGCGCTTCGCTGCCCGGAGGTGGCGGGCCGACCGCCGCGGGTGGCGGTGCGGCGACGGTCACTGCCCGTCCGGCATTTCCGGAGAACATCAAGAAGTTGGTCCTGAAGTTCGCGACGGAGAACGGGACGGCGCCGGCCGGTGGCCGGTTCACCGAGTACGACGGCGCGCACGGGCCGGAGCTGATCTGGGTGTCGGAGAGGACCGGCGATCTCTGCGTCGCATCGGAGACCGTCACGGCCGGGATGTGTCAGACCGCGAAGCGGACGGCGGAGGCACCGGTTCCCGGGGTCGACGTCTTCGAGGACAGCGGGTTGACCGACCACCATGGAGAATCCTCGTGGGCCATCCGGCTGGTCGCCAGCGGGGAGGCGGTCGACCATCTGTCCTGTCAGGGAAAGGACTTCCCGGTCCTGAAGGTGTACTCAGCCGACCTTGCGGGCGCCTTGCGCACCGTCTACACCGTCGCAATCCCGAGGAACCTCCAGGGCGAGTACAAGGTGGCGGTCCGTCGGGGCAGCGAGTCGGCCGAGGAACGCCTCGACCTCAACATGGACAAGGTCGGCCCGCCAGCGCAGTGTTGAGCGGTCGGCCATGACCGGCGGTGCCCCGTCTCCCTTTATGGGAGGCGGGGCACCTTCCTGTCGTCCGTGGCCCGGGGGTGGGTCCAGCCCCACCCCCAACCGGGGTGCAGCTGGATTCTGCCGCTGATCTGCGGTCCCTAGATTCGATCACGAGCCGCCCCGGGACGGGGCGGGTGTAAGGGATCGGGTTCGGGGAGGGCGTTGTGAAGGGAACGGTGGCGGAGGGGGCGCCCGCGCTGCGGTTGGTTGGGCTGCGGAAGCGGTTCGGTGGGCACACCGCCGTGGACGGGGTGGACCTGGTGGTGCCGAGCGGTTCGTTCTACGGGCTGGTCGGTCCGAACGGGGCGGGCAAGACGACGGCGCTGTCGATGGCGGTCGGCCTGCTGCGGCCGGACGCCGGTAGCTCGGCGGTCTTCGGGGTCGACGTGTGGAGCGACCCGGTGCGGGCCAAGGCGCTGGTCGGGGTGCTGCCGGACGGCATGATGCTGCCTGAGCGGCTCACCGGGCCCGAACTGCTGCACTACCTGGGCCGGTTGCGCGGCCTGCCGTCCGCGACCGTGGACGCCCGGGCCGAGGAGCTGCTGGCGGTCCTGGAGCTGGACGAGGCCGGGCGGACCCCGGTGATCGACTACTCCACCGGGATGCGCAAGAAGATCGGTCTGGCGACGGCGCTGCTGCACGCGCCCCGGTTGCTGGTGCTGGACGAGCCCTTCGAGGCCGTCGACCCGGTGTCGGCGGCGACGATCCGGGTCATCCTGAGGCGCTTCGTCGCCGCCGGCGGCTCGGTGGTGTTCTCCAGCCATGTGATGGCCCTGGTCGAGCAGCTCTGCGACCACGTCGGGGTGATCGCCGGGGGCCGGGTGCCGGCGGCTGGGCCGGTGGAGGAGGTGCGGGCGGGGCGCGGGCTGGAGGAGGTCTTCGTCGAGCTGGTGGGCGGTCGTACGGGCGGGGAGGAGGGGCTGTCGTGGCTGGCGTCCTGAAGCCCTCGGATGTGCCGAACCCCGGCGGTCCCCGGCACCCCGGCGGGCCCCGGCACTCCGGCGGCCCCCTGAACCCCGCGGTCGTTCTGACCGGGATGAAGCTGGCCGTCCTGCGCCGGTCGATGTCCGGCCCCCGGGCCGCGAGCCTGATCGCCGGGGGCGTGGGCGGCGTCCTGACGGCCGTCGGCACCGCCCTGCTGGGCCTGGTGGACTTCCCCGCTCCCGAGTCCGGCGTCGGCACGATCGCCCTGGTGCTGCTGGTCTGGACCGTCGGCTGGGCGCTCGGCCCGACCCTCACCGGCGGCGACCCGACCCTGCGGCTGTCCTACTTCACGCTGGTGCCGCAGCGCCCGCGCCGGCTCGCCCTCGGCCTGCTGGCCGCCTCGTTCGTCGGCATCACCCCGCTCGTCGGCCTCATCGCCTTCTCGGTGCTGATCGTCTTCGGCGCCGGGCTCGGCCTGCTGCCCGCGCTGGTCTCCGTCCCGGCCACCCTGCTGCAGCTGCTGCTCGTCGTGGTGCTCGCCAAGCTGAGCCTGCAGTGCCTCGGCAGCGTCGCCCGTACGCGGCTGGGCTGGGAGCTTTCCGCGCTGCTGGTCGGGCTGGTCTGCGGGTTCCTCAACACGGGCTGGTTCGGTCTCGCCTTCTTCTTCGAGCTGCTCGGCGGCCACTGGGCACCGGTGATCGGCACGGTCGTACGCGCTCTGCCGTCCGGCTGGTCGGTGGTCGCCGTGGACGCCGCCCGGCGCTCCGACTGGGCCCTGGCCGGCGCCTGCCTCGGCGGACTGCTCGCCCTCTGCGCGCTGCTCTTCGCCGCCTGGACCGCCCTGCTCTCCCGCCAGCTGGCGCGCGGCACGGCCGACGGTGGCCGGACCGCTGCCCGCCGTGGCGCCGCCCGTCGGAGCGCCCGGCTGCGGGCCGTCACGGACAGCCCCGCGGGCGCCGTCCTCGGCAAGGAGCTGCGGCTGTGGGCGCGCGACCCGCGCCGGGCCCGGTTCCTGCGGATCGCCCTGTGGAGCGGCCTGTTCACCGGTCTGCTGCCGATGCTCGGCGGCTTCTCCACCGTGCTGCCGTGGAGCGGTGTCGTTCTCGCGCTGTACGCCGGCGCGCTCGGCTCCAGCCTGTACGGCCTGGATGCCGGCGCCCTGTGGCTGACCCTGGTCGCCCCCGGCGCCGAGCGGATCGACGTCCGGGCCCGGCAGTGGGCCTGGCTGCTGGTGGTCGGGCCGGCCGCCCTGCTGCTCACCGTGGCCGTCACCCTCGCCGTCCCCAACGGCTGGGCCTGGCCCTGGCTGCTCGCCACCCTGCCCGCCGTGCTCGGCGCCGGGGCGGGCCTGACCCCGCTGACGTCCCTGCTCGGCCCGGCACCGTTCCCGGACCTGCCCGGCGGCAACCCGTTGGACGGCTTCAGCGACGAGAGTGGCGACCAGGCCCGGATGCAGAGCCTGGCCGTGCTGCTGCTCCAGCTCGCCGCCGCCCTGCCCGCCGCCGGCGTCGTACTGGCCGGCACGCTGCTGCACAACGCGCCGCTGCGGTGGGCGGGGACGGCGGTCGGCCTCGGCACCGGACTGCTGTACGCCGGGTGGCTCGGCCGGGCGGCCCGTCACCGGCTGGAGACCCGGGGGCCGGAGCTGCTCGACGTGATGCGCAAGGGCGTGCGGCGGGGGACGGAGCCGGCGCCGGCCCGCTCGCCGGAGGAGCAGGAGCAGCAGGACCTGCTGGACGGCCTGTCCCGCCGCCGCACGGCGCTCGCCGGGCTGCTGGTCACCGTCGGAATGCTGAGCGTCGCCCCGCAGGGCGGGGTGGCGCTGGCGATGTCGCTCCTCGCACCGGCGAACCGGAGCTGGTTCCTGGCCCTCTACCTGCCGCCGGAGTGGCAGGTGCCGGTGGCGGCGGGGTTCGTCCTGCTGGGCACGGTCTGCCTCTTCGTTGTGTACCGGCTGATCCGGGCCAAGCACGCCACCGCCCGTGAGTAGGCGCACGGGGCCCGCTGCCATCATGATCGTCCAGCATCTGACCCGTCCGGAGGCCCCGTGAGCACCCCGCAGTCCCGAGGCGCCGAGGCGCTGCGCACCGCCGTACGGGCGCTCGGGCGTCTCGCCGTCCTCACGCTCCTCGTCCCGGTCGGGGCGGTGCTGGCCGTGCTCTACCTGGTCTCGTTCCTGCTCTGGGGCTGCCTCGGGATGGTCCCGCTGTTCCCGGTGGCCACCAGGGTGGTCCGCTCCCTCACCGGCGCCGCCCGGTGGGCCTCCGGCCACTGGTCGCAGGTGCCCGTACCGGTGCCGTACGTGCCGCTCCCGCCGCTGGAACGCACCCTGCACGGCTGGTTCTGGACCGGCCACGACTACCACAAGAACCGCCGGTTCGCGTCCTTCGCCCGCACCCTGCGCTGGCTCTGGAACGACCCGGCGACCTGGCGCGACGCCGGCTGGCTGCTCGCCGACCCACTGGTCGGCGGCGCCGTCGCGGCCACGCCCCCGCTGCTGGCGGGCTACGGCCTGTACGGGCTGGCGCAGCCCGTCCTGCCCCAACCCGGCCTCGGCTACGGTCTGTTGCCGATGCCCGGCCTCCTCGGGCCGCTCCTCGGACTCGTTCTCGTTCCCGCCGGACTCGCCCTCGCCCGGCCCGCCCTGCACCTGCACGGCCGGTGGACCCGCAGCCTACTCGGCCCCACCGAACGCTCCCGGCTCGCCCAGCGGGTCGAGCAGCTCACCGAGATCCGGCTGGACGCCACCGAGGCCCAGGCCGCCGAACTGCGCCGGATCGAACGGGACCTGCACGACGGCGCACAGGCCCGGCTGGTCGCGGTCAGCCTGCGGCTCGGCGCGGTCGTGCCGCTGATCGACCGCGACCCGGAGAAGGCGAAGCAGGTGGTGACGGACGCCCAGGAGAACGTCACCCAGGCCCTGCAGGAACTGCGCGACCTGGTGCGCGGCATCCACCCGCCGGTGCTCGCCGAACGCGGCCTCGCCGAGGGGGTACGGGCGCTCGCACTGGACGTGCCGCTGAAGGTCGACGTCCGGGCCGAACTGCCCGGCCGGGCCGAGGCCCCGGTGGAGTCGGCGGTGTACTTCGCCGTCAGCGAGGCGCTCACCAACGCGGTCAAGCACGGCGATGCCAGGCACGCCACGGTGGAACTCAGCCACGCGGCCGGACTGCTGCGCGCCGAGGTCACCGACGACGGCCGGGGCGGCGCCGACCCCGCCGGCGGCAGCGGCCTGCGGGGCATCCAGCGCAGACTTTCGGTGTTCGACGGTACGCTCACGCTGACCAGCCCCCCGGGGGGCCCGACCAGGCTGATCATGGAGCTGCCGTGCGCGTTGTCCTCGCCGAGGACCTCGTCCTGCTGAGGGACGGACTGGAACTGCTGCTGAGCGCCCACGGCCACGACATCGTCGCCGCCGTGGAGAGCGGGCCCCAACTGGCCGCCGCCCTCGCCGAACACCGCCCCGACATCGCCGTGGTCGACGTCCGCCTGCCCCCCACCTACTCCGACGAGGGCCTCCAGGTCGCACTCGCCGCCCGCCGCGAACAGCCCGGCCTGCCCGTCCTGGTCCTCTCCCAGCACGTCGAGCAGCTCTACGCCCGCGAACTGATCGCCGACGGCGCCGGCGGCGTCGGCTACCTGCTCAAGGACCGGGTCTCCAAGGCCGACCAGTTCGTGGACGCCGTCCACACCGTCGCCGCCGGCGGCACCGTCATGGACCCCCAGGTCATCACCCGCCTCCTCGCCCGCAACGCCTACGACGAGCCCCTCGCCATGCTCACCCCGCGCGAACGCGACGTCCTCGCGATGATGGCCGAGGGCCGCTCCAACGCGGCCATCGCCCAACGCCTCCACTTCAGCGAGGGCGCGGTCAGCAAACACACCTCCAACATCTTCGCCAAACTCGGCCTCGGCGCCTCCGACGACGACAACCGCCGCGTCCTCGCCGTCCTCGCGTACCTCGACGGAACGCGCCAGCCGTAGACCCCTCCGGCCCAGGGCCGCCCTACCGCCACCCCGCCGCACAAAGCTGCCCGGCCCGCGCCCCCGCGCCGGGCTTTCCGGAGGCCCCTACCGCCGGCCCCCGGCCTTCCCGGGCGGGTGTTGGCCGGCGCAGGAAGTGGCCGGGCCGACTTCCTGCGCGGAGGTTCCGATGGCCAGCCCCCGCCGCCGGTTCTCCTGTCCTGCCTCGACGGCGCTCGTTTGCGCAGGAAGTCGGCCGGTCCGACTTTCTGCGCAGCGGTTTCCGGAGGTCCGCTCCTACCGCCTGTCCCTGGTCTGCCGGGGCGAGGTTGGCGTAGGAAGTCGGCCGGTTCGACTTCCTACGTCAGGGGGGGGTGGGGCTCGCTTGTCGGTCACGGGTGGGGCGCGGCGCGGGGCTGGTTGCGCGAGAAGTCGGCGGGGTCGGCTTCCTGTGCGGGGGCGGGGGCTTCCCGGGGGCGTCGGTACGATCGGGGTATGGGTGGTGCGGAGGATGAGGCCTGGGACGCCGAGGCGGCGGAGCGGGCGGTGGCGGTGCTGAAGGCGGTGGCGGATCCGTCGCGGTACCGGTTGCTGTGGGCGCTGAGCCGGCGGGAGCTGCCGGTCAGCGAGCTGGCCGAGCTGCTGGGTGCCCATGTGGCCGCGACCTCGCAGCACCTGGCGAAGCTACGCGCGGCGGGCCTGGTGGTGGCGCGCCGGGAGGGGACGCGGATCTTCTACCGGGCCGCCGAGGTGCGCGGCCTGTTGACCGAGGCCGCCGTGATCGCGAACGACCTGCCGGCGCGGGGCGCCGACCGCGGTGGGGACGGCGGCGCGGCCCCGGCCGCCGCGACGGTGGAGCAGCCGTTCGCCCGGGCCGCCCGGGCCGTCCGCGGAGTGCGGCGCCGACCGGTGACCGATCGACCCGCCTGACGAACCGTCATCCGGCCGGAGGCGGGCGGGCGAGACGCTACCGTTGGGCGGGTCAGGAGACGTAGGCGGAGGGCGGAGCCTGCCGCGCGTGGTGCTGGGGGTGGTGGGGGCATGGTCGATCCGCTGTCGATCTCGGCGGTCTCGGGTGTGTTGGGGGCGGTCAGTTCGTCGATGGCCGGGGAGGCCGGCAAGTGGGCGTGGGAGGCGTTCGGCGGCCTGGTGCAGCGGGCGACCGGGCGCCAGGTCCTGGCGCCCGCCGGGGCCACCGAGCGGGAGGCCGTCGCCCGGCTGCTGGTCGAGGGGGCCCGCAACGACCCGGCGCAGGCCCGTGCGCTGGCCGCCTGGATGAGCGGCGTATCTTCCGGCGTGCACTCCGGCATTCCGGGCGGCGTCCCGCCCGGCGGGGCGGGCGGCGCGAGCGGCCCGGGCGCGGTGCCGCGCCTGCTGCCCGCCTCCACCCGCTACTTCACCGACCGCAAGGGGCCGCTCGCCGCCCTCGACAAGGAGGGCGGCCGCAAGCCGGACGGCCGACCCCGGCAGGCCCTGCTGCACGGGCCGGACGGCATCGGCACCAGCGCCGTCGCGATCCACTGGGGCAGCCGCGAGGCCGCCCGCTTCCCGGACGGCCAGCTCTACGCCGACCTGCGCGCCGCCGGGCCGCAGGGCGCCGCCGACCCGGCGACCGTACTGCGCCGCTTCCTGCACCGCCTGGGCGTGCCCGCCGAGCACCTGCCGGCCACGGTGGAGGACCGCGCCGACCTGTTCGGGGCGCTGCTGGCCACCCGCCGGCTGCTGGTCGTGCTCGACCACGCCCACTCCGCCGCCCAGCTCCGGCCGCTGCTCACCTCCGCCGCCGGGGTGTTCACGGTGATCACCGCCCGCCGCCCGCTGGCCGGGCTGGACGCGGTCAACATCCCGGTGGGTCCGCTCGCCGACAAGGACGCCCGCCGACTGCTCACCGAGGTCGCGGGCAAGCACGCCGTCACCGCCGCTCGGGCCGCGCTGCCCGGCGTGCTGGAACGCTGCGCCGGCTACCCGTTCGCCCTGCGCGCCGCCGCCCCGGGCCTGGCCGAGGCCGCGCTCGCCGGACCGGCGTCCGCCGGGCGATCGGCCGCCACGACCGACCCGGCCGAGGCCGCCGCCGAGGACCGCTACCGGCAGCTCTCGCCGGACGCCGCCCTCGCCTACCGCCGCTGCGCCCTGCGCCCCTGGCCGGGACTGACCGCCCGGGTCGCCGCGGCGGCCACCGGCCTCGCCGAGCCGAGCGCGGCCACCGCGCTGGCCGAACTCGCCGAGGCGGGCCTGCTGGAGACCGCCGTCGACGGCCGCCACCACTTCCGCCCGCTGGTCCGCCGGCACGCCGAGGCCCTGGCCGTCCGCGAGGACGGCCTGGCCTCGTGTGCCGCCGCCGTCACCCGCACCGTGGACACGCTGCTACGCCTCGCCGTCGCCGCCGACTGCGCCGCGCTGCCGCAGCGTTGGCACCTCGGCCCGCTGTACGCCGTCCTCTGCCGGAACGGCTACCCGGAGGGCTCCCCGGACAGCTACCCGGACGAGGCGCAGGCGCTCGCCGCGCTCGGTGCCGAACTGCCCAACCTGGTCGAAGCCGTCCGTGCCGCCGAGGAGTTCGCGGCCCCCGAGCTGGTCTGCCAGCTCGTCGAGGCACTGTGGGCCGTCCAGCTCAAGGCGGGCCGGCACGACGAACTGCTGCCCGCCCTGCGCGCCGGTGCCCGGGCCGCCGCCGCGCCCGGGACGGCCCCGCGCTTCGCCGGCCGTATGCACGGCCAACTCGCCCTCGCCCTAGTTGAGTTGCAGGAGTACCCAGAGGCCGAACGGCAGCTGCTGCTGGCGGCGGAGGCCGAGGAGAGGGACGGGCACCTGCGCGGCCAGGCCACCGCCGTCGAATCGCTGGGACTGCTGCGGCTGCGGCAGTGGCGCTACACCGAGGCCCTGGACTGCTTCGACCGGGCCGTCGGCCTGCTCGACGGCATCGGTCCGGACGGCGACGGCAGTGCCGATCTGCCGCGCGCCCGGGCCTTGTTGAGCCGGCACCGGGGCCGGGCGCTGCGTGGCCTCGGGCGCTTCGACCGGGCGCGGGCCGCACTGGAGGAGGCGGTGGCGTTCTTCCGTGGCACCGGCGAGGGCTACAACACCGCCCGGGCGCTCACCGACCTCGCCCAGGCGCTGATCGAGCAGGGCCACGGCGCACAGGCGCTGCCGCTGCTGGACGAGGCCGGCACCCTGCTGGAGCGGCAGGGCGCGCGGTTCCACCTCGCGCCGCTGGGGGTGCTGCGCTCGCTGTGCGTCAACGGGACGTAACGGGACGGGCAGCGGGACAGGCAACGGGACGGGCGCCGGGCCGAGCGCCGGGACGGTCAACGGGACGGAGTGACCGCCACCCGGTGGACGGTGCCCCCACTTCGTACCGCCAACTCGGCGGGTTCCACTCCTCCGGAGTGTGCTGCCCGCCAGGCCAGCAGGGCGGAGGCGGCCGCGGCGGGATCGAGGCCGTGGCCGGTCAACTCCCAGGCGCGGCCGGTGCGGTCGACCGCCGTACAGCTGTCGGGGCCGGTGACCAGGGCGGCCAGGGCGCAGGAGCGGTGACGGTCCAGCACCTCGGCCGCCCACTGGCGGGGCGGTCCGAGCCGAGGGTCGTCGGGTCGGCCCGGCGGGGTGTGCTGGAGGATCAGGTCGGCCAGGTCCAGCGCGCCGGGGTCGAGGGTGTCCTCGTGCACGGCCAGGTGCCCGTCGCCGGGGCCGTCCGGCTCGTACCGGGCCGCGGCGAACCGGCGCAGCGACACCTCCCGGTGGCCCACCTCGGTGAGCACCCGCAGCGGCGCCGTGGCCCGGGCCGGCCGGTGGGCGGGCAGCGGAAGCGGATCCAGCAGCGCGGGCGCGGCCGGCTCCGGGATGCCGATCAGCCGGTAGAACAGCTCCCGCAGCGCCCGGCGGACTCGCCGGGGCAGGACGTGGTGAGGGCCGCCGGTCCGGGCGGGACGCGGCCGTCCGTGAGGACGGCGTCGAGCTGGGGGCGCAGCGGGGCGTACGGGTCCAGCCGGGGTGCCTCGCGGACGAACTCGGCGATCTGTGAGGCCTGTTCGATGACCGTGACGCCGGGCGCGGCGACCAGCACCGGGGTGCCGATCGCGGCGGCGTAGTAGCTGACCGAGCCGAAGTCGCCGACGACGGCGTCGGCGGCGATCAGCGCCTGCCGCCAGTCCGTCACCGGATCGACCAGGGTCAGGCCGGCCCGGGCGGCGCCGTCCAGCCACAACCTGATCTGCCCGGGGCCGTGGCCGTGCCAGACGTTGGGGTGCAGGACGGCGGCGATCCGGTACTCGTCCACGGGCAGCTCGGGCAGGTGTGACAGGAGGAGCGGCAGTACGTCCGACGGCGCGCCTTTCGACGCGTCCCGCACGCGCGCGTCATCGTCGCCGTCGTCGCCGCCGTCGCCGAACAGGGAGGTGGGGTTCCAGGTCGAGTTCAGCAGGACGAGGCGCTGGCCCGGGCGGACGCCCAACGCCCGGCGGAACGCCCTCCGGCGGGGGCGGGCGGCCAGGATCCGGTCGAAGCACGGGTCACCGCAGAGCACCGCCGTATCGGCCGCCTCCGGGCAGGACTCGCGCAGCCGGTCGAGCTGGGTGGGGTGGGAGAGCACCATGGCGTCGGCGACGGGTGCGCCGTCCTCGGCGAGCACCCACTCGGGCGACAGCCCGAAGACGG
The DNA here is from genome assembly GCF_001188955.3 of Kitasatospora aureofaciens. Taxonomy (GTDB): domain Bacteria; phylum Actinomycetota; class Actinomycetes; order Streptomycetales; family Streptomycetaceae; genus Kitasatospora; species Kitasatospora aureofaciens. Next base: position 273,918 of record NZ_JPRF03000054.1, on the reverse strand, counting down.
GGTCGGCGCCGGTGTCGGCACCGAGGGCAGAGGGCGCCCGGTGTCCGGTGTCCGGTGTCCGGTGTCCGGTGTCCGGTGTCCGGTGTCCGGTGTCCGGTGTGGCGAGCCTCTTATTGTAGCCAACGCCGTGCGAGAGCACTGCCAAACTCCCCTTGACCATGTGGAGTTGACCACCGAAGCTGGCCGAGACGGCCAGGTCCGCCCCGACGTCCAGCGCCTGCTCCCAGGGCAGCACGGGAACGCCGAGCGCCGCCAGCAGTTCGGACGTTCCGGAGCGGAAGGGCGACGTCCCCGGGCAGGTGGCCAGCAGTTGCACGCGCAGGTCGTCCCGGAACAGGCCGACCACGTCGAGCAGCCGGGTTGCCGAGGTCACGTTGTGCACGATCAGCAGCACCCGCCGGCACCCGCTCCGCGTCGCCCACCGGTCGGCGTCGGCGCCGACCGGCACCCTGATCCACCCGTCCCGCAAGCCGCCGCCCTCCCAGGTCGTCGCCCGTCGTTCCCCGCCCCGCCCGGGGAAGCTTAGCGATCAAGCGATCGCGGGCGTGCGCCGTACCGCCCGGAGGCCTCCTCGTCGCCGCCGTCGCGCAGGAGTTGAGAGTGGTGCCGGTGGTCATGGCGTTCCTCCCGTGGGCCCCGGGCGCGCGGGGCGGTTGGGGGTGTACGGCAGCAGCCCCTCCCTGCGTACGAGCACGGCGCATCGGCGCGCGGTGGTGCGCGCCCGTGCGGGCACGGCGGAGCCGCGTGCGTCGATGATGCGTGCGCCGTGCGGCGCTGACGCATCGTCAGTTGTGCGAGTGGGGAGAGTGGCATGGACCGGCCGGAGCGCGATACTTGCGCACTTGGTAGAATATTTACCTTTGGTGGGGGTGTGGAGGTGCCACCGCCCGGGTGACGCGGGTTTGACCGCCACGCGCCCACGGAACGACTTCCCGCCGTACCCGCAGCGGCACGGCACCCGCCCGTTGCCCGAAACCGAGGGGTGGCATGGCGACCACGGGTTCCCCGGGGGCTCCCCGGCAGGCGAGGGCGCTGGCACTCGCCCGGCGACCGAAACTGTGGCTCTTCCCGAGCGTCCTTTGCGCCCTGGTGGCCGTGCTGCTCTCGCTGCTCTACATGGGCGGCATCGTCAACCCGAACGGGAACCTGCACCGGCTGCCGATCGCCCTGGTGAACGCCGACCGGGGCGCCCCGCCGCCCGGCCGGGCGGTGAACTCCGGCACCGAGCTGACCCGGGCGGTGGTGGCCGGCACACCCGGCGAGACCGTCGACTGGAAGCAGACCGACGAGGCCGGCGCCCACGACCTGATCTCCTCCGGCAAGGTCTACGCCGCACTGCTCGTCCCCGCGGACTTCACCGCCGCCGTCACCGGGCTGGCCACCGGCGGGGCCACCGCGCGGCCCACCCTCACCGTCCTCACCAACCCGGCCCTGGGCAGCCTGGGTGCCTCGATGGCCTCGCAGATCGCCCAGGGCGCCGCCCACCAGGCCTCGCTCGCCACCGGCAGGCAGCTGCTCGCCGCCGTACCCGCCACCAAGTCCTCCGGACCGGACGGCGGCGCCACCGCCCGACTGCTGCTCGCCGACCCGTTCGCCGTCACCACCAAGGCCGGCCCGATCGGCAGCCACAGCGGGCTCGGCCTGAGCGCCTTCTACTACACCCTGCTGTCCGTCCTGAGCGGCTTCATCGGCGGCAACATCATCCACAACGGCGTCGACGGCGCGCTCGGCTACAGCGACAGCGAGATCGGCCCCTGGCACACCCGCCGCCCGACCGTACCGATCAGCCGCACCCAGACCCTGCTGCTCAAGATGGTGATGACCGCCGGGATCATGCTGCTCACCACCTCGCTGGTGCTGCTCTGCACCGTAGGCATCCTCGGCATGGACGCCCCGCACATGGCGATGCTCTGGCTCTTCGCCTACTGCGCCAGCCTGGCCGTCGGCCTCGGGGTGCAGGCGATCAACGCCGCGTTCGGCGGGATCGGGCAGCTGGTATCCATGTTCGTCTTCATCGCCCTGGCCCTGCCGTCCTCCGGGGCGACCGTCCCGCTGCAGGCGGTGCCCGCCTTCTACCGCTTCCTCGGCGCCTTCGAGCCGATGCGACAGCTGAGCGACGGCATCCGGGCGATCCTCTTCTTCGACGCGCGCTCCGACGCCGGACTGGCCCGCGGCTGGATCATGATCGCCGTCGGTGTGGTGCTGGCCCTGGCCTTCGGCTTCGGGATGACCCGCTACTACGACCGCAAGGGCCTGCACCGCTGGACGCCCCAGCCCTCCGACTGACCCGGGCCGGCCCGCTACGGCTACGGCCGGCCCGACCGGCTACGGCCACGGCCGGGCCGGCCCGCTACGGGCGGCCCGACCGGCTACTCGCCGTCCCGGGAGGCGTCTTCCGGGCCGGTGTCGATCCGGTCCGTGCGGGTGTAGACGTTCATCGAGTCGCCGCGCAGGAAGCCGACCAGCGTCAGCCCGCTCTCCTCGGCGAGGTCCGCCGCCAGCGAGGAGGGCGCGGAGACGGCGGCGAGCATCGGGATGCCGGCCATCACGGCCTTCTGGACCAGCTCGAAGGAGGCCCGGCCGCTGACCATCAGCACCGTGCCGCGCGCCGGGAGCAGGCCCTCGCGCAGCGCGTGGCCGACCACCTTGTCCACCGCGTTGTGCCGGCCCACGTCCTCGCGCAGGCAGAGCAGCCGGCCCCCGGCGTCGAACAGTCCGGCCGCGTGCAGGCCGCCGGTGCTGTCGAAGACCTTCTGGGCGGCGCGCAGCCGGTCGGGCAGTGCGGAGAGCAGCTCGGGGGTGACCCGCAGCCCGTCCTCGGCGACGCTCCACGGCGCGGTGGTGCGCACCGCGTCCAGGCTGGCCTTGCCGCACAGGCCGCAGGAGGAGGTGGTGTAGAAGTTGCGCTCCAGCGAGGCGTCCGGGGCGGGCACACCGGCGGCGAGCACCACGTCCACCACGTTGTAGGTGTTGCCGCCGTCGGCGGTGGCGCCGGCGCAGTAGCGGATCCCGGCCAGGTGGTCGGCGGCGTGCAGCACGCCCTCGCTCACCAGGAAGCCGGCCGCGAGGTCGAAGTCGCTGCCGGGGGTGCGCATGGTCACCGTCAGCGGGCGGCCGCCGACCCGGATCTCCATCGGCTCCTCGGCGGCGAGGGTGTCGGGGCGGTGCGAGGGGGTGCCCTGGCGCAGTCGCAGTATCCTGCGCGGAACGGTCACTCGGCCCATCGTCGTCGGCTCCTCGGGGTTCGATCCGGTCGGTACGGATGAATCCTCCCTCCTGCCGGCGGTGCGCGGTTCGGGCAGGTGGCGGCGGCTGGGGGCGGCGGCTGGGGGCGGCGGCGACCGCCAGGCTGAGGACGCCCACCGCGGCCACGCCGTGGTTCATCGCCCCGGGGCGTCGAAGAGGTGGTTCCCGTGAAGCCGACGAGCCGCGCCCGTCGGAGGCCGGGCGAGCACCCCCCGACCGGGAATTCCGCCCTTGGCCTACCGGCCGTTCCCCACCGCCAGCACGACCGCGCTCGCCGCGCCGCCCGGCGTCTCGTAGTTCACCGTCTCCCCGGCCCGGCGGCCCAACAGCGCCTTCCCCAACGGGCTGTCGTAGGTCACCAGGGTCATTTCCCGCTCCTCCGCCAGCTCCGAGATCTCGACGGTCTCCTCCTCGCCGTCCGAGAACCGCACGGTGACGGTCGAACCCACCCCGATCACCTCGGTCGACGGTGCCCCGGCCACCTCGGCCTCCCGCAGCCGCCCCTCCAGCTCGGCGATCCGCCGGTCCAGCCGCGTCACGTCGGAGGCCCGCTGAAGTTCGTCGGCGGCATCCGCGGAATCACCCGCCGGACCATCCCCCCGAAGCGTCGCGGCCACCTCCCCCCGCTCCACCCGCAGCTGTGCCAACTCCTCGCGCACCGCGCGCAGCCCCTCGGCACTGATCGGTTCCGGCCCACCGCTCATCACAAGCTCCCGGGTCTCTCACGGGACGTTGAAACACCGGCCGTCTCTCATTACCCCACCCCGCCGCGCCCCCGGCAAATCCTCCGCGAAGTCGCCCCGGTTTCGGTGAACCGGTTCGCGCAGATACGGCCGTCCGGCACGATGGCGGCCATGACCGGCGGCGACGATCCGAGTTCGAGCCCGCGGGACGGCGTCCCGGACCGAGCCGGCGAGAGGTACCGGCCTTTCGCGCATCTCACCACGGAGAGTTGTGAGCTCTGCCGACGGGTGATGGGGGTGTTCGTCCGGGCCGAGCAGGAGTTCACCGTTCATCTGCGCCCCGAGGACGTCCACCTGGGTCTTGCGCCGGAGGGCCGGCCGCCGCTGGAAGCGGTCGCCGTCGCACCGGAACGGCTGGTCATCCATTCCACGGAGCGAGGGACCACCGGCGGTCAGTTGACGTGGTGGTCGAACTCGCCTGCCTTGGCGGCTCGGAGGAACTCGGCGAACCTGGCCGGGGCGGTGCGGACTATGACTTCGCCGTCGTCGGACTCGCGTAGCTCGACCACCCCGTCGGCGGTACGCACCTCGACGCAGTTGTCATTCGCGGCGGAGTAGCTGGACTTTTGCCAGGCGGAACTAACCATGCTTGCTTTCCAGTTCGTCTTTGAGGGACCGAATGAGGGCGTGTGACTCTCCTTCGGAGAGGGCACTTGAGCTGATCGCCAACGCCTGGGGGCACGGCCGGACCCCCGCCCCTGTCGTCTACTTCTCCCTCACCCGCACCCTCCGCGTCTGCGTCGCGGACGAGAGCGACGCCCTTCCCGCGCCGCGCACCCCCAGCCGCCTCGCCGAGTCCGGGCGCGGCCTCCAGCTCGTCGAGGGGCTCACCCACCGCTGGGGCGTCGACCCCCAGAAGCGTGGCAAGACGGTCTGGTACGAGCTGGACTTCCCCGCGTGAGCCGCCACCGCATCCCCGTCGCGCCGACCGACCCCGGGATGCACGACTACACCGCGCCGCAGACCACCACCCTCCTCGGCGAGTTGCACCGGCGCGGGCTCCCGTACGGTCTCCTCCGGGGTTCCGCCGCCCCCGGCGAGACGACCCTCGACGGCCGGACCCTGGTCGACTTCGGCCACGCGCCCGTGAGCACGCTGCTCAACCTCCGCGACCTCGAAGGAGATGAGCACGGGTGAGAGCCGGCACCGCCGCCTTCCTGATCGGCGCCGCCTTCGCTGTTCTCCTCTCGCTCGCGTTCGCCACCGTCGCCCTCGGCGTCATCACCGCCCTCCGGATGCTCACGCCCGACGACGAGCGCACCGACCTCGAAAGCCAGAACCAGCCCCCGTCCCGGCGCATACCCGTCTGACAACGCCGCGCGCCGCCGAGCCGAATTCTTCAACTCGGCTCGGCAGCACAGCAATCCGGCTCAGGTGCGCTGCGCGAGCTCCAGCAACGCGCAGACCTCCTCCGGGTGGTCGGCGAACACCTGGAGCGGGAGGGACGGGCGGAGGTCCAGTTGGCCTCCGCCAGCTCGATGCCGTCGATCTCGTCGAACCGTCGCAGCAGCTCCCGCCCAATCTCGGCGTCATCGAACGGGCTGCGGTCCTTCAGACACTGGAAGACCACCTCGGTCGCCCCCGTAACGGGGTAGAGCGCGAGCGGCCACAGCAGGTGCGGCTGGGAGGGAGTACCGGTGTCGAGCATCGGGAAGCGACTGGTCTCGTCGGCGCGGCCACCCTGCTGCTCCCAGACCCCGACGTCGCGGTAAGAGGTCCAGGTGCCGCTGGGCACCGCGACGGGCGCCCCGCGCAGGCCGCAGGAACCCGTGGCCGCCGCACTTGTGTCGGAGCGGTTCCGACGTGCCCTCGACGTGCCGACGGCGGCGCGGCCGACCCCGGCGATGCGAGACCTCCGCGAGGGTCACCCGGACGACCGGTTCGGCGGCTGCGGCGGAGTCTCCGGAAGGTGTTGGGTCGGCCCGACTACTCGGTCCGACGTCCCGTGCCGGCGTGCCGGGATGCACCGTGACAACTTGACTTGGTCCACAAGAACAGGCGGCGTGTTCTACCCGGGTAGACCTGTGTCCGTCGGGTGGCGGTGATCACCTTTGCGGACGGGGGTGCGGAGGAAAGCGCAGGTGGGAGGCTCGGGCGGGGCGGGGAAGGAGGGGACCGCCCGTTGGGCCGGAGGCGGGCGAAGCTACCATGTGGGCAACACCCTCAGCTCGAAAGATGGACTTGTGACTGTCAACGACGACGTGTTCACGGACTGGAAGAACCGCGAGGAGATCGCGGAGTCGATGATCCCGATCATCGGGCGGCTGCACCGGGAGAAGGACGTGACCGTCCTGCTCCACAGCCGTTCCCTGGTGAACAAGTCGGTGGTCAGCATCCTCAAGACGCACCGCTTCGCCCGGCAGATCGCGGGCGAGGAGCTCTCGGTCACCGAGACGATGCCGTTCCTGCAGGCGCTGACCACCCTGGACCTCGGCCCCTCGCAGATCGACCTCGGGATGCTCGCCTCGACCTACCGGGCGGACGACCACGGCCTGTCGGTGGAGGAGTTCACCGCCCGCGCCGTCGCCGGTGCCACCGGTGAGAACAAGCTGGAGCGCCGGTCCGCGCAGGACGTCGTGCTGTACGGGTTCGGCCGCATCGGCCGGCTGGTCGCCCGTCTGCTGATCGAGAAGGCCTCCGGCAACGGCCTGCGGCTGAAGGCCATCGTCGTGCGCAACGGCGGCGGCGACGACCTGGTCAAGCGCGCGTCGCTGCTGCGCCGGGACTCGATCCACGGCCAGTTCCAGGGCACCATCACCGTCGACGAGGCGAACAACAAGATCGTCGTCAACGGCAACGAGATCACGGTGATCTACTCCAACGACCCGAGCGAGGTCGACTACACGGAGTACGGGATCAAGGACGCGATCCTGATCGACAACACCGGCAAGTGGCGTGACCGCGAGGGCCTGTCCAAGCACCTGCGCCCCGGCATCGCCAAGGTCGTGCTGACCGCCCCGGGCAAGGGCGACGTGCCGAACATCGTGCACGGTGTCAACCACGACATGATCAAGCCGGACGAGCAGATCATCTCCTGCGCCTCCTGCACCACCAACGCCATCGTCCCGCCGCTGAAGGCGATGGAGGACGAGTACGGCGTCGTGCGCGGCCACGTGGAGACCGTCCACTCGTTCACCAACGACCAGAACCTGCTGGACAACTACCACAAGGCCGACCGCCGCGGCCGCTCCGCGCCGCTGAACATGGTGATCACCGAGACCGGTGCCGCCTCGGCCGTCGCCAAGGCCCTGCCGGACCTCAAGGCGAAGATCACCGGCAGCTCGATCCGCGTGCCGGTGCCGGACGTGTCCATCGCGATCCTCAACCTGCAGCTGAAGCGGGAGGCCGACCGCGAGGAGGTCCTCGACTACCTGCGGAACATCTCGCTGACCTCGCCGCTGAAGCGCCAGATCGACTTCATCGACTCGCCCGACGCGGTCTCCAGCGACTTCATCGGCTCGCGCCACGCCTCGATCGTGGACGCCGGGGCGACCAAGGTCGACGGCGACAACGCGATCCTCTACCTGTGGTACGACAACGAGTTCGGCTACTCGTGCCAGGTCGTGCGGGTCGTGCAGTACATCTCGGGTGTCGAGTACCCGACGTTCCCGGTTCCGGCGGTCTGACCGTTCGGTCGGGATGTCCGGTGGGGCGGTGGCCGTGGAGGCCGCCGCCCCTTCGGCGTTCCCGGGGCGGGCGGTTCGTGTGCGGGGGACCCGACGCGGGTGAGGGGTGGGGTGGTCGCTATCTTGAGGGGTCACGGACAGCCGTAAAGGGAGCGGGCAATGGGGATGGGTGGACGGCGGATGGTCGCCGTGGTGGCGGGCGGGGTGCTGGCGGGGGTGCTGGTGGGGTGTTCGTCCGGGGGGTCGGGGGACGGCAAGGGGGCTGTGGGGGCCGGGAGTTCGGCTGGTTCGGGGAGTCCGGCGGCCTCGGCGGTGACGAGTGCTGCTGCTGCGGTGCCGACGGGCGCCGGGGGCTCGGCGTCCGCTGTGGCCTCCGCGTCGCCGGGTGGGGCATCGGGCGCCGGCGGGAGCGCGACGCCGGTGCCGGCGGTCGCGGCGCCGAGCGCGGATCTGGAGGGGACGCTGCTGGACGACAAGGTGGTCGGGCAGGTGTTGCCGGACGCCAAGGTGATGGCTGGATGGGACGAGGAGAAGCGCAAGGTCGACACCGCCGACCACTCCGTGACCTGTTCGGCGTCGGCGCCGTGTACGGGCAAGCCGTTGAGCGGGTCGGTGCGGTTCTCCTCGGGGGATCTGGTGACCCGGTTCCTGGTGGAGACGTTGCCCAGCCGGGACGCGGCCAGGAACCGGTTGAAGGAGACGTACGCGTCGTATCCCGTCGGGCCGTTCCACAAGGTGGACGCTCCGGCGCTGGGCAGCGAGAGCCAGGTGTTCGTCGGGCCGCTGTCGGCGGGGGACGGGGTGAGCACCGTGGTGCGTTCGGGCACCGTGGTGGCGAGCGTGACGACGGAGGGCGGGCCGGTGGACCTGCCGGCCGCGCGGCGGTTCGCCGTGATGCTGGTCAAGCGGATCGAGCAGGCGCAGGCGGGGAAGACGCCGGACGCCGGGCTCGGTGCGGCCTGAGGGTTCAGGTCACGGGCAGGCCGGGAGTTCGTGCAGGCCGAGGGCCAGCAGGGTGTCCAGGGCGCAGTGCGGTACGTCCCAGTGGGGCAGGGGGCCGGTCGGGCCGGTGAGGGTGGCGCAGGCGGCGGCGAGGGCGGCCTCGGCGGCGAGCAGGTTGTCGGCGAGGACGAAGGCGACCCCGTCGACCGTGCCGGGGCCGGTCAGGATCCGGGCGTGCTCGATCCGGGCCGGGGCGGGCAGGCCGCGGGCCAGGCCGTCGTGGACGGCCCCGGGGGTCGAGGTCGGGGGGCCGTCGGGGCGGTCCGGGGCGCGCAGGTGGAAGCGAATGGCGTGCACGGTAACCACACTGACTGATCGTCGGCGCCGACGGTGGCGTGCGCGGTGTCAGAAAGCTGTCAGGCAGCAAGATGCCACCGGTGACCGGGCGGCGGCGCTTTCGGGTTCGGACTGGACTGTCGGAGAGCCCGGGCGGCCGAGCCGGGGCTCGATCCGACCTTCGGGGACGAGTCCGTCCGCCAGGCGCTGGGGCAGGCCGCCGCCGGGGACCGGACGGCGCTGCGCCCGGCGCTGGCCGAGCTGCGGACGCGGATGACCGCCAACTGACCGGGAAAGGGCGGGCGTTGTGAGCGCCCGCCCCTCGTTCGTCCGGTGCCGCGGTCAGCAGGGGCCGTCGTCGGCCCAGACGCCCCACTGGCCGCTGGCGCTCGGCACCTCGTTCAGCGTCCACCACTTGGCGTGGTAGTTGTGCCCGTTGTACGAGACCTTCGCGCCCGCGGTGTACGTGGTGCTCGCGCTCCACGCCGGGGCGGTGCAGACGCCCGGGTTGCCGGTCGGGGTGCCGCTCGGCGTGCCCGGGCCGGTCGGCGGGGTGGACGGCGGCGTGGTCGGCGGGGTGGTGGGCGGCGTCGCCCCGGCGAACTTCACCGTGTACTTGGTGAAGTCCCAGTCGTTCTGCGCCACGCTGGAGCAGGAGCCGGACAGCCCCGGGTCGACGTTGCCCGCGCACTGGCGGTCCCGGTTCACCGACCAGTAGGTGTAGCGGGCCAGGCCGTGCGCGGTGGCGAAGTCCAGGACGGCCTGGAAGTCGGCCTGGCGGAAGTACTCGGCGGCGTCGGTGCGGCCGTTCATCATCGAGACGCCCTCGTGGGCGTACGCGGTGGCCTCGTTCCAGCCGAAGGTGGTCTGCAGGATCTGGTTGAACTTCACCAGCGCGTCGGTCTGTGCGGCGGCGCCGTTGAAGCCGCCGTCGAACGGCATGATCGAGAAGTTGTTCGGCGTGAAGCCCTGCGACTTGGCCTCGTTGAGCATCTGGGTGCCGAACCAGCCGGTGCCGGCGGTCGTCCCGGCGGTGGTGATCGAGACGTACAGGCCGGGGTTGTTCTGCTGGAGGATGCGGGCGGCGCCGATCTCGTTGTGGATCGCGGCGGTGTTCTCGTACTCCGGCTCCTCCAGGTCGAAGTCGATCGCCTTGAGGTTGTACTTGGTGATCACCCGCTGGTAGCCCGCGGCGGTCGCCTCGGGCGTGCCGCAGACCTGGCCCAGCTTGGTGCCGCCGTACCCGCCGACCGACACCGAGACGTCCCCGCCCTTGCCGCGGACGGTCTGGATGACGGCGGGCATGGTGGTGTCGGAGTCGATCGAGGAGGTGCCGCCCCAGGCGGGCGAACAGCTGTTGCCCTGGGCGAGGATGAAGGCCAGTTGGAAGGCCCGCTGCCCGGCCGCGTCCATCACGGCGGCGGCGTCCGGCGGGCTGTTGTCCTCGGGCATCAGGTACGGCGCCGAGGCGTACCAGTTGCTGCCCAGGCCGGTGCCCGCGTCGGTGGTGGCGGCCGAGGCGGCGCCGGTGGCGGTCAGCGCGGCGACCCCGCCGGCGACCAGGCCGAGCACGCCGGCCACGGCGAGCGCGGCCCGGCCGGTGCGGCGTCTGCGGGGAGTGGCGGGGGCGGGGTGTGGGGGAAGAACGCGTTCCATCGGAAGCCTTTCCAGGAAGCGGCGACGGGGGAGGGCGGGCCTGGTCGCGCCGGGTGTGGGGGCGGCGCGGATCAGGCCGAACGGACCCTCGGCGGTGGGTGGTTGCCGAAAGGTCATCACTGGTATAGACCTGTTGGGGAGCGGTGGTCAACCCCCAAGCGGTCAAGCCGCCCGGAGGGCGCCCCGCCCTCGGTCATCCGCCGGAGGAGCGGTCCGCGCGCCCCGCCGTCGGGACCGGCCCCGCCGCCTTGAGCGTCCGCAGGACCGGCGCCGACTCCAGGGCGGTGATCCCCGCGACCTCCCCCAGCCGCCGGGTCAGATAGCGGTGCAGGTCGGCCGGATCGGTGCACAGGGCGAGGGCCGCGAGATTGCTGGGGCCGGTCGTGGCGGCGACGAAGGCGAGCTCGCGGTGGGTGGCCAGGGCGCGGCCGACCCGGTCGACGTGGGCGGGGGTGATGCTCAGCCACAGCAGCGCCTGCATGCCGGCCCCCAGCAGCCGGGGGTCCAGCTCCACGTCCAGGAAGACCGTTCCGTCGGCGCGCAGTTCACCGAGCCGGCGGGCGGCGGTGGCCGGGGTGCGCCCGGTGGCGGCGGCGAGTTCGCCGAGCGGCGTGCGGCCGTCGACGTGCAGGGCACCGAGCAGGGCCAGGTCGGAGGCGTCCAGGCCGGGCGGCCGACCGCCCGGCGCACCCGGACTTCCCGGCGCATTCGGGCCGCCCAGCGTGCTCGGGCTGTTCGGCGCGCCGAGGTCGCCCGGCCGGAGCGCGGCCTGCTGCTGCTCGGTGAGCGCCTCGGTGCTCACCGGCCAGGCGGTCGGGCCGCCCCGGTAGGTGTGCAGCAGGCAGTGGGCGGAGACGGCGGTGACGGCCGCGGTGCGTGGGATGTCGCGCAGCAGCAGGGTGTGGCCGTCCGGGCCGGGGTCGGTCTCCACGATCGCGGTGATCTCGGTGCCGCCGGAGGTGAGTTTGACCCAGGCGGTGTCGCCGCGCCGGACCAGTGCCTGGGCGAGCCCTTGCGCGGTGTGCGGCCCGGCCGTCAGCCGCAGGAGCCACTGCACCCGTCCGGCCCGGTGGGGATCGGCCAGCCCGACCACGCGCAGCCCGGCCTCGGACCGCAGCCGCCGGTAGCGGCGGGCGACGGTCTGCGGCGAGACGTCGAGCACGGATGCGATCCGGCTGAACGGCGCGCGCCCGTCGACCCGCAGGGCGTGGACGAGGGCGCGGTCGAGCTCATCGAGCATGCGTGGCTTCCTGGTGGTCGGAGGTGCGGCCGTCCGATTGTGCCGCCCCGGCCGGTCCGGGGGCGGTCATCCACCTGGTCGCAGCCGCGACGGCCGCGAGTGCCGCCACCGCCGCCCAGCAGGCCCGCTGCGCCCCGGCGGCGTCGGGGGAGGCCAGGTAGACCCGCCCGAGCAGGGCCACGCCCACGGTGGCGCCGAGCTGTTGGACGGCGTTGAGCAGACCCGCCGCCGAGCCGGTCTCCTGCGGCCGCAGCGGTCGCAGGGCGGTGCCGAAGAAGGCCGGGGTGAACAGGCCCTGCCCGAGGCCGACCACCGCGAGCGCGTACGGCAGCGACCCCGACCGCTCCCCGGTGCGGTAGGCGGCGGCGGTGGCCAGCAGTCCCACCGCCAGGACGGCGAGCCCGGCGGGCATCACCCGCGCCCCGTACCGCCGGACCAGCTGACCGCCCGCCCACAGCGAGCCGGCCGCGAGCCCCGCCGACATCGGCAGCAGGGTCAGCCCGCAGGACAACGCATCAGCCCCGGAGACGAGTTGGAGTTGGAGCACGACGACCAGGGTGAGTCCGGTGGTGACCGCGAAGGCCAGCGCCAGTGCGAGCAGTGCGGCCGGGAAGCGCGCCGAGCGGAACAGGCTCGGCTCCACCAGGGTGTCCGCGCCGCGCCGGGCGGCGTGCCGCTGGTGGGCGGCGAAGGCGAGCGCGAGAGCAGCCCCGGCGGCCGTCAGCGGCCAGCGAGATCCGTCCAGCAGCGGCAGCACCAGCAGTCCGGCCGCCGTCGCTGCGAGCGCGCCGCCGACCGGGTCGAGACCGGGGCGGCGCGGGGCGCGGTCCTCGGGGAGCAGCGGGGCGAGTGCCAGGACGGCGAGCGAGAGCGGCAGATTGACCAGGAAGACAGCGCGCCAGGAGGAGCCGAGCAGGTCGGCGTGGGTGAGCAGCCCGCCGAGCACCGGCCCGGTCACCGCCGCGAGTCCCATCACCGGTCCGATCGCGCCGAGCGCCCGGGCCGTCTCATCGCCCGGGAACATGGCCTTGATCAGGCCGATGGTCTGCGGCACGATCAGGGCGGCCGCGGCGCCCTGGACGGCGCGGACGGCGATCAGCACGCCCAGGGCGGGGGCGCAGGCGCAGACCAGCGAGGCGAGCAGGAAGGCGGTGACGCCGGTCCGGAAAATCCGGCGCCGTCCGAACCGGTCGCCGAGGCGGCCGCCGGTGAGCAGCAGGACGGCGAACGGCAGGGTGTAGGCGGAGGTCAGCCAGGGCACGGCGGTCACCGGGCCGCCCAGTTGAGCGCGCATCAGCGGTGCGGCGACCTGGACCACGGTCGCGTCCAGCAGGTTCATCGCCTCGGCGGTGAGCAGTGCGCAGAGCGCGAGCCGGCGGCGCGGGTGGATGGGCAAGGGGTGCTCCGTGGTCGGGCGGGCGGTCGGGACGCCGCCACCCTCGGTCCGGACGGCCTCCTCCGCCAGTCGCGTCCGCTCGGAACGGTGAAAAGCTCCATCGGCCCTGCCCGTGGCGTCGAAAAGCGCCGCTCAGACCGGGACGGTCGTCCCCACCCCGGCGAGCAGGCCGGTGACCGCCGGGGACCAGGGCCGGTGGCTCGGCCCGGTGAGGGTCAGGGTCCGGTGGACGGCGGGCCGGATCGGGACCAGCACGCAGTCCGGCGGCAGCATGGTCAGCGCCAGCGCGGGCATCACCGAGACCCCGACGCCCGCGTGCACCATGCCGATCAGCGTGTTGAGGTCGCGGATGCGGTGCCGGGGCGCGAAGCGGGCGCCCGCCCGGCGGTACGCCTCGCGGATGTGGCGTTCGCAGCCGCCCTCGGAGAGCAGGAAGTCGTCGTCCTCCAACTCACCGACGTGGACGGTCTCCTGGCCGGCGAGCGGGTGGTCGCGGCGCAGCAGCGCGTGCATCGAGTCGGCGCCGAGCGCCACCGCCCCCGGCGGCGGCCGGTCGGCGTCGACCAGGACGGCGGCGTCCACCGTGCCGGCTTCCAGCCAGGTGGCCAGCTCGGCGTCCTCGCCCTCGAAGACCCGTACGGTGACCTGCGGGTACGCCGCCTTCCAGTCCCGCAGCAGCCCGGGCAGCAGCGCCTGGCAGACGGTGGTCGGCGCCGCCAGGCGTACGGTGCCGGTCGGGCCGCCGGAGTGCCTGGTGGCGATGGTGCGCACCGCGGCGGCGGAGGCGACGGCGGTACGGGCGTGCGGCAGGACCTGCTCGCCGAGCGGGGTCGGCCGGCAGGGCGTGCCGCGCCGCAGCACGGGCGCGCCGAGCGAGCGCTCCAGCGCGGCGACGGCGTGCGAGACGGCGGACTGGCTGATGCCCAGTTCGTCGGCGGCCGCGCCGAATCCGCCGGTGTCGGCGACCGCGACCAGCGCCCTGAGCTGGGCCAGGTTGACCTCCGATGCCATGAGAGTTCCTCATCCTTCCCGCACTGCCACTTGTTGGACTCATGTTCCGCCGCCGCGCCACGCTCTGTCCAGGACAACGGGTTGGACGGGGAGGTGGTCGGGGTGCGGCGCTGGTTGCCGGGCTTCGTGGCACTGTCGGCGATCTGGGGCGCCAGCTTCGCCCTGATCAAGGTGGCCGTCGACGCGGGCGTGCCGCCCGTGTGGGTGGCGCTGTGGCGCAGTGCGCTGGGCGCCACCACGCTGTGGGCGGTCCTGCTGCTGCGCGGCGAGCGGCTCCCGCGGGACCGGGCGCTGTGGGGGCACTCGGCGGTGGTCGCGGTGCTGCTCAACACCGTGCCGTTCACCCTGTTCCCGTTCGGCGAGACCAGGGTCAGTTCGGTGCTCGCCGGGGTGATGAACGCGACCACACCGCTGTTCACCATGCTGTTCGCGGTGCTGACCGTCCCCGAGGAGCGCCGCCCCGGCGCCCGCCGGCTCTCCGGCCTCGCCCTGGGCTTCGTCGGCGTGCTCACCGTGCTCGGGGTCTGGCACGGCCTCGGCTCCGGCGTGACCGTCGGCGCCCTCGCCTGCCTGTCCGCCGCCTGCTGCTACGGCGCGGGCTTCGCCTACCTGCGCCGCTTCCTGGCCGGCCGCCCGCAGACGGTCACCACCCTCTCCACGCTCCAGACCACCTGCGCCACGGCGGAGTTGGCCCTGTTCGCCCCGGCCGCCGCAGGCCTCCCGCACTGGCCCGGCGTCCCGGCCGCCGCCGCCCTGCTGGTGCTCGGCGCCCTCGGCACGGGCCTGGCCTACCTGCTCAACCTCGGCCTGGTCCGTACGGCCGGCACCGCCGTGGCCTCCGCCGTCACCTACGTCATGCCCCTGTGGTCCACCGTGCTCGGCGCGGCCCTGCTCGCCGAGCCGGTCGGCTGGAACGCCCTGGCCGGCGGCGCCTTGGTCGTCGCCGCCGTGGCCCTCACCCGCCCCCGCGGCACCCCGGCCGCCGCCACCCCGGGGGTGCGCCAGCCGGTCGGCTAGGGAAGGACCGGGGCCGGTCGGCACAGGGCCGGACCACACGGTCTGACGTTCGGTGCCCGATGGATTACGAGTCGTGCCCGGAGGGCCGCTAGGGTGGCACCGTGGTGAGGTCGTGGGATGCGGCGGTCGGGCGGGCGCAGGACCGGTTGGCGGCTGGGGTGCGCCTGCGGGCGGTCGTCGAGGGGGAGGAACGGCGCTTCGCCCTCTGGGACCTGGCCTCCCTGGTGGAGGGCGGGCTGGGCGAGGTGGTGGACCCGGACGCGCTGACGCCGCGGGCCGAGCGGGGCTGGCGGGAGCAGCTGGGGGAGAGCGGCCGGGAGTGGCCCGGTGGGGAGCTGTACCGGCGCCGGTACTGGATCCTCGGCGAGCGCGACGCGGTCGCCGGGACGGTCGCGGTGGACAACTGGACCAAGGGCCCGAGCCAGCTCGCCGTGTCCTCCCTCTACCTGCGGCCGCACGCGCGCGGCCGGGGGCTGGCGGCGGCCGCGCTGGACGAGGTGTACGCGGCGGCCACCGCCGAGGGCCTGCCCGGCTTCCGGCTGGAGGCCCACTGGAGCTGGCAGCCGGCCGTCCGCTACTACCTGCGCCGCGGGCTGTGGGTGGTCGGCTGGAAGCGGTCGCTGTCGTTCGCCCGGATGCCCCAACTCCCGCTCCACCGGGTGCGCGAGGAGGACGGGCGGCTGCTCCTGCTGGTCGCCGACCGGCAGCGCGGCTGGGTGCCGATACTGGCCGCCGGGCAGGAGGGCCGCTGGCTGCGGCTGGACGAGACGGCGGACTACCGGGGCTGCGACGGCTGGGTGCACGAGTACGCGCGCTCGACGCTGGCGCTGTACCTGGCGCTGGCCGGCCGTCCGCTGGTGCGCGGGCCGCAGTGGTGGGCGGAGGCGTGGCGCTGGGCGGACGCGGGCGAGCCGGAGGGGCTGGCGGCCAGGATCGAGGAGTTCGAGCGGGCCGCCCGGAGCAGGGCGGGCCGTACGGTCGTCAGCCCGTACCGGCCGGTGATGCTGCCCGAACCGGCACCTCCGGCGTTCCCGCAGCTGGCAGACTCGGGGGATGGCTGAAATCGAGATCGACGGCGCGCCCGCCGACCCGGCGCGGCTCGCCGCCCTGGGGCTGCTCAACTACGGGCACTTCACCACTCTGCGGGTCGAGGCGGGCGGCGTCCGCGGCCTGGCGCTGCACCTGGACCGGCTGGTCCGGGACTGCCGGGTGCTGTTCGCCGCCGAGCTGGACCGGGGGGCGGTCAGGGAGCGGATCCGCGCGGTGCTGCCCGCAGACGGCGCGCCGGTGATCGTCCGGGTCACCGTGTACGACCCGGCGCTCGGCCTGGAGCGCCCCGCCGCCCCTGCCACCCCCGCCCTGCTGGTGACCACCCGCCCGGCCGCGACGGTCGAGCCCGCCCCGCTGCGGGTGCGGACGGTGACTTACCGGCGTGAGCTGCCCGAGGTGAAGCACGTCGGCCTGTTCGGCCTGGTCCACCACCGCCGCGTCGCCCAACTCGCCGGATACGACGACGTGTTGCTCGTCGACGACGACGGCCTGGTGGCCGAGGGCGCGACCTGGAACGTCGGCTTCCTGGCCGGGGACCGGCTGGTGCGGCCCGATGGCCCCAGCCTGCCCGGCGTCACCGAGGCGCTGCTCGCCGGGGCGTACGGCGGCCCGCAGGTCCGCGAGCCGGTCCGCACCGCTGACCTGGCGCGCTTCGACGCGGCCTTCGCGCTCAACGCGGGCGGCGGCCTGCGCCCGCTGGCCGCCGTCGACGGCACCGCCTTCGACCCCGCCCACCCGCTGCTCGCCGAGCTGCGCGCCGCCTACCTCCGGATCGCCGCCGACCCGGTGTAACGGCGGCGACCCGGGGAACCCGGGCGCTCTCGCCCGCCCGCCCCGCCGAAGCAGAGAGCAGCCCCCCGACATGAGCCGCCCCCCTGCCGCAGACACCGGCTGGAAGGACACCGTCGACCTGCGCCCGGCCGAGGCGGTGGAGGTGCTGGTGTGCCCCACCGACTACGCGGGGACGTGCCTGATGCACTGCCACAACCTGGAACACGAGTCCATGGCGATGATGGCCGACTTCACGGTCGGGTGAGCCGGCTCACCCGGACGGCCGTACGGCGGAGGGCGCTCGCCGCGCCCTCCGGCACTCTTGTCCCAGCGCTGCGCAGAGCTGGCACCCCTGTCCCGGCGCCGCGCAGAGGTGTAGTCGTTGAAGGTCGCCTGGTGACGGACGGAGCCGCCGCATGACCACCCCCGCCGAACGCCGCCGAACCGGGCGGACCGCCCGGGAGCGCGTCTCCCGGTCCGAGCACGGCCGGTGGATCCCCGCCGCGGACCGGCCCGACCCGCTCGGCGTACTGGAGGCGCAGGGCGCGGACCGGGTCGCCCGGCTGCTGCCGATCCGGTACGGGCGGATGGCCGACAGTGCGTTCAGCTACCTGCGCGGCGCCGCGGCCGTGATGGCCGCCGACCTCGCGGCCGTCCCGGACACCGGGCTGACCGTCCAACTCTGCGGTGACGCCCACCTGGTGAACTTCGGGGTGTACGCCTCGCCGGAGCGCGCGCTGCTCTTCGACGTCAACGACTTCGACGAGACCCACCCCGGGCCCTTCGAGTGGGACGTCAAACGCCTCGCCGCCAGCGTCGCGGTCGCCGCCCGCGACGCCGGCCAGGACGACCGGTGTGCCCGGCGCGCCGCCCGGGCCGCCGTCCAAGGCTACGCGACCGCGATGCGCCGGCTGGCCGGGCTCGGCGAACTCGACGTCTGGTACAGCCGGATCGACACCGCTGACCTGCTGCCGCTGATCCGGAAGAAGGGGCGGCGCAAGGCCGTCGAGGAGGGGCTCGCACACGCCCGGCGGCGCACCAGCCTGCAGGCCCTCGGCAAGCTCACCGAGGAACGGGACGGGCGGCGGAGGATCATCAGCTCGCCGCCGCTGGTCGAGGAACTGTCCAAGAGCGAACTGCGCAGCCTGGGACTGGTGTTCAGCGACTACCGGGCCAGCCTCGCCGAGGACCGGCGGGTCCTGCTCGGCCGCTACCGCTTCGTCGACGCGGCGATGAAGGTGGTCGGCGTCGGCAGCGTCGGGACCCGCTGCTACATCGTCCTGCTGGAGGGCCGGGACAGCAGCGACCCGCTGTTCCTGCAGCTCAAGGAGGCCGGCCGGTCGGTCCTGGAGGACCACCTGCCGCGCACCCGGGTGGACGCCGAGGTCGCCGTCCACCACGGCGGACGCCGGGTGGTCACCGGGCAGCACCTGATGCAGGCGGCGAGCGACATCTTCCTCGGCTGGACCATCGGCCCAGCCGGGCGCCACTTCTACGGCCGCCAACTGCGCGACATGAAGGGCGCGGTGGAGGTCGGTGCGCTGACCCCATCCGGCCTGCGCGCCTACGCCGACCTGTGCGGACGCACCCTCGCCCGCGCCCACGCCCGCACCGGCGACCGCCTCGCCGTCGCCGGCTACCTGGGCGCCGCCGACACCTTCGCCGAGGCCGTCGCCGACTTCGCGCTGCGCTACGCGGACCGTACGGCGGCCGACCACCGGGAGCTGGTCGAGGCGATCGAGTCCGGGCGGATCACCGCCGCCCGGGGCGTGTGAGTTCCGCCAGCCGCTCCAACTGCTCGTACTGGCCATCGAGATCGAGCGCGCCGAGCCGGGCGACCACGTGTTCGGCGCCTGCCTCGGTGTAGCCGCGCAGGGTGGCGGCGACCTGCGCGGGGGTGCCCATGGCGATCGCCTGGATCCGTGCCACCTCCTCCAGCGGCAGGCCGTAGTTGGACCGGGCGTAGGCATCCATGGTGCGGCGGGCCGCCTCCGGGTCCTCGTCGATCCGGACGTTGACGAACAGCGCAGGGGTGACGGCCTCCGGGGCGCGCCCGGCCCCGTGGGCGGCCCGGCGGACGGCGGCGAGGCCGGTGGCGTAGTCGGCCGGATCCGGCGGGTAGGGCAGCCAGCCGTCGTAGTGGCGACCGGTTCGGGCCAGCGCCGCCGGGGTCGCCCCGCCCAGCCAGACCGGCGGGCCCGGCAGCGCGAACGGCCGGGTGGTGGAAGGGAGTTCGGGGAAGTCGTGGAACTCGCCGTGGAACTCCGTCGCGCCGGCCCACAGCTCCCGCCAGAGGGCGACCGTCTCGTCCAGCCGGGCGAAGCGGCGCTCCCACGGCACCTGGGACAGCTCGTGCAGCGGCTGCCCGAAGCGCCCCGGGAAGCCCGCACCGACCGCGACCGTCAGCCGTCCGCCGGAGAGCAGGTCCACCGAGGCGAGCGCCTGCGCGGCCTGCACCGGGCGGCGCAGCACCGGCAGCAGGGCGCCGGTGCCCAGCCGGATCCGCTCCGTCACCGGGGCGACGGCCGCCAGCATGGTGAGCGGCTCGATCCTCGGGGTGAGCAGGGAATCGTTGACGAACAGCGAGGCGAAGCCCAACTGCTCCGCCCTGCGGGCGAAACCGATCAGGTCGCGGGGATCGCCGGCGGGCTGCCACTGGGACTGGCCGGTGGGAAGGAAAACTCCGATGTCCATGCCGTCGATCCTTCGCCGTGGTGCGGCATGGGCTCAATTCCCGAGGGGGAATGGCAGGATGTGCGGCGGCCGGGTAGAAGTGGGAGATGGACTTCCCCCGGGCGCTGCGCGGGCGCCGCACCGACCGCCGGCTCAGCCAACTCGACCTCGCCACCCGGGCCGGCACCACCCAACGGCACCTGAGCTTCATCGAGTCCGGCCGCTCCACCCCCGGCCGGGGCATGGTGGTGCGGCTCGCCGAGTCGCTCGACCTGCCACTGCGCGAGCGCAACGAGCTGCTGCTGGCGGCCGGTTACGCCCCCGCCTACCCGGAGAGCCCACTGGACGGGCCGCGGCTGGCACCCGTCCGGGCGGCGATCGACCACCTGCTGGCCGGGCACCTGCCCTACCCCGCGCTGGTGGTGGACCGCCGAGGCGACGTGGTGGCGGCGAACGAGGCGCTGGACGTGATCACGGCGGGCGCCGACCCGAGCCTGGTCGGGCCCGGGACCAACGCCTACCGGCTCGCCCTGCACCCGGACGGGCTGGCGCCGCGCATCCTCAACTTCGCCGCCTGGGCACGGCACATCGTCGAAGGCACCCGCCATCTGGGCGAGCTGCACGAGGAGTTGAGCGCCTACGTGCCCGAAGTGGCGGTGGGTGACCAGCACCTGGGATTCGCCGTACCACTGGAACTGCGGACCAGTCTCGGCGAACTGCACCTGATGACGACGGTGACCACCTTCGCCACCGCCGTCGACGTCACCCTCGCCGAACTGAAGCTGGAGGCCTTCCTGCCCGCCGACGCCCGGACCGCCGAGCTGCTGCTCAGAGCCCGGGGAACTGGTAGTCGGCGGTGATCCGCCCGTCGGCGTCCAGGACGACGAACTCCACGCCGCCGCCCGCGAGTTCCCCCGTCCCGACGGAGACCATCTCCCAGCTGAACCGGACGACGTCGCGCAGCCGCACGGCGTCCTCCCGAGCCCGGAAGGTGAACTCCCCGGGGGCCACGAACTCCTGGTACGCCCGGGCGACGCGGAACTCCAGCTCCCGGTAGCCGCGGGCCTCCAGCACCGGTTCGGGGAAGCCGACCCGAACGGCCTCGGCCCGGATCTCCTCCGGCGGGTGCACCAGGTGCACGCCGTCCTCGGCCCACAGCCGCTCGATCGCCTTCCGGCGCGCTCCGGCGTCCCGCTCGGTCCACAAGGCGGCGTAGCGGTCGGCGAGTTGCTGGGCACTGGTGGTCATGCTCGGCTCCTTCACGGATTCGGTCGGTCACTGTGTGCCCATCATCGGAGCGGCGCTTCGGCCGGACAATTCCCGACGGGGAATGGGCGTTCCCGCCCGTTTCCGCCCGTCCCCGCCCGTCCCCGCCCGGGACGGCTTCCGCGACGACCCGGCCGTGCCGAGCAGGCGGAGGAGTGCGGCGGATCAGGGCGCATCCGTGAGGACGGCGCGGACGATCAGCTCGCCGCCGTAGCTCTCGCAGCGGACGGTGCCGGAAGGGAAGTCCAGCTCCAGCGCCATCCGTCCGGTCATCTGCTCGCACTCGTCGCGGATGGCGAGCACGGGCTCGCCGAGGTGCGCGTCGAAGGCGCTCCCGGTGTCGGCCGGGAGCACCTCGATGCGGCCCCAATCGCCCATGTCGTAGCCCTCGTAAGGCGGTTCGGCGTCGACCATGAGGCACCGGTCCGTCCCGCTGGCGAGCCGGACGGACCGGCGGCCGACCAGTGCGGCGCAGTCCAGACCGGGGCCGTGCGCGCGGCAGGAGGGGAGCGGAAGCGTCACCCCGGGACCGTGTCTCAGGGCACCAGCAGTCGCAGGGCCTCCCGCCGTAGCGTCACCTCGACCGGGAGGGTGTTGATGAACTCGCCGTCGGCGTAGGCGGTGATGCCCGGGGACTCCATCCGCAGGGATTCGGTGCGCAGAGTGGTGACCTCGGGGTGGTCGATGTGGGTGCCCTTGAACAGGGTGGGGAAGAAGCGGGCGATCCGCAGGCGGGGCATGGCGTCGACCAGGGTGAGGTCGAGCAGGCCGTCGTCGGGCCGGGCGGAGGGGCAGATCAGCATGCCGCCGCCGTAGCTGCGGGTGTTGCCGACGGCGGCGAGGGTGAGGTCGCGTTCGATGACGGTGCCGTCGGCGAGAGTGATCCGGAACGGCAGGGGCCGCAGGTTGGCGAACTCGGCGAGGATGGCGAGGTTGTAGCGCATCCGGCCGCGGGGCCAGCGCAGTCGGTTGGCGCGGTCGCTGACCAGGGAGTCGAAGCCGGTGGCGAGGACCGAGCCGTACCAGCGGACGGCGCCGTCCGGGCCGGTGATCCGGCCGAGGTCGACGCTGCGGGTGCGTCCGGCTGCGATGACGTCGGCGGCGGCCTCGGGGTCGCCGAGCGGCAGGCCGTACTCGCGGGCGTGGTCGTTGCCGGTGCCGGCGGGTACGAGGCCGAGCGGGACGGTGCCGTCGGCGAGGGCCTGGAGGGCGAGGTTGATCATGCCGTCGCCGCCGACCACCACCACCGCGTCCACCCTGCCGGCCGCCGCCTCGCGGGCGAGGCGGACGGTGTCGTCGGCGGAGCGCCCGGCCTGCGGTTCGACCTCGACGCCGAGGGCGCGCAGCCGGGCGACGGCCCGGTGGGCGGCGGGTTCGGCGTGGCCGGTGCCCGCCGCCGGGTTGGTGAGAACGGCGACCCTGCGGACAGCGGTTCTCCGACTCATGCGCCCGCCTCGCTCCGCTCGCCAGGGGCATTCGCCCGTCCGCCCCTTCGGATGACTCGCTCGCTGCGCTCGCTCATGTGCCCGCCTCGCTCCGCTCGCCAGGGGCATTCGCCCGTCCGCCCCTTCGGATGACTCGCTCGCTGCGCTCGCTCATGAAGGGATCAGCTTGCCGGGGTTGAGGATGCCTGCCGGGTCGAGTTCGGCCTTGACGGCGCGCAGGATGCGTACGCCGAGGTCGCCGATCTCGTCGGTCATCCAGGGCCGGTGGTCGGCGCCGACCGCGTGGTGGTGGGTGATGGTTCCGCCCGCGCCGATGATGGCGTCGCCGGCGGCCCGCTTGGCGGCGCCCCACCGGGTGAGCGGGTCCTCGCCGAGGGCGGCGACGACGGTGAAGTAGAGCGAGGCGCCGGTCGGGTAGACGTGCGAGATGTGGCACAGGACGAGCGCGCCGGGCAGGGCGCCGGTCAGCGCCTCGGTGACGGCCGTGCGGAGCCGGGGCAGGTCGCTCCAGCCGGCGGCCGTCTCCAGGGTTTCGCACAGCGCGCCGGCGTTGAGCAGCGAGTCGCGCAGGTAGGGGGCGTTGAACCGGCCGTGCTCCCAGGCCCGGGCGGGCGCCTCGCCGAGCGAGGTGCCGCCGGCCGCGAGCAGTGCCTCGCGGGTGAGGTCGTGCCGGGCGGCGACCTGCTCGGCGTCGCCCTCGAAGACGGTGACGGCGAGGCAGCCGCTGACCGCCGGGGAGCCGCCGATCTGCTCGGTCATGGCGAGGTTGACCATGGTCTCGGCCTCGTCGGAGAGCCGGATGACGGTCGGGCCGGTGCCCTGCTGCTCGACGGCGCGCAGCGCCGCCGTCCCGCTGGCGAAGTCGGGGAAGCTCCACGCCTCGTAGGCCTTGACGGCGGGCAGCGGGTGGATCCGCAGGCGGACGGCGGTGATCACGCCGAGGGTGCCCTCGGAGCCGAGGAAGAGCTGGCGCAGGTCGGGACCGGCGGCGGAGGCGGGGCCGCGGCCGAGTTCGAGCGTGCCGGCGGGGGTGACCACGCGCAGGCCGCGGACCATCTCGTCGAAGCGGCCGTAGCCGGCGGAGTCCTGACCGGAGGAGCGGGTGGCCGCGAAGCCGCCGATGGTGGCGAAGCGGAAGCTCTGCGGGTAGTGGCCGAGTTCCCAGCCGCGTTCGGCGAGCAGCGCCTCCGCCGCGGGGCCGGTGAGTCCGGCGCCGAGGACGGCCTCGCCGGAGGTCTCGTCGAGGGCGTGGAGGCGGTCGAGGCGGCGCAGGTCGAGCGAGACGACGGCCTCGAACGAGCCGCGCTCGGGGTCCAGGCCGCCGACGACGCTGGTGCCGCCGCCGAACGGGACGACGGCGATCCGGTGTTCGGCGCACACGGCGAGGACGGCGGCGATCTGAGCCTCGTCGCCGGGTACGACCACGGCGTCGGGGGCGTCCTGCGGCTCGCGGCTGCGGCGGCGCAGCAGGTCGGGGGTGGACTTGCCGCCGGCCCGGGGCAGGCGGTCGGCGTCGGCGGCGCTGACGTGCGCCTCGCCGACGGCGGCGGCCAGCGCCTCGAGGGCGTCGGCGGTGATCCGGGAGGGACGCAGCACGACCTCGGCGGCGCTCGGCCCGGGGGCGGCGTCGCCGGTGACACCGAGGGCGGCGGCGAGCAGCCCCTTGATGTCGGCGGACAGCTCCTTGGCGAGGGCCGGGTCGCCCCAGGCGTCCCACTTCATAGGGGGGAGCGGCAGCGCGGCGCCGGCTGCCCCTGCTTGCGTCTCAGGTGCCATGCGTTACAGTTTCACACATCATGTCAAGTAGTAACGCCACGGCCGGAGCGCCGCGAAGCACCGACGACGCGATCCTGGACGCCGCCGCCGACCTGATCGTCCACCTCGGCGTGCGCCGCACCCAGCTGGCGGAGATCGCGCGCCGCGCCGGGGTCAGCCGCCCGACCGTCTACCGGCGCTGGCCGGACGTCCAGGCGGTGATCGGCGCGCTGCTCACCCGCGAGATCCTGGCCACCCTGGAGGGCACCTCGCTGGAGGTGCACGACCGGGAGACCTTCGTGGACCGGGTCGTCGAGGTCGCCGTACGGCTGCGCGACCACCCGGTGCTCGGCGCGCTGCTCCACTCCGACGACTCCGACCTGCTGCTCCGGTACGTGGTCGAGCGGCTCGGCGCCAGCCAGCGCGGCCTGCTCGAGGCGCTGCGCACCGGCATCGAGCAGGGCCAGGCCGTGGGCTCGATCCGGGCCGGCGAGCCGACCGAGCTGGCCGCGATGGTCCTGCTGATCACCCAGTCCACCGTCCAGTCGCACCGCATGGTCGCCTCCCTGCTGCCCGAGGCGGCCTGGCGGCGCGAACTGGCCAGAGCACTGAACGGATACCTCGCGCCATGACGCCCACCGCAGGCCCGTACGCCGGTACCGCCCGACTCGACGCCCGGCGCCGAACGCTCGAGCTCGACGCCCTCGCCGACGACCCGCGGATCGACCTCCTGGTGATCGGCGGCGGCGTCACCGGCGCCGGGGTGGCGCTGGACGCCGCCGCGCGCGGCCTGCGGACCGTCCTGGTGGAGGCCCGCGACCTCGCCTTCGGCACCAGCCGCTGGAGCTCCAAGCTGGTGCACGGCGGCCTGCGCTACCTGGCCTCCGGGCGGGTCAAGGTGGCCCGGGAGAGCGCCGTCGAGCGCGACGTGCTGATGACCCGCACCGCCCCGCACCTGATCCGCGCGCTGCCCCAACTGGTGCCGCTGCTCCCGGACTTGCTGCGCCCCGGGCAGGCCGCGCTGATCCGCGCGGGCTTCCACGCCGGGGACGCGCTGCGACTGAGCGCGGGTACGCCGGGCGCGTTGCTGCCCAGGGTGCGCCGGATCGACGCGGCCCGGACGCGGCAGCTGGTCCCGGCCGTGCGGACGGACGGGCTGCGCGGGGCGCTGGTCGCCCACGACGGCCAACTCGTCGACGACGCCCGGCTGGTGGTGGCCCTGGCGCGCACCGCCGCGCAGTACGGGGCGAGCGTGCTGACCCGGGTGCGGGCGCAGGAGGTGACCGGCACCTCCGCCCGGCTGGTGGACACGCTGAGCGGCCAGGCGCTGACCGTCACCGCGGGCGCGGTCGTCAACGCCACCGGGGTGTGGGCGGGCGAGGTGGACTCCTCGATCAAGCTGCGGCCGAGCCGCGGCACCCACCTGCTGGTGGACGCCGCGACCCTCGGGTACCCGGTGGCCGCGCTCACCGTGCCCGTGCCCGGCTCCACCAGCCGCTTCGTCTTCGCGCTGCCGCAGCAACTCGGCCGGGTGGCGATCGGCTTGACCGACGAGGACGCCCCGGGCCCGGTCCCGGACGAGCCGCAGCCCACCGAGGCCGAGCTGACCTTCCTCCTGGACACCGTCAACGCCGCCCTCGCCACCGCGCTGACCAGGGCGGACGTTCGCGGCGCCCACGCCGGACTGCGTCCGCTGATCGACACCGGGGGCGGCAGCACCGCCGACATCTCCCGCGAGCACGCGGTGCTGGAGTCCCCGTCCGGGATGATCACCGTGGTCGGCGGCAAGCTCACCACCTACCGACGGATGGCCGAGGACGCGGTGGACGCCGCCGTCCGGCTGCGCGGCCTGCCCGCCCGGACCTGCTGGACGGCCCGGCTGCCGCTGGTCGGCGCCCCGGGCCACCGCGACAGCCGTCCGGCCCCCGCCGGCGGGGTGCCCGTCGCGCTGCTCGCCCGGTACGGCGGGGCGGCTCACGAGGTGCTGGCAGCGGGGGAGATGACGCCGCTGGCGGAGGGCCTGGACGTGACCCGCGCGGAGGTCGCCTACGCGGTCACCCACGAAGGCGCGCTGGACGCCGCCGACGTCCTCGACCGCCGCACCAGGATCGGCCTGGTGGCGGAGGACGCCGAACGGGCCCGGCAGGCGGTCGAGGAGGTGATAGCCGGCGCCGTTGGTGCCTGAGCGTCAACTCGACGGCGTCGTGCGGCGCACGGCATCCGGTCGGCCGCGGACCGCGGAGAGCGCGGCGGCGAGCACCATGATGCCCGTCAGGGTGTAGAAGGCCGTGCTCAGACCGCTGGTGAACGCCTCGGCGTCCGCCCCGTGCAGGCTGGTGGTGCCGACGAAGACGGCGAAGGCCGTGCTGCGCGGCACCGCGTGCGCGGCGACCAGGATCGCGACGGTGAAGGAGAACACCATGCCGAGGCTGGCGAAGGTCCGCAGCACGCCGGAGGCGATCCCCAGCCGTTCGGGTGGGGCGGCCTTCATCACCGCCGAGCTGTTGGCCGCGTAGAAGAAGCTCCCACCGATCATGATCACCGCGTTGCCGACCGCCGGCAGCCACAGCCCGCTGCCGGTGGTCATCTGCGCGAACAGCAGCAGGGCGACGACCGAGATGCCCAGCCCCGCGGTCGCCGGCACCACCGGCCCCAGCCGGTCGGCGATCCGCCCGGTGTAGGGGCCGACCAGCGCACCGACCAGGTAGCCCGGCACCAGCAGCAGCGAGGCGCTGATCGGGCTCAGCCCGCGCGGCCCCTGGAGGTACATGATCACCAGGAACAGCACGGCGAAGCTGCCGAGGCTCTGCAGCAGGGAGGCCACCAGTGATGGTGTCATCCCGGGAATCCGGAACAGTGACAGGTCCAGGGTCGGTTCCGGGTGCCGCAGCTCGACGAGCACGAACACCCCGAGCAGCGCCGCGCCCCCGGCCAGGGCGCCGATCTGCGCGGCATCCGGCGGTTCGACGGCCAGTCGGGTCATCGCCCAGCTGATGCCGAACACGCCCAGCCCGAGGGTGGCCATGCCCAGCGGGTCCAGCCGCCGGCGCACCCGCTCGCCCCGGTCCCGCAGAACCCGGGCGGCCAGGACCAGCGCGACCAGGCCGACCGGCAGGTTGATCCAGAAGATCCACCGCCAGGACACGTACGTCACGATGACGCCGCCGAGCAGCACGCCGAGCACCGAGCCCAGGGAGAACACCAGGGCGTTGAGTCCGTAGGCGCGGCCGCGTTCCTGCGGCGGGTACAGCTCGGAGATGACGGCGCCGCTGTTGGCGGCGATCAGTGCGGCGCCGAGCCCCTGGACCACCCGGAAGCCGATCATGGACGGGGCGTTCCAGGCGAGCGCGCAGAGCACCGAGCCGACCGTGAAGACGACGAACCCGGCCTCGTACATCCGCACCCGGCCGTACATGTCGCCGAGCCGGCCCACCTGGGTGGCCAGCACGGTGACCACCAGGAGGTAGGCCACCACCACCCAGGTGACCGCGGTCAGCGAGACGTCCAGGTCGTGCTGGATCTCCGGGAGGGCGAGCACGACGATGGTGCTGTCGATCGCGGCGATCAGCACCCCGATCATCACCACCAGCATGCCCAGGCCGCGGCGCGGCGGGGCCTGCGCCGGGGCGGGCGCGCGCAGTAACGCGTCGTCCCCGCCCCGGCCGATCGTGCTACTGGACATGGTCGGGCCGCTCCGGGGCGGACTGGCCCCTGGCCGGTGCCTGGAGGCTCCAGAGCCGGCCGTCGGGGTCGCGGACGGTCGCCAGCCTGGTCCCGAAGTGGGTGTCCTCGAACGGGGTCACCACCTCCACGCCGTCGCCTGCCTCGAACGCGTCGGCGTCGGCCACCTTCAGTACCAGCTGAAGCGGCGTCTCCCGGTCCGCGGGGACCTCGGCGATGAAGATGGTGGGGCCGGAGCCGTTGCGCAGCTGGCCGGAGTTGTGGTCGGTCTCGAACTCCAGCTCGTAGCCCAGACTCTGGAAGAACTTGGCGGCCTTGCCCCAGTTGTGGGTCTCCATGAACACGGCTTCGATGCCTTGGGTCGTCATCTCAGTCCTCCTCGGTCGATTCAGCGGATTCGTCGGACGGCTGCTCGGGGGCGGGGGCGGCGAGGTAGGCGCGCAGCGCGTCGGCGACCAGCGCCGAGAGCGACTGCTCCTCCTCGATGGCACGGAACTTGACCTGCTTGATCAGCTCGATCGGCAGGTACACGTTGAACTGCTTCACATCCTCGTTTCCCACACCAGGGATGCTAGCAGCTTAGCTTGCTAGCAAGGTAGCCCTGGATGGGGGCCGCAGGTCAGGAGTGGCGTGTCAGCGCGCGGTGCTTTCCGGCATCGGGTGCTCGGCGCCCGCGAGTTCCAGCACGCAGGTCAGCGGGTGCTCCGGCAGGCCCGTGCGGTCCAGCCGTACGGACAGCGGGCACGGCGGTTCCTCGGCGAACTGCCCGGACAGCGTCAGCGGGTAGCTGCCGTGGCCGTGGACTCGGTGGAAGGCGCACTCCTTGCCGTCCACCAGCAGCTCGGTCTCGGTGATCCAGCCGGAGCGGACGTTCACGGTGACCGAGTGCCCGCTCCGGTCGAGGTGGAAGCTGTACCGCTGGCGCATGGGAACCTCCCGCGAAGCCTCGGGACGGGACGGCCAGGGGATCCACCGCCAGTCTAGGGCGGCCTTACCGGCGCGGCGCCCCGGCGGTACGGTGATCGGCGGGCACCGGGATCCGGGATCCGGGCCGGGGGCGACCGGTTCCCTTTCCCGTCCCTGAGAAATCCCCGGGGCGGGCCCCGCCCGCAGGCGGATTCTCGTGATCTCTACAGTGCTGTAGATTCGTCCGCAGGGAGAGATCCGAGGAGGGCATTGTGGGAGTTTCGCTGGCCAAGGGCGGCAACGTCTCGCTGAGCAAGGAGGCGCCCGGACTGAGCGCCGTGATCGTGGGTCTCGGCTGGGACGTGCGCACCACCACCGGGGCCGACTACGACCTGGACGCCAGTGCGCTGCTGTGCAACGCGCTCGGCAAGGTGGTCTCGGACCAGCACTTCGTCTTCTTCAACAACCTCCGCAGCCCCGAGGGTTCGGTCGAGCACAGCGGCGACAACCTGACCGGCGGCGGCGACGGCGACGACGAGCAGATCAAGGTCGACCTGGCCCGGGTGCCGGCCGACGTCGCCAAGGTGGTCTTCCCGGTGTCGATCTACGACGCCGACGCCCGGCTGCAGAACTTCGGCCAGGTCCGCAACGCCTTCATCCGGATCGTCAACCAGGCCAACGGGCAGGAGATCGCCCGCTACGACCTGAGCGAGGACGCCTCGACCGAGACCGCGATGGTCTTCGGCGAGCTGTACCGCAACGGCGGTGAGTGGAAGTTCCGTGCCATAGGCCAGGGTTACGCCTCCGGCCTGCGCGGCATCGCCACCGACTACGGCGTGAACGTCTGATCCACCCGGCTCGACGGGCGGGCCGGCTCAGCCGGTCCGCCCGAGTGCGTCCTGATCGGCAGATCGGCAGATCAGCCGGTCCGCCGGAGTGCGTGCCCGCCGAAGCCCCCGCTGCCGGTGAGCTGTTCGCGCCACCAGGCGGCCATCGACGCCTCGTCCATGACCGACCAGTCCGGTGCCCCGGTGACCTGCGCCCGGCCGAGCGTGCGGCCAAGGTTCACCAACTCCAGCCCGGCGGCGGTCCGTTCACGGTCGTACGCGGCCAGCAGGGGCGACCACGAGCCTCCGCCGAGCCGCCGTCCGGCCTGCTCGAAGGCGTGTGCGTCCTGGAGGGCCTTCACCGCGCCGCTGGTGTTGTGCGGCCGGACGACGGTCGCCGCGTCGCCGCCGATGAGCAACCGCCCGGCGGTGCGGTGCGGGGTCGCCAGGTCGTAGACGGGCTGCAGCAGGGTCCGTTCGCGCGGGGTCAGGGCGATCACGCCCGCCCAGTACGACGGCAGCTGCCGCTCGGCGAACTCCCGCATGCCGTCGAGCTGTTGATCGCTGAGGGCGCCGGCGGCGACGGCGGTCGGGCCGTCCAGACGTAGCCAGTCCGGGGTGGGGGCGTAGAAGACCCAGTTCACCTGGGTGGTGCCGGGGGTGAGCCCGGGGATGCGGTAGATCACCACCTGTCCGCCGCGGTAGCAGACGGTGATGCACTCCTCCTCCGGCCAGACCCCGGCCCCGCCGGGCAGTTCGGCCAGCAGTGCGGAGTCGAAGCTGCCGCGCCAGCACACGTACCCGGCGTACTCGGGCACGGCCTGCGGGCAGACGGCCGCGCGGACCACCGACCGGTAGCCGTCCGCGCCGATCACCAGGTCGTACGGGGTGCGGGTGCCGTCGGCCTCCTCGATCCAGGCGCCGGCGCTCGCGCCGCTCTCGTTCCCTCCGCCCTCGTTCCCTCCAGCCTCGCTCGCTCCGCCCTCGTCGCCGACGGCCGTGACCGTGCTGCCCAGCCGGTACTCCACCGCCGCGGGCGCGCTCTCGCGCAGGGCCTGCCAGAGCACCGCCCAGTGGTGGGAGTGGAAGGGGAAGGGCTGGGCCCAGAGCAGCCGTCCGCGCCCCCGGGTGCCGCCGTCACCGTCGCCGCGGCCGGCGGGCGCCCGGGTGACCCAGCTGCGCACGGTGAGCCGGTGGCGGCGGGTGTCGGGCGCCAGATGGCCGGCGTCGACGAGTTCGGCGAAGCGGTCGTTGTGGGTGCAGATGCCCAGGCCGCGGTCCTCCAGCCGGCCCGGGCTGCGTTCCAGCACCACGACCCGCTCCGCGCCGAGCCGGGCCGCCGCGCCGGCGAACGCGCTTCCGGCGATGCTGCCCCCGACCACGGCCACCGCGCCACCCCGCACGGCCGCCCCCTCTCCCGAGCCCGTGATGCCGGCGCCGCCGGCGCTGCCCGGACACGACGATACGCCGCCGGGCCCGCCCGCGGAGCCCGTACGGGCATCCTCGCCCGGCGGAGCCTATGCAACTAGTTGCATAGCCTGGCGGACGTCCCCTACCCTGCGGTAACAAACCGGGAGACACCTCCCACCGGCCACCCCCTTCAGGAGACGTCGATGAGTGCGACCCCCGGCAGCAGCCGCTACCCGCACCTGCTCAGCCCGCTCGACCTCGGCTTCACCACCCTGCCCAACCGGGTGGTCATGGGCTCGATGCACGTCGGCCTGGAGGAGGCCCCCGGCGGCTACGAGCGGATGGCCGCCTTCTACGCCGAGCGCGCCCGCGGCGGCGTCGGCCTGATCGTCACCGGCGGCATCGCCCCCAACGAGGCCGGGCGCCCCTGGGAGGGCGGCGCGATGCTGACCACCGAGGAGGAGGCCGACGAGCACCGGGTGGTCACCGACGCCGTGCACGCGGCCGGCGGGAAGATCGCCCTGCAGATCCTGCACTTCGGCCGCTACGCCTACCACCGCGACCTTGTCGCCCCCAGTGCCATCCAGGCCCCGATCAGCCCCTTCGTACCCAACGAGCTCACCGCCGAGCAGGTCGAGCAGACCGTCGAGGACTTCGCCCGCTGCGCCGAACTCGCCCGCCGGGCCGGCTACGACGGCGTCGAGATCATGGGCTCCGAGGGCTACCTGATCAACGAGTTCGTCGTCGCCGCGACCAACCGCCGCGAGGACGAGTGGGGCGGGCCGTACGAGCGGCGGATGCGCTTCCCGGTGGAGATCGTCCGCCGGGTCCGCGAGCGGGTCGGCGAGGACTTCATCATCGTCTACCGGCTCTCCATGCTCGACCTGGTCCCCGGCGGCTCCACCCTGGACGAGGTCGTGCAACTCGCGCAGGCCATCGAGGCCGCCGGCGCCAGCATCATCAACACCGGCATCGGCTGGCACGAGGCCCGCATCCCCACCATCGCCACCTCCGTGCCGCGCGGCGCCTTCGCCTGGGTCACCAAGCGCGTGATGGGCAAGGTCGGCATCCCGCTGGTCACAACCAACCGCATCAACACCCCGGAGGTCGCGGAGCAGTTGCTCGCCGAGGGCAACGCCGACCTGGTCTCGATGGCCCGCCCGCTGCTCGCCGACGCCGACTTCGTCGCCAAGGCGCGCGAGGACCGCGCCGACTCGATCAACACCTGCATCGGCTGCAACCAGGCCTGCCTGGACCACACCTTCAACCTCCAGATCACCTCCTGCCTGGTCAATCCGCGCGCCTGCCACGAGACCGAACTCGTCCTGGCGCCGACCAAGTTGCGCAAGAGCATCGGCGTCGTCGGTGCCGGACCGGCCGGCTTGTCCTTCGCCGTCTCCGCCGCCGAACGCGGCCACGCCGTCACCCTGTACGACGCCGCCGAGAGCGTCGGCGGGCAGCTGAACATCGCCCGGCGCATCCCCGGCAAGGAGGAGTTCAACGAGACGCTGCGCTACTTCCGCACCCGGCTGGCCGAGTTGGACGTCACGCTGCGGCTCGGCGCCCTGGTGACCGCCGGGCAGCTCGCCGGGGAGGGGCACGACGAGATCGTCCTCGCGACCGGCGTCACGCCCCGAACTCCCGCCGACATCCCGGGAATCGACCACCCCAGCGTGCTCGGCTACCTGGACGTGCTGCGCGACGGCGCACCCGTCGGCGAGCGGGTCGCCATCCTCGGCGCGGGCGGGATCGGCTTCGACGTGGCCGAGTTCCTCACCGACCAGGGCGACGAGGCGAGCCTCAACCCGCCGGTCTTCCAGGCGAAGTGGGGCATCGACCCGGAGTACCGCGAGCGCGGCGGCCTGCGCACGCCGGAGCGGCCGAAGCCCCCGCGCAGCGTCCACCTGCTGCAGCGCAGGACCAGCAAGGTCGGCGCCGGACTCGGCAAGACCACCGGCTGGATCCACCGCACCGAGCTCAAGCACCGCGGCGTCACCATGGTCGCCGGTGCGACGTACGACCTGATCGACGACGCCGGGCTGCACTTCACCGTCGACGGCGAGCGCCAACTCCTGCCGGTGGACACCGTGGTGCTCTGCACCGGGCAGGAGCCGCGCCGCGACCTCGACGAGGCGCTGCGCGAGCGCGGCCTGTCCGTGCACGTGATCGGCGGCGCGGACGTGGCGGCCGAACTGGACGCCAAGCGGGCCATCAAGCAGGGCACGGAACTCGCCGCGACCATCTGACGTCGGGTAGCCGGGGGGCTACCCGACGCACCGGGGCCCGCAGCCGCGCGCTGCGGGCCCCGGCCGCTGCCGCCTCGCGCACCGTCCGTCTTTCCGCCTGCTTCGTTCGCATCATCGCCGCTGACCTGCGACGGCTCCCGCCCGCGCGCCCCGTGCGCCCCCCGGTGGGAGACTGGTGCCCTGTCCCTGCCCGAACTCTCGACCGGGGGCCAGCATGTCCCTCCCGAGGCCTCTCCACGCCCTCACCGCCGCGGTCCTGGTCGCGGTGGCCACCCTGGGCCCGGCAGGCGCCGCCGGCGCCGATCCGGCTCCGGCGCTGCCCTCCGCCGACCAGCTGAAGTCGGCGCTGCTCGGCGTGGACGACCTCGGCCCGGACTACACCGAGGCGCCGACCCCTGACAGTCCCAGTCCCAGTCCCAGTCCCAGTCCCAGCCCGAGCGCCGACCCGACCCCGGTCACCGGCTGCGACGCGCTCAGCGCCCTGATCACCATGCACGCCACCGCGCCCGGCCCCGTGACCCCGCAGGCCGAGACCGAACTCGACGGCCAGGACGGCAGCCCGATGGTGACCGAGTCCCTGACGGCCGTGGACCCGGGCAGGCTCACCACGGACTTCAACACCGCCACCGACGCGTTCAAGACCTGCCACACCATCACCTTCAACGCCGGCACCGAGGACTCGGTGACCTTCACCGTCACTCCCGTCACCCTCGGCGACCGCCAGGACGCCCCCGCCGTCCGGCTCGACGGCACCCTCGCCGGCGTCCAGCTCAACGCCTTCGTCGGCATCGAACGCTTCGGCACCGTCGGCATGGTCTACGGCTTCTTCCAGCGCGAGTCCTCCGACGCCCAGACCGCCTCGATGCAGTACCGCACCGCCGTCGCCAAGGTCGAACGCACCCTCGGCACCACCGCCGGCAGCACCACCCCACCCACCGCCTCCGCCGTCCAGGGCATGTCCGTCTGACGCCGCCGGCCTCGGGCACGCAGGAGGACGGACGGGCGGCCGCACCCCCGTGGCGGCCGCCCGTTGCGGGGGTCACGGCAGGAACTTGACGTCCGGGAAGCGCGGCGACGGGCCGTCGAGGAGGGAGCCACGGCGGTGGCGGAGGTGGAGGTCGAAGAAGGCGAGCGGGTAGGCCTGCTGGATGCGCACCGAGCTGTCGGCGGGGAGGGTGCCGACCATCTGCTGGACCTGTTGCGCGGGAAGCCCCAGGAGCTCGGCGACCTGCGGCATCAGCGGCGCCGCGTCGCTGTACGAGCTGTGGCGGACGCCGTCGGCCTGGATGTTGCGCCGCCAGCCGCGCAGGTGGTTCCAGAAGGTGACCGCGTCCGGGTTCTGGTCGCGGCCGAACTCGGCGGTCAGCATCAGGAAGGGGCGGTCGAGGTCGGTGACGGTGATCGCCTGCATCGGTCCGTCGATGCTGAGGCCGGCCCGGACACGGCGGTCGGCCATGGTGACGGCGGCGGTGGCCGAGCCGCCCTTGGACCAGCCGAACATGCCGACGTCCAGCGGGTCGGGGGCGCCGAGCAGGCCGTCGGGGAGCGGCTTGCCGTCCATGTCGGGATTGCGTCCGGCGGCGATCTCCTCGACGCAGTCCAGCACGAAGCGGGCGTCGGCGGCGTAGTCCCGGGGGCCCAGCCTGGGCGCGCCGTCGATCCACGGGGTGAGGACGCGGCCGTCGGGGAACTCGGTGAAGGCGTCCCAGGTGTGGTCGACGGTGACCACGACGTAGCCGTGGCTGGCGAGTTCCTGGACGGTGACGGTGTTGATCGCCCGGTGGGAGTGGGCGCCGTGCGAGTAGACGACGACGGGCAGCCGGTGACCGGTGCGGTGGCCGGTACGGTGGACGGGCGCGCCCAGGTGGCCCGCGGTGAGCGGGGTGGCGGAGAGCGGGAGCTTGAAGCCGAAGTCGTCCAGGTAGGCCCTCATGGCGCCGTCGGTCATCCAGGGGGCGAGCGGCAGCTCGTCGGCGCGCTCGGCGGGGTACCAGACGCTCGCCATCAGCTCGCGGTAGCGGCCGGGGCCGGCGAAGGGGTCCGGCCGGGAGGTGTCGCGCAGGTGGAGGGCGGCCGTGCCGACGCGGTGCGGGCCGGTGGGCCCGGGCAGGGTGAGCCGCCCGGCCGCGGGCCCGGGGGTGCTGCTCGGGGGAGTGGGGGCCTCCGCCCGGGCGGTGGAGGCCAGGCCGAGCGGGGCGGCGGCACCCAGAGCCAGGGCGGCGCCCAGCATGCGACGGCGGGTCGGTCCGTTGGGGCTGGTGAACGGCGTGGTGTCCATGCGCCGAACGCTGTCACGCGACGCCGGGGACCAGCATCGGCCCACCGATTGATCTCCCGCCCGCACGCATTGGCCCACGGGTTTACATCCCCGGGTTGATGCGCGCCCGGCGGAAGCGAGGCGCGCGCGAGCGGCGCGTGCGGCCGTGAGGCGTGGGACGGCGAGGCGCGCGACAGCGACGCGTGCGGCCGTGAGGCGTGGGACAGCGAGGCGCGCGACAGCGACGCGTGCGGGAGTGAAGCGCGCGGAAGCCCGGGTGCGCGCTGGGTTCCGCGGCCCCGGGCTTCGGTTGCCGGCGGGTTCTCCGGCCTTGTCCCTCAGGTCAGTTGAAGACCAGGACGTCGGTGCGCATCGGCAGCGAGCTGCCCCAGTCGATGTTGATCTTGAACGTCACCTCGCCGTTGCCGGGGGCGATGCTCGACACCTGGAAGGCGGCGGCGCCCACGAAACGGTTCCCGTTGGAGTCGATCTCGGAGGCGGTGATGACGACGGTCGAGTTGATCCCGATGACGTTCCACGGGAGCCGGAGGTTGAAGATCCCGTGCGCCGGGGTCCAGGTCCACCAGGCCCGCCACACGGCACCGACGTTGCCGCCGACGTCCGCGAGGTTCTCGCTGTGGATGGTGGGCTGGGAGTGGTCCGCGATCTGCGGGATCTCGGAGGCGGAGGATTCGGTTGCGGTCATGGCGGCAACTCCTTACGCCGGGAGAGCCTCAAGAGCTCTCCGAATACTCCGAGTGTCGGTCAGTATGCGGAGCGTCGCAATCACTCGTGCGGGTGAAGCTGCGGCGCGCCGCCGGGTCCTACCGGGTCCGGTGAGGCGGTGTCCGGGTGTGTCGAGGGGGCCGGGTGCGGTCCGACTGCTACCAAAACCCCATGTCCCACCACCTCAGCGGCCCCAACCTCCGCTCCCCGCGCGGCGACGCCCGCCTCGACATGACCGACCTGTTCGCCTTCCCGGCCGCCGACACACCCGGCCGCACCGTCCTGATCCTCAACGTCAACCCGTACGCGCCCACCCAGGCCGCCGAGTTCCACCCCGACGCCGTCTACCGGATCAACGTCGACAACGACGGCGACCACCGCGCCGACGTCGCCTACTCGTTCACCTTCTCCGCACCGGAGAGCGGCACCGGCGCGCAGCGCGTCACCGTCCACCGGTCCACCGGCGCCGCGGCCCGGAAGCACGAACCCACCGGCGACGTGCTCTTCTCCGAGGCTCCGGTGGCGTTCGGCGACGCGCCCGACGTGATCGAGGCGAACGGCTACAAGCTGTCCGTCGGCCTGCGCAGCGACCCGTTCTTCGCCGACCTCGAAGGCATCGTCGACAACTTCACCTGGACCGGCAAGGACGCGATGGCCGACGCCAACGTCTTCGGAATCGCCCTCGAAGCCCCGGACGCCGACCTCGGCCCGGACCCGACCATCGGCATCTGGGGCCGGGTGAGCCTGCGTCAGAACGGCCAGTTGGTCTCCGTCGACCGGGGCGCCCACCCGTCGCTCACCGCGTACTTCAACGCCGAGGAGGTCAAGGACGCGTACAACGCGGGCGAGCCCGCCGACGACTGGGAGACCTACCACGAGGCCTGGACGGTTGTCCTCCAGCACACCGGCGACTACACCACCGCGGCCGCCACCGAGACGCTGAAACTCGTCCTGCCGGACATCCTCCGCTACGACCGCTCCCGCCCGGCCGGCTACCCCAACGGCCGCACGCTGGTGGACGACGTGACCTCGGCCCGGCTCACCATGGTCTCCGGCGGCAAGATCCCCACCGACCACATCGGCCCGCACACCGACCTGCTCCCGGCCTTTCCGCACCTCGGGCACCCGCACCCCGTCAAGTGGCTCCAATCCGAACCGAGTTGACCGGCGCGCCGCGATGCCCCGCGGCGGGCCGGTCGCATCCGCTCAGTCAGCGGGCCTGCGCCCGGCGCGCAGCAGTACCGCGATCAGCGCGGCCAGCACCAGGCCGACGGCCGCCAGGCCCCAGAGCACGGAGCGGAAGGCGGAGTCGTAGGCGCGGGTGAGGAACTCGGCGAAGCCCGTACGGTCGGCCGCGTCCGAGAGCCCGGCGGCGCCGACGAGGTCGCCCCCGGCCGCCTGGTCGGCGACCGTGCGGCGTCGGCGGCCCCCGGGTACCCGTCGATGCCGTCGCCGACCCGCCGCCCGAGCGCGGTGGCCAGCGCCGAACCGTACACCGCGACGGCCACTGCCTCGCTGCCCAGGCGCAGGGTGTTGAGGAAGCCCGCCGCCATGCCCGCCTTGGCCGGGTCGACCAGCGCCAGCGCCTGGCCGTCGACCAACCCGGCGGACAGGCCCATCCCCGCACCGGTGACCAGCATCGGGCCGGCGAGGACCGGCGCCCCGACCGAGGAGGAGAGCACGGTGAGCGCCAGGTCACCGAGGACCAGGCAGGCCAGGCTCAGGAAGACCAGGGTGAGCGGGCGGACGCCCCGGCCGACCAGCCTGGCGGCGAGCATCGGACAGACCAGTACCGGGGCTGTCAGCAGCAGCATGAGCAGACCGGCGGTGCCGGTGTCCCGGCCGTTGACGGCGGTCAGGTAGCTCGGGAGATAGGTGAGCAGGGTGACGAAGCCGTGGAGACCGCGGTCAGCGCGCACACGAGGCCGATCAGGAAGTAGACGATCGCCCACGGACTGCGCCGCTTCTGCATGGTATTACCACAGTCACGTTGTGCGCCGGGCGCCGTCCGGAGATCGGACGGCGCCCCGGCAGGTTGATTCAGCGGATCAATGCCCACTGATCGGACAATCTAGAAGTTGAACGGCTTGAAGAAGAAATTCAGCGGGAAAGGACGGGGAAGTCCGCGTGGCGGAGTCCCATGGCGATGTCCATCAGCACGTCGTCCTCGTCTCCGAAGGATTCGGTGACCGTCCTCAGAAGGGCCTCCCAGCTTGTCAGATCGGGAAGTTCGGAATGCCGGAAGACATCCAGTCCCATGGTGAGCTCCAGCTTCCTGGCAGAACGGATGGGCAGTGATTACCCTGCCATGGCGCGCAACCACTTTGATGCGCGTCTTTCGCGCTTCGTTCGGACTGTGACCGACCGTCTTGTTGACGAAGTCGTGGACGTGGATGTGGCCCGGCGTGCGTTGGTGTTCGCGTGGGCCGGAGCCTTCTTGATGGCCGTCCCCGGGGAACGCTGTCAGGCGGGTTCGTACGTTGCCCGGCGGACCAGGGCCTGGGCGCGGGGGCCGTCCATCGGGCGGGCGAAGAGGTAGCCCTGGCCGAGGGGGCAGCCCATGGCGGCGAGCAGGTCGCGCTGGTCGGGGTGTTCGATGCCCTCGGCGATGACCTGGACGCCGAGGGTGTCGGCGATCCGGGTGATGCCCTCGACCAGGGCGTGCTGCTGGGGGGAGAGGCCGAGTCCGTCGATGAAGGACTTGTCGATCTTCAGCAGGGAGATCGGGAACTCGCGCAGGTAGGACAGCGAGGAGTAGCCGGTGCCGAAGTCGTCGATGGCGAGGCCGATGCCGAGGTCGCCGAGGGTGGCCATGTCGGTGCGCAGCCGGTCGTCGCGGCGCATCAGGACGGATTCGGTGAGTTCCAGGACGAGGGTGCTTGGGTCGATGCCGGAGGAGTCCAGGGCGTGGCGGACCACGTCGACGAAGCCGGCGTCGCGGAACTGGCGGGCGGAGACGTTGACGTTGACCCGCAACGGGGGCCGCCCGGCAGCGGCGCGGGCTGCGGAGCTGGCGGCGTGCCAGGCGGCGGCCTCCTCGGCGGCGCGTTCCAGGACCCAGGCGCCGAGCGGCACGATCTGGCCGCTCTCCTCGGCGAGGGCGATGAACTCGTCGGGCAGCACCATGCCGCGCCGGTCGTGCGGCCAGCGGACCAGGGCCTCGAAGGCCACCAGGTCGCCCGTGTGCAGGTCGACGATCGGCTGGTAGTACAGCTGGAAGGCCGATTCCGCGATGGCGGAGTCCAGGTTCTCGTTCAGCTCGTGGCGTTCCACCAGCCCCGCCTGCAGGGCCGGCCGGTAGTGGCACCACTGTCGGCGGCCGGCCGCCTTCGCGGAGTAGAGGGCGAGGTCGGCGTGGGTGAGCAGTTCGGCGGCGTCCACGCTGTCCTCGGTGGTCGCCACGCCGATGCTGGCGTTGACCCGGACGGCGCCGGCGCTGAGCTTGAACGGTTCTGCGAACACCGCGAGCACCACGCCCGCGATGGTGTCCACGTCGGTCGGGCACAGCGCGTCCTCGACCAGGACGGCGAACTCGTCGCCGCCGAGCCGGGCGGCGGTGTCCGAGCTGCGCAGCGCGGTGGAGATCCGCAGTGAGACGGCGACCAGCAGTTCGTCGCCCACCGCGTGGCCCTGGGTGTCGTTGACCACCTTGAAGTCGTCCAGGTCGATGAACAGCACCCCGGTGACGGCCCCGCTGCGCTCGCCGCGGGCGAGTGCGTGGCCGACCCGGTCCTGGAACAGCACCCGGTTGGCGAGACCGGTCAGCGAGTCGTGGAAGGCCCGGTGGGTCAGCTCACGCTCCATCTGGCGCTGCTCGGTCACGTCGCGCAGGGTGAGCACCAGGCCGCCGACCGTCGGGTCGTCGTGCAGGTCGGTGTAGCGGACCTCGGCCTCGATCGGGGTGCGGTCCTGGCGCAGCAGCCGCCAGTGCTCGCGCGGTTGGTCGCCCCGGGGCGGGTCGGCGGGGCCGCGCATCCGGGCCAGCGCCTTGCCGACCTCCCGGCTGTCCTCGGGCGGGACGAGGTCGGTGAACCGGGTGCCGTCCAGGTCGGCGCGGCCGAGCACGCGTTCGGCGGAGGAGGAGGCGTAGCGGATGCCGTCGTCGGCGTCGAGGATCAGGATGACGTCGCTGGCGTTCTGCACCAGGGTGCGGAAGTACAGCTCGCTGTTGCGCCGGGCGACCTCCTGGCTCAGCACCAGGCGTTCGACGGCCAGGGCCGCCTGGGCGGCGAGTATCTCCAGCGAGCCCCAGAGGCTGGTCAGTTCCTGTTCGGTGCCGGTGACCACGAGCGCGCCGATCAGCGGGTTGCCGGAGGGGCGTTCGGCCAGCACGAGGGGGCAGACCAGGGCGGCGGGCATGCCGCCGAGGTGGGCGGGCAGGTCGACGGAGCCGACGGGCAGCAGTCGGGTCTCGCGGTGGGCGGCGAGGCGGGTGAGCACCTCGTCCTCCCGGGGCGGGCCGGTGCCGCCGTCCGGGCCGGTGCCGCCGTCCGGGCCTGAGTCGCCGTCCGGGCCGGGGCCTCCTCCTGAACCGGGGTCCTCGCCGCCCTTGCCGTTCCCGGCCCGCCGGACGTGCAGCACCCCGTACTCGGTGACCCCGAGCAGCGCGACGTGCCCGCGCTCGGCGGGCATCAGGGTCGAGACGGCGGACTGCACGGCGTCCGCGACCTCCGCCACCGTGACGGCCGCGGTCAGCCGGGCGCCCGCCTCGCGCAGCGTCCGCTCGCGGGCCACCGCCTGGCGGCGGGCGACCACCACGACCGCCAGCCGGGCGAGCACCAGCAGGTAGAGGAGGGCGGAGAAGGCGCCGATCACGCCCGCGTTGTGGGTGTTCCCGGCCAGCGACTCGATGATCAGGATGGCGGGCGCGATCAGCGAGGCCATGGTCAACAGGGCGAGCCGGGTGGCCGAGAGGTCGGGCTGCTGGGTGGGGACGGGCCTGGTCAGCTCGACCATCGAGGGGTGCAGCGCGGCCGCGCCCCAGGCGGTGTAGAAGGCGGCCCAGCCGAGTTCGACGCCGGTGCCGATGCGCCAGGTGCCGTGCAGCTGGATCAGCCCGTAGAGGACGTCGGCGGTGAGCAGGCCGAGGGCACCGACGGTGAGCAGCTGCAGGGAGCGGGAGTTGCCGCCGCGTGGGGTCAACAGCCGTAGCAGCAGGGCGAGCACGATCACGTCGCCGAGCGGGTAGGCGATCGAGACGGCCTTCTGGAACCAGGTGAGGGCCGGGTTCAGGGCGTACGGGAGGATCAGGTAGATCCAGACGAGCAGGGCCAGGCCGAGTGTGATGATCAGGGCGTCGAGCAGTCCGGCGCAGTCCTGACGGGCCGTTCGCCATCGGATGAAGCCGAGCAGGCCGACGGCGTACAGCACGAACTCGGCGAGGTAGAAGCCGTCGGCGACGGACGGGAACGGGTTGTTCAGGTGCAGGATGTCGAGTTGGAGGGCCTGCACGGCCTCGCCGGTGGTGAAGCTGAGGTTGGCCAGCGCCAGCAGGTACCAGAACAGCGGGTGCCGGGGGCGGTTGAGCCGGACGCCGGCCACGACGGCGGCGACGCCACCGAGGCCCATGCCCGTCCACCAGATGATCCGCAGCCCGGGATCGGCGAAGTAGATGCCGGTGAACAGCACCATCCAGCACAGGTAGCACACCATCAGGCGTTGTCGCCGGAAAGTCAAAGAGGCTCCCTCCTCCGCGGCGCCACCCCGCCGCGGGGGCGGGGGAGTTCGGGCG
The DNA here is from genome assembly GCF_001188955.3 of Kitasatospora aureofaciens. Taxonomy (GTDB): domain Bacteria; phylum Actinomycetota; class Actinomycetes; order Streptomycetales; family Streptomycetaceae; genus Kitasatospora; species Kitasatospora aureofaciens. Next base: position 231,961 of record NZ_JPRF03000054.1, on the reverse strand, counting down.
AGGACGGGTCTGTCGGGGCCGATCCACCCACGACCCGGCGACGTCCGGCGGGCTGTGCGACGGACGTTGTCGGGGTGCCGTGAGTGCGTATAGTCGGAAATGTCGCACCTCCCAGCATTCTGCCGCTTCAGCAAGAGGTCAAGCCGGTGGACGACGCAGCCCACAGCGCAAGGGGCGTACGCACGGATGTGAACCCCGGGCGTCACGCCGTGGTACGGAACGACGACGGTCAGCACGCGATCTGGCCGGGGGACTTGCCCCTGCCGGCCGGCTGGCGGCAGGTGTACGGGCCGACCGGGCGGGCCCAGTGCCGGGCCTGGGTGGAACGGAACTGGCGGCAGGAGCCGGTCCGCGGTGCCCGCGCCGGTTTCGCGGAGACGGTGCACGGACTGTTCCGGGCCCGGGCCGCGCACGATCCGGCGGCGGTCGCGGTGGAGGGGGAGGGTGCCACGCTGAGCTACCGCGAGTTGGACGGGCGCAGCGACCGGCTGGCCGCGGCGCTGCGGGCCCGGGGGGTGGGGCCGGAGCAGGTGGTGCCGGTGTGCCTGCGGCGCGGGGTGGAGCTGGTGGTGGCCTGGCTGGCGGTGCTGAAGGCGGGCGCGGCCTTCCTGCCGCTCGACCCGGAGCATCCGCCGCGGCGGCTCGCGGGGCTGGTGGCGGACTGCGGGGCGTGGGTGGCGGTCACGGACGGCGCCGGGTTCGACGGGGTGGAGGTGGTGGCGCCGTCGGAAGGGGTTTCGGCGGGCCTGTCGGAGTACGGATCCGCGCCCGATGACGGCTCCGCGCCCGAGGACGGATCCGCGCCCGGGGTCGGCTCCGCGCCCGACGATCTCGCGTACCTGATCTACACCTCCGGCACCACCGGCCGCCCCAAGGGCGTGCCGGTCACCCACCGTTCACTGGTGTTCACCCTCGACCGGGTCGTCCGTGCCTACGGCCTCGCCCCCGGCGAGCGGGTGCTCCAGCTGGCCGCGCTCGGCGCGGACACCGCGCTGGAGCAGGTGTTCTCCGCACTGCTCGCGGGTGCGACCGTCGTGCTCGGCGGCCGGGACACCTGGGCGCCCACCGAACTGGTCCGGCGACTGCCCCGGCTCGGTCTGACGGTCGCCGACTTCACGCCCGCGTACTGGCACCACGTGCTCGACCTGCTGCCGCGCGGCGGGCCCGCCCCGGCGGGGCTGCGGATGGTGGTGGTCGGCGGGGACGTGCTGCACGCCGACGACTGCCGGGCCTGCCGGGAGCGGCTGCCGGGGGTGCGGCTGCTCAACGCGTACGGGGTGACCGAGGCGGCCGTCACCTCCCTCCGCTGCGAGGTCACCCCGGAGCTGCTGGACGCCCCCACCGCGCCGGTGCCGATCGGCCGACCGCTGCCGGGGGTGCGGGTGCACGTGCTGAACGAGCGGCTGCGGCCGGTGCGGCCCGGCGAGCGGGGCGAGATCCACCTCGGCGGGCCGGGCCTGGCCCGCGGCTACTGGCGGCAGCCCGGGCTCACCGCCGAATCGTTCCTGCCCGACCCGTACGCACCGCTGCCCGGCGAGCGGATGTACCGCACCGGCGACGCCGGGCGCTGGCGGGCGGACGGACAGCTGGAGATCCTCGGGCGCTTCGACGACCAGGTGAAGGTGCGCGGGCACCGGGTCGACCCGGCGGAGGTCGAGGCGGTGCTGGCCGACCACCCGGCGGTGCGGCAGGCCCGGGTCGCGGCCGACGGCAGCGCGCCGGACGGCAGCCGGGTGCTCACCGCCTACTACACGCTCGGGGACGACGCCGTCGTGCGGCCCGAGCTGCTGCGCGCCTTCCTGGCGGAACGGCTGCCGGAGTACCTCGTCCCGGCGGAGTTCGTGCCGCTGGAGGCCATGCCGCTCACCGCGGCCGGGAAGATCGACCGACGGTCCCTGCCGCGCGCCCCGGTGCGGACGGCCCCGGTGCGGACGGCCCCCGTGCGAACGTCCCTTGCCGTCAGCGCCCTCGGATCCGGCGCCCTCGGATCCGGCGCCGTCGAGCCCGATGCCGTCGGACCCAGCGCCGTGGAGGCGGCCGTCGGCCACCTCTGGGCGGAGCTCCTCGGCGCCGAACACGTCGGCCCCGACGACGACTTCTTCGCCCTCGCTGGCACCTCACTGCTCGCCATGGAGATGCTCGCCCGGGCCCGGATGATGTTCGGCCTGGACATCGGCCACGTCCGAACCCTCACCCGGGCGCTGCTGCGCTCGCCCGTGCTGCGCGACTTCACCACCGCGCTGCAGGCCGCCCGCACCGGGGTCGCCCAGGGCGAGGCCGCCGTCGACTGGCATGCCGAGGCCCAACTCACCCACGCTGTGGGCCAGTCCTGGAGCCCGGCACCGTCCCGGGCCGAGCCCGCCGAGATCCTGCTCACCGGCGCCACCGGCTTCTGCGGCGCGCACCTGCTGGACGTCCTGCTCGCCACCACCCGGGCACGGATCCACTGCCTGGTCCGGGCGCCCGACCAGGAACACGCGCTGGAACGGCTGCGCGCGAGCCGACAGCGCTTCCTGCGGCGGGACCTGGCGGACGCCCGGGTGGTGCCCCTGGTCGGGGACCTCGCCGCCGAGCGACTTGGGCTGACTGGGCATCAGTTCGAGTGGCTGGCCGAGCACCTGGACGCCGTGTACCACCTCGGCGGGCAGGTCAACTTCCTCTACCCGTACCACCAGTTGCGCGCACCCAACGTCGGCGGCACCCGGGAGGTGGTCCGGCTCGCGGGGTACAGCCGGGGCTTACCGGTGCACTACCTCTCCACCCTCGCCGTGCTCGCCGGGTTCGGCGCGGCCGGCGTCCGCGAGGTCACCGAGCGCACGCCGCTGGCCCACCCCGAGCGGCTCGGCGTCGGCTACGTCGAGAGCAAGTGGGTCGCCGAGCAGTTGCTGCACAACGCGGCGGCGGGCGGACTGCCGGTCACCGTGCTGCGCACCAACGACGTCACCGGGGACCTCGTGACCGGGGTGATGAACACCGGCACCGAACTCTGTGCGCTGATCAAGTACTTCGCCGACAGCGGCACCTGTCCGGACGTGCAGCTGCCGCTGGACTTCGTCCCGGCCGACCGGTTCACCCGCGCGGTCGCGCACATCGCCGCGCACGCGCCCGCCGACGGCGAGGTCTACCACCTCACCTCGCCGAACCCGGCCGGGCTCCCTGACCTGGCCGACCGGCTCCGGGCGCGCGGCCGCCGGATCGCCGAACTCCCGTACCGGGAATGGGTGCAGCGGCTGGTGCGGTTCGCCGCCGGGCACCCGACGCACCCGATCACACCCTTCGTCCCGCTGTTCGTCGACCGGGCGCCGGGAGCGGACCTGTCCATCAGCGAGCTGTACTTCCAGCCGGTGTTCCCGCGCTTCGACCGGCTCAACGCGGAGGCGGCGCTTCAGGGCAGCGGGATCGAACTGCCGGAGGTGGACGGTGCGTTGCTGGACCACTACCTGGCGCGGCTGGCTGACGAGGGGTTCCTGTGACCGTGACCGGTTTCGGCGCACTGGACCTCCAGCCGGCCGACGGTGAAGGACCGGTGGCCTTCGGCGGGGTGCTCGGACCGGAGCAGCTGCTGACAGCGTACCGGTACGGGCTGTTCCCGCTGCCCGCGGCGGACGAGTACGCGAGCGCCTACAACGAGGCGGTGTACGGCGAGGCGGTCGAGGCCGGGGAAGTGGTCCTGCTGCCGGGCGCGGAGGACCCGTACGCGCTCGCATGGTGGTCCCCCGACCCGCGGCCGGTGCTGCGCCCCGGCTCGGTTCGGCTGCCCCGCAGGCTCGCCCGGCGGCTGCGGGGCCGGTCGAGGGCAGCGGGCGCAGCGGAGGTAGCGGATGCAGCAGGGGCGGCGGGCGCGGCCGAGTGGTTCACGACCGCCGACGCCGCCTTCGGGGCGGTGCTCACGGCCTGCGCCGAAGGGCGCCAACCGGCTTGGCTCACCGAGGAGTTACGAGCGGCGCTGATGGAGCTGAACGCGCGCGGCGCGGCGCACAGCGTGGAGGTGTGGGAGGGCGAGGAACTGGTCGGCGGAGTGTTCGGGGTGGCCGTCTGGCCGGTGCTGAGCCTGGACTCCATGTTCCACCGGCGGCCGGACGCCGCCCGGGTCGCCGTCGCCGACCTCGGCGCGCGGTTCGGCGCCGCGGGCGGGCGGCTGCTCGACGCCCAGTGGGACGGGCCGTACGTGCGCAGCCTCGGTGCGGTGTCGATGGAGCGCTCCCGCTACCTCGCCGAACTGGCCGGGGCCCCCGGCGCGGGCATCCTGCCGACGGACCGGCTGCCGGTCGCGCGGCTGGTCTGACCTGCGGTTCCCGCTCGTTCCGGCCCCGCCTCGGCCTGCCTTAGACAAACTTATTCCTCGTCAGTAACATGACGCTGCGTGTTCAAGCCCTCGATAGGCCGGGCCGCGCCCGCAGCCCTGCTCACCCTCATCCTCGCCGGGACGGCCGCGTGCGGGCCCACCAGCCCCGGCAGCACCTCCCGGGCCGCCGGCGAACCCGCCGCCGCCACCAGCACCGCCGACACGGCCGCGACCACCGCCGGGGGCAGCCCGGCGGACGCCGCGAGCGCCTCCGGCGCCCCGCACGCCCGGGCCGGCACCCCGGCCTCCGGCCGTCCGACGCCGACCGGCACCAATGTCACGGCCGCGCCGGCCGGGGACAAGCAGGCCGTCATCGGCGCCCCGGGCAAGGACGGTGGCGCGGTCACGGCCGAGAACAAGGCCCTCCAACTCACCTCTTACGACCCGGGGAAGGGCACCGCGGTGCTCACCGGCGGCGGTGCGACGGCTTCGCCGACCGCGACCCCGTCGGTCTCGGCGTCAGCCCCGGCGGCCCCGTCAGCCTCGGCGACCCCGTCGGCCCCGTCAGCTTCGGCGACCCCGTCGGTCTCGGCGTCGGCCTCGGCGTCCGTCAACGCCCCGGCCGCGGCCGTCCAGCCCGGCCAGCTGATCGCCAGCCCGCCCACCCCCGCCGCGCCGCAGGGCGCGCTGGTCGCCGTCACCGGCGTCAACCCCGGCGCGGGCAACACCCTCAACCTCACCACCCGCCCGGCCACCCTGTCCGAACTCCTCGGCGGCACCGAGGCGGACGGCCAGGTGCCGATCGACGTGCACGGCATCCAGGTGACCCCGCTGGTCAAGGACGTCAAGGCGACCGTCGGCGCCGACCTGGGCGGGGTGAAGGCCGACGCCTCCGGCACCCTGGAGGTCGACGTCAAGGCCCCCGTGCCGCTGCCCGGCGGCGCCAGCCTGGACGCCTCCGGCTCCCTCCAGCTCCACCCGGCCGTCCACTTCGCCTACCACGGCGCAGGCGCCGCGGCCCCGCGCACCGCCTCCGTCGGCTTCGACCTCGGCGCCCACGCGAACTGGAAGGTCACCGGTGACGTCGCCCGCAACACCGGCGCGGCGCCGATCCGGGTGCCCTTCGCCAAGCTGCAGGCCAGCCCGGTGCTGACCGTCGCCGGTCTGCCGGTGGTCGTCAACCTCGGCCTCACCTGCTACTTGGAGGTCGGCGCCGACGGCCAGGTCCACCTGGAGGCCCAGCAGGACGCCACCGGCACCTGGGCGGTGCGCGCCGACTACACCGGCGGCAAGGGCTGGACCTCGACCACCAGCGCCGACACCAAGGTCTCCCCGGTGCACGTCCGCCTCGACGGCAAGGCCTCCGTCCGCGCCGCCCTCGGAGCCGAGGTCAGCCTCGGCCTCTACGACACCGTCGGCGTCGAGACCACCGTCGCCCCCTACCTGGCCGCCAAGGCGGACGGCTCCCTCGCCGTCGACGTGCCCGGCAAGACGCCGCAGCTGCAGGGGAGCTGGTCGCTGGTCGGCGGTGTCGACCTGAGCGGCGCACTGACCGCCCACCTGAAGGTCTTCGGCACCCCGATCATCGAGGGCAAGCTCCCGTTCCCGCCCTTCCACCGCGAGTGGCCCCTCCTCACCGGCTCGGCCACCCTCCCGGCCCCGCGTCCGAGCAGCACCTGATCGATCACAGCTGAGAGAGGAGTGGGAAGTCGGCCGGTCCGACTTCCCACTCCTCTTGCGTTGTGCGGGCCGGTGTCAGTCCTCGATCGCCTGGTAGACCGTGGTCCAGAAGTCGTGGATCAGCCGCGCCGAGTGCGGCACGGACATCCCGACCTGGGTGAGCACGATGCCGACGAGCCCGTTCTCCGGGTCGGCGTACGTCGAGGTGCCGCTGCCGCCGTCCCAGCCGAACTGGCCGACCGGCGCGTAGTCGCCGCGGTAGGTGCGCACCGCCATGCCGAAGCCCCAACCGCCGTGCTGCCCCTGGCCGTACGAGATATGGACGTTGTCGGCGGCCAGGGCGCGGCGGACGGCGGTCTGTTCGGGCGTCATGCGGTTGGTGGTCATCAGCCGGACGGCGGGGCGGGACAGGATCCGCTCGCCCTCGTGCACGCCGTGGTCGAGCAGCATCCGGAAGTAGGCGTGGTAGTCGTCGACGGTGGACACCAGCCCGCCACCGCCGCCGGGGAACGCCGGGGGCTTGCTCCAGCGTCCGTCGGCGGGTTCGTCCCACACGGTGAACGCCCCGGTCCGCGGGTCGGGGGCGTAGAGGGGCGGCAGCCGGTCGATCTTGCCGGCGGGAACGTGGAAGCCGGTGTCCTCCATGCCCAGCGGGTCGAAGATTCGTTCGTGGAGGAAGGACTCGAAGGGCTGGCCCGTGACCCGGGCGACGAGCACGCCGAGGAGGTCGCTGGCGATGTGGTACTGCCACTGCTCTCCGGGCTGGTGCATCAGTGGAAGCGTGCCGAGGCGGCGGATCCACTCGTCCGGCTCGGGCATCGGCGTCGGCAGGTCGGGGGTGAGCCCCTGCTCGAAGACCGAGTTCATGATCGGGGTGCCCAGCGAGGTCAGATCCATGCCGAGACCGAAGGTGCTGGTCAGGACGTCCCGCACGGTGATCGGCCGCTTGGCCGGGACGGTGTCGTCCAGCGGTCCGTCGATCCGCTTCAGTACCCGCCGGTCGGCGAGCTCCGGTAGCCACTGCTCCACCAGGTCGTCCAGCCGCAGCCGGCACTCGTCCAGCAGGACCATCGCGGCCGCCACCGAGACCGGCTTGGACGTCGAGGCCATCCGGAAGATCGTGTCCCGGCGCATCGGGGCGCCGCCGTCGTGGCCCATCGTGCCCAGTGCCTCGACGTACGTCTCGTCGCCCCGGCTGACCAGGGCGACGACCCCGGGGATCCGCCCGGAGTCGACGTGTCGCGTCAGCACGTCGCGCATCCTGCGCAGCCCTGTCTCCGAGAAGCCGCCGTTGGTCTTTCCCATCATGGATCTCCCCCTGACTGAGTGTTCGACAATCGCTGAACGCTTGAGAAGCTACATTGCGTTTATGAATCCGTCAATGCCGGGTGAGGGTCTCTATGGCCGTTCAATTAAGGCAACTTGGCCTTTTATTGCAATGAGTATGGCGCTGAACGCAATGGACGATCGGAACTCATGTTGCAATGAGGTGCGAGTGAACGCATACTGCGAAGACCGACAGGGAGGGGCGAGTGCCGATGCCCGGGGGCAGACTCACCGGCGAGGACCGCCGGCTCATCGCCGAGGGACTGGCCGAAGGGCTCGGCTACACCGAGATCGGCCGACGCCTGGGGCGGCCCGCCTCGACCGTCATGCGGGAGGTCACCCGCAACGGCGGGCCGGAGGAGTACCGGGCGAGCCGGGCGCAGGAAGCCACGCGGCAACGCGCGCGCCGTCGGAGGCAGGACCGGCCTCCGACGTCGACCGTTCCCGCCGGCGGCGATGGGCGCGACCCCCAGCAGGTCCAGGAGTTCACGGAGTTCTTCACGGTCCTCGTCGAACAGCAGGGGCTGCCCAGGATGGCGGCCAGGGCGCTGACGTGCCTGTGCGTCACCGACTCCGGCACCCTCACCGCCGCCGACCTGGTCCAGCGCCTCCAGGTCAGCCCGGCGTCGGTATCACAGGCCGTCAACGTCCTGGAGCAGCAGGGAATCGTCCGGCGCGAGCGGGCACCCGGCGAGCGCCGCGAGCGCTACGTCATCGACGACGACATCTGGCTCCGCTCCGCCCTCGCCGCGATGCGGATGAACGGCGCCCTGATCACCGCATCGCAGCGCGGGGCGGAGATCCTCGGCGCCACCACCCCGGCCGGTGCCCGCTTCGGCGCCTCCGCGGAGTTCCTCCTCCTCATGAGCGAGGCCCTCCAGCAGGTAATGGACCGCTGGCGCCAGCGAACGGACGCCCGGAACGCTGAGCGGGAGCGGTGACCGGCCGGGGTCCTCCACCGGCCGGGCGGGAGTACCTCGCGTAACACAACGCCCGGTCTTCCTCATCTCCTCCTGGGGGCAGGCCGATTGACGGCCCGCCGACTCCGACGAGATGCGAGGGGACCGAACGATGAAGCGAATACTGCGCCGGGCGGCAGTGGCATTGGCGGTTGCCGCGGTGACGGCGCTGGCGGCCCCGCCCGCCCTGGCCGCGGACGGTCCGGACGCCTCGAACGCACCGGATGCGTCCGAGGCGGCCGTCGCCGGCGGATTCACTCCCGGCAAACTCCCCGTGTCAGGAGCGGTGTTGAGTTCCGGAGTGCAGCTGGACAGCCACACCACGTGGGCCACGGGCTACCAGGTCACCGTCACCGGACCGCACGTGCGCTTCACGCCCGTGGTCGTGAGCCACGACGACCGCCGGGGTAAGCAGTGGACGGAACTGCCTCTCCCTGCACCGGACTTCAAGATGCGCTCCAACACGATCGCCGGCAGCTCGACGCACGATGCCTGGGTGTTCGGCGACCGCGAGCCCACCACCGGTCGGATCCTCGCCGAGCACTGGGACGGCGCCCACTGGGCGTCCACCCCGATCGAGCCGCCGCCCGGTGAGCTCTACGACCTCAACCTTCTCGGGTCCTCGGCGCCGCGCCCCGACAGCGCCTGGGCCGTCGGTGCCGCGAGCATCGTCACCGGCCGCACCCCCGGCCCCAACGGCGGCACGATCATCAACACCCGCACCGCCGGGCTGATCGAGCACTGGGACGGCTCCGCCTGGCACCGCATGAGCGCCGACGGGATCGACGGCGACTGGTGGCTCAACTCCGTCACCGAGATCGCCCGCGACGACGTCTGGGCGGTGGGCAACACCGCCGCCCCCGACGACAAACCGGTGCTCCTGCACTACGACGGCCAGGCCTGGAGCCGCGTCGCCGCTCCCGCCTTCACCGGCCTGGCCGGCGAGTACCAGAGCGTCGCCGCGAGCGGGCCGAAGGACGTCTGGGTCGTCGGTCGTACCATCCTCGCCGACAAGGACCGCGGCCATCCGCTGGTCGCCCACTTCGACGGCCGCACCTGGACGACCGTCCAGGCCCCCGAAGGCGTCGCCGGCAAGCTGTGGTCGGTCACCGCCGTCCCCGGTGGCATGGCCACCGTCGGCTGGGACCCGAGCGGTGCTCAGGATCGCCCGATCGGCTTCCGCTACACCCACGGCCGCTGGCAGAACCTGGACCTCTCGGTGACCGGCTACGAGGACGTCTCCTACCTGGCCGTCGTCGCCGCCCCGGACAACCGCCTCACCGCCCTGGGCACCGGCAGCACGCCCAAGTCCCAGGACTACCAGCCCCTGGCCCTCACCGGCCGGGGCTGAGCGGAAGGGCGACACCGGGTAGCGGGGCCCGCCGAGCTTCCGTGAGCCGTTCACCTGGGAGTGCAGGAGGAGTGGGAAGTCGGCCTGTCCGACTTCCCACTCCTCTCGTTTTCACGGGCCGCTGTCAGTCCTCGATCGCGGTTCCTGGAGATGGCCGATGACCTGCTGAACGCGGGGGGTCTGCTGAGGCTCATCGCGGATGACGTGATGAAGGCCAAGGTCCGGATGAGTGAGCGGCACCCGGCATTCTCCAAGGCCTTCACGTCCGAGGAGGCCAAGGCCTTGGAGGTCCACGAGTACAGCATGTTCGCCATTCCTGGGCTGCTTCAGACCGCGTCGCACGCCCGGGCTCTGTATGAGGTGCGCAGGCCGTGGCTCTCCACTGAGCAGATCGACAAGTGGGTTGCCGCCAGATTGGGGCGTCAGGAGATTCTGGCCAAGTGGCCTATGTCATCGATCAGTTGGGTCGTGGACGAGAGCGTGCTTCGGCGCCCCCTCGGCGGATGGGATACGCATCAGGAGCAGTTGCGTCACCTGCTCAAGGTTGCGGAGATTCGAGGCTTGGAGCTGCAGATCATGCCCCTCGCCAAGGAGCAGAACGCGGGGATGGGCGGACCCTTCACGCTCCTCACTCCGCCCGGCCGCCATGTCTGAGCTGGCATGGTTCAAGAGCAGTTAAAGCACCAATGAGGGCGCCCAGTGCGTCGAGGTCGCCGAAACCCCCGGTGTCGTCCACGTGCGTGACTCCAAGGACAAGAGTGGTCCGCAGCTGGCCTTCGAGCTGGCCGCGTGGGAGGCGTTCGTGAAGTTCGCCGCCACCGCCGAGGTCTGATCGGATCTCCCTCAACGGCCCACCGTCTCCCCGGCGGCGGGCCGTTGGCGTACTTTCAGCCCGAAATGCCCTACCCTTCCGCCATGCTCTCTGTTGTAGTTGCCCCCTGGGCGGGCGAGGCGGAGCCGGTCTTCATGCGTGCGCCGGATGAACTGCACGACGCCGCGAGCACGATGAAGATCGCGGTGCTCGCCGCGCTCACCCGCAGCGGGGCGAACCTCGATGCCGAGGTGCCGGTGGTGAACCGGTTCGAGTCCGTCGTGGGCGGCGACTTCGGCAACGATCCCGACTGGGACAGCGATCCGCTGCCCTGGGAGCTCCTCGGTACCCATGTCCCACTCCGCCTGCTCGCCGAGCGGATGATCACCCACTCCTCGAACCTCGCCACCAACCTCTGCCTGGGCCGCACCGACCAGCGGGCCGTCGCCGAGGTGTGGCGCCAGGCGGGAGCCACCCACAGCGCGAGCCCGCGTGGGATCGAGGACTACGCGGCGCGCGCTGCGGGCATTCACAACCGGGTCAGCGCCCGCGATCTCGTGCGCCTCCTGCACTCGCTGGCCGACGAGCCGGAGCTGCTGGGGCTACTGGAGCGAAACGACTTCCGGGTGGACCTCGCCGCAGGTCTTCCGCCGGGCACCCGGATCGCGTTCAAGAACGGCTGGATCCCCGGCGCCCGCCACTGCGTCGGCCTGGTCCACCCCTACGACTGCCCGCCGTACCTGATCGCGGTCTGCTACACGGGCCCGCTCGCCTCCGGCGCGGACCGGGGTGACCCGGCGGCCCGCCTGCTGGCCCGCGTCTCGGCGGCGGTGTGGAAGCGCCGCGAGGAGATCACTCCTCGCTGATCGCGGGCATCGCTGCGCCGTCCGGGTTCCAGGCGGCCAGGAAGTCCGACTGTCGCGCCAGGTCCACGAGTTCGACCTGCGCGCCGATGCTGTCCAGCCGGTGATAGACGAAGGGGCGACCGTACGGGCAGCCCGAGAACGCCTCCGGGAACCCGGCCGCGTCGAGCCGAGCCGCGCCCGCCGTGACGTCCGAGGACCAGAAACCCAGGTGATGGAAGCGGGCCCCAGAGGCGTCACCCCAGGGCCCGCCCGCCGGCGCCTCGATCAGCTCGATGTACGGAGCGTCCCCGGCGGTGAACACGATCCGGTAGTCCCACTCGCCGATCCGCCCGGCCACCGGCTCGCGCCATTCCACCCCCGCCGCAGTGGTGAGGTCGGCCATGGCGACCGAGAGGTCGGGGACGGTGAAGCAGACGTGGTAGAAGGCGGTCATGATCGCCAGCCTGCAACGTGGTCCCGCGCAGGCACAACCCCGCGCGGGAACGGACACCGCCTCAGTACGGCTTGACCAACACGTGGGCCGCGCCGGGGATGCCGATCTTCAGCAGCTCGTCCTCCTCCGCCGTGGTAGGGCTGCCGGTCTCCTGCTTGAGGATCGCCCGGGACATCGCCTGTACCCACATGGCGCGCGGCCGGCGCCGCTCCTCCCAGACGGCGAGCGCGGCCGGGACGTCGGAGCCGGCCTCCAGGCTCTCGGCCAGCACCAGGGCGTCCTCGACGGCCATCGCGGCGCCCTGGGCGAGGTGCGGGGTGGAGGCGTGGGCGGCGTCACCGGCGAGGACGACGCGGCCGACGTGCCAGGGCTCCTCGACGGTGACCTGGGAGATGCGGGAGTAGACCACCGCGGCCGGGTCGGTGACCTGGGCGAGGGCCTCGGCGATCGGGCCGCCGAAGCCGGCCAGCCGCTCGCGGAGCTGCTCGTGGGCGGTCGCCGGGTCCGGGCGGAAGTCCTCGGCCTCGGCGAACACCGAGCCCAGGTACATGAGTTCCTCGCTGATCGGGGTGAGCAGGGCCTTTGCCCGGAGGTTTCCGGCGGACATCACCACGCCCTTGACCTCGGGCGAACGCGGCAGCGTGACACGCCAGTTGGCGAAGCCGGTGTACTCGGGGGCGTACTTCTCCCCGTACAGGTGCCGGCGCAGCGGCGAGCCGATGCCGTCGAAGCCGACGACCAGGTCGTAGCGGCCGCCGTGGCCGTCGGTGAGGGTGACGTCTACCCCGGAGCCGTCGTCGGTGAGCTCCGAGATGGACGTCCCGAAGCGGATGGTGGCGCCCGCCGAGGTGGCGGCGGCGGCCAGCACCCGGGCCAGGGCAGGGCGCGGTATTCCGTTGTTGGAGGGGGCGTCGCCCATCCGGGGCTGGGGGATCTGGGCGAGGGTGGTGCCGGCCGGGTCGCAGATGGTCAGCACCTCCCACCCGAAGCCGACGGCCAGGCACTCGTCGAGCACGCCGATCTCGCGCATCACGTGCAGGGCGTTGGAGGGCTGGATGATGCCCACGCCGAGGGCCTCCAGCCGGTCGCGCAGCTCGGCGACCTCGACGTGGTGGCCGCGCCGGGCGAGGGCGGTGGCCAGGGTGAGGCCGCCGATGCCGCCGCCGTGGACGAGGACGCGAAGGGGTGCGGTGGTCATGAAGGGGCACTCCAAGGGGGGTTGAGGCCGTCGGGTTCAGCCGCTGGGTTTCAGCCGTCGGGTTTTCAGCCGACGGGCGCGGCGGCGAGGTCCATCAGGTGGTCGACCAGGGCCAGCAGCAGGTCGCGGCCGAAGCCGCGCTCGCGCACGTCGCCGATCAGCATCGGCACCTGCGGGTCGAGGTCGAGGGCGGCCCGGATCTCCTCCTGGGTGCGGGTGTTGTGGCTGTGGAAGCAGTTGATCGCGACCACGAACGGGATGCCCCGGCTCTCGAAGAAGTCGATCGAGGCGAAGCTGGTGTCCAGCCGCCGGGTGTCGGCGATGACGATCCCGCCGAGCGCGCCGTTGACCAGGTCGTTCCACATGAACCAGAAACGCTCCTGCCCGGGCGTGCCGAACAGGTAGACCACCAGCTCGGGGCTGACGGTGATCCGGCCGAAGTCGAGGGCGACGGTGGTGGTGTCCTTCTGGTCGACGCCGGCCAGGTCGTCGACCCCGACACTGGCCGTGGTCAGGTACTCCTCGGTGCGCAGCGGCGCGACCTCGCTGACCGAGCCGACCAGGGTGGTCTTGCCGACGCCGAAGCCGCCCGCGATCAGGATCTTGACGGCGGCCGGGGCGGCGGCGGGCTCGTCGACGGAACTGCGGGAGTGGGGTGTCGCCATCGTTCAGAGTCTCCGGAGTCCTTCGCGTACGGCCGTGAGCAGGCCGAGGTCCACGCCCCCGGCGGCGCGGGCCACCGAGAGCGGCGCCCGCGCCTTCAGCAGGCCCTGGGCGACCAGGTCGCCCAGCAGGATCTTGGTGACCGAGACCGGGAGGTCCAGGCCGGCCGCCACCTCGGCGACGGCGGCCGGGCGCCGGCAGCGGTCGAGGATCAGCCGGTGCTCGGGCTGGAGGCCGCGGGCACCGGCGCGGCTGCCCCGCGCCAGGGCCGCGTCGGCCTCGGCCCCGGCGGTGGTGAGCACGGTGATCAGGGTGAGGTCGTCGCGCTCGGGTGCGGTGCGGCCACGGGTGATGGTGTACGGGCGCACCATGACGCCCGTCTCGTCCTCCGCGTCCGGATCCTCCAGTTCGCTCCAGTGCGGCACCCGGCCGCGCGCCCGGGCGTCCCCCTCGCCGCTGACCGGGCCACTGCCGTGGCGGCTGCCGTGGAGGGCGTCGCCGTGGGGAACGCCGCCGTACGGGTCCTCGCCGTAAGGGGCATCGGTGTACGGGCCCACCCGGGTCAGCCCCGGTTCCGGGAGGAGAAGGCGTCGAAGGAGGCCGGGGCGCCCCCGGCGCGGGCCGGGGTGGTGAGCTTCTGGCCGACCTGCTGCACCAGGGTGTGCATGGCGACGGACATCACCTCGGCGTCCACCTCCTGGGAGGCGACCACGGCCAGGTGGGTGCCCTGGGCGGCGGCGATGACGAACAGCCAGCACTCGGCGAGCTCGACGATCACCTGGTGCACGGGGCCGCCGTCGAACAGCTGGCCGACTCCCCGGGCGAGCGACTGCTGTCCGGTGGCCACGGCGGCGAGGCGCTCGGCGTCGGCCCGCTCGATGGTGCGGGAGTGGCTGACCACGAGGCCGTCGTCGGAGAGCAGGACGGCGTTGCGGGTGCCGGGCACCGAGTCGACGAGCCCGTCCAGCAGCCAGTCCAGGTCCTGGTGGGTGGCGGTCGTGCGGTTCATGGCTGGTCATCCGTTCGTGTGGTTCGGGGTTCCGCGGCCGGCAGCGCCCAGGGGGAGGGGGCGGACGCGGGGGCTGGGGGGCCGGCGGGCAGAGCGGGGGGAGCCGGCGGGGTGGCGGAGGCGGGCAGCGGGTGCTCGACGCTGTCCTGGGCCCGGGCCGCGCGGGACTGGCGCTGGAAGGCGCCGATGGTGGCGCCCGAGCGCCGGACGGGCCGCCCGTTCCCGGGCGGTACGGGCTGGTGGGACGGGCCGGCGGGCTGTCCGGCGGTCGGCTCGACCCACTGCTGGCGGGCCGGCGGCGGCACCCGCAGCTCGGCGGCCAGGCTGGCCTGCCGGACGCGCTGCGGCAGCGGCGGCTGCCCGCCCTCGACCGGGCTCAGCGGCACGGCGGAGGGGTACTCGCGTCCCCGGCGCCGCTCGGCCAGCCGGTAGTGGTCGGCCGGGCGGTACTGCTCGTCGGCGTACGGGGCCTCGGCCTCGGTGACCCGGGCGTAGGCGATGTCCGGGTAGGCCGGGGCGGGGGCGTCGGGGGCAGGAGCCGGTGCGGCGCCCGGGCCGGGCGGCGGGCCGGCCTGGGTGTTCGGGGCAGCGGGGACGGGCGGGCCGGCCGGGGTGCTCGGGACGCCGGGCGCGCCGTGGCCGGGCGGGGCGACCGCGTACACCGGGGGCGGGTCGGCGGGGGAGCTGTGCTGGATCGGCTGCTCGGCGAGGCCGGGCGGGTAGGGCTGCTGCTCCTGGTGGTACGCCGGGTCCTGGAACGCCTCGGCGACGCACTCCACCGGCCCGCCGTTCGCGACGGCCGTGCCGTTCGTGAGGGCACCGCCGTTCCCGACGGTGCCGCCGTTCACGAGGGCCCTGCCGCTTCCGAAGGCCTCGGCCTGCCCGAAGGCCTCCACCGGCGCGACCGGCGGTGCGAGCGGCCCCGTCGGCTGCGGCGCCTCGTCGGAGGCGGAGCGCACCGCCCGGCGCGAGCGGCGGACCAGCGGGATCGGTTCGGCGGGCGCGGCGTCCGGGAGCCCGGCGTCGCCGTCGATGACCAGTTCGTCCGGCACGAGTACGACGACCCGGGTGCCGCCGAAGGCCGACGGCCGGAACTCGATCTTCAGGCCGGTGAGCGCGGCGAGCCGGGCGACGACGTAGAAGCCGAGGCGGATGTCGTCGGCCCGGGCGAGCACGTCGGTGCGCGGCGGGCGGCTCATCAACTCGTTGGCCGCGTCGTACTGTTCCGGGTCCATGCCGAGGCCGCGGTCCTCGATCTCGACCGCGAGCCCGCGCCCGACCATGGCGGCCCGGACCTCGACCGGGGTGGGCGGCTTGGAGAAGGTGGTGGCGTTCTCCATCAGTTCGGCGAGCACGTGGGCCACCGGCCCGACGGCCCGTTCGGAGAGCCAGGGGTGGCCCTCGACGTCGATCACGATCCGCCGGTAGTCCTGCACCTCGCCCTGGGCGGAGCGCAGCACGTCCAGCAGCGGTACGGGCTTGCGCCAGCGCCGCTGCGGCTGGCCGCCGGCCATGATGACGAGGTTCTCCTCGTAGCGGCGCAGGCGGGCGGTGAGGTGGTCGAGGTCGAACAGGCCCTCCAGCACCTCCGGGTCCTCGTGCCTGCGCTCCAGTTCGTCGAGCTTGCGCAGCTGGCGGCCGATCAGCAGCTGGGTGCGGCGGGCGATGCGCTGGAGGAGGCGTTCGAAGCCGCGGTGCTGGTCGGCCTGCCGGACGGCGGCCTCCAGGGCGGCGGAGCGGGCCAGGTTGAGGGTCTGGCCGAGGCGGGCGAGTTCGTCGGTGCCGTTGCCGTGCTCGCCGGTGGTGACTTCCCGGCTCTCGGCCGCGGCGTCGACCTGCTCGCCGCGACCGAGGCGGTCGACCACCTCGGGCAGGGTGCGCTCCATCTCCTCGGCCTGGGTCTGGAGTTCCTTGATCCGGCGGCGCAGCGAGCGGCTGATCCGCCAGGAGGCGATGACGACGGCGACGACGGTGATCAGGCCGATGACGGCGGTCAGCACGACGCGGGTGAGCAGGTCGAGGATGGTTCCCTTGCCGACCTCGACGATGGCGCTGGTGCGGGTCTCGATCGCCTTGACCAGCTGCGGGTTGAGCTGGTCGACGGCCTGGCGCCACTGGTCCTGGGCGGCGGGCAGTCTGACGGTGCCGTTGGACTCGGCGGCGGTGGGCCGGGTGAGCTGCTGCTCGACGGCGGCCTTGGCCTGCCAGGCGGGGCCGTTCATCAGGTCGTGCCAGGCGGCCGCCTCGCCGTCGGGGACGTACGGGACGACCTGGACGGTGAACAGGTGGTCCTCGGCGCCGATCAGCTGCTGGACCTGCTGGTAGTCGGCGGTGCTGAGCCGGCCGCTGGGCCAGCCGCGGGCCAGCACGGCGTCCTCGCGGGCCAGCATCTCCTTGGCCCAGAAGGAGTTGACCAGGGTCTTGGACACCCAGGTGACCTCCCCCGCGTCGACGTGGCTGAGCGCGGTGAACAGCCGCAGGTCGACGGCGATCAGGTCGGTGTAGTAGGCGAAGACGGTCTGCTGGTCGACCGAGCCCCTGTCGACGGCGGCGCGCTGCTCGGCGAGCTTGCCCATCGCCTGCCGGGCCTCGGCGACGGCGCTGCGGACGTCGTCGGGGGCGTTCTCGGTGCTCTCCCCGGACAGGGCCTGGAACTGGCGGACCGCGTCGTCGGTCAACTGCCGCTGGTGGCGCAGCTGGTCGGTGTTGGCGCCGGGCCGGGCGAGCGCCTCGGCGCTGAGCCGGCGCTCCTCCTGGAGGTTGTAGTAGACGATGTTGGACGGCTGGCCGGCCTTCTGGGCGAGCATGCCCTGGGCGGCCTGGCGTTGGAAGTCGAAGACGGTGGCGCCGCTGGTGACGGCCCAGAGGGCGACCAGGGCGAGGCTGGGGACGACGGCCAGGACGAGCAGCGCCGACCGCAGGGACAGGCGTGGACGCCTGCGGGGGGCCTTCGGCGTCGGGGGCCGCCGATTCGCACGCGCGCGCAGAGCAGACTCCTTGGGGCTGGCGGCCGACCGGTGAAGGGCGGGCCGTCCGGGCACGGGCTTTTGACGATGCGATATTAGTCATACCGTGTGATTGGAGTGAAAGCCCGTTCGCCACCTCGGCCGCAATTGTGCACGGACCGGACACAATGTCACCCGCACGTTGACCGTTTGCGCCCGAAGCAACGGGGCTCCGCCCTGCCTGACGCAGTGTCGCTGCCGCCCGCGACCGCTGGATGGCAGCCGTGTGAAAACTGTGTGACGCTCCGTCGCCCGGCGGAGTCAGGGGCTGAGCAGCCGCGCCCGGGTCGACTCCAGCTCCGTCGCCAGTACCCGCCCGGCGGCCGCCGGATCACCGTCGTGGAGTGCCCGGACGAGCTCCGCGTGCGAGGCGTACCCCTGGTTCGGATCACCCTCCCGCAGTCCGAACAGGCCCACCAGCGCGACCAGATGCTCCCTCAGGACCGGGGCGAACTGGGCGAACAGGTCGTCCAGGACGGGGTTGTGGGCGGCGGCCACGATCGCCGTGTGCAGCGCGATGTCGGCGTCCACGAAGGCGGTGTCGTCCGCCCCGCCCGCCGCCAGGCGCGCGGCCAGTGCCGCGTCCACGGCGGCGAGGTCCGTCGCCGTGCGCCGCTCGGCCGCCAGTCGGGCCGCCTGCACCTCGACCATCGTGCGCACCTCGTAGACGTGCGCCAGCTCGGCGGCGCGCAGCCGGGTGGTCCAGTCCCCGGCGGCCGGGCGGTCGGCCGTCACGAACACCCCGGAACCCTGGCGGCTGTGCACCATCCCGGCCGCGGCGAGCGTGCGCAGCGCCTCCCGGACGGTCGAGCGCCCGACGCCCAGCTCCTTGGCGAGCGCCACCTCGCCGGGCAGCTTGCCGCCGACCGGCCACTCCCCGGCCCGGATCCGCTGCTCGATCAGGTCGGCGGCCTGTCCGGCGAGGGGGGAGGGGCGGAGCGGGGTCATCGTCGTCACCTGTCAGGTTGTCTGAGTACTTGTGGCGTGGTTACTCTACCCGCCATGCAGCCGTGGAGCGCACTCCTTCTTGGCGGCCGCAGCGGGGCGTGACCGGACCGGCACCCCGCTGCGGGGCGCCGTCCTGCCGGTCTCCGGTACTCCACCCGAGGACATCCCCATGCGGTTCCCGACCCTGCAAGCCCCCGCCGGCCCCGTCCCGGCCGACGCCCCCGCCTGGAACCCCCAGCGCGGCGGCGCCATGCCTTTCCACCGCTACCGCCCCGCCCACGAGCGGGTCCACGTTCCCGCGCTGCTGCGCCGCTGGCCCGGCCACCGGATCGAGCGGGCCCCCCTGTGGGTGCCCGTCGACCTGCGCGACGGCAACCAGGCGCTGGCCGAGCCGATGGACCCGGCGCGCAAGCAGCGGATGTTCGACCTCTTCCTGGCCATGGGCTTCAAGGAGATCGAGGTCGGCTACCCCTCCGCCAGCCGCACCGACTTCGACTTCGTCCGCCGGCTCGCCGAGCAGCCCGGGGCGGTTCCGGAGGACGTCACCGTCGTCGTCTTCACCGCCGCCCGCGCCGACCTCATCGACCGCACCTTCGAGGCCGTCGAGGGACTGCCGAACGTGGTCGTCCACCTCTACACCGCCACCGCGCCGCTGTGGCGGGACGTCGTCCTCGGCAAGGACCGGGACGAACTGCGGGCGCTGATCACGGCGGCGGCCGAGCGGATGGCCCGGCTGGGGGAGGGAAGGGACGGCCTGCGCTTCCAGTTCTCGCCCGAGGTGTTCAACCTGACCGAGCCGGACTACGTGCTGGAGGTCTGCAACGGCCTCACCGCGCTGTGGGACGCCGATCCCGACCGGCCGGTGATCCACAACCTGCCGGCCACCGTCGAGATCGCCACGCCCAACGTGTACGCCGACCAGATCGAGTACGTCGACCGGCACCTGGACCGGCGCGACGCGGTGATCCTCTCCGTCCACCCCCACAACGACCGGGGCACCGGTGTCGCCTGCGCCGAACTGGCGGTGCTGGCCGGCGCCCAGCGGGTCGAGGGCTGCCTGTTCGGCAACGGCGAGCGCACCGGCAACGTCGACCTGGTGACCCTGGCGCTCAACCTCCACACCCAGGGCGTCGACCCGATGCTCGACCTCTCCGACATCGACGAGATCCGGCGCACCGTCGAACACTGCAACCGGCTGCCGGTTCACGAGCGGCACCCGTACGCCGGCGACCTGGTGCACACCGCCTTCTCCGGCACCCACCAGGACGCCATCAAGAAGGGCTTCGCCCGGCACGCCGGTACCGCCGCCGAACTGGGCCTGCCCGAACGGGAGGCGCCCTGGTCGGTGCCGTACCTGCCGATCGACCCGGCCGACCTCGGGCGCGACTACGAGGCGGTGATCCGGGTCAACAGCCAGTCCGGCAAGGGCGGCATCGCCTACCTGCTGCAGACCGGCGCCGGGCTGGAACTGCCCCGGCGGCTGCAGATCGAGTTCGCCGGGGTGGTGCAGGAGACGACGGACGACAGCGGGCTGGAGATCACCGGCGAGGAGCTGTACGGGCTGTTCCGGGCCGAGTACCTGGACGCGGGGGCCGGGCGGGAGTGGCGGGTCGGCGACGACTGGGCCGAGGTGGACGGCCGCCGGGGCACCGGCGCCGGGCCGGTGGACGCGGTGGCGGCGGCGGTGGGGGCGGAGATCCTCTCCTTCAACGAGCATGCCGTCGGATCGGGGCCCGACGCGGTCGCGTACGTGGAGGCCCGGATCGGCGGCACCGTGGTCTGGGGCGCCGGGCGGGACGCCTCGGTGCTGACGGCGGGCGTCCGGGCGGTGCTGAGCGCCGCCGCGCGGGCGGGCGTCGGGCGGGCCGGAACCGACCGGGTCGCCGCCGGGCGGCTCACCTCCGGGCGCGGAAGGGCATGATGGGGCGATGAGTCCATCCCTTCCCGTGCGCAGCCTCGCGGTCGCCGAGGCGCTGGCGGCGGCCGGTGTCGCCGGTGAGATCGTCGTCCTTCCCGACTCCGCCCGGACGGCAGCCGAGGCCGCCGCCGCCCTCGGCTGCGAGGTCGGCGCGATCGCCAACAGCCTGGTGTTCAGCTGCGACGGCGAGCCGCTGCTGGTGATGACCAGCGGTGCCCATCGGGTCGACACCGCCTTCCTGGCCGGGCAGTTGGGTGCGGTCGAGATCACCCGGGCCTCCGCCGCCCAGGTCCGCGAGGCCACCGGCCAGGCCATCGGCGGCGTAGCCCCCACCGGTCACCCGGTTCCGCTGCGCACGGTCGTCGACACCGCGCTGCGGCAGTACGAGGTGCTGTGGGCGGCGGCCGGGCACCCGCACACCGTCGTGCCGATGACGTACGAGGAACTGCTGCGGGTCACCGGCGGCGTGCAGAGCACCGTCGTGTCGACGGACTGAGGGGCTCCGGCCGACGGCCCACCACCGGGATGCCGGCGGTGGGCCGTCGCGGGTTCCGGGCCGTCGTGGGTCCGGGGCCCGCCGTTGCGGGCCCGGGGGGCGTGGGTTCGGGACCGTGGTGGGTTCGGGGGCGCCCCCAGCGCGATTCGCCGTCCCAGGGACGCCGGGAACGCTAGAGGGACGCCGTCCGGCTCTCCTAGCGTCTCCTCTCGGCGGCCGGTGCGGTGGACGGACAACCTTCCCGTGCCCGTGCCTCCGCTCCCCTCTCCCGCACTCAGTCCCACCAGTGAGGAACCGCCATGAAACGCATCCCGGCCCTCGTCGCCGCGATGTTCGCCGCGCTGCTCGCGGCCGTGCTCGTCGCCCCCGCCGCCCAGGCCGCGAGCTGGCCGATCGTCCGCAACGGCGACCGCGGCGACAACGTGACCACGGTCCAGTACCTGCTGTCGGCCCGCGGCTTCGCGACCGGTGTCGACGGCGCCTTCGGTCCCGGTACCGAGGACAAGGTCAAGAGCTTCCAGAGCGCCAGCGGTCTGACCCCGGTGGACGGCGTCGTCGGCTCCGACACCTGGTCCAAGCTGATCGTCACCGTCCGCAGCGGCGACAACGGCGACGCCGTGAAGGCGCTCCAGGTGCAGCTCAACGCCCACGGCGCCGGCCTGGCCGTGGACGGCGCCTTCGGCCCCGGCACCGACTCCAAGGTGCGCAACTTCCAGCAGTCCGCCGGCCTGAACCCGGTCGACGGCATCGTCGGCCCGGCCACCTGGGGCGCCCTGCTCGGCGGCGGTGGCAGCACCGGTGGCTCCGGCGGTTCCGGTGGCGACACCCTGAGCCAGTCGCAGGCCGCCTCGATGCTCTCGTCCGCCGGGATCACCTGGTCCTCCTCGGGCAACTGCTCCGACCGCAACAGCAGCAGCTGCACCTCCTTCGACGGCATCCGCCGTGCCACGGTCGACGGCGCCATCAACCTGAAGCACGCCGTCGGCAGCTGCCCGCTGAACATCACCGGCGGCACCGAGACCGGCCACGCCAGCGGCACCTACAGCCACGGCACTGGCTACAAGATGGACTTCGCCATGATGAGCTGCCTCACCAACTACATCCACGGCACCTTCACCCACAGCGGCACCCGCGGTGACGGCGCCGACCTGTGGACCGCCCCCTCCGGCAACATCTACGCCAACGAGGGCAGCCACTGGGACGTCACCTTCATGAACTGACGCCGGCCGCGGCGAGCGGAACGCGAGGGCGGGGCCACCGGACACTCCCGGTGGCCCCGCCCCGTGCCGTTCCCGGGGAGCCGGGAGCCGGGAGCCGGGAGCCGGGAGCCGGGGAGCCGGGAGCTGGGAGCCGGGAGGCGGTCTGCCGCTACACGAAGTTGAACGTCTGGAAGTTCATGCGCTGTAGGTGATGCCGTTCAGGCTCTGCGGGGTGTCCCGGCCGGTCTCCGCGGCGCTCGCGGTGCCTGCGGCGGAGATGCCGAGCCCGGCGGCCGTGAGAACCGCGGTCGCGGTGGCGGCCACGATACGCCCGGTGCGACTGGTGCGGCCGGTACGACCGGTGCGGCCTCGGAGCAGGGTCGAGATGTTCAACGTTCCTCCTGAGGAGCGGAGTTGACTCGCGCCTGGCCCGCATGACGCTAGGGCCTTTGTCATGCACATTGAAGAGGAGGAGCACATTCCCCGGTGTGATCAGGATCATGGCCGCTTCGGGTGTCGACGACGGTCGCGGGCTCGTGGCCGAGATCCACGGCCACCGTCCCGTGCGAGGGGAACCGGCGGCAGGCAGTGGCGTCCGGAGGGTAAATCGGGAAGGCTCGGGGGCATGGTCTCGGTACTGCGGAACGTGGCGATCGACTGTGCGGACGCCTATGAGCTGGCCCGCTTCTGGAGCCGGGTGACCGGTCGTCCGCTGGGCCCGGGTGATGGGCCGGGGGACCGGGAGGTCGCGGTGGTGTTGGCGGAGGGACCGGTCCTGTACTTCAGCCAGGTGCCGGAGCCGAAAACGGTCAAGAACCGGGTCCACCTGTGCCTGCGGCCGGAGACCTCGCGGGAGGAGGAGGTGGAGCGGCTGCTGGGGCTCGGGGCCACGATGGTCAGCGATCTGCGGAACCCCGACGGCTCGGGGTGGGCGGTGCTCGCCGACCCGGAGGGCAACGAGTTCTGCGTGCTGCGCAGCGAGTCCGAACGGGCTGCGGTGCCGTCGTAGCGGTGCTGAGGGGGGCGCGGAACGGAGTGGGAAGTCGACCCGGCCGACTTCCCACTCCTCCCTCCTGACCCTCGTCCTCGGCCTGGGGGGCAGGCGCCGCCGGGTGGACTACCCGAGGTGGGCGGCCGGGTCGACGCCGGTCAGGTCGCGGCTGGCGTCCCACAGGCGGGCCGCGACGGTGGTGTCGGCGAGGTTGGCCCACACCGGTTCGCGGTGGGGCTCACCGCGCAGGCCGAAGGCGCGCGGGCCCCACAGCTGGCCGCCGCGTACGGCCGGGTCGAGCACCGCCCGGACGGCGGGCCAGGCGCCGGCGTGCTTGCCCTGGAGGAGCAGGGCGGCGGGCGCGGCGCCCAGGCGCGCGGCGGCGGTCTTCGTGTGGACCCCCGGCCGGGAGGGGGTGAGGGAGTCCAGCGCGCCGCCGGGGTGGACCACCACGCTCGCCACCGTGCTGCCGGCCGCGCGGAGGCGGCGGTCGAATTCGAGGCCGAAGTGCATCTGCGCGAGCTTGGAGCGCCCGTAGGTGCGCTTGGGCCGGTAGTCCCTGCGGGACTGCAGGTCGTCCAGGTCCAGGCGCTCGGACTTCGCGGCGAAGCTGCCCATGGTGATGACACGGGCCGCCGGGGCGGCGGACAGCAGCGGCATCAGCCAGTGGGTCAGCGCGAAGTGCCCGAGGTGGTTCGTGCCGAACATCAGCTCGTGACCGTCCCCGGTCTCCTGGCGCGGCGGGTCGTCGAGCGCGACACCCGCGTTGTGGACGACCGCGTCGAGGCGTTCGACCCCCAATGCGTCCGCCACCGTTCGCAGCGACCCGAGGTCGGCGACGTCCAGCCGTACGGCGCGCACCTGTGCGCCGGGCACGCGGGCCCGGATCGAGGCCATGGCGTTCTCGGCCTTCGCGGGGTTTCGGCTGCCGAGCACGACGGTCGCCCCGGTGGCAGCCAACTGCTCCGCGACGAAGTACCCGATCCCGGCGTTGCCGCCGGTGACCAGGACGACGCTGCCGTCGGCACGCGGCAGCCGTCGGACGTTCCAGGGCGAGGTGGGGGGTGCGGAGGACATGGTGGCGGGACTCCCTTGCTGGTCAGGCGGCAGCGACTGCCTATGGGCTGCGCGGAACCCATGATTTCGGCCTGCCGCCTGCACGTCGCTCACAGATCACTGCCAGTCCTGTCAGCGGCCCGGCATCCCACCGGCACGGCCGGGGCGCGCTCAGAACCAGTACGGTTCGCCGATGATCTCCGCGCCCGCCTGCGCGGCGAGCCAGGCCGCGTGTTCTTCCACGTAGGTGTGGAGGTAGAGGACGTGCTCGGGCATCCACGGGTGGTCCAGGTCGTCGGCCTCGTGGTGGGTGTTGACCTGGAGGCGGGCGTGTCTGCGGGTCCAGGACAGTCCGAGCTCGGGGGCTCCCGGCCACCACAGGTCGCTCCAGTGGACCTGCAGCCGGTCGTGGACGCGGAGCGCCGAGCTCACGGCGCTCCGCGCGTGGTGCCGACTGGGGAGTTCCAGATCGACGGTGTAGATGTCCGCGTACGGCAGGGGTGCGTCGCCCGGGGTTTCCGCATCCTTCCTGATCTGCTCGTGGACCTTCGCCTCGGGAACCGCCGCCAGCAACTGCCTGAGACGGGCCCGGCTCGGCACCCTGGCCCGGATCTCGGTGCCGCCGGAGGAGGCCACCTCTCCCACTGCGAGGAGTCGGTCGGCCACGGCGAACACCGCGTGGAGGTCGGGGGTGCGGAGCACGGGAAAGACGAGGTTGTGCGACATGGGCGTCAGTACTACCGCGAGGACTGTCGGCCCACATCTGGTTTTCTGGCAGCTGTCTTCACAGCGGCTGCGGTTACTGCGCCTGTAGTCACGACAGGTGCAGTAACCGCAGGGTGCCGTGACTGCAGGTGTAGTTACGACAGGTGTAGTTACGGCAGATGTAGTTACTGCCGGTGTAGTTACTGCGGGTGCAGGAATTACACCCGCAGGCCCGCCAGTTCCTCCGCCGACAGCGTCAGCCCGGCCGCCGCTGCCGAGTCGCGGATGGAGGTGGGCCGGCGCGCGCCGGGGATCGGCAGGACGGCCGGGGACTGCGCCAGGTGCCAGGCGAGGCAGACCTGCTGCGGGCTGACGCCTCGGGCACGGGCCAGGGCGTGGAACGGGGTGTCCGTCCTGGGTGCGCCGCTGCCGGGGTCGTCGACGGCGCTGAGCGAGATGCCGCCGAGCGGGCTCCAGGGCAGGAAGGTGAGGCCGAGGTCGGTGCACAGGTCGAGGGTGTCGCGGGTGGCCGTGTGCGCAGGGGAGAAACGGTTCTGCACGGACACCAGGTACTGGCCGAGGATCTCCCGTGCGGTGCGGATCTGCTCGCAGTCCACGTTGGAGAGGCCGACCATCCGGACGGTGCCCGCCTCGGCCAGCTCGCGCAGTGCGCCGACGGATTCGGCGAACGGGACGGCCGGGTCCGGCTTGTGCAACTGGTAGAGGTCGATCGCCTCGACGCCGAGTCGGACGGCCGAGGCCCGGGCCGCCCGGCGCAGGTGGCGCGGGTCGCCGTCGACCGTCCAGCTGCCGTCGCCGGGGCGGCCCCGGCCGCCCTTGGTCGCCACCAGGACGCCGTCCGCGTCGTGCCCGTAAGCCGCCAGGGCGCGGGCGATCAGGTGCTCGTTGTGGCCGACTTCGTCCGCGTGCCAGTGGTAGGAGTCGGCCGTGTCGATCAACGTCACGCCCGCGTCCAGGGCGGCGTGGACGGTGGCGATCGCCTGCGCCTCGTCGGGGCGGCCCTCGACGGACAGCGGCATCGCGCCGAGGCCGATCGCGCTGACGGTGCTGCCACCGATGACGCGGGTGAGGGCAGTTGTCGAGGTGGCGGTCATGCGCTGGCCTCCTTGACGGCCTGGGGAAGCCAGTCGGTGACGGCGGAGAAGCGGTAGCCCAGGCGGGCCGCCCGTCCGGTGTCCATGGCGTAGCAGCGGTCGAAGGAGAACGGCGAGGGCGCCTCGCCCCCTCCCGTGGTCAGCCGCGGCTCGGCGCCGGTGGCCCGGCCCACTGCCGCGCACAACTCCCGTACGTCCATCGGCCCTTGCGAGGCCGCGTTGACCGGTCCGGTGAAGTCGGCCTTGGCGGCCCAGGCCAGGAAGCGGGCGATCTCCGCCTCGTGGACGAAGGAAGCGCGCTGCGGTGCGGCGTGGACGGCCACCGGGATGCCGCGTCCGATCCGGTCCACGTAGTGGGCCAGCCGTCCGGTGAAGTCGGCGCCGCCGAGGACGTGCGCCGTACGGACGGTGGCGAGGTCGAAGGCTGCCTGCCGGGTGAGCAGTGCCTCCGCCTGGCGCTTGCCCTCGGCGTAGTGGTCGGCGACGAACTGAACGTCGTCCCAGAGAAGTTGCAGGTCCACCGGCTCGGCCGAGAGGTCGAGCTCCGGTTCCGCGAGAGGTGGGCCGCCGGGCTGGCCGAGGTGGGCGTACACCTCGACGGTGGAGGTGAGCACGTAGCGCGGGGTACGGCCGGCGAACACCCGGGCGGCGACGGCCGCCTGGACGGGCGTGTAGCAGACCTGGTCGACGACGGCGTCGAAGCGCCGGTCGGCGAGCGCGGCGCGCAGCGAGGCCTCGTCGTCGCGGTCGGCCCGCAGGTGGGTCACACCGTACGGGGCGGGGGTGGAGCCGCGGTTGAGGACGGTCACCGCCGCACCCGAGTCGCGGAGCTCCTCGACCACCCGTCTGCCGAAGTAGCGGCTCCCGCCGATCACACACACGTCCACGCCCTCGATCCCTTCCCATCGCCTGCCGGTGGGGTCAGCCTGCCCTGGTCCCGTCGTCAGCAGTAGTGTTGAGATCGAGGCATCATCATTAGGAGAACTATTGATCGACGTCCAGCGACTCGCGGTGCTGCGGGAGGTCTCCCGCCGGGGCAGCTTCAACCAGGCGGCCCTGGCGCTGCACTGCACCCCCTCTGCCGTCTCCCAGCAGGTCGCCGCGCTGGAACGAGGCCTCGGCGCGCCCGTGGTCGAGCGCTCGACCCGCGGCGTCACGCTCACCGACACCGGCCGGCTGCTGGTCGAGGCCGCTGACGCCATCGCCGCCGAACTCACCGACACCCAGCAGCGCATCGCCCGCCTGACGGCCGAGCGGACCACCCTGACCGTCGCCACCTTCGCCAGCGGCGGGCGCCGACTGCTGCCCGCAGCGCTCGCCCGGTTCGCCGCCGAACACCCGGAGGTCGAACTGACCATCCTGGAGGCGGAACCGGAGGAGAGCCTGCCCGCCGTCCGCGAGGGCCGCGCCGACCTCGCCCTCGCCTACCACCTCGAAGGCCCGCCGCCCGCCCGCCCCGGCGACCGCTCCGGGCTGGACTGGACGCGGCTCGGAGAGGACCCGCTGCGCGTCGTGCTGCCGCGCCACCACCCCGCCGCCGCCCGCTACCGGTCCCGGCCCGAGGCGCCGCACCTGGCCGAACTCGCCGACCAACGCTGGATCCTGGGATGCCGCAAGTCCGCCGACCAGCTCGCCCGGTACGCCGACCTGGCCGGCGTCGAGCTGCGGATCTCGTGCACGGCGACGGACTACGAGTTCGCCCAGTCCCTGGTCCGCGCCGGGATCGGCATCGCCCTGATCCCCGAGATCGGCCTGGCCCGGCATCCGGAACTGGTCGCCCTCCCGCTGGCCGAACCCAGCCCCCGCCGCTACCTCGGGCTGGCCCTCGCCCGGCGCCGCCGCGGACGGGTCGCCCGGCTGGCGGAGGAACTGGCGTCCCGGCTGGCCGGGGGAGCGGAAGAGGAGGCGAAGGCCGCGCCGGGCTCGGACGGCTCTGGCCCGACCGCCTGTTGATGGATCCACCCGCAGGGCCGATGGTAGGTACTTCGGGTACGTGGTACGTCAACAGGAGTGGCACATGGGCATATTCGGGCGGAAGAAGAAGCAGCCCGCCGGGCTCGACATCGGCGGCGGGACGCGCCTGCACATCGAGGCCTCGCCGCAGGAGATCAAGCGGATGGTCAAGGACCTGCGGGGCCGGGCCGAAGCAGGGGACGTCGAGGCGATGGCCGATCTCGGCCGGATGCTGGAGTACCAGGGCAAGGTGGAGGAGGCCATGCGGTGGCACCAGCAGGCCGCCGTCGCCGGCGACGTGGACTCGGCCGCCTGGCTCGCCGACCGGCTGCTCAAGAACGGGCAGATCACGACGGGCCTCGACTACCTGCGCCTCGCCGCCCGTGGCGGACACCTCTCGGCCACCTTCAACCTCGGTGCCATCCTGCTGAGCCAGGACGAGAACAGCGAGGAGGGCGCCCGCTGGATGCTGCGCGCCGCCGAAGCGGGTCACCAGAAGGCGATCGACCACCTCGGCATCGACATGGCGCAGGTCCGGGCCGCCCGCGAGGAGGTCGCCCGGGACGTCGCCAAGGCCGAGCAGGGCGACGCCGAGGCCGCGCACCGAGCGGCCTCGGTGCTTCTGGACCTCGGCGAGGTCGAGCAGGCCGAGTACCTGCTGGAGCTCGCCGCGAACGGCGGGATCGCCGACGCCGCCTGGGAGTTGGCCCTGCGGGTGCACGACCGCGGCGACACTCCGCGCGCCGTGGAACTGCTGGAACAGGCCGGCCGCAACGGGCGCCCCGGGGGTGCCAAGCTCGCCGGGATCTGGCTGTACACCGAGGGCGAACCGGCGGCCGCGGTCCCGCTGCTGCGCCGGGCCGTCGCAGAGGGGGAGGAACTGCTCACGCCGGTGCTCGGCGCTGCCCTCAGCGCCGCGGGCGACCTGGACGGCGCGGAGGCGGTGCTGCGCCCGGCGGCGGAGGCGGGCGACTGGCAGGCGCAGTACAACCTGCTGGCGGTCCTCCAGCAGCGGGCGGCGCGTACGGGCGGTGACCGGTCGACCGAGGAGATGTGGAGCCTGCTCTCACGGGCCACGGCCGGTCTGCACGCCCAGGCCCAGGAGCGGCTGGACGCCGGAGAGCCGCAGCGGGCCGCCGACCTGCTGCTGATCGGCGCCCGGGCGGGCGACCCGGCGGCGCAGCGCTCCCTGGGCGAGCTGCTGTTGGCGATCGACCCCAAGGACCCGGAGGGGCAGGAGTGGCTGCGGCGCTCGGGCGCACGGCGCTGACGGCGGCCGGAAAATCAGCAGGTCGGCCCGGCCGACTTCCTGCTCAACGGCCCCGACCCGCCGCGCCCGGAATCCGCTGGCCCGGCGCCCGCCCAGCCGCCAGACTTCCCGTCATGCAGGCGATCGACGAACACATCGAGGCCATGGCGGCCCGACTCGCGGACGTACCGGGCATGGTCGGCGTGATGCTCGGCGGAAGCCGGGCACGCGGGGAGCACCGGCCGGAGTCGGACTGGGACCTCGGCCTCTACTACCGCGGCGAGCCCGACCTCGCCGCGCTGCGGGCGCTCGCCGGGCCGGAGGTGGAGGTGGCCGGCCCTGGCGGCTGGGGGCCGTGGGTGAACGGCGGTGCGTGGCTGCGCATCGACGGGGTCGCCGTCGACTGGATCCTGCGCGACCTCGACCGGGTCGAGCGGGTGTGGGCGGACTGCCGGGCCGGCCGCTACGAGGTCGGCGTGCAGGCCGGTCACCCGCTGGGGTTCTGGTCGCCCTGCTACCCCGGCGAGGTCGCGCTCGGCCGCGTACTCGCCGACCCCGCGGGCGAGTTGGCGGCGCTCCAGGCACAGACCGCCCGGTATCCGGAGCCGCTGCGCGACGCCCTGACGGGTGGGGCGTGGGAGGCGGAGTTCCTGGTCGGCGTCGCGGCGAAGGGGGCGGCCCGGGGCGACACCCTGTACGTCTCGCTCTGCCTCTCCCGGGCGGTGGGCGTACTGGTGCAGGCGCTGTACGCGCGCGAGCGGCGCTGGTGCCTCAACGAGAAGGGAGCGCTGGCGATCGCCGGGCAACTTCCGGATGTGCCAGCCGATTTCGGTGATCGTGCGCGTCAACTGCTGGGCGCCACCGGGGAGACGCCGGGCGCACTGGCAGCGACGGTGGACCGGGCGCGGGTGCTGGTCGGTGAGGTGATGGCCGTCCTACGCGGATGACAACACGCGCTTTCCCCGCCGGTCTCACGCTGTAGCGCACGGGGGCCCTTGCCGCAAGGCCCCGGTCATGCCACACGATCGTCAACTCCAGGGCGGGGCCCGGCGAAGACGGGAGGAATGACGACATGTGAGTTCTGGCTGAGGAGCGGCGGGAGTGGGAAGTCGGCGCTACCGACTTCCCACTCCCGCAGCCCCCGCCGCGCGCCTCCACGGAACACCCGGACCAAGTGGCCAGGCGTCAGACCACGGGTGCGGTCGACGCGTCGGGCGACAGGTGTGGTCAGCCCGTCAGGAACTGCGCCCCGGAGTCCGGGACCTTGTTGCCGTTCCGGTCGAAGTACTCCCAGAGCCTGGCCGTCCTGCCCTCCGGCCGGGCCACCACCGCCTCGCGCAGCGGCGAGTCGGCCACCGTGACGAGCGGCGGCTCGGTGACCGTGCCGTCCGTCCAGGTCACCTTCACCCGGGCGATGTCGGGACCCAGGCTCAGCCCGACGATCTCACCCGGGGCCACCGTGTCACCCTTGCCCCGGGCGCCCAGCAGGCCGCCGCCGATGTACGTGCCGTCGCGCGGGCCCAGCTTGCCCGGCGCCGGGCTGGTGCCCGCGGCGTCGTGGCTCAGGCGCACCCCGTCCACCGTGAAGTAGGTGTTGACGACGTCGGAGTCGGGATCGTAGTACCGGTCGACGAACTCCTTCGTCGGCTTGCTGACC
This sequence comes from Kitasatospora aureofaciens, assembly GCF_001188955.3. Taxonomy (GTDB): domain Bacteria; phylum Actinomycetota; class Actinomycetes; order Streptomycetales; family Streptomycetaceae; genus Kitasatospora; species Kitasatospora aureofaciens. Next base: position 201,088 of record NZ_JPRF03000054.1, on the reverse strand, counting down.
GCCGAGTCGTACGGGCTGCGCTCCTGCCACAGCGCCAGCGCCTGCTCGTACGCCCGCTCCCTCGGGGCCGTCGGCCACACGGCCCGCCACAGCTTCCACTGCTTGCCCTCGGGCGTGGTGCCCTCGCCGACCACCACCCGCACCGGGGTGAACGGGTCCCGTGCGGGCGGGGCGGCGGTCGTGGGAGTCGGGCTCACCGGGGCAGCCGCGGCCGTCGGCGGGCCGCCGGTGCCGGAGCCGTGACCGGGACCGGCCGGGACCAGCGGGTGGGAGACGGCCGGCCCGGGGCGCAGCTCGGAGACCGCCCCGCCCGCCAGCACCACCACCGAGGCCAGCGCCAGCGCGCCGACCACCGTCCGGCGGCGGCGCCGGATCCGCCGACCGCCCGCCAGGATGTCCGCCACCGGCGCCGGGCCGATCCTCGCGGTCGACGCCGCCTCGGCCAGGCCCAGCCCGACCCACAGGTCGGCGTCCCCGTTCGCGTTCGTGCTCATACCGCCCCTCCGATCTCGGTCCTGTCCTTCAGCTCCCCCAGAGCGGACACCTGTCGCAACCGCCCGATGCCCTTCGCCGCGTGGCTGCGCACCGCGCCCACCGAACAGCCCATCGCCGTGGCCGTCTGGCTGTCGCTCAGGTCCTCCCAGTACCGCAGCACCACCGCCTCCCGCTGGCGCGGCGGCAGGGTGGCGAGCGCGGCCAGCAGTGCCCCGCGCTGGTCGGACCGGGCGAAGCCGTCCTCCGACCCCGCCGTGTCCGGCACCGCGTCGACCAGCAGCTCCGGCGGCCGACGGCGCCAGCGGCGGGCGTGCTGGTTCACCAGGATCCGTCGCACGTAGGCGTACGGATCGTCCGCCCGGCGCACCTTCGACCAGGCCGCGCAGGCCTTCTCCGCCGCCGACTGCACCAGGTCCTCCGCCGCGTACTGTTCCCCGGCCAGCAGGAACGCCGTCCGTAGCAGCCGGGGCCAGGACGCGACGACGAACGTCTGGAACTCCTCGTCCCGAGCGCTCTTCGCTTCTCCCATGAGTACCTCCTCACCCACCCAGAGCCCGGACGGGGCCGGAAGCGCTTACTCCCCGGCGGCCTCCGGTCGGAAGAGGTCCAGGCCGCGGAGGTACCAGTCGTGCAGCGTCCCGTGCCCGTCCCGCGCCCGCCCGGCAGGCCGGAACCCGGCCCGACGGGCCACCGCGGCCGAAGCGGCGTTCTCCGGCTCCACCCGGATCACCGCCTCCCGCGCACCTACCCGCGCCCCGTACCCCGAGGCCAGCAGGACGGCCCGGGTTGCCAGGCCCCGGCCGCGCCACGGGGGATAGAGGCCGTAGGCGACGTTCACCTGGCCGGGGGCGAGGTCGGCGTGCCCGAACCGCAGGTCGATCGTCCCCGCCAGTACGCCGTTTCCGCCCTCCTCGTCCGCCCTGATCCCGAACGCGCGCAGCGGACCGTCCGCCTCCCACTGCTCGCGGCACTGCCGGAAGTACGCCGCGACGCCCTCCGGAGTGCTCGGGCCGCCGCTCAGCCACCGCACCAGCTCGTCATCCTCCCCGGCCAGGTGGGCCGCCGCGTCCTCCGGGCGCAGCGGGGACAGCGTGACCACTCCGTCGGACAGCTCCAGTTCGCGCATCCGGACATTCTCGGCGCGCCGCCGCCGGTCACGCCATCGGATTGCCGCCCGAACTGCCTCGCGGGCGACCGGCCTGGCTGGCTACCATCCACCGGGTGATCCTTTCTCATGATGATTCAGGAACCGGTCCGGCTGTTGTCCTGCTGCACTCCTCGGTGTGCGACCGGCGGATGTGGGACCCTCAGTGGCAGGCCCTCCTCGACGCCGGCCACCGCGTCGTCCGCTGCGACTTCCGCGGCTTCGGCGACACCCCGCTGCCCACCGGCCCCTACGGCGCCGCGGCTGACGTGCTCGCCCTCCTCGACCACCTGGGCATCGGAACCACCGCCCTGGTCGGCGCCTCGTACGGCGGCCGCATCGCCCTCACCGCGGCCGCCCTGCGCCCCCACGCGGTCACCGCACTCGCCCTGCTCTGCGCAGGCCGCCCGGGCCACGAACCCTCCGGAACCCTGCGCGCCTTCGGCGCCCAGGAGGACGAACTGCTGGAGGCGGGCGACATCGAGGCCGCCGTCGAACTCAACGTCCGCACCTGGCTCGGCCCGGAGGCCGACGAACCGACCCGCGACCACGTCCGGCGGATGCAGCGCCACAACTTCGACGTCCAGCTGGAGGCGACCGGCGGCCCGGAGAAGGAAGACGTCGACCTCACCCGGATCACCGCCCCCACCCTCGCCGTCTCGGGCGCCCACGACCTCCCGGACTTCCGCCACATCGCCGCCGGACTCCCCACCATCCTCCCCAACGCCCGCCACCTCGAACTCCCCTGGGCCGGCCACCTGCCCAACCTGGAACGGCCCGCCGAGGTGACCACCCTCCTCACGGACTTCCTCCGGGACCCGTCAGCGCGGGGCTGAGAGGCGCCAACGGAGCCGGCGCGTCGAGCCGGTCATCGCAGACCGCGAGTACGGCGACATCGACGCCTACGCCCGGGGCTTCCGCGCCGCCGGGGTGCGCGACCCGACGACGGCCGTCGTCGCCGGTGCAGGGCACTTGGCCCAGGAGGAGGAGCCCGCCGAAGTCTGGTCGACCGTCCGGGAGTTCGCCGTCAGCGGGCCCTGGAGGACTGCACGGTCGGGGAGGGTCGGGTACCAATCGGGGCCCCGGCGACTTCGGCCAGGCGGGACAAAGGCCGGACTCGAACGTGTGTCGGGCGCCATGATGGATGGGTGCACTTCACTTCGGAGACCAGTGCGGACGGCGTCTCGGAACGCCGCTTCGTCCATGACGGCGTGCCCGGCGTGCTCTGGCACCCGGCCGGATCGGCCCTCGGCGGGCGGCCGTTGGTGCTGCTCGGGCACGGTGGCGGGCAGCACAAGCTGGGGTCGCGGGACCGGGCCCAGGCGTGCGTGGCGCGGTACGGGTGGGCGGCGGTGGCTCTCGACGCGCCCGGGCACGGCGAGCGGGAGCGCACCGCGCAGGACGAGCGGTTCGCCACCGAGATCGGGGAGTTGCTGGCGGCCGGGCGGCCGATCAGTGCGTGGGTGGCGCGGCACACGGCGGCGCTCGCGGAGCGGGCCGTGCCCGAGTGGCGGGCGGTGCTGGACACTCTGGACGCCCTCGAGGGGCCGGGCAGGGGCCCCGGGCCCGTCGGGTACTGGGGGTTGTCGCTCGGGACGGTGATCGGCATCCCGCTCGCGGCGGCCGAACCGCGAATCCGGGCCGCCGTGTTCGGGCTGGCGGGCCATGCCTCGCTGCTGGAGCCGGCCGGGCGGGTGACCGTTCCGGTGGAGTTCGTCCTGCAGTGGGACGACGAACTCTCGTCGCGTGAGGCCGCGTTGGCACTGTACGGCGCGCTGGGCTCGCGGCAGAAGACGCTGCACGCCAATCCCGGGGGCCACCGGGCGGTGCCCGAGTTCGAGCTCGCCGCCTCGGAGCGCTTCCTGCTCGGGCACCTCGGTCGGACGGCTGCCGGGACCGAGGCCGGAGCGACCTCCCCTGCGGGCCCCGGAGCGACCCCCCACGCAGGGCCCGGGGCGGCCTGACCGGCCGCGTGGAGCCCCGTCCACGCATTCCGGTGCGATCGCACCCCGAAGAACTCACATTTCCGCCACATCGGCCCCGCGCCCCACAGCATTCCCGCGGCTTTCCCACGGCTCCGCGTGTCCGGATTGCCGGGATAGCCAGAATTTGTCGCGGATTACTTGGCATAGCCATATTCCGGCGCTTGTCTGCCGCGAGTAAAACTTCGCAAAGAATTGCCCTCTTCAGTCACTTCGCCGCGCCGTGGCTTCAACAGAATGTTGCAGCTCAGCGCCCACGTCGTGACTGTCGGTCGATTTGACGTAACGCCAGGTGCCCATCCCGTTTCCGAATCCGCAGGAGTACGGTTCCCCACGAATCGCCGAACGGGCTCCCGGGCAGTCTCCCGAGCCCCCTCGGCCGTACCGGGGAATTGGTGCGACGTATGGGCCGTATGGGTCAACAAAAGGGTGGGGGAGGGGCCCCGAAAAGGGCTTCCGCCGCCGCCCGTCCGATATCCGTCGAGTTAGTCGTCGAAGTCCTGCGCGATGGCGCCCAGGTCGATTTCATGCGGTCCACCGCGTACGGTTTCGGGCTGCGGCGGGACGCCGTCGAGGCCGGGCTGACCGGGTACAACGGGTGCCTGGTCGCGCTCGGGTGCGCGGTGCTCCTCGGCCCGGGCCACCCGGCGACGGTCGCGGTCGCGGTGCTCGGCGCCGTCGTCGCCGTGGTGGTGACCGCGGCACTCGGAGCCCTACTGGAAGGGCGCGGGCTGCCCGCGCTGACCGCGCCGTTCTGCCTGGTCGCGACGGCCGCCGCGGCCGCCACGGCCGCCGCGACCGTGCTGACCCCGGCGCTCGGCGCGAGCACCGCGCCGTTCGGCGGCCACGCCTTCACGTGGCCGTTCGTGCTGACCACCATGCTGTTCCTGGCCGCGGTACCGGTGATTCCCCGGCTGCGCCGGGTCTGATCCCGCAGGCGGCCGAACCCGGTATTCCGCCCCACGGTGGCCCAACTGATCTGCTTTTCATCGGACTTGCATTCCGTCGGTTTCTCGGAAAGGAGGAGTGGTTCCCGTGAATCTCTCCCCGCGTGAGATGGACAAGCTCTACATCTACGTCGTGGCCGATCTGGCCCGCAAACGCCGCGACCGCGGCGTCAGGCTCAACTACAGCGAGGCCTGCGCGCTGATCAGCGAGGCCATCATGGAGGGCGCCCGGGACGGCCGCACCGTCGCCGAGTGCATGGAGATCGGCAAGCAGGTCGTCAGCAACGCGGACGTCATGCCCGGCGTGCGCGAGATGCTGCCGCTGCTCCAGGTCGAGGCCGCGTTCCTGGACGGCACCAAGCTGGTCTCCTGCCACGACCCGGTCGGTGCCTGAGCGATGACCGCCCCCCAGCCTGCGGTGGTCGTCCTGGCCGGCGGGCACGAGAGTGACGGCGGCCGCGACCTGGTGGGCCTGGTCACCCCGAGCGGCGCGCCCGCCGGGCGCGGGCCGGTCGTCCACGCCGCGGCAGCCGCGGGCCGACCGCTCGCCGAAGCCGTCCGCTCGGCCCTGGCGGCCGGCGACGGACCGGTGTGCGTCGTACCGATGACCCTCGGACGGGACCCGAAGCTGGTCGCCGACACCGCCCGCGCCCTGCGCTGGCTCGCCGACGACGAGGGCCGCGGACGGCTCGCGCTCACCGCGCCCTTCGGCGCGGCCGAGCACCTGATCGGCTGGCTGCGCGCCGCCGCGGCCTCGGCCGGCGGCGGGGACGCCGTACTCGTCACCGCCCCGGCGGCCGGGCCGTTCGAGGACGCCGAACTGTTCCGGATCGCCCGGCTGGTCCGCCAGTACGGGCGGCACCGGTTGGTCGAGGTGGCCTTCGCGGGCGGCGACCCCGGCTCGGCCGAGGGCGCCGAACGCTGCCGACTGCTCGGCGCCGACCGGGTCACGGCCGTCCCGGCCTCCTTCGGCCCGGCCCTGCCGGCCGACCTGCGGGACAGCGACGTACGGGACGGCGGCCCGCTGCTGCGGCCGTCCGCGATCGCCGGCGTGGTCGCGGCCCGCACGGCGGCGGCGCTGCACCTGCTCGGCCACGGCGAGGACGGCATCCTGGCCGGCCTCGACGCCGAGCACGGCCACGGCTACGCCCACAGCCACGGCCCGGGCGGGGGCCACCACAGCGACGGCCACGGTCACGGTCACGGTCACAAACACAGTCACAGTCACAGTCACCCCCACACCCCCGCACACACCCCCCACTGAACCGGCAGAGAGGAAGGCCAGCCATGTCTGGTGGCGCCGCATACCTGTACGGCGACGACCCGGTGGAGATCAACGCCGGCCGAGCCAAGGCCACGATCACGGTCAGCAACACGGGCGACCGGGCGATCCAGGTCGGTTCCCACTACCACTTCTTCGAGGCCAACCGGGCCCTCGACTTCGACCGCAACGCCGCCTTCGGCAAGCACCTCGACATCCCGGCCGGCACCGCCGTCCGCTTCGAGCCCGGCGACACCAAGGACGTCACGCTCGCCGAGTTCGGCGGGCACCGCCGCCTGGTGGGCTTCAGCAACCTCGTGGACGGCGGCACCACGGCGCGGGACACCCGCGCCCGCGCCATCGACCGGGCGATCGCCCGCGGTTTCAAGGGCACCAACCTCGACCACAAGGACGACGAGCCCCGCGCGGGCTTCCGGAACGAAGGCGACCGCTGATGGCCATCCTGTCCCGCAAGCAGTACACCGACCTCTTCGGCCCCACCGTCGGCGACCGCTTCCACCTCGCGGACACCAACCTCGTGGTCGAGGTCGAGCAGGACTTCAACCAGGGCCACTACGGCGACGAGGCCGTCTACGGCGGCGGCAAGGGCATCCGCGACGGCATGGCCCAGGACCCGGCCGCCACCGCCGTCCAGGGCGCGCTCGACCTGGTCATCACCAACGTCGTCGTGATGGACCCGGTGCTCGGCGTCGTCAAGGGCGACATCGGCGTCAAGGACGGCTTCATCACCGCCGTCGGCAAGGCCGGCAACCCGCACACCCAGAGCGGGGTGCACCCGAAGCTGGTGATCGGCCCCGGCACCGAGGTGATCTCCGGCGAGCACCTGATCGCCACCGCCGGCGGCATCGACACCCACATCCACTTCATCGCCCCGCAGCAGGCGCAGGAGGCGCTGAGCAACGGCATCACCACCCTGATCGGCGGCGGCACCGGCCCGTCCGACGGCACGAACGGCACCACCTGTACGCCCGGGCCGTGGAACATCGGCCGGATGTACCAGGCCGTGGAGGACCTGCCGGTCAACGTCGGCCTGCTCGGCAAGGGCAACGGCTCGCTGCCGGGCGCGCTGCGCGAGCAGGTCGAGGCGGGCGTGTGCGGCCTCAAGGTGCACGAGGACTGGGGCAGCACCCCGGCCGCGATCGACAGCGCGCTCGGCGTCGCCGACGAGTACGACGTGCAGGTGGCCATCCACACCGACACCCTCAACGAGTCCGGCTTCTTCGAGGACACCCTGTCCGCGATCGACGGCCGCACCATCCACACCTTCCACACCGAGGGTGCGGGCGGCGGCCACGCCCCCGACATCATGCGGATCGCCGGCGAGCCCAACGTGCTGCCGTCCTCCACCAACCCGACCCTGCCCTACACCGTCAACTCGGTGGACGAACTGCTGGACATGGTGATGGTCTGCCACCACCTCAGCCACGACATCCCCGAGGACGTCTCCTTCGCCGACTCCCGGGTGCGCGCCGAGACCATCGCCGCCGAGACCGTGCTGCACGACGAGGGCGTCATCTCGATCTTCTCCTCCGACTCCCAGGCCATGGGCCGGATCGGGGAGTCCTTCACCCGTGCCTTCCAGACCGCCCACCACTGCAAGGAGCAGCGCGGCAAGCTGGCCGGCGACAGCGAGCGCAACGACAACTTCCGGGTGCTGCGCTACCTCGCCAAGCTCACCATCAACCCGGCGATCGCCTCCGGCACCGCCGAGCACATCGGCTCGCTGGAGCCCGGCAAGCTGGCCGACATCGTGCTCTGGCCGATCAACTCCTTCGGCGCCAAGCCCAAGATGGTCATCAAGGGCGGCATCATCAACTGGGCCCTGATGGGCGACCCGAACGCCTCGCTGCCCACCCCGCAGCCGGTCTACTACCGCCCGATGTACGGCGCGCTCGGCCGGGCCAGGCAGGCCACCCGGATCAGCTTCATGTCCCGGGCCGCCGTCGACCTCGGCGTTCCCGCCCAACTGGGACTGGAAAGCCGGGTGTTGCCGGTACGGCACTGCCGCTCGGTCGGCAAGCAGCACATGCTGCGCAACGACGCCCTGCCGAAGATCGCGGTCGACCCGGAGACGTACAAGGTCACCCTGGACGGCGAACCCGCCACCATCGAGCCGGCCCGCGAACTGCCGCTCAACCACCTGTTCTACCTGGCATGAGCAGCCCCACGGGAGACGGGCTGGACGCCCTGCTGGTCAGCCTCCAGCTGACCGACTCCGCCTTCCCCAGCGGCTTCTACACCCTCTCGCACGGCCTGGAGGGCTACGCCCAGGCGAAGGCCGTCACTCCCGACACCGTGCCCGAGCTGCTCGCCGACCTGCTGCGGCACAGCGTCGGACCGTCCGACGCGACGGCGCTGGCGCTGGCCCACCGGGCCGCGTCGGAGGGCGACTGGGAGCTGCTGGTCGAGATCGACCAGCGGCTGCACGCCACCAAGCTCAACCGCGAGCTGAGGCTCGCCGCCGCCCGGACCGGCCGCCAACTCCTGGACATCGCCCGGGAGTCGGTGGGCGGTGAGCCGCTGGAGCGGTACGCGGAACTGGTCGCCGACAAGCGCGCCCCCGGCTGCCAGGCGGTGGCCGCCGGGGTCGCGTACGCCTCGGCCGCCGTACCGGTCGAACAGGCCGTCGCCAGCGACCTGTTCGCCTTCTGCACCAGCTTCGTCGGCGCCGCGCTGCGGCTGCGGCTGACCGACCACCGCAGGGCGCAGGTCGTCCTGCGGGCCGCCGCCCCGGTGATCCGGGAGGTGGTGGCGGCCGCACTGGTACGGGAGTCGGCCGACCTCGGGGGCTGCGTACCGATCGCGGACGCGATGTCCGGGCGGCACGAGCGGGCCGAGGCCCGGCTGTTCGCGAGTTGAACACACCTACGATCGAAGGGAATCGCATGACCGACAACGTGCTCAGGGTGGGCATCGGCGGACCGGTCGGCTCGGGCAAGACGGCGCTGATCGAGGCGCTGGTGCCGGTGCTGATCGCGCGCGGCCACCGCCCGGCGGTCATCACCAACGACATCTACACCCAGGAGGACGCCCAGCACGTCCGCCGCACCCTTGCCGGGGTGCTCGACCCCGAGCGGGTGGTCGGCGTGGAGACCGGCGCCTGCCCGCACACCGCCGTGCGGGACGACCCGACGATGAACCTCGCCGCCGGGGCCGAGATGCTGGAGCGCTTCCCGGACGTCGACACCCTGCTGTTCGAGTCCGGCGGTGACAACCTCACCCTGACCTTCAGCCCGGTGCTGGTCGACCTCTTCCTGTTCGTCCTCGACACCGCCGAGGGCGAGAAGATGCCCCGCAAGCGCGGCCCGGGCATCACCGAGTCGGAGCTGCTGGTGATCAACAAGATCGACATCGCCCAGTACGTCCGGGCCGACCTCGGCATCATGGAGTCCGACGCCCGGCGGGTGCGCGAGGGCGGGCCGGTGGTGCTCACCAACTGCCTGACGGGGGAGGGGCTGGAGGACATCGCCACCTTCCTGGAGACCTTCCGGAAGGTCCCGGCGTGACGGCTCCACCGGTCGCCGAGCGGGCGGCTGCCGAGGCGGAGGCCGTCGCGGGCGAGCGGGAAGTGCCCCGGCTCGACCCCCGGCACTACGAGCCGGCCCGCGTCCCGCACCAGGTCCGCCGGTACGCCGGGACACCCGACACCCTCGCGGTCGGGCGCCCCGGCAAGGTCGGGCTGCTGGAGCTGGCCTTCGAGCGGATCGGCGGGCGCACCGAACTCACCGGCCACTACCAGAAGTCGCCGCTGCAGATCATGCGCCCGCTCTACTTCGACCCGGCCCGCCCCGACCTCGCCGTCACCCTGCTGATGTCCACCGGCGGCGGCATCCTCCAGGCCGACCGGCTGCGCACCGACATCCGCTGCGGCGCCGACACGGCCGTCCACCTGACCACCCAGGCGGCCACGAAGGTCTACCGGATGGAGCACGACTACGCGACCCAGCTGGTCAACCTGGAGGCCGGGCCGGGCGCCTACGTCGAGTACCTGCCCGAGCCGGTGATCCCCTTCGTCGACTCGCGCTTCTACCAGCGCACCGTCCTGACCGCGGACGCCGGGGCGACGGTGCTGGCCGGCGAGACCGTCCTGGCCGGCCGGCTGGCCAGGGGCGAGCGCAACGCCTACCGGGTGTTCGCCTCAGACCTCGAAGTGCGCCGCCCGGGCGGAGAGTTGGTCGCCCTCGACACGGTACGGCTGGAGCCCGCCGACGGCGGCGTGGCCGGCCGGGCCGTGCTCGGCGGGCACGACGTGATGTCCAGCCTGTACGTGCTCAGCCCGCTCGCCCCGGCGGCCCGGATCGCCGACGTGCTGCACGAGGCCCTGGCGGAGCGCGGGCTGCTGTACGGGGTCAGCGTGCTGCCGCAGGACAGCGGCGCCTGGCTGCGGCTGCTCGACTCCGACACCAGGGCCTGCGCGGCCGCACTGCGGGCGGCCTGGGAGGCGGTGCGGCGGCTGCTGATCGGGGCGCCGGCGCCCGACCTGCGGAAGACCTAGAGGCCCTTCTCCGCCAGTCGGGCGATCTGCCGGTGGCTGAGCTCGACCGTGCGGTTCATGTGCCGTAGCAGGAGAGCGAGTTCGTCCTCGCTGTCCTCGGCGAAGAGGCCGTCACAGGTGCCACCGGCGCCCAGGGCGGTGCCGTTCGGAACGGACCTCGCCACCGAGGTCCGACAGGGCACCGCCCTGCTCGACGCGGCGGCCGCCACCGGCGTGGGGCACGTGGTCTTCACCTCCGCCACCAACGCCGACCGCTCCACGGCCGCCCTGTACGCGGAGTCCGAGGACGGACCCTAGGCCTGTCGCTCGACGAACTTCCGCTGCCAGGGCGTCTCCACCGCGTGCCGGCTGTAGTGTTCCCGGACGTACGCGACCGCCTCCTTCGGCGGTACGCCGTCCAGCACCGCGATGCAGGCGAGCGCCGTACCGGTGCGGCCGCGGCCGCCCGCGCAGGCGAGTTCGACGCGTTCGGTGGCGCAACGTTCCCAGGCCTGGCGGAACGCGTCGGCCGCGTCCGCGCGGTCGGCGGGCAGTCGGAAGTCGGGCCAGCGCACCCACCGGCTGTCCCAGGGCAGCGGGCGCGGCGGGGCGGAACCGGTTCAGGATGCCACGTGCAGGCGCGTGGGGCCGGGCATCCCGGCCCGGTGGGCCAGGGCGGCCGCCTCGCCGCGCGAGCTGACGCCCAACTTGGCCAGGATGTTGGCGACATGGAACTTCACCGTGGACTCGCTGATGTGCAGCGCCGCGGCGATGTCCCGGTTGCGGCGGCCCTGCGCGAGCTGGTCGAGCACCTCCAGTTCCCGCGGCTGGAGTCCATCGAGGGGGTCGGTGGTGACGGTGGGCGAGCGCAGGCCGAGGGGCAGGTCGACGGTCACGGTGGTCCCCCAGCCGGGGACCGACTCGACGTCGTAGCGGCCGCCGAGGGCGGCGATCCGTTCGGCGGTGCGGTGGACGGTGAGGGCGTCGGCGGCGAGCAGGCCGAGGCCGTCGTCGCGCACCACCGCGCGCAGCTGGGAGTCCGCCGTGAACTGCCAACTCAGGTGCAGCCGGGTGGGCTTCTCCTGTTCCAGCATCAGCATCACGGCGACCCGGACGGCGTCCCGCGCGGTGTGGGCGGTGTCCGCGGGGACGGGCCGGGAGGCGTCCGCCGGGGGCGCGAGGTCGAGCCGGACCCGGGTGTGCCGCAGCAACGGGCGCAGTTCGCGGCCGAGCCGGGCGAAGGCGGCGTCGGCGGGTTCCTCGCTGAGGGCGCGGTCGAGGTCGGCCGCGTGGCGCAGGTCGAGCAGGGCGGTGACGGCGAGTTCGGTGGCGGCGCGGCGGGCGGAGGCGTCGTCCAGGTCGGCCGAGCGCAGCGGCGCCAGGACCGCGGTGAGTGCCGCGCTGTGGGTGCCGGTGAACTCGGCGATCGCCCGGGCACGGGCGTTGGCGGCGGCGCGGGAGACCGCCGCGCTGGTGGGTGAGGCGTCGGTGACGCGGTGGTCGGAGTGGGCGACCGCCAGCTCCCAGAACCGCTGGAGCAGGGTGAGCGCGCGCGGGTCCACCGGGTCGGCGTTCGCCCGGACCAGGACCAGGACGGCGCTGCCGCCGCTGCCCGGGCCGGTCGCCACGGTCACCACCACCGGCCGGAGGCCTCCGGCGAGTTCGGCCTCACCCTGCCAGGGGCCGGTCGCGGTCGCCCCGGCGGTGCGCTCGGCCAGCCGGGACAGGTCCAGGCCGGTGATCTGCTCGGCCAGCTCGGGCCGGCCGTGGGCGTGCGTGGGGGAGACCGTGCAGATGCCGTTGAGCTGCGCGATCACCTCGTACGGGACGAGGGTGGAGATCATTTCGCTGAGCGTGCGCAGGCAGTCCGGTCGGGGGGCGCGCAGCACCTCGAGGGCCCGCGCCAACGCGTCCTCGGGGCGGCCCCAGTGCTGCTGCCAGTTCTCGTCCATGGTGTCGACCCTAACCCCCGGCGCCCGACGGCGGCCCGTCCGTTCGGCCAGGTCGAACCGCCCGAAAGAACGGCGGAACGCCCGGCCGCGGCGCCGCAGTATGGAAGGCGTCGGAAGCAACCACCTCCCGGGACAACTCCCGGAAACCCCAAGGAATCCTGCCATGACCAAGGCGATCGCCTTTCCCCGGTACGGCGGCGCGGACGTGCTGCGCACCATCGACATCGAGCTGCCGGCCCCCGGCCCCGGCCAGGTCCGGGTCGCGGTCCGCGCGGTGGGCGTCAACCCGATCGACCGCAAGCAGCGCAGCGGCGAGCTGCACGCGCTCTTCCCGGCCGTCTTCCCCGCCGTCCCCGGCTACGAAGTGTCCGGCGTGGTGGAGGCCGTCGGCGCGGAGGTGACGGGCTTCGCGCCCGGCGACGAGGTGTTCGGCGGCCTGATGGGGGGCGGTTACGCCGAGCACGCGCTGCTCGACGCGGACATGCTGGCGCACAAGCCCGCCACGCTGAGCTGGGAGGAGGCCGCCGCGATCCCGGTGGCGGCCGAGACCAGCGAGCGGGTGCTGGACATCCTCGGCGTACGGCCGGGGGAGACCCTGCTGGTGCACGGTGCGGCCGGCGGGGTCGGCACCGTGCTGCTGCAGTTCGCCCGCGCGCGGCATCACCGTGGTCGGCACCGCGAGCGAGGCCAACCACGCCTACCTGCGCGAACTCGGCGCGATCCCGGTGACGTACGGCGAGGGCCTGGCCGAGCGGGTGCGGGCGGCCGCCCCGGACGGGGTGGACCGGGCGCTGGACGCGGTCGGGAAGGGGGACGTGCTGCCGCTGTCGATCGAGCTGACGGGCAGCGCGGAGCGGGTGCTGACGATCGCGGACTTCGCGAACGCCGCGCAGTACGGCGTCCGCTTCGACGGCAGCACCGACAAGGCCGAGGCGTACCACCGGCGTGCCTTCGCGGCCGCGCTCGCCCTGCACGGGGCGGGCGACCTGCGGCTGCCGCTGCACCGGGTGCTCCCGCTGGCGCAGGCGGCCGAGGCGCACCGGATCAGCGAGCAGGGGCACCTGCAGGGGAAGATCGTGCTGACCGTCTGACCCCGGCGCTGATGGCCGCTGGTCGTACGGGCTGACCACGCACCTCGCCGTCGAACGGGCGGGTCGCGGCATCCGGATCACCGCCGTCGCCCCCGGCACGACCGGCACGACCGGCACCGAACGGATCGCCCGGCTGCGGGAGGAGCCGGCAGGGCCCGAGTACCTGGAGGCGATCGAGAAGCTGCACCCGGTGAGCCGTCTCGGCGATCCGGCCGAGGTCGCCGCCGCCGTCCTCCTCCCGGCCTCCGGCGACGCCTCCTTCGTCACCGGGGTCGTCCTGCCGGTCGACGGCGGTTACTCGGCGCAGCGGCGGGACCGGTAGTGGCGGGACCGGTGCTGGAGGCCGTGGCCTGCCGGGCGAACAGCTCGACCAGGCCCGACACGCCGTCCGAGCCGTGTCCGGCCTCGACCGCACGGCGGGTGACGGCGAGGGCGGCGTCCAGGACGGTGGTGTCCAGGCCGCGGGCCCGGGCGGTGTGGGCCACGTGCGACAGTCCGGCCTCGGCGGAGGCCAGGCTGCTGTGGTCGCCCGGGTGGCGGCGTTCGTCAGCACGCCGGGCGAAGTCCTCGATCAGTGGCGGCAGGAGTTGGGGCAACCCCTGGGCGTACGGGGTGAGTTCGGTGCCGCTGATCCCCTCGGCGCGGGCCAGGGCGAGGGCGTGGACCAGGCCGTGCACGGTGGTCCAGAAGAGGTCCAGCAGGGCCGCGTCGAAGGCCGCCGCCCGTCCGGGGTCCGTGCCGACGTGACGCACGGTGCCCAGAGCGCGGAGCGTCGGCTCGTGGGCGGTGAAGGCCTCGGGGTCGCCGCTGAGCAGGACGGTGCCCTGCGGGCGGCCGATGGTCGGGGTGGGGGTGAGGATCGCGGCCTCGAGGAGGCGGAAGCCCCGGGCCCGGGCGTCGGCGGCGTTGGCCCGGGCGTCCTCGGGGGTGATCGAGGTGGCGTTGACGACGGTCCGGCCGCGCAGCGCCGCTCCGGCGGCGTCCAGCACTGCCCGGGCGGCCGACTGGTCGCGGACGCAGAGCAGGACGAGCGGGGAACCGGCCGCTGCGGCGGAACTCGCAGCCGAAGCCGCGGTGGCGGTCGCGGTCGTGGTCGCGGTCGCCACGGCCTCGGCGGCGCTCTCGGCGGGCCGGGCGCCCTGCGCGAGCAGCGCGCCGTCCCGGCCCGGTGTGCGGTTCCAGACGGTGACGTCGTGGCCGGCGGCCAGCAGCGCCCCGGCCAGAGCCCGGCCCATCGGACCCAGGCCGAGGACGGCAACGGCGTTATCGGAGAAGGGGGTTGGGAAAGAGGATTGGTTCGGCACGGCGGTTACGCTAGACCTTCACGCCGACGGCAGAGTCAAGCCAACCGAGCCCGTCGGCCGGTCGATCGGAGGTGCCGCGATGCGGATCGGAGAGCTCGCCCGGCGGACCGGGGTCACCCCGCGCGCCCTGCGCTACTACGAGGAGCAGGGCCTGCTCACCCCCGAGCGCCGCCCCAGCGGCTACCGCGAGTACGGCGACCGGGACGTGGACGCCGTCCACGGCATCCGCACCCTGCTCGCGGCCGGTCTCAACAGCGCCGCGATCGCCGAGATCCTCCCGGGCCTGCCGCTGCCCGGGCAGCGGCAGGCCGGCCCGACCTGCCCGGAACTGCTGGACGGCCTGGCCCGGGAGCGGGCCCGGATCACCCGTCAGATGGACGAGCTCGCCGCCGCCCGGGCGATCCTGGACGCCATCATGGGCGCGGAGGCGCCGAGCGAGGTGATCCGCACGCCCAGGGCGTGAGCCGAGGGGCGGAAAACCGCTGGCGTGCACCTCCAGGACGTGCTGAGGTGGCCGGATGGATCGTGATCACGTACTCGCCCTGTTCGACCAGCGGATCCGGCGCGACGCGCAGCCGGACGGCCCCGGCGTCCGCGTCGAGCGCGACGGCGCCGTGGTGCGCCAGGTGGGCGGGGAGCGCGCCTGGAACGGCATCGTCTGGTCCGCTCTGGACGAGGCCGGAGCGGACGCCGCTATCGCCGCCCAGGTGAGCCACTTCACCGAGCTGGGGCTGGAGTTCGAGTGGAAGACCTACGCCCATGACCGCCCCGCCGACCTCGGCCGGCGGCTGCTCGCGGCCGGGTTCACCGCCGAGCCGGACGAGGCGCTGATGATCGCCCGGATCGAGGACCTGCACACCGATCCGGTGCTGCCGGAGGGCGTCCGGCTGGAGTCGGTGGCCGACCCGGCCGGGGTGGACCTCGTGGTCGCGGCCCACGAGCAGGCCTTCGAGAGGCACATGCCCGGCCTGCGCGAGCGGATCCTCGACCACCTGCGGCACAGCTCGGACACGATCAGCCTGGTCGTCGCGATGGCCGGCGACCAGCCGGTCAGCGCCGCCCGGATGGAGCTGACGCCGGGCACCGGGTTCGCCGGCCTGTGGGGCGGCGGCACCGTCCCCGCCTGGCGCGGCCGGGGCATCTACCGCGCCCTGGTCGCCCACCGCGCCCGGCTCGCCGCCGAGCTCGGCTACGAGTACCTGCAGGTCGACGCGAGCGACCAGAGCCGCCCCATCCTCGAACGGCTCGGCTTCGCGCGGCTGAGCACCACCACGCCGTACGTGTACCGGCCCTGAGGGAGGCGGCATCCAGGGGCCCGGCCTCCTCCTCCGGGGCGGCAGACGGACCCGGGGCGCGGGCGCGGCTGCCACTAGGCTCTCGGCCGTGTGGAGACGAGCGGTTCAGGAGATCTTTCCCGAGGCGGGCTTCCGGGCGCCGGCGGCGGCGTCCGCGATCGCCGAAGCCGAGGAGCTGCTGGGGCGGAGGCTGCCCACCGACCTCGGGCAGGTGCTGCTCGAAAGCGACGGGGTGATCGGGCGCAGCTCGGTGGACACCGTCTGGACCGTGGAGCAGATCGTCGAGCAGAACCTGCTCTTCCGGTCCGACGAGTCCTTCGCCCGGCTGTACATGCCGTTGGACCCTTTCCTGTTCTTCGGGGACAACGGCGGCGGTGACCTGTTCGCCTTCGTGCAGAAGCCCGAACGGCCGGACGTCTTCGTGTGGGAGCACGAGAGCGACAGCCGCCGGTGGGTGGCCAACGATCTGCGGGACTACCTCGGCCGTTCGCTGCGCACCGGCGGGGACGACTGGTACCAGCGGTAGGCCGCCCGGCTCGCGGGAGCCTTCTACCCGCTCACCGACCGGGTCACCGCCTGGCGGACCGAGCGCCCCGCCGTCCTGCTGAACCACCTGCGCCGCGACCTGCTCACCCACGTCGGCCACCGGCTGGACGACGGCGCGGCGATGGTCGTGGTCGAGCGGCTCCCGTAGGAAGGCCGCGCCCGCAGAAGGCCGCTCCCCTGGCCCGGTGATCCGGACGATCAGCGCGAGCGGCAGCGCCGTCATCACGCGGGGATCGGGCCGCCAGGAGGGCGGGCGAACGTGCGGACGCGGCTCATCGGGACGCTGCCGGAGGGGCACCCCTCCTCTGTACACCGCGCGGGCGGTGGGACGCACCCCGAACGGTCCCGGGCCGGTCCCCTGGTCAGCCCTCCTCGCCGTAGCGGGCGAGGTAGGCGGCGAAGCGGGCGACGTCCTCGTCGGACCAGTCGGTGAAGCGGGTGGTGAAGGCCGTCCGGCGCTGCTCGTTGGCGTCCCGCAGCAGGCTGAGCCCGGCCTCGGTGGCGCGCAGGATCTGGCCCCGCTGGTCGTCCGGGTCGGCCTCGCGGCGCAGCAGGCCGAGCCGCTCCAGGGCGGTGACCTGGCGGCTGACGGTCGACTTGTCGAGCATGAAGTGCGCGGCCACGTCGGCGGCCCGGCAGCCGCCGCGCTCGGTGATCAGGTCGAGGATGCTGTAGGTGACCAGGGAGAGGTCGGGGTGCAGCTGGGAGGCCTTGTGCCGGGCACGGCGGGCGAAGGCGGTCAGCTCGCGCTGGATGGTGTCGATGGACGACTGGCGGCCGGGCACGGCGTTCCTACCTCCTTGGGGCTTGTCGGCTTCTTGCTGTGTTGCGTTGTTGCCTTGACGGCTTGTCGCGCCGTCTGTTGCGGGCTGTCGCCCGCAAATTTGTTGCACTATACAACGGATTTGCCCGGAGTGGCGCGCGGCCCCGCCGCTGCCCCACCGGCCGAGGGCGACGTGCCCGCCGACCGTTCCCGTTCGGCCCGCCAGGCGCGGGCCGCCGCGATCCGGCGGGTCGCACTCGGATGAGTGGCGAACAGTAGCTCAAGCACCCGCGGCGGGTCGACATCCGAGACGTTCACCACGGCCAGTCTGCGCTGCATCGCCATGAACTGCTCGGGGTCCCTGGTCAGTTCGAGCGCGTGCCGGTCCGCCCTGGCCTCGATCCGGCGGCTCACCGCGCACTGCACCGGGCCCGACAGGGCGCCGATCAGCGCCGCCAGCGCGGCCAGCAGCGGCAGCGCCCGGGGATCGGCCGCGTCGTCCGCCCCGGAGGCCGACAGCAGCGGGTGCCAGTCGGCCAGCAGGCCCAGCGCCGCCACCGCCACGGCGGCACCCACCGCCCCGAGCGCCGTGCCGACCGGCACGTCCCGGTGCTTGACGTGCCCCAGCTCGTGCGCCACCACCAGCTCCACCTCGCGCGGCTCGGCCGCCGACAGGAGGGTGTCGTACGCGACGATCCGGCGGGTCGCCCCGAACCCGGAGACGTAGGCGTTCAGCGCGGTGGTCCGCCGGGAGGCGTCCGCCACCAGGACGTCCCGGACCCGCACGGCGTCCCGCTCGGCCAGCGCCAGCAGGGCGGTGCGCAGCTCACCCTCGGGCATCGGCGAGAAGCGGTTGAACACCGGCTCGATCAGCAGCGGGTGGAGGAAGGACAGTGCGGCCGTCAGCAGCGCCGCCGCTCCGGCCGCCGGGAACCACCAGTGCCGCGGCGACCAGGCGGTGAGGGCGAACAGGCCCAGCACCAGCGGCAGGACGAGCAGCAGGGTCAGCGCGAGCGACCGCACGGCGTCCATCGCCCAGCCGGTCCAGCCCTGGGTCACCAGCCCGTACCGGGCCCGCACCGCGCGCGCCCCGGCGCCGAAGGGCAACTGCAGCGCCTGCCCCAACAGCACCAGCGCCGCGCCACCGGCCAGCACCTCGGCCGTCCGGGAGCCGCCGAACCAGCGGCCGGTCGCCGTCACCAGCGCGGCGCCGGCCGGGGTGAAGCCGAGCGCCAGGGGCAGGGCCAGGCCCGCCAGGCGGCCGCCGAGCGCCCACGGCAGCTGGGAGCGGCGCAGCGCGCGGCCGCGGGCACGCTCGGCGGGGGTGAAGTCGGCGGGGGTGAAGTCGGGGGCGGCGTCGGTGTCGGGCGTGTTCATCGGCGGGTGGACTCCGGCGAGGGGTGGTGGGCTCCGGGCGGGGAGCGGGGGAGGCGTCGCGGTTCAGCATGTCCTACCGCGCACGGTCCGTGCGCACTCCTCCTGCTCATTCCTCCGCCGGGTCGGTGGCGCTGTGGACGCCGGCGCGCAGCAGCTGGTGGCCGAGGTCGACCAGGGCGCGGCCCACCGCGAAGTCGTCGCCGACCGCAGGGGCCGGGGTGTCGCGGGGGTTGCGGCGGGACAGCGCGTCGCTGTGCAGGACCTTGCCGTCGGCGTCCAGCACGGCGTGCACCCGGGTGGTGTCCCGGTCCTCGACCACGTGCAGGCTGAGCTGCCAGTCCTTGGTGCGGACGGCCTGTGGAGCCTGCTCCCCGGTCGTGCTCGCGCCCGCGGTTGTGGTCACGGCCGCGCCTGTGGTCGCGGTGGTGCCTGCGGTCGAGGTGGTGCCTGTGGTTGCGGTGGCCGGGGGCGGAGGGGCGGAGGCCGTACCGTCGGTGCGGACGATCACCACCGGGCAGGCCCCGTGCACCGCGCAGCGGGTGGACACCGAGCCGAGCAGCGTCCGGGCGAAGGTGCCCCGGCCCCGGCTGCCCAGGACCAACAGGTCCGCGTCCTCGGCCGCCTCCAGCAACACCTGGGCGGCGTGGCCGAGGACCAGGCTCTCCCGGACGGCCACCGGGTGCTCCGGCCCGATGACGTCGTCGACCTCGGCGGTCAGCGTGCGGCGGGCGGCCTGCTCGAAGCCCTCGTCCACCATCGGCGCGAACCAGCCGTACAGCGACGGGTACTCCCAGGCGGCCACCGCGTGCACGACGGCCCCGGTGAGGACCGCCTGGCCGACCGCCCAGCGCAGCGCCGCCTTCGACGGCTCCGATCCGTCGATCCCGACCACGATCCGGCGTTCCAGGCCGGGGGTGGGTTGGTTGCTGGCCATCACGTGCCTCCTCCGGCGTCCAGGCGTGACCGCACACGCTGCCACCTCCTCTCCACGCTGCCGCGCCGCCCGGCCACGGCGCCAGGGACGCGGTGGCCGGGTGGGGGAGGGGATTGGGACGGGCGGGCCCGGTGGCGCGCGATGTTCGCGTCCAGCTTCGTCCCCGGCTTCGTCCCTGCCTCCGTGCCCGCCTCCTTGTTCGGCTTTGTGTCCGGAATGTTGCGGGTGCGGGCTCAAGTGGTGGCGATTCGGTGGCGTAGGCTGACCGCTCTTGCATCGACCTCCGGGGGGAACCACTCATGCGCCGTGCCGCGGCCGCCGTCGCCGTGTTCGTCGGGCTGACCGCCGTCGCCGCCTGCGGGCCGGACGACCCCGCGCCCGCCCCGGCGAAGTCCGCCCCGCCCGCCGCGGCGCCCGCCTCCTCCGCCGCACCCTCCGGTACCGCCGCCCCGGCCCCCACCAAGGGTGGCGCGCCCCGCCCGGACGGCACCATCACCGTCGCCTTCGCCGGGGACGTCCACTTCGAGGGCCGCACCCAGCCCCGGCTCACCGTCCAGTCGCCCGAGACGGCGCTGGGCCCGCTCTCCCGTACCCTCGCGGACGCCGACCTGTCCGTGCTCAACCTGGAGACCGCGATCACCGGGCGCGGCGCGCCGGAGCCGAAGACGTACACCTTCCGCACCACGCCCAAGGCGCTGTCCGTCCTCAAGGACTCCGGCGTCGACGTCGTCTCGATGGCCAACAACCACGCCGTCGACTTCGGCGCCGACGGCCTCGTCGACACCCTGGCCGCCAAGGACTCCTCGCCCATCCCGGTGCTCGGGGTCGGGCACAACGCCAAGGAGGCGTACGCCCCGTACGTGACGACCGTGCGCGGGGTGAAGGTCGCGGTGGTCGCCGCCAGCCAGGTCGAGGACATCACCAACCAGAAGTGGCGGGCCGGTGCCAACAAGCCCGGCATAGCCTCGGCGCTGGACGTCCCCGCGCTGGTCTCGGCGGTGCAGGCGGCCAAGCAGCAGGCCCCGGTGGTGCTCGTCTACCTGCACTGGGGCGAGGAGGGCAAGGCCTGTCCGACGGCCGCGCAGACCGCCATCGCCAAGAAGCTCGCCGCCGTCGGAGCCTCCGCGGTGGTCGGCACCCACGCCCACACCATGGTCGGCTCGGGCATGCTCGGCAACACCTACGTCGGCTACGGCTTCGGCAACTTCCTCTGGTACGGCACGTCCAACTACGCCTTCTCCAACGAGACCGGCGTCACCACCCTCACCCTCGCCGCCGACGGCAAGGTCACCGGGGAGGCCTTCGCCCCGGCCACCATCGACGACAAGGGCATCCCGGAGCCGGTCACCGGCGCCGCCGCCGAGGCCGCCCTCAAGCGCCGCGACGGCCTGCGCGGCTGCGCCGGTCTCACCCCGCCCCCGGCGGCGCACTGAGGCCGCCGTTACAGTCAACGGGTGAGTGAACACGAGGAACTGACCACTCGTCGGCTCTCCCTGAGCCGCCCGACCGAGGGCGACATCGACGCCCTCCTCGCCGTCCACCGGGACCCTGCCGCCTGCCGCCACAACCCCTCGGACGCCCTCGACACGCGGTCCGAGGCCGAGGACCGGTACGGCCGTTGGGACGCCCTCTGGCAGGCCCGGGGCTTCGGCTACTGGACGGTCCGTTCGCGCGGTGCCGTGCCCGTGCTCGGGTTCTGCGGCGTCAAGCCGATGGAACTGGCCGGCCGACCGGTTCTCAACCTCTTCTACCGCTTCGCCCCCGCCGCCTGGGGCCGTGGCTTCGCCGGTGAGGCCGCCACCGCCGTCGTCTCCTGGTCCGCCGCCCACGTCCCCGAACTGCCGCTGATCGCCCGCATCCGCCCCGACAACCTGCCCTCCCAACGCGTCGCCCTGCGGGCCGGCCTCCAGCGGGCCGAGCACCTGGACGGACCGGGGTACGACGGCTTCGACTGGATCTACACGGCCGGTGTCGTCGCCACTGGAACGTCACTTTGACCCGCCCAGTCGAGAGTCGCCGGCGCCCACACTTCGCCGTCCGGGTGAGCCCGCCGGCGCCCTCCTCACCCCGCGCCTGCCGGCCCGCACCGCCACCGACTGAGGCTCACCCCGCCCGGCCGGGCGCCACCACCGCCCGGCCGGACCACCACACCGACCCGAGCAGCATCGCACCGGGCGCGATCCCGGCCACCAGTGCGACCACGGCCGCGGCGGCCCCGCAGAACGCCAGCACCAGCCCGAGCGCCCCGCAGGCCGCCAGCCCGGCGCCGAGGGCGTGCATCGCGGGCCGCCGCCAGGCCACCGCGATCCCGAAGAAGTGCACCCCGACCACCAGGGCGATCCACCCCGCGGTCGCCTCCGGGGTGTGCAACACCTTGTTGATCACCGCCAACCCGGCGACGATCGCCACCACCTCGGCCATCACCACCAGCCAGTACCGACTCCCGAAGCTCGCACCCCCGGGCTCGCTCCCGGACTCGGCCACCTGCGGACGGCGCCGCCCGAGCAGCACCAGGGCGAGGAACGCCGCCACCCCGACCACCCGCAGCAGGACGGCGACCGCCGTGGGCAGCGCGCCCGCATTGGCCTCGATGAAGACGAGCCCGAAGCCCGAGCCGATGAGTCGGCCAAGTTGATCTCTGTTCATGGCGGTCACCATCCCAGCCGAATGTCCGTTCGGTCCAGCGGGATGGGCTGCTGATCGGCCGTTACTCTCGTACTTGTGGCAGGAGCACTGGAGGAGATCGCATGAATCCTGAGCACTACCGCCTTCTCGAAGAGGCCCGGCGCAGCCTCCCGGACGGCTTCAAGGTCGAGCTGTCCGGCGATGTCATCGTCATGCAGGCGTCGCCCTCCTCGATCCACCAGTTGAACCTTTCGATCGTGCAGCGCCAGTTCGACGTGCACTGCCCGGTCGGCTACTTCACGAGTGGAAATAGCGACCTCTCGTCGCCTGGGGTCGGCGCCGTTCGCAATCCGGACCTCACCTACCTGCCCGAGGACGTGATCGACCTGGCAGGACACAACATCCCTGCCGAGCTTGCGTTGATCGCAGTCGAGGTCGTGTCGCCGTCCAACCCCGACAACGACTGGTCGGGAAAGGTCCGCGACTACCCCCGCATGGGCTTTCCGCTCTACCTGATCATCGACCCACGGCAGAAGTCGGTCACCCTGTTCTCGGAGCCGAACCACGACCGCTACCACACCCGGACCGACCGGGAGTTCGGCGAGACGATCCACATCCCCGAACCGTTCGACTTCGATCTGGACCTGTCGCGCCTCGTCCCCTACCGGGACTGAGCCGCCTCAGTCGCTCGGCCAGAGGATGAGGTCGTCCAGCGGGTATCGGCGCGGCCGGTCGCCCAGTTCGGCGACGGCCGCGCGGATGCGGTGCAGATGGTCGACGGTGAGCTGGAGCGGGGGCTCGTCGGGCTGGTAGGTGGTGCGGATCGGGTAGTCGACGCCCGGGGTGCGGGTCATCTCGA
Organism: Kitasatospora aureofaciens; assembly: GCF_001188955.3. GTDB lineage: Bacteria > Actinomycetota > Actinomycetes > Streptomycetales > Streptomycetaceae > Kitasatospora > Kitasatospora aureofaciens. The sequence continues at coordinate 178,018 of NZ_JPRF03000054.1, read as the reverse complement.
TGTGGCAGCCGAGGACGTGCGTCACCGGGCGGCTGTCGGCGAACGCGATCAGCCGTTCGACGGTGCGGCTGAAGGCGGGCCAGTCGTTGATGTAGAGCCGGCCCGGGTAGACGGTGTCGCCGGTGAGCAGGAAGCCGGTCCACGAGTCGTAGTAGGTGACCGCCGCCTCGTGGTGTCCCGGGGTGGCCAGGCATTCCAGTACCCGCCCGCCGCCGAGGTCGACCCGGGCGATGGTCTCGGCGTCCCGGTCGAAGCCGAAGTACGGCCAAGCGGAGGGCAGTTCGGCGCCGATCAGGGTCGTGGCGGGCCGGTCGGCGAACTGTCCGTCGGCCGCGATGTGGTCGCCGTGCGGGTGGGTGTGCAGCACCAGCAGTCGGTAGTCGTCCCGGGGGTTTCGGGCGAGCCAGTCCGCCATCAGGTTGTCGACGGTCGCACGCAACGGGAAGTACTCGGCCTCCGCCGTCGCCCCGGTGTCGATCAGGACGGCCCGCTCGGCCCCGAAGAGCAGGAACAGGAACGGCGCCTCGTAGTTGACCGCCTTGTTCTGCCGGAGGATGACGGTGTGCTCGTCGTACGCGTGGGCCTGGATGTCCGGGTCCGTGTTGTGCTTCGCGGACGGCGAGCCGTGGATCCACGGCACGCCCAGCGGACGGGCGATCGGTGTACCGGCAGCCATGACGTCTCCCTGGTGCGTCGTCTTGGCGGGCCGGGTACGGCGCACATCTCGTCCGGGGCCGGCGCCGGTGCGCTGCCACGGGGACGCTAGCACGAGCGGCGTAGAGGCTCGTATCGGAACCCCACGGCTCTACCGGTGGATTCAGCGGTCCAGAGGAGAAACCTCTCGGGCGAACTGGACGAAGTCGGTCCACGCCTCAGGGGTGAAGCAGAGCTGTGGCCCGGTCTTGTCCTTGGAGTCGCGGACGTGGACGGTGTCCGGGGCGAGGGCGATCTCGACGCAGGCGCCACCTTCGGTGCCGCTGTGGCTGGACTTGAACCAAGCCAGTTCGCTGTTCATAGATCCTCCGCCAGCTTTCCGATGAACTCCGCCGAGGCCTCGGGACTGAGGGCCCGCTGGAGGATCATCGCATGGCGTTGGCTCAGGAGGCTGACCTTTCCCGGGTCGGAATGGAGTAGCCCCATGGCCTGTCCTTCCTCATAGGCAAGTCGCTGATGCTCATCACTGTCGAGCAGGATGAACGGGCCGTTCAGTCCTGTGTGTGCGCCCGAGCCAGGTACGACCTGGATGACGATGTGGCGTGCTGAGCCCACAGCCAGGAGGTGAAGCAGTTGACACTTGTGGACGACCTCCGAAGCGAGCGGGTTTCGTAGCGCTGCTTCGCCGATGAGGAAGTTGAAGGACTTGGTCTGTGTCTTCAGCACTTCCTGACGTTCGAGACGCGCTGTGACGCGTTCCTCGATGGTGTCGTCATCGAGCGGAGGCCAGTTTGCGTGGAGTAGCGTTCTCGCCGTTTCTTCGGTCTGGAGAAGCCCAGGGATGAGCAAGGTCTCGTACCAGTGGATGACCACGGCCTCAGCCTCGTAGCGCATGTAGTCCTCGGCGAAGTGAGGGTACTTCTCCGGCTTGAGGAACTGCACTCCCGCTACCAGAATCCCCTTCGCGTCACACATTTCGTCCGCCACCTGCAACAGGTGCGGTGAGGGCTTCCGCCGTCCCGCCTCCATCGATCGCAGGCTCTCGTAGCTGTACCTGGCCTCTGCCGCCAGGTCCTCGCGGCTGACGCCGGCGCGCGCCCGCCACAACTTGATCTGGTTGCCGCAGTACTGCCACGACATCGGTGGCGGCGTGGCGGACGAGGACGCGTTCATCGCTGACCCCCCAAGGTCATCCGGTGTGGGCTCCCGACGTTAGGCGTCCGGCGGCTGGGGGGTGTGCGAATCGATCGAAACCGTCCATGTGGGTGAATCGGCTCCTCGCGGGGTCGGTCAGCCCGGCAGGTGGGCCGGCCCGTCGGCGAGCCCGCCGCGTCAGCAGGCGCAGTCGTGGCCGCCGTTGAGCTCGCGGTACTCGACGTCGTAGCCCCGCGCGGTGCGGGCGGCCGCCTCACCGTACGAGGCGGCGGACCGAGCCATCCCCAGCTTGATCGCTCACTCGTTCGAGTGGTTTCAAAGCCCCTGCCCACCGAGAGCCTCCCCCGCCCGTCGCGTTGTCAGTACCCCTCGCTACGTTCCTCGCATCGCTGGTCAGCAGGCGTTCCGCTGGCCGGCCGGTGATCAGAACGACGTTCCCCGGTGGGAGGAGTACGGCCGTGGCATGGGTGGAGACGGACGCGGGAGGGTACCGCGTCGCGCTCGACGAGGAGGGCAGGGTGGTGTGCCGCAACGCTGCGGGGCGCGCGCTCAAGTCCGTGCCGTCGAAGCTCGGTGACGACCCGGTGGTGACCCAGCTCAAGCAGCTCGCCGAGTGGCTGGCCGCGCACGAGCGGCGCTGCCAGGAGGACGTCGAGCGCTGGATGGTGCGCTCGCTGCCGGTGCCCGCCGCCGTGCTCGCCGCCGTCTGGCCGGACGAGGCCTGGCGGGCCGTCCTGCGCGATGTCGTGGTCACCGGTCCGGACGGCGCCGTCGCCGGCTTCCTGCGCGACGCGGACGCCGAGCGCGGCCTCGGCCTGGTCGACCTCGACGGCGACACCGTCCGCCTCACCGACGGCGAGGTCCTGATACCCCACCCGGTGCTGCTCCCGGACCTCGACGACCTGCGCGAGTTCGCCGTCGAGCTCGGCGTCTCCCAGCGGGTCCAGCAGCTCTACCGCGAGGTCTGGCACCGGCCCGACGAGCCGTCGGCCGGCACCGAGGTCACCACCTACGCCGGCGGCCGCTACCGCGAACTGCGCGAGCTGGTCGGGCGCTGCACCCGGCTCGGCTGCCGGGTCCGCGGCGGCTCCGCGGTCCAGCCGATCACCGAGGGCGGCCGCACCGTCGAGGCCCGGGTGTGGGTCGGCGACTACTACGAGTACGACGCCTGCGAGACGGGTGCGCTCAGCTGGGCCGGCCCCGACGGCCGCGCCCTGCCGCTCGCCGAGGTCGGGCCGGTCGCCTGGTCCGAGGGCATGAGGACGGCCGCCGCCCTGTACGCGGGCCGCACGATCGAAGGGGAGGAAGCCGCATGACCATCACCGTCCCGAACCAGGGCGCCACCACGCCCGAGGCACTGCTCGACGCCGGAGCCGTCCTCCCACCCGGCACGCTGCCCGGCGCCGGCCGCCCCGACAGCGCCGCCGACGTGCTGACCGCCCGCGGCTACGCCCACCCCGCCCTGGACGGCCGCCGGATCGTCCGGCTGGTGCCCGGTGCCCTCGGCCGCGCCGAGGACCTCGCCCTGGAGTTCCTCGGCCTCACCCCCGAGGGCGAGCCCGCCGAGGTCGGCCAGGTCCGCCAGGAGGCCCTCGGCTTTCCGGCCTGGGCGCTGGTCCACGACCCCGCCAACGGGCACCACGCGCTCGCCCTGGTCAAGGACCTGGAGCGGCTGGCCCGCCAGGCCCGCTCCAAGCCCGGCGCCGCCAAGGACGGCTTCGACGCGCTCGCCACCCGGCTCGGCCGCGCCGTGCCGCACTTCCTGCCCACCTTCTGCGAGGAGGTCGGTCGGATCTTCCTCGCCCACGACAACCGGACGTACGCCGCCGCCTGGTTCGGCAGGGCCCGTGAGGCCGAGCGCACCCACAACCTGGCCGTCGACGAGGAGCGGCTGCGCGCCGTTTTCCTGGAGTTCGCCCTGGCTGGCGCGCTCACCGTCAAGTCCCTGCGCCAGTACGTCAAGGAGCTCGCCCAGCGGCTCGACCCGCTGACCGCCTGGCAGCGCTTCCGCCAGCTGTGCACCGAGCGCTCCGCGGCCGGCATGGCCCCCTACGCCGGCGTCGCCGAGGACGCCCGCGCGCTGATCCGGGCCGCCGGGCTGGACCGCCCCGAGCACGAACGGGCGCTGCTCGCCGAGCTGCTGGACTCTCCGGCGGTCAACCGGGCGCCCGCGGCGTTCTGGAAGTCCTGGCACGGCGCACTGATCGACCTGGGCCGGCGCGAGGCCGCGGTCCGCACCCGCCTGCTGGAGCTGCTGCCCGACCCGGCCGCCTCCGGCACCGACTCCACCGCGTACGACACCGCCTGGCTGGCCGTCCTCGCCGAGACCGGCGCGGAGGAACTGCTCACCGGCGCCCGCCCCGAGGGCGCCGAACCCGCCGCCGCCTGGCTCCAGCGCTGGTGCCACCACCTCGGCCGCGGCTGGCGCAGCCGCCCCAGCTGCCCGGCCACCCTCGCCCTGGCCGGGCGGATGGCCGAACGGCTGCGCGCCGACGCCGTCCCGGTCGACCTGTTCACCGGCATCCGCGCCAGCCACACCCGACTCGACCTGCTGAACCTGCTGCTGGCCGCGGGCGTGCCGGTCGCCGACCCGCCGGCCGACCTGATGGGCTTCGACCTGCGCGAGTGGGTCGGCCAGAGCGGCCAGGGCGCGGACGCCCTCGCGGCCGTCGCCGCCGACGAGCGCTTCCGGCCGCTGCTGCGCCGCTCCGCCCCGTCCGCCTGGGACCCGGCCGTCCAGCGCGGGGCGGCCGTCCTGCCGCTGCTGGAGGAGCTGTTCACGGAGTGGGCCGAGGAGCGCGCCGACGAACTCGCCGCCGTCCGCGGCCTGGCCGGCGCCGACGACCTGGTCCGCTCGCTGACGCAGTTCCGCACCGCCATCCGCACGGTCGCCCCGGCCGCCGCCGAGCGGATCGCCGCGCTCGACGTCACCGGGCTGCTCACCCGCGCCCTCCGCGCCGGCATCCTGGACGAACTCGGCTGGCCCGCCCTGGAGGAGGCGCTTGGCAGGCTCGCCGACCCGCCCGCCCCCGACGCCCTCCCGGCGACCGCCCCCGGCCACCGCACCCGCGGCCTGAACGACCTGATCATCGAGGACGCCTGGCCGTACCTGATCCTCGCCCGCCGCGACCAGGCCCTCGTGGTCGGCCCGCAGGGCATCCTGCTGGAGCACACCCTGCGGGTGCCCCCGCTGCCGGGCGTCCGCAACCGGCCCCGGCTGCGGTTCGTCGACGGCGAACTCCTCGTCGTCTGGTCCGAGGCGGGGAAGCAGCAGGCGTACTGGTCCAACCGGCCGGACCGGACTTTCGAGCTGGAGGGCCGGACCATCGCCGGCTACCACTACGGCGACCGCCACCCGGAGGTCGCCTCCCTCCCGCTGCCCGGCGGCGGCCGCACCACCGGCACGCGCCCGCTGCACCCCGGCGACACCCGGCTGCCCGAGGAACACCCCGTTCTCGGCGACGGCACCGGCTACTGGACGCTGCGCCACGCGCCGGACGGCGGCCCCGTGCTGCGTGAACTCGACCCGGCCACCGGCACCCTGGGCCGCACCGCCGAACCGCCCGTGATCGCCGCCACCGCCGAGGCCGGCCCGCTCGTCCTCGGCAGCACCGGTCTGCTGCCGATGCAGCCCGGCCTGGCGGGCACCCCGCTCGGCACCGACGGCACCGTGCTCGGCAGCTGGGTCCGGCGCGACGCCGGACGCGCCGTCACCACCTTCACCGCCGACGGGCAGCGCATCGTGCTGCCGCTGAACGACCGCAACGACACCCACATCCTTCCGGTCGGCCGACTCGCCCTGCCCGGCGCGCAGGGCCCGGTGGTCAGCCGCACCGGCGAGTTCCTCGAACTCGGCCTGCCCGACCTCGCCGAACGCGCCGACCGCACCGCCGGGCTGCGCTCCTGCCGCGCGGGTGAACTCGCCGCCGCCGGCACCGCACTGGTCCCGCCGTACGACCACTGGCACTCCCTGCGGCCCCGCGACGAGGCCGGCTCCCGGGTGCTGCGTGCCCTGACTACCGACCAGGCCGCCCGACTGATCGACCTCGCCTGGCCCACCGACAGCGAACCCGTCCCGGCGGACGAACAGCGCTGGCTGACCGTGCAGGGGGTCCGGCGCCCGCTCGCCCAGCGCGGCGAGGCCCGCAACAGCCTGCCGGTCGAGGCGGTCGGCGCCGCCCTGCCCGGCATCACCCACCCGCTGCTGCTGGCCGGCGTCGCCGGGCTCGCCCGCGCCGCCGCCGACCTGCTCGACCGGACCGCCCGCTTCCTCCCGCAGCCCGACGCCGAACGGCCCACCAAGGCCGAGGCCGCCGAGTGGCGGCCCCCACACGGCCACGACCACGAACTGCGCGACGCCGTCGGCGCCGTGCTGCCCGGAATCGGCGGCTTCGGCGGCGGCTGGGGCAGCTCCGACCGCTGCTGGACGCTCAACAACCTGCGCGCCGTCAGCACCGTCCTCGCCGATCCGCCCGCCGCCGGCGGCGAAGGCTGGAGCACCCCGGCGACCGTCGCCGTGCACGGCGGGGACGCGAACCACGGCTGGCTGCACCTGCTCGGCCGGCTGGACGTCCTGGCCCACGCCGTTGCCGCGCCGCTCACCGACCCGGCCCACCGCTCCTCGCTGGTGCTGCTGCTCGGCGAGCTCACCAAGGGCCCGCTCGCCGACCGCGGCGCCACCCTGCGCGAGATCGTCCTCGCCGAACCGGCCGACCGCACCAACACGAGCCGGCCGGCCACCCACCGCCAGGGCGAGGTGCTGCGCCGCGGCGACCGCACCGTGATCATCCTGGGCCACCGCCGCCAGTACACCGACGGCACGGTGCACTGGCTCGCCGTCGACCACGACCCGAGCGGCGAGTTCGGCCCCGTCGCCCACTTCACCACCGTCGAGGAGCGCGGCACCGAGGAGCGGGTCGGCGCCGCCTGGACCGCCAAGTTCTGTCGGATCGCCGCCCTGCGCAAGGCCGTCCCATGGGACGCGGCCCGCGCTGCCGCCTTCGCCGGACTCACCGGCATCGGAACCACCCGCGCCACCCTGCTGCTCAGCCCGCCGCCCGGCCTCCTGCACTGGGGCAACGCCCAGGTGCCCGCCGAGTACGACCTCAAGCCCGCCGAGGTCAGGGCCGCCCAGAACTGGCTGCGCGGACACGACCACGACGGCATCGCCGACGTCTGGGCCGCCCTGCTGCCCACCGACGACCCGAAGCGGCTGTGGACCGACGGCCCCGACCTCGCCGCCGGCGCCGAGGCCTGGATCCGCCACTTCGGACGGCTCGTCACCCTTCCCGAAGAGGCCCAGGCCACCGTCCAGGGCGTCCCCATCACCACCATCGAGGCGGTGCTCAACCCCGGCCACACCCCCTGGCTGACCGGCACCACCACCTTCCGGCTCACCGGCGACGGCCACGGCACCCCCCAACTGGCGCCCGAGGACGCATCCGCCGTCCCCGCCTCCGGCGCGCTGGGCACCACCATCCGCGCCCTGCGCTGGCTGGCCTACCACCTGCCCGCCGACAGCCCGCTGCGACCGCTGATGCCCCGGGCCGCCACCGCGCTGCGCGAGCGGCTGGCCGATCCGGAGCTGCTGCTCGACCTCGACCTCGTCCGGACCGCCAAGGGCGCCTCGCTGGCCGCCGTGCTCCGCCCCCACTTCGGCCTGCCCGCCGAGGGCGGGGCCGACCCGGACGGCCTGGTCCGCTGCGGCCCGGCGCTGGTCCTCACCCCGTACCACGCCGAGTTCGAGCGGGTCTGGCTGCGCCCGGCCGCCCTCACCGGCCCGGACGACCCCCTGCTCGAACTGCTCGACGGGCTCTCCGACAGCTACTGGTTCGGCACCGAGCGGGCCGCGATCCAGTCCGTCCTGCGCGGCGAACCGGAGCGCCTGGCCGCCTCCGCCGCCGCGGTGACGGCCACCGGCGACGGGGCGGCCTGGCTGCAGAACCCCCAGCTGTCCGCCCCCGAGCTGGTCGCCGAAGTGGCCCGCACCCACGGCATCGGCGAGGACGCGGCCGCGCTCCACCTCCAACTGCTCGCACTGCCCGACCCGACCGACCGCAACACCGCCCGCTGGACGGGCTGGAAGCCCGCCCGGCTCAAGCGCGCCCGCGCCGAACTCGCCGCCGCGGGACTGGTGCTGGAGGCCAAACGGGCCCGGGCCGGCCGCAGTCTCTTCCTGCCCGGCGGCTGGCAGGAGGCCAAGTCGCCCGCCCTGCCGGTGGAGACCTGGAAGGCCGCCCTGTACGAACTGCCCACCCACCAGCCGGTGCTGCCGCACCTGCCCGTCCCCGAGCTGTTCGCCCTCGCGTGGCAGCGCACCGTCGACGGCGACGCCCCCGGCTACGAAGAGCTCCAGACCGGCAAGCGCAGGAAGGCCTGCCGATGACCGCCACCGAGACCCCCACGACCGCCGCGAACACCGTGACCGCCGCGAGGACCACGACCGCCGCAAACACCGCGACCGCGGAGCGGCAGATCGTCCCGCCCGAGGAGAAGCACGCCGCCGAACTGGAGTTCCTGGCCGCCCACGACAGCGGCCCGCGCCCGCCCGGCTGGCGCCTCACCCCGCGCGCCGTCGTCACCTTCGTCATGGGCAGCGGCGGTGAGAAGCTCAAGGCGGGGCGCCGCAGCCTGGTGATCGAGCCCAAGTTCGTCGGCGAGCGCGCCCTGGTCGAGCGCTGCGTCGTCACCCTCGCCGGGGAGCGCGGCCTGCTGCTCGTCGGCGAGCCCGGCACCGCCAAGTCGATGCTCTCCGAACTGCTCGCCGCCGCCGTCTGCGGCACCAGCGCGCTCACCGTCCAGGGCACCGCCGGCACCACCGAGGACCAGCTCAAGTACGGCTGGAACTACGCCCTGCTGCTCGCCAAGGGCCCCAGCCGCGAAGCCCTCGTTCCCTCCCCGGTGCTCACCGCGATGACCACCGGGGCCGTCGCCCGGGTCGAGGAGGTGACCCGCTGCCTGCCCGAGGTGCAGGACGCCCTGGTCTCCCTGCTCTCCGAACGGCGCATCGCCGTCCCCGAGTTGGCCGGCACCCCGGACGGGCAGCTGCACGCCGCCGCGGGCTTCACCCTGATCGCCACCGCCAACCTGCGGGACAAGGGCGTCAGCGAGATGTCCGCCGCCCTCAAGCGGCGGTTCAACTTCGAGACGGTCGGCCCGATCGGCAGCCTCGCCGCCGAGGTCGAACTGGTCCGCCGCCAGTCCACCACCGCCGTCGCCCGGGCCGGCGCCGGCTACGCCGTCGACGACGCGGTCCTGGAAGCGCTGGTCACCGCCTTCCGAGACCTGCGCACCGGCCGCTCCACCGAGGGCTGGGACGTCGAGCGCCCGTCCACCGTGATGAGCACCGCCGAGGCCGTCTCCGTGGCCACCGCACTCGGCGTCACCGCCGCCTACCTGCCCGACGGCGGTGACCTCCTCGGCCGCCTGCCTGGCCAACTCCTCGGCGTCGTCCGCAAGGACGACCCGGCGGACGCGGCCCGGCTGCTCGGCTACTGGGACGGCCCGGTCCGCCGCCGCGCCGAACAGGGCGCCGCGACCTGGCGCACCCTGTGGGACCTCCGCTCGGCGCTGGAGGCCTGACGATGACGAGCAGCGCGGTGAAGCCCACCCCGGACGGCCGCCTCGGGGCCGGCGGACAACCTGCCACCGACCTCGACGTCCGCGTCGAGACCGACCGGCTGGCCGGCTCCGGCACCGACCGTCCCGGGCCCTACCTGATCGGCGTGCGCCACCACGCGCCGTCCCTCAGCGCGGTCCTTCCCGCGCTGCTCGACGCCGCCCGTCCCGAGGTGGTCCTGGTCGAACTGCCCGCCGAGTTCCAGCCCTGGCTCGACCGGCTCGCCGACGAGGCCACCGAGGCCCCGGTCGCCCTGGCCGCCGCCCCGGCCGGTCCGGACGACTCCGGTCGGCTCGCCTTCTACCCGTTCGCCGATTTCTCCCCGGAGCTCGTCGCCCTGCGTTGGGCGCGGCGCAACGGCGTCGAGGCCATCGCCTGCGACCTGCCGCTCGCCCACCGTACCGCCCCAGGGGGCGCCGCCGGCGACGGTGCCCGCGATCATGGCCCGGCGGAAGGCACGGTGGAAGGCCCGGCGGCCCCCGGTGTGGCGGACGCCCTGCGCCACCGCCTCACCGGCCGCGACTGCGACGAGGACCTCTGGGACCGGCTGGTCGAGACCGCCGCCCCCGGCTCCACCCCGGAGGCCGTCCGGCGCGCTGCCCTCCTGGTCGGCTGGGCCCTGCGCCACGACGCCGAGACCGGCCCCGGCGTCGACCCGTACGACCTGCGCCGCGAGGCCTGGATGCGTGCCCGCATCCGGGCCGCCTCGGCCGGCGGGCGCCGGATCGCCGTGGTCGTCGGCTCCTTCCACGCCGCCGCCCTGCTGGACGGCCCGATCTCTCCGGAGGAACCGCCCGGCCCGGACGACCCCGGGCACGTCCTCTCGCTGATCCCGTACACCTACCCGCTGCTCGACGCCCGCTCCGGCTACCCGGCGGGCATCCGCGACCCGGAGTGGCAGCACACCGTCCTGGACGCCGGCGGAGACCCGGAGCGCCTCACCGAGGCGCTCACCGCCACCGCCGTCCGGATCTGCGCCGCCCTGCGCACCCAGGACCACCCCTCCGGTCCGGCCGACGCCCGGGAGATCGTCCGCCTCGCCGGTGACCTCGCCCGGTTGCGCGGCCACGCCGCCCCCGGCCGCGGCGAACTCGTCGAAGCCGTCCAGACCGTCCTCGCCCAGGGCGAACCCCTCGGCCGGGGGCGGGCCGTCGCCCGTGCGCTCGAACAGGTCCTGGTCGGCACCCGCACCGGGCGCCCCACCCCCGCCGCCCCGCGCAGCGGACTCGCCCCCGCCGTCGAAAACCTCCTCGCCGAGCTCGGCCTCCCCGGCCCCACCGAGCCGGGCCCGCGCGAACTGCGCCTCGACCCGCTGCGCAGCCCCCTCGACCGCCGCCGCGAGATCCTCCTCCACCGGCTCACGGCCTGCGGCGTCCCCTACGCCGAGCCCGTCGCCACCACCGGCCCGGGCGGCACCGAAACCCTCGGCACCCGCTGGCGCCTGCACTGGACCCCCACCGTCGCCGCCCTGCTCACCGTCGCCGGCACCCGCGGCGTCACCCCGGCCCAAGCCGCCGAGGGCAGCCTCCGCACCCGCCTCAGCGACGACCCCACGCCCCGCGAGATCATCGACGGCCTCACCGCCGCCGCCTCCTGCGCCCTCCCCGCCCTCACCACCACCCGCCTCACCCAACTCACCGCCACCCTCCCCACCACCGCAACCCTCCCCGACCTCCTCGACGCCCTCACCCTTCTCGACCGCCTCACCGCAGGCCACTTCCCCGGCCTCACCCCGGACACCCCGCCCCCACCACCCACCGGGGCAGCCGTCCCGAGCGTTCAAGGTGACGTCGGGCCGGGCGATCCCGAGCCTGCCGACGCGCTACCGCCCGTCGGTGTGGTCGTCCCGGGTGGCCGGGGTGATGCCGGGTCTGCCGCAGGTCTGCTGTCCGCCGGAGCGATCGGTTCGGGCAGTCCTGGCGATGCCGGACTGGTCACCGCGCTACCGCCCGCCACCGGGGCGCGGCCTTCCACCGATTCGCAGGTCGTGTCGTGTGAGGGAGGTCGAACGCCTCGTACCGGCACGGTTGTCAGGGAGCCCGCGGCCATCGTCTGCCCAATCGCTCCCGAGCCGTACCGCCCTGCCACCGCCCTCCCTGCTGCCGTGGAGCTGCTGACCGCCGCTGCGGTGCGGCAGGTGGAGGGGTTGGGTGGGTCGGACGATCCGGCGGATGCGCGGGCGCTGGTGGAGCTGGCGCGGCGGGCCGATCGGCTGGGCGGGGTGCGGCTGGGGTACGTGCTGGGCGAACTCGCGGAGCGGGGGAGTCCGTTGGTGCGGGGTGCGGCCGGAGCGGTGCGGGTGCTGCTCGGGCAGGAGCCGGCCGGGGTGTTCGGCGGCCGGGCCGCGTCCTGGGTGGACGGGGCGACCGACGTACGGGCGCGGCAGCTGCTCGGACGGGCGCTGGTCGGGTTGTTGACCGCGGCCGAGGGGCTGTTCGACAGCGCGCCCGAGGCGCTCGAACCCGTGCTGGAGCGGGTGACGTCACTGTCCGACTCCGCCTTCCTGGACCGGCTGCCCGCGCTGCGCGGCGGTTTCGACACGCTGAGCCCGGCGGCCCGCGACCGGCTGCTGGCCCTGGTCGAGGAGCGGCTCGGCACCCGTCTCGCCGCCCTGCCCGAGGCTGCCGATCCTGCCGTGGTGGCGAGTTGGGTGCGCGCGGACCTGGCCGCGCGCGCGGTTCTGGCCCGTCGCGGCCTGGCACCGCAGGCGACCCCGGACCCGGCCCCCACCCCTCAACCAGCACCCACACCCACACCCACCGCCCAGCCCCCGGGCACCGGACCGCACACCCTCACTCCCGCCGAGCGCTGGCGCCTGCTGTTGGGCCGTCCCGGCAGCGGCGGCCTGTCCGGTCGCAGCGCCCGACTCGCCACTGCGCTCGACGAGTTGTACGGCAGTGGACGCGGTGAGGGCTCCGGCCCGGGCCTGGGCGACCGGGGTGGACGCGAGGCGCCCTTCCCCGGAGTGCGCGAGTGGGCCGAGGAACTGGAGGCGCTGTTCGGCCCGGGTCTGCGGGAGGAGGTGCTGGCGGCCGCCGTCGCCCATGGCCGGACGGATGTCCTGGAGGCGATCGACCCGTCCGCCGTCCGCCCGTCGGTCGACCTGTTGCGGACGGTGCTGGACCATGCGGGCGGCCTGCCCGAGGCCCGGGTGGCGCGGCTGCGCCCGCTGGTGCGGCGGCTGGTGGACGAGTTGAGCCGCGAACTGGCGACCAGGCTGCGCCCCGCGCTGACCGGCATCAGCGTGCCGCGCCCGTCGCGGCGTCCGGGCGGCGGGCTGGACCTCCAGCGGACCATCCGGGCCAACCTCGCCACCGCCCGTCCGGCACCGGACGGCGTCGGCACCCTGATCGTGCCGGAGCGTCCGGTGTTCCGGACCAGGGCTCGGCAGGCCAACGACTGGCGGCTGATCCTGGTGGTGGACGTGTCGGGCTCGATGGAGGCCTCCACGGTCTGGGCGGCGCTCACCGCCGCGATCCTGGCCGGGGTGCCGTCGCTCACTACCCACTTCGTCGCCTTCTCCACCGGAGTCCTGGACCTGACGGAGCAGGTGGCGGATCCGCTGAGCCTGCTGCTGGAGGTGCGGGTCGGCGGCGGTACCAGCATCGCGACCGGGTTGCGCTACGCGCGCGAGCTGGTGACGGTGCCGTCGAGGACGTTGATCGCGGTGGTCAGCGACTTCGAGGAGGGCGGCCCGGTCAACGGGCTGCTAGCCCAGACCCGGGCACTGGTGGATTCCGGCGTGCACCTGCTCGGCTGCGCGGCATTGGACGACACCGGGACGGCCCGGTACTCGAAGTCGGTCGCGGGCCAGCTGGTCGCGGCCGGTATGCCCGTGGCGGCACTGAGCCCGCTGGAACTGGCCCGCTGGGTGGGGGAGAAGGTCCGATGAACGCGACGACGCAGGAGAACGGCTGGCCGGGCGTCCGGCCCGAGGTGGTCGCCGAGGTGGTGTCCGGGCTGAGCGCCCGGCTGCAGAAGCGGCTGGACGGCGCGGCGGCGAAGCTGGCCCAGCGGCCGCTGAGCCGGGAGGGTGACGAGTGGCGGGTGGGGGTGGACGAGGAGGCCCTGCTCGTCCTGCACGCCCCGGGCGGAGTGATCGCCGACCCGGCCTCCGTCCGCTGTGGCTGCCTGCTGGCTCCGGCCTGCGTCCACCGCGCCGCCGCCGTCACCCTCTGCCCGCTGGCGGAGGCGATCGAGGGCGGCGCCGAATCCTCCGATGCCGATGCCCCTCGAGTCGATGCCCCTCGAGCCGAGGGCCCCGAAACCCCGTCAGCGCCGGAACCCGTGCTCCGACCCGAACCCGCTGCCCTCACCCCGTCCGAACTCGCCGCCGCCCGGCACCTCCACCGGGCCGCCTGTGCCCTGCTGGCCGCCGGGGTGAGCGGCGCGGGCGCCGTCTCCCAGGCCGAGCTGCTGCGTGCCGCGCACCGGGCGCGCCTGGCGGGGCTGTATCGTCCGGCCGCGGCGGCGGTCACGGTGGTCACCAGGGTGCGCGCGGCGCGTTCCGGCGCGCCCGACCACCGGCTGGTGGACCTGGTGTCGGGCCTGCGCGAGTTGCTCGGCCTCACCGTGGCCCTGAGCGCGCCCGTCGATGCCTTCGGCGCCTCCGGCGCCCCCGAGCCCACCCCGCTCGGCGAGCTGCGAGGCAGCGCCCGCCAGGCCTATGCCGAGGAGGGCGGCCTGCGGCTGTACGGGCTGTTCGCCGAGCCGGTGCTGACCGCGACCCACGCCGGCGCGGTCAGCTGGGCGGTGGACGCCGGAGGCCGACTCAGCACCGTCGCCGAGGTGACCCCGCATGGTGACGCCGCGACCGCCGCCCCGCTGGCCGTCGGCGCGGGCAACCGTACGGTGCGGCTGGGCGATGCCGCGCTCAGCCACCGCGAGTTCAGCCGTGCCGGACTGGCGGTCCAGGGCGCGACGAGGTCGGCCGGCGGGCGGCTGGGTGCCGGGGCCTCGGTCCGGGCGGTCCGCGCGGCCGGGGCCGACTGGACGGCGGAGCCGGTGGACGGGCTGTGGTCCGAGCCGCCCGGTGCGCAGGTGGCGCGGGCCCTGGCGGCGCAGGAGCTGCCGTACGAGAGCCGCCCGGCCGGGAGTGACCTGCTCTTCCTGGACGTCACCCTGCTGGGCGCGGCCCCGACCGCGCCCGGCGGAGCCGCCCAACTGCTCGCCCGCGTCGCGGGGAGCGACCTGGTGATCGCGCTGCTCCCGGGGCACGAGCACCCGGACCTGGCCTTCCGGGCCAACCTCGCCCTGCTCGCCACCGCGCACGGCCTGCGGCTCCGGCTGATCGGCCGCCTGGAGCGGGCCGACCGCCCGCAACTGCGCCTGCTCGCGATCGGGACGCCCCCGGACGGCTCCGACCAGCCCGGGCCCGTCCGCCTCGCCCTCGCCGCCGACCGGGCGGGCCGGGCCAACCTCGGCCTGGAGCGCCTCCAGGCCGCCGACCTCCAGGCCCCCGCTCCCCGGGCCGACCACCCAGTCGGGCCCCTACCCGAGCTCCCCACCACACCTCCGGACGGTCCACCCGTGCACGTGCTCGCCCGCCGGGTGGCGCAGGCGGTGACCACCGGGCGCTCCGCCCTCGCCCCGAGCGCGGCCACGGCGGCGGCCGACCGGAGCCTGCTGCGCGTCGCCGGACTGTCCACCGCCGCCCAGCTCCTGGACGGCCTGCGGGCGGCCGCGGCGGACCATCGGCGGGATGTGTTCGGCCGGGTCGTCCCGGATGACCACGACGCCTTCGCCACGGCCTGGCTCGCCGCCGCCGTCTACACGGAGGCGCTGGCCACCGCGCTCTGCTACGCCGCCTGGGCAGCCGACGGAACAGCCACCGACCGCACCCGTCAGCCGGCGCGGATGTGAGCCGAAGTATTTGCAGAGACTGATAATCGGCGCAAACTGGCATACTTGTGGGAGAGGAGATACCAGAGGCGCACGGAGCAACACGAAGGGAAGGCGAGCCATGTCCATCCGCGACGACGCGGCCGAGGTCCGGTCCAGTGGCTGGCGGACGCTCGCCGCACTGCACGGGCTGATCGACGCCGCGTTGGAGAAGGCGCTCCAGGCGGAGCACAAGCTCTCGGTGGTCGAGTACACGGTGCTGGAGGCACTCTCCCGGCAGGACGGCTGGCACATGCGGATGCAGCAGCTGGCCCGCGCCGCGGCGCTGAGCAGCAGTGCGACCACCCGGCTGGTCAGCCGCCTGGAGGACCGCGGCCTGCTGGGGCGCTATCTCTGCGCGGACGACCGGCGGGGCATCTACACCGAGCTGACGCCGGCGGGCCGTGCCCTGCTGGAGGCCGCCCGCCCGGTGCACGACGCGACCCTGGAAGCGACCCTGACGCAGGCCGCCGAACTCCCCGAGCTGGCCCCGCTGGTGGACGCGCTCGCCGAGCTCGCCCCGGCGAAGGCACAGCCCCCGGTACCGGATTAACCGGATTAACCGAATTGGCGGTCCGGTACCGGGGTGCTGTGCCCTCGCCGATGCCGGGAGGCGGTGGCCCTCACCGCCGCCCGGCGGCCAGGGCGTCCCGGTGCACCCGGTCGAGCAGGGCGAGCAGCAGTTCCTTGCTGGACGCCCGCTCCCGGACGTCGCACAGCACCACCGGCACCTCCGGCCCGAGGTCGAGGGCGCGGCGGACGTCCTCCGGGGTGGCCTCCCGGCGGCCGTGGAAGCAGTTGACCCCGATGGCGAACGGGATTCCGCGCTGCTCGAAGAAGTCGACGGCGGCGAAGCTGGATTCGAGCCGCCGGGTGTCCGCGAGGACGATCGCGCCGAGGGCGCCGAGGGCGAGGTCGTCCCACATGAACCAGAACCGGAACTGCCCGGGCGTGCCGAAGAGGTAGAGCACCAGGTCCTCACGGACGGTGATCCGGCCGAAGTCCATCGCCACGGTGGTGGTGGACTTGTCCTGGACGCCTTCGAGGCTGTCGACCCCGATGCTGGCGCGGGTCATCCGCTCCTCGGTCTGCAGCGGTTCGATCTCACTGACCGAGCCGACCATGGTGGTCTTGCCGACGCCGAAGCCGCCGGCGACGAGGATCTTGACCGCGCCCGGCACCAGGCTCTGGGTCGTCACTTCGGGTCTCCTGGAAGGGAACTGGGAGTTTTACGAGGCGGGGAGGAGCGGGGCCGGGCCGTCGCCGTCCGTCAGAGCCGGCGGACACCCTCGATCACCGCCTGGATCAGCGAGATGTCCGGCGCCTCGGCGAGCTGGACCGGGGCCCGGGTGAGGATCAGCCGGGCCTCCGCCAGATCGTCCAGAAGCACCTTGACCACGCTCACCGGCAGGTCCATGCTGGCCGCGATCTCGGCGACGGCCAGCGGGCGTTCGCGGCACATGTCGAGGATCGCGGCCGGTTCGGGGGTCAACCGGCTGGTGTCGGCGCGCGGGTCGGCGGTGACCACCAGGGTGATGAGCGCGAAGCCGTCACGGACCGGGCCGGTGCGCCCGTTGGTGATCGCGTAGGGGCGGACCAGGTGGCCGGCGTCCTTGTCGTAGAACCAGCCCTCGTCGGCGTCGGCGGTGGTCACGCACCGCCACCCGCGCCGACCTGGCCCGCGTCGCTGCGCGGCGCCGCGGTGAGGTACTGGCCGACCTGCTTGACCAGCATGTTGATCTCGTAGGCCATCAGCCCGGCGTCCACCTGCTCGCTGGTGAGCACGGCGAGGCGGGCCCCCTGTCCGGCGGTGGTGACGAACAGGAACAGCTGGTCCATCTCGACGACGGTCTGCCGGACCCGCCCGCCGTTGAAGCGGTGCCCGGCGCCGCGGGCCAGGCTCTGCAGGCCGGAGGCGACGGCGGACAGGTGTTCGGCGTCGGCACGGTCGAGGCCCTGGGACATGCCGACCAGCAGGCCGTCCTCGGAGAGGACGATGGCGTGGCGGGTCTCGGGTACCCGCGCCACCAGCTGGTCCAGCAGCCAGTTGAGGTCGCGCTGGGTTTCGGTCTGCTGCTGCGTCATCACTGCTGTTCCTTGGCTTCCTGAACGGCGGAGGCTTCCGCGGCTTCCTCGGGGGCGGAGGCTGCGGCCGGCTGGGGGGCGATGGCGGGCGCGTCCGGTTCGGAACCGGCCGCGCGGGCGCTCCGGGTGCCGCGCTGGATGGCGGCCATGGTGGCGCGGGAGCGCGCCGGCGAGGGGGCGTCGGCCTCGCCGAACCGCGGGCCGCTCGGGGCGGCGTGGGCCCCGTGCGGCGCCGGAGTCCCGTGCGGCGCCGGGGCTCCGTACGGCGCTGCGGCTCCGTACGGCGAAGGCGGAGCGGCCGGATCCGATGGCGACGGGATCATGCCGCCGGGGGCGTTGGCCTCGCGGAGCTGCTCGGCGAGGCTGGCGTTGCGGACCCGCTGCGGCAGGACCCGCGGGGTGCGCAGTTCGCCGTCCGGGCCGTGCTCCACGTGGTCCTCCTGCGGGCGTTCGTGGGTGGGCGTCGACCGGTCGGCGGGAACCCCGTCGAACCCGGCGGCCGAGTCCGCGAGCGGCCCCGGCACGCCGCCGTGGACGCCGACGTCACCGGCGGCACCGGGCACCGGTCCGGCTACGAGCCCCGGTGCGAGTCCCGCCACGGGCTCCGCCGACGGATCGGTCGGCAGGTCGTAGGGACGCGGCAGCGCGGGCCGGGGGACCACCACGGCGCCGGGAAGGCCGGGGATCTCGGCGCCGACCGGCAGTCCGGCGTTCTCGGGAGCGGCCCCACCGGTCCCACCGTCCTGTCGCCCGAGCAGCTCGCCGATGGTCACCCCGCCGTCCTCCTCCCCGGAGGCGACGGAACCGGGGGCGACGTCCGCGGTCGTCCCGCCATCGGCAGCCGCAGCACCAGCCGCAGCCGCATCAGCGCCCGCAGCCGGTCCGGCCGATCCACCGCCGAGCAGCCCGCTGAGCACTCCCGACAGCGCGCCCGACAGTTCCTCGTCGACCTCGCCCAAGTCACCGTCCGACGGCCGTGGTTCCGACACCGGGGTGCGGGTGACCCGGGCGCCGGACGGCAGTCCGGGTACCGCGGCCGGGTGTTCGGCCTGCTCCAGCAGCACCGAGGGCACCAGGACCACGGCCCGGGTGCCGCCGTACGGCGAGGGCCGAAGGGTGACCTGGATGTCGTGCCGGGCGGCCAGCCGCGCGACGACGAACAGGCCGAGCCGCAGGTCGTCGCCGAGCGCGGAGACGTCCAGCTCGGGCGGGTTGGCCAGGTACTCGTTGAGCCGCTCGTACTCCTCCTCGGTCATGCCGAGGCCGCGGTCCTCCACCTCGACGGCCAGGCCCTTGGGGACCTCCTGGGCGGAG
Organism: Kitasatospora aureofaciens; assembly: GCF_001188955.3. GTDB lineage: Bacteria > Actinomycetota > Actinomycetes > Streptomycetales > Streptomycetaceae > Kitasatospora > Kitasatospora aureofaciens. Next base: position 159,312 of record NZ_JPRF03000054.1, on the reverse strand, counting down.
ACCTGCACCTGGGTGTACGGCGGGGAGAAGGTGGTGCCGTTCTCGATCAGCTCGGCGACCAGGTGGATCACGTCGGCGACGGCCTGCCCGCTGAGGGAGGCGCGCGGCACGCCCTGGACGACGACCCGGGCGTAGTTCTCGGTTTCGGAGACGGCGCTGCGCAGCACGTTGACCATGGGCACGGCGTTGCGCCAGCGCCGGGCGGGCAGCGCGCCGCCGAGGATGACCAGGTTCTCGGCGTTGCGCCGCATCCGGGTGGCCAGGTGGTCGACCGCGAACAGTTCGCGCAGCAGCTCGGGTTCCTCGTGCTCGCGCTCCAGCGCGTCGAGCATGCTGATCTGGCGGTGGATCAGGATCTGGGTGCGGCGGGCGATGTTGAGGAAGACCTTCTTGGTCCCCTCGCGGCCCTGGGCCTGGTGGACGATGGCGGCGACGGCGGCCTGCCGGACGGCGGCCAGGCCGTCGGAGGTCTGCTGGACCTCGTCGCCGACCCGTCGCGAGGGCGTCCAGGTGGGCGGGGTGGGCACCGGCTCCCCGGCGCGCAGCCGCCCGACGACGTCGGGGATCTCCTGCTGGGCGAGCGCGAGGGTGTCGGTGCGCAGTACGGCCAGCCGGGCGGACAGGGCCCGGGCGGCCCGGACGCCGCGGATCAGGCTGACCAGCAGCACCACGGCGACGACGGCGGTGCCGGCCACCAGCGCGGTGCGGTTCCCGGCGTCGCGCAGCAGGTAGGCGGCGTAGCCCCAGGCGGCGGCGAGGCCCAGGCTGGGGACCAGAACGAGGGCGAGGAGCGAGCTGCGGAGGGAGCCGGACCGGCCGGCGCGGTGGCCCGTGCGGGGGGCCGATATGCCTGGCATCTGATTCCTTGTTGCAGGGCCGAGTTGCAGGCCGGGACTCGGGCCGAACGGCGGATCGGCCCGAGCGGACCGGACCGGGTTTCAGGGCGCCGAGGCCGGGGTCGCCGGACGGGGTGACGCGGTGTCACCGTCCGCGCGGGGTGCAGCACGGCCGCCGACGGCAGGAAACCTATCAGTCCCAGGTGGCCTCATCGCAACATCAACTGACGATATGTGAACGGGTGATGGCACCGCCGACCGGTTCCGACCGGAGTGTTCGCCAACGGAACGCCGCAGCTCAGTACAGGTGCCGTGAAGCGCGAACGGCTCCCGGGGAGGCCGGGCAGGCCTCTCCGGGAGCCGTCAGGAACAGGTCAAACCATCCAGGTCGGACCGTCGCTGTGCCGAAGGTTCGCCACCGCCCGGGCGGTGGTTCCTCCGCCGGATCAGCTCGCCGCGGAGAGCGGCACGACCCGGCCGTACCGCCGGTACCGGCCGTCCACCGCGGAGGCCGCGGAGGCCGCGGAGGCCGCGGACGCCGCAGACCCCGCGGAGGCCGCAGGAGCCACGGAGCCCGCGAAGCCCGTGGAGACCGTGGACGCCGCGGCGGCCCCGGACTCCAGCTGGTTCAGCTCGGTCCACGCCCAGCTCGTCAGGTCGGACAGCTCGTCCGACCACTGCTTGCCGTACGTGCCCGCCGCCACCTGTCCGAGCCGCAGCTTCTGCACGTCCGAGGTGCCGGCCGGGGCGTAGATGTGGGTGGCGTCCCGCAGGTAGCGGATGATGTTGTGCTCCTCCTGGGTGCCGCGCGCGGCGAAGATCTCCATCGCCTGGCGCGCCGAGTCCATCGCGTACTCGGTGTTGATGAGCTTGGCGTTCATCAGCTCGGCGTCGCAGGCCTTGCCGCGGTCGAGCAGGTGCGAGGCGTGGTACGCGGCCAACTTGGCGGTCATCAGCCGGGACTGCATCTCGCCGAGCTTGAGCGCGATGCTGTTCAGCTGGCCGATCGGCTTGCCGTAGAGCACCCGCTCCTCCGCGTAGCGCACGGTGTCCTCCACCACGGCGACGTGGATGCCGAGCGCGACGGCGCCGAGGTTGAGCCGGCCGTACAGGGTGGAGGAGGAGTACGCGACGTCGAGGCCCTGGCCCTCCTCGGCGAGCCGGTTGCCGACCGGGATCCGGCAGTCCTCGAAGACGAGCTCGCCGAAGCTGAAGCCGTGGAGGCCGCCCTGGGTGCCGACCGCGCCGGTGCGGAAGCCGGGCCGGTCGCTCTCGACGAGGAAGGCGGACAGGCCCTTGCTGCCCCGGTCGGTGCGGAAGACCACCCCGTGGACGTCGCCGATGTGCGAGTTGCCGACGAACACCTTGCGGCCGTTGAGCACGTACTCGTCGCCCTCGCGGCGGGCGGTGCCGGCCATGCCGAGCACGTGGCCGCCGGACTCCGGCTCGGTGACCGCGATCGTCGGCAAGCACTCGCCGGACGCGAACTTCGGCAGCCAGGCGCGCCGTTGGGCGTCGGAGCCGAAGTGGATGACCTTGGCGACACCGAGCTGTGAGGCCTGCGCCATCGCGCCCATCGCGCCGCTGACGCGGGCCAGCTCCTCCACGATGATCGTCTTGGCGAGGTGTCCCAGGCCCAGACCGCCGAACTCGCGCGGGATCGTGACACCGATCCAGCCCCGGCGGGCGATCTCCCGCGAGAGCTCGAACTCGATCTCCCGGTCGGCCTCCATTCTGGCCACCTGAGGACGTACCTCCTTCTCCGCGAACTCACGGACCTCCGCTCGGAGGCTCTCGTGTCGCTCGTCGGTGAAGTAGTCCATCGCCATGCTGGGTCCTCTCGTTCCGGTGGGTGTCGTGCCTCCGTTCACGCCGTAGATGCCGCTCCGGCCGCGCCCCCTGCGAGATGAGGGTGGGGGTGTGGAGGTGTGGCGGTGCCGATCGCGTCGAAGCCATCGGTGCATGCGGACCTTGGATCGGGTCTCCCGTGGGGCAGGGAAACTACCGTCCGTGTCTTCGGCAGGGCTCATTGTCATATGTGTACATGGGCTCCACACATAGTCGATCTTGGATTGGCGGAATTCGGCCCGTCACGCCGGCGACTGGTTTTGCGGGCGTGCCGGGTGGGGATTGACCTTGCCCCGCTTCTGCGCCCACCACGGGGTCGCTCACATGCCGCTTTGACTGTTCATCAGCAAGGAAGACGATCGGTCCCGGTAGCACCGCGACGCCCGGATGTCTGATTACATGTGCGCCATGACTGATGTGATGAGCACTCAAGGCCAGTTCCCGGGTGCTGCCGGGGAGTCCGAGCGGACCCGCAGGCTGCGCAGCCTGGGTCTCAACGAACCCTCCGCGGACGAGGCCTTCGACCGCTTCGCCCACCTGGCAGCCAGCATCACCCGCGCTCCCATCGCGATGGTCAACTTCATCAACGACGAGCGCCAGATGTTCCGGGGGCTCTACATCCCGCCAAACACCGCCGAAGTCGCGGCCGAAGAAGGCGCGTCGTGGGCGGATCGGGGCATCGCCTTCGACCTTCCCACCCGGCAGATGCCGATGAGCCACGGCTTCTGCCCGCACGTGGTCGCCCAGCGCTCGCCCCTCGCACTGGACGACATCCTCGCCTACCCCCGGTTCGCCGGGAACCCCGTCGTGGACGAACTGGGCGTCCGGGCCTACCTCGGAGCCCCGCTCGTCGACGACACCAACACCGTCATCGGCACCGTCTGCGTCCTCGACCGGGAACCCCGGCAGTGGGGGCGCGAGCGCCTGCGCGACATCCAGCACCTCGCCGAGGCGCTGCTGTCCGAGATCCGGCTGCGCGACAACCTGCTCGCCCAGCAGCAGGAGATGTTCGCGGCCTTCGACGGCTCCCCGTTCCCCATCATGCTGACCGACGGCCCCGGCCAGGAGATCCGCTACGCGAACGCCCAGCACGCCGACACCTTCGGCCCCCCGGTGGCGTACGGATCGATCGGCACGGCCTACCCGCAGCTCGGCGCGGCCGGCCTCCAGCAGGCCGTCTCGGAGGCGTACCACACCGGTCGCGCCACCGTCCTCAACGACGTCCGGATCCAGTCCGGCCGCCCCGAGGTACAGCGCATCCAGCAGATCTTCAGCTTCACCTGCACCCCGCTGCGGGTGGCGCGCACCGGCCAGGTCAACGGCGTCCTCACCGTCGGCATGGACGTCACCGCCCAGTCCCGCACCGAGGAGGAACTCGGCACGCTGGCCGCACTGCTGGTCGACCGGCTCCAGCAGAACGGCGCCGTCACGCCGACCGCTCGACCGGGTGCCGCCGGTGGGTCCGGACTCGTCCTGCCGAGCTGAGCGGCCGACCGTCGCCCGTGCGCGGCAGCGCGGCCCGCGGCCGCACCAGCCCTCCGCACCATCCGTACCGTCCACCACCGTGGCGGGGCGCCTCTCACCCCCGAGGAGAGGCTCCCCGCCACGCTGCCGTTCGGGGCCAGCGGCTCACGGCAGTTCACCCGCTGCTCCGGCTGCCCGCTGCTTCGGGCGCCCCGCTGCTCCGGCCGAGCGGGTGAACCGTCCGCCGCCCCCGCCCCTGCCGGACCCCGCGGCGGGCCGCCGGTGGTAGGCATGGGCCGCATGGACTGGATGGACTGGTTCGCCGCCCCCGACTACTGGCTGAGCCGACTGCTCGTCCAACGCCTGCTCGCCGGCCTCTACCTGATCGGATTCGTCGCCGCCGCCGCGCAGTTCCGGGCGCTCATCGGCACCGACGGCATGCTGCCGGTGCCCCGCTTCACCGCCCGGGTCCCCTTCCGTCGGTCGCCCGGGCTCTTCCACCTCCACTACAGCGACCGCTTCTTCGCCGCCGTCGCCTGGAGCGGCGCCGCGCTGTCCGCCGCCGTCGCGGCCGGGCTCGGCGACGCCGTCCCGCTCTGGGCCTCGATCCTGCTCTGGGCGGCGCTCTGGCTCCTCTACCTCTCCATCGTCAACGTCGGGCAGACCTGGTACTCCTTCGGCTGGGAGTCGCTGCTGCTCGAAGCGGGCTCCCTGGCCGTCTTCCTCGGCAACGCCGACACCGCGCCGCCCACCCCCGTGCTCTGGCTGATGCGCTGGCTGGTCTTCCGGGTCGAGTTCGGCGCCGGACTGATCAAACTCCGCGGCGACAGCTGCTGGCGCGACCTGACCTGCCTGCGCTACCACCACGAGACCCAGCCCATGCCCGGACCGCTCAGCTGGTTCTTCCACCACCTGCCCGATCCCCTGCACCGGGTCGAGGTGGCGGCCAACCACTTCGTCCAACTCGTCGTCCCGATCGGCCTGCTGCTCCCGCAACCGGTCGCGACCTACGCGGCCTGCGCCGTCGTCGCCACCCAGCTCTGGCTGATCGCGTCCGGCAACTTCGCCTGGCTCAACTGGCTGACCGTCGTCCTCGCCCTCGCCGCCGTCGAACCGGGCCGCCTCGGACTGCCCCGCCACGCCCACGACTTCCCCGGAGCCCCCGTCTGGTACCAGGTACTGGTGACCGCCGTGACCGCCGCCGTCCTGGTGCTCAGCTACTGGCCGGTGCGGAACATGCTCTCGCGCGGCCAGGTGATGAACCGCTCCTTCAACCGGCTGCACCTCGTCAACACCTACGGCGCCTTCGGCAGCGTAAACCGCCTCCGGCAGGAGGTCGTGGTCGAGGGCACCGACGAGGCCGTCCTCACCCCGCACACCGTCTGGCGCGAGTACGGCTTCAAGGGCAAACCCGGCGACGTGCGCCGCCTCCCGCGCCAGTACGCCCCCTACCACCTGCGGCTGGACTGGCTGATGTGGTTCGCCGGCATCTCCCCGGCCTACGCCCGCCCCTGGTTCCTGCCCTTTGTCGCCCGCTTGCTGACCGGCGACCGGGCGACCCTGCGGCTGCTGCGCCACAACCCCTTCCCCGACGCCCCACCGACCCACGTCCGGGCGACCCTCTACCTCTACCGGTTCACCGGATGGCGCGAACTACGGGAAACCGGCGCGTGGTGGAACCGCACGGCGCTCCACGAGTACCTCGCGCCGGTCGACCTGCCCACCCTCGGCCGGGCCGGCTTCCGTCCGCCGCTCGGCCGCCAGGCTCGCGGCGTCCGTGACGTCCCGCTGGACCGGCTGCGGCGGCGCCCACGCCCACCGCGGGCGGAGCGCCCTGGTGACCAGCCCGGCGAGCGGCCCGGCGGTCCGTCCGGCCACCCGTACGGACCAGCGCCGGACCACCCGGGCGGACCTCCCGGGTAGCGGCCAGGCGGGCGGTATGGCATACGACACCGGCCCTTCCGGCGGTGGGTGCGTGCAAGGCTCGAACGGGCACCCGTATTCTGGGCCTCCACAACCGGCAGCCCGACCGCGCGCCCCCGTGCCCCGCCCCCGGGGCAACCCCGCGCAACCGGTCCGCCGCCCCCTCGCCGCCAGCCCCGCCGTCGTCGCCCAGAACCGGACCTCACATGACAGTGCTTCACTCGCGCAACGCCGACGCAGCCGACCCGGCGGACGTCGCCGACGCCGCAGACGTCAAGGACCCCCAGGACGCCGCCGCGGAGCCCGACCTCCGCGAAGACCTCGGCCGCTACGCCGACCTCGGGGCCTTCACGCTCAGCGCCGACACCCACGCCTGGTACGCGGCCGTCGACACCGTCGCCACCCCCGAGGACGCCCGCGCCGCCTCCACCGCCCTCGCCGAACTTCGCGGCCGTGACCTTCACCAGACCTGGGAAGCCGTCACCGCCCTGGCCGCCGAGGCCAAGCTGGACGAGCCCGACACCGTCGCCAAGGCCGCGCTGCTGGTCGAGATGCTCCAACGCGTGCACCGCACCTCCGCCACCCTCAGCACCGCCGCGTACGACGCCGACCTCGTCGCTCTCGCCGCCGCCACCGCCGACAGCACCTGGCGCCGCGAGAACGGCGTCAAGCTCTCCTGGCTGCGCGCTCGCTCGCTGCGCAAGCAGGCCACCGCCCTCGCCCACGACCGTAAGGTCCGCCGCGAGGACCTGCACGAGGCGCTCACCTCCGCCGAGATCGAGCGCCGCGCCTGGGCCGCCCTCGCCCCTGCCGGCAGCCTCCCGAGCGTGCCCGCCGACGGTGACCTCGTCGACCGCACCGCCCAGGCCTTCGAGCCGATCAACACCGGCCTGCGCGGCCTCGCCTGGCTGCTGCCCGACCACGACCTGGACGGGCTCGCCTTCGCGGAACTGGCCGACCTGGTCGAGCGCCTGGCCGCCGACGAGGGCACCCTCTACCGCCTGCCGACGATCCGTGGCCTGCGCGCCACCCTCGAGGAGGCCGGCCTCGCCGACCTGCTCGCCGAACTCACCGCGGCGAAGGCCGACCGCCGCGCCGCCGAAGCCGCGTACGCGGCGCGCCAGGCGCTGGTGGCCGGGCAGCGGGACGGACTGGCGGCGGCGCCGGTCGTCGAGGACGCCGGGACCGCCGATGTCGAGGCCGAGGCCGCCGCGCGTCAGGCGCTGGCGGGCGGGCAGCGGGACGGGCTGACGGAGGAGCCGGTCGTCGAGGCCGTCGAGGCCGTCACCGAGGAGCCGGTCGCCGAGACGGCTGACGACGCCGAGGCCGAGGCTGAGACCGATGTCGAGGCGTCCGACGCCGAGCTGACCGACGCGGAGGCGGAGGCCGCCGCGCGTCAGGCGCTGGCGGGCGGGCAGTGGGACGGACTGACGGAGGAGACGCCGGTTTCGGTTACGGCTCCGGTCGAGGAAACCGCTGAGGCTGAGGCCGATGCCGAGGTCGTTGAGGCGGCGTCGGCATCGGGCGTCGATTCCGCCGGGACCGAGTCGGTTGTGGAGGAGGCGGTGACGGAGGAGGCCCCGGCTGCGGTGGTGTCCCTCCCGGCACCTTCCCCGGCCGCCGACGACCTGGTGGCCGCCGCGACCGCCGCGCTCGCCGAGGCTGCGGCTGCGGACGAGGTCGCGGTTGAGGCCGAAACGGCCGAGGCCGAGGAGCCCGCCGTCGAGGTCGAGGCCGAGGTCGAGGCCGTGACCGGCGCCGAGGTTGAGGCCGATGCGGAGGTCGAGCCGGAGGCCGTCGAGGCCGAGGTCGCGGTGGAAGCCCCTGCCGCTGAGGCTGTCGAGCCGGTGACCGACGCGGAAGCCGTCGAGGAGGCTCCGGCCGTGACGGTGGAGGAGCCCGTGGCCGCTGTCGAGGAGCCGGTCGTCGAGGATGCGGAGCCGGTCGAGGCAGTGACCGCCGAGGCTGAAGTTGAGGTCGAGGTCGAGGTTGAGGCCGCGGAGCCCGCCGCGGAACCCGAGGCCGTCGTCGAGGCCCCCGCCACCGAGCCGGAGCCCGAGCCCGCCGTCGAGGTCGAGGCCGAGGTCGAGGCCGTGACCGGCGCCGAGGTTGAGGCCGATGCGGAGGTCGAGCCGGAGGCCGTCGAGGCCGAGGTCGCGGTGGAAGCCCCTGCCGCTGAGGCTGTCGAGCCGGTGACCGACGCGGAAGCCGTCGAGGAGGCTCCGGCCGTGACGGTGGAGGAGCCCGTGACCGCTGTCGAGGAGCCGGTCGTCGAGGATGCGGAGCCGGTCGAGGCAGTGACCGCCGAGGCTGAAGTTGAGGTCGAGGTCGAGGTTAAGGCCGTCGTCGAGGCCCCCGCCACCGAGCCGGAGCCCGAGCCCGCCGCCGAGGCCCCCGTTGCAGCCGAGGAGCCCGCCGCCGAACAGCCCCTCGCTGAGACGCCCGTGGCCGAGGAGCCCGCCGGCCGTCCCGCGAAGCCGGACTTCACCCCCGGCCGCCCCGTGACCGCCTACTCCGGCGACGAACTGCTCGCCGTCGTCCGCTGGATCGACACCGACGGCACCGAGCGGAGCGACGAGGAGCTGCTCCGCGCGGCCATGAAGGAGCTGGGCTTCGCCCGTCTCGGGCCGCGGATCAAGGAGGCGCTGGGCGCCGCCGTCGCCGCCGCGCGCGGCTGACGCCCGGCCGACGGCCGTACGGAACAGGGCCCGGAACGCACTCGCGTCCCGGGCCCTGTGTCATGCGGCTGTGGAAGCCGCAGCGCACGGAAGCGTCAGCCGGCCTTGTTCCACGGCTGGCCGGCCATCAGCGCCTTCACGTTGGAGACGTACTTCGGGTTCGGGATGTCCAGGCTGCCGACGACCTCGCTCGTGGTCGGGTCGGTGACGGCGTTGTAGTGCACGTTGCCCGCGCCCGCGTTGTACGCCGAGATGACCAGGTCGAGCAGCGGGGTCTTGCCGGTGGCCGGGTCGGGGGAGAGGTCGTACTTGCCGCCGAAGGAGGAGTCGCCGTAGTAGGCGACCAGCCAGTCGAGCAGCTGGGTGCCGAGCTGGACGTTCCCGTTGAGCGTTTTGGGGTCGGAGTTGGTGCCGTACTTGCCGTTCATCCAGCTCACGGTGTTCTGCATGATCTGCATGGTGCCGATGCCGCCGTCGCAGGCGAGGATGCCGGACTGCCAGCCGCTCTCCTGCCAGGCGATGGCCTTGACCAGGTTGACCGGCAGCGACGGGAGCTTGTCGGTGCCGCCCGAGCTGAGGTTGAGCACCCGGGGCTGGCCGGCCGCCGCCGTGAGGGCGGCGCCCACGGTCGCCTTGGGATCGTCGGGCTGGGGCTTGCTGGGCTGGCAGCCGCTCTGCAGCGGGGGCACGTGCGGGACGGGCGGCGCGGGCGGCGGCGGGAGGGCCACGGCGCCGGGCTTGGCGGTGGGGACGGGCGCGGGAACGGCGGGCTTCTCGACCGGCGGCTGGGTGGTGGGTGCGGCGGCCGCGTTGCCGCCGCCGCTCTTGGCGTTTCCGCTCTGGGCGCCGGGCGTGGCCTTCGCCGACTTGCTCGGCCCGGCGCTCGGGCTGTGCGAGGAGCCGGCGGACGCCGAGTCGGTGGGCGCCGGGGTCGCGCTCGCGGACGGGCCGGCGCCGGCCGTCTCGCCGGGTGTGGCGCCGGCGGCCGTGAGCGTCGTGCTCGCCGCCGCGTTCGGGTGCTTGTCGGCGCTCTCGGTGCCGCAACCCGCCAGTACGGCGGTCGAGACGGCGACGGCGGAGACCAGTACGGTTGTCCGCCGGGTGGTGCTCAACTTCATGGTTCGTCCCCCCACTTGTCGCCGGGAGTCCCATCAGCCCGGCGAGTGGCGGTCATCCTACGATGTGGTCTCCCCGCCGAATGTGAACGGGTGGTCGATTGCCTGCCGGAGGACGGTCGGAGCGGTCACCAGGGAGGGGCCGTACCAGGTCAGGTGCCGTCCGTCGGCCAGCACGACCGGGATGCCGGGGAACGCCTCCGGGCCGTCCTCGGCGGTGAAGCGGTACGGCTCGTCGGGCAGCACCACCAGCTCCGGTCGGCTCGCCAGCAGTTCGGGCAGCGGCACGGTCGGGTAGCGCTCGGGGTGGTCGGCGTGGACCAGTCGCAGGCCGAGGCGGTGCAGCAGGTCCCCGGCGAAGGTGTCGCGGCCGAGCACCATCCACGGGCGGCGCCAGATCGGCACGATCGTCCGCGGGCCGTCCGCCGTCGGCCGTACGTCGCGCCAAGCCGCCTCCGCCCGGTCCAGCCAGGCCGGGCGCGGCAGCCGACAGGCGACGGTGAGCAGCCGGTCGAGCGAGCGGAAGGCGTCCTCCAGGGTGCGGATGTCGGTGACCCAGACCGGCACCCCGGCGGCCCGGAGCGCGTCGAGGTCGGGGCGGCGGTTCTCCTCGTCGTTGGCGATCACCAGGTCCGGGGCGAGCGCGAGGACGCCCGGCAGGTCCGGGTTCTTGGTGCCGCCGATCCGGGCCACGGCCAGGTCCGCGGGGTGGCTGCACCAGTTGGTGGCGCCGACCAGCAGACCGGGCGCGGTGGCGGCGACCGCTTCGGTCAGCGAGGGCACCAGCGAGACCACCCGGCGCGGCGGGAACGGACCGAGTGTTACCGGCAGGTCGAGATCGTCGCGCGGGTCGGTGGGGTCGGCCATCCGGCCACCCTATGCGGGCTGTGCCGCGCATGTCCGCTCCGCTGCGCCGCGCACGGGCGCTCCGCTGTGCCGAGTACGGGCGGTCGGGAAGGACCGGAAATCGCCGGGCGATCCCCGGGAACCGGGCGCGGACCCGGCCCGACTACCTGGTCCGGGTCCGCAGCGCGGGCCCACGGGCTACCCCGTCACGGTCGCCGACTGCGCGGGCAAGGAGACGACCATCGCCAAGGCCCCGACCAGGATCGTCACCAGCAACGCGGCGAGCCTGGAAATGCTGCTCCAACTCGGCGCGGGTGACCGGGCCGCACCGTCTACCGGCACTTGCGGCCGAGCGCGGGGCGCGTGCTGCTGGCCGGGCAGGACCTCGGGGCGCTGCGGCCCGCGCAGTCCGCCCGGCACATCGGCGCACTGCCCCAGGAGCGCGGCGGCGACTTCGAGTTGAGCGTGCGCGAGGTGGTGGCGATGGGCCGCACCCCGTACAAGCGGGCCTTCGCGGCCGACGACCCCGAGGACCACCGGATCACTGCGGAGGCCCTGCTCCGGGTCGGCATGGCCGACGCCGCCGAGCGCCGCTTCGCCCAACTGTCCGGCGGCGAACGGCAACGGGTGCTGCTCGCCCGGGCACTCGCCCAGCAGCCGGACGTCCTGGTGCTGGACGAGCCGACCAACCACCTGGACGTCCGGCACCAGGTCGAACTCCTCGCGCTGCTGCGGGAACAGCGCCGCACCACGCTGGTCGCGCTGCACGACCTCAACGCCGCCGCGTCGGTCTGCGACCGGCTGCACGTGCTGCACCGCGGCGCCCTGGTGGCCTCCGGGGCGCCGCGCGAGGTGCTGACCGCAGACCTCCTGGCCGAGGTGTTCGGCGTCCGCGCCGCGGTGGTCGAACACCCACTCACCGGCGACCCGTTGATCGCCTTCGACCACCGCTCCCCGGCGGGCGTCCCCGGGCAGCTCGGGTAATCCGGCGCGGGGGCGGCCCGGCCTCACCGGCTCTGCGGTACGGCGGCTCTGCGGCCCGGCCGCTCCGCAGCTCTGCGGCTCTGCGACTCAACGGCTTTCGTAGTGGCTCGGCCGGCCGTCCCGCTCCACCAGTCGGCCGAGCCGGGCGGCCTCCTCGTTGCGGAGCAACTCCCATCTGCCGTCCGGGCGGTGGAGCACCGCCGAGTGCCAGGGCGTCATCCAGGCGTCGGCGGCCGCCAGCAGTCGGATGCCGAACTTCGCCGCGCCGACCGGCTGCGGGTGGATGGACAGCCGCACCGCCCGCGGATGCTGCTCGCCGATCAACTCGCCCCAGGCCCGGCTGCGTTGGATCACCCCGTAGGCGCGGCGTCGGCACTCCCGCTGCAGGGCGGACCTGGTGCCGGGGAAGCCCGTGGTGTCCTCGGTGAGGAAGCGGGTGATGCCGCGGTAGAGCCGCAGCGTCTCCTGCTCGGTCAGCACCTGCTCGCGCAGTTCCTCGACGCTCGGCGCGTACCGCTCGTGCACCCGGGCGCGCTTCTCGTCGTACGGCAGCTCGCCGAGCACCGCCCGCAGGTCGAAGGTGTCGAGGTGGCGCAGGCCCTCGCGGTCGATCATCGCGGTCAACTCGTCCGAGTACGCGTCGATGTGGGGGTCGGCGACGTTGATCAGGTCGCCGAAGATGTGGCCGTCCGAGCAGATCAGGATCCGTGCGCCGGGCGGGTGGATCCGGCCTATCCGGGCGCACAGCTCGTCGAGGAAGGTCAGGGACAACCGTTCCCCCTCGTCGGGCAGGTGGCCGAGCACCTTCGCGGGGTTCGGCGACTTGCACGGAAACCCCGGCAGGGTGAAGACGACGGGCTCGCCCGCGTCGATGTAGCCCGCCAACTGGGCCAGCTGGAAGGGGAAGTGCTCCGGGCGAGCGTCGAACTCCGGGTCGGCGGCGCGGCGGTGCGGGAGCAGCAGTCCGAGGATGCGGGCGGCGAGCCGCTCCGTCGACCGCTGCTCGGGGGTGCTGGTGATGCCGGTGACGAAGGAGGCGGCGGGGGTGAGGGGGGCGGCGCCGACGGGCGGCATGATGGATCTCCTCCACGGATGGGCGGGCGTACGGGCTTCGGGCAGGCCGGAGCCGTGGGCGGCTGGCTGGCTAGTCGGGTGGCTGGGCTCAGTCGCGCCGGTCGTAGACCACCGGTAGCCGGTTGACGCCCCGGGCCAGGACGGCTGGGATCCAGGCGAGTTCGTCCAGGCCGTCACCGGGCGCGGTGGCCGGGCGCAGCCCGGGCAGCCGGGCGAGCAGGGTGCCCACGGCGATCTGGAGTTCGGCCCGCGCGAGGGCGGCGCCGGGGCAGTAGTGGATGCCGTGGCCGAAGGCGAGATGGGCGTTCGGCGTGCGGTCGAGGTCGAGGCGGTCGGCCTCGGGGAACTGCTCGTCGTCGCGGTTGGCGGCGCACAGCGAGGCGATGACCGAGTCGCCGACCGGAACGGTGGTGCCGAACAGGTCGCTGTCCTCGGCGAAGAAGCGCCAGGTGGTGAGCTCGAAAGCGGCGTCGTGGCGCAGCAGTTCCTCCACCGCCCGGGCCAGGCGGCCCGGTTCGTCGAGGCCCGCGCGCAGTTCGGCGAGCTGTTCGGGGTGGCGCAGGAGTGTGATCACCATGGTGGTGATCTGGTTGGTGACCGGCTCCTGCCCGGCGACCAGCAGCTGGAAGACGATCGAGTCGAGTTCCTCGCGGCTCAACCCGCCCGTGTCGTGGGCGGCGACGAGCCGGCCGAGCAGGTCCTCCCGCTCGTCCCAGCCGGGGGCGCGGTGGTCCTCGCGCTTGCGGGCGACCACCTCGGCGATGTACGTCTGCAGGCCGCGCAGCCGTGCCTCGTACGCCGGCCGCCCCGGGTCCCGGGGGCCGACCGGCTGGACCACCTTCCCCCAGTCGCGGTCGAAGCGGGCGGCCAACTCGGCGGGCAGACCGATGACTTCGGCCAGCACCCGGAAGGGGTAGTGGGCCGCGAAGCCCGCCACCGGGTCGGCGCCGCCGGTGGCGGGCAGCTCGTCCACCAGGGCGTCGGCGAGCTCCTGCAACCGCGGGCGCAGCGACTCCACCCGGCGCGGGGCGAAGGCGTCCAGCACCAGGCGGCGCATGGCGGTGTGCTTGGGCGGGTCCTGGTGCAGCAGGTGGACCTGGAGCTGGGAGTGCTGGGGCTCCGGCATGATCGAGGCGCGTCGGCGCCAGTTGTCGTTGCCCAGGGCGTGGTTCTTGCCGAGCCGGGGATCGTTGAGGGTCGCGTGGGCGGCCTGGTACCCGGTGACCAGCCAGGCGTGGATGCCGCTCGGGAACTCCACCCGGTGCACCGGCCCGGCCTCCCGCATCCGGCGGTAGAGGGGGTACGGGTCGGCCTTGTAGTCCGGGCCGTGCAGCGGGACGGGGTTCGGGATCCGGTCGTGGCCGTACGGGCAGCGCGGCGCCCCGGGCGCGGGCTCGGTCCGGGGCTCCGGCCCGGTCCCGGTCCCGGCCGTGGTCGTGGCGTCGGCCGTGGCCGTGGCCGTGGCCGTGGTCGTGGCGTCGGCTGGGGGCGGGGTGCGGACCGTGTTGGTCATGTGGTTCCTCCGAAGGGGGCGGGGGCGGGCGGGTCTCGGGCGACTGTCAGGTCTGCGGGCGGCGGTACCGGGCGAGCAGGACCACGGCGGTGGCCGCGACCAGGGCAGCCACGGCGATGCCGGCGTGAGTAGCGGCGCCGGGTCGGTCGCCGGCCACCGCGGCGGCGGTGCCCAGGGCCGGGCCGAGGGCGAAGCCCAGGCTGCGGGACAGCTGGACGGCGGAGCCGGCGGTGGCGAGCTTCCCGGGCGGAGAAGCGGTCATCACCAGCGCCTGGGTGGGGCCGCCGTTGAGGCCCATCCCGGCACCGGCCAGGGCTAGCCGCGCGGCGACGCCGAGGGTGGACCAGCCGGAGTCCACCGGGACGAGCAACGCCAGGCCGCAGGTGGTGACGACGGCACCGGTGAGTGCGGTCGGCCGGGCGCCCCAGCGGTCGGCCAGCCGGCCGCCGACCCGGCCGGCCAGCACCATGCCGAGCGGGAAGGCCAGCATGGTCAGCGCGGTGGCGGTGGCGCTCTCGCCGTGCGGGCCGCGCAGGTACTGGACGAGCAGGTACTGACAGGCCGCGAAGCCTGCGGCGAGCGCGAGCACCGAGGCGTTCACCCCGGCGGTCCCGGCGGCCCGCAGCACCTCGGCGACCGGCCGACCACCCGGGCGGCGCAGCCAGAGCAGCACCAGCGGCGCGGCGGGCAGCGCGAGCAGTAGCCACTGCGGGGCCTTCGGCGCCAGAGTGAGCCCGAGCAGGACGGCGGCGACCGCCGCGCCGATCAGGGCGGCCTCGCCCAGCGAACCCCGGTCGGGAAGGCGGAGCCCACCGCGTCGCGGCGCGTTCCGGTGCACGATCAGGACGGCGGCCAGACAGACCGGCAGCTTGACCAGGAAGATCGCCCGCCAGCCGAGGTGGTCCAGCAGTAGGCCGCCGACCACCGGGCCGGTGACGGCACCGAGCGGTCCCAGCGTTGCAGGCACGCTCATCGCCCGACCGCGCAGCTCCGGCCGGACGGAGGTCGCGGCCAGTACCGGCATGAGGACGAACAGGACGGCCCCGAAGGCCCCTTGCAACAACCGTGCCGCGATCAGCCAACTCGCCCACGGGGAAAGGGCGGCAAGCACGCTGCAGGTCGCGAAGCAGCTGACCGCAAGCAGAAGCGCGGACCGGGTGCCGACCTGGTCCAGCCACCGCCCTGCGGGCAACAGCAGGGCGACCAGGGGGAGTTAATAGCCGAGGACGGCCCACTGGGCGACCCCGGCGGAGACGTGCAGACCGGAGGACATGTCGGTGAGCGCCAGGTTCACCACGTTCATGTCGAGCATCGCGACGAACGAGAGCAGTCCGGCGGCCACGACCAGGCTCCATCGTTCGACCTGCTTCACCTGACCTGTCGTCGGGTCGGTGTGGTGCGAAGGTCCTTGCGTCCGCACGAACTTTCTCCGTTCCCCGCTGCTGCACCGAGCACCGCCTCGGCGGCGGTGTCCGGTACAGCAGTCGGGGGCGCGGGGGTCGTGGTTCCGAACATTTGGGGGAATTTTTCCGGACGAGCAACGAACAACTTTCAGCGAACGGATAACAGATGACAGATTTCGAAATCTGTCATCTGTTCGCTGACATCTGTCAGCTGTTATCCGTTCGCCGCCCGCCGCTCAGCAGGCCGCCGCGAGCTCCCCGGCCTCGGCTGCCCGCAGTCGCGCCATCAACTCCTCGCGCGCCCGGGCGACGCGGGAGCGGACGGTGCCGACCGGGCATCCGGCGACCTCGGCCGCCTCGGCGTAGGTCAGCCCGACCACCTGGGTCAGCACGAAGGCCTCCCGCCGCTGGGCGGGCACTCGTTCGAGCAGGTCCCCGAGGGCGATCCCGTCCTCGAACCCCGCCGTCGGGGTGCTGCTCTGCCGCTCCGCCGCCTCCTGCCAGTCGGGCAGCGCGGCGCAGCGCGGCCGGGCGGCGGCCATTCGGTAGCGGTCGATCACCGTGCGCCGGGCGATCGACAGTAGCCAGGTGCGGGCCGAGGACCGCCCGGCAAAGGCGGGGAGGCCGCGCAGTGCCCGCAGGAAGGTCTCCTGGGCGAGGTCGTCGGCGGACTGCACGTCGGTCAGGTGGGCGACGAAGCGCCAGACGTCCCGTTGGGTGGCCCGGACGAAGGCCTCGACGTCGGCGGCCCGGCCCGACCGGGCGGTCAGCGCGAGCGCCGTGAGCTGGTCGTCATCCACGGCGGCCTCCGACCTTGCCGCTCCCGATCCGGCGGGTCCTACAGCTCCCGCGGGTCCCGCAGGCCCTGCGGGACCCGGTGCCGGACGTGACCCGTCCGTTCCCGGCCGGGCAGCCGTGCGGGACGATGGCCGTATGAGATGCGCGCAGTTCCGTACCGCTCTGTCCGCCCGGCTCGACGGCGAACCGAGCGGCCTGCCCGGCACCCGGCTGGACAAGCACCTGGCGCGCTGCACCGGTTGCCGGGACTGGCTGGAACGCGCGGAACGACTGCGCGACCAGGTGTCGGCGGCCGCTGCGGACGGTCCGTCGGAGGCGTGGGCGGCCGGGCTGTCGGCCCGGCTGGGCGGGGACGCTGCGAGCGGTCGGGCGCCGGAGGGGCGGCAGACCGCCGAGCGGTAGGACGGTGGCGCCGGTGCTGACCGGTGCGCCGTCGAAGTGAGGCATGGGAAGGTCCCGAGGGGAGGGCTGGAGCGGCGCCGCGCACGGCGGCACCGCAGTCGTCCGTGGCCCCTGGCCGCGCGGCACACCGCACCTCCCGCGAGGGAGGCCGATGGACGCGGACGCGGACGAGGGCCGGAGCCCTGACTGCGCGGCGGCACGGCGCGCGACGGCACGGGGCGTGACGGCGCAGGGCAACGGCGGCGCGACAGGGCGACCTGCCCGACGCGAGGGTCCCGGAAGCGGCCGGAGTCCGGCCGGAGGGGGAGGAGCGCGGCGGGCGCGTCAGCAGGCGAGCGCGAGCGCCGGCGGCCCACGCCGGACGACGGCGTGCGTGAGCAGCACCGACCGGAGCGGCCGGGCCGGCCGGTCGGCGGGCCGGAAGGCGGCGGGCGGCCGGTACCCGAGGGGGCGGGCGAACAGCGTCAGCAGCGGGAGCAGCAGCGCTCCCGCGACCACCGTCCCGAGCGCGGCGAGCAGCTCGAAGACCCGGACCAGCGCGGCGTCACCGCGCCAGAGCAGCAGCGCGCAGGCGAGCGCCGCCAGGACGTGGGCGAGGGCCATCCCGGTCGACATGCCATGAGTCATTGCGCTGGACATCTGACCGGACATCCCGCCGGACATCTGGTGCGTCATCCCCGGGGGCATGCCCGGCATTCCAGCCGCCCCCGACAGGCCCATGTCCATGGCCACCCCGTCGACCGACCCGGCCGCCCCGTGGTGCATCCCCGCCATCGGCCGCAGGCTGCCGGCGGGCGGTGGGACGTCCGGGTCGATGCCCGCCATCCGCGCCAGCTCGACGGGCGAGAGCCCGCCGCCGGCCCGGTCCGGGTTGCAGAGCAGCAGGGCGGCCCAGTCCGGGGTGGCGAGCCGACCGAGACCGGAGCCCCCGCGGCCGGCCGCCCCGGCCTGTTGGAACAGCAGGTGCAGCGCGCTCTGCGCCGCGACCATCCAGACGCTGATCACACCGATTCCGCGCCGCGTTCCGGCCAGCAGCCAGGTCAGCCCGAGGACGGCCCCGAACGCGCCGAGCAGCACCGGGGGCGAGACCCCGGCCCCGGCCATGGCGACGTGCGCCGTGGCGGCCATCGCCACGCACAGCGCGGCGAAGACCGCGGCGCGCATCAGGCGGATCCGGTCGGTCATCACGATGGCACTCATCGTCGCACCCGCTGCGCCCCGGCCGTGCCGCACCCTCCGGTCATGGCCGGTTTCCGCCCGTGAGACCATGCCCGGCCGTCGGATCGGCCGATCAAACGGTTTTAGCTCGATTTCACCCGGTCGTCGAACCGGCTTGACACACGCGCCTTCCGCTCACTACATGTGCACACTCCAGCACGGAACGTACGTGTCGGAACGGATCCGATCGGAAGCAGGAGGCGCGGCCATGAACACTCCGACGGAGGTCCCCACCCCGACGGTGGGCCCCCCGGACCTCGCCGACCCCCGCTTCTGGCGGTTGCCGGCCCCCGCCCGCGCCGAGGCCTTCGCCGAGCTGCGCCGCAGGCCCGCCCCGGTCTACTTCGGTGACCGTGCCACCGGCCGAGGCTTCCACGCCCTGGTCCGGCACGCCGACGTGGTCGAGGCCAGCCGGACCCCCGCCGTCTTCCGCTCCGGCCCCGGCGTGACCACCCCGGAACCGCCCCGCTGGGTCCGGCTGCTGTTCGGCGACTCGATGGTCAACCTCGACGACCCCCGGCACGCCCAACTGCGCCGGATCGTCTCCAGGGCCTTCACCCCGCGCCTGCTCGGCCGGATCGAGGAGGACGTTCGCCGGATCGCCACCGCCCTGGTGGACGAGGTCGAACGCGACCGGCCCGAGGATTTCGTCGGCCCGGTCGCCGCCGAGCTCCCGTTCCAGGTGATCTGCTCCATGATGGGCATCCCCGAAGAGTCCCGCCGCACCATCCTCGGCCTGGTCAACCGCACCTCGGCGGGCACCGGGGTGGCCCGGACCCGACGCGGCCGACTCCGGGTGCCAGGGCGCGGGCTGGCGGCACTCGCCCGGATGCAGGGCATCGTCGCCGAGATCGGCCGCGAGCGCCGCCGCCGTCCCGCCGAGGACCTGATCTCCGCGCTGGTCACCGCCGACGTGGACGGCCGCCGGCTGACCGGCCGCGAACTGGGCGCGTTCTTCAGCCTGCTGCTGGTCGCCGGGGTCGAGACCACCCGCAACGCGCTCGCCCACGGCCTCCACCTGCTGACCGTCCACCCCGAGCAGCGCGCGCTGCTGCTCGCCGACCTGGACGGTCGGCTCGACGGGGCGGTGGACGAGATCGTCCGCCACGCCACCCCGATCGTGCAGTTCCGCCGGACCGTCGCCGTCGACCACGAGCTCGGCGGCCCGGGCGGTCCACTGCTGCGGGCGGGGGAGAAGGTCGCGCTGTACTACGGCTCGGCGAACCGGGACGAGACGGTCTTCCCCGACCCCGAGGCCTTCGACATCACCCGCACCCCCAACCCCCACCTCGGCTACGGCGGCGGCGGACCGCACTACTGCCTCGGCGCCCACCTGGCCCGGCAGGAGATGACGGTGCTGTTCCGCGAACTGTTCACGCGGCTGCCCGGGGCACGGTCGCTCGGCGAGCCGGTGCTCGTCCCGTCCAGCTTCGACCACCGGGTCCGCGCGCTGCGCTTCACCTTCTGAACCCCTCTGTACCGTCCCTGAGCCCCGCCCCGCCGCCCGTCGCCCATCCTCGGGGGCCGGTCCGTCAGGCGGGTTCCCAGACCGCGTGGTCGTGCGCGAAGAGCACCCGGCGCGGCGCGTGCTCCGCCACCCGGTCCAGCCAGGCCCGGTACCCGGGCAGCGGCGCGGCCACCCCCTCGCGCGCGGCCCGCCGGGCCAGCAGCGCCTGCCCGTACTCGGTGGCGAAGTCGTACGCCTGCCCGGCCAGCAGTACGGTGCAGTCGCCCAGCCGCTCGACCAGCATCGACTGGTGGCCGTCGGTGTGTCCGGGCGTGGGCAGCACCCGGACGCCCGGCCAGATCTCGGTCTCGCCGTCCAGCTCGCGGTACACGGCACCGGGGAAGTCGACCAGGGCGTCGATGGTGTAGTCGCCGCGCCGGGCGGTGGCCAGCTCGTTCGACTGGACGAGGACGGGAGTCCCGGCGAACAGCGGATTGCCGCCGCAGTGGTCGAAGTGCAGGTGGCAGTTGACCACCAGGTCGACGTCCGAGACCGAGACGCCGGCCGCGGCGAGCGCCTCCGGCAGCGGGCGGCGGACCGGGCGGTAGTGCGCCTCGGTCTCCGGCGAGCCCGCGCCGATCCCGGTGTCGAACAGCAGCAGCCCCTGCGGGCCGCGGACGAGGTACGCGAGCACCGGCTCCACCCGCGGCTCGGGGCCGCCCACCTCGGAGGCCGGCCGGACGAAGTAGCCCAGGTCGAGACGGCGGATCGTGTGCATGCTTCCCCCTTGTCACTCAGCCCCCGTGCGTCGGCCGAGGCGGCCGCTGCTCCGCACCCTAACCCGTCGGTCGAAGGGCGTCGGTGGGGCATCCGGCTGCCGGTCCGTCAGGCCTGCCGTGGCCTGCGGTCATCAGGGCAGGCCCGGGCGGCGTGCGGTCGGGCGGCGCGCGGCCCGATGCGTGAGCGGTTCGGGCGGTGGCCTGCGTCACGGCGAGCGGACCGGATGGGGAGCACAATGCCCGGCATGACCGAACGTCCGACACTGCCCGAGGTCGCGCCCGACGTCGCCCCCGAGCCCGCGCCCCGGCTGGAGCCCGCGCCCCGGCCCACGCCCGGCCCCGCCGACCGCCCAACCGCCGACGTCTGGGCCGCCCTCGGCGGACCGGCCGAGCTGCTGGACCGGGTGGGCTTCCACGGCCCGCCGGACGGCCTGCCCTCCGGCCTGCCGGTCCGACAGCTGGCCCGGGCCACCGTCGCCGCCTGCTCGCTGGCCGCCGCCGAACTCGCCGCGCACCGCAGCGGCGGGCCGGTTCCCGCGGTCCGGGTGGACGAGGGCGCGGTCGCCACCTCCTTCGTCAGCGAGCGGCACCTGGAGGTCGACGGCCGCAAGCCCGTCAGCTTCGCCCCCCTCTCCGGCTTCTGGCGCACCGCCGACGGTTGGGTCCGCACCCACGCCAACTACCCGCACCACCGCGCCCGGCTGCTCGCCGTCCTCGACCTCGCCCCCGACGCCGGGCCCGAGCAACTCGCCGGAGCGCTCGGCAAACTGCCGGCCGAGCAGGTCCAGGAGCGTGCGTACGCGGCGGGGGCGCTGGCTGTGGCGGTCGCGCCGGTGAGCGGGGACGTGCACCCCCTGATGGAGTGCCGGGAAGTCGGCGCCGCGCCCGTTCGTCCGCTGCCCGCGGCCCCGGTGGACCGGCCCGCCACCGGGATCCGGGTCCTCGACCTCAGCCGGGTGATCTCCGGACCGGTCGCCACCCGCACCCTCGCCCTGCTCGGCGCCGACGTGCTGCGGATCGACTCGCCCCGGCTGCCCGAGGCCGACGACGCCCACACCGACACCGGCTTCGGCAAGCGCTCCACCCGCCTGGACCTCGCCGACCCGGCCGACCGGGCCGCCTTCGAGGGCCTGCTCGACACCGCCGACGTGGTCGTCAGCGCCTATCGCCCAGGGGCGCTCGACGCCCACGGCCTCGCCCCCGACGCGTTGTTCGCCCGCCGCCCCGACCTGATCCTCGCCCAGCTCTGCGCCTGGGGCTGGACCGGTCCGCGGGCCGGGCGCCGCGGCTTCGACAGCCTGGTCCAGGCAGGCGTCGGCATCGCCGCGCACGAGGCGTCCCCCGACGGCCGGCCCGGGGCGCTGCCCGCCCAGGCCCTCGATCACGGCACCGGCTACCTCCTCGCCGCCGCCGTCCTGCGTGCCCTCACCGAACAGCGGACCCGCCGCCCCGGCGGCCGCCACCTGCGCTTCTCCCTGGCCGGCACGGCCTCCTGGCTGCTGCACGGCATCCGGCCCGAGCCGGCGGACGCGTCGGGCCCGGACAGTCGGCCGTACGACGCGTCTCACTGGCTCACCGAGACCGACTCGGCGTACGGGCGGTTGCGGTACGCCCTGCCGCCGATCGGCTACGACGGTGCGCCCGCCGACTGGGCTCGACCGCCCGGGCGTTGGGGGACGGACGCGCCGGTCTGGCTGTGAGCGGCCGGGGTGTGCGGCGGGCGTTGTCGGTGCGGTCCGGCAGCATCTGGGCATGACCGCCGCACACGCCACCGACTACACCTGGTTCGAACAGCGCTACCCCGTCCTCGGTGAGGCGTACTGCCTCACCCAGGTCGAGGGGATCGGCGCCGAGGAACTGCTGCGCCGCTTCGACGCCCCGGCCGGCCGGGAGGTGACCGGCCTGGACGCGGTGATCGCGGCGTGGGAGACCTTCGACGACGGGGAGGACGAGGAGGCCGAGGCCCTGTTCGACCTGGACGAGGACCGGCTCCTCGTCGCCGTCACCGAGCTCGACGGCTGGGCGCTGGCGATCGAGCCGTACGGCTACCTCGGCAGCCTGCACGACGTCATACCGAGGCTCGCCGAGGGCACCCGGCTGGTCTCGCACTTCCGCAACGCCAACGCGGTGGACCACTTCAACTGGTGGGAGCACGGCTCCTGCCGGCTGCAGTTCGAGCCGCTCTTCGCCGACCAGCGGCACGGCTCGGACGCCGACGCCCCCGGCATCGTCGGACTGCTGGCGGCCTGCGGCTTCCAGCCGGACGGCGGGCGCCACCCGCTGCACACCGAGGCGGCGTTCGCGCTCGCCGAGCGGCTGACCGACGTCCGCCTCGGACCGGAACGGCTGGAGGCCGCCACCTTCCGGCTCGGCTACGCTCCCCGGCCGTAGCAGGGGGCGGAGACCCGGGCGGTGACGGCCGCCGCGGCGTCGGCGCCGCGTTCAGACTCCGGAAGGGATCTGTTTCGCCCGTCCGCGCACCTGGAAGGCGGTCGCGATCTCGACCAAGCCGAGGATCACCAGCCAGCACCCGGCCAGCACGGTCAGCGCGGCGATCGAGCCGACCGGCCAGACCATCAGCAGCACGCCCGCGAGGGTGTTGGCCACACCTGCGAAGGCCTGCCAGCCGCGGGCGGGCATCAGCGGGTCGGAGATCGCGGCGGCGAGCTGGGTGATGCCGCGGAACAGCCAGCCGATCCCGATCCAGAGGGCGAGCAGCAGCAGCGACTGCGCCGCGCTGCGGAAGCAGAGCAGCCCGAGCAGCACGCTGATCGCGCCGCTGATGAAGGCCAGCACCCGTAGTGCGGTGGTGACGTGGGTGCCGAACGCGGCGACCAGCTGCACGACGCCGATGACCAGCAGGTAGAGGCCGAACAGTACGCCCACCACCAGCAGGGTTTCGCGCGGCCACACGAAGACGACGATCCCGAGGGCGAGCGAAGCCACGCCGGCGGCCAGCAGGACCTGCCAGGCGGCCTTGGCGAGCTGGCCGAGCGGACCCTGGACCGGGGTTCCTTCGGGGGTGATGATCGGAGGGGCCACGACGGCGTACTCCTCGGGTCGGGGGCGGAGAACGGACTCCAGCCTCTTCGCACCGTCTCCGGACCGCACGGCGGGTACGTCCGTTCGAGTCATCCCGGCTGCCGGAACGACATCCTCCGGCCACCTGTCGTCGATACCATCCGTCGGTATGACTTCTGAAGGGTGGGGGACCCCTCCGGTCGAGCCGATCAGCCAGCACTACATCGTCTGCGGGGGCAACGCACTGGCCCACCGGCTGGTCCTGGAACTCGTCGAGCACTACGAAGTCCCGGTCGTCGTCCTGGTCACCGACCGCACCCGCGACCACGCACCGCAGATCGAGCAGATCACGGGCGTGGCGGCCGTGGTCGAGTACCCGAACCTTACCGAGGAGGCGCTGCGGGCGGTGTCCATCGAC
Source organism: Kitasatospora aureofaciens (assembly GCF_001188955.3). GTDB lineage: Bacteria > Actinomycetota > Actinomycetes > Streptomycetales > Streptomycetaceae > Kitasatospora > Kitasatospora aureofaciens. The sequence continues at coordinate 135,545 of NZ_JPRF03000054.1, read as the reverse complement.
ACCGCGCGCGGCCTCGCCCTGGTCGAGGGCAGCGACCAGGACAACATCCATGCCGCGCTCAGCGCCCAGGGCCACAACCCGGACATCCGGATCGTCTTCCGGATGTTCAACCAGCGTCTGGGCGAGAACATCGAACGGCTGCTCAGGAACGGCGCCGCGCTGTCCGGTTCCGCCACCGCCGCCCCGGCCTTCGCCGCCGCCGCGCTCGGCCGGCCCAACTCGGTGGAGATCGACGGCCGTTACCTGCACATCGCGTTCGACGACGCCATCAGCTCGGACCGGATCTGCGTGGTCGCCGACCACATCGACCGGCAGGACCTCAGCAAGATCCGCCTGCTGCCGGAACAGGAAGGCGACTCGGCCCAGTTCGTCCGGCTCGCCCGGGAGTTCGGCGACGACGGACCGGTCCGGCAGGGCGGGTTGCGCCGCGCACCGGAGCCGGAGCCCGAAGCCGGGCCTGATTCCGAGGGCGAGCCCGAGCGCGGGCACGAGCCTGCGGTTGGGCCCGAGGTCGAGCCCGAGGTCGAGCCTGAGGTCGAGCGTGCGGTCGAGCCCGACCCCGGGGCCGAGCCCGAGGAGCCGCCGGGTGGGATCGCGGCGCTGCAGGCGCTGCGGATGGAGCCCCGGGAGCCGATCAGCTGGGCGCGGCGGCTGCGCTGGCGGGTGCTCGACACCATGCGCTTCCTCACCAACGCCCGGCTGCGGGTGGTACTGCTCATCGCGCTCGCCGCAGTGCTGATGGCCTTCGCCGTGCTCTGGTACCTCAACCGGGACTTCGGCTGGACCGTCTACATCTCACTGCTCGACCTGGCCGGCGCCGCCCAGCCCGACCAGCAGGCCGACATCGCCGCCGGGACCGGGACGGGCGGGCTCTGGCAACGGGTCGCCCAGGTGGTGATCACCATCTGCGGGATCACCTTCGCGCCGGTCGCCACCGCCATCGCGGTCGAGGTGCTCGGCTCCGGGCGGCGAGGGCTGCCGCGCAACCCGAGCGCGGGCACCCGGGACCACGTGATCGTGGTCGGACTCGGCAACGTCGGTACCCGGGTCGCCACCCAGCTGCACGAGATGGGGGTGCCGGTGGTCTGCATGGAGCGCGACCCGCAGGCCCGCGGCATCTCGGCCGTCCGGGCGCTCGGCATCCCGGTCGTGCTGGGCGACGGGCCGTTCGAGGAGCAGCTGCGCCGGGCCCGGCTGAAGCACAGCCGGGCGGTGATCGCGCTCAGCGGGGACGACGCCACCAACCTGGAGGCGGCGCTGGAGGCCCGCCACGGCAACCCCGACGTGCGGGTGGTGGTCCGGCTGTTCGACGACGACTTCGCCGGCCACTTCTACCGGACGCTGGACAACGCGGCCTCCCGCTCGGTCTCCTACCTGGCCGCGCCCGCCTTCGCCGCCGCCCTGATGGGCAGTGAGGTGCGCGGGACGCTGTCGGTGTTCCGGCACGTGCTGTTGATCGCCGAGCTGACGGTGGAGGACGGCAGCGGACTCATCGGCCTGAACCGGCACGACCTGGAGGACCCGGGCGGCGTACGGGTGATCGCCGCCCGCTTCGCCCGGAGCAACCAGCTGCACTGGGGCTTCGCGGACCGCACCCGGCGACTGGCCCCGGGCGACCGCATCGTGGTCGCCGCCACGCGGAGCGGCCTGGCCCGGCTGAACACGGTGCTGGTGGAGGAGGTCTGACGGAGGCGAGGAACGGCGGACGGGCAACGGATGCCGGCCGACGGATGGCAGCTGACAGAAAACAGATGACAGAAGACAGATGACAGCTGACAGATTTCATCATCTGAAATCTGTCAGCTGCCATCTGTCATCCGTCGCCCGTCAGCGGTTCTCGAACTTCGCCGCCCGCTTCTCGGCAAAGGCCGACATGCCCTCCTTCTGGTCCGCCGTGGCGAACACCGAGTGGAACAGCCGGCGCTCGAAGCGGACGCCCTCGGCGAGCGTGGTCTCGAAGGAGCGGTTGACGCTCTCCTTGAGCATGATCGCCGCCGGGGTGGACATCGCCGCGACGGTCTCGGCGGTGGCCAGTGCCTCGGCCAGCAGCTGGTCGGCCGGGACGATCCGGGCGACCAGGCCGGCCCGCTCCGCCTCCTCGGCGCCCATCATCCGGCCGGTCAGGCACAGGTCCATCGCCTTCGCCTTGCCGATCGCCCGGGTCAGCCGCTGCGAGCCACCGATGCCCGGAAGCACACCGAGCTTGATCTCCGGCTGCCCGAACTTCGCGGTGTCCGCGGCAAGCAGGATGTCGCACATCATCGCCAGCTCGCAGCCGCCGCCCAGCGCGAACCCGGCCACCGCCGCGACGACCGGCTTGCGCAGCGCGCCGATGCGGTCCCACGGGCCCAGCCAGTCGTCCAGGTAGACGTCCGGGAAGCGGTTGTCCTGCATCTCCTTGATGTCGGCGCCGGCCGCGAAGGCCTTCTCCGAACCGGTGATCACCAGACACCCGATCTCCGGGTCCCGGTCGAAGGCGGTGGCGGCGGCCACGACCTCGTTCATCAGCTGGGTGTTCAGCGCGTTGAGCGCCTTGGGCCGGTTGAGCGTGATCAGCCCGACCCGGCCCTTGCGCTCGACCAGGATCGTCTCGTAGGTCTCGGTCTCGGTCATCGCCGTTACTTCCAATCCGCTGCTCGGCCATTCCACTGCTCGGCGCCGCGCGGGCGCGCCCTGACCACCCAACGATCTACGACGCGCCCCGCCTCGCGCCAGTCTTGGTATGCGAGACGCCGGTCACCAGCCGGCTGTCCAGCCGGTCGCCGAAGCAGCGGGAAGGTCAGAACCGGACGCCGTGGCGCTCGGCCGCCAGCCGTACGGTCCCGGCCTTGACCTCCCCCCGGTGGGTCAGGGCGGTCAGCGCTGCGACGGTGACCGACTCGGCGTCCACGCCGAAGTGCCGCCGGGTCACCGCCCGGCTGTCCGAGAGGCCGAAGCCGTCGGTGCCCGGGGACGTCCAGTCCTGCGGGGCCCGGTCAGGCCAGGCCCAGCTCGTCGCCCTCACGCGGGGCGAGGAAGCGCGCGACGTCGGCCTCCGTCACGTCGCTCAGCGTACGCGGCGACCACTGCGGGCTGCGGTCCTTGTCGATCACCTGCGCGCGGATGCCCTCGATCAGGTCGCGGCCGTCCAGTGCGGCGCAGGAGATCCGGTACTCCTGGTCGAGCACCGCCTCCAGCGTGGTCAGCGCACGGGCGCGGCGCAGTGCAGCCAAGGTGACCTTGACGGCGGTCGGGGAGTTCCCGAGCACCAGCTCGGCGGACTCCTTCGCCTCCGGCACACCGGAGTTGAGCAGCCGCTCGACGATCTCCTCGACGGTGTCGGCCGCGTAGCAGGCGTCGATCCAGTCGCGCTGTCCGGCGAGTTCGGCGGGCGGCGCGGGCTCGGCGTGGGCGGCGACGGTCGCGGCCGGGTCGGAGCTGCGGGCGAGGGCGTCGAGCAGCTCGGAGACGCGCTCGGACGGGACGAAGTGGTCCGCGAAGCCGCACAGCAGGGCATCGCCGGGGCCCATCGAGGCGGAGGTGAGGCCGAGGTGGGTGCCCAACTCACCTGGGGCGTGGGCGAGCAGGCGGCTGCCGCCGACGTCCGGGACGAGGCCGATCCGGGTCTCGGGCATCGCGATCGTGGAGCGCTCGGTGACGATCCGCACCGCGCTGTGGGCGGACAGCCCGATGCCGCCGCCCATGGTGATGCCGTCCATCAGTGCCACGAAGGGCTTCGGGTAGCGGGCGATCAGGGCGTTCAGCCGGTACTCGTCGCGGAAGAAGGCGCGGGTGCCGGCCCCGCCGGCCCTGACCTCGTCGTGCATCGCGCGCAGGTCCGCGCCCGCGCACAGCCCGCGCTCACCGGCGCCGGTCAGGACGACGGCGCGCACCCGGCCGTCGGCGATCCATTCGTCCAGTGCCGCGCGGATGGTGGTGATCATGCCGTGGGTGAGCGAGTTGAGCGCCCGCGGGCGGTTCAGCACGATCCGTCCGAGACCGCCGTCGCCGTCCAGGACCGTCCGGACCTCCGCCACCTCTGCGCCCATCGGAACCGCTCCCGCTCCCTCGGTGATCTCGCCTTCCGCTGTCCACCGTACCGGGGCGGACCGGTGGTGGTGATCGCGAGGCCGGTGTGTGATCGCGGTCCCGCGCTCGGGCGGCGCGGTCGGGGTCCGTGGGCGTTCCTCGCCTCGGACGACGCGCTCTGGGCCACCGGGCGGGTCATCGACGCCACCGGCGGCGCGGGGCTGTAGGCGGCGGGAGTGGGAAAGCAGACAACAGCTGACAGATTTCAGATGATGAAATCTGTCAGCTGCTATCTGTCAGTTGTCACTTGTCGGCTCAGCCGTCAGCCGTCAGCCGTCAGCCGTCAGCCGTCGGTCACGAGCCACGAGCCATGAGGCGCTCCCTCAGCCCCGCACCTGGCCCGAGACCTCGCCGAACCCGACCACCACGCCGTCCGGCCCCGGGGCCGTTGCCGTGATGACGACCTCGTCGCCGTCCTCCAGGAAGGTCCGGGTCGTCCCGTCCGGAAGCTTGAGCGGCTCCTCGCCGTTCCAGGTCAGCTCGATCAGCGCACCGCGGGTGTCCGGCTCGGGCCCGCTGACCGTGCCCGAGGCGAAGAGGTCGCCGGTGCGCAGCGAGGCGCCGTTGACGGTCATGTGGGTCAGCTGCTGCTGCGCCGTCCAGTACATGCCGGCGAACGGCGGGCGCGAGACGAGGTGCCCGTTCAGCCGGACCTCCATCGCCAGGTCCAGGCCCCACGGCTCGCCGCCGCGGTCGTCCAGGTACGCGAGCGGCTCGACGTCGCGCTCCGGCGGAGAGACCCGGGCGTGCTGCAGGGCGTCCAGCGGCACGATCCACGGCGAGACCGAGGTCGCGAAGGACTTGCCCAGGAAGGGCCCGAGCGGCACGTACTCCCAGGCCTGGATGTCGCGCGCCGACCAGTCGTTGACCAGGCAGACGCCGAACACGTGCTCGCGGAAGTCGTCCAGTGTGACCGGTCGGCCCAGCTCGGACGGCACGCCGACGACGAAGCCGACCTCGGCCTCGATGTCCAGCCGACGCGACGGCCCGAAGCTCGGCACGGCGTCGGCGGGCGCCTTGCGCTGTCCGTGCGGCCGTACCACCGGGGTGCCGGACACCACCACCGTGCCCGCCCGGCCGTGGTAACCGATCGGCAGGTGCTTCCAGTTGGGGGTGAGCGGCTCCGAGCCCGGGCGGAAGATCCGGCCCAGGTTGGTGGCGTGGTGCTCGGAGGCGTAGAAGTCGACGTAGTCCGCGACCTCGAACGGCAGGTGCAGCTCGACCTCGCCCACCGGCACCAGCGCGGGCGAGATAGCCTCGCGGAAGGACTCGTCCGTCAGCCAGGTGGTGAGGTCGTTCCGTACCTGCGTCCAGACCGAACGCCCTGCCGCCATCAGCGGGTTGAGCGAGTCCGCGGCCAGCAGCGCCGACGCCGCGCCGGCCGCGCGGGCGGCCGCCCCGGCGTCCAGTACGAAGTCCCCGACGCGCACCCCGATCCGGCGCTGCCCGGGCCGGTCGGCCGCGGTGAAGACGCCGTACGGCAGGTTGTGCACGCCGAACGGCGAGTCCTGGGCGCTGGTGAGCCAGCTGCGGGGGGTGCTCAACGGTCCTCCTGGACAAGTGGACTGGGCGACAGCAGGCCGAGCGCGGCCAGGTCGTCCAGGGGTTCGGTGATGCTGCAGGTGCCGAACGCGGTGAACGAGTTGCGGATCACCGTGACCTGGTGCCCGCTCAGCGCGCGGACGGCCTTGGCCAGCACCTCGCCGTCGCGCTCGGCGAGCACCTCGGCGGCCGCGGCGCGGTCCGTCTCCTGTGCGGCCAGCAGCACGTTGAGGAAGCCGTGGTGCTCGAACCCGGTCTCAGGGTCGGTGTGCCGGGCGGCGTTGTGCAGCCCGGCCGTGCACTTGTACGGCAGGCCGCGCCGGGCGCAGCCGGTGAGGAAGGCGGCCAACTCGTCCTCGTCCGGGAACGCCTCCGCGACGACCCCGCCGGTGCGGAACTTCGCCCGGTAGGCGCTGTCGACGAGGACGTCCAGCGTCTCGTCCAGCCCGTCCCCGCGCAGGAGCTCGCGCGGCAGCTCGACGGCGGCGGGCACGTCCGGGGGCAGCAGCCGGTCCAGCTCGGCGACCGCCTCGGCAGTGTCCCGGGTGGCCAGCTCGACCCCGGCGAGCTCGAAGGGCGCGGTGGCGGTGAGCGCCGGCCCGAGCTCGGCGCTGCCCCCCGGCAGCACGAGCCCGACCCTGAGCGGCCCGGTGCCCTCCACCGCCGCGGCCAGCTCGCCCAACCGGCCCGCCCCGCAGAGGAGGGGGCCGACCGCGTCCGCGTACCAGGCTGTGCGGTGGGCGCGGTGCGCGGGCACCGCCTCGACGACCGGCAGGTTCCCGGGTGGGAACACCGCCGCGTCGTCGAAGAGCCCGCGGAACAGCTCCGGGACGGCGAAGTGACTCGCGGAGGTGCCCGCAGAGGTCTCCGCGGAGGGGACTGCGGGAGTGCCGGAGCTCATCGCCCGGGCCCCCGACCCGCCCACGTCCAGGCGTAGTTGGAGTCCTCGCTGGCCCGTCCGCCCTCGCCGAGCTCCAGCGGCCGGAAGGTGTCCACCATGACCGCCAGCTCGTCGAAGAAGTCCACGCCGATGCTGCGCTCGTACGCGCCCGGCTGCGGCCCGTGGGTGTGCCCGCCCGGGTGCAGCGAGATCGAGCCTTGGCCGATGCCCGAGCCCTTGCGGGCCGCGTAGTCGCCGCCGCAGTAGAACATGACCTCGTCGCTGTCCACGTTGGCGTGGTAGTACGGCACCGGGATGGACAGCGGGTGGTAATCCACCTTGCGCGGAACGAAGTTGCAGATCACGAAGCCGTTGCCCTCGAACACCTGGTGGGCCGGCGGCGGCTGGTGGATCCGGCCGGTGATCGGCTCGAAGTCCCGGATGTTGAAGGCGTACGGGTAGAGGCAGCCGTCCCAGCCGACCACGTCGAAGGGGTGGTGCGGCACGGTGTAGCGGGTGCCCGAAACGCCGTTCGGGCCGCGGTGCTTGACCAGTACGTCGACGTCCCCGGGGGAGTCGACCACGAGCGGCCCCACCGGTCCGCGGAGGTCGCGCTCGCAGTACGGCGCGTGCTCCAGCAGCTGCCCGTACTTGGACAGGTAGCGCTTGACCGGGGTGATGTGGCTGTTCGCCTCGATGCAGTAGGCGCGCAGCGGCTCGTCCCCGGCGGGCACCCAGCGGTGGGTGGTGGCGCGCGGAATGATCACGTAGTCGCCCTGACCGACCTCGATCGAGCCGAAGACCGTCTCGACCGTGCCCGAGCCGGACTCCACGTACACGCACTCGTCGCCGAGCCCGTTGCGGTACAGCTCACTGGGGGCCCCGGCGGCGACGTACGAGATCCGCACGTCGCCGTTGCCGAGGACCAGACGGCGGCTGCCCACGACGTCCGCGGACTTCCACTCCTGGTCCGCGAACAACTCGTGCAGCTTGAGGTGGCGGGGGAGCAGGGGATGGTTGGGCACCGTGGACTGGTCGGGCAGCTCCCAGGGCGCCGCGTTGACCACCGCCGAGGGGATGCCCCGGTGGTAGAGCAGCGACGAGTCGGAGGAGAAGCCCTCTTCGCCCATCAACTCCTCGTAGTACAGCCCGCCTTCGGGTGTGCGGTGCTGGGTGTGCCGCTTGGGCGGGATGCTGCCCAGCTGCCGGTAGTACGCCATCTCCGTGCTCCTCCTCGACCGTCCGTGAGCCGACCGTCCGTGAGCCGACCGTCCGTGAGCCGACCCGACTGTGGGCCGACCGCCCGTCAGGGTGTTCCGACGCTACAGGTTGCCGCGACGGTCCTGCTCACGCTCGATGGACTCGAACAGCGCCTTGAAGTTGCCCTTGCCGAAGCCCAGCGACCCGTGCCGCTCGATGAACTCGTAGAAGACGGTCGGACGGTCGCCGATCGGCTTGGTGAAGATCTGCAGCAGGTAACCGTCCTCGTCGCGGTCGACCAGGATGCCGCGCTTCTTCAGCTCCTCGATCGGCACCCGCACCTTGCCGATGCGCTCGCGCAGCTCCGGGTCGTCGTAGTAGGCGTCCGGGGTGTTGAGGAACTCCACGCCACGGGCGCGCAGCACGTCCACGGTGGTGAGGATGTCATTGGTGGCGAGCGCCATGTGCTGGCAGCCGGGGCCGGTGTAGAACTCCAGGTACTCGTCGATCTGGGACTTCTTCTTGGCGATGGCCGGCTCGTTGAGCGGGAACTTCACCCGGTGGTTGCCGCTGGCGACGACCTTGGACATCAGGGCGGAGTACTCGGTGGCGATGTCGTCGCCGACGAACTCGGCCATGTTCACGAAGCCCATGACCCGGTTGTAGAACTGGACCCACTCGTCCATCCGGCCCAGCTCGACGTTGCCCACGGCGTGGTCCAGGGCCTGGAACAGGCGCTTGGGGGAGCCCTCCGGGTGGGTGACGCCGCTCTTCGCGGCGACGTAGCCCGGCAGGTACGGGCCGTTGTAGCGCGAGCGGTCGATCAGGGTGTGGCGGGTCTCGCCGTAGGTGGCGATGGCCGCGCGGCGCACGGTGCCGTTCTCGTCCGAGACGTCGTTCGGCTCCTCCAGGACGGTGGCGCCGCTGGCGCGGGCGTGCTCGATGCACTTGTCGACGTCCGGGACCTCCAGGGCGAGGTCGACCACGCCGTCGCCGTGGCGGCGGTGGTGGTCCAGCAGCGGGCTGTCCGGCTGGACGCCGCCCTTGATCACGAAGCGGCAGGAGCCGGAGCGCAGCACGTAGGACTTGCGGTCGCGGCGGCCGGTCTCCGGGCCGGAGTAGGCGACCAGCTCCATGCCGAACACGACCTGGTAGAACTGGGCCGTCTGGGTGGCGTTGCCGACCACGAACACGACCGCGTCCTGGGCGGTGACCGGGAACGGGTCGGAGGCCTGGTCGTGCTCGACGAGACCGACCAGGCGGCGCAGCTGGTCGGCGTCGAGGCCGGCCTCGCGCTCCTCGGGGGTCAGCTCAAGGGCGTGGGACTGCGTGGTCATCGCTCGTTCCTCCACTCAGGGCCTCGGCGTTGAGGCTTCCGGGGGTTGCCGGGGGCTTTGGGGCTTCCGGTCGGATCGCGTGGATCGCTGCCGCACGGCGAACGGGTGGGCGGTGCGGTTGCGCAGAGCTTGCTCCTGTCGTGAGGGTTGGGCAACAGGTCGTTTTTTCACTGCTCAATGTGTACAAGCTGATCAGGAATTCCGGGTCTTGGCTGCACAGAATGTGCTGCCTCCGGGCGGTCGTCGCACGAAATCTGCGCAACCGGCGCAACCGGCGCAAGCGCCGCTACCGGCCGTCGGCGTCCCGACGGTCGGTGGCCGGGCCGGTGGTGGGCGAGCCGTCGGTGACCGGGAGGTGGCGCAGGAACCAGTCCCCGGCCAGCTCAGCGGCCTGGTCGAGGGTGCCCGGCTCCTCGAACAGGTGGCTCGCGTGCGGCACCACCGCCAGCTCGTTCGCGCCCCGCAGCCGGGCCCGCGCCTGCCGGTTGAGGTCGAGCACGGTGGTGTCCAGGGCGCCGACCACGAGCAGCGTCGGGGCGTCGACCCGGCCGAGGACGTCCGGCCCGGCGAGGTCCGGGCGTCCGCCCCGGGAGACCACGGCGCGCACCGCCGGGCCCAGCTCGGCGGCGGTGTACAGCGCGGCGGCCGCGCCGGTGCTGGCACCGAACAGGCCGAGCGGCAGCCCGCGCGCGCCGTCGGTGCGCTCCAGCTCCCGCGCGACGGCGGTCAGCCGGGAGCCGAGCAGGCCGACGTCGAACACCTTGCGCCGGTCCGGCTCCTCGGCCTCGGTGAGCAGGTCGAACAGCAGCGTGCCGAGCCCGGCCCGGTTCAGGTACCGGGCGACGTGCCGGTTGCGCGGGCTGTGCCGACCGCTGCCGCTGCCGTGCGCGAACACCACGATCCCGCGTGCCCCGGCCGGCACCGTCAGCCGGCCCGCCAGACGGACCCCGGCGACGGACAGCAGCAGCTCGCGGTCGACGCCGTCCGGTGGCTCCTCCTGCCGTCCGTTCCCGTGCCCGACCCGGCCCCGGGCCTCGGCCAGCAGCCGCAGCACCTCCTCGTCGCCGGTCTGCGAGAAGTCGGCGTAGAACTCGCCGATCGCGAAGAACGGCGACGGCGTGTCGACGCAGACCAGCTCGTCGGCGACCTCGCTGAGCCGGTCCGTCCAGTCCAGGGGAGCCACCGGTACGGCGAGCACCACCCGGGCCGCGCCGCGTGCCCGGACGATCCGGCAGGCCGCCTTGGCGGTGGAGCCGGTGGCGATGCCGTCGTCGACCACGACCACCGTGCGCCCGCGCAGGTCGGAGGCCGGACGGTCGCCGCGGTAGCGGCGGGCCCGGCGCGCCAGCTCGGTGCGCTCGCGCCCCTCCACCCGCGCCAACTGCTCGTCGCTGACCCCGGCGAGCCGCAGGACCTGCTCGTTCAGCACCCGGACGCCGTCCTCGCCGATCGCCCCCATGGCCAGCTCGGGCTGGTACGGCACACCGAGCTTGCGGATCACGCAGATGTCCAGCGGCGCGTCGAGCGCGGTCGCCACCTCGGCGGCCACCGGCACCCCGCCGCGGGGCAGGGCGACCACCACGGTGTCGGGGCCGGCGAGATGGGCGAGGCGGGCGGCCAGCCGGTGGCCCGCCTCGGTGCGGTCGGTGAAATGGGTTCCGGTGACGTGCATGACACGGCCTCCGAGTTCCACCGTACGCCGGTCGGGCGGGTCGGTCCCGGCGGGCCCGGCGGGCCGGCGTGCCTGGGCGCCTGCCGGGCCACGGCCCGGACGCACGTCGGGACGCCTCCCGGACGTGGTCCCGGGCCTTCTCGTCAAGGGCCGGGACGGCCGCGGACACGGAGACGTGGTCCGGGAGTGCCGGTCCGCCGACCGGCACTCCCGGGGTCTTGCCGGATCTACCGGACCTACGGCTGCATCTCGTACGAGCCCGAGAGCGCCTCGACCCGGGCCCACACCTTCGCGGCGCGCTCGGCGTCGGCCACCGGGCGGCGCACGTTCGCCAGCGCCCAGGCCGCCTGCTCCTCGGTGGTGGAGGCCTTGCCGTGCAGCTCGGTCGCGTGGGCGGAGAAGTCGCGGACCAGCGCGTCGAAGATCTGGTCCAGGACGTCCGCGTCCAGGCCGGTCAGCTCCGCCTGCTCCAGCACCAGCTGGCCGTAGACGATCAGCGCGAACAGCTGGCCGATCTCCAGCAGGAAGTCCAGGTCCGCCTGCTGCTCCTTGCTCGGCGCGTGCTTGAGCAGCAACTCGCAGAAGCCGTCCGCCTGTTCGCGGAAGCGGGCGACGTTCGCCAGCTGCGCGTGCCGGTCGTACGGGGCGCGCCAGTCGTGGAAGCGGATCGCGCCGAGGCCGCGGGCCGGGCCCTGGCGGAACAGGAAGGCGTCATCGGCGGCGTCCAGCCTGGTCGGCACCGGCGCGTAGTCGGCAGGTGCGAACAGGTAGTTGCCCATGAACTTGAGGATCAGCGCCAGGTTGACGTGGACGGTGCCCTCCAGCTTCGGCAGGCCGCGGATGTCCTTGGCGGCCTTGTCGAAGTAGGTGTCCGCCTCGAAGCCCTTGGCCGCGATGACGTCCCACATCAGGTCGATGACCTTCTCGCCCTCGGTGGTGACCTTCATCTTGGTCATCGGGTTGAAGAGCAGGTAGCGGCGGTCCTCGGGGGAGGCGGTGCGGAAGTAGTCCACGGCCCGCGCGCTGAACAGCTTCATCGCGACCAGGCGGGCGTACGCGTCGGTCAACTCGCGCCGCACGTGCGGGAAGTCGGTGACCTTGCGGCCGTACAGCACCCGGTTGTGGGCGTGCGTGACGGCCTCGTACATCGCGTGCTCGCAGATGCCGACCGAGGCGGTGCAGAGGTTGAACTTGCCGACGTTGACGGTGTTCAGTGCGGCGTCGAAGGCGGCCTGGCCGGTGTGCAGCACGTCCTCGGCCCGGACCGGGTAGTCCTCCAGGCGGAACTCGCTGACGTACATCTGGGCGTTCACCACGTTCTTGACCAGGTGGTACGCCTCGTGGCGGCTGTCGGCGGCGAAGAAGACGTAGCCCTCGGGGCCCTCGACGTCCGAGCGGCGGCCGAAGACCGAGACCAGGCCGGCCACGTTGCCGTTGCCGATGTAGTACTTGGAGCCGGTCGCGGTGAAGCCGCCCTCGCCGTCCGGGGTGAGGATCATGTCGGTGGAGTAGATGTCGGCGCCGTGGGTGCGCTCGGACAGGCCGAAGGCCATCACGTGGCCCTCGGCGAGCAGCTTGGCGGCGCGGGCGCGGACGGCCTCGTTCTCGCTCTGCCAGACCGGGCCGAGGCCCAGGATGGTGACCTGCCAGGTGTACCAGTAGCCGAGGCCGTAGAAGCCGAGGATCTCGTTCAGCTCGGCGATCCGCGCGGTGTCCCAGCGCTTGTCCGGGTCGGCCGCGGAGGGCGTCAGGAACTCCGCGAAGAGTCCTTCCCGGGCGGCGAATTCGAGGAAGTCGGCGTACCAGGCGCGGTCGATGTAGGTGTCGATGAGCGCCTTCTTGCCGCGGGACTCGAACCAGTCGACGGTCGCGCGCAGCAGTCGGCGGGTCGGCTCGTCGAACTGCGCGGGGTCGTAGGTGCGCGGGTTGAAGAGCATCAGGGGCTCCCTGGGGTCGAGGGTGTCGAGGGTGTTGAGGCGCCGGGCGCCGGGCGTCGGAGGCGTCAGGGCTGCCAGGGCACGGCGAAGCGGGTCGGCCGACGGGTTTCGGGCGAGCGGGGCTTCGGATGACGGAGTTCAGCGAACAGATGACAGAATTCAGCGTTCAGCCAACAGATTTCAGACTCTGTCACCTGACGTCTGTTCGCGGTCTCCCGTCCCCCGCCCCCGCCCGTCCGCGAGTCGGCGCAGAGTGGTGAGCACGTCGTCCAGCCAGGCGAGGTTCATCCGCTCGAACTCGATGCCGCCGCGCAGCACCACGTGCTGCAGCTCCTGCTGGACGTCCAGCGCGCCGAGGTCGGGGAAGTCCCGCTGCTCGCCGTGCAGGTAGCGGGCGAGCAGGGCGGAATGACTCTCGCGGTGCCGTTCGACCTCGGCGATCAGCACCGTCAGCGCGGCCGGGTCGTCGAAGGCGGCGGCCCGGATCTTGACCGCGAGTTCGTGCCGCACGGTCTCCGGCTCGACCGGTTCGCGCAGCCATTCGGCCAGCGCGGCCCGCCCGGGCCCGGCCGCCGAGTACACCTTCTTGTCCGGGCGGCCGTCCTGGGCGACCTCCTCTGCGGCGACCCAGCCGTCCGCCTCCATCCGCCGCAGCACCCGGTAGATCTGCTGGTGGGTGGCAGTCCAGAAGCGTCCGATGGAGCGGTCGAAGCGCCGGGCCAATTCGTACCCGGAGCCGGGCTGCTCCAGCAGCGAGACGAGGATCGCGTGCTCCAGTGCCATGCCCGCATCCTCCTATGCAACGAGTTGCATAGGCAACGTTCTCCCGGAGTGTTGAGACGCAGGTCACCGGCGTGATCGGATGGTTATCGGCCAATACGGACAATCGGGTGTAAAACCTTTGGGAAGGGCAGAATAGGTACGGGACGCGCCCCATTCCATGGTCCGGAACCACAGGAGGTGGTATCGGTGGCAACCCATCTGCCGACAGGCATGGAGCACCACCCGGACATCGTCGAACTCCGGGAACACTACGAGCGGGTCACCTCGACCCCCCGCGCCCAGGGCATCGAAGCCCTGGCCGTACTGGCCGGACTCTTCCTGGCGGCATCGCCTTGGATCGTCGGCTTCACCGCGTTCAGCACCCTGACCGTGACCTGCCTGATCGTCGGTCTGGCATACACGGCACTGATGGCCGGCTACGGGCCGGCCTACGAGCGCACCCACGCGCGGGCTTGGGCCGCCGCCGCGCTCGGTGTCTGGACGATCATCTCTCCCTGGGTCGTGTCCGGTTCCGTCGCGCACGGCAAGAACATCGTCACCTGCGTCATCGTCGGTGCGGTGATGTTCCTGCTCGGCCTCGCGGCGATCTCGATGGCCACGATCACGGCGAACGGGGCAGCGATGCGGCTCGGCCGGGCCGGCCGGGCTGACCGAACCGGCCGCGCAGGCCACGTCAAGGGCTGATCTTTCCGGTAGCCCGCGTCCGGGGCGCGGAGGGCACGTGTGCCCGCCGCGCCCCGGCACGCGTCGACACGTCCAGGGAAGTCCCGATAGGTACCGGGCCCGATAGGTACCGGGTTACGGATGCGTCATCCGCAGCACGTCCAGTGCCCGGTCCAACTGCTCCTCGGTGAGCTCGCCCCGCTCGACGTACCCGCGCTCCAGGACCACCTGACGGATCGTCTTCCGCTCGGCCAGCGCCTGCTTGGCGACCTTCGCCGCCTCCTCGTACCCGATGTACCGGTTCAGCGGCGTCACCACCGACGGCGAGGACTCCGCGTACTCGCGGGCCCGCTCGACGTTCGCGGTGATCCCGTCCACCGTACGGTCCGCCAGCAGCCGGGCACTGTTGGCCAGCAGCCGCACCGACTCCAGCACGTTGCGGGCGATCACCGGGAGCATCACGTTCAGCTCGAAGTTGCCGCTCGCGCCGGCCAGGGTCACCGTCGCGTCGTTGCCCACCACCTGGGCGGCGACCATCAGCACCACCTCGGGCAGCACCGGGTTCACCTTGCCCGGCATGATGGACGAACCCGGCTGCAGGTCCGGCAGGTTGATCTCGCCCAGGCCGGTGCGCGGGCCGGAGCCCATCCACCGCAGGTCGTTCGCGATCTTCGTGAACCCGACTGCCACCGTACGCAGTTGGCCGCTCAGCTCGACCAGCGCGTCCCGCGCGCCCTGCGCCTCGAAGTGGTCGCGGGCCTCGGTCAGCGGCAGTCCGGTGGTGCGGGCCACCTCCTCGATGACCGCCGCCGGGAAGCCGGGCGGGGTGTTGATGCCGGTGCCCACCGCCGTTCCGCCGAGCGGCAGTTCGGCGACCCGCGGGAGCGTGGCCAGCAGCCGTTCCCGCCCGTGCCGCACCTGCGCCGCGTAGCCGCCGAACTCCTGACCGAGGGTGACGGGCGTGGCGTCCATCAGGTGGGTGCGGCCCGACTTGACCACCTGCGCGAACTCGACGGACTTGCGCTCCAGCGCCTCCGCCAGGTGCTCCAGCGCCGGGATCAGGTCGTCGGTGACGGCGCCGGTGGCGGCGATGTGGATCGAGGACGGGAACACGTCGTTGGACGACTGGCTCGCGTTCACCTGGTCGTTCGGATGGACCGGCCGCCCCAGCCGCTCGCCGGCCAGGGTCGCGATCACCTCGTTGGCGTTCATGTTGGACGAGGTGCCCGAGCCGGTCTGGAACACGTCCACCGGGAACTGGTCGTCCCAACGGCCCTCCGCCACCTCCTCGGCCGCCGCCGCGATCGCCCCGGCCGTCTCCTCGTCCAGGACCCCGAGGCGGGCGTTCACCCGCGCCGCGGCAGCCTTGATCCGCGCCAGCGCGGCGATGTGCGCGCGCTCCAGCCGCTGACCGGACACCGGGAAGTTCTCCACCGCCCGCTGCGTCTGCGCCTGCCACTTCGCGGCGGCCGGCACCCGTACCTCACCCATCGAGTCGTGCTCGATCCGGTACTCCTGCGGCTTCTCCCGCTCGTCACCCATCGTGCGCTGCACCTCCTGTACGGGCCCGCTCGGCCCGGTCACGGGTCTTCCGATCACGACAGCCGCGCACGGGCCCCGGGTATTTCCACCGAGGCCGGCGATCCCCGATCCGGAGGACGCGCGGACCCCCGGTGCGGCGCGGTTACGGCCGGGGCAGCTCGGCGCGGACCAGCTCGCCCGGCTCGGTACCGGCCTGGGCGACCGTCGACCCGTCGGGCGCCCAGATCCCCGAGCCGCCCGAGCTGTCCGGGAACACGCCGGTGGGCCCGGCGGAGGTGGACAGCACGACCCAGACCCCGTGCGCGGTGGCTCGGTCCCGGCAGTGGCCGTCCCGGCGCTCGGCCTGCGTGGTGCCCGGGCCGTACAGGGTGGAGGCGACGTAGGCGTCGATGCCGAGCGGGGCGGTCTCCTCGGCGTGCGTCGGGTCGGCGACGTCGGCGCAGACCGCGAGGCCGAGCCGCAGGCCGTCCAGCTCCAGCACGACGGGCTTCTCGCCCGCGGTGAAGCGGTCGGGCTCGCCTTCACCGTGCAGGCGCATCTTCCGGTAGACGACGGCGGCGCCCTCGCCGGTGACCGCGACGGTGGCGATGGACTCGCTGCCGTCGGCCTCCGCGACCGGTGCGCCGACCAGCGCCAGGGCGCCGGTGGCGGCGCAGGCCTCGACCAGCGGCGCGAGCCGCGGGTCGGCCGGGTCGACGGCGGGGGCGGCCAGGTCGTAGCCGGTCAGCGACAGTTCGGGGAACACCACCAGGCGGGTCCCCGCCGCCCGGACGGCCTCGGCGTGCCGCTCCACGTTCACGGCCAGGGTGTCCGGTCGGCCGCGGTCGGCGCAGAGGGGCTGGGCGACCGTGACGGTCAGCGGCGTGGACGAGGGCATGGCGGGGCCTCCGGTCGGTGGGGGGCGGTGGTCAAGATCAACCTATGTGGCCGCCGAGGAGCCGGGCAAGCGTCGGTGACCCGGTCCCGGGTGCACTGGCCGACCGCCCCACCAGGCGCCACCACGGCGGCATGACCAGCGACGATGCCGCCACCGCCCGCTACGCGGAGGCCGCCCTCGCCGCACCCCGCCGAATCCGGCCCGGCCGCGCTTCAGCGGGAAAGCGGAGAGAGGTAGAGAGTGGACGGCTTTCAGTCGTTCGAGTGATGATCACCCGAACGAGTGAGATCCCGGCCGGATCGCTTCAAACGGTCGTGCGGCACTTCGTACGCTCCTCACCGGGTCGGGTGGACACCGACCGCCCCGGAGTGCCGCGGCCCGGCCCGGCCCGGGGAACCGACGCAGGGGGCGGACCGGATGACCACAGAACGCGACGACAGCCGTACGAACGGCCCGACCAGCCCGACCGGCGCGCCGGACCGCCGGGCGAGCGGCCGCGAGGCCGGACGGGCGCTGACCAGGCGACAACTGCTCGGCGCCTCCGCGGCGCTCGGCGGCGCGGCCTGGCTGCTGCGCGGCACCATCGGCCCGGACAGCGCGGAGGCCGCCACGCCGGTGCCGCCCGGCCTGCCCGCCGGCACCGAGCTCTACCAGCGGGTCTTCGAGAACTGGTCCGGTGAGATCCGCACCGACCAGCTGTGGACCTGCGCGCCGCGCACCCCCGAAGAGGTGCCGGCCCTCGCCGACTGGGCGCACGCCAACGGCTGGCGGCTGCGCGCCTCCGGCTACCGGCACACCTGGGCGCCGCTCACCGTCGCCAACGGGACCCCGGACAGCGCCCGCGTCCTGATCGTCGACACCAGCCGCTACCTCACCGCGATCACCGCCGACTCGCCCACCACCGTCCGGGCGCAGGCCGGCGCCGGCATGGAGGCGCTGCTCGCCCACCTGGCCGACCGCGGTCTCGGCCTGACGGCCTGCCCGGCGCCCGGCGACCTCACCGTCGGCGGCGTGCTCGCCATCGGCGGCCACGGCACCGCCGCCCCGGCGCACGGCGAACTGCGGCCGGACGGGCACGGCTACGGCTCGGTCAGCAACCAGGTGGTGCGGCTCACCGCGGTCGTCCTCGACCCGGCCACCGGCCGCTACGCGCTGCGCACCTTCGACCGCGCCGAGGCCGACAGCGCCGCCTTCCTGGTGCACCTGGGCCGGGCCTTCGTCACCGAGGTCGTGCTGCGCGCCGGGGCCGACCGACCGCTGCGCTGCGTCAGCCGACTGGACATCCCGGCGAGCGACCTGTTCGCCCGCCCCGGGACCGCCACAGGCGGTGGCGGGCTGCTCGGGGGACTGCTGGGCGGCGGTGACGGCCTGCGCACCCTCGCCGACTTCGTCGAGCGCGACGGCCGGGTCGAGGCGATCTGGTTCGCCTACACCGACTACCCGTGGCTCAAGACCTGGACCGTCAGTCCGACCAAGCCGCTCGCCGCCCGAGCCGTCGACCAGCCCTACAACTACCCGTTCTCGGACAGCGTTCCGGAGCCGGTCGCCCGGCTGGCCGGTCAAATCGTCTCCGGCGCCTGGGGATCGGCTCCGCTGTTCGGCCAACTCCAGTACCTCGTCGCCAAGGTGGCGCTCACCGGTGACCTCACCGACGTGCTGCTCTCCGGCGGGCTGCTGCGCGACCTGCTCTCCGGCGACCTGATCACCCACCTGCTCGCCGGCGGACTGCGCTCCGACCTCTGGGGACCCTCGCGCACCCTGCTGCAGTACGTGCGGCCCACCACGCTGCGGGTCACCGCCAACGGCTACGCGATCCTGACCAAGCGTGCCGACCTGCAGTGGGTGGTCAGCGAATTCGCCGCCTACTACCGGCAGTTGCTCGCCGAGTGCCAGGCGCGGGGCGAGTTCCCGGTGAACGGTGCGGTGGAGATCCGGGTCACCGGCCTCGACGACCCCTCCTACTCCGGGGTCCCCGGCGCCCGGCCCCCGCTGCTGTCCGCGCTGCGACCGCGGGCGGACCGGCCGGAGTGGGACACCGCGGTCTGGCTCGACGTCCTGGCCTTCCCCGGCACGCCCGGGCTGGAGCGCTTCGCCCGGGATCTGGAGCAGTGGCTGCTGCGCACCTTCGACGGCACCCGGGCGGGTATGCGGGTCGAGTGGTCCAAGGGGTGGGCCTACACCGCCGACGCGGCCTGGTCCGACCAGGACCTTATCGGCCGGGTCATTCCCGACAGTCTGCGCGCCGGGGGCGGTCCGGGCTGGGATGAGGCGGTCGCCGTACTGGACCGCTACGACCCGCACCGGGTGTTCGGGAATCCGTTCCTGGACGGGCTGTTGAAGTAGCGCGCTCCGGAGTGGAGGAGGGCGGCGAACAGATGTCAGCGAACAGGTTTCATCATCTGTTCGCTGACATCTGTTTTCTGTCCGCTGTTATCTGTCACCTGACGTCTGACGCTTCGCCCCCCGGCCCCCGGCCCCCGGCCCCCGCCCGGCCCCCGCCGCCCGCCATCCGGCGGCGCAGTGTCAGATGTGCTCCATCACGATCACCGCCAGGGTGTCCGCCGCCAGCGCACGGAACACGTGCGGGGCGTCGCCGGGGTAGCTGATGTAGTCGCCCGGGCCCAGTTCGACCGGCGCCTCGGTCGGACCGACCAGGGCCCGACCCGAGCCGATCATCACGTGCTCGACGGTGCCGGGCATGTGCGGGTCGGAGGCCCGGGTCTCGCCGGGCTGGGCCTCGATCCGGTAGATGTCGCGCCGGGCGTTCGGCGGGCAGGAGGAGAGCACGGTGGCCGCGTAGTTGGCCTGCTCGGAGTGGGTCACCGGGCCCTCCCCGGCCCGCAGCACCTTGACGGTCGGGCGCGGCGGGTCGACCAGTCGACTGAACGGCACGTTCAGCGCCACCCCGAGCGCCCAGAGCGTCTCGACGCTGGGGTTGCCCGCGCCCGACTCCAGCTGCGAGAGCGTCGACTTGGCGATGCCGGCGCGTCGGGCCAGCTCGGTCATCGACACTCCGCTGCGTTCGCGTTCGCGCCGGATGGACGCGGCGATCTGGCCGATCAGCTCCGCGCCGGAGCCGTTGGCTCCCTCGGGCCTGGCGGTCCGGTCACTCATGCTCGCCACTCACTCTTTCCCCAGGCTCCCTCGGTCGGCTTCCCGCTGCTGGTGCCGTTCATGCTGCCACGCCCGGCCATCCGGGTGTCGTCGCGATCGCCGCTCACCGTTCGGCCTACCGGTCGTTCCGTTCGCCTTGACGAACCCTGCCCTGCGGGTTCACTCTGATGGACATGCGTTCGCTGCTTCGAACACTGGAACATGCCACCCTCCGCGACATCGCCCTGGTGTGCGTCGCCGACGCGCTGGTCGGCGCCTCCTTCGGCGCGATCAGCGTGTCCGGCGGCCTGCCGCTGTGGGTGCCGATGGCGCTGTCCCTCCTGGTGTTCGCGGGCGGCTCGCAGTTCGCGGCCGTCGGCGTGGTGCTGTCCGGCGGGAGTGCGCTCGCGGCCGTCGCCACCGGACTGGTGCTCAACGCCCGGCTGCTGCCCTTCGGGTTCGCCGTCTCCGACGTGCTCCAAGGGCCCTGGTGGCGGCGGCTGTTGGGAGCGCAGCTGCTCACCGACGAGAGCGCGGCCTTCGCCCTGCAGCAGCACGACCCGCGGCGGCGCCGGGCAGCGTTCTGGATCTGCGGGGTCGCCCTGTTCGTGATCTGGAACCTCGCGGTCCTGCTCGGAGGCGTCGCGGGCGGGCTGATCGGCGACACCGACGTGCTCGGCCTGGACGCCGCCTTCCCGGCGGTGCTGCTCGCGCTGGTGCTGCCCTCGCTCAGGGACCGCGGTACGCGTACGGCGGCGCTGACGGGTGCGGCGGCGGCCGTCGCGGTCACCCCGTTCGTCCCGGCCGGGCTGCCGGTGCTGTTCGCCCTGGTCGGGCTGCTGTTCGCCGGACGGCCGGGGGCGACGCCGCACGCAGGGAAGGCGGGGAAGGCGGCCGGGACGGATCCGGCCGGGCCGGAGGCCGCCGTCTCGGCCGTGAAGCAGGAGGCCCGATGATGCCGCTGTACGCCGTACTGCTGCTGGCCGCCGGGACGTACGCCTACCGCGCGGCCGGACCGCTGCTGGGCCACCGGCTCGCACTCTCGGACCGGCTGCGGCACCTGCTGGCCGTCGCGGCGGCGGTGCTGCTGGTCGCTCTGGTGGCCACCGGCGCACTGACCCAGGGGC
Source organism: Kitasatospora aureofaciens (assembly GCF_001188955.3). Lineage (GTDB taxonomy): Bacteria > Actinomycetota > Actinomycetes > Streptomycetales > Streptomycetaceae > Kitasatospora > Kitasatospora aureofaciens. The sequence goes on along the minus strand of NZ_JPRF03000054.1, from coordinate 114,824 downwards.
ACGGCTTCGCCGGGTGGGCCCGACCGGCGGGCGTACTCGTTGCCGGGGTGCTCGCCTGGCGCCGGGCGCCGTTCCCGGCGGTGGTGGTCGCCGGTGCGGCGGCCACGGCGGTGCTGCGACTGTGCGGAGTGGGTTGAGACGACGGCGGGCGGCCAGCTGCCGTCACCCGGCACCCTTCAGCCGTTACGGCCGCCCGCCACGCGCCGCCCCCCGCCCGTGACTCGTGACCCGTCAGCCGTGACCTGTCACCCGTCCTCGGTCAGCCGCTCCGCCTGCACCTCGGGCCGCTTGCTGTCCCACAGCATCTCCCACACCTTGAACACGCAGTGGTAGTCCCGCATGCTGCCCTGCGAGATCAGCAGGTAGGTGTCCCCGTCCCGGAGGAGGGTCTGCCGCCGACTGTTCATCGGGTGCTCCGGCGTGTAGGTGGGGACGATCCTCCGCAGCTCCGCGACGGCCTCCTCGCGGGTGCCCTCGACCTCGCCGAGCACCTTGCTGCCCCAGGTCCGGTCCCTGCCGACGCCCACCGTCTCCTCGACGACCAAGGCCCAACGCGCCATGCTCCCCTCCCCGTTTCCGTTCCGGTTGTTCCGCCACCGCGCCACGCTCCCGCGTGGCACCACCGCATACCCCTACCCGACCAGCGACTTGAAGAAGATGGTGGTCGGCCGCAACGTGCCCATCGGGTCGGCCGCGTAGTCCGGCACCGTACCGACCCGGCTCCAGCCCGCCGCCTCGTACATCCGCTCGGCCGGGCTGCCCGTCTCGGTGTCCAGCACCAGCAGCCGGATCCCCGACGCCGCCGCCCGTTCCTCCAGTGCCGCCAGCAGCCGCCCGGCCAGCTGGTGCCCGCGGTCCGCCGGGTGCACCATCAGCTTGGCCACCTCTCCCCGGTGCCGGCCGTTCGCCGTCGCCGCCGGTCGCAGCTGCACCGTCCCGGCGAGCCGCCCGTCGTCCGCTGCCCGGGCCGTCCACACCAGCAGCCGTCCGGCCGCGAGCTCCGGGACGAGGGCCCGCCACCACGCCGAGGACTCCTCCGGCTCCAGCGGGGCCAGGAACCCGACCGAGGCGCCGCAGTTGACGGTATCCGCCAGCAGTCCGGCGAACTCCGCCACCGAACCGTCCAACTCCTCGGCGGTCAGCTCCTCGACCACATAGGCCGTGCTGGACATGTCGCCTTCCTCACTCGCTCCCGTCGGTCCCAGGCCGGGCGGGTTGCGGAATACTCGCCGGTGTCCCGCCGAGACTACAAGGAGCTTCAATGTCGAAGCCGACCCGGATCGACCCGTCCGACCTGCTCGCGGTCGGCGACCTCCTCTCCGACGAGGAGCGGCTGATCCGCGACACCGTCCGCCGGTTCACCGAGGAGCGGATCCGCCCGCACATCGGCGACTGGTTCGAGCGCGGCGTCTTCCCGGCCCGCGAACTCGCCCCCGAACTCGGCGCCCTCGGCGTGCTCGGCATGCACCTCGACGGTTACGGCTGCGCGGGCGCCGGCGCCGTGGCGTACGGGGCGGCCTGCATGGAGCTGGAGGCGGCCGACTCCGGGCTGCGCAGCTTCGTCTCGGTCCAGGGCTCGCTCGCGATGCGCTCGATCCACGCCTTCGGCTCGGAGGAGCAGAAGCAGCGTTGGCTGCCCGGCATGGCGGCCGGCCGGCTGATCGGCTGCTTCGGCCTCACCGAGCCCGACTTCGGCTCGGACCCGGCGAACATGCGCACCCGGGCGGTCCGCAAGGGCGGCAAGGGCGGCAAGGGCGGTGACTGGGTGCTGTCCGGCAGCAAGATGTGGATCACCAACGGCAGCATCTCCGACGTCGCCGTGGTCTGGGCGCAGACCGAGGACGGCGTGCGCGGCTTCCTGGTCGAGCGCGGCACCCGCGGCCTGACCGCGACCGACGTGCACGGCAAGCTCTCCCTGCGCGCCTCCGTCACCAGCGAGCTGGCCTTCGACGAGGTGGTGCTCCCCGCCGACGCCGTACTGCCCGGCGTCACCGGCCTGCGGGGCCCGCTCTCCTCGCTCAACGAGGCGCGCTACGGCATCCTCTGGGGCACCGTCGGTGCGGCCCGCGACTGCTACACCGCCGCCCTCGACTACGCCAGGACCCGGATCCAGTTCGACCGCCCGATCGCCGGCTTCCAGCTCACCCAGCAGAAGCTGGTCGAGATGATGCTGGAGGTCGAGAAGGCCTACCTGGTGGCGCTGCGGATCGGCCGGCTCAAGGAGCAGGGCGAGGCCCGCGCACCGCACATCAGCTTCGGCAAGCTCAACAACGTCCGCGCCGCGCTGGAGATCGCCCGCAGCGCCCGGACCGTCCTCGGGGCCAACGGCATCACCACCGAGTACCCGGTGCTGCGGCACGCCAACAACCTGGAGTCGGTGCTCACCTACGAGGGCACCAGCGAGATCCACACCCTCGTCCTCGGCGAGGCCATCACCGGCGAGGCGGCCTACCGCTGACGGCCCGCCCGGCCCCCTCGGCACGGTGACACCGAGCCGAGAGCGGGCCGAGAGCCGGCCGGGACCGGATCGGCGAAATCCGGTGGCCGGGCCCGTCGCGGCCCGGCTACCGTCCCTGCCATGACCAGCCAGTCCGTCCAGCCGCCGCCCCCGACCACCACCCTCTGGCGCCCCACCGGCCCGGAGGAGCTGGCCCTGGTCGAGGCGGCCGGCTGGCGCGCCTGGCCGCCCCGGCTGCCCGAGCAGCCGATCTTCTACCCCGTCCTCAACGAGGACTACGCGATCCGGATCGCCCGCGACTGGAACGTGCCCGCCTCCGGCGTCGGCTACGTCACCCGTTTCGAAGTGGAGACGGAGTTCGTCGCCCGCTACCCCGTGCAGCGGGCGGGTGGCCGGACGATCCTCGAACTCTGCGTGCCCGCCGACGAGCTGGCCGAGTTCAACCGACACATCGTGGGCCGCATCGAGGTCGTCCACGCGTTCCGGCCGGAGCGGTGAACGCGGTGCACGAGCCCGTCCTGCTCACCTCCGCCCAGGCGACCAGCACCACCGGCCTGCTCACCGCGGCCGCCACCCGGCGCGGGCTGGCCACCGCCGTGCTGACCGGCCCGGGCACGGTCGAGGAACTCACCGGGCGGCCCGTCCACTGGTACGGCGGGCCGCTCGCCGCCGCCCGGATCGCCGCGCCGCTCGGCCTCGCCCTGCTCGAACCCGAGGACGACTGGCTCGCCCGGCTGCCGGAGGAGTTCACCCGCCGCCGGATCGAACTCACCACCCTCGCCGAGGCCTGGACGCTGCGCCACCCGGCCTTCGTCAAACCGCCCGCCGACAAGTCGGTCCCGCCCGCGGTCTACCCGGACGGCTCCCGGCTGCCCCGCACCGGCGAGCGGATCGGCCCGGACACCCCCGTCCTGGTCAGCGAGCCGGTGACCTTCGCCGCCGAGTACCGGCTGTTCCTGCTCGACGGCGAAGTGCTCACCGGCAGCCGCTACGCGCGCTTCGGCCGGCTCGACCCGGCGCCGCTGACGGCAGCCGCCACCGCCTTCGCCCGCCGCCTGCTCGACGCCGTCGGGGACACCCTGCCCAGCGCCGTCGCCCTGGACGTCGGCCCGATCGCCGACCCGTACGACCCGGCCGAGCACTGGGCCGTGGTCGAGGCCAACCTGCCCTGGTTCGCCCACTGCTACGCCGCCGACCCGGACCGGGTCCTGGACATCGTGCTGCGCGCAGCCGGGCCGAGCGCCCAACTCGCCGGGCCGGACCGCCGTTTCGTCCGTACGCTCCGTACGATCGGCTGACGACGGGCGGGTGCCCGCGACCGGTCGGCCGCCCGACACCTCACGGACACCCGCCGTTCGACGGCCGGACGCCGAACGGTACGGCGGGCCGTGAAGCATGGCGCGGTCGGCAGCGCCCTCGGCGGGCGCGGCCGGGTGTGCACGACCGAAAGGAAGCCCCACCATGTCCGCAGCCCAGTGGCCCCGCCCCCGCGTGCTCGTCGTCGGGATCGACGGAGTCCGCCACGACTTCCTGGCGCAGGTGCCGATGCCGCGCCTCCGGGAGGTCGCCGAGGCCGGGTTCCTGGTGCCGGTCACCGTCGCGGAAACCACGCCCACCATGTCCGGGCCCTGCTGGGCCACCATCGTGACCGGCGTCGAGCCCGCCAAGCACGGCGTCTGGGGCAACCACCTGGGCGGCAACCGGCTGGACGTCTTCCCCGACTTCGCCACCCGCCTCAACCGCGGCGACCGCCGCCGCACCTTCGTCGCGGCCGGCTGGGACCCGCTGATGATCAACGAGTCCGGCGGCCCGCTCTTCCGTGCCCCCGGACGGCTCTCGTACATAGCCCCGGCCGAGGACACCCCCGAGGCCTGGGAGACCGTCGACGAGGAGGTCACCCGGGAGGCCGTCCACGTCCTCGGCACCGCCGACCCCGAGGCCTCCTTCGTCTACCTCGGCGCCGTGGACGAGACCGCCCACTTCCTCGGCTGCGGCGAGGAGTACCGCGCCGCGATGCGCACCGCCGACGAGCGCCTCGGCCGCCTGCTCGACGCCGTCCGCGGCCGGGCGACCCACGCCGAGGAGCAGTGGACCGTCATCGTGGTCACCGACCACGGCCACGTCGACGCCGGCGGCCACGGCGGCCGTACGGTCGAGGAGCGGACCGCCTGGGTCGCCTGCGCCGGACACGACATCCCGGCCAGCCCGCCCACCGGCGACATCCGCCACCCCGACGTCGCCGCCCAGGTGTACGCCTCGCTGCTGCGCCCGATCGACCCGCACTGGACCCTCGACGGCCGCCCCTTCCCGGTCGCCCGTCCGGTGCCCGCGGCCGTCTGACACGCGCTCTGTTTCCGCTCTCCGTGTCGTTCCTCCCGTACCACCCCTCCCGTCCCGCCGCTGCTCCGGGTGCAGCAGGCCGGGCTGCGGCGGAGCGCCGGTTGAGTCAGGCTCGATCGGGGCCCGGAGCGGACTCGGGACGGGGCGTGTCGCCGCGGGCGCCGTGACGGTACCTACCCCGGGGACCGGGGCCGCGGACATACGCCTGAAGGTGGAGACCGTACCCCGTGGGTTGGATGCAAGATCGCGACCTCGTGGTGACGCTCCGGCAGGGCGGACCGGGCCACGATGGTTACACCCGGCCGGCGGAGCGCTCCGCCAGCCGGGTCGCGGGAGGCCCGCGGACGCACCGGTAGCGGACGCACCGGTAACGGTCGCATCGGCAACGTACACGGAGAGGGCAGTCAGGCATGAAGGGCATCGTGAGCAAGGTCGCGCTGGGAGTCGCGGGCACCGGCATGGCCGTCGCCGTGGCAGCCGTGGCAATCGGCCCGCGGGTGTCCGAGTGGTACGACGGGCGCCACCAGGAACAGGCCTCGTACGACAGCGGCTCGCAGGCCAAGGCCGAGCGCCGCTCGGTGCCGGCCTGGCTGCCCGACAACGCCTCCTCGGTGAAGTACCTGATGTCCACCACGGGCGACGACCGGCTGCTGCGGGCGACGCTCCCCGAGGGCCGGCTGCCCGCCGGCTGCAGCACCGGGGTGTCGGGCCGGGGCCCGCACCCGCTGCCGGTCTCGCTCAAGGCGGGCTGGTTCCCGGAGGGCGTCGCGGCCAAGGCCGTCGGCACCTGCGGGCACTACAATGTGACGCTCACCGGCAACCAGCTCTACGCGTGGCAGGACGGCGCGACGCTGCAGGCGGCCCTGCGGGCCGAGCACGTCGCCAAGCACTGAGGGTGCTGATTCGGGCGCTGACCGCGGATCAGCCGTCCTGACCAGGGAACGAACGGCCCGCCGGGCACCGGAAGGTGCGGGCGGGCCGTCGTCGTACGCGTGCTGTGGATCGGCCGGTGGGCGGATCCGTCCCGCTGTGCCCCCGCCGTAGTCGGCGCCCACCGGGCTGCGATAGGACGGATCACGAACGAACACCACGTCACCGCGTCCGTGAGGAGACCCATGCCCGGCCCGACCGTCGGCCCTACCGACGACACGTCGACCGCTTCACCCCAAAACGCTTCCCCCCAGACAGCTTCGGCTCAGACCGCTGCCGCCGAGACCTCCTCGACCGCCGCCTCGGCCGGCGCCGCCCCCCTGGCCGGTTCCGGCCGGGCCACGATCGCCGTCCTCGGCGGCCTCGCCGCGCTCGGCCCGCTCACCACCGACCTCTACCTCCCCGGCCTGCCCGCGATCGCCGACGACCTGGTCGCCGAACCGGCCGCCGTGCAGCTCACCCTGACGTTCTCGATGTTCGGTGTCGCCGCCGGCCAACTGCTCTTCGGACCGCTCAGCGACCGCTTCGGACGCCGACCGCCGCTGCTCGTCGGACTGGCCGTCTACACCCTGTCCAGCGTGGTGTGCGTGGTCGCGCCGAACCTTCCCGTGCTGACCGCCGCCCGGTTCGTCCAGGGCGCGGCCGGGTCGGCGGGACTGGTCATCGGACGAGCCGTCGCCCGGGACCGCTTCCAGGGCGTCGCGATGCTGCGCTTCCTCGCCTCGATCGCGCTGATATCCGGGCTGGCTCCGATCCTCGCCCCGATCATCGGGGCGCAGTTGCTGCGGTTCACCTCCTGGCGCGGCACCTTCGGGGCGCTCACCGCGCTCGGACTGCTACTCACCCTGGCCGCGTTCGGAGCCCTGCGCGAGACGCTGCCACCGCGGGCCCGGAACGGTGGCGGGGTGGGCGCGGCGCTGCGTACGATCGGGCGGCTGCTGCGGCACCTGCCTTTCCTCGGGCTGGCGTTGACCAGCTCGCTGGCCTTCGGCGCGCTGTTCGGCTACATCAGCGGGTCGTCGACGGTGTTGCAGCACGTGTACCAGGTCTCGCCGCAGACCTACAGCCTGCTGTTCGGGCTGAACTCGGTGTCCATCGTGGTGATGACCCAGCTGAACGGGAGGGTGCTGGCACCGCGCTTCGCGGCACGGTCGCTGATGCTCGCCGGGCTCGGGGCAGCGGTTGCGGCCGGGGTGGCGCTGGTGCTGCTGACGGCGGTGTGGGACTTCGGGCTGGCCGGGTTCTGCCCGCCGCTGTTCGTGCTGATGGGCAGTCTCGGGGTGGTGCTGCCGAACACGGCGGCGCAGGCGCTGAGCCTGGTCGAGCCGCAGACGGCCGGGACGGCCTCGGCGCTGCTGGGGACGGGCAACTTCCTGTGCGGCGCGGTGGTGGCGCCGCTGAGCAGCCTCGGCGGTCGGCCGTCAGCGGTGCTGCTGGCGGTGGTGGTCCTTGGCTGCGGGATGCTGGCACTGACGGCGTACGTGACTCTGTGCCGGCCGGGGCGGCTTCGGGAGGCGGCGGGGTGAGGGTGACGGCCGCCTGACGACGAACGGATAACAGCCGTCAGATGATGAAATCTGTCAGCTGTTATCCGTCATCTGTTACCTGTCAGCTGTCAGCTGTCAGCTGACAGCTGACAGCTGTGATTCGTCGGCCCTCGGCCGTCACCGTCCTCAGGCGATCGAGAAGTCGTCCCCGTAGACGCTGCCCTGCCCGTACCAGCCGTGCAGGTACACGGTGACGGTGCCGGAGGAGCCGGTGGTGAAGGGGACGGACAGCTGGGTCCAGTTCGAGGAGTTGGTCCAGGTGCTGGCGGTGGCGCCGCCGCCGACGCCCAGATAGGCGTAGTTGCCCTGAACCCAACCGCTCAGGGTGTAGCTGGTGTTGGGCTTCAGTGTCACCGTCTGGGTGCACTCGCCGGTCTGGCTCGCGGAGGCCGCGGCCTGCAGCGCGTACGAGCCGGAGTGGACCGGGGTGGTCACCACGTTGCCGCCGCTCTGGCAGGTCCACGGGGCCAGGCTGCCGGTCTCCAGGCCGCCGTTGACCAGGCCGGTCGACGGGGTGGTGCCGGTGACGGTCAGCGAGTAGGTCGCGGTGTGGGTGCCGGAGGGTGCGGTGGCGGTCACCGTCAGCGGGTAGGTGCCCGCCGCGGCGGCCGAGGTGGTGGCGATGTTCAGGATCGCGCCGTTGCCCGCGGTGACGCTGCCCGGGGTGACGGTGGCGGTGACCCCGGCCGGAGCGCCGCTGACCGAGAGGCTGACGCTCTGCGCCGAGCCCGCCGTGACCGCCGTCGCGATGGCGGCCGAGGTCGACGAACCGGCCTTCACCGTTGCCGAGTTCGGGTTCACCGCGACCGAGAAGTCGTTGGTCACCGTCGAGCCGCTGGTGAACGGCGCGAAGCTGTGGGTGAAGTCCCAGGTGTTCTGGTTGATGCCGGAGCAGGAGTCGTCCCCGCCCTTGCCCGCACAGTTGCCGTTGTCACGCTGGAGCGCCCAGAAGGACAGCGTGTTGATGCCCTTCGAAACCGCCCAGTTGTACACGGTGGTGGCGTTGGCCACCGTGAAGGTCTCGGCCGCGCCGAAGTCGTCGATGCCGACCATCTCGGTGATGCCGATCGAACCCCACAGCTGCGCGGGGGTCTTCGACGGGTAGAGCCTGGCCAGCTGGTTGTACAGGCCCTGCGCCGAGGTCTGGGTGTCGGCCGCCATGTCGTGGGTGGCGTTGTCGTAGTAGTCGAAGGTCATCATGTTGACGACGTCGATCCGCGCGTTGTTGCTGACCGCGTTGCGCAGCACCGCGAGGCCGCTGTCGGCCAGCCCACTGGTGGTGGTCGGCAGCGTGTAGGAGAACTGGACGGTGCGCCCGCTGGCGGCGGCCCAGTCCTGGACGGTCTTGATCGCCTTGTTGCGGCGGTCGATGCCGGCCGTGTTGGTCAGCGAGTTGTCCTCGATGTCGAGGTCGATGCGGCTGATGTCGTAGGTGGTGATCAGGTTCTCGTAGGCGGCCGCGATCTGGCTGACGTCGGTGCAGCTGTCGGCCAGTTCGGTGCCGGTGTTGTCCGCGGTGTAGCCGCCGAAGGAGGGGATCACGTCCCCGCCGTTGGCGCGGATGGTGGCGATGTCGGCGCCGAAGGTCGAGGAGGAGACCGGCTTGGAGGTGTCGCCGTTCCAGTACGGGGTGCAGGAGCCCTTGGTGGCGGCCTGGAGGAAGGCCATCGTGAGGTACTTGGCGCCGGACTGTGCGGCCAGGGTGGCGGGGCTCTGGCCGGTCCAGGACTCGAAGTAGGGTGCGAAGACCCGGGTGGGGAGCGGGGTGGCGGCTTGGGCGGAGGCCGTCCCGGCGGCGACCAGACCGGCCGAGGCGACCAGCGTGGCGCAGGCCGTCAACGCGGCCTGGACGGTTCTGCGAAGACGCATGGATTCTCCAACAGACTTGGTGAGGAAGGACGTTGGGGAGGTGCTGGGCGGTCCGGGGTGTCGGCGGCCGTGTGGGGTCGGCCGCTCGGGCCCCGGTCCGGAGCGTTCGGTGCGGATAGAGGGGCGTGCGGAACCCACCGACTCGCGTGGAGGCGGGCGACGGTGCGAGCGTGCGCACGCTGTACGGAGCGGGGGTGGTGCGGAGCAGGGCAGGGCGGTGCCTCAGCCGCCGGTGGTCACACCCCCACAGTGCATCCCGGTCGGATCGACATGTTTATGTTTGGACTAGACCACTTGTCTGTCAAGGGTCCTAACTGTTCGTCAGCATACGGCCCCGGTCGCCGAAGGGAAGTGATCGGAGGCCGGGGCGCGGCGAAGCGGTGTGCTGCGGGCGGATGCTGCGGGCGGTCGGCCGGGGGTCCTCAGGCGGGGCGGCGGCGCAGGTCGCCGAGCGTCTCCTCGACCATCCGCAGGGCGGTGGTCTCCTGGTAGCAGCGCAGCGGTGCGAGCTTGCCGACGGCCCAGGTCAACCAGGTGTCGTCGCCGAGGAGTTCGGGGTGGTGCTCGCAGGAGACGTGCATGAGCATGAAGCGGAGCAGCAGGATGTGGCGGAAGGAGTACAGGGCGCGGTGGTGGGTGTAGTTCGCGCGCCAGTCCTCCTCCGGGTCGCGCAGTCTGGATCCCAGCTCGGCGCCCGCCCAGGGGTTGCTGGGGCGCAGGGTGAGGAGGGCGAAGGTCCTCGTGGCGGAGACGGGGTCGCAGGCGACCTGGAGGTGGATGCCCCGGAAGCGGCTCCAGGCGACCAGCTCAGGTTCCTCGCCGACGACGCGGTGCTCCATGCCCTCGGGGAGGAGGGCGAGATGGGCCTTGCGGGTGTGGTCGCCGATCACCCAGTGGTCGTCGGTGCGCACCAGCGGGCCGAGCTGCAACGGACGGGCGGCGTCGACGGTGGTCGGGGCGGTCCCGTCGACGCTCACGGTGGCTCCTCGGGGCAGGGTTCGGCGCACTGCCGACCAGTCTTCCCGGCTCACCTCCGCTGACGTTACCCGACTCCCGTCCCTCTCGTACGGGAGTTCGGTGAATCGTCGCCCGCGGACGCCGATGGCCGCGCACCCGGCGGGCGGGGCGCGGCCACGGCTGCCCGGCGCTCAGGACACCGGGCGGTTCGGGGATGCGGCGGAGGGCGTCAGCGCTGCGGTGGGCAGAGGGTGGCGCGCAGAGCGTCGTTGATCTTCGCGGCGGTGTCCGGACCGAAGCCCTGGGGGTGGTCGGGCGAGGTGAAGTGCTGCTCGGCGAGTTGGACCAGTTTCGCCGAGTCCTTGGGGAACTGGTACATCGCCTGGCACTGCTTGCGAGCCTGTTCCACCACCTGGTCGGGCTTGCCGCCGACGATCGCCGGGTCGACCGCGTTCAGGGCGGCGACGACCTTGCCGGTCAGGCCGGCGTCCGGCTTGGCGGGCAGTCCGGCGTCGGCGGGCGGGGCGGGCTTGGCCGGGCCTGACCCGTCCGTGCCGGGCGTCGAGGGGTCGGCCGGCGCGGACGTGCCGGGCGCGGTGGTCGCCGGAGTGGTCGAGCCGGGTGTGGCGCCGCCGGACGCGGTGGCGGCGGCGTCGGTGGGGGAGCCGGCCGCGGCGGTGACCTTGTTCGAGTTCGAAGCGGAGCTCGAAGCAGAGCCGGAACCGGAACTGGAGCAGGCAGCGAGGCTCACCGCGGCGAGTGCCGTGAGGGAGGCGGCGAGGAGACGAGTGCGCATGGCGCCACACTGTCATGTTCGCGGCGTGGAAGGGAAGGTCCCCTGCGGCGGGCGTGACGCGGCCCCGAACGCGGCGAACGGCGGTGCGCGGAGGACTCCTCTCCGCGCACCGCCGTCTGCTGCCCGCCCGGCTGCCGGCGAGTCGGTGCCCGCTGCCCGGCTGCCCGGTGTCCGCCGTGGGCGCTCCGGCCGTCAGGCGAGCCCGTTGGCCTTCAGCCAGTCCCTGGCCACCGTCGACGGGTCCTCCTTGTCGACCGAGACGCGCTTCATCAGCCCTGTCAGCCCCGCCGTGTCGAGCTTGGCCGACACCGCGTTGAGTGCCGCCGTCGCGGTGGCGTCCAGGCCCGCCTTGTTGACCAGCGGGGTGATGTTCTGCGCGCCGAAGACGTTCTTCGGGTCGCTCAGCGCGACGAGCTTGTACTGGACGATCTTCGGATCGGTGGTGAACACGTTGCCCACCTGGATGCTGCCGTCCTTGAGCGCGTTCGCGGTGGTGTCGGCGGTGGGCTTCCACTCCTTGAAGGTCAGCCCGTAGACGTCCTTGAACTGCTGCTCCCGGCGGGACTTGAACTCCGGAGGCCCGCCGATGGTGAACTCGCCCGCCTTGGCGGCCAGGTCGGAGATGCTCTTGAGGTTGTACTTGTCGGCGGTCTCCTGGGCGACGCTGAGCGAGTCCTTGTCCTCGGCGGGGGAGGAGTCGAGGACCGCCAGCGAGGAGGGCAGCGCCTTGGCCAGCGCCGCGTTCACGTCCTGAGTGGTGACGGCGGTGTTCTTGGCGTCCAGGTAGGCGAGCAGCGAGCCGTTGTACTCGGGCAGGACGGTCAGGTTGCCGCTCTGCAGCTGCCCGTAGATCACCTCACGGCTGCCGATGTTGAACTTCTCCTCGACGTTGACGCCCTTGGCCTTGAGCGCCTGCGAGTAGATCGAGCCCAGCAGGACGTTCTCCGGGAAGTTCGCCGAGCCGACGACCACCGTCCCGCCGGAGCCGCCTCCGGCGGTGGAACCGGCCCCGGAGGCCGCGGCGCTCGACCCGCCGCCGAGCGGGTTGCTGCTGCTCGCGGAGGAGCCGCAGGCGGTGGCGCCCAGGGCGAGCGCGGCGAGGGTGCCGAGGAGTACGGCGCGCCTGCTTCTGTTCATTGTCGACATGGTGACAGTTGTCCTTCCGGAACGGATGGGAGAGGAACGGCCTCAGCGGGCCCGGCGCTGGGCGCGCACCCCGGGCGGGAGCGCGAACCGGGCGAGCAGGGCGAAGAACAGCTGGGCACCGACCGCGAGCAGCACCACCAGCAGCGCACCGCCCACGGTCACCGCGTACTGCCGGGTGGCCAGCCCGTCGATGACGTAGCGGCCCAGGCCGCCCAGCCCGACGTAGGCGGCCACCGTGGCGGTGGCGATCACCTGGACGGTCGCGGTGCGGAAGCCGGCCAGCAGGGTCGGCGCGGCGGAGGGCAGGCAGACCTGGAGGAGCACCTGGGAATGGGTCAGCCCGATCCCGCGCGCCGCGTCCCGGACGTCCGGGTCGGTTCCGCGCACCCCCTCGACGGCCGCCACCAGCAGCGGCGGCGCCGCCAGCGCGACCAGTGGGAACAGCACGGCGGTGTCGCCGACCCCGGCGAGCAGCACCGCGAGCGTCACCAGGCCGAGGGTCGGCAGCGCACGGGCGGCCCCGGCGAGCGCGGTGACCACGTTGACGCCGCGCCCGGTGTAGCCGATCAGCAGCCCGAGCGGGACGGCGAGCAGCGCCGCGTAGAGCAGGGCCTCGCCGGAGAGCGTCAGGTGTTCGGAGACCCGGTGCAGGATCGAGTCCGGACCGCTGCGGTGGTCCGGGTCGGAGAAGAAGTCGCTCAGCCAGTTCAGCCAGTTCACGAGCCCGCCCCCTGTTCCCGGACGGCCCAGGGCGCTAGCAGCCGGCGGGCGGCCACCAGCAGCAGGTCGACCGCCAGCGCCAGGACGGCGATCAGCGTGATCCCGGCCACGATCGGGGTCGGGAAGGTGCGCTGGAAGCCGTCGACGAACAGGTAGCCGAGCCCGCCGCGCCCGACCAGCGCGCCGACGCTGGCCAGCGAGATGCTGGACACCGCGGCGACCCGCAGCCCGGCGATCAGGTACGGCACGGCGGCGGGCAGTTCGACGGCGGTCAGCCGGTGCCACGGCCCGTAGCCCATCGCGGTGGCGGCCTGCCGGACGGAGTCCGGGACGGCGCGCAGCCCGTCCACCGTGGTCGGCAGCAGGACGGCGAGGGCGTAGAAGGTGAGCGGGAACATCACCGTCGCCTGGGTGGCGAGCCCGGTGTACGGGATCAGCACCACGAAGACGGCCAGCGAGGGCAGCGCGTAGACGATGTTGAAGACGGCGGACAGCGGCTGGTACAGCCGGGGGAAGCGGGCACAGGCCAGCCCGAGCGGGACGGCCAGCAGCAGGCCGATGAGCACCGGGACCAGGGCGATCACCGCGTGGTCGGCGAGCAGGTTGCCGAGGTAGCCGAGGTGGTCGCCGATCCAGTACCAGCGGACGATCGGTTCATCGTCCACCGTCGGCTCCGTCCGCCGTGCCCACCACGTCGGCTCCGTCGGCCGTGCCCACCGTGTCGGCTCCGGCGGGGGTGCCCATCGCGTCGGCCGGGTCGGGCTTCCGTACGCTGACGGGCCCGCCGCCGGCCGGCGTGAGCGCGGCGAGGACGGCCTCGCGGCTCGCCGTGCCGATCGCCCGGCCGTCGGCGTCCAGCGCGACCGCGACCCCGGCGGGGGAGAGTACGGCGGCGTCCAGGGCGGCGCGCAGGGTGTCGGAGTCCGGGCGGTAGCCGGCCGACGGCTGCAGTTCGGCGGTGCCGGCGCTGCGGTCGATCCAGCCGATCGGACGGCGTTCGTCGTCCAGGGCCAACTCCCAGCCGCCGTAGCGGAGTCCGTCGTCGACCGGGCGCAGCTCGACCGCCTTCGCGGGCCGCAGGCCGAGGCCGCGCAGGCCCCGGTCGCGGCCGAGGAAGGCGGCCACACCGTCGTCGGCGGGGGAGGTCAGCAGGGTGTGCGGGTCGGCCAGCTGGGCGATCCGGCCGTGCTCGCGCAGCACCACGACCTGGTCGCCGAGCCGGACGGCCTCCTCGATGTCGTGGGTGACGAACAACACCGTCTTGTGCAGCTCGGACTGCAGCCGCAGCAGCTCCTCCTGGAGCCCGGCCCGCACCACCGGGTCGACGGCGCTGAAGGGTTCGTCCATCAGCAGCACCGGCGGGTCGGCGGCCAGCGCCCTGGCCACGCCGACCCGCTGCTGCTGGCCGCCGGACAGTTGGAACGGGTAGCGCTTGGCGGTTTCGGGCGCGAGCCCGACCAGTTCGAGCAGTTCGGCGGCCCGGGCACGGGCCTTCTTGCGGTCCCAGCCGAGCAGGTACGGGACGGTGGCGATGTTGTCGATCACCTTGCGGTGCGGGAAGAGCCCGGCCTGCTGGATCACGTACCCGATGCCTCGGCGCAGCTTGGCGGGCTCCAGCTCGGCGACGTCGGTGTCGTCCAGCAGCACCCGGCCCGAGGTGGGCTCGACCATCCGGTTGACCATGCGCAGCAGGGTGGTCTTGCCGCAGCCGGACGGCCCTACCAGGACGGTTATCCGACCGGTCGGGACCTCCAGGTCCAGGCCCTCGACCGCGACGGTGCCGTCGGGGTGGCGCTTGCCGACGCCCTCGAATCTGATCACGGAGTGTTTCCTCGTCAGGGCGCCCCGGGGAGGCGGCGCCTGTGTCTGTCGGTCGTTCGGCTCAATCTGAGCGTTCGCGTGTTCGGCTTGTTCGGTTGACGGCGGTTGCACCGCCCGGGCGTTCTTCCGCCCGCGTGGCTGCCCAGCTTGGGACCGGCGGAAACTCTGATCAGACTATGACCTGCATCATCTCCTGTCCCTGATTTACGGCCCGGCACGCGGTGTGACCCCGGCTCAGCCGCCGGAGCGGGCACTAACGGGTCGGCAGTCCCGCCGCCGCCCATCCGACGAATCCGCCGTCCAGGTCGGTCGCCCGGTGCAGGCCCAGTTCGCGCAGCGAGGCCGCGGCCAGACTGGAGGCGTAGCCCTCCGAGCAGACCACGATCACCTCGATGTCGTAGCCCGAGGCCTCGGGAATGCGGTGACTGCCCGTCGGGTCGAGCCGCCACTCCAGGACGTTGCGCTCGATGATCAGCGAGCCGGGGATCTCGCCCTCGGCCGCCCGCTGCGCCGCCGGACGGATGTCCACCAGCAGCGCGCCGTCCAGCTGGGCCTGGTACGCCTCCCGGGCGCGCGGGCGGTGGACGCCCTCACGGGCCCGCTCCACCAGGTCGTCGATCGTGGTCACCACTGTTCCGGTCCTTCCTCCGAGGTGCGGACGAGCCCGCCGGCCCGCAGGTCGTAGTGCGCCATCGAGCTGAGCGGGGGCGAGTAGGCGTGCAGGGTCACGGCCGGGCCGGAGGCGGTGTTGCGCACGTCGTGCACGTACTCCGGTCCGAAGGCGCGGGCGGTTCCGGCCGGGACCCGGCGGATCAGCAGGCCCTGGTCGGGCCCGCCGAGGGACAGCTCCTCCAACTCGCCGAGGGCGACGGCGAACGCGCCGCGCGAGCCGCCGTGGTCGTGGAAGCCGGTCGACTGGCCAGGCAGCCAGCTGATCAGCCAGACCTCGTGGTCGTCCTCGGCCACCAGCCGCTGGTACCAGCGCTCATCGGTGGAGAGCCGGACCAGGTGGATCCACTGCTCGGGCTGCTCGGCCAGCTCGCGGACGACGGTCCGCAGGGCGTTCGGACTGAGCGGGGCGTGTGGGGCGTCCGGAGTGAGCGGGCTGAGCGGGCTGAGCGGGCTGAGGGGGGCGTTCAGGGCGTTCGGGGCGTGGAGGCTGTGCGGTGGGGTCTCGGAGACGAGGTCCGGGCTCATGGGGCGTCCTCGGGTGCGGCGGGAACGTCGGCAGGGGTGCGCCCGGGCCGGTGGCGTGGCTGCGGAGCGACCGGTCGCGGCACGTACGGGTGCCGCCGGGCGGGCGGGGTTCAGAACTGCGAGTGCGGGTGCGCGGTACGGGCCCTGGCAGAGGTCACAGGGGGGTGCCGGCGGTGCGGAGCAAGGTCAACAGGCACAGATGGAACTCGCCTGGCGTCGCAGATCGACGTGCAGGCGGCAAACCAGAGTGGTGCCGGAGTCCATGCACCGGATCCTTTCCGAGCCGGTCGGACGAAGTCAAGCCGGGGCGCCCGCCTGTTGCGCCCTGTTAACTCCCGCGCGTCAACGCCCGACGTCGACCCCCGGCCCGCCCGCCGGCCCACCGCCCCGGCCCGACCGCGACGTGAAGCTCCGGCTCACCCCTCCGCAGGACGGCGCGGCACCGGCGGGCTGTCTGCCGACCGGTCGGACGGCGTCGGGGCCGAGCCCCCCGGCGGCTGCGCGGGGACGGGCGCGGCGTATCCGTCGGTGGCGGATCCGGCCCGGGCGGATCCGGCCGGGGCGGCCGCGAGGGCCTGCTCGATCACCGGTCCGGCCTGCTCACCCAGGTAGCGGCCGAGGGTCTGGTAGGCGTCGAACTGCTGGTGGTCGAACCACTGGTCACTGGTGCCGTCGTTCGGGAAGGCGCGGTTGGCCACCGCGTAGGAGTGCAGCTCGTAGGGCATGTCGGCGGTCAGTACCGCCTGGAGGACGATCAGCGTGCCGTACCGTTCGGAGTCCGGCTCACCGTCGACGGCCGGGTAGTGGATGTCCCCGGTGATCACGCCCCGGGCCGAGAGCCGGTCGGCGAGCTGGACCGCCAGCCCCTGCAAGGGCGTGCCGCCCGCGCCCCGGTCGGCGGTGGTGCCGCCCGGGATCAGCAGCTCCGGCTGGTGCAGGGTGATGACGATGCCCAGCTCCTCCCGGGCCAGGGTGATCGCGGCGGCCAGGTTGCCGGCGTAGCCGGAGTCCCCGCTGGCGTCGATGCTCACCGCCGTCCGCACCCGGTGCCGCAGCAGTTCGACCAGGCCGAGGTTCTCGTAGTGCCCGCCGTCGGTGGTGAGCAGGAAGCGGTCGTGCACGGGGAACCGGCCGGTCAGCTCCCGCAGTTGGTACGGGAGCCGGCGGACGGCGGGCTGCTCGGCGCGCCGCCAGTCCGGTGTGCCGGACCAGGACGGTCCGAGCTGGGCCGGGTTGGGCAGCCACGTCCCGAGCCGGGCGTTGGTCACCGCGAACAGCCCCTGGTACACCCGGGACTGGCGGCCCATCGCGGAGGAGAAGGCGGCGCCGGAGACGGCCATCGCCGACTGCACGGTGAGGTCCCGGGCGATGTGCCGGCGGGTGCGCCGCTCCAGCAGGTCGGTGCGCGCGTACCCGACGTCCGGACCGCCCACGTAGTCGTGGGAGAGCGAGAAGGAGACGGCCCGACGGCCGGGCGGCGTGCGGGAGTTGCCGGACAGGTTGGCCGCGGCCGAGAAGATCACCTGTGGGAAGTCGGGATGCCGGGCGGCGTAGTGGCTCAGCCAGGTCTGCTCCCGGTAGAAGTCGTACCGGCGGGCCAGCGTGCGGCCGCCCTCGGTGACCCGGCGTACGGCGAACGCCGAGGCCAGGCGCAGGCGGTAGAACGGGTGCAGGCTCATCCAGGTCTGGTCGAGGTTGAGCCCGACGGCGCCGAGCACCAGCGGCAGCAGCACCTGGACGGCCGGCGGCCAGGCGTACCCGGTGGCGACCGCCCAGCCGAGGGACAGCAGCGCGCCGGCCGTCAGCGTGGCGAGGGCGGCCCACACCACGAGGTACTGGGGGAGGTTGACGGTCAGCGCGCCGCCGAAGCGGCCCGCCCCGCGCAGCGCCCCGCCGAGGACGCCCACCCCCCGGCCGATCGCCCGGCGGTCGCGCCAGAGTATGCCGAGTAAGAGGGCGAGGTAGCTGAGCACCACCGTCAGACTGAGCCCGGCGCCGGTCAGCTGGGGTCCGGCCGCCAACGCCTGCTGGAGCCGGACCGCGCCCCAGGCCAGGCCCGGCACCGCCAGCACCCCGACGGCCAGCAGTCCGGCCAGCGAGAGCGCGGCGTAGTTGAGCCGGCGCAGGGCGCGCGGCAGCAGCGCGTGCCAGCCGAGCGGCGGGAAGGCAAGCAGCCACAGCAGCCAGCACCCGGCGGCGGCCGCCAGTGACGTGCCGAGGGCGGCCAACGCGGGTGTCCGGAACGCCAGGGAGCCCGGCACGGCGCCCGGGTGGCGCAGCCCCGCCGCCGCCAGGGCGCCCAGATCGGTGAGCGGGACGGCGTGGTAGAAGCGGCTGAGGCCGAGGCCGAGCACCAGGACGGCGGCCAGCAGCAGGGCCAGCGCGGAGAGCACGCCGCGCAGCAGCGTTCCGAGGGCGACCAGCCATTCGCCCGCGCCGTCGGCGATGTACTTGCTGTGCCTGCGGAGGTGGTCCTCCTCCGGGGAGCCGGGCTCCATCACGGTGTCGGCGGTCAGGCCCGAGACGGCGTGCACCGGACTGCCGGGGGCGGAGTCGCTGAGCGCGAGTTGCAGTGCGCCCACGGTGTAGCCGCCGCCCGAGACGGAGACCAGGTAGCGCGCGCGTTTCAGCCAGGGGCGCAGGGCCTGGAGCGCGCCGAGCGTGACGCAGGCCGAGCGGATGCCGCCGCCGGAGGCGCAGAAGCCCAGCTCGGCGGGCTCACGGCCGGGCGGCACCCGGCCCGCGTCGCGCCAGTGGGTGTGAGCGCCGGGGGCGTCGGCCGCCGGCGGTTCCTGCTGCGGTGCTCCGCGCGGCGGCCCGCCGTGTCGCGGGGCCACCGGCCACGGTGGGATCAGTGCCGGGCGCTGTGGGTCGGCGTCGTCGGCTTCGTCGGCGGATTTCGCGGCCGCCCGCCGGAGGCCGCGTACCGCCCGGGCGGCCGTCACGGCGAGCAGGCCTGCGGCGGCCACCCCGGCGGGCAGGAGCAGCAGCCGGGCGACGATGGCGAGCGCCGCCGCCACCGCGAAGGGCGCGTCGGAGCCGCCGTGGCCGAGCCCGAGGCGCAGCAGGACGTTCGCCCCGAGGTCGCAGGCCGCTGCGAGCAGCCCCGCGGCCCCGACCGCGAGCGCCGGGCCGAGCCGTAGCCGCCGCCCCAGCACGTAGCCGCCCAGCAGTGCGGCGGCCGCCAGCGTCAGTCCGTAGCCGGCGATCAGCCAGGGTTCGGCGCGCAGGGCGGCCCGGTAGGCCGCAGAGCGGTCGCCGACGACCGCCTCGGCGGACGCCCGGGAACCGGCCAGTTGCAGGGCGGTCAGGCCGGTCCGCGACACCGGCGACCGGCTCAGCAGGAGGCCGAGGGCGAGCGGCAGCAGGGCCGCGAGGGCGAGTACCAGGCCCGCCCAGGCGGGCAGCGCCGGTGGCCGGCCCGCCGGGCCGTCGCCCCCGGCCGACGGGGTCGTCCCGGCTGTCCCGGGCGTCCCGGCTGTCCTGGGCGTCCCGGGCGTCGCGTTCGGCGTCGATGTGCCCGTCGTCGCCGTGGTGTCCGCCGTACGCTCCTCGTGCCCCTCGACCGCTGCCATCCGTACACCCCCCGTTCGGCCCCGTACCGACCGTCGCTGCCTGGACCTGATCCGCGAAGTCGCGCCACAGGGACGTCAGATGACGGTCCGTTGGCGAGCCCAAGCGCGTTCTACCCTGCCGTGGCCGATTCCGCACCCTCGGGGTCCGCTTTCACTCGAATGAGTAAGGAGGTCACTTGCGGGGTAGATGAGCGTTTCATCCCGCACGGGACCGTCCGCGTGTCCGCTCGACGAGATCGCCCCAGACGCGTTTCCGCCAACGTATTGTCAGGCCACCGAGGACCGGCCTACCGTCTACAGATCGCTTTCTACGCACGTAGACCCATCACGTAGACCCCTGCGGTTCCCCGAGCGGACCCGCAGGGCGAGACCGCCCCGTCAACCCTCAGACCGCGGGCCCGACCGCACGGCCGGGACGCGGAGTTGCGGAGGTACCCATGTCGCAGATCGTCCGTGCCGCGCTCGTCCAGACCCGCTGGACCGGCGACCAGGAGAGCATGATCGCGCTCCACGAGCGGTACGCCCGCGAGGCCGCCGCCCAGGGCGCCGGGATCATCGGTTTCCAGGAGGTCTTCAACTCCCCGTACTTCTGTCAGGTCCAGGAGCCCGAGCACTACCGCTGGGCCGAGGCCGTCCCGGACGGCCCGACGGTGCGCCGGATGCAGGACCTCGCCCGTGAACTCGGCCTGGTGATCGTCGTGCCGGTCTACGAGGAGGAGCAGACCGGGGTGTACTACAACACCGCCGCGGTGATCGACGCGGACGGCAGCTACCTCGGCAAGTACCGCAAGCACCACATCCCGCAGGTCAAGGGCTTCTGGGAGAAGTACTACTTCAAGCCCGGCAACCTCGGCTGGCCCGTCTTCGACACCGCCGTCGGCAAGGTCGGCGTCTACATCTGCTACGACCGGCACTTCCCCGAGGGCTGGCGCGCCCTCGGCCTGGCCGGTGCGCAGATCGTCTACAACCCCTCCGCGACCAGCCGCGGCCTGTCCGCCTACCTGTGGCAGCTCGAACAGCCCGCCGCCGCCGTCGCCAACGAGTACTTCGTCGCCGCCATCAACCGGGTCGGCACCGAGGAGTACGGCGACAACGACTTCTACGGCACCTCCTACTTCGTCGACCCGCGCGGCCAGTTCGTCGGCGACGTCGCCTCCGGCAAGGAGGAGGAACTCGTCGTCCGAGACCTCGACCTCGGCCTGATCGAACAGGTCCGCCAGCAGTGGGCGTTCTACCGCGACCGCCGGCCCGACGCCTACGGACCGCTCGCCGAGGCCTGAGGAGCACCGCGATGACCACCCGCGACCCGCAGCAGCGCACCGTCGTCCGCGGCGGCCTCGTCATCACCGCCACCGACGAACTCCACGCCGACGTCCTGATCGAGGGCGAGCGCGTCGCCGCCCTGGCCGCCACCGGCAGTGCCGCCGCCGAGGCCTGGACCGCCGACACCGTCATCGACGCCACCGGCCACTACGTCATCCCGGGCGGCGTCGACGCCCACACCCACATGGAACTGCCGTTCGGCGGCACCGCGGCCTCCGACACCTTCGAGACCGGCACCCGCGCCGCCGCCTGGGGCGGCACCACCACCATCGTCGACTTCGCCGTCCAGCCCGTCGGCGGCGCGCTGCGTGAGGGCCTGGACGCCTGGCACGCGAAGGCCGAGGGCAACTGCGCGATCGACTACGCCTTCCACACCATCGTCTCGGACGTCAACGACGCCGTCCTCAAGGAGATGGACGCGCTGGTCGACTCCGGCGAGTCCACCTCCTTCAAGCTCTTCATGGCCTACCCCGGCGTCTTCTACAGCGACGACGGCCGCATCCTGCGGGCCATGCAGCGCGGGGCGGCCAACGGCGGGTTGATCATGATGCACGCCGAGAACGGCATCGCCATCGACGTCCTGGTCGAACAGGCCCTCGCCGCCGGGCACACCACTCCGCGCTTCCACGGCGAGGTCCGGCGTGAACTGCTGGAGGCCGAGGCCACCCACCGGGCGATCAAGCTCGCGCAGGTGGCGGGCAGCCCGCTCTACGTCGTGCACGTCTCCGCCGCCTCGGCGCTCGACGAACTCGCCCGGGCCCGCGACGCCGGGCTCAACGTCTTCGGCGAGACCTGCCCGCAGTACCTCTTCCTCTCCACCGACAACCTCGCCGAGCAGGGCGCGGACGGCTTCGAGGGCGCCAAGTACGTGTGCAGCACACCGCTCCGGCCACGCGAGCACCAGAAGGCGCTCTGGCGGGGCCTGCGCACCAACGACCTCCAGGTGGTCTCCACCGACCACTGCCCGTTCTGCTACGTCGGGCAGAAAGAACTCGGCCGCGGCGACTTCTCGAAGATCCCCAACGGGCTTCCGGGCGTGGAGAACCGGATGGACCTGCTGCACCAGGCCGTGGTGGACGGGCACATCAGCCGGCGCCGCTGGGTCGAGATCGCCTGCACCACCCCGGCCCGGATGTTCGGGCTGCACCCGCGCAAGGGCACCGTCGCGCCGGGCGCGGACGCCGACCTCGTCGTCTACGACCCCACCGCCGTGCAGACCGTCTCCGCCGCCACCCACCACATGAACGTGGACTACTCGGCCTACGAGGGCCGGCGACTCACCGGCCGGGCCCGGACGGTGCTCTCGCGCGGCACCGTGGTGCTGGACGGCGGCCGCTGGCTCGGTCGGGCCGGGCACGGCACCTTCCTACGCCGCGACACCTGCCAGTACCTGACCTGATCCCTCTCCCCGCGTTTCCCTTCCCGATCCGGGCCCGGGGCCCTGCCGCGCGCCGTGCGTGCCGGCCCCGGGTCCGCCCTCCCACCCCTCTCCCCGGAGCCACCCATGGACATCGGCCTCGTCCTGCAGACCGACCCGCCCGCCCGCCTGCTCATCGACCGGATGATCCGCGCCGAGCGGGCCGGGTTCAGCCACGGCTGGACCTTCGACTCCTGCGTGCTGTGGCAGGAGCCCTTCGTCATCTACAGCCGCATCCTCGCCGAGACCGAGCGCCTGACCGTCGGCCCGATGGTCACCAACCCGTCCACCCGCACCTGGGAGGTCACCGCCTCCCTGTTCGCCACGCTCAACGACATGTACGGCAACCGCACGGTCTGCGGCATCGGGCGCGGCGACTCCGCCATGCGGGTCGCCGGGCGCCGCCCCGCCACCCTCGACCGGCTCTCCCAAGCCATGCACGCCGTCAAGGAGTTGGCCGAAGGGCGCACCGTCGAGGTGGACGGCACCGAGATGCACCTGCCGTGGGTCGGCCCCGGCGCCTCGCTGCCGATCTGGATGGGTGCGTACGGGCCGAAGGCGCTGGCGCTGACCGGCCGCCAGGCGGACGGATTCATCCTGCAGTTGGCCGACCCGTACCTCACCGAGTACATGGTCAAGGCGGTCCGGAAGGCGGCCGTCGAGGCGGGCCGGGACCCGTCCTCGGTCGCCATCTGCGTGGCCGCGCCCGCGTACGTCACCGCGGACGACTCGCCGGCCGCGCTCGCCCACGCCCGCGAGCAGTGCCGCTGGTTCGGCGGGATGGTCGGCAACCACGTCGCCGACCTGGTCAGCCACTACGGCGAGCACTCCGACCTGGTGCCCGACGCGTTGACCGACTACATCAAGAACCGCCAGGGTTACGACTACAGCCACCACGGCCGGGCCGGGAACCCCGACACGGCGTTCGTCCCGGACGGGATCGTCGACCGCTTCTGCCTGATCGGGCCGGTGGAGACCCAGCGCGCCCGGCTCGCCGAGCTCCGTTCGCTCGGCGTCGACCAGTTCGCCGTCTACGCCATGCACGACGCCGTCGAGGCCACCATCGACGCGTACGGAACGGACGTCATCCCTCACCTCTGACACCCCCTGCGGCAGACGGGAGTCGCCCATGGCCGACACCGCGACCGGCGGCGGAAGACAGCGGCAGCACCCCGACGGCCGGGTCGAACTCGACCCGGCCGAGGGGGCGTTGCCGTCCAACGGCTTCACCAGTGACGACCTCCGGCCGGTCCCGGTGCGGCGGCGCACCTGGACCACCTACAACTTCCTCGCACTCTGGGTCGGCATGGCCCACAACATCCCGTCCTGGACGCTGGCTTCGGGCCTGGTCGCGATCGGCATGGACTGGAAGCAGGCGGTACTGACCATCGCGCTCGCCAACCTGATCGTGCTCGCGCCGATGCTGCTCACCGGGCACGCGGGCACCAAGTACGGCATCCCCTTCCCGGTGTTCGCCCGGGCCTCGTTCGGACTGCGCGGTGCCAACCTGCCCGCGCTCATCCGGGCGTCGGTGGCCTGCGCCTGGTTCGGCATCCAGACCTGGATCGGGGGCGAGGGGATCTTCCTTCTGGCGGGCAAGCTGTTCGGCGAATCCTGGCGCACCGCGACGGAGTTCGGCGGGTACCCGTGGACGCAGTGGGCCTCCTTCCTGCTGTTCTGGCTGGTCGAGATGGTCATCATCGCCCGGGGGATGGAGACGCTGCGGCGCTTCGAGAACTGGGCGGCGCCGTTCGTCATCGTCGGCGCGCTCGCCCTGCTGGGGTGGATCGCGGTCAAGGCGGGCGGGCTGGGGCCGCTGCTCGACCAGCCGTCCCGACTGGGCTGGGGCGGCGGGTTCTGGAAGGTCTTCTTCCCGTCGCTGATGGGGATGATCGGGTTCTGGTCCACGCTGTCGCTCAACATCCCCGACTTCACCCGCTTCGGCGGCAGCCAGCGGGCCCAGATCCGCGGCCAGGCGCTCGGCCTGCCGACGACGATGACGCTCTTCGCCCTGCTGTCCGTGCTGGTCACCTCCGGGTCGGAGGCGGTGTACGGCGAGCCGGTGTGGGACCCGATCAAGCTCGCCGCGAAGATGGAGAGCCCGGCGGCCGTCCTGTTCGCGCTGCTGACCGTCCTGGTCGCGACGCTGTCGGTGAACGTCGCCGCCAACGTCGTCTCACCGGCCTACGACCTGACCAACCTGGTGCCCCGGTTCATCAACTTCCGTACCGGGGCGCTGATCACCGGCGTGGTCGGGATCGCGATCCTCCCCTGGAAGCTGACCGCCGACCCGCACGTCTACATCTACGTCTGGCTGGGCGTGGTCGGCGGCCTGCTCGGAACGGTCGCCGGGGTGCTGATCGCCGACTACTGGGCGCTGCGCCGCACACGCCTTCAACTCGCCGACCTGTACCGCCCGTTCGGTGCCTACTGGTACGCGGCCGGCTGGAACTGGCGGGCGGTCGCCGCCCTGCTGGTCGGCGGCCTGCTGGCGGTCGGCGGCTCGTACTCCGGCGTCGACTCCCACGGCGCCGAACAGGGACCCTTCCCGGTCGACGGCATGATCCCCTTCCTCAAGCCCCTCGCCGACTACGGCTGGGCGGTCGGCTTCGCCTCGGCCTCGGTGGTGTACCTGGCGCTCAGCGGGCTGCCGGTGGCGGGCGGGGGTCGGCGAACACCTGACAGGTGACGGATGGCAAAGGTGCCGGGTGCGGTGAGTCGCGCGGACCAGAAGGGGGCGTCGAGCAGGACGGGCACGGTCGGAAGGACGGCACGTGCGGACCGGTCGGATTCGGGTGGCCGGATCGTGCCGCTCGGCCGGCCCGGTCGGAACCGGGCGGGTGGGAAGGGCGTCCTTCGGAGCAGGGCGCGCGGGACGGGGCCGTCGCGCCACGGACGGGAGGGAAGGGTCGGATGAGCATCATCGCGTGGATCGTGCTGGGTCTGGTGGCCGGAGCCCTGGCCAAGCTGCTGCTGCCGGGGCGGGACCCGGGCGGCCTGATCGTGACGACCCTGATCGGGATCGCCGGTTCCTTCGTCGGCGGCTGGATCGCGTCGCACTTCATGCACCGGTCGATCACGGCCCGCTTCTTCGACGGGCCGACCTGGGTGTCCGCGATCGGCGGTGCGCTGGTGCTGCTGATCGCCTACCGGCTGCTGTTCGGCAACTCGCGCCGCTGACAGCGGGGCCGGAGCGGTTCGACGGGCCGGTGCAACCGGGGGGATTCCAGGGGCCGGCCCGTCGGCGTGCCGCGGTCCGGCCGGGGCCTGGTCGCCAAGATCCGCCGGACGGGCCTCAGCGGGTGGGCCACGCCGCGGCGACCCAGCCGGGCAGGTCCTCGCAGGCGGTGAGCCAGGGGGCCGGGACGTCGGCGAGCCCGGTGCGGGCGGCGACCACGCCGGCGGCGATGGCGCAGGTGGTGTCCATGTCGCCCCAGCCCTCCAGGGTGTGCCAGATCGCCTCGGGCAGCGAGTCCAGGTGCCCGGCCGCAGACCAGAGGGCGAACGGGACGGTGTCCGGGGCCGAGATCAGCAGTCCCGAGCCGAGCACGGTGGCGGCGTGTCGGACGCTGGTGTGCTCCGGCAGCCGGGCGGCGATCCGCAGGCCGGAGCGTACGTCGCTGTCCGGCAGTCGGTCGGCGACCTCGGTGAGCAGTTCGGCGCGGCCGGGCGGACGCCCGCCCCGGCTCCGGGCGGCGAGCGCCGCGGCGAGCGCCACCGCCACCGACCCGGCCGTCGCCTCCGGGTGGAAGTGGGTGGCGAGCGCCTGGAGTTCGGCCTGCCGGGCGACCTCGGCGAGGTCCTCGGCGAACCAGGCGCCCAGCGGGGCGACCCGCATCGCGGCGCCGTTCCCGTACGAGCCCTGGCCCTCGAACTGGCCCGAGGTGATGGCGCGCCAGTCCCCGCCGGCGCCGATCGCGCGCAGCACCCGGTGCATGGAGGGGCCGTACTTGCGCTGGTACTCGCGGGCGTACTCGGCCGCGAACTCCCCGGCCAGCGCGTCCTGCCGGACCTCGCCGTGGACGGTGAGGTGGCGGACCAGGACGAGGGCCATCGCGGTGTCGTCCGTCCAGTGCCAGGGCGCGGGGCGGACCAGGCGGGCGGCCAGGTCGACGGGGGCCTCGTCGACGGGGGCGGAGAACCAGCGGTCGCCGAAGGCGTCGCCGAGCGCGAGCCCCCGCAGGCTGTCCAGGACCGGGCCGGTCGCACGCATGTCATCCTCCGATCGAGATCAACTGTGCGCGCAGTCTGCCGGAGATGCCGGGGCGCCGGCGACCGGAATACGCCCCGGCCGCCGACGCCCCGACGTGACGGCTGTGGCTCACTTGGCCTTCAGGCCGCCGAGGACGAGCTTCCAGACGGCCCTGAAACGCTCGTCCGCGGTCGGCTCGGCCCAGGTCGACGCGTAGGCGGGGTCGTGGAAGGGGGCGGTGGCGTCGAAGACCGCGCGGGCGGTGGTGAGGACGTGGGCGGGCTTGAACTCCCTGCCGTCCACGCCGTCCTGGAAGATCTCGGCGATCTGCGTGACCAGCGTGTCGATGTGCTCCTCGACGGTCCGGCTGTTCTCCTCGACCAGCACCATGTAGGTGGCGAACAGCTCCGGGTCGTCCAGCGCCTTCTTCCGCTTGGCCGCGAACAGCGTGGTCAGCCAGCGTTCGAGGCGCTCGGCGGCGCCGCCGGAGTCGTCCATGACGGCCTTCAGCTCGAAGTGCGCCTGGTCGAGCCAGCGCTGGGTGACCGCCTCGCGCAGGGCGGCCTTGCTGGGGAAGTGGCGGTAGACGCTGCTGTGGCTGACGCCGAGCTCCCGGGCGACGTCCACGACGGTGGCCTTGGCCGGGCCGAACCGCCGGAGGACTTCCTCCGCCGCGATCAGGATCTGTTCGGCGGTGAGTGCGGTGTCCGTGGTCACGGGGGCCGTCCTTAGGGTCGTGCGGTCGGGGGTGGCGCGGGGGATTTCCGCTGGTCGGCGGGGGCTCGGTCAGCTTGGGTCGGTCAGCGTTCGCTGTCCAGGCGCGCCATCTGCGCGGCAGCGTACCGGTCGCCGGCGGCGGCACCGGCGGGGACGGCCGCCTCGATGGCGGTGAGGTCGGCCGGGGTCAGGGTGACGTCCAGCGAGCCGAGCGCCTCGGCCAGCCGGTCCCGGCGGCGGGCGCCGACCAGCGGGACGACGTCCTCCCCGCGGGAGGCGACCCAGGCGATGGCCACCTGGGCCACGCTGGCCCCCTTGGCGTCGGCGACCTCGCGCAGCGCCTCGACCAGGGCGAGGTTGTGGGCCAGGTTGTCGCCCTGGAAGCGCGGGCTGTCGCCGCGGAAGTCGGTGCCGGCGAGCGGGCGGTCCGGGTTCCAGTGGCCGCTGAGCAGGCCGCGCGAGAGCACGCCGTACGCGGTGATGCCGATGCCCAGTTCGCGCGCGGCGGGCAGGATCTCGGCCTCGATCGAACGGGTGAGCAGCGAGTACTCGATCTGCAGGTCGCTGATCGGGTGGACGGCGGCGGCGCGACGCAGGGTGTCGGCGCCGACCTCGGAGAGGCCGATGTGGCGGACGTAGCCGGCCTTGACCAGGTCCGCGATGGCGCCGACGGTCTCCTCGATCGGGACCTTCGGGTCGAGCCGGGCCGGGCGGTAGACGTCGACGTGGTCGGTGCGCAGGCGGCGCAGGGTGTAGGCGAGCGCGCTCTTGGTGGCGGCCGGGCTGGAGTCGTAGCCGAGCCACTGGCCGTCCGGGCCGCGCTGGGCGCCGAACTTCACGCTGATCTGCACGCTCTCGCGGTCCCGGCCGCGCAGGGCCTCGTGGATCAGTAGCTCGTTGTGGCCCATGCCGTAGAAGTCACCGGTGTCGAGCAGGGTGATCCCGGCGTCGAGCGCGGCGTGGATGGTGGCGATGCTCTCGGCCTCGTCGGCGGGGCCGTAGAGGTCGGACATGCCCATGCAGCCGAGGCCGAGGGCGGAGGTGACCGGGCCGGAGGCGCCGAGGCGGCGCTGGGCGGGGCGGGGAGAGGTCGAGGCCATGGGAACTCCAGGGGCGGATGCGGCGCCGGGCGGCGGAGGGCGGTGTGACCCGGGTCTCACTATGGCATGACAGCGAACAGATTTCAAAATCTGTTCGCTGTCTTTTGTCATTTGTTCGCACCGGAGCTCTCAGCGGGGCGGGATCTCCACCCTGTCGCGGGCGGCCTCCGCCGCTTCCCGGGGGCTTCCGCCAGGCGTACGGCCCCGGCGAGCGCAGCAGGTGGGCCCGGGCGGGCGGCAGATTGCGCCACACCGTGCGCTCGCCCAGCCCGTAGGTGGCCTCGAAACGGCGTAGCAGTCGCACCACCGCCCGGTGGCGGGCGCCCCGGCGGGGGCCCGAGACGAGCGTGCGCGCCGTGCTGGTGCCGAGGTAGCCGAAGTAGGTCAGCTCGCCTCCGGGGGCCAGCAGCCGCAGGTAGAGGGCGAGGACCTGCCGGACCAGGGCCGGCTCGAAGTTGGTGAACGGCAGTCCCGACACGATCACGTCGTACCGCCCGGCGCCCCCTGGCTGTCCGGGCCCGGACCGTCGGCCGCCTCCGGTAGTTCCTCCACCCGGCACACCGACAGCCGCAGCCCGACCTCCGGGCGGCGGGCGGCCAGGACGGGGTCGTCACGCAGCCGCTCGGCGAACCGCGGGTTCGCCTCGACCACGTGCAGCCGGTCGCCCGGGCGCAGCACCCGGGCCAGCCGGCGGGTCACCACGCCCGTCCCGGCGCCGACCTCGAGCACCGAGATCGGGCGGTTCGGACGACTGGTGACCGAAACCACCAGGGCGTCGACCAGATCGGGCCCGCTCGGCGCCAGCGCGCCGGTGTCGTGGAAGGTGCGCAGCGCCTCGGTGAGGAACAGCAGGCGGTCCCCGCCGTACGGCGAGGGGTGCGAACTGCGGTTCTGAGCAAGGGAGCCGGAGCCCGGGCGGAGTTGTTCGGTCGTCATGGCGTCGACGCTAGGGAGACCGCGACGCCCCGGAACCGGCCGGTGAGCGGCGCAGACCCCCGACGAAAGTCGAGGGAGCGGCTGCCCGGGAGAAGGGGGCGAAGGGCCGGTGCCCGCCCGTAGCATCGAGCGAACGGACGCGAACGGATACGGGGGGCGGGAACGGATACGGGGACGCGAACGGACCCGAGCGGATACGGATACGGGGAAGCGAACGGGCGTGAACCGGCGTCAACGGACGGGTGGAAGCGGACGGGAGAGCTCGATGCGCACAGGCCTGCTCGGCTGGCACGGCCCGGACCACCGCCCCTGGGTCGACAGTCTGCTGCTGCTCGGCATCCTCGTGCTCACCGCCGAGGAGGGCCTCTTCCAGTGGCTGCACGCCGACGGGCCGCTGCGCCCGTACCGGATCGTGGTGGCCGCGCTCTCCGCGCTCTCCCTCCTGTTCGCCCGTCGCCACCCGGCCGCCTCGGCCGTCCTGCCGGTGCTCACCAGCAGTCTGTTCAACCGGGCCTTCCCCGGCCTGTTCGGCGTCGCCCCCCTCGCCTCCCTCGGCCGGACCGGTCCGGCGGTGGCCGCAGGTGCGGTCATCGTGCTGGCCAGTGCGGCCAGGGCCGACTCCCTGGTCGGCTGGGCGGGCACCACTGGGTCCCAACTCCTCCTCCAGGTCGCCGTGTTGTCCTTCGGTCTGTGGCTGCACGGTCGCCGGGCGCTGATCCGCGCCCTGCACGCCCAGGTCGAAAACCTGCGCCGGGAGCGGGAGTTGCGGGCCGAGCAGGCCCGGTCCGCCGAACGGGCCCGGATCGCCCGGGAGATGCACGACGTGCTGGCCCACCGGTTGAGCCTGCTGGTGCTGCACGCGGGCGTCGCCCACCCCGCCCGTGCGCGTCCCGGCGCCGGCCCTGTGCGACCTCTGGTGGGGCTCGGCGAACGGGTCGGCGCGCTCGGCGGGCACCTGGACGCGGGCCCGGACGCCGTCGGCGGCTTCCGGCTCTCCGCCCGGCTGCCCGCGCCGGACCGGCCGCGGCCCTCGCGCCCGACGGCCGCGAGGTCGGAGTCTCCGGGCCCGCGGGCTCCTCACCCACAGCCCTCTCAACCCCCGCAGCCGGAGGACGCCGCATGATCCGCACGATGGTGGTCGACGACGACGCGCTGGTGCGCCTCGGGCTGGTCGACCTCCTGGACCAGGACCCGGAGCTGACCGTGGTCGCCGATGCCGTCGACGGACTGCAGGCCGTCGAACTCGCCCGCGGGCACCGGATCGACGTCGCGCTGATGGACATCCGGATGCCCCGGCTCGACGGGATCGCCGCCACCCGCCGTCTGCGCCAACTCCCCGACGCGCCCCGGGTCATCGCGCTCACCACCTTCGACCTGGACGAGTACGTGTACCAGGCGCTCGCCGCCGGGGCGGACGGCTTCCTGCTCAAGGACACCCCGCCCGCCGAGATCGCCCGGGCCGTGCACGTGGTCGCCTCCGGGCAGGGGATGCTGCACCCGGCGGCCGCGCGACGGCTGATCGATCGGTACCACCGGGTCGGCGCGCGCCGGGCGGTGGCCGCCCGGAGCCGGATCGCCGGGCTCACCCCGCGCGAGGGCGACGTGCTGCGTGAACTCGCGGACGGGCTCTCCAACGCGGAGATCGCGGGCGTGCTGGGGATGCGGGAGAGCACCGTCAAGGCGCATGTCAGCCGGATCCTGACCGCGCTCGGCGTGGCCAACCGGGTCCAGGCCGCGCTGCTCGCACGCGATGCGGGGCTGGTCGGTGACGGCGGGTGACGGCGGGCGCTCGCGAGGGCAGGGCGGGGCGCAGCGTCGGACGGTGTTCACGCGGACGTTCCCCGGAGGACCGTTCGGCCCGTGCCGCGGGCTTCCCTGAGCCGCCGCGTGCCTCCGGTTGGTACCGCTCGCTGAGCCGATGTCACCCATCCGGCGTGGAAATGCCGTGCCTTGCCGGTTTGCGCTGCCGAACCCGGGCGGCGGGTCCATGGTGGAGATGGGCGTGATCCGGCGACCGCGCCCGCGCGCCGATCCAGGCCCGCGCGCCGACCGCCCGCCGCTTCCTCCGACGGGTGACGGAGGCCGGGGCCCGTACCGGCACGCTGGGACCAGGGCCACCTCGCAGGAAACCGAACGGTTCTTCTAGGCTCACATCTCGGCTTCCCTGCGGCGGTTCGGCCACTGCGCCCGCCGCGAGGAAGCCGCCGTGCACGGGGCTCCGGGCGGACCGGGGCACCGGATCGAGCGAGGAGGACGCAATGCCAAGCACGCCGCCCAGCCGTTCCACCGTACTTGGGCCAGACGGGCCGTTCCGACGGGCCGTCCGGCCTCCGGGCCGAGCGGTGCGGTCCGGCCGGGTCTGGTACCCGGGCGGGAGCGGTCGGCCGATCCGGCCGCTGAGTACCGGCTGCGGCCGCGGAGGCGAGCGTTGAGTCCCCAGATCGTCGGGTCGCCGGCCGCGTCGGGTGCTGCCGCGGAGCCCGATCGCGTACCCGTGACGGTCCCGGCCGCCCCCGACGGTGAAGCCCCGACCTCCGCTTCCGCTGCTGCCTCTGCTGCTACTGCCGCTGCCGGTGCCGCCGCGGGCCCAGCTGCCGCGTCGGCTGCGGGCGCCGTCGCCTCCGGCACCACCGCGGCGCTGCCCGGACTGCCGCAGGCGCTCAGTGCCCGGGCCCGCACGCTCGCGGGTGCCGTCCGGCGGCGCTGCGCGGACCTGGCCCGGATCGAGTCACCGAGCGGCGACGCGCCCCGACTCGACGCGCTCGCCGAGGAGTTGGCCGCCGGGTTCCGCGCTACGGGGGCCACCGCACGCCGTGAACCCGGGCCGGCCGGTGACCACCTGGTGATCGAGTGGCCGGGCCGGGACGAGTCCCTCCCGCACCTGCTGGTCGTCGGCCACCACGACACCGTCTGGCCGGTCGGCACGCTGGCGGACTGGCCGGTGGCGGAGCACGACGGGCGGCTCACCGGCCCCGGCGTGGTCGACATGAAGGGCGGACTCGCCGTCCTGGAGGGCGCGTTGGCGCTGCTCGCGGACCTGGAGCAGCGGCCGCACCGCAGCGTGCGGCTGGTCGTGGTGTCCGACGAGGAGGTCGGCAGCCCGGACGGGCGCCGCCTGGTCGAGCGCCAACTGCGCGGCGCGGCAGCCGTCCTGGGGCTGGAGCCGCCGCATCCGGACGGGCGGCTGAAGACCGCGCGGCGCGGCAGCACCCGGGTGCGCCTCACCGTCACCGGGCGGGAGGCCCATGCGGGCAACGACGCCCACGACGGGGTGTCCGCGGTGGACGAGCTCGTCGACCAGCTGGTGCTCGTCCGCGGACTCGCAGGCCAGCCCGGGACCGAGCTCAATGCCGGTCGGATCAGCGGGGGTTCGCGGGCCAACGTGGTCGCCGGACGGGCCGAGGCCGAGCTAGGGCTTCGGTTCTCCACCGTGGAGGCGCAGCGCCGCACGCTGGACAACCTCGCGCGGTTGACCGCGCTGCGGCCGGGTGCGCGGGTGCGCACGGAGGTGCTGTCCAGTCGGCCGGCCTGGCCCGAGCGGACCGGCAATCCGCTGCTGCGGCACGTGCGTTTGCTCGCGGCGGTGCTCGGGCAGCAGCTGGACGGCGCTCCGGCGGGCGGGGCCGGGGACACCAACCTGCCCGGGTCGCGCGGGCTGCCGACGCTGGACGGCTTCGGCGCGGTGGGTGCCGGTGCGCACGCCCGGCACGAGTACATCCGGCTGGACCAGCTCGCTCCGAGGATCGCCCTGCTCGCGGCGCTGCTCGCCGTTCCGCTGCCCCGGCTGCGGGATCGTGGGGAAGGGTGAGTGGGGCAGCCGGGCGGAGGGTGGCTGACGGCTGACGATGGATGGCTGACGGCTCGCAGTGACAGCTGGCAGAAAACAGAAGACAGTCAGCAGGTAACAGCGGACAGATAACAGCGGACAGATGACGGATAACAGCTGACAGATTTCAGATTCTGTCAGCTGTTATCCGTTTTCCCACTCCCTTGCCATCCCTCCGCTCCGCCGCGCAGAATGGTACCGACCGAACGGTCAGTCGGTTGGTGCCCGGCGTCACTGCACAGAGCCGGCGCAGGGACCAGGGCAGGAACACGAGAGGGGACCGTGGTGACAGCAGAGGTGGCCGAGGCGGTCCCGGCGCAGACGCCGGAGGACCGTTTCGACGCGGTGATCGCCGCCGAGCAGCGGATCGAGCCCAGGGATTGGATGCCCGACGCCTACCGGGCCACCCTGATCCGCCAGATCGCCCAGCACGCCCACTCCGAGATCATCGGCATGCAGCCCGAGGGCAACTGGCTCACCCGGGCCCCCTCCCTGCGCCGCAAGGCCATCCTGCTGGCCAAGGCCCAGGACGAGGCGGGGCACGGCCTCTACCTCTACGCGGCCGCCGAGACCCTCGGCGTCGACCGCGCCGAGCTCACCGAGAAGCTGATCAGCGGTCGCCAGAAGTACTCCTCGATCTTCAACTACCCCACCCTCACCTTCGCCGACGTCGGCGTGATCGGCTGGCTGGTGGACGGCGCCGCGATCTGCAACCAGGTCCCGCTCTGCCGCTGCAGCTACGGCCCGTACGCCCGCGCGATGGTGCGGATCTGCAAGGAGGAGTCCTTCCACCAGCGCCAGGGCTACGAGCTGCTGATGACCCTGATGCGCGGCACCGATGCCCAGCGCCGGATGGTCCAGGACGCGGTCGACCGCTGGTGGTGGCCGTCGCTGATGATGTTCGGCCCCTCGGACGCCGAGTCGCCGAACACCGCCCGCTCGATGGCCTGGCGGATCAAGCGCCACACCAACGACGAACTCCGTCAGCGCTTCGTCGACATGACCGTCCCCCAGGCCGAGCACCTGGGCGTCACCCTCCCCGACCCCGAACTGAGCTGGAACGAGGAGCGCGGCGGCTGGGACTTTGGCGAGCCCGACTGGTCCGAGCTGACCAGGGTCATCCACGGCCAGGGCCCGTGCAACGCCCAGCGAGTCGACCGCCGCCGGGCCGCCCACGAGGACGGCGCCTGGGTGCGCGAGGCGGCCGTCGCCTACGCGGCCAAGCGCGCCGCCGAACAGGCTGCGCCCGCCGAGCGGCCCACCCCCGAACAGGAGAACTGAACGTGACCGAGTCCAAGGCCGGCTGGCCGCTGTACGAGGTGTTCGTCCGCCCCCGGCGCGGCCTGAACCACGTCCACGTCGGCTCGCTGCACGCCTCCGACGACCGGATGGCCCTGCTCGCCGCCCGGGACCTGTACACCCGTCGCAACGAGGGCGTCAGCCTCTGGGTGGTCCGCTCGGACGCGATCACCGCCTCCACCCCGGACGAGCGCGACCCGTTCTTCGAGCCCAGCGGTGACAAGGTCTACCGCCACCCGACCTTCTACGACATCCCCGAGGATGTCCCGCACATCTGACGGGGGAGCCACCGTGCACGACCACACCACGTCCACCACCGAGGACGACCACGTCTACCTCAGCCTCGCCGGAGCCACCCCCGGCCCCGAGGGCGAGGGCCGCTGGGCGTACGGGACGGGCTTCGCCGACCCGCTGCTCGGCGTGGACACCGCCCTGCCCGCCGGCCTGGACGGCGCCGACCTCGCCGCCTACTGCCAGATGCTCGGCGACGACGCGCTGATCCTCGCGCAGCGACTGATCGAGTGGTGCACCCGGGCGCCCGAACTGGAGGAGGAGGTCGCGCTCGCCAACCTCGGCCTCGACCTGCTCGGCCAGGCCCGGCTGCTGCTCACCCGGGCCGGTCAGGCCGACGGCTCCGGCCGCACCGAGGACGACCTGGCGTACTGGCGGGAGGAGCACGAGTTCCGCAATGTCCGCCTGGTGGAGACCCCGAACGGCGACTTCGCGTACTCGATCGCCCGGCTGCTGCTGTTCTCCACCGCCCGCGGCGCACTGTACGAGGCGCTGGGCTCGCACCCCGACCCGGTGCTGGCCGCGGTCGCCGTCCGGGGCGTCAAGGAGCTGGCGTACCACCGCGAGTACGCCACCGCCTGGACCCTGCGGCTCGGCGACGGCACGCCGTACTCGGCGGAGCGGATGCAGGCAGGGCTGGACGCGGTCTGGCCGCTGCTGGAAGAGCTGTTCACCGCGCACCCGGTGGAGCTGCGGGCCGGCGTCGATCCGGCGCAGCTGCGCGAGCCGGTGCTGCGCGAGCTGGCCGCCGTGATCGCCGAGGCCGGGCTGACCGTGCCGGACGTCCCGCCGCTGGCCACCGTGCTGGGCCGGGCCGGCCGGGACGGGGTGCACACCGAGGCGCTCGGCCCGCTGCTCGCCGAGCTGCAGGTGCTGGCCCGCGCACACCCGGGGGCGACGTGGTGACGGGCACCGCCGGGACCATGGGCGCCGCTGGGACCGCTGGGACCGCCGGGAGCACCGGCACCGCCGGGACGGCCCGCGACCTGGCCTGGTCGGTCGCCGCGGCCGTCCCGGACCCGGAGCTGCCGATGCTCACCCTGGCCGACCTGGGCGTGTTGGCCGGGGTCGAGGTGGACGGCGGCAGCGGCGCGGTGACCGCCTGGCTGACCCCGACCTACTCGGGCT
This sequence comes from Kitasatospora aureofaciens, assembly GCF_001188955.3. Taxonomy (GTDB): domain Bacteria; phylum Actinomycetota; class Actinomycetes; order Streptomycetales; family Streptomycetaceae; genus Kitasatospora; species Kitasatospora aureofaciens. The sequence goes on along the minus strand of NZ_JPRF03000054.1, from coordinate 79,239 downwards.
GCCCGGCCGTCGCCGAGATGGCCGCCGACGTCGACCGCCGACTGCGCGCCGCCGGGTACCCGGAGGTGCGGGTGCGGCTGCGGCTGGACCCGCCGTGGTCCACCGACCTGATCACCGCCGAGGGCCGCCGCAAGCTCGCCGAGGCGGGTATCGCCCCGCCGCGCCCGACCTCGGCCGTCGCGTCCACACCAGGGCCCGGGCCCGTCCCGCTCGCCCTCGGCCCCACCCGCACGGGAGCCGCGGCCCCCGTGCCCTGCCCGCACTGCGGCGGCACCGACACCGAGGAGCTGTCCCGCTTCGGTTCCACCGCCTGCAAGGCGCTCTGGCGCTGCCGCGCCTGCCGCGAGCCGTTCGAACGCGTCAAGGAGATCTGAGAATGCCCGCCGCCTCGCCCGCCTCCGCCGCCTCGCCCGCCGCAGCGACCGGTTCCGCGGTCTCCGCCGGTTCCGCGGCGTCCGCCGATCCCGCGGCTTCCACGGAGGCCGTCCGCCCGGCCCGCCGCCCGACCTTCCACTCGCTGCGGATCGAGCGGGTGGAGCGGCTGTGCGAGGACGCCGTGGCGGTGACCTTCGAGGTGCCGGAAGGCCTGGCAGCCGCGTACGCGTTCCGGCCCGGCCAGACCCTGACCCTGCGCAAGGTGGTGGACGGCACCGACGAGCGCCGCTCGTACTCGATCTGCGCCCCCGTCGGCGGCCCGCTGCGGATCGCCGTCCGCGAGGTGCCCGGCGGGCTGTTCTCGCGTTGGCTGGTGCGCGAGGCCCGGCCCGGCGAGGAGGTCGAGGTGCTGACCCCGTCCGGCCTGTTCACCCCCGAACTCGGCGTCCCCGCCGACCACGTGCTGCTCGCGGCCGGCTCCGGGATCACCCCGATGCTGTCGATCGCCGCCTCGGTGCTGGCCGCCGACCGCCGCTCGACCGTCACCCTGCTCTACGGCAACCGGCGCAGCGACACCGTGATGTTCGCGGACGAGCTGGCCGACCTGAAGGACCGCTACCTCGGCCGGTTCCAGCTGGTACACGTACTCTCCCGGGAGACCAGGGACGCCGAGCTGCTCAGCGGACGGCTGGACCCGGAGCGGGTTCGGGCGCTGCTGACAGCCCTGGTGGACGTCGGAGGCGTCGGCCACTGGTGGCTGTGCGGCCCGTTCGGCATGGTCGCCGGGGCGAAGGAGCTGCTCGCCGAACTGGAGGTGCCGGGCGAGCGGGTGCACCAGGAGCTGTTCCACGCCGAGGACGAGCCGCTCGCCGAGCGCGACGAGGACTGGGACCGAGGGGACCGCGCGGACGGCGGCACCGAGGACGCGCCCGGCGAGCGCAGCGAGGTCACGGTGGTCCTCGACGGTCGGGGCAGCACCCTCACCCTCCCGCGCGACCGCTCGATCCTGGACGGTGCCCAGCGCTCCCGGCCCGACCTGCCGTTCGCCTGCAAGGGCGGTGTCTGCGGCACCTGCCGGGCCCTGGTCACCGAAGGCGAGGTCGAGATGCGCCGCAACTTCGCGCTGGAGGAGAAGGAGCTGGCCGCCGGCTACGTCCTCACCTGCCAGGCCCGCCCGCTCACCGACCGGGTCACGGTCGACTACGACCGCTGACCTTCCGCGGACGACCGCCGGCCTTCCGCGGTTCAGACGGGGACGGGGATCGCGGCGCTTTCGGCCGCGGTCCCCGTCCCCGTGGGCCCGGTCGCCGTGGGCCCGGTGGCGGTCGGTTCGATCGCGGTGGGACCCGTCGTCGCGGTCTCCGTCGCCGGGTCCCCGAGCAGCTTGACCAGGTCGTTGACGGCGGCGCGGCCGGCCCGGTTGGCGCCGATGGTGCTGGCGGACGGGCCGTAGCCGACCAGGTGGACGCGCGGGTCGGCGGCGGCGCGGGTGCCGGTGAGTGCGATGCCGCCGCCGGGGGAGCGCAGGCCGAGCGGAGCGAGGTGGCCGACCTCGGGGCGGAAGCCGGTCGCCCAGACGATCGCGTCCACCGCCGACTCCTCGTCGCCCCAGGCCACCCCGTGCTCGGTGAGCCGGTCGAACATCGGCCGGCGGTGCAGCGCGCCCAGTTCCTGCGCCCGGCGGTAGGCCATGGAGGGGCCGAGGCCGGTCACGCTCACCACGCTGCGCACCGGCAGCCCCCGACGGACCCGCTCCTCGACCTTGGCGACCACCGCGCGACCGTACTCGGGGGTGAACGGGCCCTCGCGGTAGACGGGTTCGGAGCGGGTGACCCAGATCGTCTCGCCGACTGCCGCCACCTCCGACAGGACCTGGATCGCCGAGGCGCCGCCGCCCACCACCAGGACGCGCTTCCCGGCGAACTCCTCGGGGCCGCGGTACTCGGCGTAGTGCAGCTGGCGGCCCGCGAAGTGCCCCGGGTAGTGGGGGAGGAAGGGGCGGGTCCAGGTGCCGGTGGCGTTGATCAGCGCCCGGGTGGACCAGGTGCCGTGGTCGGTCTCGACCAGCAGCCGGGAATCGGGGCGCTCGGACTCGGCGCGTACGGTGCGAACCGCGACCGGGCGTACGACCGGGAGCGCGTGCCGGGCCTCGTACGCCGTGAAGTACCCCGGCACCACCTCGCGCGCGCGGGCCTCGGGGTCGGGCGCGGGGAGCTCGGCGTCCGGGAGGTCGTGGAAGCCGTGCACGGTGGCCATCCGCAGTGACGGCGAGCGGTGCGCCCAGGCGCCGCCGGGGGTGGCGTTGGCGTCGAGGACGACGAAGCCGCCGTCGACGCGCTCCCGGTAGGGGGCGAAGCCGCGACGGCCGAGGTGGTAGGCGGCGGACAGTCCCGCTTGTCCGGCGCCCACGACCAGGACGTCCACACGCCGCGGCCGGCCCGCCTGGTTGGTTGCACCGTAAACAGTCACGCCCACGAAACATCGGGGACCGGGTGGCTGTTCCCCGTGACGGGCGGGCCCCGGTGCCGACGTCCGCCGCCCAGGCCAGGTCGAAGCGCACCACCGGCGCCGCGTTGCCGCCACGGGCGGAGCCTCAGCCGATCGGGGAGATCACCGCGGCGGTGCCGTACGCACACACCTCGGTGCCGGCGTCCGCCGCCTCGGTCACGTCGAAGCGCATCATCAGGACGGCGTTGCCGCCGCGCGCCTTGGTCTGCTCGACCAGCCGCTGCATCGCCTCGTTGCGGCTCTCGACCAGGGTCTTCGTCAGGCCGCGCAGCTCGCCGCCGATCAGGGACTTCAGCCCGGCGCCGATCTGGCTGCCGATGTGCCGGCTGCGGACGGTCAGTCCGAAGACCTCGCCGATCACGTGGTCGACCCGGAAACCCGGGATGTCGTTGGTGGTCACGACCAGGACGTCGGCGTTCGGGCTCTGCCCGCCGCCGTACTCGTTGATGTCAGCCATGGGGCCCATCCTGCCGGGGTGGTGCGTCCGAGTGACAGAGGCGCGGCGGCGAGCTGGCCGAGAAGGTCTCGGGAAGCTGGTTCAGACCGGTGATCGGGCGGCGGAAAAGCCGTACCGTAGCTCCATGGGCGAGCGAAGCGATCATCCGCAGGGGCCGGGCGCGGCGGAGTACTCCGGCGCGCCGGAGATCGAGGCGACCGTGGTGCTGGGCCTGCGGATCACCGACTGGCCGGCGTTGCGCGCGGCCGCGATCAGGGCTGTCGAGGAACTGGACTTCGAGGGCATCGACCCGGCCGGCCAGCGCCGCGAACTGCTGCGCGAGGTCGCCGAGGACGCCAACGCGGCGCTGGGCGCGCTGCTGCACCCCGACCGGCTGGTCGCCGCGATCCCCGGCGTCGAGGCGATCGGGGGCACGCTGGAGATCAGCGTCACCGAGGACTTCACGCCGGACTTCGCCGAACTGTTCCCGCTGGACGGCGAGGACGAGGATGGCGGCGCGGGTGCGGACTGGACCCTCACCCCGCGCACCGCCTGCCTGCTGCACGCCCAGCTGCTCGGCCTGGCCGACGCCGCCTACGACGACCTCGACGAGCACGGGGACGACCCGGTCGTCGACGGCGAGGACGTGGACTGGACGGTCTTCGCCCGGCTGCCCCAGCGCACTTGGCGGCTCCACCGGGGCTGGCGGCGTGCGATGGCCCGTGCCTTCGACGACCTGGCCGACGACCTCGCCCTCGGCGAGTGGCCGCTGCCGCGCTGCCTCGCCGAGGAGATCGCGCTGCGGATGGCACTGGTGGACGCCCGGACGCTGCTCGGCTCCCAGCCCGAGTCGGTGGCCGACATGATGGGCGACCTGCCGGCCGACCTCTACGACTACGACTGGGACGGCTGCCACGACGAACTGTTCGGCGTGTACGGGCCCGACGACGGGGACCCGGAACTCGGCGCGGAGCAGCGCACCGAACTGCTGCTGGCGGCCACGCACCCCGAGGGGTGGTTCCTGATGTACGAGGACGCGGAGGAACGGGACCCGCAGCGCGGATACCGGCGCTGAACGGGCGTCGGGCCCTCCTGCGCCCCGAAGTCCGGGCGGGGTGGTGGGCGGGCGGTTAGGCTGCGGACATGTCCGATGTGTCTGGTGTGAGAGGTATGTCCGCGGGGGAGTCCGCGCAGCCGGGAGGGGGGCCGAGGGGGTCGGGGGACTCGGTGGAGCCCGGTTCGGACGAGCCGGCGCTGGGTCGGATCGAGCTGGGCCTGGAGGGCGTGCGGGCGGCGCAGCACGGGCGGACCGCCGAGGCGCGGGCCAGCTTCGAGGCCCTGTGGGAGGAACTGGGGGAACGGGACGTCTTCCACCGCTGCGTCCTGGCGCACTATCTGGCCGACCTGCAGGACGACCCCCGGGCCGAGTTGGAGTGGGACCGTCGGGCCCTCGCGGCGGCCGACTCGCTGACCGCCGAGCGGGCCGCGACGTACGAGTCCGCCCTCCAGGTGCGGGCGTTCTACCCCTCGCTGCACCTCAACCTGGCCTCCGACCACCTCAAGCTCGGAGAGCCCGACCTCGCGCGCGAACAGCTCGAACGGGCGGTGCGGAGCCTGGACGCCCTGCCGGTGGACGCGTACAGCGCGGGGATCCGGGCGGCGGTGGACGAGCTGCGGCAGCGGCTGCGCTGATTTACCGCCGTCGGGGTGGGGCGACGGCGTGGGGGCGGTGATGCGGGCGGTGGTGTGTGGGGGGCGGAGTGTGGGGGCGGAGTGGCCGGGGGTGGGCCGGGTCGGTGGGGGCGGGGCTGGCATGCTGGACGGGTGACTTCTCCGTTCGATGCCCCGGCCGCCGTTCCCGCCCCCACCGACGCACCCGACCCCGCGGACCGCGACGCGCTGCCCCAGTACGTGCTGCCGCTGGTCGTCCGGCTGGAGCGGGCCACGCCGCCGGGACGGACGGACGCGCTGGAGACCTCGGCACGGGCGGTGCTGACGCTGCTCGCCGATTCCCGGGTGACCGAGGTGGACGGGGAGTGGGCGGAGCGGGTCGCGGCCTGGGAGGATGCCCGGATCCGCAAGGTGGTTCGACGGGCCCGGGGCGGGGAGTGGCGCCGGGCCGGGGAGCTGCCCGGCATCACGGTGCGGGGCCGGGAGGCGGAGGTGCGGGTGTTCCCGCCGATCCCGTTGGACGGCTGGCCGAAGGAGCTGGCCAAGCTGCAGGTCTCCGGGACGGACCTGGAGGAGACCGCAGAGGTCGGCGAGCCCGGGCCGGGGCTGCCGGTGCTGTGGCTCAACCCGGACGTGGAGATGAGCGCGGGCAAGACGATGGCCCAGACCGGACACGCCGCGCAGCTCGCGTGGTGGCGGCTGGACGGGGCGCAGCGCAAGGAGTGGGCGGAGTCGGGCTTCGCGCTCGCGGTCCGCACGGCTGCGCCGGAGGCGTGGGAGGACCTGGTCCGCAGCGGGCTGCCGGTGGTCCAGGACGCGGGCTTCACGGAGATCGCGCCGGGCAGCTGCACGGTGATCGCGGAGCACCCGGCGCTGCGGTGACGGCCGGCTGCCGGGGTAACGGCTGACAGCTGACAACCAACAGATCACAGCGGACAGATGACAGATTTCGAAATCTGTCATCTGTCCGCTGTTCGTTGTTCGTTGTTCCCCCGCGCCCCGCCGTTGCCGAGCAGCCTGTCCCGCCCACGCCCCCGCCCGCTACCCGCCCGAGGCCTGGTAGCGCCGCATCGCCCGGAGGCCGCCGAACACCGCTGCGGCCGTCCAGAGCGCCATGATCAGCAGTCCCGTCCAGTGGCCGTAGTGGATACCCGCCTCCGTCTGGGTGCGCATGGCGTACAGCCCGGCCCGGTCGGGCAGGAACTGGCCGACCTCGCGGACGCCGGGGATCGCCGCCAGCCAGGTGGTGCCGAGGAACACCATCGGAGTGAGCAGGCCCAGCGCCACGCTGAAGTTGCCCAGCATGGCGGTCAGTCCGAGGCAGATCAGCACCATCATCGGGTGGTAGAGCACACCGGCCAGGAAGCTGCGGGCCAGCCCGGGGGTGGAGAAGTCCAGGCCGACGGTGGCGTCGACGGTGAGGAAGCAGCCGGCCGTGGAGGCCAGTCCCACCAGCAGGCCCAGCCCGGCGCCGAGCGAGACCTTGGCGCCGTACAGTCGGCCGCGCCGGGGCACGGCAGTGAGCGAGGTGCCGATCATCCGGGTGTTGAACTCCTGCCCCACCAGCAGGATCCCGAGGCAGGCCACGGCGACGTGTCCGAACAGCAGGCCGTAGTAGATCCCTCCGGCCGGGTCCTCGCCGGGAGTGTGGTCCTTCGCTCCGTAGGCCGCGTTGACGGCTGCGGTGACGCCGACGGTCAGCGCCACGGCGGTCAGCGGTGCCGCCCACTGCGAGGGCAGCGTGGAGAACTTGATCCGTTCCGCGCGCAGCGCGTTTCCGAGGCTCATGCCCATCTCTCCTTCGCTCAGGGTCACTTGGTGCGTCGTTGCATCGCGCGCAGTCCGCCGTACGCCGCCAGCGCCGTCCACAGCGCCATGATCGCCAGTCCGGTCCAGTGCCCGTACACGAGGTGCGGGTCGTCGGCGTAGTGCAGTGCGTACTGGCCGGCCCGGTCGGGGAGGAACTGGAACACCTCGCGCAGGCCGGGCACACCGCCGAGCAGCGGGGACAGCAGGAAGACGGTCGGGGTCAACAGGCCCATGGCGGCGGTGAGGTTGCCGAACAGCGCGGTCACCCCGAGGCAGAACACCACCAGGAACGCCGGGTACAGCACCCCGGCGGTGGCCGCGCGGGCGAAGGCCGGGCCGTGCCAGTCGGCGGGGACGGTGGCCGCGTACCCGGCGTAGGCGCCCGCGGTGCCGACCGCGCCCGCGCCGAGGCCGATCAGGGCGGCCAACGCCAGCTTGGCGCCGTACAGTCGGCCGAGCCGGGGGACGGCGGTTCGGGAGACGTCGATCATCCGGGTGTTGAACTCCTGCCCGATCAGCAGGACTCCGAAGGCGACCATGGCGGCCTGGCCGAAGTTGAGCCCGTAGAAGACGCCGACGCCGGGATCGTCGGTGAGGTTGCGGTCCTTGTCGCCGAGTGCCGCGCCTACGGCCGCGGTGGCCCCGACGGTGAGCAGTACGGAGAGCAGCGGCGTGACCCAGAGCGAGCGGAGGGTGGTGAGCTTGATCCGCTCGGCACGGAAGGCCTGCGGCACGGCGCTCATGCGGCGGCCTCGGCCCGGTACTCGACGCTGTCCGCCGTCATCCGCATGAACGCCTCCTCCAGGGAGTCCTGTTGGACCGCGATCTCGTACAGCACCACGCCGTTCGCGGCGGCCAGTGCGGCGATCCGCTCGGGTTCGGCGCCGGTCACCTCCCAGGCGCCACCCTCGGCCTCGACGGCGTCGAGGCCGTGACCGGGCCCGCCGAGCAGTGCGGCCAACTTGGCGGCGTCCACCGCCCGGACCCGGACCCTGGTACGGCCGTGGCGGTCGATGAACTCTGAGGTGGCGGCGTCGGCGAGCAGCCGGCCGCGGCCGATCACCACCAAGTGGTCGGCGGTGAGGGCCATTTCGGTCATCAGGTGGGAGGAGACCAGCACCGCCCGTCCCTCGGTGGCCAGTTCGCGCAGCAGGGTGCGGATCCAGCGGATGCCCTCCGGGTCCAGGCCGTTGACCGGTTCGTCCAGCAGCAGCACCGGCGGGTCGCCGAGCAGTGCGGCGGCCACTCCGAGGCGCTGGCGCATCCCGAGTGAGAAGCCCCTGATCCGCCGCCCGGCGACGTCCGCCAGCCCGACCTGGGCGAGCACCTCGCCGACCCGTCGCGCGGGCAGGCCGTTGCTCGCGGCGAGCCAGCGCAGGTGGCCCTGGGCCGTCCGTCCGCCGTGCAGGGCGTGGGCGTCCAGTAGTGCGCCCACCTGCCGTAGGGGCTCGGTGAGTTGGGCGTACGGGCGGCCGTTGACCAGGGCCTGCCCGGCGGTGGGGCGGTCCAGGCCGAGGACCAACCGCATGGTGGTGCTCTTCCCGGCGCCGTTCGGGCCGAGGAAGCCGGTCACCACGCCGGGCCGGACCTCGAACGACAGGGCGTCGACGACCCGCCGGCCGTCGTACTCCTTGGTCAGACCCTGGATCTCGATCACGGCCGCCTTCCCCTCCTGGTAGCTGGTCGCCGTCCGTGCTCCGGACGCTGGTTCCATTCGACCGGAAGGGACCGGGTGGGCGGATCCCGCCACAGCGGGGACCGGTCTCCCTCCCGGGAGGGAGACGACGACGATCCGGCGGGGGAGCCGGAGCGGCCCGCAGAGCTGGCAGGATGGAGCGGTGCCAAGAATGACCGCGTTCCGGATCCGGGGCCGAGTGACCACGATCCTCGCGCCGCTGGTGGCCGGTGCCAACTACGCCCGGCTGCTGCACCTGCTGGTCGGGTGGATCTTCGCGGGCGTCATCCTGATGATCTACCCGGGGACGTACCGGAAGGGCCTCGGCGAGATCCTGACGAACGCCGTCTCGCTGGACGTCGTGCTGCTAGCGCTGGTCGCCCTCATTCCGGCTGCGCGCCGCGCGGAGGGCGTGCAGGCACGGCTGCTGCTGGTGCCCGACCGCGAGGAGGACATCGGCGTCGAGCCCTCCGGCACCTGGGCTGACCGGCGTCGTACGGCGGGCTGGTTGATCGGGCGGGTGGTGCTCGGTTCGACGGTCGGCTTCGCGACGGTCTTCGGCCTCACGCCGGTCTTCGACCTGTTGACCGGTCCGCGCGCCCTGCGGTACCTTCCGCTCGTCCCGGTGTTGGCGCTCGGCTACGGCTGGCTGGTGGTCTGGGCAGGCCGTCTCCAACTCGCCATGGCGGTAAGGCTTCTGGGGCCATCCCCGGCGGATCGGTTGGCGGAGGCGGAGCTGCGGGCCGAACGGCTGCTGGAGCGGAACCGGTTGGCCCGCGAGCTGCACGACTCCATCGGCCACGCACTGACGGTGACGGTCCTCCAGGCCGGAGCGGCACGCGAGATCGCCGACCCGGCCTTCGCCGCCAAGGCGCTGGAGGTGATCGAGGAGACCGGGCGGCAGGCGATGGAGGACCTCGAACGCACCCTGGTCCTGCTGCGCGAGACCCCCGCGGGCGGCCCTTCGGCGGGCGGTACCTCGGCGGGCAGGACCTCGGGGAGCGGGGCGGCGACCGAGCAGCCCGGCATCGACCAGCTGCCCGCGTTGTTCGACACCGCCCGCGCCGCCGGCTGCCCGGTCGAGGCGAACATCGAGGTGCCAGCCGGAGCGCTGCCCGGGGTGCTCTCGCGCGAGTCCTACCGGATCGTCCAGGAGGGCGTCACCAACGCGCTCAAGTACGCGCCCGGCCAGCCGGTCGACGTCCAGGTCGCCGTCCGCGAAGGGCAGTTGGAACTGCGGTGCGCCAACCGCCTGGTGGCGGCGCCGGGTCGGGCCGGTGCCGGCCGCAAGGGCGGCAAGGGGCTCCGCGGCATCCGCGAGCGAGCCGTGCTGCTCGGCGGCGCGGCCTCGGCCGGACCGGCCGAATCCCCCGGACCGTCCGCCGAGGGCGGCGGGGAGTGGGTGCTCGACGTCCGGCTGCCCCTACGCTTGGGCTCGTGACGAATGATCTTGCAGACGGCGGCCGGACCGCAGGAGGCACGGGCGTGACCGACATCCTGCTCGCCGACGACGAGGAACTGGTCCGCGCCGGGATGCGGGCCGTCCTGGAGGCCCAGGGCGATCTGCGGGTGGTCGGCGAGGCGGCCGACGGCGCGCAGGCGGTGGCCCTGGCCCGCGCCCTGCGCCCGCACGTGGTGCTGATGGACGTCCGGATGCCCGTCCTGGACGGCCTGGCCGCCACCCGCGAACTGCTGCGCCCCGGCGCGCCGGGGGAGCGGCCGCCGCGGATCCTGGTCGTCACCACCTTCGAGAACGACGACTACGTCTACCAGGCGCTGCGCGCGGGCGCCGACGGCTTCCTGCTCAAGCGCTCCCGCCCGGCCGAGATCGCCCACGCCGTACGGCTGGCGGCGGCCGGCGAGTCGTTGCTGTTCCCGTCCGCGATCCGCCGCCTCGCCGCCGGGCACGGCAACCCCGCTGCCCGCGCGGCCCTGGACCGGGCGGCCCTGACCGGCCGCGAGGCCGAGGTGCTGCGGCTGATGGCGCGCGGGCTCAACAACGGGGAGATCGCCGAGCAACTGGTCCTCGGCGTGCAGACGGTGAAGACGCACGTCAGCAGTGTGCTGGCGAAGCTCGGCGCGCGGGACCGCACCCAGGCGGTGATCGCCGCGTACGAGTCGGGGTTCGTCGGGCCGTCGGAGGAGTAGGGCCGCTGGAGCAGTAGGGCCATCGGTCGGACGTTCCCGGCACATCGGGCGGTGCGGGTGGCTGCTGTGGCAGGCCCGGTCGTCAGGCCGGGTAGGCGTGGGTTTGGGTGGCCTTGACCGAGGCCCAGACCGCCGTGCCCGGTGCCAGTCCCAGTTCGGCGACGGCGGCCGGGGTGAGGTCGGCGGCCATCGGGAGGGCGCCGGAGAGTTCGGCGCGCACCTGGTCGCCGTGCAGGTCCAGGCCGGTGACCTCGGCCTGCCACAGGTTGCGGGCGCTGGACTGCGGCCGCTCCCGGTACAGGGTGACGGCGGAGGGCGGGAAGGCGACGAACGCCGGGCCGGACAGCTCCTCGGCGGTGGTCAGGACTGTCCCGTCCGGCAGGGTGACCCGGGTGCCCTCGGCCCGGCCCCGGTACAGGTTGAGGCCGACCAGGCGGGCGATGTAGTCCGTGCGCGGCCGGCGGGCGACCTCCGCCGGGCTGCCGGACTGCACCTCGTGGCCGTCCTCGATCACCACCAGCCGGTCGGCCAGCACCATCGCGTCCAGCGGGTCGTGCGTCACCAGCACCGCCACGGCCTCGAAATCGGCCAGATGACGGCGCAGTTGGGCCCGTACGTCGAGCCGGGTGCGGGCGTCCAGGGCGGCCAGCGGCTCGTCCAGCAGGAGCAGCCGGGGGCGGACGGCCAGGGCCCGGGCGAGTGCCACCCGCTGGGCCTGGCCGCCGGAGAGCCGGCCGGGGCGCACCGAGGCGTACTCGGCCAGGCCCATCCGTTCCAGCCACGCCGCCGCCTCGGCCCTGGCCTCGCGCCTGGGGCGGCCCTGGCAGCGCGGGCCGAAGGCGACGTTGTCGAGCGCGCTGAGGTGCGGGAAGAGCAGGTAGTCCTGGAAAACCACGCCGACCGGCCGCTGTTCGGCGGGGGTGTGCAGGCGCCGGGCCGGGTCCTCCAGGACTCGGCCGTCCAGCCTGAGGTGGCCGCCGGTGAGCGGGAGCAGGCCGGCCAGGGCGCGCAGGGCGGTGGACTTCCCGGCGCCGTTCGGGCCGAGCAGCGCCACCACCTCGCCGGGGGCGGCGGCGAGCGCCAGGTCGAGCGCGAAGGCGGCGCGGTCGACCCGGAGGCGGGCGTCGAGGGCGGCACCGGCGGTGGCAGCGGCCGTGACGGCGGGGGGTGTGCCGCCCGGGGCCGTGTCCGGGGTTGTGGTGCCCGGGGTGGTGGTGTCCGGGGTGGTGGGGCTCGTGCGGTGCGGGGAGTTCATCGGCTCGGCATCCTCGGTCACGGGGTCGACATCCAGCGGTCGCGCAGCCCGACGAGGACGGCGACGGAGACCACCAGCAGGACCAGCGACAGCGCGATCGCGGCCTCCGGGTCGGACTCCATGGCGAGGTAGACGGCCAGCGGCATGGTCTGGGTACGGCCCGGGAAGTTGCCCGCGAAGGTGATCGTCGCGCCGAACTCGCCGAGCGCCCGGGCCCAGGCGAGGACGGCCCCTGCGGCGATCCCCGGGGCGATCATCGGCAGGGTGACCCGGCGGAACGCGGTCAGCCGGGAGGCGCCCAGGGTCGCGGCGGCCTCCTCGAACCGGGGGTCGGCGGCCCGCAGTGCGCCCTCGACGCTGATCACCAGGAAGGGCATCGCCACGAAGGTCTCGGCGATCACCACCCCGGTGGTGGTGAAGGGCAGGGTGATGCCGAAGGCCGAGTCCAGCCAGGAGCCGACGATCCCGCGCCGCCCGAGCACCAGCAGCAGTGCCACACCGCCCACCACCGGCGGCAGCACCAGCGGCAGGGTGACCAGTGCCCGGATCAGCCGACGGCCGGGCAGTTCGGTACGGGCGAGCAGCCAGGCCAGCGGGACGCCGAGGACCAGTGAGACCCCGGTGGCGGCCGTCGCGCAGATCAGTGACAGCCGCAGGGCGTCCCAGACGGCGCTGCTGGTGAGCTGTTCGGACAGCCCGCTCCACGGCGCCCGGACCAGGAGCCCGATCAGCGGGAGGACCAGGAACGCCAGGCCGAGCAGTGCCGGGAGCAACAGCGTGACCGGGACGCGCTGCGAGCCCGGGTGGCGGCGTGTGCCCCGGAGACGCGTGCCCCTGCGGCGCGGTGGGGCCGTCGCGGGTCCGGCCGACGCCTCGTTGGCCCCGTCCGGGCCGGCCCCGGCGACACCGTCCCGGCCGGGGCCGGTGGTGCGGCTCCGGCCGCGTGCGGTGGTGCGGTCCTTCACGGCGCCTGGAAGCCCGCCGCGGTCAGCACCTGCTTGGCCTCGGGCGACTGGATGTAGGCGACGAAGGCGGCGGCGCCGTCCTTGTTCGGCGCCTTGGCGAGGGCGGCGATCGGGTAGTCGTTGACGGCCTTGTCGGCCTCGGGGAAGTCCACGCCGTCGATCTTCGCAGCATCGGCCCGTACATCGGTCCTGTACACCAGGGAGGCGTCGACCTCGCCGAGCTCGACCTTGGTCAGCGCTCCCTTGACGTCCTGCTCCAGGGTGACCGGGGTGAGGTCGAGGCCTGCGGCCTTCAGCGCGGTGAGGGCGGCGGCGCCGCAGGGCACCTCCTTCGCGCACAGCGCGACCTTCACGCCGGAGCCGGTGAGGTCCTTCAGGCCCGCGATGTGCTTGGGGTTGCCCTTGGGCACGGCGATGGTGAGGGTGTTCTTGACGAAGGTCTTCGGCGAGCCACTCGCACCGCCCCCGTCGGTGACGGTCTTCATGGTGGCCGGGCTGGCGGCGGCGAACACGTCCGCCGGGGCACCGGAGTTGATGCTGGTGGCCAGGGCGGAGCTGCCGCCGAAGTTGAAGGTGACCTTGGTACCCGGGTTCGCGGCCTCGAACTTCTTGCCGAGGTCGGTGAAGGTCTCCTTGAGCGAGGCGGCGGCGAACACGGTGATCGCGCCCTTGGCCTTCGGCGCGTTCCCGGTGCCGCCGTCGCCGCTCGCGGTGGCGGCGGTAGCTGCGGAGGAGACGGAGGAGGCGGAGCCGGAGGACTTGCCGCCGTTGCTGCCGCAGGCGGTGACCCCGACGCCGAGGGCGAGCGCCGCCGCGGTGGCGACGGCGAGTCTGCGGGTGGCGGTGGTGCGGGTGCTCATCGGTGCTTCCCCTCCAGGGTTCGCGCCGGACGGGGGCGCGAAGGCGTGGCCGCAGGTGCGGCCATTACAGCGATCATAGTGCCGCAGATGCGAGCACTAAATCCTCTGTCGCTTTGCACAGGCGGGGTGCGGCGGGAGCCTCGGAGCCGCTGTGCGAAGGCTCAAACGTGCACGGACGGTTCCGGTGCGGACCGCTGGGGGTCGTGCTGGGGCGGTGGTGGGATCGGGCGCTGGGGCCGGTGGTGGGGGCGGCGCTGGGATCGGTGTCGCGGGTGGTGCGAGGAGAGGTGCGAGAGGGCGCGGCCGTGGACCGCCGGAAAATCCGTCGCACCCGGGCAGGGGGAGAGGCCAGAGTGGGGGCAACCCGCAGGTGGAGCCGACCGTCGGCCGCCCGGGCCCAACGGTCGATCCACACGGATCCACGGGGAGGAGTCCGTCCATGTCCACGCTGAGAGTCACCGCCGAGAGTCTGGTCATCCTGGAGCACCCGAACGCCGATGCCCTGGAGCTGGCACAGGTCGGCCTCTACCGGGCGGTGGTCGCGAAGGGCGTGTACCGGACCGGTGACCACGCCGTCTACATCCCCGAACAGGCCGTCCTCCCGGACGGGTTGATCGACGAGCTCGGACTGACCGGCAAGCTGGCCGGCGGGGCGGCGAACCGGGTGAAGGCGGTGCGGCTGCGCGGAGAGCTGTCGCAGGGCATCGTGTGCCGGCCTGCCGCGCTCACCGGCACCGACCTGGCCGGTGCCGCCGAGCGGGGCGAGGACTTCGCCGAGCTGCTCGGGATCGTCAAGTGGCAGCCGCCGGTGCCGACTTCGATGAGCGGCGAGGTGGTCAGCGCGCCGGACCTGCTGCCCTGGGTGGACATCGAGAACCTCAAGCGCCACCCCGACGTCTTCGAGCCCGGTGAGCCCGTGGTGCTGACCGAGAAGCTGCACGGCAGCTGCTGCCTGGTCACCTACACCGCCGCCACCGGCGAGGTGAAGGTCTCCTCCAAGGGGATCGGCGCGCAGGGCCTGGCCCTGGTCGAGGACGAGCGCAACCTGTACTGGCGAGCCGTGCGCGCGTACGACCTCCCGGCGGTGGCGGCCCGGCTGGCCGAACGGCTGGGCGCCGAGCGGGTCGGCATCTTCGGCGAGGTGTTCGGCGAGGGCGTGCAGGACCTCACGTACGGCGCCTCCGCGCTTACCGATCGCCCCGGGTACGCCGCGTTCGACGTGTCGGCCGTGGTGGACGGGCAGCTGAGCTGGCTGCCGGCCGCCGAACTGCTCGAGGGCGAGCTGCCGTTGGTGCCCGAACTGTGGCGCGGGCCGTTCGACGCCAGCACGGTGCTGGCGTACGCGCAGGGCAGGGAGACTTACTCCGGGCGCGAACTCCACCTGCGCGAGGGCGTGGTGGTCCGGCCTGTGGTGGAGCGCTGGAGTCCGCTGCTCGGCGGACGGGCGATCGCCAAGGCGGTCAGCGACGCCTACCTGACCCGCAAGGGCGGCACCGAGTACGAGTGAGCGGCTTCCTCGGCTGAATACCCGTCAGTAAGGTTGGGGGTCACCACGCGCAGCCAGCGCCGAGGAAGTCCAGAAGGAGTGCCGATGGCCACCGCAGCCGCCGTACCCGGACCGGCCGGGAACCCCCTGGTCGGTTCGCTCTTCGACCTCACCCGCCGTCCGCTGCGCACCTACCTCGCGGCCCGGCGCGACCACGGGGACGTGGTGCGCTTCCTGGCCGGGCCGCCCGGGCTGCGCGTCGAGTTCTACGGGGTGTTCTCGCCGGAGGGCGTCCACCAGGTGCTGGGCAGCGAGGTGGCGAACTTCCGCAAGGAGAACAACTTCTACGACGAGCTGCGGACCAGCGTCGGCAACGGGCTGCTGACCAGCCAGGACGAGGTCTACCAGCGCCAGCGACGGCTCATCCAGCCGCTGTTCACCCGGCGCCGGGTGGACGGGTACGCGGACGCGCTCGCGCAGGAGGCGCAGGCGCTCGCCGAGCGCTGGCGGGCGGTGCCGGACGGGGTCGTGGACGCGGCGGAGGAGATGTCGCGGTTCGCGCTGCGCGCGGTCGCGCGGATCCTCTTCGGGGCCGACGTGGAGGAAGCGGTGGAGGTGGTGAACCGCAGCTTCCCGGCGGTCGGCGAGTACATCATGGAACGCGGCTTCGCGCCGGTCCGCCTCCCGCGGACCTGGCCGACGCCGGGCAACCGGCGCGGCCTCGCGGCGCAGCGGGCGCTGTACGAGGTGTGCGACCGGATCATCGCCGAGCGGGCCGCGCGCGGGGGCGGCGACGAGGACGCGGACGACCTGCTGACCCTGCTCGGGCGGGCGCGCGGCGAGGACGGCGAGCGGCTGGATCCGGCCGAACTCCGGGATCAGGTCCTGGTGTTCCTGCTCGCCGGGCACGAGACCACGGCCACCTCGCTGGCCTTCGCGCTGCACCTGCTGGCCAAGCACCCGGAGCAGCGCAAGCTCGCCCAGGAGGAGGCGCGGACCGTCCTGGCCGGGCGGGCGCCGACGGCGGCGGACCTGGAGCGGCTGCCCTACATCACCCGGGTGCTCAAGGAGGCGATGCGGCTCTTCCCGGCGGCGTCGCTGGTCGGGCGGCGGGCGGTCGAGGAGACGGTCATCGACGGGTACGTCATCCCGGCGGGGGCGCAGCTCGTGGTGGCGCCGCTGGTGACCCACCGGCACCCGGACCACTGGGCGGAGCCGGAGCGCTTCGACCCGGACCGGTTCCTGCCGGAGGCCGAGAAGGCGCGCCACCGGTACGCCTGGTTCCCGTTCGGGGGCGGGCCGCGGGCGTGCATCGGGCAGCACTTCTCGATGCTGGAGTCGGTGCTGACCCTCGGGGTACTGCTGCGGGACTTCGAGGTGGAGGTGGTGGACCGGCGGGTCGCGCTCGCGCAGGGGATCACCCTCCGGGCGGCGAGCGCGATGCGGGTGCGGGTTTCGCCGGTGGGGTGACGGAGGGGGACTGCGGGCTTCAGCGTCCGGGGTTCCGCGTTCAACTTTCAGATGACAGCTAACAGATGACAGAGTTCGAAATCTGTCATCTGTCATCTGTCATCTGTTCGTTGTTCGCCGTTCGCCGGCGGACGACCGGCTCCCCGGGCACACGACCGGGCCATTCGAACACATCGCCCCGGCTGCGTGTGCAGCTTTTCAGATCTTCGTCTGGGCGATTCCAGTCGCTCGATAGCGTCCCACGCACCCCAGGTCGGAAGCGCACATGCGCCACGCATATGCCTGCCGCATGCAGTCCGCCCGACCGGGGTGCCCGGGCGCACCGCTGACCGCCCCGGGCCCGACCGGTCGACCGGAGGTCCCATGGGCACCCTCAACCACTTCAGTTTCGGGTGGCTGACACCCGTCCTCTCGTACGCGATGGCCTGTGCCGGCGCCGCCCTCGGTCTGCGCTGCACCCTGCGCGGCCTGGCCGCCACCGGCGCCACCCGTCGGAACTGGCTGCTCACCGCCGCCGCCGCGATCGGCTGCGGCATCTGGACCATGCACTTCGTCGCCATGTTCGGCTTCGCCGTCGACGGCACCGAGCTCCGCTACAGCGTGCCGCTGACCGTCGTGAGCCTGCTGGTCGCGGTGCTGGTCACCGGCCTGGGCCTGACCGTGGTCTGCTACGGCCGGCACCGCGGCCTCGCCCTGCTGGGCGGCGGAGTCACCACCGGTGTCGGCGTCGCCGCGATGCACTACCTGGGCATGGCCGCCGTCCGCATGCACGGTGGGCTGCGCTACGACGCGGGAACGGTCGCGCTGTCCGTGCTGGTCGCGGTCGGCGCTGCCACCGCCGCACTCTGGGCCGCCGTCACCATCCGCAACGTGTACGCGGCCGCCGCCGCCTCGCTGGGCATGGGGCTCGCCGTCAGCTGCATGCACTACATCGGAATGGCCGCCGTCCACGTCCAGCTGGATCCCGCTCGTACCGACCTCGACGGGGTCAGTCCGATGGAGTTCGTCTTCCCGCTCGCCGTCGGCCTCGGCTCGTTCCTCTTCCTCGCCTCCGCCTTCGTCGCGCTCTCCCCGACCGCCCAGGAGCGGGCCGGTGGCCCGGCGGCGGGGGAACTGGCCGTCGAGGAGTTCCCCGTCCCGGCCGTCGGTCCGGAGGCCGACCTCCCGGGCGCGGCGCCCGCCGACCCGCACGGCCTCGACTCGTACGGACAGCACCCGTACGGACCGGACCCGTACGGCCACGACCGCGCCGCCTGAGCCCTGCGCCGCCTGAGCCCTGCGCCGCATGGGCCCCGTGCTGCCTGTCGGCCCGGCCAGCCCGAACCCCGTCTTCTACCCACGCCCCCACGCCCCTGCCCGAAAGGCCCCACACCCATGCGAGAAGACCGCGGTACCGCCCCCGGCGCCCGCCGGGGTGCCCATGCCGGACCGCCCGCCCGTCCACCGCGCCCCGGCCCCTGGTTGCGCGGGCTGCGTCCTCGGACCGTCCGCGCCCGGATCATCGCCCTGCTGATGGTGCCGGTCGTCTCCGTCATCGCCCTCTGGGGCTTCGCCACCGTCACCACGGCCCAGGGCGTCTGGGATCTGCTGCGTCTCCGCGACGCCCAGCGCACCCTGCTCACGCCCGTCGCGGACACGGTCGCCGACCTGCAGGCCGAGCGTGCGGCCGCCGGGCAGCTGCTGGCCGGGCCGGGTCTCGTCCCGGGGACCGTGCCCGCCGCAGGCCGGGAGAGTGCCCTGCGCGAGGCCGCGGCCGCCACCGACCGGGCGCTCGCCCCGCTGTTCCCCGACCCGCGCCACCCCGGCGAGGGCTACAACCGTGCCGACGCCCAGGGTCTGGGCGCCGACGCCGCCGCCCGGCTGGACGCCCTCGGCGAATCCCTCGCCGCCCTGCCCGGGCTGCGCGGCAGGGTGCTCGCCCGGAGCGTCGGCTGGCCCGAGGCGTACGCGGCGTACAGCGAGGCGGTGGACCGGGCGCTGGCCGTGTCCGGTGCCGTCGCGCCGCTGCAGGACGGTGGGGCCGGTGCCGACACCCGGGTGCTGCCGGACCTGGCCCGCTCCCGTGAACTCCTGGCCCGGGAGGACGCGTTGCTGCGCTCCGCCCAGCTCTCCGGCGGGCTCGGCGACGACCAGCTGCGCGAGTTCTCCGGTGTGGCGTTCGCCCGGCGTGAGTTCGAGCAGGGTGCGGTCGCCGACCTGGGATCCGCCGATCGGGACGCACTGCTCGCCCTGACCGCCGGGCCGGACCACCGAGAGCTGGTCGGCTACGAGGAGAAGGTCCGTACCGCCGCCGACGGCCGGGCCGCCGTCGCCGCGGTCCCGGCGGACCGGTGGGCGGTGGTGGCCGGGAACGTCACCGACGGGCTGCGCGGCGTAGAGGACCGGGCCGGACGGATCGCCGCCGAGCGCCAGAACCCCTATGCACTGGGCCTGTTCACTCCGGCCGGGATGGCCGTGCTGCTCGGTCTGCTCGGAGTGGTCGCCTCACTGGTGATCTCGGTGCAGATCGGCCGCGGCCTGGTCACCGAGCTGACCGGCCTGCGCAACGCGGCGCTCGACCTGGCGGGCCGCAAACTTCCTGCCACCTTCCGGAAGTTGCGCGCCGGGGAGGAGGTGGACATCGAGGCCGAGGCGCCTCGGCCGGTGGGTCGCGACGACGAGATCGGCCAGGTGCACCGGGCGCTCGGCACCGTGCAGCGGGCGGCCGTCACGGCGGCGGTGGAACGGGCCGAGGTGCTGTCCGGGGTGTCCGGGGTGTTCGTCAACCTCGCGCGCCGAAGCCAGGTCCTGGTGCACCGCCAGCTCACCCTGCTGGACACCATGGAGAGGCGGACCGAGGACCCGTCCGAGCTGGCCGACC
This sequence comes from Kitasatospora aureofaciens, assembly GCF_001188955.3. Lineage (GTDB taxonomy): Bacteria > Actinomycetota > Actinomycetes > Streptomycetales > Streptomycetaceae > Kitasatospora > Kitasatospora aureofaciens. The sequence goes on along the minus strand of NZ_JPRF03000054.1, from coordinate 59,721 downwards.
TGTTCCGGCTGGACCACCTCACCACCCGCATGCGTCGCCACGCCGAGGGCCTGATCATCCTCTCCGGCGCCGCGCCCGGCCGGGCCTGGCGCCGGCCCGTCCCACTGGTGGACGTGGTGCGGGCGGCCGTTTCGGAGGTCGAGGAGTACGCCCGGGTCGAGGTGCACCCGCTGCCGCGCGCCGCCGTCGTCGGCCACGCCGTCGCCGACCTGACCCACCTGGTGGCCGAACTGGTCGAGAACGCCACCGGGTTCTCCCCGCCGCACACCCGGGTGCACATCCGCGGTGAACAGGTCGGCAACGGCTACGCGCTGGAGATCGAGGACCGCGGCCTCGGGATGGGCCCGGCCGCGCTCGCCGCCGCCAACCGGCGGATTGCCGCCGCCGAGCAGACCGACCTGTTCGACAGCGACCGGCTCGGCCTGTTCGTGGTCAGCCGGCTGGCCAGGCGGCACGACGTGCGGGTCTCGCTGGTGACCTCCGCGTACGGCGGCACCACCGCGGTGGTCCTGCTGCCCACCGAACTGCTGGCCGACGGGCGGGAGGGGCAGGGGCAAGGCTTCGAACTGCCAGCGGAGTTGGACGCCTCCTACGTGCCGGACGAGCCTGCCGGGGCCGCGGCTGCGGCTCCGGCTCCGGCTCTGACCTCGGCTTCTGCCCCGACCCCGGGTCCGGCTCCGACCCCGGCCGCAGCGCCGGTTCCGGCTCCGGCTCCGACTCCGGCTCCCGCTCCGACGCCGGGGCCGACGCCGGTTCCGGGACCCGCGGCGTGGCCTCAGTCCGGACCGGCCCCGGCCTTCCCGGCCGGCGGAGTGACGGAGATCGAGCTTCCGGCGGCGGGTGGGCCGTCGCCGGAGGGCGGGGCGCTGCTGCCCTTCGGCACCCGGGGCGGCGACCCCGGGCCGGTGCGCCGCACCCCCGTCCGGGCCTCGGGCGCCCGGACGGCCGGACCGGCTGCGGACGGGGGCCCGGGTGCCACCTCGCGTCCGCAGCCCGGTTCGCCGCCGCCGTACCGCACGGCAACCGCGGCACCGCCCGGCGAGCGGCAATCTGCAGACGCCCCTGAGGAGTTGCCGCGGCGGGTGCGCCAGGCGAGTCTCGTGCCGCAGCTGAGGGAGGCCCCGGCCGAAGCCGCCCCGCGCAGCCGTCGTACCGCCTCCGGCCGGGCCGGCGCGGGGCCCGCGACCCGCAGCCCGGAGGCGGCGCGGGCCGCGTTGTCCGCCTTCCAGAGCGGGTGGGCGCGCGGCCTGCGGCCCGACCGGCGGTTCGACGGGGGCCCCTCCGGCGGACCGGGCGACCGATTCGACCACCGCCCTGACCACCGACCCGACGACCCACTCGTCCACCGATTCGACCACCGATCCGGTGTCCGACCCGATTTCCGACCCGACGCCCGACCCGAAGGAGACCAGCCGTGATCGGCACCACCCACCGCACGGGGGAACTGAACTGGCTCCTCGACGAGTTGGCCCAGCGCGCCCCCGAGGTCCGCTTCGCCGTGATGCTCTCCGCCGACGGCCTGGCCATGGGCACCTCGGCCGGTCTGGAACGTGAGGACGGCGAGCACCTGGCCGCCGTCGCCTCCGGCTTCCACAGCCTCGCCAAGGGCGCCGGTCGGCACTTCGGCGCCGGTGAAGTCCGCCAGACACTGGTCGAGTTGGAAGGGGGCTACCTGCTGGTCGCGGCGGCCGGGGAGGGTACCTGCCTGGCCGTGTTCGCCACCGCCCGGGCCGATCTCGGGCTGATCGCCTACGAGATGGCCAGACTCGTCCGCCGGGTCGGCGAGCACCTGAGCGCCCCGCCCCGTACGGTGCACGGCGGGTGAGGACGGTGTCCCATCCGGACCGCCCGTACCGGTCGGAGCCCCCGTTCCATCCGTACCACCAGCGACATCCGGAGCATCCGCGGGCCGATCCCGGCCGACCGCCCCGGAACCCGCTCGCCGCCGCTCACCGGGCCCGCTGGTACGACGACGAGGCCGGGCCGCTGGTCCGCCCGTACGCCGTGACCGGGGGGCGGACCGGTGCCGGTGAGCAGCAGTTCGACCTGATCGCCGTGGTCGTGTCCGAGCTGCCGGACCCGGAGCTCTCTCCGGACGCGCCCGAGCCGCCGGTCGGCCCTGAACAGGCGCGCATCCTCGGCCTGTGCCGGGGCACGCCGCTGTCCGTGGCCGAACTGGCCGCCGACCTCGACCTGCCGGTGGGGGTCGTGCGGGTGCTGCTCGGCGACCTGCTGGCGGCCGGGCTCATCCGGGTCAGCCGCCCCGTCCCGCCCGCCCTGCTCCCCGACGAGCGCATCCTCCAGGAGGTCCTCCATGGGCTCCGTGCACTCTGACCACCCGTCCGACCGCTGGCCGTCCGATCCGGTGGATCCGGCCGACTCCGTGCTCGCGCTCAAGATCCTCGTGGCGGGCGGGTTCGGGGTCGGCAAGACGACGTTGGTCGGCGCCGTCAGCGAGATCCGCCCGCTGCGCACCGAGGAACGGCTGACCGAGGCCGGGCGCGAGGTGGACGACCTGGACGGAGTGGAGCGCAAGACCACCACCACGGTGGCCATGGACTTCGGCCGCATCACCATCCGCGAGGGACTGGCCCTCTACCTGTTCGGCACCCCGGGCCAGGACCGGTTCTGGTTCCTCTGGGACGAGCTGGCGCAGGGCGCGCTCGGGGCGGTGGTGCTTGCGGACACCCGCCGACTGACCGACTGCTTTCCGGCCGTCGACTTCTTCGAGCACCGCAGCATCCCGTTCGTCGTCGCGGTGAACCGTTTCGCCGGGACGAGCGAGTACGGCCCGGAGGAGGTCGCCCGCGCGCTGGACCTGGACCCCGGTACGCCGGTGGTGCTCTGCGACGCCCGGCAGCGCGCCTCCGGCAAGGAGGTGCTGATCAGCCTGGTCGAGCACGCCGGTCGGGTGCACGCGGCCCGGCTGCTGGCGGAGGTCTGACAGAGGACACACGACGGAGGGCATGCGACGGAGGACAGAAACGGATGACAGATGACAGCTGACAGATGACGGATTTCGAAATCTGTCAGCTGTCATCTGTTCGCCGCCGTTCCCGCGGCGCCGCGGGCGTTACCCGCTCAGCTGTGCCACTGGAACACGATCTTCGTCCAGGTCGACCCGGGGCAGTTGCCCCAGACCGCCCACGCGTCCGGCCGGGCGCCGATCCACAGTCCGACGGTGTAGCTGCCGTTGGCGCAGTAGGTGATCGTGCGCAGCTGGCCGGAGTAGACGTTGCAGTATCCCTCCCAGCGCCAACCGTAGTTGGCCGTGATGACGCAGTGGTAGGGCGCGGCGGCGACGTGGGGCGAGGCCGCCGCCGCGCTCGGGGTGATGGTCTGGTCGTCTGCCGGCGCCGCGGCGGCCGGCAGGGTGGCGGTCCCGAGCATGCCCAGGGCGGCCGCGGCGGCCATCCCGAACGTGGCGATCTTCCTGGTGATACAGCCTCGCATGGCGGTTCTCCTCGCTCGACGGTTCCCATCGGGTGGAATGCCCCCCGGTGGCCCCGGCCGGGGCGGTGTGGTCGACGGAGGGTGAATTCCCGCCTCCCGCCCCGCCGTTGACGAATTGCACACGAATGACTGCGCAGAGTAAGAGGACGACCTATGATGTGATCTGTGTCACACTATGTCCGGTTGGGGCTGGGGCCAGCCCCAACTGGGCGTTCGGAATGCCGATTTCCGGGGAGAACGGCATGGCGGAATGCAGCGGACGGTCTGCGGGCGAGCGGCGGAAGGACTTCGGTCCGGAGCCGACAGAAGCCCAGTCCACCGATTTCAACCGGATGTTCACGGCCTTGCTGCCCAGACTCCAGCAGGCGGCTGCGATGCTCACCGGCAGCCCGCTCGCGGCCGGCGACATCGTCCACGACGCGTACGTGCGGATCGCCCGCCGCCCCGAGCGCTTCCTCAGTCACCCGCAGCCGTACGCCTACGTGTTCACCACGATGACGAACATCCTGCGCGACCAGTGGCGCCGCGAGCGCCGCCGGGTGGCGCTGCCCGAGGTGCCCGAGCTGGCCGAGGCGGTGGAGCGCGGCCGCGCCGCGCTCGATCCGCCGCACGGCGGGACGGCCGAGCTCCAGGCGCGCTGGGAGGTGGTCCGGCTGCTCGGCTTCCTCACCGTCAAGCAGGCCCGCGCCGTGGTGCTGGTGGATCTCGACGGCTACTCCGTCGACGAGGCCGCCGAGCTGCTCGGCCTGCACCGCAGCACCCTGGCCGTCACCCGCCGCCGTGCCCACGGCCGACTGCGCGCCGTCCTGGAGCGCGAGCGACGGCACGACCCCTGACGACCGGAGCCCAGCTAGCGGAGACCGGAGACCAGCTACCGGCGACCGGCTACCGCCGGAGGTCGAGCCCCGACGCACCGAGCCGACGGCAAGTCGGCTGATGCGCGACCCCGGCCCGTACGCTGAAAATCGTGATCGCGTACGAGGACCACAGCCTCCGCGCCTTGGCCGAGGACGGCCGCTGGCCCGAGCTGCTCGCCGCCTACCGGCAGGGCCGGGCGGCCGCCGTCGTGCAGGCCGGGGAGCAGGCCGCGGTGGCCCTGACCGCGCCGCTCGGCCACCTGATCGCCTATGCGGCGCCGCCCGAACTGGCCGTCCGACTGTTCGACGCGGACGGTGGTGAGGGAACGGTCGCCGGGGTGGACGACCACGACGCCGGTCCGCTCTGGGAGGTGCTGGCGACCCGCCACTCCTGGCTGCGGCTGGCGCCGCTGCTCGGGCCGGCGCCGGTGCGCCGCCTGGTCGCCCACACCCGGGTGCTGCTCGGCGAGGACCTCTCGTACGGGGCCGAGCCCGATCCCGACGGCGTGCCGCTGAGTCTGGAGCCCTGGGAGAAGGCGGGCTGGGGCGAGGCCTCGCGGGTGCGCGAGTACCTGCCGGGCGGCGGAGCGCGCAGCGCGGTGCTGACCCTGCCGGCCAGCCGGGAGGGCCTGGGCGAGGTCGAACTGCCGAAGGCGGCGGCCCGGCCGGGCCGGCAGCGGGTCACCCGGGGCCTGGCCGAGCTGGCCGCGCTGGTGCCCTGGGCGGAGGTGGTCTGCGTCCGCGGCCCGGCCCCGCAGGCGGCCGCCGTGCTGGCCCGGGGGCGACGGGTGCTCGGCGGCTTCCTGCCGTTCGCGCTGGTCTATCCCGCCCTGGTGCAGGCCGCCGCGGTGGGCCGGACGCACGGTTGCGCGCACGGGCGGATGCGCCTGTGGCGCGCGCTGGGCGCGATGGCCGGCGCGAACGTTCCGGACCGCTCCGAGGTGGACGCCCTGGTGGCCCGGATGCGCTGCTTCACCTGGCAGGAGCCTGCCGCCGGGCTGCACCATCTGCACGTGGCGCTGGAGGATCCGGCCAGTGGGGTGGCCTGGGCGGTCAGCGGCTCGCAGGAGCTGTGAACAGCGGTCGGGCGGACGGGAGTCCTGGGCCGAGCGGGGAATTCCGGCCCAGGACTCCCCTGGTTGAACGGGAACCCCCGGCCCGGCGCCGTTTCCGGGGTTGGTGACAGGCGCCGGACCGAGGGAGTGCGGGAAGGGGTCGCTCAGCCGGCGGTCGTCGCTGCGGCCGGGACGGCCTCAGGTGCCGGGTCGGCTCCCGGCGCGGGATCGGCTCCCGGTGCGGGGTCGCTTTCCGGTCCGGGGCGGGCGGGGCCGTGGGCGTCGACCAGCGTCAGCTCGTCGAACGGCAGCTCGCCGTTCAGCACCCGGCCGGCCCGTTCGGCGTCCAGTTCGCCGGTCCAGTGCCCGATCAGCACGGTCGCGACGGCGTTGCCCGCGAAGTTGGTGAGCGCCCGGGCCTCCGACATGAAGCGGTCGATGCCGACGATCAGGCCGACCCCGTCCACCAGCGCAGGCTTGTGCGACTGCAGTCCGCCCGCGAGGGTGGCCAGCCCGGCGCCGGTGACCCCGGCCGCGCCCTTGCTCGCGATCACCATGAACACCAGCAGCGAGAGCTGCTCGCCGATCGACATCGGCTTGTCCATCGCCTCGGAGATGAAGATCGAGGACATGGTGAGGTAGATCGCGGTGCCGTCCAGGTTGAAGCTGTAGCCGGTCGGCACGGTGATGCCGACGACCGGGCGGCTGACGCCGAGGTGTTCCATCTTGGCGATCAGGCGGGGCAGCGCGCTCTCGGAGGAGGAGGTCGAGAGGATCAGCAGGAACTCGCGCCCGAGGTACTTGAGCAGCGCGAACACGTTGACCCCGGCGACCAGGCGCAGCAGTGCGCCGAGCACCACGACGACGAAGAGTACGCAGGTCACGTAGAAGCCGATCATGATCACGGCGAGGCTCTTCAGTGCGTCGACGCCGGTCGCCCCGACCACCGCGGCCATCGCCCCGAAGGCGCCGACCGGCGCCACCCACATGATCATCGACATGATCCGGAAGACCAGCCGCTGGAGGTGCTCGACCCCGCGCAGCACCGGGGCGCCGACCGGGCCCATCGCCTGCAGTGCGAAGCCGGCCAGCAGTGCGACCAGCAGGGTCTGCAGCACCTTGCCCTGGGTGAGGGCCGAGAACAGGGTGTCGGGGATCATCCCGAGCAGGAAGTCGGTGGTCGACTGGGCGCCGCCGGCGGCTGCCTGGGCGTGGCCGGACTTGGCGAGCGCGGCGGTCAGGTGCAGGCCGCCGCCGGGCTCCAGCAGGTTGCCGACGACCATGCCGATGGCCAGTGCGATGGTCGACATGACGAGGAAGTAGCCGATGGCCAGGCCGCCGACCTTGCCGACCTTCGCGGCCTTGGTGACCGAGCCGATGCCCAGCACGATGGTGCAGAAGATCACCGGGCTGATCATCATCTTGATCAGATTGACGAACCCGGTGCCGATCGGCTTCAGCTCCACGGCGAAGCCGGGGGCGGCCAGCCCGACCACCACGCCTGCGACCACCGCGGCGATCACCGCCAGATAGAGGTAGTGGGTCCGGTCCTTGCGTCTGGGTCCCCCCGCCGTGGCGGTCTCGGTGGTCGTCATCTGCGGCTCCTTCGCCCTGCAGTCCTGGCGGCCCCGGGTGGTGGGCCGCTCCGACTATGGGCTTCGGGCGTGACGGAGGTCACGTTTGCGTTCATAGAGTTCACGGCGCGACGGGAACGGGCGCGGCTCCGTGGGCGCGGTTCCGCCCCCCGTGGGCGCGCTCCGGCCCCTGGGGGGCGGCCCGGGCCGTGGTGCACACTGGGAGGCATGTCCGTGAGCACCGCCCCCACCCGCTCGCGTCACCGGTGGTTCCCCCTGCCGCACCGGCTGGTCCGCAGCCTGGCCGGGCAGCTGTTCGTCGTCCAGGTGGTCATCGTCGCCGCCGTGGTCGCGGGCGGCGCGGTGCTCGCGTACCTGTTCACCGCCGAGCGCACCGAGGACGCGGCCCGCCGCGAGGTCACCTCGGTCGCCCATGCCGTCGCCGACTCGCCCACCGTGCGCTCCGCCGTCGGCGGGCCCGACCCGACCGCGGTGCTCCAGCCGTACGTCGAGCAGGTGCGCCAGGACGCGGGGGTCTCCTTCATCACCGTCATGGACACCGACGGGGTGCGCTGGACCCACCCGCTGCCCGAGCAGATCGGCAAGCAGTACCTCGGGCACATCGACTGGGCGCTGGCCGGGCAGACCCGCAGTGAGACGTACACCGGCACGCTCGGCCCGTCCGTGCGGGTGGTCACCCCGGTCTGGGACGACCGGCACCGGGTGGTCGCGCTGGTCAGCGTGGGCCTGACGCTGGAGTCGATCTCCGCCCAGCTGAGCGGACCGTTGCTCGCCCTGGTCGGCGTCGCGGCGGGTGCCCTGGCCCTCGGCGGGCTGGGCACCTACCTCGCCAACTCCCGGCTGCGGCGGCACACCCACGGCATGGGGCCGGACGAACTCAGCCACCTGTACGAGTACCACCAGGCGACCCTGCACTCGGTGCGGGAGGGGCTGATCCTGCTCGACCGCGCGCACCGGGTGGTGCTGTGCAACGATGCCGCCCGCGAACTGCTCGGACTGGCAGGCGAGTTGGACGGCCGACCGGTGGACGGACTGGGGCTGCCCGAGGCGCTGGTGGCGGCCGTGCTCGGCGAGGTGCCGGCGCGGGACGAGGTGCACCTGACCGCCGAGCGGGTCGTGGTGCTCAACACCTCCACCATCGGCACCGGCCTCGGCCGGGTGGTGACCCTCCGCGATCACACGGAACTGCAGTCACTCAGCGGAGAGTTGGACTCGGTTCGCGGCTTCACCGAGGCGCTCGGCGCCCAGGCCCACGAGGCCGCCAACCGGCTGCACACCGTCGTCTCACTGATCGAACTCGGCCGCCACGAACAGGCGGTGGAGTTCGCCACGGCCGAACTCGCCCTAGCCCAGCAGCTGACCGACCGGGTGGTAGCGGCGGTCAGCGAGCCGGTGCTGGCCGCGCTGCTGCTCGGCAAGGCGGCCCAAGCCGCCGAGCGGGGCGTGGAGTTGACCCTCACCGAGGACAGCCGGATCGATGACGGGGTGCTGCCGCCCGGGCTCGCCCCCCGGGACCTGATCACCGTCCTCGGCAACCTGATCGACAACGCGGTGGACGCCGCGATCGCCGGGGCCGCGCACAGCCCGGTGGCGCCGGAGGTCACCGTCACCGCGCGGATCGAGGATCCGCGACGGGGTGACGGGGGTGGCGCCGGGGCTGGTGTCGTGGGTGGTGTCGGGGGAGCCGGGGAAGCCGGCCGGGGGGACGCCCGGGACGGCGCCTGCCTGCTGCTGCGGGTTGCCGACACCGGGGCGGGCATCGATCCGTCCGCCGTCGAGGACGTGTTCCGGCGCGGCTGGAGCACCAAGCAGGACGGCCGCGGGCACGGCCTCGGGCTGGCGCTGGTCGCCCAGGCCGCCCGGCGCAACGGCGGCACCGTCAAGGTCGGGCGCGAGCGGGGTGCGGTGCTCACCGTACGGCTGCCGCTGGCCGGCCGGGTGCGGGAGTGCGAAGGGGCCACGACGTGACCGGCGACGCGGCCGGGGCCCGCGGCGGAATCTCCGTCCTGGTCGTGGAGGACGACCCGGTGGCCGCGGCCGCGCACACCCTGTACGTCGAGCGCGAGCCTGGCTTCCGCGCCGTCGGCACCGTCCACAGCTGCGCGGACGCGCTGCGTTTCCTGGAGCGGGCGCGTGCGGCCGGGGCACCCGTCGACCTCACCCTGCTCGACCTCTACCTGCCGGACGGCCACGGCCTCCAGCTGTGCCGCACACTGCGCGCCGCCGGGCACGGGACCGACGTCATCGCGGTGACCTCGGCGCGTGACCTCGCGATGGTCCGGCAGGCGGTCTCGGCAGGGGTCGTGCAGTACCTGCTGAAACCGTTCAGCGCGGCCGCCCTGCACGACCGGCTGGAGCGCTACGCCCGCTACCGGGACAGCCTCGGGCGCACCGGCGAGGCGACCGGCCAGGACGAGGTGGACCAGGCGCTGGCCCTGCTCCGCACGCCCGAGCGCAGCTCGCTGCCCAAGGGACTGAGCGCGCCCACCCTGGACACCGTCGCCTCGGTGCTGCGGGAGGCCTCGACCGGGCTGTCCGCGGCGGCCGCCGGTGCCGCCGCCGGGGTGTCCCGGATCACCGCGCGGCGTTACCTCGAACACCTGGTGGACACCGGGCTGGCGGTCCGCGAGCCGCAGTACGGGAGCGTCGGGCGGCCGGAGCTCTGCTACCGGTGGAAGGGGCGGTGACCTGCCTGACGGGGTGACGTTCCGGACTGGTCGGGGCGGATCCGATTTCGGACTCGCCGGGGCGGATTCGGTCGGGAGTGGTCGGCGCCATGACCTTTCGGGGGGTCGGTCGTTGGGCTGGCCGAGGGGCGGCGCACACGGGTACGGCGGAGGTTCACTCGCTCGGGTGGTTCTGGGTGCCCCCGACCCGTTCCGCCAGGTCAAGAGCGATAAGGTTAGGCTTACCTAACTTCTTTTGGGGGTTCGCCTTGTCGCCTGCCGCCGTACCCGCCCGGGCCGTCTCCGGGGCCATCGCCACCGGGGCCACCGCCGCTGCGGCCCCGCCCCCCGGGGACGCCATCCTGCGCCGACAGTGCGTCCGTGAGTCCGCCGCCCGGACGTACGCCCGCTCCTTCCCGATCGTCCCGGTCCGGGCCCACGGCATGACCGTCGAGGGCGCCGACGGACGCCGCTACCTGGACTGCCTCTCCGGCGCCGGGACGCTCGCCCTCGGCCACAACCACCCCGTCGTGCTGGAAGCGATCCGCCGCACCCTCGACAGCGGTGCCCCGCTGCACCTGCTCGACCTCGCCACCGCCGAGAAGGACGACTTCACCAGCGCGCTGTTCGAGAACCTGCCCGCCGAGTTCGCCGCCCGCGCCCGGGTGCACTTCTGCGGACCGGCCGGCACGGACGCCGTCGAGGCCGCGCTCAAACTGATGCAGACCGCCACCGGACGGTCCGGTTCCCTGGCCTTCACCGGCGCCTACCACGGCATGACCGCCGGCGCACTCGCGCTCACCGGCAACGTCGCCGTCAAGGAGCCGCTGCCCGGCGGCGGCGAGGTGGTCCGGCTGCCCTACCCGTACGGCTACCGCTGCCCCTTCGGGGTCGGCGGCGAGACGGGCGCCCAACTCGGCGCGACCTACGTGGAACGGCTGCTGGACGACCCCTCGGGCGGGGTGGTGCCGCCCGCCGCGATGATCCTGGAGGCCGTCCAGGGCGAGGGCGGGGTCGTCCCCGCGCCGGACGGCTGGCTGCGCGAGATGCGCCGGATCACCGCCGAGCGCGGCATCCCGCTGATCGTGGACGAGGTGCAGACCGGCGTCGGCCGCACCGGCGCGATGTGGGCCGTCGAGCACAGCGGTATCGTCCCGGACGCGATGGTGCTCTCCAAGGCCATCGGCGGCAGTCTGCCGCTCGCCGTTGTGGTCTACTGCGAGGAATACGACGGCTGGCGCCCCGGCGCCCACACCGGCACCTTCCGCGGCAACACCCTCGCCATGGCCGCCGGCGCCGCCACCCTGCGGTACGTCGCCGCGCACGGACTGGCCGAGCGGGCCGCCGTGGCGGGGGCCCGGATGGCCGCCCGGCTGCGCGAGCTCGCCACGGAACTGCCGGCGATCGGCGACGTCCGCGGACGAGGGCTGATGATCGGGGTCGAACTGGTCGACCCGGCCGCCGAACCCGACGCCTGCGGCGCCCGGCCGGCCGATCCGGCGCTCGCCGTACGGGTCCGGGAGGCCTGCCTGGCGCGCGGGCTGATCGTCGAACTCGGCGGGCGGCACGACGCGGTGCTGCGGCTGCTGCCGCCGCTCACCATCACCGACGAGCAGGTCGCCGCGGTTCTGGAACGGCTGGCGGACGCGGTCGCGGCGGCTTCGAGGCCGGGGTCGGCGTCGGCGGTGGCTCCGTCGGCGTCCGCACCAGCCGCCCGGGAAGGCGCATGACCGACGACCCGTCCGGGCCGGTGCCCGAACTGCCCGGCGAGGAGGTCCCGTTGGACGCGCTCGCGGGCGGCGCCGGCGGGCCCGGATCGCTCGGCCCGCTGCTGGCCACCGTCCTCGACGCGCTGGAGGCCGGCACCGCCCTGCGCTCCGGGCCGCTGCCCGCCGGGAGCCCGGCCGAGATCGCCGCCCTGGTCGCGGAGGGGCTGTCCGGAACCCGCGGGCGCGGCGCCCTGGCCCGGCTCACCGAGCTGCTCGCCTACGGCGCCGCCGACCCGGCCGACCCGGCCTGCGCCGCCCACCTGCACTGCCCGCCGCTCGCCGTCGCGACCGCCGCCGACCTCGCGGTCAGCGCACTCAACCCCTCGCAGGACTCCTGGGACCAGGCCCCCGCCGCGACGGCCCTGGAGACCGCGCTGATCGCCGAACTCGCCGCGCTGGTCGGCTACGACCCGGCCCGGGCGGCCGGGGTGCTCACCTCCGGCGGCACCGAGTCCAACCTGATGGGCCTGATGCTGGCGCGCGACCAGAAGCTCGACGGCATCGTCGAGTTGGACGGGATCCCGGCGGGCGTACGGCCGTGCATCCTCGCCTCCGCGGCCGCGCACTTCTCCGTCCAGCGCTCGGCCGCCCTGCTCGGCCTCGGTGAACGGGCCGTGATCGCCGTCCCCGTCGACCGCCAACTCCGAATGTCCCCCGAGGAGTTGGAACGGGAGCTGGCCGAGGTCAGCTGGGCCGGGCGAACCCCCATCGCCGTCGTCGCCACCGCTGGCACCACCGACACCGGAGCGATCGACCCGCTCGACGCCGCCGCCGACCTGGCCGGACGCTACGGCGCCTGGCTGCACGTCGACGCCGCGTACGGTGGTGGCGCGCTGCTCTCCGACCGGCTCGCCCCGCTGCTCGACGGCATCGCCCGCGCCGACTCGGTCTCCCTCGACTGGCACAAGCTCGGCTGGCAGCCCGCGGCCGCCGGGGTCTTCCTGGTCCGACGGGCGGAGACGTACGTCTCGCTCGCCCGGCGCGCCGAGTACCTCAACCCGGTGGACGACGAGCAGGCCGGCTACCCCAGTCTGCTCGGTCGCTCACTGCGCACCACCCGGCGGGCCGACGCGTTCAAGCTCGCCGTCACCCTGCGCACCCTCGGTCGCGAGGGACTCGGGCGGCTGGTGGACACCTGCCACGAACTGGCGCTGGCGGCGGCCGCCGCCGTCCGCGCCGAACCCTCGCTCGAACTGCACTCCGAGCCGGTCCTCACCACGCTGCTGTTCCGCTACCGGCCGCCCGGGCCGGCGGACGAGGCCGCCGTGGACGAGCTGAACGGGCAGTTGCGCCGACTGCTGCTGCGCACCGGGCGCGCGGTGGTCGGGCGCACCGAGCTGCCGGGGGAGGGGGCGGGGCGGGTGCGGCTGAAGCTCACGCTGCTCAATCCGCACACGACGGTGGGGGAGGTGGGCGCGCTGCTGCGGGAGGTGGTCGGTGCGGGGCGCAAGGTCGCCGGGGAGCGGGCGGGGTAGGGCGGCGGGCCGTCGCCGGGGCGCCTGTCGCTGGGGAGCCCGTTGCCGGGCAGCCCGTCGTCGGGCAGTCCGTCGTCGGGCAGTCCGTCGTCGGGGCGGGCCCGCAACCGCCGCCGCCGTCGGCGTGCGGTTCGGGCAGGTCACGCGTTCAGCAGGATGCCGCGGGTGCGTTCCCACGTGTCGGGGTCGGCGGCGACCAGCAGACCGTCCACGCAGCCGGGGGCCTCGGGCTGGTAGGGGGTGCCGTCCAGGCGGGCCGCGACGCCGCCGGCCTCGGCGAGCAGGAGCGAGCCCGGGGCGTGGTCCCAGGGGAGGGTGCGCCAGTAGAAGATGAAGTCGGTGCGGCCCTCGACGACGTCCGGGTACTCGATCCCGGCGGCGCTGCGGCCGGGGGAGATCTCGCCGAAGGCCGAGCAGCCGGCCTCGAGGCGGTGGCGGTCGACCGGGTCGAGGAAGCGGCTCTTCAGGACGCCGGTGAGCTTCCCGGCGTCGGCCGGTGCCGGTGGGCGGGTGAGGCGTTCGCTGTCGCGCCAGGCGCCGGAGCCCAGCTCGGCGCGGTAGCCGGTCGCGGTGGCGGGCTGCCAGATCCACGAGGCGACCGTCCGGCCGGTGCGGACCAGGGAGCACATCACGGCGTAGTCGGGGCGTCCGGCGACGAAGTTGGAGGTGCCGTCCACCGGGTCGACCAGCCAGACGGCGGGCTCGTCGTGGATGGCGTCGGCGAGCGACGGATCGGCGGCCACCGCCTCCTCGCCGACCACCGGGACGGGGAGCAGCTCGTGCAGGCGGCGGGTGATGATCGCCTCGGCCTCGCGGTCGGCGATCGTGACGACCTCGCCGGGTGCCTTTTCCATCACCTCGCCGGCGGCCAATGCCCGGAAGCGCGGCTCCACCGCCTGGGCCGAAGCCTCGGCGAGTATTTCCGCCACCTTGTCCATCAGCACGCTCGCGCTCCCTTCGCCGTTACCACTTTCGCACGAGTGCGCGAATGGGGTGTCGACGGACTGGTGACAACAAACAGATTTCAGCGGACAGATAACAGATTTCGAAATCTGTTATCTGTCCGCTGAAATCTGAGATCTGAAATCTGTCAGCTGTTCGCCGTTCGGGGCCGGGGGTTCGTCGTCAGCCTCCGGTCCGGTTCGTCAGCCACCCAGGTAGTGGAATCCCGGGCGGGGGTGCATCAGGAACTCGTGGTGCGAGATGTTCCACGCGTACGCGCCGGCCATCGCGAACAGCACCCGGTCCCCCGCCCGCAGGCCGGCCGCGCCGGTCGCGGCCCGGGCGAGCACGTCCTTCGGGGTGCACAGCTGCCCGGCCAGGGTCGCCCGGCCGCTGCCGACGGCGGGGCGCGCCCAGGGGTGCGGCCAGGCGTCCACCGGCAGCACCGTGAAGGGCTGGGAGTGCCCGCGGGTCGCGGGGGTGCGCAGGTGGTGGGTGCCGCCGCGGACCACCACGAAGTCCTCGCCGTGGCTCCGCTTCACGTCGAGCACCTCGGTCGCGTACCAGCCGCAGTACGCGGTCAGTGCCCGCCCGGGCTCGATCCGCAGGACCAGCCCGGGGTGGGCGTCGAGGAGCTCGGCGAGGCCCTCGCCGAAGGCCGTCCAGTCGAAGCGCCGCGCGGGGTCGTCGTAGTCCACCGCCATGCCGCCGCCGATGTTGACCTCGGTGAGCGGGAAACCGGTGCGCTCGGCCAGCTCGGCGGACCAGGTGACGATCTGCTGGGCGACCGCCAACTGCTCCGCCGCCGCCAGCCCGCTGGCCAGGTGGGCGTGCACCCCGCGCAGACGCAGCTGTCGGCCGAGCGGACCGCCGTCGGTGAGCAGTCGGACGCACTCCTCGGCCCGGTCCGGGTCGAGCCCGAACGGGGTCGGGCGTCCACCCATGGCCAGCGGCACCGCGTCCAGGGCGTCGGTCACCACGGGCAGGTTGACCCGCAGCAGGACGTCCACCGCCGCCCCAGGCCGCTCCGCCAGCACGGCGGCGAGCCGGTGCAGCTCCTGCTCGCTCTCGACGTGCCAGCGGTGCACCCCGGCGTCCACGGCGGCGGCGATCTCGGCCGGGGTCTTGCCCGGCCCGCCGAAGGCCAGCGGCGCGTCCGGCACGGCGGCCCGCACGTGCGCCAACTCCCCGCCGCTGGAAACCTCGTAGCCGTCGACGGCGTCGCTTAGCGCGGTCAGCAGCGGCGCCTCCGGGTTGGCCTTGGCGGCGTAGTACAGCTCGACCCGCTCGGGCAGCGCGGCCCGGACGGTGGCGGCGTGCTCGCGCAGCGCGGCCAAGTCGTGGACATAGGAGGGAAGTTCGTCGGCCGCGAGCGAAGCGACCCGGCGGTGGACGGGGTTTCCGAGGGTGCTGTTCGCGGTGCTGTCCAGGGTGCTTTTCACAGCGCTGTTCACGGTGCTGTTCACGGTGGTGCTCATCGGGCGGCGCTCCCGGCGGGACGGTGGTGGGCGGTCATGCGGGTGGCCTCGGCGAGCACCGAGCCGGCCAGCGGGGAGGGCAGTCGGACGTATCCGGCCTCGCGGTCGGCCTTGCGCTCCCAGCGGGTCAGCAGGTTGGCCTTGGCGGGCAGTGGGACGCCGGCCAGCAGTGCCCGCAACCGGGGCGGGCGGCCGTGCGCGGCGGCGTACTCCTCCAGGGCGTCCCGGACGGCCTGCCAGAGCGCGCCCTCCAGCTCGGGGTGGCGGTCGGCGAGGGCGGCGAGCAGTTCGGCGACGTGGTTGACCAGCAGGCAGTAGACCACCCGGTCCCAACCGCGTTCGGCGTCGTACGTCATCGGGCCGGCCACCTCGGGAGGCAGGGCGGCCAGGATGTCGGCGTTCTGCTCGGGGACGAGCTTGGTTCCTTCGAGGTCGCGGAAGAGCACCTGTGCCGGACGTCCCTCGGCGTCCACGCCGATCAGCACGTTCTGCAGGTGCGGCTCCAGCACCACGCCGTGGTCGAAGTACGCGGCCAGCACCGGCGGGAGGAGCAGGCGCAGGTAATCGCGCCACCAGTCGAGCGCTGCCGCTCCGTCCGAACGCCCGCCCAGCAGGCGGGAGATGTGCGCCGAGCTGGTCGGGTGCTCGTCGGCGACGGCCGCGGCGAGCAGCGGGGTCACGCCGGGTCGCAGCAGGCCGCCGAACCCCTCGCGCAGGATCAGGCCGAAGCCCTCGTACAGCGCCCGGTCGGGGCGGCCGTCGGCGCCGGGCAGGGCGAGGGTGCGGAAGGCTGGCTCGCGCAGCATCGCCGCCCCGGGGAAGCGACGGGCGAGGTCGGTGAGCGCGGGGTCGAGCAGCCGGGTGAGTGCGACCGCGCCGGTGAGCTCGTAGGCGGCGTTCTTGCGCAGGCAATTGGTGATGCGGACGTTCAGACTGAACTTGAGGAAGGCGTCCGCGCCGTACAGGGTGCGCACCGAGGCGGTGGCGGCGAAGTCCTCGCCGCGCGGGCCGAGGTCGAGGACGTCCCCGCTGGCCAGCGCGGCGCGCAACAGCGGGTGGTCGCCGATGAGTTGGTACTGCCAGGGGTGGGCCGGCAGCAGCCGGTAGCCGTCCGGCACCTCGCCGAGGCCGTCCAGTACGGCGCCGGCGCGTTCCTCCAGGGACTCCTCGGCCAGCAGTTCGGCGCGGACGGCGAGGTGGCGCAGCGGGAAGGCCGCGCGGGACTCGGGCGCGTAGTCGCGCCAGTCGCCGCGGGCGGCGGAGCGGGACTTGGGAGCCGGGTGGAAGCGGTGGCCGAACAGCAATGCCTGCTCGGACTCCAGGTAGCGGTCCGCTCCGGGAGCCGGGCGTCCGGCCAGGCCCGCGCCGACGCCGTGATGGCTGGACGCCACCTGGTCGAGGAACTCCTCGTTCACCGTACCGGTGCGCAGCTCCAGTTCGTCCTGGGCGTACCCGGCCAGTTCGCGCCACCCCAACTCGCGCCAACCGTCGGGGGTTTCCTCGTGGACGGGGCCGGTGAAGCGGTGCGCGCCGAGCAGTGAGGTGCGGCGCAGCGCGACTCGCAGCAGGGTGCCGCGGCGCGGCAGGCGCAGCAGCAGCCGGCCGTCGTCGACGGCGGTCTGGTGCTCGGGCGCGGAGACCTCACGCAGCAGGCAGTTGAGCAGGGTGTGGGCCACCGCCTCGTCGGTGCCGGGGAGTTCGGCGGTCGCTTCGAGCGAAAGGGCGGCCGGGAGGGTGGTGGGGAGGGTGGTGGGCCGGGCGGTCATCGGGGGCTCCTACGGGTCAGGAGGGCGAGCAGGGCGGCGGCCAGTGCGGCGACGGTGCCGATCACGACCGGGGCGGCCGGGCCACTGCTGCCGTTGGCGAGCGCGGCGGCGAGTCCGGCGGCGACGGCACCGCACTTGGAGACGGTTTCGCGGGTGCCGAACATCCGGCCCGGCGCGCGGCCGCGGGCGGCTTCGGCGGCGAGGACGGCGAGGCAGACCAGGCCGAAGGTCATGCCGAGTCCGAGCACCGCCCGGGTGAGGGCGAAGGTGAGCAGGGAGTGGGCCGGGGCGTGGCCGGCCAGTCCGAGGGCGACCAGGGCGAAGCCCACGGCCAGTCCGGTCCGGGGGCGCGCCTCGACAGCGGAGTGCACCCGCCCGGCGCCGACCAGGTAGACCAGGTGCGGCAGTGCGAACAGGAGGCCCGCGACCGCGCCGTTGACGCCCGGCAACCGCTGCTGGACCAGGGTGATCAGGTACGGGAAGGAGATGATGGTGGCGAAGACGAAGGCGAACTCGAAGGTGTAGAGCAGCCTGAGCGAGCCCGGAGGGTCGGCCTCGGCCGCGTCGCGGCCGGTTCGGGCCGCGACCGGACGGACGGGCTCCGGAAGGAAGTTGAGCAGCACGGCGGCGGTCAGCGGCAGCACCGCCAACACCAGGTACTGCCGGTGCGGGTCGATCCACGGCGACAGCGTGCCGACCAGGATCGGCGCCGCGACCAGGGCGGCCCGGGCGCTGCCCTGCATCAGGGTCAGCGCCCTGGACAGCTGGGAGCCGTCCAGGGCTGCTGCGAGGTAGCCGTTGGTGGCGGAGAAGGTGCCGCCGAGGAATCCCTGGAAGACCAGCGCGACGGTGAAGGCGGGCAGGCTGTCGGCGGCCCCCGCGAGGAGGAAGGAGACGGCGAGGCCGAGTTGGGCGCGCAGCAGCAGCCGCTTCTGGCCGAAGCGGTCGGCCAGGCGGCCCCACAGGGGCGCGCCGAGGGCGGTGAAGACGGTCGGCACGATGTAGAGCAGACCGGCCCAGTGCCCGTCCCGGTCGCCGAGGCCCGGGAGGATCTCGGTCAGGTAGGGCGGCAGGCCCAGGGCGGCGAAGGAGGCGACGAAGTAGCAGGCCGCCACCGCGTGCACCTGGCGCCGGTCCAGCCCGACCGTTCCGGCCGTCCTCGGCAGCGGCTCGGCGGTCGTCATGAACCGCTTCCCGGCAGCAGGTAGTTGGGACCGTCGGTGTAGTGCTTGTTGATGTCGGCGGCGCCGCTGCGCTCCTTGCTCAGCAGGGTGCCGGCGCTCACCATGGCTTTGACCGGGAGCCGTTGGGCGTCCAGCAGGGCGGTGCGCAGCGGTCGCCCGGCCTCGCCGAGGCGGTCGACGGCCTCGGCGAGGGTGATGCGCAGTACCTCCAGGCTCCGATCCAGCGGCACCCGGCCGTGCGCGGCGAGGCCGAAGGCGAGCGAGGCGGTGCACAGATGGCCGGTGATCGTGGTGAACAGGTCGGTGAGCGCGCGGTCCTGTTCGCCGATAATCCTGGGATCCCGGAACTCGGCTGCCAGTGACGCCAGTTCGCCGATCCGGGTGGTGTTGATCCGCGGGCCGTCGTTGTCCTTGTAGAGCAGCCGCAGGCCGGATCCGTCCATGACCAGGGAGGTGTTCTGCTGGTGCGACTCCAGGGCGATGCCGTGGCGGAACAAGGTGGTCTGCCAGTCGACCAGCAGCCGCAGCAGCTCCTCGTACAGGGCGAGGACGGAGCCCCGGTGGAAACGGTCCGCCAGGTGGTCGATCACCAGTCGTCCGTCGGGGGCCTCGGCGAGCAGGGCGGCCAGCGGTACGGTGACGGACCCGTCCGGGCCGTCCGGGTAGCGGCGCAGCAGGACGGCGAGCAGCTCGTCGTCGGCGTGGGCGTAGCGCTGCTCGTCGGCGTGCAGCACCCGCCCGGTGAAACGCGGTTCGCGGGCGACCACGGCCTCCACCAGGCGCTGCCCGACCGCCCCGTTGACCAGGGTGACCGGCTTGATGGTGCGCCGGTTGCGAAGGCCCAGGGTCGCGGTGGCCAGCGGCAGCTTGAGGTGGCAGACCGGATCCTCGGCGACGGCGACGGTGCGCATGGACAGCGTCGGCAGCACGTCGAGGTACGGCTCGGGCGCGAGCACCGCGCCGGGGGCGATCCGGCTGAAGTCCTCACCCGCGGTGAGTGGATGGACCGGGAGGGTCAGGAACTCGCCCGGTGCGCCAAGCCGTACGCCTAGCTGTTCGGCGCTCGGCCACCAGGCGGGCAGCGGACCGTCACCGCGTACGGTCAGGTGTCCGGCCGGGACGGCGAGCCAGCGCAGCTTGAAGGTGGGGTGGAACTCGGGTGCGTAGGAGCGCAGTTGCGGCTCGGCCAGGCCGGAGCGGCCGCGTGCGGTCGGATAGACCGGGTGGTCCAGGAAGGCGGCCAGGGCCTCGAAGCCGAGCGAGGCGCGCGGACCGGTCCAGTCGGCCACGTCCTTGCCGTAGCGCTCGGCGAGCTCGGCGTGCACCTCGGGCCGCACCCGGTCGTGCAGTTCCATGGTGGTGAGGGTCTGCCGGCACTCCTCGGCGAAGGCCAGGTGGCCCGGGCGGTCCAGCGGGTCGGCGCGTTCCGCCAGGTGGGCGAGGACGGCGGGCAGGCCGGTGAGGCGGACGCCGTTCACCTCAAGCACCGGTAGCCGGGCGGCGTGGTCGGCCTGGAACCCGTCGGGGGCGACCGGGAGGGCGAGCGTGCCGTCGGTCAGCCAGGGGCCGTCGGGCCGCTGCTCCAGGACGCCGTTGGTGCGCAGGCCGAGCACGTCCTCGCGCAGCAGGGCGGACAGGACCCGCAGGGTCAGCCGGTCGGCGGCGGTTCCGTCCGAGGGCGCGATGCCGGGGGCGGTGCCGCGTGCGCTGCCGGGGGCGGTGGCCTCGGCCGGGGTCGGGGTCATGAGGCGATCTCCCAGCGGTTGGCGGCGATGAACTCCGCCACGGCGGCGTCCACCGCGCCCTGGTCCGGGCCGACCGCCCAGACGACGCCCAGGTAGTCGCGGTTGGTGCGGTAGAGCTCGTGGTGGGCGCCGAGTTCACGGACCGGGCGGTAGGAGAGCACGACGCCGTCGGCGCGCCGCTCGAAGTGCGGTTCGGGGGCGGCGGTCAGGGTGCCTGCCTGTTCGGCGCAGACGCGCTCGTGGCGGGCCCGCTGGTCGGTGCGTGCGCCGAGGTCGGCGGGCAGCGGTTCGCCGACATGGGTGCGCAGCACCAGCTCGAAGTAGGGGAGCCGGAGGATCTCGGCGAGCATCAGGTCGCACTGGTCGCCGATGGCACGGTAGTTGACCTCGATGAGGCGGGCGCGGCCGTCCGGCTGGAGGACGAACTCGGTGTGGCAGGCGCCGAGTCCGACGCCGAGGGCGTCGAGCTGGTCGAGTACCTGGTCGACCACCGGCCGGGGGTGCGCCGGGACGAAGGTCAGGACCTCCTCGATGAAGTCCGGGGGCGGGGAGAGCCGGGTGCGGAAGCCGCCGAGGACGTGCCGGTCACGGCCGTCGCCGAGGGTCTCCAGGGTGCACAGCTCGCCGTCCAGGAACTCCTCCACCACCAGCGTGGCGCCGGGGCGGCGGCGCTGGATCTCCCGGACCCGCCTGGCGAGTCCGGCGGCGTCGGCGACCAGGGTGACGTCCTCGCTGGCGACGCCCTCGCGAGGCTTGACGATGCACGGGAACGGCGGGGCGAGGCCGGCCGGGTCCTGCCCCGGCACCAGTTCGGCGGACCAGACCCGGTCCAGCCCGCACTCGGCGAGGTGGCGGCGCAGCTCGCCCTTGTTCTTCGCCCGCAGTGCGGCCTTCCAGTCCTTGCCGGGCAGACCGAAGTACTCGGCGACCAGCGCGGTCTGGGTCTGCAGATGGTCGCTGTTGCTGAACACCGCGGCAGGCGCGTGGTGTTGGGATATCAGCCCGATCACCTCGCGGAAGTCCTGGACGTCGCACTCCACCACCTCGCAGGCGAATTCCGCTTCGGAGTAGGCGCGTTGGTGGGCCTCGACGTGGTCGGTGAGAACGGTGACGTCGAGCCCGAGCCGGGCGGCGGCGGGTAGGAAGCCGAGGGTGACCGAGTCGGTGGGGTTGAGGGCGAGCAGGTAGAGCCGCATGGGAGTTCCTTGGGGGCGGGGTGGCGGACGAAGGACGGCGAACGGATAACAGATGACAGATGACAACTTTCGAACTCTGTTATCCGTTCGGTGTCAGTTGTTCGTTGTGCGTTGTTCGCTGCTCCTCCTCAGCCGAGGGCGGGCGAACAGCGGGCAACGGCTACTCGGGCGCGTCCACGCCCGCCGCCTTCGCGATGTCGACGAGCATCGCGTCCGCGGCCTGGACGCCGATGCCGGACATCCAGGTCTCGTCCGGCACGGTGAAGACCTTGCTGTCCTTGACGGCGTTCAGGCCCTGCCAGACCGGGGTCTGCTGGACCTCGCTCTCCTTGGTCTTGGACGGGTCGTCGGCGGTGGTGACGAACACCAGGTCGGCGTCGGCCTGGTTGATCTGCTCCGCGCTGACCTCGATGATGTTCTTGTCCACGTCCTGCGAGGTCGGGCGGGCCAGGCCCACGTCCTTGAGCACCACACCGCTGTAGGAGGCCTTGGCGTACAGGCGGGTCGGGCCGGCCACGAAGCGGACCACCGAGGCGGTCGGCATCTTCCCGTTGTACTTCGCCTTGATCGCCTCGCCCAGCTTGTGCGCCCGCTCCTCGTAGTCGGCGAGCGCCTTCTTCGCCTCGTCCTCCTTGCCGAGCGCCTGGGCGTACAGCGCCAGGTTCTCCTTCCACGGGAACCCGGTGGTCTCGGCCAGCACGGTCGGCGCGATCGCGTTCAGCTGGTCGTACACCTTGGCGTGCCGGACCTTGGAGGAGAGGATCAGGTCGGGCTTCAGGGAGGCGATCAGCTCCAGGTTCGGCTCGTTCATCGGGCCGACGTCCTTGGTGTCCTTGATCCTGTCCTTGAGGTAGTTCGGGAACCCGCCCTCGGTTTTCATGTGCGGGGACACCGCGCCGACCGGCGTGATGCCGAGCAGCGTGACGTCGTCCAGCTCTCCGCTGTCCAGCACCACGACGCGCTTGGGCTGCGACTTGATCTGGGCCGTCCCGGCGGCGTGCTTGACGCTGCGCGGGAACCCGGCGGCGGTGCCCGACGGGGCGGCGGAGGACGCGGAGCCCCCGCCCGACGTGGACGTGTCCCCGCTGCTGCCGCAGGCGGCGAGGAGCGTGGCGGAGAGCGTGACGGCGAGGACGGCGACGGGGAGTCGGCGGTTCATCGGGAATTCCTTGGATCGGGTCGAACGGGGGGATGGGAAAGGGGGGTTCACGCGGGAACGGAGGCGGAAGCAGCCGCGGAGGCGGGAGCAGTGGCAGAGGCGGAGGCGGGAGCAGCGGCCGCGGCCCGGGTGCGCGCCCGCGGCACGACCAGCGGCGTACCGGTCTCCGGGTCGGGCACCACCCGGCACGGCACGCCGAACACGGACTCCACCAGCTCGGCCGTCAGCACCTCGGTGGGCGGACCGGCCGCCGCGAGCCGCCCGTCCTTGAGCACCACCAGGTGGTCGGCGTACCGCGCGGCCTGCCCGAGGTCGTGCAGCACCATGACGACAGTGCGCCCGGCCTCGGCGTGGAGGTCGGCGACCAGGTCGAGCACGTCGAGCTGGTGGCGCAGGTCGAGGAAGGTGGTCGGTTCGTCGAGCAGCAGCAGGTCGGTCTCCTGGGCGAGCGCCAGCGCGATCCACACCCGCTGGCGCTGCCCGCCGGAGAGCCGGTCGACCTGCCGGTCGCGCAGTTCGGCGGTGCCGGTGCGGGTCAGCGCCTCCTCGACCGCGGCCTGGTCGGCCTTGGACCAAGGGCTGAGCATCCGCTGGTGGGGGTAGCGTCCGAGCCGCACCAGCGCCTCGACGGTGACCGCCTCGGGCGTGACCGGTTGCTGCGGCAGCAGGCCCATCCGCTTGGCCAGCGTCCGGGCGGGCATCCGGTGGATGTCGGCGCCGTCCAGGGTGACGGTGCCGGCGGCCGGGTCGAGCAGCCGGACGAGGCCGCGCAGCAGGGTCGACTTGCCGCAGGCGTTCGGTCCGACGATCGCGGTGACGGCGCCGCCGGGCAGTTCGAGGTCGAGGCCTTCGAGGATGGTGCGGTCGCCGTAGCGCAGCCCGAGGCTGTGGGCGGCGAGCCGGTTGACGTCGGTGGTGCTGGTCATCAGCTGCTCCTCTGGGGAAGCCGGCCCTGGCGGATCATCAGCACCAGGAGCCAGGGCGCGCCGAGGGTGGCGGTGACGGCACCGACCGGCAGGCCGTGGACGGGGATCACGTGGAGCACGAGGAGGTCGGCCGAGAGCAGCAGCACGGCGCCGGTGAGCGCGGTGAGGCCGAGCGTGCCGAGGGTGGGCGGCCCGGCGAGCAGCCGGACCAGGTGGGGCACGGCGAGCGCGACGAAGGCGACCGGCCCGGTGAGGGCGGCGGCCAGCGAGGCGAGCGTGATGGTGAGCAGCAGTAGCCAGAGCCGGTCCCGGGCGGGGTTCAGGCCGAGGCCGCCGGCCGAGTCGTCGCCGAGGTCGAGGACGGCGACCCGCCGCTGGCAGAGCAGCAGGGCCGCGGCGGTCAGCGCGATGGCGGTGCCGCCGATCCACACCTCGGTCCAGTTGCGTCCGTACAGCGAGCCGGTGGTCCACTGCATCGCGGAGGAGGCCAACTCGGCCGGGAACCGTACGATCATCAGGTTCACGGCGGCCGCCAGGCCCTGCTGGACCGCCAGGCCGACCAGGACCAGCCGGGTGACGGCCATCTTCGACCGCCAGGCGAAGCCGCCGAGCAGCATCGCGGCGAGCAGTCCGCCGCCGACGGCGGCCAGCGGGATCAGCTGCTGCGAGGCGCCGGTGGCGAGCATCAGCACCGCGCCGAAGGAGGCGCCGCCGGTGATGCCGATGGTGTCGGGGGCGGCCAGCGGGTTGCGGAAGAGTCGCTGGAGCATCGAGCCGGCCATCGCCAGTCCGGCGCCCGCGATCAGCGCGGACACCACTCGGGGTGCCCGGAACTGCTGCACCACCAGCACGTTGCCGGGCTCGCCCTGACCGAACAGGGCGCGCAGCGCGTCCCAGGCGGAGATGCTCACCTGGCCGGTGCCGAGCGCGACGCCGGTCAGCAGCACCAGCAGTGCGAGGGCGAGCAGTGACCAGGCGGCGGTCCGGGCCCGGCGACGGGTGATCGCGCCCGTCCGACGGGTCCGTGCGGTCGGCGCGGTCGGTGCGGTGAGCCTCGTCGGGTCGGTCGGCGCGGTCACTTGGCCACCTTCCGGGCCAGCACGGCGAGCAGCGGAGCGCCGAGGAAGGCGGTCACGATGCCCACCTCGATCTCGGAGGGCCGCACCACGAGCCGGCCGAGCACGTCGGCGGCGAGCAGCAGCAGCGGCCCGGTGATCAGACAGCCGGGCAGAAGCCAGCGGTGGTCGTTGCCGAGCAGCGGACGGACCAGGTGGGGTGCCGCCAGTCCGATGAACGCCACCGGTCCGGAGACGGCGACCGCGCTGCCCGCGAGCAGGACCACGGCCAGTCCGCCGACCACCCGGATCCGGGCCACCGGCACGCCCAGCGACTGGGCGGTCTCGTCACCCAGGGCCAGCGCGTTGAGCGCGGGCGAGATCGCGAAGGCGGCCACCAGGCCGAGGACCAGGAACGGCAGGACCGGGGTGAGGGTGTCCAGGTGCCGCCCGGCGATCGAGCCGGCCAGCCAGAAACGGGCCTCGTCCAGGGTGCGGTGACTGGCCAGCATCAGCGCGGAGGTCCAGGAGGTGAGCACCACGGTGAGCACGGTGCCGCCCAGCGCGAGCCGGACCGGGTCGAGGTCCCCGCCGCGCCGGGACATCGCGTACGCGGCGACGGCGGCGACGGCCGCCCCGGCGAAGGCGAACCAGACGTACTCGGCCGGGCGGGAGAGGTCCAGCGTGTAGATCGCGGCGACCACGGCCAGGCTCGCGCCGGCGTTGATGCCGAGGGTGATCGGTGAGGCCAGCGGGTTGCGGGTGACGCCCTGGGCGACCGCCCCGGCGACACCGAGCGCGGCGCCGACGGCCAGCCCGATGAGGGTGCGCGGGACCCGAAGGCCCGTCACCACGTCGGCGTCACCGCCATGGGCGGCACCGGTGAGGGCGTCGACGACGGTGGCCAGCGGGACGGATCGGGAGCCCAGCGCAAGGCTCAGGGCGGCGCACAGCACGAGCGCGCCCATACCGGCGACCAGCAGCAGGGGCCGCCGGACCGCCGAGGAACGAGGCGTGGCCGGGGTTGTCGCGGGCGGCGGTTCGGTTCTCAACACGAGTCGATATCTTAGGTTAGGTTTACCTAAGTTCGTCAAGGCGGGTTCGCCGGTCGAGGTGGATCGCCCGTTCCGGCGGAAGGGTGGTTGGTGCACACTCTGAGGCATTGTAAGGTGAGCCTCACCTTAATCGATCACTCGGAGTCGATCTCGGGAGCGCCGATGGTCCCCGGAACACCCCTGCCCGTCCTCTCCCGGCGGCGGCCCGTCGCCCTGACCGGCGACTACGAGCGGCTGCGCGGGCTCTGCCCGGCGCTCCGGCTGCGCCTGCTCGACCCCGCCGCGCCCGACCCGTCGGCTGCCGACGGCTGGTACTCCGGGGCCCAACTCGCCACCCACGAAGGGGCGCTGGCCGCCGCCCTGGCCGGCGAGGAGTCCCGGATCACCGCCGAGCACGGCCGCGCGCCGCGCCCGCACGTCACCGCCTCACGGCTGCTCCACCACTACGTCTGGTCGGTCTGCCTGCTCATCGCCGGCCCCTGGCACCTCGGCCGACGGGTCCCCGCCCTCGGCCTCGCCGACCTCTGGCTGCACGCCCCCACCGGCGAACTCGCACTGCGTCCGGGCGGGCACGTCACTCGCCCCGGCGAGGACGAACTGCGCGCCGAACTGCGGGCCGCCGTGGTCGGCCACCTGGAACCGGTGCTCGCCGCATTCGCCGGCCCGACCCGGCGCCGCGACCGGGCGCTCTGGGGCATGGTGACCGACGACCTCGCCTCCGCCGTCTGGTACCTCGGCCGGATGCTCGACACCCGGAGCCGGGTTGCCGAGGCCGGGGAGGCCGGGCGGCGAACGGCCGTCGAAGGGCTGGCCGTTGCGGAGGACGCCGCCGTTGCCGCCGCCGGAGCCCTGCTGCCCGGCGGCACCCTGCCGCTGCCCGGAGCGGCCGACTTCCGCCGGTTGCGCTCCCCGGACGGCCGCGACCACCACACCCGCACCCGGCTCGGCTGCTGCCTCTACTACGCCGTCAAGCCCGAGGCCCTCGCCTGCCTGACCTGCCCGCGCACCGGCGACGAGGAGCGGCTTCGGCGGTTCTGACGGCGGTGCCTTCTCTACACCCGGGCGTCTGCGCTGCTCCCGCCGATGCCGCTGCTCCCGCTGCTCCCGCTGTTCCCGTCGCTGCTGTCATGGCGCAGCACCGCGACGCCCCGCTCCAGGTCCACCCCGAAGTGCGGCGGCGCCCCGGCCTGCGTGTCGTCCCGGCGTGTCGCCTGCTCCCGCCGCTGCTCGACCTGGATCCGCTTGCCCGGGCTGAACAGCGCGTACAGCTCGTCCAGTCCACCGCCGCCGCCCACCCCGACCCCCGGCGAGCGTTCGTGACGGCGCGGTGAGGACTCCGACCGGAGCTGCCAACTCGCCAGCGCCACCAGCCCGATCACCGCCGCGACCACGCACCCGACACCCACGATGAACCCCATGTCCAGCCCAACGCCGCACGGTCGCCCGGGCGTTCCCGGATGTTCGGGCCCACCGGCTAGGCTGCCCGCGGACCCTAAGGAGAGCTCTCACCCATGACCGTGCGCGGAACCCTCGTGGACATCCCGACGGCGGACGGCACCGCCGACGCCTACCTCGCCCACCCCGACGACGGCCGCCCCCACCCCGGAGTGCTGCTGTACCAGGACGCCTTCGGCCTCCGGCCCCACCTCCAGGCCATGGCCGACCGGATCGCCGAGGCCGGGTACACCGTCCTCGTTCCCAACGCCTACTACCGCAAGGGCCGCGCGCCGCTGGTCGAACTGCCCGAGCTGATCGACGTCGAGCAGTGCGCCGAGATCTACGCCCAGCTCGGCCCGCTGCTCGTCACCGCCACCGCGCCGGACGTGGCCGCCCGCGACGCGGACGCCTACCTGGCCTGGTTCGACGGCTCCCCGCTGGTCAAGGACGGCCCGATCGGCGTCACCGGCTACTGCCTCGGTGCCTTCCTCGGCCTGCGCACCGCGACAAGCCACCCGGACCGGGTCGCCGCAGCCGCCTGCTTCCACGGCGGCCACCTCGCCACCGACCGCCCGGACAGCCCGCACCTGGACGCCCGACGGATCACCGCCGAGGTGTACTTCGGCCACGCCGACCGGGACGACGCGATGCCGCCCGCGCAGATCGCCCGGCTGAGCGAAGCCATGACCGCGGCCGGCGTACGCCACCGGGCGGAGGTGTACGAGGGTGCCGGGCACGGCTTCACCCAGGCCGACACCACGCGCTACGACGCAGTCGGCGACGCCCGGCACTGGACGGCGCTGTTCGACCTGCTGAAGCGCAGCCTTCCTGCGTAACACCGGGCGGGTACCGGTCTGTTGGGCCCCGTCCACGCCCCCGTAAAGTGGGGCCGGGGCCCGCAGGCGCGGCCGGGAGGCGACGCCGGTCATCCGGTCGCTCGGCCGCCCGGTCGCACCGGATCGGCGGCCCCCGTCGACGCAGCACCGGGGGGACCGAACATGCCGAACCAGGGGAACAGCCGAACCGGCCGCGCGGTGGGCGGCGTTCGGGAGCTCATCGCCGAGGCGCTGGCCGAGCGCACTCCGGGCGGGGTGCGGCCGGGCGAACTCGACCGTGGCGGACGGGCGTTGCGCTGGGTGGAGACGGGCCCGGGCGAGGGCGTGCCGATCGTCCTGGTCGCGGGCTGCGGCGAATCCTCGCTCACCTGGGCGCCGCTGCTGCCCGAACTCGCCGAGCTGGGGCGGGTCGTGGCGTACGATCGGGCCGGGCTCGGTGCCAGCGCACCTGACCGCGCCCCTCGCCTGACGCTGGATGCGCAGGTCGAGGACCTGGCTGCTCTGGTGCGGTACCTGGACGCCGGACCGGCCGTACTGGTCGGGCACAGCTGGGGTGGTCAGCTGGCCCAACTCCTCGCTCGGCAGCGGCCGGAGCTGGTGGCCGGTCTGGTCCTGGTGGACCCGGCGCACGAGGAGTTCAGCCCGCGCGCCATCGCTCTCGCCGAGGTCGCCCTGCTCCGGTTCTCGCTGCTCCGGACGGCGATCGCACCCACGGCACCCGACCGCGGCGACGCCCTCGCCCGGGCCGGCGCGGCGGCCGTCGCCCGCCCGTACCAGCGGCGGGCGGTGCTCGCCGAGCACCGGCTGACCGGTCGCGCCGTTCCGGCGCTGCGCCGTCGGCGGGCCGCCGCCCCGCTGCCCGAGGTGCCGGTCACCGTGCTGAGCGCGACCGAGGGACTGCCGCGCTCCCTGCGCGCCCGGTTCACCGCCGCGCAGGCGGGGATCGCGGCGGGGGCCGACCGGGGCGTCCACACCGTCGTGCCCGGTGCCGGCCACTACGTCCACGCCGACCGGCCGCACGTGGTCGCCGCGGCCGTCCGGGAGGTGTCCGCCCCCGCCCGAATCGCCCGGAACGCCGGACATTGAGCTTCAACAACCACCTGCACAAGGCCTGCTGGGCCTGCGGCACCCTCTGGCACACTGTGTGCCGACGACCCGACGGGGAAGGGTCATGACACCTGGGGGCGGGGCGGATGAGTAGCGCGGGCACTGTGCTCGGCGGGCGGTACACGCTGGTCGAGAAGATCGGCGGCGGGGGGATGGGCGCGGTCTGGCGGGCCGATGACGAGGTGCTGGCACGACCGGTCGCCGTCAAGATCCTCCGCGCGGACCTGTTCGAGGACGACACCGCCGTCCAGCGCTTCCGCCGCGAGGCCCAGCTGGTCGCCGCGATCGACCACCCGGGCATCGTGGACGTCCACGACTACGGCGAGAGCGGCGGCGGCAGCAGCGGCCACGGCGACGGCGGCGAGGACGGTGACGAGCGCTGCGCGTACATCGTGATGGACCTGATCGAGGGCCGTCCGCTGGACCGGGTGCTCAAGGACGACGGCCCGATGAGCGCCGAGCGCGCCCTCGGCCTGCTCGCCGACGCCCTGGACGCGCTGCACGCCGCCCACCGGCGCGGGATCGTGCACCGCGACCTCAAGCCCTCCAACCTGATGGTGCGCGAGGACGGCGGGGTGGTCATCACCGACTTCGGCATCGCCCGGGCCGTCGCCAGCACCAAGCTCACCGCACCGTACGCGATCATCGGCACCGCGGCCTACATGTCCCCCGAGCAGGCCTCGGGGGAGGCCACCGGCCCGGCCTCCGACCTCTACTCGATCGGCGTGGTCTGCTACGAGCTGCTGGTCGGGCGGGTCCCCTACCTGGGGGAGGGGCCGCTGCAGGTCGCGCTCAAGCACGTCAACCAGCCGGTGCCGGAACTGCCGGAGACCTTCCCGGCGGCGGTGCGGGCGCTGGTCGCCACCGCGTTGGCCAAACGGCCCGAGGACCGCTTCGCGAGCGCCGCCGGGATGGCGGCGGCGGCCCGCGTGGCGATCGGCCTGCCGGGGGCGCCGCGCAGGGCGGTGGACAGCGGGACGATCGACCTGCGGCCGGGGGCGGGAGCGGTGCCCGCGGGTGCGGGGACTCCGGGCGCGCCCGACCAGGTCGTGAAGGCGGACCCGCGGGCGGACACCGAGCCGGGCGGACGCCGCTCGCGCCGCGCCCTGCTGCTGCCGATCGTCGTCCCGGTCGTCATCTCGATGGGCACGGCGACCGCGCTGCTGATCGACCGCAGCCCCGGCAACTCCGCCGCGGCCGTGCCACCCGCCGCCCAGCCGACCGTGGTGGTGACCGTCCCGGCGGCCCCGAGCACCACCACCCCGGCCGCCACCACCCCCGCGTCCGCGAGTGCGCAGCCGACGGACACCCCCTCGGGCAATCCGGCCGCCGACCAGCCGTCCGGCGGCCAACTGCCCGCACCGGTAACGGCCCAGGGCGGGAACGGCGGGAACGGCGCGGCCCAGGGCCACGGCGGCGGGGCCTCGAACGGCGGCTCCTCGGGCGGTTCGAGCGGCGGCTCGAACGGTGGCTCCTCCGGCGGGCAGGCCAACCAGCCCGCGGGTGGGGGCGGTGCGGCGAACCAGCCACCGGGCCATCCCGGCAACTCCACCTCGCAGGGCGGCACTTCCAGCGGTTCGCCCTCCGGCGGCAACCCGCCCGCCCCGCAGTCCCCGGCCCGGCCGGCCTCCTGCGGCGGCGACAGTTGGACCCGCATCGTCAGTGTCCAGTACGGCCTGCCGATCGGTATGGCCAGCGACAGCCTCGCGGCCTCCACCCCGATCGTCCTGGGCGGGGCCTCGCAGTACGGCTGGGTGGTAACGCCCGGCAACTGGTACCAGTACAACGCCTGCAACGCCAACGGCCCCCAGCTCGTCCAGGTCTTCCAGAGCGACGCCGTGACGCTCAGCCCCGGCATGACCTTCCTGAACAACTGGACGGTACAGAAGACCGCCTCGGGGACCTACACGCTGGCGGCGGGTCAGAGCTGCATGACCGCCAACGGTGAGGGCCGCAACATCACCATGCAGACCTGCACCCCCGGTCTCAAGGCACAGGAGTGGCGGTTCCAGCAATGACACGGAACGACGGCGTGGTGCTGTACTGGCGTCCCCTGTGCACCTACTGCATGAAGCTGCGCTTCGGCCTGCTCTTCACCCGGCTCCGCTACAGCCGGCGCTTCACCCGGGTGAACATCTGGAAGGACCCGGACGCCGCCGCCTTCGTCCGCTCGGTCGCGGACGGTAACGAGACCGTCCCGACGGCAACCGTGGGCGGCCGTCCGATGGTGAACCCCTCGCTGCGCCAACTGCTGGACGCGGCAAGGCAATACAGCGAGTAAGCGCCCGCTCACCGGGCGGCCGGCGCTATCAGACGGCCGCCCGCCCGGGCAAGGGCGGGCGGTGGCGGGACCTCGCCACCCGGGCGTCAAGAGTGTGTATGGAAAGTTCTACAGAGATGTAAAAGTCGATCGGTCGATGATCGATTTCGATCGCCGGACCAGCGACCGGTGGTCGATCTGTCGTCAGCGCAGGCGGTCGGCCCTGGTTCGAGTGGGAACCCACTGCAAGTCCGGGTGGATTGCCCCGATTTGATCACCACTTGAATCACTTTACCTACTGGCGGGACCTGGCCAATAACTGAGGCAGACCTGTCAATTCACCTGCTGGATTGTCATGCTTCTGTACACCCCTCAGCGGTAGCCCCCCACCCCCACCCCTCGGTGGCGAGCCGCTCGACCGCACGGGGTTTCAGCACGTCAGCGCCCGTTCCGCCCCACAGGTGCCGACCCCGGCCCCCGGGACGCGGTGCGACCGCGCCCACACGCGGTTTCCCGGAAGGACTCGTACGTGAAGCGAAAGCTCGCCGCTGTCGCCGTACTCTCGGCCACGGCCATGTTGACCGGTGTCGTCCAGGTTGCCACCACCGCCCAGGCCGCCCCCGCGGCCCCCTCGCTGCAGGCGCAGGCCGCCCAGCAGCGCGAGGCCGTGCTCGCGGTGGCCAACGGCCAGTCCGCCCCGCTGGCCGGGGCGCTCGGCCTCGGCGGCCAGGAGAAGCTGGTGGCCAAGGACGCCGTCGTCGACAAGGACGGCACCCGGCACCTGCGCTTCGAGCGCACCTACGCCGGCCTGCCGGTCATCGGCGGCGACCTGGTCGTCCACCAGAAGGCCGACGGCGCGGTGAAGTCGGTCGACAAGGCGGTCTCCGCCCAGATCGCGCTGCCGAGCCTGACCCCGAAGATCCCGGCGGACAAGGCCGCCGCCCAGGCCTCCGGCGCGGTCAAGGCGACCGTCGGGCAGACCATCGACTCCGACGAGTCCCCGCTGGTCGACGTCCACCAGACCGGCCAGGCCCAGCTGGTCGTCTGGGCCACCGACGGCAAGCCGCGGCTGGCCTACCGGACCACCGTCGAGGGCACCCGCGCCGACGGCACCCCGAGCGCGCAGATCCTCGTGACCGACGCGGCCAACGGCCAGGTCCTCTCCACCCACGAGAAGATCGAGACCGCCGCCGGCACCGGCACCGGCATCTTCGTCGGCCAGGTCCCGCTCAACACCAACCAGAACGGCTCGCAGTTCGAGCTCAAGGACACCGGCCGTGGCGGCCAGTCCACCACCGACATGAGCAACGGCGAGTCCGGCAGCGGGTCGCTGTTCGCCAACACCAGCAACAGCTTCGGCGACGGCACCAACAACAACCGCGAATCCGCGGCCGTGGACGCCCAATTCGGTGCCGCCACCACCTGGGACTTCTACAAGAACACCTTCGGCCGCAACGGCATCCGCAACGACGGCGTCGGCGCCCTCAGCCGGGTGCACTACGGCTCCAACTACGTCAACGCGTTCTGGAGCGACGACTGCTTCTGCATGTCGTACGGCGACGGCAACAACAACAGCGCGCCGCTCACCGAGATCGACGTGGCCGGCCACGAGATGTCCCACGGCGTCACCGCGGCGACCGCCGCGCTGAACTACTCGGGCGAGTCCGGCGGCCTCAACGAGGCCACCTCGGACATCATGGGCACGATGGTCGAGTGGTACGCCAACCTGCCCTCCAACCCGCCGAACTACTGGATCGGCGAGCTGATCAACCTGCGTGGCGACGGCAGCCCGCTGCGCTACATGGACCAGCCGAGCAAGGACGGCTCGTCGGCGGACTACTGGGACCCGAACGTCGGCAACCTGGACGTGCACTACTCGTCCGGCGTGGCGAACCACTTCTTCTACCTGCTCTCCGAGGGCAGCGGCGCGAAGAGCATCAACGGGTTCGACTACAACAGCCCGACGGCCGACGGCTCTTCGCTCGCGGGCATCGGCCGGGACAAGGCCGCGCAGATCTGGTACCGCGCGCTGACCGTGTACTTCACCTCGACGACCGACTACGCGGGTGCCCGTGCGGCCACCCTCAGCGCGGCGTCGGACCTGTACGGCGCGAACAGCGCCGAGTACAACGCCGTCGCGGCCTCCTGGACCGCGGTCAACGTCAACTGACTCGGGCCCGAACCGGGTCGGGCCCGAGTTGGGCAGGGCCGCCCGGGACGCGCCCGAGCGGGGCCCGGTCGGACTGTGGGTGCCGAACGGCCGGGCGTGACGGCGGGGGCGACGGTGTGCGGACCACCGTCGCCCCCGCCGTCGTGTGTGCGGCGCTGTCCTGGTGGACCATCGGGGAGACCGAAGATCTCCTGGCAGTAGGCTTTCGCAGCGGGGACGTCTGCCACGAAGGGCGTGATGACTTCCAGTTCG
Organism: Kitasatospora aureofaciens; assembly: GCF_001188955.3. Lineage (GTDB taxonomy): Bacteria > Actinomycetota > Actinomycetes > Streptomycetales > Streptomycetaceae > Kitasatospora > Kitasatospora aureofaciens. The sequence continues at coordinate 26,283 of NZ_JPRF03000054.1, read as the reverse complement.
TCCGGACCGGTGTGCACGGGTGGCCTCCAGTTGTCGTGGGGTACGCGCGAAGCCGGGATGGCTTGCCGGACTGACGTGCCATCAGATCACTTTGTCGCCATGGAGTTCCTGGGAGGCCAGTACGGCGTCGCCGTGCACGGCCGCCCAGGCGCCGAGGGCGCGGATCGGGTCGAGCAGGGCGGTGCCGGCCTCGGTCAGCGTGTAATCGACGCGGGGCGGGGCCTCGGCGTAACGGCGGCGCTCCACCAGGCCGTTGTACTCCAGCCGGCGCAGCGACTCGTTGAGCACCTTCGGGCTGAGGCCGCCGATCCGGTCCAGCAGGGATCGGGGGCGCATCGGGCCGCACTCGCCGAGGACGTACACCACCACGCTGTCCCAGCGGTTGGCGATCACCTCGAAGGCCAGCCGGGCACGGCAGTCCGCGGCGAACAGCCCGCCGCCCAGGTCGTGGTCCGCCCGGTTTTCGATGACGTCCTCGGTCCCCATGCGTCCATCCTGCCCGATCCGTTGCCTACCGGGCGGTGTGCATCGGCCCGTCTAGCGTCCGGAGCGCGACATCGGACGTGATGAGGAGTGGATGGACCATGCGGATCGGGATTCTCGGTACGGGCTCCATGGCGGCCGCGCTCGGCGGGGCCTGGGTGCGGGCCGGGCACGAGGTGCGGGTGGGCGGGCGTGACGTGGCGGCGGCCCGGAAACTCGCTGTGGGGATCGGGGCCGTGGGTGGTGGCGAGCCGACGGAAGCCGTGCGCTTCGGAGAGGCGGTGTTGGTCGCGCTGCCGGCGACGGCGGCGGTGCCGGTGGTCGGGTCACTGGCGGGTGAACTGGCCGGGCGGGTGCTGCTGGACTGCACCGTGCCGATGGCCCCGGGCGCGGACGGACCGGCCCTGACCACGGCAGGAGCCAGGGATTCCGTTGCCCGGCGGCTCGCCTCGGCGGCTCCGGCGGCACGGGTGGTGAAGGTGTTCGGCATCTGCCACGAGAGCATCTGGTCGCTGCCGCGGCCGAGCTTCGAGGGTGCGCCGCTCGGGGTGCCGTACTGTGCGGACGACCAGGGCGCCGGGGACCTGACCGCTGATCTGGTGGGCTCGATGGGCTGCGTGCCGGTGCACTGCGGCGGTCTCGACCGGGCAGGGCTGCTGGAGGCGGCGGCGGTGTTCGCGATCGGGGTGTGGTGGTCGGGCGGCGAGGCCCGGCACGTCTTCCCGTCTCCCGCGTTGGCGCCGGGGGCGGTGGACGACGCGGAGTAGAGGGCGGGTGGCGGAGCTCCGGTGACAGGCGACGAGTAACAACTAACAGATATCAGCTAACAGATGACAGATGACAGCGAACAGATGATGAACCCTGTCATCTGTCATCTGTCATCTGTCATCTGTCATCTGTTAGCTGTCCGCCGTCACGCCAGGTCCTTGCGGATCCGGTCCAGGATCAGCCCGGCACCGGTGTAGCCGATGCCGAGCATCCACAGGTCGTCGTCCACCTCGTACACCCGGCCGTTGCGGACGGCCTCCAGGTCCTTCCACAGCACGCCCTCGGTGATCCTGGTGCGGTCGGACTTCGACGCGTCCCCGTACACCGAGTAGAAGATGACGTCGGCCGCCGCCTGGTCCACCTGCTCCGGGCTGATCTCCAGCGAGAACCCGGACTTGTCCTGGTTGGCCGGGCGGCCGAGGCCGAGGTCCTTGAACAGCGAGCCGACGAAGGTGTCGTTGAGGTAGAGCCGGGTGGGCGCGCCTGCCAGGAAGCGCGCCATCTCGACCCGGGTGGACGCCGCCTTCGCCGGCCCGCCCAGCGCGGTGACCACGTCCCGCAGCTCCGTCCGGTACGTCGCGTCCACCGCCCCGGCCTCGCTCTGGCGGCCCATGGCCTCCGCGTGCAGTCGGACGTTCTCCTTCCAGGTCGGGCCGGTGGTCTTGGACAGCACCGTCGGCGCGATCTCGGACAGCTGGTCGTACCGCTTGTCGTCGCGGACCTGGTTGCTCAGGATGAGGTCCGGCCGCAGCGCCGCGATCGCCTCCAGGTTGGGCTGGCCGATCGTGCCGACCGCCTTCGTCCCGGCCAGCCGCTCGGCGGGCAGGTAGCCGGGGAACGGTGCGCCCTCGCTGACCGTCGTGGCGCCGACCGGGCTCAGTCCGAGGGTGACCACCGAGTCCAGGGCGTCGGTGTCCAGCGCCACCACCCGGCCGGCCCGGGCCGGTACGGCGCTCCTGCCGCGCGCGTGCTCGACCGTCCGGGTGCCGCCGGAGCCGGACGGGGCGCCGTCCGGTGCGGGGGAGCCGCTTCCGCAGGCGGCGATGGCCAGGCCCGGGGCGAGCCCCGCGGCGAGGCCGAGCGCTGCGCGGCGGCTGAGGGTTCGGGGCATCGGCGACTCCTCCAACGGACGGACACCTCCGCCGGCGGAGCAGTGGCCGCCGACGGCCGGACGGGGCCGCGGGAACCCTGCCCGCCCGGTGGCCCCGCTACGCCTCGGAGCCGTACTCCCGTCGCTGTCGCAGCAGTTCGGCGTACTCGGCCTGGACCCGGCGGTCCATCGCCAGGGTGAACTGGGCGTCGGCGACGGTGCGGGCGAGCGGCCGGACCCGCAGGATGCGCTCGGTGAGCCGGGCCGCCTCGCCGGGAGGCAGCGGGGTGTCGCCGGAGAGCGCGCTGAGCAGGTGCTCGCTGACCACCTCGATGAAGATCTCCGCGATGGCGTCGACGTACTCCCGGGTGCGACGGCTGGCGTCCAGGACGGCCGCGAGCGGGACGCCCTCGGCGACCAGCTCGGTGGTGGCGTCCATCAGCCGCCGGCTGACGTGGGTGATCCCGTCGTCCTCGATCGAGATGTAGCCCTGGGCGATCGCCTCGGCGGTGTTCTCCTCGGTGAGCTGGTCCCCGAAAGCGGTCTTCAGCTCCTCCCAGTCCAGCCGGACGGGGGTCTCGTCCGACCACGGGGCGACGATCGCGGCCTCCAGCCCGATCAGTCCGGCGACGTCCCGGCCGCTCTCGCCGGCGCCGATCAGTTCGGCGATCCCGCCCAGGGTGTGGCCGCGTTCGAGCAGTTCGCCGATCATCCGCAGCCGGGACAGGTGCTCCTCGCCGTACCAGGCGATCCGGCCCTCCTTGCGGGGCGGTTGGAGTAGTTTGCGCTCGCGGTAGAAGCGCAGGGTGCGAGTGGTGATCCCGGCCGCTTCGGCCAGTTCCTCCACCCGGTACTCGCGTTTTCTGTCGTCCGCGGCAGCTCTGACCTTGTCCACGGCGATCAGCATAGGTCCGGCACCTCGACGGGGGAGCCTCCGGGAACTCGGGGAACTGCCGGTGAATCCGGGCCGTCGTGCTTCTTCCATCCGGTGTCAGCAAGGGCTACCCTGCCAACCGTGCCAGTGATTACTGGCGCGATTGGCAGGGTTCCGGGGACGGTCCGGGAGGTTCCCGGACCGCGACCCCCGGAAGAGCGTGACGACCACCGCCCCACCCTTCAGAAGGAGGCCGCATGGCATCCAGCAGCAAGCGCCCCCGCTCCGGCGCGTCCGCAGCGACCGACCCAGGTGCTGCGACAGGCCCGGGCGCCGCGACAGGCCGGGGCGCTGCGGCGGACCCGGGCGCCGCGACCGGAACCGGCGCTGCGGCGGAGGCCGTACCGCACGTGCGGGTGGCGGTGATCGGCTCCGGGTTCGGCGGCCTCGGAGCGGCCGTCCGGCTTCGCCGCGCCGGGATCACCGACTTCGTCGTCCTGGAGCGCGCGGACTCCGTCGGCGGCACCTGGCGCGACAACAGCTATCCCGGCTGCGCCTGCGACGTGCCCTCGCACCTCTACTCCTTCTCCTTCGCGCCCAACCCCTACTGGCCGCGCAGCTTCTCCGGCCAGCCGGACATCCGCGCCTACCTGGAGAAGGTCGCCACCGTCTTCGGCCTCCGCCCGCACCTTCGCTTCAACACCGAGGTGCTGGAAGCGCGTTGGGAGAGTGAACAAATCCGCTGGCGGATCACCACCTCGGCCGGCCAGTGGACCGCCGACGCCGTGGTCTCCGCCGCCGGACCGCTCGCCGACCCGCAGATCCCCGACCTGCCCGGCCTCAGCACCTTCCCCGGCAAGGTGTTCCACTCCTCCCGCTGGGACCACGACTACGACCTGACCGGCAAGCGCGTCGCCGTGGTCGGCACCGGAGCCTCGGCCGCCCAGATCATCCCGTCGATCCAGCCGAAGGCCGGAAAGCTGACGGTCTTCCAGCGCACCCCGGCCTGGGTCCTGCCGCGCCGCGACCGGGAGATCACCCAGCTGGAGAAGTGGCTCCACGGCCGACTGCCGGTCACCGCCAAGATCCGCCGGGGCACCCTGTTCGCGCTCCGCGAGATCCAGGTGGACGCCTTCGTCCGCCGACCCGGACTGCTGCGCCTCGTCCAGCGACTCGCCGAACGCCACATCGCCCAGGGCATTGCCGACCCGGCACTGCGCGCCAAGCTCACCCCGGACTACCGGATCGGCTGCAAGCGGATCCTGCTCAGCAACACCTACTACCCGGCGCTCGCCGCCGCCAACACCGAGGTGGTCTCCTCGGGCCTGCGCGAGCTGCACGGCTCCACCCTGGTCGCGGCCGACGGCAGCGAGCACGAGGTGGACGCCATCGTCTTCGGCACCGGCTTCCACGTCACCGACATGCCCATCGGCGCCCGGGTGTTCGGGGTGAACGGGACGAGCCTGGCGGAGGAGTGGAAGGACGGCATGGAGGCGCTGCGCGGCTCCACCGTGCACGGCTTCCCCAACCTCTTCTTCGTGATCGGCCCCAACACCGGCCTCGGCAACAGCTCGATGATCCTCATGATCGAGTCCCAACTGAACTACATGATCGATGCGTTGACCACGCTCCACTCGGTCGGCGCCGCCGCCATACAGCCCACCGTCCGCGCCCAGCGGCAGTGGAACCTGGAACTGCAGCACCGGATGGACCGCACCGTCTGGACCACCGGCGGCTGCCGCAGCTGGTACCTGGACCCGAGTGGCAGGAACACCGTGCTCTGGCCCGGCTCCACGACCTCCTTCCGGCGCGCCACCCGCAAGGTCGACCTCGGCGAGTACGAGCTGATCATGGCCACCGCCCCGACCGCCGCCCGAACCGTCCAGGAGGCCAACGCATGAGTTCCGTCCAGCTTCCCGCGGATTACGTACCGCCCACGCCCGTCGAGGAGTTGGGCATCCGCTCGGCCGACGGCATCCGGCTGCACGTCGAGGTGCACGGCCGGCCCGGGGCGCCCACCGTGGTGCTCTCCCACGGCTGGACCTGCTCGACCGCGTTCTGGGCCCCGGTGATCCGCCAACTCGCCGACCGCTACCGGGTCGTGGTCTACGACCAGCGCGGCCACGGGCGCAGCGAGATCCCGCCCAGCCGCGCCCGGTACTCCACCCGGGCACTCGCCGAGGACCTGGCCACCGTGCTCGCCCGGACCGTTCCGGCGGGGGAGCGGGCGGTGCTGGCCGGGCACAGCATGGGCGGGATGACCATCATGGCCGCCGGTGGCCGACCCGAGGTCGCCGAGCGCACCGCCGCCAACGTCCTGATCTCCACCGGCCCGAGCGAGCTGGTCGCCGAGCTCACCGTCCTGTCGGACGTCGTCCGCGCCCCGGGCCTGCGGCGCTTCCTGCACCGGCGGCTGCTGCGCTCCCGGATGCCGCTCGGTCCTGTCTCGGCGGTCAGCCGGGCGGCGCTCAAGTACGCGACAATGGGGCCGAGTTCGCCGGCCGGTCAGGTCGAGGCGACGGCCCGGATCGTGCACGCCTGCCCCGCCGCGGTCCGCTTCCACTGGGCCGGAGTGCTCGACCGCCTGGACGTACGGGCCGGGCTCGGCCGGGTCACCGCCCCCACCGCCGTAGTGGTGGGCACCGCGGACCGGCTGACCCCGCCGGTGCACGCTCACCGGATCGTCGCCGAACTGGCGGACCCACAGGGGTTGTTGCTGCTCCCGGGGGTCGGGCACATGGCGCCGCTGGAGCGGCCGGTGGAGGTCGCCGCCGAAATCCACCGGATGGCCGCCGCGCACCTGACCGGTGCCGCTTCCGATGCCGCCTCCGCCGCCGCCTCGGCCGCTGCTTCCGTCGATGCTCCCGCTGCTGCTTCCGTCCCTGCTCCCGTCGCCGTGCCCGTCGTTGAGAGGACCACCGTCGCATGAGCGCCGTCCCGCCGTTGTCCGCGCAGGTCGTCGTCGTCACCGGGGCCGCCCGCGGGGTTGGCGCCTCGCTGGCCCGTAGGCTGGCCCGGCGCGGGGCCAAGGTCGCGCTGCTCGGCCTGGAGCCGGAGGAGCTGAAGGCCGTCGCGGCGCAGTGCGGCGCGGCCGCCACGGCGTGGGAGGTGGACGTCACCGACCTGGAGGCGCTCAGTGACACCGCCGACCGGATCAAGGAGCACTACGGTCGGATCGACACCGTGGTCGCCAATGCCGGGATCGCGATCGGCGGACCGCTGGCCGACAGCGACCACCGGGCGTTCAGCCGGGTGATCGAGGTCAACCTGCTCGGCAGCGTCGCCACCGCGCGGGCCTTCCTGCCGGCGCTCGTCGAGAGTCGCGGCTACCTGCTGCAGATCGCCTCGCTCGCCGCGCTGACGCCCGCACCGCTGATGAGCGCGTACTGCGCCAGCAAGTCCGGGGTGGAGGCCTTCGCCCACTCGATCCGCGCCGAGGTCGCCTATCAGGGGGTCAAGGTCGGGGTGGGGTACCTGAGTTGGACCGACACCGACATGGTGCGCGGCGCCGACGAGGACACCGTGCTGAAGCAGATGCGCGGCCGGCTGCCGTGGCCGGCCAACAAGACCTATCCGCTGGAGCCCGCGGTGGACCGGATCGTCGCCGGGATCGCCCGTCGGTCCGCCCATGTGTACGCCCAGGCCTGGCTGCGCGGGATGCAGCCGGTCCGGTGGTTGCTGCCGAGCCTGATCGCGGTGGTCGGCTCCCGTGACGTGGCCAAGCTCGCCCCGCAGCTCGCGGCCACCGCCGCCTCGCGACTGCGCGCAGTCGGGGCCGGCGGCGCCGCGGACACGGCGGCGCGCACGACCCGGTCGGGGGCGGACGGCTGACGGCTGACGGCGAACGGTTGACAGCTGACAGATGACAGATTTCGAAATCTGAAATCTGAAGTCTGTCAGCTGTTCCTTGTCAGTTGCCGGCGTCACCCGTCGCCCGTCACCCGTCCGCGATCCCCGCCAGCACCCGCAGAGCCCACGCCAACACCGGCAACGGGGGCGAGGCCAGCCCCACCCGCACCGCGGACGGCGTGCTCCGCGGATCCACCGCGAAGGCCGCCGCGGGTGTCACCGAAATCCCCGCCCGCGCCGCCGCGGCGACGAAGGCCTCCGCCCGCCAGCTGCCCGGCAGCTCCCACCACAGGTAGTACGAGCACGGGTCCGCCCGCAGCCGCTGCCCCGCGAGCGCCTCCCGGGCCAGTGCCTGCCGCGCCGCCGCGTCCGTCCGTTTCGCCGCCGTCACCGCGGCCAGCGTCCCGTCCGCGATCCAGCGCACCGCCGCCTCCAGCGCGAAGCCGCTCGGCGTCCACCCACCGGTCCGCAGCGCCCCCGCGACCCGTTCGCGCAGCCCGTCCGGGACGACCGCGAACCCGACGGTCAGTCCCGGCGCGAGCCGCTTGGACAGGCTGTCGACCAGCACCGTCCGCTCCGGCGCGAGCGCGGCGAGCGGCGCGAGCTCGGGACGCAGGAAGGACCAGATGGCGTCCTCGACCACCGGCAGGTCCAGTCGGCGCAGTTCCGCCGCCAGCGCGACCGCCCGCTCGGGCGGCAGACTGGTGCCGAGCGGGTTCTGCAGCCGGGGCTGGAGGTACACCGCGCTCAGCGGCGCCGTCCGGTGGGCCGCCGCGACGGCGTCGGGCCGCAGCCCGTGCTCGTCCACCGCGAGCGGCACCAGCCGGACACCCAGCCGCCCCGCCACCGCCTTGACCACCGGGTAGGTCAGCGCCTCGACCCCCAGCCGCTGTCCGGGCGCCACCAGCGCGGCGAGCGCCCCCGCGACGGCCTGCCGTCCGTTGCCCGCGAACAGCAGCCCCCGCGCCTCGACCTCCCAACCGCCCGTGCCCGCCGTCAGCAGCCCGGCGAAGGACTGCCGTGCGGCGTCCGTTCCGGCCGCGCCGACCGGTCGCAGCGCCTCCTCCAGCGCGTCCGCCCGCAGCAGGGGCGTCAGTGCGCCGGCCAGCAGTTCGGCCTGCCCGGGCGCGCTCGGGTAGTTGAGTTCCAGGTCGATCGGCGCGGTGGCCGGTTCGGCGAGGGCGATCCGCCCGTTCTCCCCGGACCGCCCCCCGGCCCGGACGAAGGTGCCCCGCCCGACCTCCCCGACGGTCAGCCCGCGCCGGACCAGTTCGCGGTAGACCCGGCCCGCCGTCGAGGCGGCGATGCCCCGCCGGCGGGCGAAGGCGCGTTGGGTGGGCAGCTGCTGGCCGGGCCGCAGCCGTCCGCTGGTGATGTCGGCGGCGACCTCGTCCGCGATCAGCCGGTAGTCGTCCATGGCGAACCAACCCCTCGTGCTCCCCGCATCGGGCGATTGCACCGAGTGCAAAGTCATCATTGCATCGAGATCACTCCGCACCCTAGCCTCGACGCATGGACGAGCTGATGAACATCACGGGCGCCCTGCACGCGGTGGACGGCCACGCGGTGCTCGGCATCGCCGCGGTGGCGCTGGGCATGGTGCTGTCACCGGGGCCGAACATGATCTACCTGGTCTCGCGCTCGATATCCCAGGGCCGCCGCGCCGGACTGGTGTCGCTGGCAGGCGTCGCCGCCGGGTTCCTGGTCTACCTGGTCGCGGTGACGGCCGGGGTGGCGGCGGTCTTCTCGGTGGTTCCCGTCCTCTACACCGTGATCAAGCTGGCCGGGGCCGGCTACCTGCTCTGGCTGGCCTGGAAGGCGGTCAAGCCCGGCGGCACGGCGATCTTCGCCCCTCAGGAACTGCCCCCGGACCCGCCGCGGCGCCTGTTCGCGATGGGCTTCCTGACCTGTCTGCTCAACCCCAAGATCGCCGTCATGTACATCTCGCTGCTGCCCCAGTTCGTGGTCCCCGAGCGGGGCCACATCGCGGTGCAGAGCCTGGTGCTCGGCCTGGTCCAGATCACGATCGCGGTCGGCATGAACGGCCTGATCGCGATGAGCGCGGGCAGCATCGCCGGCTTCCTCGGCCGCCGCCCGGTCTGGCTGCGTGTCCAGCGCTACGTGATGGGCACCGTCCTCGCCGGCCTCGCGGTGCGCATCGCCGCCGACCGCGCCAGGACGGTGGCGGCCTGAGAGCTGTCCCAGTCGGCCTACCAGGCCCAGGAGGCCTAGGAGACCCCGGCCGCCGCCGCCCGCAACACCTCGTACCCCGCTCGGACGAGGCGCCCGTCCGGTGCCGGTGCGGTGTTGGCGAGGACGGCGACGGCGGTCGGGCCCTCGGGCGAGAACCCCGCGAAGCTGGTGAACCCCCGGGTGCCGCCGGAGTGGAAGTACAGGTCGCGAACGCCCGAGCGGCGGTGCATCCAGACGAGGCCGAGCCGGTCCGTCGAGTGGGGCAGCCGCAGCCGTAGCCGCTGGACGTTCCGCAGGGCGGCGCCCAACTCGCCGCCCGTGCCCACGGCGTGGGCCCGCAGGTAGCGCAGCAGATCGGCCCCGGACGACCGCACGGCGCCCGCCCCCGGCAGTCCGGGGATGCGCCAGGGCGGTACCGGCCGTCCGCGGCGGTACCCGACGGCCAGGCCCGGGGCGTCCGGGGCGCACGTCGTGGAGCGCAGTCCGAGCGGTCCGCATACGCGTTCGGCGAGCAGCTCCCCGTACGGCAGTCCGCCACTCTCGGCGAGCAGGCGCCCGAGGAGGCCGACTCCGTAGTTGGAGTAGCAGTACCGACTACCGGGTCTGCCGCGCACCGTCGTTCGGGCCAGGCCGCGGCGCAACTGGTCCTCACCGTAGGTCGCGTACGGATTGGTGAACCAGGCGGGCGCGGCGCTGGCGAGCAGGCCCGGCGGCAGCCGGGGCAGCCCCGAGGTGTGGGTGGCCAGGTGCAGCAGTCGCACCGGGTCGGCCGAACGTACCTTCGCCGGGCGCCAGTTGGGTGGCAGGTGGTGCTCCAGCCGGTCGTCCAGGGCGAGTTCGCCCCGCGCGGCCATCTGCGCCAGCAGCAGTGCGGTGAAGGTCTTCGTCACCGAACCGAGTTCGAAGACGGTCTCCGGCGTGCACGGCGGCGCGACCGGTGCGAGGCCGAGCCGACCGTGGCACCGGACCTGTTCCCGGTCCCCGCGCGCGACGGCCACCGTGACGGCGGTCGCGTACGGCTCGGCTGCCCGCAGCGTCGCCGCGACCGCGGTGGCCAGTTCGCTCACGCGGGCGCCGGTGTGCCGCCGAGCGCGCGCGAGAGCGCGACGGTGGCCGCCACCACCCCGACGACGGCGGTGTGTTCGTGCTCGCGGAAGGTGTCCTCCGGGTCCTCGTGGACGGGCGTGACGGCGTCGCGCGGGATCAGTCCGTCCGGGTGCTGGAGCGCGGCCAGTGCCTCCCACCCGGTCCGGCCGGTGACCGGCTCGCCGATGCACGAGTCGACGATGAGCAACTCGCCCACGAGGTCCCACTCTCCGGTCTCCAGCCAGACGTCGAGCCAGACCGGCAGCCAGTCGCGCAGGTAGTCGCGCATCGGTTCGGGCAGGCAGTCGGGCCGGGAGCCCCAGTCGGTGAGGTGGAACACGGTGTGGGTGACCTGGTAGCCGATCACCCAGGTGATGGTCCACGGCTCGGGGCGGGCGCCGAGCCAGGTCGCCCGGGCCAGCGCGGGCCAGTCCGGCCGGTGTTCCAGTCCGGCGATCCGCCAGGCGTTGGCGAGGGCGAGTCGGCGGCTTCCCTGCATTTCGAGGGCGTGGACGGCCCGGAGCCGGCCGAGGGAGTTCAGCAGCTCCTCCAGGGCGGCGTGGCGGTAGCCCGCCCGGGCGAAGTGCGCGTAGGTCTCCAGCGGGTCGGTGATCGCGACGTGCCGCAGTTGTCGGTCGTAGAGGAGGTCGCCCCCGCGCAGTTGGGCCCAGGCGGTCTCGAGGAGTTCCCGCGCCGCCCGGGTGTCGCGCGGACCGGCGACCCCCTCCCGGAGCACCAGGGAGGCGGCCAGCGCGGTCTCGCAGAGCGGCTTGTAGACGTCGTCCGGATCGGCCAGGTCGATGACGGTGCTGTCCGTGAGCCGTCCCCTGCCGTCGGTGTAGTGCGCGTGCAACCAGGCCAGCGCCCGGGTGCCGAGCCGTTGGGCGACGGTGAGCACCTGGGTGTCGGTCATCGCGGACCAGCGTTCAACAGGCCGTGGGCGACGTCGAGTTCCAGCCGCATGCGAGCGCTGCCGGCGCCGACCAGGCGGATCCGTTCCAGGACGGGTTCGATCTCCAGCCGGACCGGACGGCCGTCGGCCCGGGCCCAGGCGAGCCAGCGGGCGAGTCGAACGGCGGTGGTGAGGTCGTTCCGGAGCATGGCGCGGGTCGCGCCCCGGGCGAGGCCCAGGGTGTGGGTGCGGGCGTCCTCGTGAACCGGCCCGTCCAGGCCGGGCAGTGCGAGTACGGACAACTGCGCCATCCGCACCGCCCAGGCCTGCCATCCGGCGGTTTCCGAACCGGGCGACGGCGCGGGGGGCGTGCGCGGCGGAGCGGCGGGCGACACGGCCGCCCCGAACGGCGTCCGGGCCAGCATCCGGTCGGCGGCCCAGTCCTGCCAGCCGATCGCCAGCGCGGCCTCCTCGGACCCGGCAGCCGGAGGAGGAAGGGTGCGCCGGGCCTCGACCAGCAGTTCGGCGGTGGGTCCGTCGGGTTCGGCCCCGGTGAGCAGTTGCGGGGCGAACAGGTCCGCGCCGAGCACCCGTACGGCGGCCAGCAGCGGGCGGGGCGCGGTGGTGTCACGGGCCGTGAGTGCGGCCGGGCCCCCGCCGTCCCGGAGGGCGTCGAGGGTCCGGCCCGCCACCTGCTCGACCGCTGCGGCGTACTCGTCGCGGAGTGACGTGTCGGCGAACGGCATGCGGAGGGTCCCTCCTTCGCACATCCGAGAAGCGGCACTGGGCGCGTGGCCCTGGGCGGAGCGGCCCGGCTACCGGGCCGGCTTCTCCTTGGGGGCCTTGGGCACCTTGGGAGAGAGGGCCAGCAGCCCGGTCAGCAGCAGCAGGCCTTGGGCCTCCGGCAGGTGCGTGGGCGCGTCGGACACGACGGCCTCGTCCTCCACCATCAGACTCGCGAGAGTCTCGGCCTCGGCCAGCGTCGCACTGCTCGACGCCGAGGCGGTTTCGGTCCGGAACTGAGTGAGCATCGGATCCGCCTCCTCACCTGGATCGCACCGCCCGGTGGGGCGATGCCTCGTCCGAGACTACGAGCACGATCGATTGCCTGCATCCGCAGCTGGCCGACCAGGTGAGCCGCCCGGGGTGTGGGCGTGGCCGCAGGGAGTCGGTACGGTCGGGGGCATGACCACAGCCTTGATCACCGGCGCGACCGCCGGCATCGGAGCCGCCTTCGCCGGCCGGCTCGCCCGCAGCGGCTACCGGCTCGTCCTGGTGGCCCGGGACACCGAGCGCCTGGAGCGCGCGAGCGCCGACCTGCACGCCCGGTACGGCACCGAGGTGGAGGTGCTGACCGCCGACCTCGCCACCGACGAGGGCATCGCCACCGTCGAAGCGCGGCTCGCCGACGCCGAGCGCCCGGTGGACCTCCTGATCAACAACGCCGGCTTCGGCAACAAGGGCGCCTTCGGGACCGTTCCGCTCCAGGACGAGCTGGACATGCTGAAGGTGCACGTCGAGGCTATTCTGCGGCTGACCACGGCCGCCCTCCCGGGAATGCGCGAGCGCGGCCGGGGTGCGATCGTGAACGTGGCCTCGGTGGCGGCCTTCCTGCCGCGCGGCACGTACGGGGCGAGCAAGGCGTGGGTGGTGAGCTTCACCCAGGGCGTACTGCGCGACCTCGGCGGGACGGGCGTGCGGATGATGGCGCTGTGCCCCGGATTCACCCGGACCGAGTTCCACCAGCGGGCGGGCATGGGCACCGGCAACATCCCGTCCTGGTCCTGGCTGTCGGCCGAGCGCGTGGTGAACGAGGCGATGCGCGACCTCGCCCGCGGCCGTTCGGTGTCCGTGCCGGGCAAGCGCTACAAGCTGGCCGTGGCGGTCGCCCGGGTGCTGCCGTCCGGCAAGCTCGGCGGCCTCTCCTCGAAGGCGGCGCGCACCTACCGGACGAACTGAGGCGCGTACCCGCCGGACGGGCTGGGGCGCAGCGGCGGTCGGGCCGGGGAGCGGCAGCGGGAATAGAGTCATCCTCACTATTAGCTTGCCTAACTATGAGCTAGTCTCGCTATGCTGAAACCCGACCGACCGCCATGCCCGCCGCTGCGCCCACGCCCCTGCGCGCCCGATCCAGGGAGGCCCGTTCTTGAGGCCCGCCGCCATCGACTGGACCCCGCCCGACCGCGCCGAGGGCGATCCCCGCCCACCGGCCCAGTGGCGGCGCATCCTCGCGCTGTTCCGCCCGTACCGGGGCCGCCTCACCACCGTCGGGCTGCTGGTCGCGGCCTCGGCCGTGGTGTCCGTCATCTCGCCGTTCCTGCTCAGGGCCGTGCTGGACACCGCCATCCCGCAGGGCCGCACCGGGCTGCTCAGCCTGCTCGTGCTCGGGATGATCCTCACCGCCGTGGTGAACAGCATCTTCAACGTGCTGCAGACGCTGATCTCCACCACCGTCGGCCAGCGGGTCATGCACGACCTGCGCACCTCCGTCTACGGCCACCTCCAACGGCAGTCGCTGGCCTTCTTCACCCGCACCCGCACCGGCGAGGTGCAGTCCCGGATCGCCAACGACATCGGCGGCATGCAGTCCACGGTGACCTCCACGGCGACCAGCCTGGTCTCCAACCTCACCGCGGTGATCGCCTCGATCGTGGCCATGGTCGCCCTCGACTGGCGGCTGACCGTCGTCTCGCTGCTCCTGCTCCCGCTGTTCGTCTGGATCAGCCGGCGGGTCGGCCGGGAGCGCAAGAAGATCACCACCGAGCGGCAGAAGCAGCTGGCCGCGATGAGCTCGGCCGTCCAGGAGTCGCTGTCGGTGAGCGGCATCCTGCTCGGCCGCACCATGGGCCGGTCCGACTCGCTCGCCCGCGAGTTCACCGAGCAGTCCGACCAGCTCGCCGACCTGGAGGTGCGGGCCAGCATGGCCGGGCGCTGGCGGATGAACACCATCATGATCGTGATGGCCGCGATGCCCGCGCTGATCTACTGGGCGGCCGGGCTGACCTCCGCCGCGGGCGCGCCGATCGTCTCGGTCGGCACCCTGGTCGCCTTCGTCACGCTCCAGCAGGGCCTGTTCCGCCCGACCGTCAGCCTGCTCTCCACCGGCGTGGACGTGCAGACCTCGCTCGCGCTCTTCCAGCGCATCTTCGAGTACCTCGACCTGCCGGTCGAGATCGCCGAACCGCCGAGGCCGGTCGGCCTGACCGACATCCGCGGCGAGGTCCGCTTCGAGGCCGTCGACTTCCGCTACGACCCCGAGCAGGAGCGCCCGACCCTGACCGGCGTCGAACTCAAGGTCCCGGCCGGGACCTCACTGGCCGTGGTCGGCGAGACCGGCTCGGGCAAGACCACCCTCAGCTACCTGGTGCCGCGGCTGTACGACGTCACGGGCGGCCGGGTCACCCTGGACGGCGTGGACGTGCGCGAGCTGTCCTTCGACACCCTGTCCCGCGCGGTCGGCGTGGTCTCCCAGGAGACCTACCTCTTCCACGCCTCGGTCGCCGACAACCTGCGGTTCGCCAAGCCCGGCGCCAGCGACGCCGAACTGGTCGAGGCCGCCCGGGCCGCGCAGATCCACGAGACCATCGCCGCCCTCCCGGACGGTTACGACACCCTGGTCGGCGAACGCGGCTACCGCTTCTCCGGCGGCGAGAAGCAGCGCCTCGCGCTCGCCCGCACCATTCTGCGCAACCCGCCGGTGCTCATCCTCGACGAGGCCACCAGCGCGCTCGACAACCGCACCGAACAGGCCGTCCAGCAGGCCGTGGACACCCTGGCCGCCGGCCGCACCACCATCACCATCGCGCACCGGCTGTCCACCGTCCGCTCCGCCGACCAGATCGCCGTGCTCGACCACGGTGAGGTGGTCGAACTCGGTACCCACGAGGAGCTGGTGGAGCTGGACGGCCGGTACGCGGCGCTGCTGCGCCGGGAGGCGCCGGAGGCCGCGGCCCTGTCGGCGGCCGCCCTCGGCCACGCGTGAGCCCGTCCGCCTCGGCCACGCGTGACTCCGTAGCCGTTGGCCGCGGACAAGCGGGCCGGCGGCCCGGCGGCCCGGCGGCCCGGCGGCCGTCGAGCGCAAGGTGACCGGTCCGAAGGGCGGTCAGGCCGCCTTCGGGATCTCGTTGTAGCTCTCCACGACCTCCTGGCCGGAGAGCCGCTGGATCGCCGCCATCACCTCGTCGGTCACCTGCCGACGGGCCTTCAGCGAACGGGCCTGCCCGTGCAGCTCGTCGAAGTGCAGCGGCTCGCCGAAGCGGACGGTCACCTTCTTGATCCGCGGGACGCGCTTGCCGATCGGCAGGATCTGCTCCGGGCCCTCCAGGGCCACCGGCACCACCGGAACGCCCGCGGTCAGCGCGAGCCAGGCGACGCCCGTCTTGCCCCGGTAGAGCCGGCCGTCCAGCGACCGGGTGCCCTCGGGGTAGATGCCGAAGGCCTTGCCGTCCTCCAGGATCTCCAGCGCCGACTCCAGCGAGGCCTGCGCGGAACGGTAGGTGCCGCGCTCGACCGGCACCGCGCCGATCGCCTCGAAGAAGCCCTTGGAGACCCGGCCCTTGAGCCCGGTGCCGGTGAAGTACTCGGCCTTGGCGAGGAAGTGGACCCGCCGCGGGGCGGTGAGCGGGATCACCACGCTGTCGATGAACGACAGGTGGTTGCTGGCCAGGATCACCCCGCCCTTGCGCGGCACGTTCTCGATGCCCTCGATGACCGGGCGCCAGATCCCCCGCGAAACGGGTTTCAGCACCAGCCTGGTGGCGAGGTCGAGCACGGTTTCCCTCCCTGGACGAACGACCGCCCGGGAGGCGCCCGGGTCAGCAATCAGACCCGCAGACTACGACACCCACCCCGGCGTGCGTCCACTCCCGGAGACCGTGGCGAACACCACGGGCGGGTAGGGTACGGCCGTCCGAACCGAGCAAGACCCCGCAGTACGCAGGAGGAAACGATGGAGAGCGTCGAGGCCATCAAGGAGATGTTCGACCGTTTCGACAAGAACGGCGACGGCAAGATCACCGCTGCCGAGTACGCGCTGGCCGCCAACGAGATGGGCGACCACAGCGTCACCATCTCGATGGCCGAGGCGCTGATCCACGCGATGGACACCCGTCACCAGGGCTTCCTGGACTTCGAGGAGTTCCTGGCCGCGCGTCAGCGCTGAGCCCGCGCGGACGGGGCCGGGTCCGCCCTGCCGGCGGCCCCGACCCCGTCCGTGGGCCCGTCCTCTACCGTGCCGGACCCATCGGGAACACCCGGCGCACCACCCGCTCCGCCGCGCCGCCGTCGTCCCAGACGCAGAACTTCGCCCGGAACCGCGCCCGGGCCCCCGGCTCCGGATCCCCCGCGCGCAGCGCCCGCGCCAGCCCGTCCACGTCCACCGTGACGGCGCCCGGCGGCTCCGCGAACAGGTCGAAGTAGACGCCGCGTTCGCGCTGGTACTCCTCCCAGTCCGGTGCGAATATCACCACCGGACGGTCCAGCACCGCGTAGTCGAACATCATCGACGAGTAGTCCGTCACCAGTGCGTCCGCCGCCAGGTAGAGGTCCTCCACGACCGGGTGCGTCGACACGTCCACGATCTCCGCCGCGTCCGCACCGGTCGTCAGGTCGCCCGGGCCGTCGGTGTGGAAGTAGTGGGTGCGCACCAGCAGCGTGAAGCGCGGGCCCAGCCGCCGGGCCAGCTCCGCCACGTCCAGCAGCGGCACGTAGCCGCCCTTGCCGCCGCGGTGCGTCGGTGCGTACAGCACCGCCGTGGTGCCGGGGCGCAGCCCGAACCGCTCGCGCATCGCCCGGACCTCCTCCGGGGTGGCGTTGGCCAGCCGGTCGTTGCGCGGGTAGCCGGTGTCCAGCATCTCGTACCGGCCGGGGAAGGCCCGGGAGAAGTGCTCGCTGGTGTGCGGGTTGGAGGAGACCAGGAAGTCCCAGCGGTCGATGGCCTCCTGGAGCCGGTCGAAGTCCATCCCCTCGGCGGCCTCGGGGCGGCCCCGCAGGTCCATGCCCATCGCCTTGAGCGGGGTGCCGTGCTGGGTCTGGACGTGCACCGTGCCCTGGCGCTTCGCCATCGTGCGCGGGAAGTTGACGTTGTTGACGAAGTACTTCGCGGTCGCCATCGCCTTGAGGTAGGCGGGAGTGTTGACGATCACGTACGGGACGCCGGGCGGCATGGCGTCGGCCTGCCGGCGGTTCTCCACCACCCACACGCCCCGGATCTGCGGGGCGAGTTCCTTGGCCTTCTCGTAGATCGCCGCCGGGTTGCACGCGTAACCCCGGTGCCAGTACGCGGCGTAGACCGCCAGGTGCTCGTCCAGCGGGAGCCGCCGGAAGGCGTTGTACGCGGTGAACCGGGCGCCGCTGCGCACGCCCTTCTTCACCGCGGGCGCCACCGCCCTCGCCCCGCGCTTGAGTTCGCGCGGCAGGCGGCCGGTGCGGCGCAGCTCGGCGTAGGCGATCCGGGCCCCGCGGGCGGCCAGCCGGTACTGCACGCCGCGCACCCCGCCGGGGAAGCGGTAGTCCGCGGGGCGGTGGCGCTCGAAGTGCAGGGCGATCCGGTGGAAGTAGTCCTTGCGCCGGGCGACGGGGACCAGCCCGGGGGTGTCGTAGACGTTCAGCGCCTGGCGGACGGTCCGGTCGAAGACCAGGGTGCGCAGCGACTCCGGGACGGGCCTGCCGGGGCGGTCGGAACGGTTGATGAAGGCGAAGATGGCGTCGTACTGGGCGAACACGTCGGCGTGCTTGGGGGAGGCGGTGGCGGTGATCGCGCCGTCCCGGCCGCGCCGGTAGAAGTAGCAGGGGCGGTCGAGGTAGCGCAGTCGCTCGGCGGCCAGCAGCGCGGGGTAGGTGACCGAGATGTCCTCGTAGTAGCCGCGGCCGAAGGCGACGCCGAGGCCCTCCAGGAATTCGCGGCGGAACACCTTGTTCCACACCGACATCACGGTCTGGAACAGCGCCGGGTGCTCGGCGAGGGTGCAGCCCTCGACCAGCGGGGAGCCGACCAGCACGTGCCGCCAGGGGTTGGGCTCGCTCCCGCCGTCCGGATAGACGTGGGTGAAGTCGGTGAGCAGCACGTCGGCGGGCACCTCGCGGCGGCGCTCCTGCGCCAGCTCGTCCAGGATCACGCCGACCGTCCGCTCGGGCAGCCAGTCGTCGCTGTCCACGAACCAGACGTACTCGCCGCGCACCTGCGGCAGGGCGGCGGCCCGGGCGCCACCGAGGCCCTGGTTCTCGGTGAGGTGCATCACGCGCAGCCGGGGGTCGCGGGCGGCGTAGGCGTCCAGGATCGCGCCGGAGCCGTCGGGGGAGAGGTCGTCGACCGCGATCACCTCGAAGCGGGTCTCGGCGGCGGGGGTCTCGCCGAGGATCGAGTCGAGGCAGCGCGGCAGGTACCGCTCCACGCCGTGGACCGGAAGCACGATGCTGAGGAGGAGGGACACGCTGGCCGAGTCTACCGATCCGCACGGCGCGACCTGCGGGGACGTCGGGCTGCGGAAGGCGGGCGGTGTGACCGGCGCGTGACGGGGCCCGGAACCGCCGGTGCCGGGCCCCGAGCGGGGCGGCACCGGCAGTCTGGTGGCGGCCCGGCCGACCCTCTACGGCCGGCCGCCGGTCCGGGCACCACGCGGGCCTGGCCACCGCAGCGTCGAGGTGACCGGGCAGTGGCCCGCAGGAGCCGGAGTCTTTCACCGAGTCGCGTCGTTCACGACTCGAACACGCGCATGGGTGCGGTGCGGGCACCTGGGCGTGTGCATCAGATATTGCTTGGAGGATTGGCGGGAGTCAATCCCTCGAATGCGTTCACTTCATGAAGTCGGATGAAGTCGGACGGTGACGCGGTGATCGCTTTGTCGACGTGACGGCTGTCCCCTATATGGGGAGCCGGGCGAGGAGCGGCGGGAGGGTGTCGGAAGGGCATCGGGGGAGGCGTGGGGAGGGGCGTCGGCAGCGGTTTCGTCGATACGGCTGCCGCACCGGCCGTCCGCTTCCGTGCGCCCGGCGCATGCCGCGGATGCGGGCGCCGGGTCCGCGCCTCCTGGTCCTGATGACGGACGGCTGGTCGTGCACCATCATTGATGCCTAGTCGTGATCGCCCGGGCGGCCCCTGGTGCATCGTCAGTTGACGTCGCACGGTACGGTGGCACAACACCAAGGACGGTTGCGCGAAGACCGTCCCTCACGGATAGTCTTCGCCTCACGGCCCTGGCGCCTCGTAGGGGTGGGAAAAACTGATGGAACACATGCAAGTGCGGACTCGGCCCCGTGTGCCGGCGATCCAGTGCGGTGTCGGCGCGACCGGCCGCAGGATCGACCGACACCTGGCCGTGCTCGGCGCGCCCGCGCTCTCGGCGGTGGACACCGCCGAGGCGCTCGGGCTGATAAGGGAGCTGACGCCGCGCGGCGCCGGCACCCCGGCGGCGGCTCGCCGCCGCCACACCCGTGTCTCGCTGCTGGCGCCGCTGCGTCGGCTGAGGCGGAGCCTCTTCGGCGGGCGCGGCTAACAGTCGGTCCCGGGGCCTGGCCCCCGGGTGCGGCCCGGGGCTCGGCGGCCGGACCGTGAGCGACCCGTCGGACCACCCGGTCCGTCGGGTCGTCGGCGTATCCGCGGCCCGGACCGCTGCTCCGGTCCGAACCCCTCACCCTACGCGAGCCCGACGCCCCGGCGCGGGCGGTCGGCGAGGCAGTACGCCCGACCCGCTGACCTGGGTCAGGATGGCGCCATGGCGGACAACAACCACTCCACGTCGGCCGGGTCCACCGGCTCCTTCCAGAGCACCACCCTGGAGATCACCACCGGCAACCGCGAGGTCGCGCTCGACATCACCGACCGCTGCGTCGCGTTCCTCAACGAGCGGGCCCCCGGGCGGGACGGGCTGCTCAACGTCTTCGTCCCGCACGCCACGGCCGGGATCGCCGTCCTGGAGACCGGCTCGGGCAGCGACGACGACTTCCTGGCGGTGCTGCGCGACCTGCTCCCGGCCGACGACCGCTGGCGCCACCGGCACGGCAGTCCCGGCCACGGACGGGACCACGTGGTGCCCGGCCTGGTCGCCCCGCACGCCACCCTGCCGGTGCTCGGCGGTCAACTGGCGCTCGGCGTCTGGCAGTCGGTGGTGCTGATCGACACCAACGGGGACAACCCGCGCCGCACCGTCCGGCTGTCCTTCCTCGGCTGAGCGGTGCCCCGGGTGTTTCCGGGGCGGGTGGTCCCGAGCCGCGCGGTTCTTGGCCGGGCGGTTCGGGTCAGCGGCCCGCGGCGACGTGGCCGGCCAGGGCGGCGAGGTAGCGTTCGATCGCCAGGTGCTGGCAGAGCAGCGCGACCGGTCGGCCCAGCCGGGCGTACCAGGCGGACAGCCGGGAGAACGCGGCGACCTCGAACCACACCTCGCCCTCGGCGTCCATCGACACCAGGAACGACTCCTCGCCGCACTCCGGATGGCCGGGCAGCGTCCCGTACGCGAAGCCGATCCGGTCCGGCTCGGCCACGGTCCACACCACTCGGCAGGGGATCACCAGCCGCGGCCACCGGCTGCCCGGCAGGCTCAGCCGCAGCAGCACGGTGGCTCCCTCCCGGGCGGGGCCGCCTGGGTACACGGCGAACCCGGTCCCCAGTTGGCTGCCCCACCCGAGCACGTACCGCCCGGCCCGCTCCAGCACCTCCGGCCCGTGCCCGAGGTGCACCCGCCGCCGCAGATGCGCGTACCCGTCCGGCAGCCGGCCGCGGCGGGTGGCCCCGACCTCGGGGTAGGTGGGCTCGGTGGCCCGGGCGGCCCGTAGTCGCTGTTGAAGATCGCCAACCATGGCGGCCACGGTAGTCGGGCGTTGGGGGAGCGCTTGGGGTGGGGCGCCTTGGGGTGGGGAGCCTTGAGATAAGGCGCCTTGCGGTGGGGCGGGGCCGGAGAGTAGGAAGGCGTCATGAGCGACAGCGCGACGAACGAGGCCGCTGCGAGCGCGAACGCTGCGGTCTGCGAGCCGGCGCCCACCGACTCGGCCGAGGCGGCGCTGCGCGAGGACCCGGCGGCGACCGGCCCGCGGGCCGACTGCGTGTTGTGCGGCGAGCCGACCGTGCTGCCCGCCGATCAGCCGGGCAGCACGCTGTGTCCGACCTGCGCCTGGCAGCAGGCCCAGCGGATCGCCTGTTCGGGCTGAGGGAACCGAGGGGCCTGAGCGTCTGAGGCGTCTGAAAGGTCCGACATGACCAACCGGACCGGCTCGAGCGGCGGCGAACCGGCGGTGCCCGCCGCCGCTACGCGTCCTCCCGTCCGGCCAGGGCGAGGGTGGAGCCGTGCCGCCCCTTGCGGACCAGTAGCTGCGCGGGGATGCGGCTGCGCAGATCGGCGACGTGGCTGACGATGCCGACCGCGCGGTCCCGCTCGCGCAGGCCGTCGAGGACGTCCATCACCTCCTCCAGGGACTGCTCGTCCAGGGTGCCGAAGCCCTCGTCGATGAACAGGGTGTCCAACGGCATTCCGCCCGCCTCGTCGGTGACCACGTCGGCCAGGCCGAGGGCGAGGGAGAGCGAGGCGAAGAAGCTCTCGCCGCCGGAGAGCGTCGCGGTGTCCCGCTCGGTGCCCGTCCAGGCGTCGACCACCCGCAGGGCCAGGCCGGAGCGCTTGTTGCCGGTGCCCCGGTCGTCACTGTGCACCAGGGTGTAGCGGCCCCCGGACATCCGGACCAGCCGATCGCTGGCCGCCGCCGCGACCTGTTCCAGCCGGGCCGCCAGGACGTACGACTCCAGGCGCATCCGCAGCCGGTTCTCGGTGGAGGTGCCGGCGGCCAGTGCGGCGAGCCGGTTGATCCGCCGGTAACGCTCCAGCGCCGGCGCCAGCTCGGCGGCGAGGGCGCCCAGCTGCCGCCCGATCTCGGCGAGTGCCGTGCAGCGTTCCTGGGCCGCCGACCGCGCCGCATGCGCCCGGCCGAGCCGGTCGGTGGCGGCGGAGAGCGCGGCCGCCGCGGCGGGCAGGTCGACCGGCGGACGGGCTGCGGCCTCGGCCAGTTCGGGCAGCGCGAGCTCGTGCCGGACGGCGGCCGACTCCGCGTGGTGCCGCTCCAGCCGGGCCTCCAGCCGTTCCCGTTCCTCGCGCGGCAGCAGTACCGCGAGCGCCGCCCCGGCGTCCGGGAAGCCCGCCGCGGCGGCGGCCCCGCCGAGTTCCTCCTCCGCCTCATCCAGCCGGGCCCGTGCCTCCGCCGCCGTCCGGGCGGCAGCGGCGGCAGCGGCGACGGCCTCGGCGAGCCCGGTCAGCGATGCGGCCCGGTCGGCCACCGAGGCCGCCTCGCCCCGGGCGGCCGCGACCCTGGCGGTCAGCGCCCGCTGCTCGTCGTCCAGCTTCGCCAGCCGGTCGGTGAGCACGGCGGCGCGCTCCCTGGCCTCATTGAGCTCCTCCAGTCGGCGGGCACGGTCCTCGGACAGTCGGGCGATCTCCTGCCCGACCCGGCCGAGCGCCTCGGCCTCCTGCAGCGCGGTGCGGTGCTCGTGCTCCAGCTCGGCGAGCGTTCGGGCCAGCACGTCCGCGCTCTCCGGCCCGGCCGCACCGGCGGCGGCCGCCTCGCGCACCCGCAGCGCGGTCAGTGCCTGGTCGGCCTCGCCCCAGAGCCGCTCGGCGGCGGCCTGGGCGCGGCCGGCCCGCTCCTCGTCCTCGGCGCTCACCCGGTCGCCCTCGGCGGCCTCGGCTGGTGCCGGATGCTCCGGTGAGCCGCAGACCCGGCAGGCCTCGTGCGGGCGCAGCTGCGCTGCCAACTCGGCGGCCATGCCCGCGAGGCGGCGGTCCCGCAGGTCCAGGCCGAACTCGCGGGCGTCCAGCGCGGCCGTGCGCAGCTCGGCGACCCTCGGTTCGGCGGCGGCAATCTCCGCCAGCAGACCGTCCCGCTCCCGGGCCGCGCCCAGGCGGGTGGTCAACTCGCGCCGCTGTCCGTCCAGTTGCTCGACCCGGGTGCTCGCCATCTGGGCCCGCGTCTGCTGCTGCTCCAACCGGGCCAGCTCGCCGTCGAACTCGGCCAGCCAGTCCTCGGCCTCCTCGGCCAGGTCCTCGGCGGCGCGCCGGTCCCGTGCCAGGGCGTGCTGCTCCCGGGCGAGTTCGGTACGGCGCCGCTCCTCCGCCCGGGCCGCCTCCAGCCGGACCACCTCGGCTCGCAGCCGCCGTTCCGCCTCGGCCAACTCGGCGGCGTCGGCTCCGGCCCCGGTCGGCAACTGCCCTCCGCCGTCCGTCCGGGCGAGTGCCTCCCGATGCCGCTGTTCCGCCGCCCGTGCCCGGTCGAGCGCCTCGGCGGCGCTCTCCCGCAGCCGCAGCGCGGCCTCCACGCCGACCGCCTCCTGCGCGGCCGCCAAGCGGTGACGGTCCCGAGCCGCGGCCTCTCCGAACCCGGCCAGCCGCTCGGCCTCGGCCAGCGCCTCCCGGTACCGGCGCTGTCGTCCGGCCAGCTCCTCGGCGGCCTCGCGCTCGTGCTGGGCCGTCCGCTGCGCCGCCTCGGCGCCCGCGAGCGCCGCCTCGGCGACGGCGAGCTGCTCGGCCGCGCCGCTGCGCAGGATCGCCGCCCAGCCGAGCACCCCGGCCGTCAGGTCCGCGTCGCCGTCCTCGGCCGGCACCCACTCCCCGGCGGGCTCGGCGGCGGGACCGGCCGCCTGCTCGGCCTTGCTGGCGAGGTCGCGCAGGCGGCGCCGACCGGAATGGACGGCGCTCTCCTGGGCGCGGCGCTGCTCGGCGAGCCAGGCCTCGACCAGCCCGTAGCGTTCGGTGTCGAACAGGCGGCGCAGCAGCTTGCCGCGCTCCTCCGAGTCGCCCTTGAGGAAGCGGGCGAAGTCGCCCTGGGGCAGCAGCACCACCTGGCAGAACTGCTCCCGGCTCATGCCGATCAGCCGGTGGATCTCCTCTCCGGCCTCCTGGTGCGACTTGCTGACCGGTCGCCAGCCGGGGGTGCCGTCGCCCGCGTCGGCGGCCCACTCGCGGAGCAGGGTCTGCGGGCGCTCGACGGTGGTGCCGGTGCCGACCTTCTTCGGCCGGCGCTGCTCCGGCAGCCGGGTGATGTGCAGCCGGCGTCCGCCCAGCGTCAGCTCCAGCTCCACCTGGGTCAGCCGTCCGGGGGCGGCGTGGTCGCTGCGCAGGCGGTTGGCCCGGCGGGCGTTCGGCGTCTCGCCGTACAGGGCGAAGCAGACCGCGTCCAGCACGCTGCTCTTGCCCGCGCCGGTTGCGCCGCGCAGCAGGAACAGGCCGCCGGCGGCGAGCGCGTCGAAGTCCACCGTCTCGCTGCCCGCGAACGGGCCGAAGGCGGTGACGGTGAGCTTGTGCAGCCTCATCGGGGCAGGTCCGCCTTCCGGTCGGCGCCCTCGCGGACGCGCTCGAAGCCCTCGCGCAGCCAGCCGAGCTCGTCCGGCTCCGGCTCGGCGCCGGGGCGGACGTGCCGCAGGAAGCCCTCGGCGATCTCCAGGTCGTCCCGGCCGCTGACCCGCGCCGCGTACGAGCGGGACGGCTCGGCCCCGCCGTCCTCGGGGTCGAACAGCAACTGGAGGGTGTGGGGGAAGCGGCGGCGCAGCTTCTCCATCGGCTCGCTCGGCCGGGCCGCGTCGGTGAGGGTGACCTGCACCCAGGACTGCTCGTGCTCGGCGTACGCCTCCTCGGTGAGCAGTGCCTCCAGCGTGCCGCGCAGGGTGGCGAGCGGGCGGGGCTGCGGGCAGTCGACCCGCTCGGCCGTCACCGAGCCGTCGGCCGCGAGGTCGACCAGCCACATGGTCTTGCGCTGGCGCGCCTCGGAGAAGGAGTAGGCGAGCGGGGAGCCGCTGTAGCGCAGGTGCGGGGCGAGGGTCTGGCAGCCGTGCAGGTGGCCGAGCGCGGCGTAGTAGACCCCGTCGAACACCGAGGCGGGCACGGCGGCGACCCCGCCGACCGCGATGTCCCGCTCGCTGTCGCTCGGCGCGCCGCCGGTGACGAAGGCGTGCGCCAGCACCACCGCCCTCGTCCCTTCGGGGCGCATCGCCAGATCGGCCCGGACCCGGTCCATCGCCGCGCCGAGGACCGCCGCGTGTCCGCCCTTGGCCAGCCCGAACCGTTCGCGGACCAGCGTCGGCTCCAGGTACGGCAGCCCGTACACCGCCACCGGCCCGTGCCGGTCCGCCAGCAGCACGGGCTCGGCGCACTCGCCCGGGTCCGTCCGCAGGTGGATCCCGGCCTGCCCGATCAGCCCGGCGCCGACCCCGAGGCGGCGGGCCGAGTCGTGGTTGCCGCTGATGAAGACCGTCGGCACGCCGAGGTCGGCCAGCCGGTGCAGCACGTCGTCGAAGAGCGCGACCGCGTCCAGGCCGGGCAGCGCCCGGTCGTACACGTCCCCGGCGACCAGCACGGCGTCCACGCCCTCGGACCGGACCACCGCCACCAGGTGGTCCAGGAAGGCGCGCTGGGCGTCGTGCAGGCTCTCCCGGTGGAACGAACGCCCGAGATGCCAGTCGGAGGTATGCAGCAGTCGCATGGTCCCCGACCCTAACGTCCGCCACGGACAATCCCGCCGGGCTCGGTGTTCACGCGGGTACCGGGGCCGGGGCTCAGGGTGCCGGAGCCCGGGGCGCCGGCGCCAGGGGGGCCGGGGCCCGGGGGAAGCCGGGGGGCGAGGGAAGCCGGGGGCGGGCCCGTCCTCGGGTTCAGCTGACGGGCCGTCGGCGGGGCGGGGTGCGAGGAGGGGCGCATTGTGTTCCTCGGAGGGCTGGGGCAGGTGTTCTGTGTGGACGGCGGGCCAACTTTGCCCCATCGGAGGGGGTGCCGAGCGCCGGTGTTCGATTACTTGGAGTGGATTGTCGGTGGCTCTGTGTATGTTCCGTGGCATCGGGGCTCCGGGAGTCGGGGCGGCCGATGTGGTTCGTTCGTGCTGTTTCGTGCTGGTCGAGTGAACGGGAGGAAACCCATGACTGCGCGGGAGTCGGTGTACGAGGTGTTGGGCGTCGTGGTGGTGCGGCGTGGGTCGATGCGGGAGGCGCAGGCGGTGCCGGCGCCGAGGGCGGCTCGGGCCCCGCGGGCGTCGTTGTTCGGCGGGCGGGGGCCCGGAGCCGGAGCCGGGGGTTTGCCGATTGGCGGG